>CAVXGQ010000004.1:0-599729 GCA_963761425.1 uncultured Acidimicrobiaceae bacterium | reverse complement strand
GCGGGAATCTCGCGAGCGGTGACGCCTGCTCGCGCCGCTGGATTACCGTCCTCGGGGGTGCTCGCCGCGCCGAGGGGCGCCTCGGCGCCGTAACGGGCGATGACGTGCACGTCGACGCCGCCCTGGCGGGCGAAGCGCAGCACCCGTTGCACGACCGACGCCCCGCTCATGATCGGCTTCCATCTCGACCGGCGTGAGGCGCCGAGCACGATCTGGGTGACCTGGTGGTCCTTTGCGAACTGCACCAGGGCAGAGGCGGGGTCGTCCGCGACTATCTCGTGCCAGCTCGCGCCGAGGTCCTCGGCCAGGTGCTTGACGGACGCGAGCGCCTCTTTGGACGCCGACCGCGAGCTCTCGTCCGCGACGACGTTGACCACCTGCAGGTCGGCGTGCGCACGGGCCGCGATGCGTGCCGCGCGCCGCAGCACCCTGTCGGTCCCCTCCGAACCCGTCACCGCCACCATGATGCGCTCCGTGGTGTCCCAGACAATGTCCGGATGCCGGGCGACCAGGTACGCCAGCAGGTCCTCCTCGGTCTCGTCCGCCACGAACCTCGAGCGCGAGCTCGCGTAGTGCCGAGATGTTCTCGCTGCGGAAGAAGCTGCTGAGGGCTTGGGGGATCTTCTCGGGGGGATAGATGTGGCCGTGCATCATGCGCCTGCGCAGCTGCTCGGGCGACGAGTCGATCAGCTCCACCTGGTCGGCCTTTCGCACGACCCAGTCGGGCACGCGCTCGCGCACGGCTACGCCGGTGATCTGCTGGACGGCGTCCGCGACGCTTTCGAGATGCTGGATGTTGACCGTGCTGATGACGCTGATGCCCGCCTCCAGGATCTCCAACACGTCCTCCCACCGCTTGGCGTGGGGCCCCGAGCCCGGCACGTTGGTGTGGGCGAGCTCGTCGATGAGCGCCACCCCGGCCTTGCGGGCGAGTACCGCTTTCAGGTCCATCTCCTCGAAGCGCGTGCCCCGGTACTCCACGGACTTGCGCGGAACGATGGGCAGGTCGCGTATCTGTTGAGCGGTGAGCTGCCGGCCGTGTGTCTCGACGAAGCCGATCACGACGTCGGCACCGCGCTTGTAACGGCGCCAACCCTCGTCGAGCATCGCCCAGGTCTTGCCGACGCCGGCCACCGCCCCGAGGTAGACGCGGAACTTGCCGGTCGGCTCGACCAAATCGTCGGCCGCCTCGCGGCGCTCAGATGCCTCGACCACCGTTCGTCCCTGCTCCTCGATCCCCCTCGCGTCCCGATCCGTGCCGGAGACGACGCTAGCTCTGCTTTGGGGGCGAAACGCTTGACGCCGTGACCGGTTTCACGCGGCAGGTCCAGGGCGCGCGTTGGTGACGTAGTCCCAGACAGCTTGCTCGATCGTCCGGAGCGCGGCTCGGGGTTCGACAGGCGCCGGTGGCGCGTGCGCGTCGAGGAGCGGCCGGAGAAGCCGGGCTTCGAGCTTGGTGTGGAAGACCGCGAAACGGATGCCCCCTTCGGTGCTGACGTAGGTGTTCGTGTGCGGGATCCGTTCGATCAGCCCGTGGAGGCGGAGGCGACGCAGGTCGTAGGTCATCTGGCTCCGGGAGTACTGCGCGCCGAGGAGTCCGGCCACCACCCGCGAAGGCTCTTGTTGGTGAAGCCGGTGACGGCGTGGACGAGGAGGCAGAGTGCACCGGCCAGGGCCATGGCGCGTTGGTCCCCGAAGCGCACTGTTCCGGTTCGTTGGCCCTCTCTGTTGTAGGGCTGGTGGATGCGCTCGAAAAGCGCAGAGGGAGCGAAGTAGGCGGGGGCGCCGCGTCGCCTGGGTAGAGAAGTGCAGGTCAATCGTGGAGTGCGCGGGAACCTCAGGCGTGATCGGGCATCTAGTGCGCACCGGTCACGTCAGGTGCCGTCGCTCGCACGCCCACGGCGCGATGATTGTCTCGATGCAGCCGACCCGGACCCTAAAGCGAGCCACTATCTGGAAGGTCACGGTTGGGTTCATCGCGCTCGGCCTCGCCGCCTTCGGCCTGACAGCCTGCGCGACCGGTGGACCGCAGGCGATCGGCGGCCCTCCGCTTGCGGTAGCCAACCAACAAGCGAACACGATGGTCGCGGCAGTGTGTGGCTCCGGGTGCCCGACCCTGCCGACCGTTACAAACGGTTACGCGCCCCTCGCGGCGTTTAGCCCGACTTCTGGGTCGGCCACGGTCAACTTCGCCAATCGCCCGCTCAAGATCTGCTACGCGGTCGGTTCGCTTTCCGTCGGCAAGCTCACGTACCAAATTGGTTCACCGATCGGTGGTTCCACGCTCCTTTTCGACGATGTCGGCGCCGACGCGACGGCTCTGCAGGGCTGCATCTTCGACCCGGGCAACGACTCCGGCCCGACTTCGGTGGTTATCGCCGCTAGCGGTTCCGGATCCTGGGTTGTGCGCATCGACCAACAGGAATAGCGAACCCGCTCGTCTGCTGCGGTTCACTCCGCCTTGGTGAGCCAGCACACGACCTTCGGGTCGATGACGCGTAGATGACGCGTGATCGCCTATTCCACCGGTAAACCCCACCGTTTCCCGGCGGTCGTGATCACCTAGACGCTGCCAAGGACTAGCAGCACCCGCGTCAGGCCGACATCGCATGAACCGCCCCGAAGACGTGTCCACCCGATGGGCACGCGACGCCCACCATGACGTTCCGCCGCACCGGAACATCGCCCTCCCTACCCCGCAGGAGCTTGACCCGATCTCAAGTGCGCGTCGAAAAACGAGAGGATCCGTCGCCGCGCATCCGCCGCGGACGGGCCATGGTAGCCGTAGTTGATGAACTTGCTCATCAACCGGAAGGCGGCGGAAACACGGTCATGGGCGCCTTCGTGATCGTTCAGGAACCCGTGTCCGGCGTCGGGATACTCCTTCACATCATTCACGACGCCAGCCACCCCAAGGGCCCGTGCGAGTCGGCTCGCGGCGCCTCGAAGCGACCGGTCCTTGGCACCGTAGCTGGCGACGATCGGGCAGGCGTGGGCAAGGAAGCTCGCGTCGTAGGCGTCCTTGGGGGCCGATCCGTAGTTGACGCTCGACGCCGAAAAGCCGCGCCCAATAGCGAGCATGAGGGCCAGGCCGCCACCCATGCAGAAGCCGATGACGCCGACGGTGCCCGTGCACTCATCTCGGCCCGCTACCCAGCTGCGCACCGCCTCGACGTCGTCGAAGGTCCTCCCTTGACGTCTCGCGATGTCGCGCCGGACTCCGCTCACGCCAGCCATCTTCTTGCGACCGTGGAACAAGTCGGGTGCGACCGCCAGGTACCCTTCAGCCGCCAACCAATCCGCCTGGTTCCTCAGGTCCTGGGTCACGCCGAACACGTCGTGGACAAGGATCACCCCGGGTTCGGGGCGTCCGCTCGGCGGTAGGGCAAGGTAGGCGGGGACGTCACCTCCGGCCGCCGGAATCGCAACTTCCATGCCTGCGCCTCCTTCCGGCACGCGCGCCTGGGCGAGCGACCCATCAGCCGATCACACGGCGCCATCCGATCGAACCGCTAGAGAACGGTAGTGCCGCCGCCAGATCAACCGATAGATGCGCACCTTCCTAGGGATCGCGCGCACCCCCGGCAGGAACGGCACGAGCATTAGGAGAACGGTGAGAACGACCATGATGGCCCAGACGAGGGCGTCGGCGTTCGTCGAGGTCGTAAAGGGCGGGATCTGGTACCAGAAGGTGTACAACCAGAGCCACGACTGACCGGGGAAGTTGCCGGTCTCGTTCATCATCCCCCACTGCGTTCCCTGCAGGTGCTGGGCCGCGGCGAGTTTCGCCAGGTAGGTGCCGTCAGCGATGAAGAGCAGCGGCTTGGTGTAGTCGGTCCCGTAGAACTGCCTGGAGCTGACGAGCGCGCCGTCGAGGGCTCCACTGCGCGCCATCGTCGTCAACGTCCCGATCATCTCGGCAACCGGCCCGTAGTGTCCGGAACCGGTCATGAGCATCCCGTTGGTGTACCGGGCGTGCGCCAACGCCGTGCCATACGCGTTCGTCCAGCGCTGTTTGGTCTGGGCTGGAGCCGACGTGTACTGCTTGATCGCCGCGGTGAGGGTCGCATTGGGAGGAAGCGTCTTCAGTGGGTCGATGACGTCGTCGAGGGTGGTGTTGATCGGGTGGTGCACCCCCATCAGGCTCTCGAGCGACAAGGGACCGATCGACTGGCTCACCCCTGGGGTGTTGTTGTACGGCGGCCCGTACGTCGCTGTCGGGCTCGTGCCGGCGAGTTCGGTGACGGCGGTCCGGGCGAAGTCGAGGGGGGCGTGCTGGGACCAGCTCTTGATGGTGACCGGACGCACGTCCGGCGAGGACAGGACGATCGCCAGGCCGAGCGTCAGGAGTAGCACGACGAGAAACGCGGCGGCGAACTCCTTCACGATGTCATAGGGCACGTAGCGCCCGTGCCACTCCTCGACGTCGCGGTCGGGCCGGAACCGTCTGATCCGGCCGGGGTTCGCCCGCGGCGGCTTCATCGTGGCCTCGTCCGTTCGACGGCGGTGACGGCGGCCGGGACGACCCCGGGGCCGACGAGGTCACCCGCATCGGGTGCGAACGGTGGGACGACCCCACGCCGCCGGACCAGCAGGACGTGGACGATGACCAACAGCCCGACGACGAGGGGCAGCAACAGGATGTGCCACATCAGCATCTGCCCGAAGTTGAGGACGTTGAAGACCGCCCCGGCTCCGGTCGCGTTGATCCCGTCCTTGGCCTGGGTCCCAATCCATTGGGAGTCGAAGTTTTGTTGCGACAGGTACCCGGTGAACGCCGCCGCCACCGAAACCAGGAAAGAGAGCACACCCGTTATCCACGTCGCGCGTCTCCGTCCTCGCCAAGCCGCCATGAAGAACTTCCCCCACAGATGGACGACCATGAAGAAAAAGAAGAGCTCGACGCTCCACAGGTGCACGGAGTTCACGAACAGTCCGACGCTTGACAGGTGCCACCAAGTCGGGCCCTCGATCGCCAGCACCATGCCCGAGAGCACGACGATCGCGAGCGCGGCGAGGGTGAGCGCGCCGAAGACGTAGATCCACGATGCGACGTACGCCGGCTGGCGATCGGGCAGGAGACGCCCGGGAGGGAACGCCGACACGGCGGCGCGCCGCAGTCGCGCGCTCCACGAGCCGGCGTCTTCGGGCCGGTCGGCCTGCAGGCCGACGTCCGGCTCACCCGAGTCGATCGTCACCGGTCGCCCCCGCCGCGCCGGGGGAACGGAACGAGGATCGCCGCCGCGAACACGACGATCATCAACGCGATGACCACGAGGTTCGCCACCGAGATCTGGATGAAGCCCCAGTGCACGTAGCGACCCGGGCCGTTGAGATTGATGACCGACTGGACCAACCGCCCCAGGAGCTCGTGGTGCGCCGTCATGATCGCCTCACCTCCCGGGCGACGTTAACGGCGGGGCCACCGATCCCCCGCAGCCAGGTGTTCTGCCACTTCAACGGGCGGGCCGGGACCTGGCGGCCAGCCTGGTTGCTCCGGCAACGCCCTTCTCCTCCTCGCGCAGCACCGCGCCAACCCCCGCCACCGGGTCACCGAATGGCGACCGCCCGGCGACCGCTCCCAGCCCTCTGTGGACAGGTCTGTTGATTCTCTGGGGATCGTATGGGGACGACGTGGGTATCTTTCGAGAACTCTGTCGACAAGCCGTGGATCTCGCGTAACCCCCTTGACGTGCGACGGCAACGAGAGCACGATGCATGCACCAAGGCCGAGTTGTCTCATTCGGACGGGACGGGCGTTCCACTCGAAAGAGGGGGGCGACCGAACCGAAAACGGGGGACTACGGAGCCTCGGGGGTAGGCAGGAAGCAGTGCAAGGACTCCCTCCGGGGAGGCACCGGTGCTGTGGGGCCGTCGAGAGGCGGCCTGTCGGCCGAGAGCCGCGAGGTGATCGGCATGGCGCCTGTCGCCACAGGCATTGGTCCCGGAGAGTACGGACGGCTTCGGCCGAAAGGCTACCCGGGACCGTGCCGCGTCTGGACCCCAGTCCTCCCCCCTGACCGGGCTCTCACTAGGGTGATCACCCAGTGGCGATCGAGGAGCGATCGGAGCGGTACCTTCGCATCCTTCTCTTCCTTCTCATTCCCGCCGCCTTCTTTAACGGATACGACGGCGAACTCCGCGCCCTGCTCTTGCCCCAACTACAGCGTGCCTTCCACGTCAGCCTCGGCACGCTCGGGCTCGCGAACGTGCCCATCGCAGCCGGGTCGTTCGTCGCGTTCTTCGCGATCCGGCTCGCCGACCGCGTCGGGCGCCGGCCGATCCTGCTCATCGGGCTTTTCGGGTACGCGATCTTCACCGGACTCACCGCCACGAGCTGGAGCGTCTGGTCGTTCGCGCTGTTCCAGTCGCTGACCCAGATCTTCGCCGGAGCCGAGTTCGCCCTCGCCGCCATCGTGGTCCTCGAAGAATTCCCGACGGCCACCCGGGGACGGGCCCTCGGGAAGCTCCTCGTCGCCGTGCCGCTGGGCGCGGTGGCAACAGCCGCTCTACTGGCGGTGGGCCTCCAACACACCTCGCTCGGTTGGCGGGCCTTCTACCTCATCGGGGTCCTGCCGGCCCTCGCCATCGGCTTCGCTCGCCGCTACGTGCGCGAGACGATCGCGTTCAAAGAGATGAAGGTGAACCGTCCGAAGCGGGAGCCGTTGCGAGCGGCGTTCGTCACGCCATGGCGACAACGCGTCGTCGCACTCGGTGTCGTCTCGCTCCTCGAGAAGATCCCGGTGACCGCGGGAGCCGGCTGGTGGGTTCTCTACGCAGAACGCGAGCATCACTTCTCGACCGGGCTGGTGTCGCTCGATCTCGGAACCGCTTTCGTCGTCGGGACCTTCGGCTACTACGTCTGTGGTCGGCTCATCGATCAGTTCGGCCGCAAGCCGGTCGCGACGATCTACTTCCTCGCGGCGTGTGCGAGCGGCGTCGCGCTCTTCCAGTCGAGCTCCGAGGCGGCGAACTTCGTCTTCCTCGTTCTCGCCGTCTTCTTCGGGCTCGGCGTCGGCCCTGCGCTGTCGGCGATGTCCGCGGAGTCCTTCCCGACTCGGATCCGGGCCCAAGCCTCGGCGATCGTCGGCAACGGCTTCGCCAACACCGGAGAGGTGACGGGGGGGTCGATCGTCGGTGTCCTCAGTGAACGGGGGGGACTGATCGGAAGCATCGGGAACACCGTGAGCATCCTTGCGGTCCTCCTCCTGGTGGCGCTCCCCGTTCTGTGGCGCTTCGTGCCGGAGACGAAAGGCACCAAGCTCGACGCGGTGCCCGACGAGACCGGATAGACCACGGTTGGCGGCGGGCCACATGAAAGGTGGCGGGCCCACTGCGAGAACCTCCTCCGGTCGAGGTGAACGACGCCCGCCGTCGTAGCCCCCGCTGGCACGGCGATACTGTTCGAAGAGGGGCGCGGGCCGCGGTCCCGACACCACCGAGCGGAGGCACACGCTGAAGCCGATTCCGGTCGCTTTCCACATCGGCCCGCTGGAGGTCCACACCTACGGCATCGGGCTCGCGATCACCTTCTGGCTCGGCTACCGGTACTTCGCGAAACGACTGCGGGACCACGGATACCCCGACGAGTGGCTTCTCGTAACCTTCCTCTGGGTGATCGTCGCCGCTCTCGTCGGCGCGCGGGCGGCCCACGTGATCTCCAATTTCGGTGTCTATTCACGGGACCCGGTCGAGGTCCTGGCGGTCTGGCACGGCGGACTCTCCTCCTTCGGAGGCCTGGTCCTCGGCCTCCCGGCGGGCTTCTACTCAGCGCACCGTCGCTGTCCGCAACTCCGGCTCGGTGTCGCTGCCGACCTCGTCGCTCCCGTCCTCGTCTGCTCGTGGGCGATCGGGCGCCTGCTCGGTCCACAGCTCGAGGTCGCGGGCGGAGGGAAGCCGACGTCGGCCTGGTTCGGCATGTACTACGCCGGTGAGATCGGAAAGCGCCTCCCCGTTCCGATCTTCCAGGCAATCGAGTGCGGCGCAATCTTTCTCGTCGCGCTATGGGTCGAACGCCTCGTCGCGGCCCGGAGCGGCCCGGTGGGGTACGTGACGGCGGTAACCGTGGGGCTGTGGGGACTCAGTCGCTTCGTCGATGAGTACTTCTGGCTGAGCTACGACAACGGCACCGACGCGGTGGAGATCGCCGGGCTCGCGCTCTTCGTGGTCGGAGGGCTGGCGGTGGTTGCGCTCTGGGCGCGCAACCGGCAGCGACGGGCAACCCCGCCGGTCGATACCATCAGCGCACCGACAAGATCGGGGACCACCGCGTGACGAAGCGCCCGAACCGACCTAAATCCGGGCCACATCCCTTCTGGGGCTGTCGCGGACGGTTGTCGGCGCTCGTCGTGGCAATGGTGCTCGTCGCCGTGACCGCGGGACCGGTCTCCGCCGCACGGCCCCGCGGCGACTCGCCGCTTCCCCCCTACACCGCGACGGTGTCGAGCGTGACGAGATCGTCCCTTCGCTACTCCTGGCGCCCCGGCTGCCCGGTTCCACTGAGCGCGCTCCGGCGCCTGCGCCTCCGCTACTACGGCTTCGACCACCGGAGCCACGTCGGGACGATCGTCGTGAACGCCGCCGTCGTGGACGACGTCATCACGGTTTTCCGCCTCCTCTATGCGGCGCGCTTTCCGATCCGGCGCATGGTCCCCGTCGACGTCTATCTCGGGAAAGACCCCGCCTCGATGGCGGCGGACAACACCTCCGGGTTCAACTGCCGGAAGGCGGTGGCACCCGGGCCACCCCAGTGGTCGATGCACGCCTACGGCGAGGCCATCGACGTGAACCCGGTCGAGAACCCCTACATCGAAGACGGGGTGGTTCAACCCGCGGCGGGAGCGAAGTTCCTCGACCGCGCCGACGTCCGGCCGGGCATGGCCGTCCCCGGGGGGACCCTGGTCGAGGCGTTCGCCGCGGTCGGCTGGTACTGGGGTGGAGACTGGACCGGCTCGCCCGACTACCAGCACTTCTCGGTGAACGGTCACTGAACCGACCGCGACCGATCGGCGGGCCCGATGACGCTGACTTCGAAGCTCGGCCGGGGCGTGGCACGGTTCGCCGCGGTGGCACTCGCGACGCCGGTTCTTTTCGGGATCAGCCCGATGCCGGCGCGGCCAGTCCACGAAGCTGCGCCCGAGCGTCCCGCCGGCGCCTGCCGCGCCAATCTGGCTGACCGCCTTCGCTCGACGGCGAACGCCGCCCAGCTGGTACTCGTCGAGGCGCCCACCACCTCCTCCACGACGGCGACGGTGACGCTGTGGGACCGCCGGGCGGGGTGCTTTGCTGAGGTCGGTGGCCCGTGGCCGGCCCGGCTCGGCTGGCACGGCCTTTCCAGCCATCACCTCGAAGGCGACGGCACCACGCCGATCGGCGCCTTCGGGGTCGGGCCCGTGATGTACGGCGTCGCGCCCGATCCCGGCGTCGTCTACCGCTACCACCAACTCACGTGCGGCGACTGGTGGGACGAGGACCCGACGACGCCCGCCTACAACCGCTTCGTCCACGTCCCCTGCGGGCAACGGCCCCCGTTCGGAGGCGACAGCGAAGCGTTGTGGACCGAGATCCCGGCCTACGACTACTTCGCCGTGATCGAGTACAACACCGCTCCCATCGTGCCGGGGCGAGGCTCGGCGATCTTTCTCCACGTCTCCACAACAAGCGCGACCGACGGTTGCGTTAGCCTCGACGAGCCCGAGCTCGTCCGCACGCTTCGATGGTTGCGCCCAGCCCGCCACCCCCTCGTCATCATCGGCCCGGCCGCATCGGTGCGCGACCTCTAACGCCTCGTCGATCTGGGGCGCGCCCCGCCAAGCAGGTGCACCGGTAAGACTGGTGAGTGCTCGGTCACTGGGGGGACGAAGGACATGTTGGCGTTGCTCGCGATCGGGCTCGTCGCGGGGCTGATTACCGGGATTTCCCCCTGCATCCTGCCGGTCCTGCCGGTCGTCCTGGTCGCCGGGGCCACCCCGGTCGCGAGTAAGGCGGGGCTCCGACACAGCCGACGACCCGTCGCCGTCGTCATCGGGCTCGTACTCAGCTTCGCCGCGTTCATACTTGGCGGATCGGCGCTGCTCAGCGCGCTCCACCTGCCCCAGGATCTGCTACGCGACGCGGGACTAGTCATCCTCGGTCTGGTCGGAGTTGGCCTCGTCGTACCCCGGATCGGCCAGCTGATCGAGCGCCCCTTCGCTCGCCTAAGGACACGGCCCCCCAGGGGCACGACGAGCGGCTTCGTCCTCGGGGTCGGACTCGGACCGCTGTTCATCCCGTGCGCGGGTCCCGTCCTCGCCGCCCTCACCACCGTCGGGAATTCCCGCCATTTCGGGCCTGGCGCGGTCGTGCTCGCCTTGGCCTTCTCCGCCGGCGCGGCCGTGCCCCTGCTGGCGGTGGCCTTCGCGGGCGACCAGCTGGTCGAACGGGTGCACGCCCTACGACGGCACACCCCGCTCATCCGCCAGGTCGGAGGCGTCATCCTCGTCGCCATGTGCCTCGTCCTAGCTGCCAACCTCACCGACGGCTTGCAACGGCTGATCCCCGGCTACACCAACACCCTCCAGACTGACGTCGAGGGGACGACCTTCGCGCGCAACCAGCTCGCCGCGGTGACCGGGGTGCCCGCGGGAACGCTCGGCCAGTGCACGGCGGACTCGCCGGTGCTCGCCCGCTGTGGCCCGGCGCCCGCCTTCACCGGGATCACCGCCTGGCTGAACACACCCCACGACGCGCCGCTGTCGCTCGCCGGCCTGCGCGGCAAGGTCGTCCTGGTCGATTTCTGGACCTACTCCTGCATCAACTGCCAGCGCGAGCTGCCGCACGTCGAAGCCTGGTATCAGCGCTATCGCCGGGACGGATTGGTCGTCGTCGGGGTGCACACGCCGGAGTTCGCCTTCGAACACGTCGTGTCGAACGTCGCCGCGGCGGCCCGACAGCTCCACGTCAACTTCCCGATCGCCATCGACAACGACTCGGCGACCTGGAACGCCTACCGGAACAGCTACTGGCCCGCCGAGTACCTGATCAGCTCCCAGGGCCAACTCCGCTACTTGGCGATCGGCGAGGGCGACTACAGCCGGACGGAGTCGTTCATCCGCGAGCTCCTCGTCGAGGCGAACCCCCTCGTGCACCTCCCCCCGCGTACCGACGTTCCCGACCTCACCCCCCAGACGCCGCTCACCCCGGAGACCTACCTCGGCTACGACTACCTGGGAGGCGACCCGCAGGACAGCCTCTACAGCCAGCCCGCCTTCCTCGGAGTCCCGACCAAGTACTCGTTCTCACAGGTCCTGAATCCGTATGGCGTCGAACTCGCGGGAACCTGGACCATCGACCATGAGGAGATGACCGCGGGACGCCACGCCGAGTTGCGCCTGGAGTTCGCCGCCCACGACGTCTACCTCGTGCTCGGCGGACACGGCTCGCTCAGCGTCTGGGTGAACGGCACGCGGCGAAAGACGTTCACGGTGGGCGGGATCCCGCGCCTCTACACGCTGGTATCGGGTCGCTCCTACGAAAGGTCTTCGCTCGTTCTCGCGGCGACCCCGGGAATCCAGGCCTACGACTTCACCTTCGGCTAGATCGTCGCCCGCAACCGAACCAGGTGCAGGGTGCCGCGGCGAGGGCGGGATCTGACCAGCCCCTGGCGCGACTGCCCGCCTGGCTCGCAGCCCGAAATCGGAAGCGGGGACGGAACCGTCCACCAAAGCGGGGTCTCGGCTGGGAGCGTCCCTCAAAGCTCTGATGGCGCCGCAGCCAGACGAGCAGCGCCGCCTGACGAGGGAGCCTCTGAGCGCACCGGCACCTGCGGACCGACTCGATCGCGCGACGGCTATCAGGAGCTACGTCTTTCCCGGACCGCGGCAGTAACCTGGGTCCATGGTGGTCTGGTCCGCTGAGCCTGCCGAAAGACGCTCGTGAGACTCCGACGTGGTGACCGCGCCCACTCGTCCCAGCGCGTCGAGGTCGACGGTGCGGAGCCCGCGCCGCCACCCGAGGCGCCGGCCGAGTCCGGGGCGCTGCCGTGGAGCGACCTCAGCCTGCCGTACTCGACGGTCGGAATGGAGGGGAACGGCCTTCTCCGAGGGGACGGACTCGGAGAGATCGTCCGCCTCGGCGTGCACGACGTCGCCGACAAAATGGCACTCCGGCTCGGCGATCTCCTCGTCGGTCGGGGCCTCGTCACCGAGGAGCAGGTCAACGAGGCGCTGGCGAAGCAGCGCGAATCCGGCGGCCGCCTCGGGCAGATCCTGGTCGACATGGGGGTCCTTGGCGAGCGCGGTCTCGTCGACGCGCTGGCGTGGAAGTTCGATATGCCCGAGTGCGATCTGCGGACGCAGATCCCGCAGAAAGAAGCGCTCGAACTCGTTCCCGAGGAGATCGCCAGGGCGCAGCTCGTGCTCCCGGTCTCATTGAGCGGCAACATCGTCTTCATCGCCGTCGCCGAACCGAGCGAGGAGCTTCAGGAGCTTCTCGAAAAGACCACCCGGCACGAGGTGCAGCTCATGATCGTGCCGGTGAGCGACATCCGCCAGGCGATCGACAGCAACTACGGCGCTCTGGGGGGCGTCACCACCCTCGTCCAGGTGTTCCAGTCGATCGAAGGGGTCCGACGGCGGGGGGCTGAGCCCCCGAAGCTGGAGGTCGTCGCCGACGACGCTCCGGTCGTCCAGGTCGTCACCCGCATCCTCACCCAGGCGCTGCGTGACCGGGCGTCCGACGTCCACATCGAGCCGCAGGAAGACGCGGTGCGGGTCCGCTACCGCATCGACGGGGTCATGAAAGAGATGCTCCTGCTCCCGGCGGCGATGGGCCTCGGTCTGGTGAACCGGATCAAGATCATGGCCGGGATGAACATCGTCGAGCGCCGCCGACCCCAGGACGGACAGTTCACCACGACCGTGGACGACAAATCGGTCGATGTGCGCGTCTCGACACTGGCGACGATCTTCGGCGAGAAGTGCGTCATGCGGATCCTCGACAAGACCCGGTCGGTGCTCCGCCTGGAACACCTCGGAATGGCAGCCGACATCCGCGAGTCCTACTCGGAGGTCATCCGCGCTCCGTTCGGGATGGTCGTCTGTGCCGGACCGACGGGAAGCGGCAAGACCACCACGCTCTACGCGACCCTCAACGAGCTCAACCTCCCGTCACGCAACATCATGACCATCGAGGATCCCGTCGAGTACGTCTTTTCCTCCATGAACCAGATCCAGACGAACGAACAGGCGGGCCTGACCTTTGCGAGCGGACTCAAGTCGATCCTGCGCCAGGACCCCGACGTCATCCTGGTCGGTGAGGTCCGGGACGTCGAGACGGCACGTATCGCGGTGCAATCGGCGATGACCGGTCACCTGGTTCTCTCGTCGCTCCACGCCACCGACACGGTCACCGCGTTGCTCCGCTTCTACGACATGGGGATCGAGCCCTTCCTCATCTCCGCCTCGGTCATCGCCGTCTTGAGCCAACGGCTGGTGCGCCGCATTTGCCCCGCCTGCAAGACGCGCTACACCCCAACGCCTGATGAACTCGCCTTTTACGAGGAGACGAAAGGAACCAAGAAGGAAGACTTCTACCACGGCGAGGGGTGCAACTTCTGCGCCCACACCGGATATCAGGACCGGATCGGCGTCTATGAGCTCCTGGCCGTCACTTCGATGATCAAACGTCTCATCGTCGCGGCCAGCACCCACGACGAGCTCCGCAACGCGGCCCAAGAGCAAGGCATGCGAACCCTGCGCGAGCAGGCGATCGATCTGGTCACCCAGGACATCACGACCGTGTCTGAAGTGGTCCGCAGCATCTACACGTTGTAGACAGGATCGTCCATGGCCCGATTCAGCTACACCGCAATCGACAAGAGCGGCAGGGAAGTCTCGGGGGTGATCGCGTCCCCCAACGCGGGTGCCGCCCACCTGTTGATGCTGAGCCGGGAGCTCGAGCCGCTCTCCATTGAAGAGAAGACGAGCATCCTCCAGTACGAGGTGACCAAGAGAAAGGTCCCGCGTCAGGTGGTCATGCACTTCTCGCGCCAGCTCGGAGTTTTCGTGAAGGCGGGAATCCCGATCCTCGACGCCCTGGAGATCATCGAGGGAGAGACGACCGACAAGCTGTTCAAAAAGGCGCTGCGTTCGATGATCGAGGCCATCGCGGCCGGCGACACCCTCTCGCTCGCCGCCGAGGCCCACCCCGAGGCCTTTCCTCCCTACTACATCGGGATGCTCAGCGCGGCCGAGCTGGCAGGAAACCTGGACGTCGTTCTCGGCCAGCTCTCCGACTACATGGAACGGGACGCCGACGCGCGCAGCAAGGTCACCGGGGCGATGATCTATCCGGGGATCGTGCTCTGCATGTCGGTCGTCGTGGTCGTCGTGCTCGGGGTGTTCGTCATGCCGAGGTTCAAGACCTTCTTCGCGTCGCTCGGCGCCAAGCTCCCCCTCCCCACGATGCTCCTGATCCGGTTCACCAACTTCTTCGAGGCCCGGTGGGACATCATCCTCGGGGTGATCGTCTTCCTGGTCATCGTCTTCATGATCGCCTGGCGCTCCAAAAAAGGACGGGCGGTGATCGATTCATGGGTCCTCCGCCTCCCCATCGCCGGGGACCTCGTCCAGCACGTCATGATCGAGCGGATCTGTCGGATCCTCTCGTCGATGATCCAGGCCGGTGTCTCGCTCCCCGAGGCGCTGATCGTGACCTCCGACTCGGTGTCGAATGACGTCTACAAGAAGGGAATCGACGGCATCCGGGACGAGATGCTCGAAGGCCGTGGCCTCGCCGATCCCGTCGCGACGAGCGACCTGTTCCCGAGCGCGGCTCGCCAGATGATGCGCGTCGGCGAGGAGACCGGGACCCTCGAAGAGCAGCTGGACACCGCGGCCAAGTACTACGCGAGGGAGCTCGACTACAAGCTCAAGCGGTTCACCGGTTACTTCGAGCCCGCCATCATCATCGTCATGGGGCTCATCGTCGGTTTCGTCGCGATCGCGCTCATCTCCGCCATGTACGGCATCTACCGCCAGGTAAAGATCACCTAACCCGAGGAATCTCGTCCGGGGAAACAATACGCCCCGCCCGTCGGCGCTTCTAACCGCCGTCCGAGACCATATCAATGCCGGTGATGGTGACTTGATCGGGACGCACAATTTCCGACAATCGACGCAGCCAATCCGGGCCACTTGCGGGGCTCTGGTGCTGTCGAGATCGTGTCGCACGGTGACCCGCCGGCGCAGGAGCCACCGTCCAAGGCCTCTGGAGATGAGGCGATATTTTCCCACTGGTGGTGTCGGGATCGTGACGCACGGTGACAAGGCGGCATTCTCCCATAGGCATAGCTGATACATATTGACTATTCTTTCTGGCCTGCATGGGTCGAAATCGACGACCTCATTGATGACGAGGGCTAATCTGCCCTCGTAGTGAGTTAGGGCCATCGATCTGAAGAAAGGAACTAGCCGACATGTTCAGTCGTTACCGCACCATGCGTAGAACAGGCATCGAGCGGTCCGGTCAGGAAGGCTTCACCCTGATCGAACTCCTCATCGTCATCATCATCATGGGCATCCTCGCCGCCGTCGTCGTCTTCGCGCTCGGCGGCGTCACCAGCTCCAGCGCCAAGTCGGCGTGCAACACGGACGCGAAGACCGTCGAGGTCGGAATCGCGGCCTACCAGGCCACCAACTCTGGCGGCGCCTTTCCGGGATCGATCGCGGATCTCGTCGGGACCACTAAGGCCTTGCGCTCCTGGCCGAGTAACAGCACCCACTACTACATCGGTATCGTGATTAGCGGCGAGACCGGTGTCCGCTACGAGACCTCTGCCGGCGTCACGGCGGGCGTGGACGTGGCTGGCGTGTCGCCGGGCCAGGTCTGGGTGAGCACTGCCCATACCGACGCGGGGGCCGCAACCCCGGCTACTTGGACCAACTACGACACCAGCGTTACTGCCGGCGCGGACGTCTGCAACACGGTCACCTAACGGCGTACCTGCTCCGATCTCAGATCGAGGACCGAGGGGTCCGGCATGTCGCCGGGCCCCTTTCGGTCTTTGACGCGGGTCTCCGATGAAGCTCTACTAGACACATGGCAAATATCGACACCACTCCGATCGATCCCTGGCTGCAGCTTCTCTGGGACCGCAAAGGCTCCGACCTCCTGTTGTCCGCGGGTTCGGCCCCCCGGGTCCGTCTGGACGGCTTACTCGTCCCGATCGACGGGGTGCCGAACTTGACGCCGGATCAGATCGGCCAGGTCATCCGCTCGCTCCTGCTTCCCGAACAGCACGAGTCCTTCGAGGAACGCCAGGACTACGACTTCGCCTTCTCCTGGAACGACGTCGCCCGAATCCGCGGCAACGCCTTCCACCAACGGGGGAGCCCCGCCCTCGAGCTCCGCATGATCCCGATGCGGATTCCGAGCTTCGAGGAGCTCCTGCTGCCGGCGGTGGCCAGTTCGCTCGCCAACCTCCCTCGTGGTTTCATCCTGGTGACGGGGCCGACCGGATCGGGGAAGTCGACGAGCCTCGCCTCGGTCATCGACTACATCAACGACAACCGGCCGGTCCACGTGCTCACCATCGAGGACCCGATCGAGTATCTCCATCACCACAAGCGGTCCATCGTCAATCAACGGGAGGTGGGAGTCGACTGCCCCAGCTTCGAGCGGGGACTTCGTTCCTGCCTGCGCGAAGACCCCGACGTCCTGCTTGTCGGGGAGATGCGCGATCTGGAGTCCATCCAGATCGCCTTGACGATGGCCGAGACCGGCCACCTGGTGTTCGCCACGCTCCACACCTACGACGCGCCCCAGGCGATCGACCGGATCATCGACGTGTTCCCCGCCGATCGCAAGGACCTCATCCGTATCCAGCTGGCCGGGTCCCTCGCCGCGGTGATCGCCCAGCGCCTCATGCCCCGGGTCGACGGGGGACGGGTGGCCGCCTTCGAGGTGCTACTCGCCAACAGCGCCTGCCGGGCGCTGATTCGAGAAGGCAAGACCTTCCAGCTCCGCAACGTGATCACCACGAGCCGGTCCGAGGGCATGCAGACGCTGGAGACGAGCCTCATCGAACTGGTCAATTCCGGCACCATCTCCTACGACACCGCGCTCGAGGTATCCATGTATCCCAAGGACCTCGCCCGGGCGGTGGCGGCGTAGGCGGCGCCTCCGCCTCTGCGGCACGACGACTACTTGAACTTCCGATCGCCAGCCAACGGCGCGATCACCGACCTCGCATCCTCGGAGGCTCCCGACCAGCCCGGGCGCGCTCCGAACTGGCTCCGAAGGAGTAATTGAGGTCCAGTGTGACCATCACCGCCTGCGGGGATGCCTTCCCGGCAATGGTCCGCGGATGAGGCGACTACCCGTCCGCGAAAAGGGTGCTACGAATAAGTGAAGACATCAGGGGCACCGCTGTAGAGGCTGGTGCCCTGCGACGTCGTGACGTCGATGTAGTACGTCCCCGAAGAGCTCACCGCCGGCGAGACGACGGTCATCGTCGAAGTGCCCGTGACGCCTGATTCGTTCACCGTTACGGAAGACGCATTGGCTGAATAACCGGTCGTGATGGGGTTGCCGTTCGAATCCAGGCCGGAGAACTTAACAAAGGTGACGGTGTTCCCAGACACGAATCCGACCCCAGTGACCGTCACCGCCGTGCCGCCATGCACCGAGCCAGACAGCGGAGTGATGGAGGAGATGGTCGGGGTCAACGTCCCATACGAGAAGGTGTCACACTGCGTGCCCGCCAGCAGCGGAGACGGGCAGACCGTTCCCGGGGTCGGCGTGTAGGTGCCATCCGAGGTCGTGACGGTGACGAAATAGGTTCCCGTGGCGGATACGGGCGGCGAGACTGTGGTGATAGAAGTCGAACTGGTCACCGACACGTAGGTGGCCGGAACGCTCACCGTCGGCAAGACCGGGTAGCCGCCCGACTCCTCGATGAAATTGACGGTCGCGTCGTTCAAGAACCCGGTTCCCGTGATGGTCACCGCGTTGCCCCCGCCGATCAATCCCGAATTAGGACTGATCCCCGCGACGGTCGGGGCGACAGGGGAATACGTGAACACGTCGTTGGTGCTGTAGGCGCTGGTTCCCGTCGATGTCGTCACGGTGACGTAGTAAGTGGACCCCTCGGTTGCCGCCGGTGCGAGGACCGCGATCGAACCAGGTCCGTTCACCGTCACGTTCGCGGCAGGCACCGACAACACCACGTTGTCGCTGGCCGGGACACCGCCAGATTCCTCGATAAAGTTGACGGCGGCTCCGGCCACAAACCCAGTCCCCGTGATGGTGATGGTCAACGGCGTGCTAGGCGTGCTACCGGTGATCGGACCAGAACCGGGGCTGATCCCCGTGACGATCGGGACCACCGGCGACCACACCCAGCTGTTCACGGCCATGCTCGCGCCGCAGTACACCACGCACTCCGCGGTCGTCGGCGCGCTGATGCCCGGAGGGTAGTCATCAAAGGTGACCACAGCCTGGAGGAACGGATTCTGCTCGCACTGAGCGGCAGCGTCCTGGTAGCTCGCCAGGTTGCTGGGCAGTAGGCAGGTCGAGAAGGTCACGACCCGGGTCTCAGCACTCGTCGGGTTCCAAACCGTGCTGCACCACACCGTCATCCCAGATACGCCGTCAATCGTCTGGAACGTGGAGACCGGACCGCTCCCCCAGCAGTAGTTCGGCGGGCTGGCGTTCAGTGTCTGGGACGTCGACAGCAACGGGGTGTAGCGGATGCTCTGGATCGCGAAATCGGTCGCGCTCCGGGCCGCGTACTGGAGAGACCGGACCGACTGGAAGGTGTTCGAGTTGTTGAGGTCATTCGTCAGCGCGCTCACCAGCGCACCGACAACAACGGTTCCCACCAGCAGGAAGACAAGCGCCAGAACCAGGATCGCACCCGGTTCGTCGTGTTCTCCACCGCGTCCGGGCCGAACTGCGCGTCCCGTGCGAAGTCCAGCGATGTGGAACCCTGTTCTTGGACTCTCCGTCACCAAATCGCCTTTCGCGCCTCCAAGACCTCCACAACCAACGTTTCGGCCATGACTATCTTCTGCTCATCTTTCAGTACCCCGGCTACGGCTGTGTGTAGGTCGTCGTCCACGTTCCGGTGCGGGTCCCGTTTCCTACGGCTTGAATGTTGATCGACTGCGTCGCCGAGACGCTCACGTTGGCGGTGATCGTGCAGCTCGTCAAGCCTGAACCCCCGGTAATAGTGCACGTGAGCGCCGTCGCAGCCCAGACCCCGCTCGTAACGATCCCCACCGTGGCCGTGTGGCTCGTCGTGCTGGTGCGATTGATGGTGAACGTCAGGCCGGTCAGGGTCTCGCCCACACCCGGCGTGATGGTGTTGTTCGTGGAAGTACCCGACCCGGCGGAAGAGGCGTTGATCCCGTAATACGTGGCGGAACTGGGAATATCGCTTGTGCCGCTGCTCCCCGAGTACGTGCCCGAGCTGAACACGTTAAAGGCACTGCTGTTGGCAGCCACCAGGGACCCGTCCGTGGCATGGAGTTCGTAATTAGCGCCCTCGGTGCTGATCGAACATCCCGCGAAGGTGGCGATGCCAGCGGACGCCCCCTTGCTCAGACCGCCCGTGCACGTCAGCGTCCCTGGGCCACCCGAAGTGGGCGTGCCCGCCGTGATGGCGAGAGTCACCGTTGACGTGTTCGTCGTCACCACGTTGCCGTAGCTGTCCTCCACCGCCACTGCGGGTTGAGTGGCGAACGCCACACCAACACCCGTGTTCGCCGGCGACTGGGTGAAGGCGAGCTGGCTGGCCGCACCGGGGTTGATCACCACGTTGCCCGAGACGGCCTGGGTGAGGCCGGTGCGGCTGGCGCTCAGGGTGTAGGTCCCGGCCGCCGCCGTCCCGGTGATCTGGCAGTTGGTGAAGGTGGCCACCCCCGCCACCGCCGAGATGGTCGGGAAGCCGGTGTTCGAACAGCTAAGGGCCCCCGCCGACGGCCCCGAGTAGGTCGCCAGGGTGACGTGGCCGGTGTCGGTGGTCACCACGTTGCCGTAGGTGTCCTCCACCGAGACGGCCGGCGAGGTGCCGAAGTTGGTGCCCTCGGTGACCCCTCCCACCGGCTGGGTGGTGAAGGCGAGCTGGCTGGCCGCCCCGGGGTTGATCACCACGTTGCCCGAGACGGCCTGGGTGAGGCCGGTGCGGCTGGCGCTCAGGGTGTAGGTCCCGGCCGCCGCCGTCCCGGTGATCTGGCAGTTGGTGAAGGTGGCCACCCCCGCCACCGCCGAGATGGTCGGGAAGCCGGTGTTCGAACAGCTAAGGGCCCCCGCCGCCGGCCCCGTGCTCTTCGCCAGGGTGACGTGGCCGGTGTCGGTGGTCACCACGTTGCCGTAGGTGTCCTCCACCGAGACGGCCGGCGAGGTGCCGAAGTTGGTGCCCTCGGTGACCCCTCCCACCGGCTGGGTGGTGAAGGCGAGCTTGCTGGCCGCCCCGGGGTTGATCACCACGTTGCCCGAGACGGCCTGGGTGAGGCCAGTGCGGCTGGCGCTCAGGGTGTAGGTCCCGGCCGCCGCCGTCCCGGTGATCTGGCAGTTGGTGAAGGTGGCCACCCCCGCCACCGCCGAGATGGTCGGGAAGCCGGTGTTCGAACAGCTAAGGGCCCCCGCCGCCGGCCCCGAGTAGTACGCCAGGGTGACGTTGCCGGTGTCGGTGGTCACCACGTTGCCGTAGGTGTCCTCCACCGAGACGGCCGGCGAGGTGCCGAAGTTGGTGCCCTCGGTGACCCCTCCCACCGGCTGGGTGGTGAAGGCGAGCTGGCTGGCCGCCCCGACGTTGATCACCACGTTGCCCGAGACGGCCTGGGTGAGGCCGGTGCGGCTGGCGCTCAGGGTGTAGGTCCCGGCCGCCGCCGTCCCGGTGATCTGGCAGTTGGTGAAGGTGGCCACCCCCGCCACCGCCGAGATGGTCGGGAAGCCGGTGTTCGAACAGCTAAGGGCCCCCGCCGCCGGCCCCGTGCTCTTCGCCAGGGTGACGTGGCCGGTGTCGGTGGTCACCACGTTGCCGTAGGTGTCCTCCACCGAGACGGCCGGCGAGGTGCCGAAGTTGGTGCCCTCGGTGACCCCTCCCACCGGCTGGGTGGTGAAGGCGAGCTTGCTGGCCGCCCCGGGGTTGATCACCACGTTGCCCGAGACGGCCTGGGTGAGGCCGGTGCGGCTGGCGCTCAGGGTGTAGGTCCCGGCCGCCGCCGTCCCGGTGATCTGGCAGTTGGTGAAGGTGGCCACCCCCGCCACCGCCGAGATGGTCGGGAAGCCGGTGTTCGAACAGCTAAGGGCCCCCGCCGACGGCCCCGAGTAGGTCGCCAGGGTGACGTGGCCGGTGTCGGTGGTCACCACGTTGCCGTAGGTGTCCTCCACCGAGACGGCCGGCGAGGTGCCGAAGTTGGTGCCCTCGGTGACCCCTCCCACCGGCTGGGTGGTGAAGGCGAGCTGGCTGGCCGCCCCGGGGTTGATCACCACGTTGCCCGAGACGGCCTGGGTGAGGCCGGTGCGGCTGGCGCTCAGGGTGTAGGTCCCGGCCGCCGCCGTCCCGGTGATCTGGCAGTTGGTGAAGGTGGCCACCCCCGCCACCGCCGAGATGGTCGGGAAGCCGGTGTTCGAACAGCTAAGGGCCCCCGCCGCCGGCCCCGTGCTCTTCGCCAGGGTGACGTGGCCGGTGTCGGTGGTCACCACGTTGCCGTAGGTGTCCTCCACCGAGACGGCCGGCGAGGTGCCGAAGTTGGTGCCCTCGGTGACCCCTCCCACCGGCTGGGTGGTGAAGGCGAGCTTGCTCGCCACCGCCGGGCTGACGGTGAAGGCGTTGGAGTTGGGCGCCGTCACGCTCGCCGAGGTGTCCTTGGCCGACAGCGTGTAGGAGCCGGCGGTGTCGAAGGCCACCGCCGAGAAGGTGGCCACACCGGAGGACAGCGTCGTCGTCATGGTGGTCGAGCCGTTGTTGGAAAACGTCGTCTGCGGGCTGCCCGACACGATGCTCAAGGTCACCGAGTCCACCGAGTTGTGCGCCGCGTTGCCGAAGGCGTCCTTCGCCGTGGCCGTGACGGTGAAGCCCGACCCGGCGGTCTCCGACGGGATGGTCGTGATGGCCAGCGAGGCCACCGTGGGCGATCCGCTGACGGTGAAGGCATTGGAGTTGACCGCCGCGGTCACCCCGCTGATCCCACTCGGGGTAGCGGTAAAGGTGTAGCTCCCCGAGGTGTCGACTACCAGGTTGGTGAAGCTCGCCACCCCGCTAGCCAGGGCCACCGTCGTCGCCCCGGAGTTGAAGCCGGACTGCGGGCTGCCGGAGGCGATCGACATGACCACCGAGCCGCTGGCCGAGGTCGCCACGTTGCCGTAGGTGTCCTCGGCCGAGACCGCCACGCTCGGGATCACGCTCCCCGCCACACCCGGACCGGGGGTGGCCGGGGTGAAGGCGAGCTGGCTGGCCGCACCGGGGTTGATCACCACGTTGCCCGAGACGGCCTGGGTGAGGCCAGTGCGGCTGGCGCTCAGGGTGTAGGTCCCGGCCGCCGCCGTCCCGGTGATCTGGCAGTTGGTGAAGGTGGCCACCCCCGCCACCGCCGAGATGGTCGGGAAGCCGGTGTTCGAACAGCTAAGGGCCCCCGCCGCCGGCCCCGTGCTCTTCGCCAGGGTGACGTGGCCGGTGTCGGTGGTCACCACGTTGCCGTAGGTGTCCTCCACCGAGACGGCCGGCGAGGTGCCGAAGTTGGTGCCCTCGGTGACGCCTCCCACCGGCTGGGTGGTGAAGGCGAGCTGGCTCGCCACCGCCGGGCGGACGGTGAAGGCGTTGGAGTTGGGCGCCGTCACGCTCGCCGAGGTGTCCTTGGCCGACAGCGTGTAGGAGCCGGCGGTGTCGAAGGCCACCGCCGAGAAGGTGGCCACACCGGAGGACAGCGTCGTCGTCATGGTGGTCGAGCCGTTGTTGGAAAACGTCGTCTGCGGGCTGCCCGACACGATGCTCAAGGTCACCGAGTCCACCGAGTTGTGCGCCGCGTTGCCGAAGGCGTCCTTCGCCGTGGCCGTGACGGTGAAGCCCGACCCGGCGGTCTCCGACGGGATGGTCGTGATGGCCAACGAGTTCACCGTGGGCGATCCGCTGACGGTGAAGGCATTGGAGTTGACCGCCGCGGTCACCCCGCTGATCCCACTCGGGGTAGCGGTAAAGGTGTAGCTCCCCGAGGTGTCGACTACCAGGTTGGTGAAGCTCGCCACCCCGCTCGACAGGCTGACCGTCGTCGTCCCGGAGGTGAAGCTGGTCTGCGGGTCGGTCGAGGCGATCGACATGACCACCGAGCCGCTGGCCGAGGTCGCCACGTTGCCGTAGGTGTCCTCGGCCGAGACCGCCACGCTCGGGATCACGCTCCCCGCCACACCCGGACCGGGGGTGGCCGGGGTGAAGGCGAGCTGGCTGGCCGCACCGGGGTTGATCACCACGTTGCCCGAGACGGCCTGGGTGAGGCCGGTGCGGCTGGCGCTCAGGGTGTAGGTCCCGGCCGCCGCCGTCCCGGTGATCTTGCAGTTGGTGAAGGTGGCCACCCCCGCCACCGCCGAGATGGTCGGGAAGCCGGTGTTCGAACAGCTAAGGGCCGCCGCCGACGGCCCCGAGTAGGTCGCCAGGGTGACGTGGCCGGTGTCGGTGGTCACCACGTTGCCGTAGGTGTCCTCCACCGAGACGGCCGGCGAGGTGCCGAAGTTGGTGCCCTCGGTGACGCCCCCCACCGGCTGGGTAGTGAAGGCGAGCTGGCTGGCCGCCGCCGGGCGGACGGTGAAGGCGTTGGAATTGGGCGCCGTTTCGTTCGCCGAGGTGTCCTCAGCCGACAGCGTGTAGTTAGGGCCAGCGGTGTCGAAGGCCACCGCCGGGAAGGTGGCCACACCGGAGGACAGCGTCGTCGTCATGGTGGTCGAGCCGTTGTTGGAAAACGTCGTCTGCGGGCTGCCCGACACGATGCTCAAGGTCACCGAGTCCACCGAGTTGTTCGCCACGTTGCCGAAGGCGTCCTTCGCCGTGGCCGTGACGGTGAAGCCCGACCCGGCGGTCTCCGACGGGATGGTCGTGATGGCCAACGAGTTCACCGTGGACGAGCTGCTCACGGTGAAGGCGTTGGAGTTGACCGCCGCGGTCACCCCGCTGATCCTGCTCGGCTTCGCGGTAAAGGTGTAGCTCCCCGAGGTGTCGACTACCAGGTTGGTGAAGCTCGCCACCCCGCTCGACAGGCTGACCGTCGTCGCCCCGGAGTTGAAGCCGGACTGCGGGCTGCCGGAGGCGATCGACATGACCACCGAGCCGCTGGCCGAGGTCGCCACGTTGCCGTAGGTGTCCTCGGCCGAGACCGCCACGCTCGGGATGGGGTTCCCCGCCATGCCGGGGCCGGGGGTGGCCGGGGTGAAGGCAAGCTGGCTCGCCGGACCGGGGTTGACAGTGACGGAGTTGGTCGGCACCGGGGTGACCGAGGTGTCAGTCGTGTCACTGACAATGATCGTGTAGGGCGAACCGGCGGTCGAGGTGATCTCGAGGCCGCTGAAACTGGCCACGCCCGAGGACGCGGTCGCCGTGGTGGTGCTAGCGACGAAGCTGCCAGAGGACAGAGCCACCTGGATGCTGTCGGTCGAGCCGGTGCCCGAGGTCAACACGTTGCCGTATAGGTCCTCGACCGCCACGCTTAGCGAAACCGTCCCGCCGGCGGTGATCGACGAAGCAGGCTGGGTCGTGACCACGAGCTCGTGCTCGGACCCGGGGGTGATGGTCAGCGTCCCAGAAGTCTCGGTGTCTTCGCCCAACGTGCCAGAACAGCCGCTGGTGGTCCAACCTTCTGCGACGACCGAGAACTTCGAGGTAACCGCCGGGGTTTTCCCATTCGTTACCACGCTCAACGACCATGTGGCGCTGGAGCCGCCCGCGATCTGCACACACGTGATCGAAGTCGGCGCCAGCGTGCTCGTCGCACTGGAGGGCACGCCATTTATGAGCGTCTCGATATACCGGGTGCTCGAGGCGGTGTTATGCACGGTGATCGTGTACGTCGCCGTGCCGGTGGGCGACAGTGCCCCACTCTGAGAGCTGATCCCCACCGAACCGCTGAAGGTGCTCGACTGCAGGACCGTTTCCGACTGCGCCGGGGTGCTGAGGCCATTCGCGGTCGTAGTGACGGAGATTGACGCACCGTTCGCCGCGTTGTCAGTCATATAGAAGGTCCCGATCGAGGAACCTGCCGGGATCCGGCACGTCGAGGACGTGCAAGCGGTCGTCGACCCGAACGTCGGGATGTAGGTCACTCCTGAAGTCCCGCTGAAGCTGAGTGCGACGGCCGCGGTAGCGTTGACCGGGTTGCCATAGGCGTCTTGCAGCTGAACTATCACCGCTCCGGAGCCAGCGGCAGTCCCTGTACCCGCGACGAAGGTCTGTGATCCGGTGAGATAGACGAGCTGGGTGGCCGCGCTCGCCGCGACCATGGTGGTAGTTGTCGCAGGGGTCAGCGTGCCGGAGGAGGCCGTCAAGGTGTAAGCGGTAGTGCTCACACTCGTGAAGGAACAACCGGTGAAAGTCGCAACCCCGCCCGTGACTGCTTGTGTCAGCCGGCTCGTGCACGAAAATCCTCCGCCACTAGCGGCAAGGGTGAGCGTCGTGGTGGAATCGCCCGTCTCGGTGTTGCCGTAGGCGTCCTGCTCCGCCACGACGACCGAGAACTTGACTCCGGCGAAGACCGAGGCGGGCGGGGTCGGCGTGAAAGCGAGCTGGCTGGCTGGGCCGGGTGTGATGTTGAAGGCAGCACTCGTAGCCGGCTCGAGACTGCCATCGCTCGCGGTGAGGGTGTAGCCGATTCCCGCCCTGTCAATGCTGCAATTCGCGAAGGTGACCACTCCGTAGAACTCGTTCTCTGAGCAGTTCGGCGACAGCGTCGCGTCGCTCAGGTTGGTCGACGGGGTGATGGCGAGGCTGACCGTCGACAGGTCAGTCGTGACGATGTTGCCGTTATCGTCTTCGACCGCGACCACCGGCGTTGGCGAAAGACCCGATGCGCTGACACCGCTGCTCGGTTGGGAAAGGAAGACGAGCTGGTAAGACGCACCCGCTTGGGCCACTGGGCGAGCCAGGGGATCGTCGACAACGACGCTGATCTGGTAGGTCTTCCCCGCATAGGTCACGGTGATGAGGTCGAGTTGCGTCGCGTTGGGGACGCAGGTCGAGGTGAAGCTCGGTGGCGGAGGCGTGCTGTTCCAGTACTCGGCGGAGATTGTCGCCGTGTAGCCGCTCGGGAGTTGGAGAAGATTGCTGCTGTTGATGTCGGAGGCGCCACTGCAGTCTTGCCAGGCGGTGGCCGGTTGCTGCTGGAGCAGGCTGGTCGTCTCTTCGGCGGCAGTCCTCAGCACGGTGTCGATGGTGGCGACGTTGCGGTAGTCGGACGAGCCCCAGAGCGACGTGGAAAAGGCGAGGAGGAGGGACAGCGCGGCCACGCCAATCACGACGAGCGCAATGAGCACCTCGATCAGCGTGTCGCCAACCTCCAACTGTCGCGTTTGTTCAGCATCGCTTCGAAGCGAGCCTCTTGCAGTCAGGCAACGGCAAAGATGTCTCATCGGCTCAGGAACCCCGACGGTTCGATGACCGACCGAGCATCACTATCGGCCTGGAAAACTCCCGCAGGAGCGGTTCGACGCGCCGCCAGCGGCCGCCTCGCGGCACGCGTCACCAGCGCCGCCGAGCCACGGACACCGAACACAGTCGGGGACTTCGTCTCCGCCCTCATGGCAGGAGTACACCCACGAAGATCGCCTCGAGACCCTCCCCCACCATCTTGACGGTGAGCGTCGTCGGAGCCAGGGCCTCGAGAATCACGGTGCCGGTCTTGTCCGAACTTACCGATGCCCCGCAGGTGACGGTCTCCGTGCCGAGACCCGTCAAGCCGGCCGGGGATGAAGATCCAGCACAGGCGTTTCCGTAGGGGGACGTCGGACTGTCGGGCACCAGATACAGCGGTTTGTTGGATGTCCAGGTGATCGACTCACTGGTGTCAGTGGACTCCGCGTCCCCGGTCACGAGCTCCCAGTTCGTCGCAGCGTTGCCGTTCGAGTCCAGAAGCTTGATGTTCGAAAAGTAGACGTAAGAGGTGGCACCCTCGGAATTCTGGTAGAGGGCGGGATCACCTGGGATGCCCGTGTAGACGCCGTTATTTCCCATGTACGACTCGCTCACCCCGGGGTTGAAATAGGTGGGGATCATGTAGGGGATGACTGCACCGGGGCCGGGGTATCCGGGCATTCCTGGTGTCGCCGTGCCAGATGACGTCGTGCTGAAACAGAACGAAAGCACATAGGGCGTGTCCGCTACATCTGCTGACATCTGCTCGCAGTTCGTGGGCGCTGTCGCCAACGGAGAATTGGCCGGATTCGGATTTTGGTTGTACAGGGAGTAGTTGAAGTTGCTGAAATCCACGAAACAAAGCGTCGAGGCGTACGTACCGGTATCCGGCGTCGCGAAGCCACATCCTGTCAGCGACGAGGGGGTACCCACTCCCGAGAGCGATCCCGACGACGAACCCGCCGATGGGACAGCGTCCAGACTGTACGAAAACTGGCTTGCCGGCTCGGTGATAGGGAACTTGACGTCCGTCACGCCCACCGTCGTCGACCACACGGTCGAAGGGCTGCCCGCATAACCGGACACGAAAGAGACTGTCGGCGGCTGCTGGCTGGAGGAGACATCAGTGGAGACGGTGGTACTGCTCGTCGGGTTTGACACGTCTCCGGAAGTGCAATACCGGCGCACCAATGTGGTGCCTTCCAACACATATGAAACGACGGTCTGGTATTGGCCGGTCTGCGGATTGAGGTTCCACTCCAGTCCGAGCAACTGCGTCCCGGTTCCGCACTGGGCGCCGGGGGAACTCAGTGGAACCAGTGGTGAGGAACTCGTGGTGAGCTGTTCAGCGCTCAGAACGTCTTTTTCGTAGTAGCTCGAAACGGTCTGAGCATCGGCCGCGTCCGAGATCCTGTTTTGAGTCCCTTGCGAGAGCGAAAGGAGTTCGATGAGCGCATAGGCGAGCCCACCGATGATGATCGGGGTGACCACGCAGACGATGAGCAGTTCGACCAGAGTAAATCCATGCTCGTCATTCGAGCGGGCATTGCCCGTGTGGGAGCGCCATTCGGCCGGGATCAACGCTCGAATTATTCGTCGCCTCATGGCAACTTCACCAGTCCGCAAGCACGACCAGCGCCCGACCCGAGAGCCACCACGATAAGACTCCCATTAAAGCCTCTGAATATGTAGCTGACGTCCGCCAATCCACCGACGCCCGCGAGTTGCCGCATGACGGCATCGGGCTCGCCTTCGTGGAGCGCGGCAGTCATTCCGACTCGCAGGTCCAGCGTTCCCACCCAAACACCACGCAATGCTACCCCACCCTCCCGCCTCTCCGTACGCCCGAATGTGTCACGCCCCTGGCAAAGAGTTGGGATCGACCCGTGGCCAATACGAGCTCCCCCCATCGTCTGAATGCATCGGCGGGATCGCCCAGCTCACGTCTCGTGAGTCCCCAAACTCACCAGGTCGGTGGTTCGCCCTTGGCCAGGGCTGCTGCGTTGGAGGGTCCCTCGCCTCAAATTGCTTCGTCAGTCCAGCTTGCAATGCGGTTGTGCCCTCCGCGTGGGAGAGTTTCAGGCGTGTACTCCGCATGGCTCGTCGAATGGATTGGGTGAGATGGCAGAACTCACTGCCATCATCGGTCGATGGTGGCCCGACCCGCTCCTTCGCTTTTTACTCAAATTGTCAACGCCTCGCGCCAGTCATCGTCACAACCGACCCTCCCGGCGGGACGGAGCTGTCAGGACCAGTGAAGCGAAGATCTGCGACTGGACCCGAGCCCGGTGGTTATCTCTCCCGGTACCACCAATGGGAAAGAAACCGGCAATTCGGAACCGCACGGTCCCGACTATCCCGCCGGCGACCCCGACCCTCCTGGGACCTCGGGTCGTGCGACGCGCCGTGGACCAGCCTCAAAGGCCGTGGAAGGGGCGAAGCAACGATGAGCCGGCGAAGATGGCAATTTCAGCGCCGAGCGCGAGGAACGGCCCGAAGGGAACCGGCGTGGCGAGACCGCCGCGCTTCGCCACGATCAACCCGATGCCAACCGCCGCACCGATGAGTGCAGCAAAATAAAGACCCAGAAGGACATAGCCGACACCGAGCCAGCCCAACGAGAGTCCGAGCACGCCGACGAGGCGGACGTCGCCAAAACCAAGCCATCGCGGACCTACAGCATTGATCGCGAAGAACAAACCGAACCAAGCGGCCGCGCTGCAGACGCCGATGACGAGTCGGTGCCAGTCTCCCGTCTCTGCCGAGGCGAGAACGAGGAGCACGCCGACGATGACCGTGACGAAGTACACGATCCTTTTCGGCAGAATGTTCTCCGCGAGGTCGATCGACGCCAGCGTCAGCAGGCCTGCGGCCAAGACCACATAGGCCGGCAGCGACCAGGCGAACCCAAAATGGGCCGCAGTCCCCGCAAAAAGACCCGCAGTCAACAGCTCGACGATGGGGTACCGCACCGAGATCGATGCTTTGCAGCTGCGGCATCGACCCCGGAGCACCAGGTACGAGACCACAGGAATGTTGTCGAAGGCGCGAATCGTCATCCCACAAGCGGGACAGTGCGAGCGCGGGGCGACGATCGATTCGTCACGGGGCACTCGGTAGATGACGACGTTGAGGAAAGATCCCACGATCAGGCCGAATAGGCCCAGGCCCACGGCGAGAGCGACAAGCATGGCCCGTCAAACCCCGAGGCCCACAAGGCTGGCCTCTTCGCCCGCGACAAGCTGCACTGGATCCCCCAGGGGCCCGGCAGAAAAGAGTCGGCACCGGAAAACTCGTCTCATCGACTCGTCGGCCCCGATTCGTCCTCGGGTTCTCCCACGCAATGGTCGCGACGGCATGTACCGCTGAGGTTACGCGCGCCGGGGTCACGACGCGGACCAAGGTTTCGCATCTCCTCTAGGAAGGTGCGGCTCTGGGCGATCGGCCCTATATTCCGCTCATGCACGGTTGGAACGGCGACGTCGAACGTCTCGCCGAAGACGTGCTCGCCTACGCGAAGAACCGCCTGCAGCTCGAGCCGCTTCCGCTCGACAACACTCGTCCATTCGCCGAACTGGCCGCCGAGGCCGGTTCGACCATCACCGCCGACGGTATCGGCGGCAAAGAAGCGCTGAGAATCTTCGCCGATGTGTTGGCACCGGCTTGCATAACCGTCGACCACCCTCGTTTCCTCGCCTTCATCCCGTGCGCGCCGACCCAGGCCTCGATGCTGTTCGACCTGGTCGTCGGGGCCTCCTCGATGTGCGGAAGCAACTGGCTGGAGGCGGCGGGTGCCGTCTACGCCGAGAATCAGGCGCTGCGGTGGATCGCGGACCTCGCGGATTTCCCGCCGGGTGCGGGGGGGACGTTCGTGCAGGGCGGGACCATCGCCAACCTCTCGGCGCTCGTCACCGCCCGCCACGCGGTGCGCGACCGGACTTCGGCCTCGCGCGCCAAGGGACGTCGCTGGGCGATCGCGGTGAGTCCCGACGTGCATTCGTCGCTGGAAGAAGCGGCAGGCGTGATGGACGTCGACCTCGTCGTCGTGGAGGTCGACGCTGAGCAGCGACTCGGCGGCGCGAGCCTCGACCGCGCCCTCGATGCCGTAGAGAGGGAGGGCGCACAGAACGTCTTCGCCGTCGTGGCGTCGGCCGGAACGACGAACCTCGGCGTCATCGACGACCTTCGTTCTGTCGGCGCCGTCGCCGCCGAGCGTGGGATCTGGTTCCACGTCGACGGCGCCTACGGAGCCGCCGCCTTGGCAGCACCGAGCGCGCGCCCCGCTTTACAGGCATCGAACTCGCCGACTCGTTCATCGTCGACCCGCACAAGTGGCTCTTCGCACCGTTCGACTGTGCCGCGCTCATCTACCGCCAGCCGGAACTCGCCCGCGCCACCCATGCCCAGCACGCCAGCTACCTGGAGCCGCTGGCGCAGACCGGCGAGTGGAATCCCTCCGATTACGCCATCCACCTGACCAGACGGGCCCGCGGCCTGCCGTTCTGGTTCTCGCTGGCGACCTACGGGACCGAGGCCTATTCGCAAGCCATCGAACGGACCCTCGAGGTGGCCCGCTACACCGCCAAGGCGATTCATCAGCGCCCCTATCTGACACTGGTGCGCGAGCCGGAGCTCACCGTGGTGTGCTTCATGCGGAACGGCTGGTCTCGCGAGCACTACAACCGGTGGTCGAACCAGCTGCGCGAGGAAGGAGTGGCGTTCGTCACGCCGACGACCCATCTCGGCGAGGTCATGGCGCGGGTGGCGATCGTCAACCCCCGCACCAACGAGTCCGATATCGACACGGTGCTCGACTCGATGGCCCAGTCGCCCGATGGCACCTGATCGGAGCGTCCCACCCGGACTCGCCGCCCAGCTAGGGGGGGCTTCGTTCCAGGGTGTCGGCACCTTTGCCCAGAGACCGCTCCTCACCGAGCCCGGCGAGCTCGACACCTGGCGCCCGGACGTCGCGATCGTCGGCGCTCCCTGGGACGGCTCGACCACGAACCGGCCCGGCGCCCGCTTCGGCCCGCGGGCCCTGCGGGGCCTCGCCTACGGACCGGGAACCTTCCACCTCGACCTCGGGATCGAGATTTTCGACCAACTGAAAGTGGTCGACTTCGGCGACGCCATCTGTCCGCGCGGGCTCGTCGAGGCGTCGCACGCAGCCATCCGCGAACGGGTCGCCCAGGTCGCCGAGCGGGGCATCGTCCCGATCGTGCTCGGTGGTGACCACTCCATCACCTGGCCCTCGGCGACCGCGGTTTCGACGGCCGTCGGCTGGGGATCGATCGGCGTCGTCCATTTCGACGCCCACGCCGACACCGCTTACTCGATCGACGGCAACCTGGCGAGCCACGGCGAGGCCGATGCGTCGTCTCATCGAATCGGGCGCCGTCCCGGGTCAAAACTTCGTCCAGATCGGGCTGCGCGGCTACTGGCCCGACGCGGCCACCTTCGCCTGGATGCGCGCCCAGGGAATGCGCTACCACTTCATGCAGGAGATCTGGGAACGCGGTCTGCCGGCGGTGCTCGAGGACGCCATCGCCGAAGCCCTCGAGGCAAGCGACGCGCTCTATCTCTCGGTGGATATTGACGTCCTTGACCCGGCGTTCGCCCCGGGAACCGGGACGCCCGAACCTGGCGGGATGGCCCCCGTCGACCTGCTGCGGGCGGTACGGCGACTCGCCATCGACACCCCGCTCGTCGCCGCCGACATCGTCGAGGTCGCGCCCGCCTACGACTCCGCCGAGGTGACGGTGAACAACGCCCACCGGGTCGTTCTCGAGGTGCTGGCCGGGCTGGCGGTGCGCCGGGGCGCGACGACGACGAAGATTTGACCTCTCCCGGCGGCTAGCCGGTCGGCGGCGCCCCTCCTTCGGTCGACGCCTCGCCCTCCTGGTCCTCCGCCGTCGGTTCGCGGCCGGCCTGGACCTCGGGCAGGGTGGCAATGCGACGCGCCAGGTTCACGGCGTGGTCGCCGAGACGCTCGTAGAAACGGGCCACCAGGGTCACCTCCGTCGTGACCGGATTCGACATCCCCGAGATCCCGATCTCGTGGGTGAGCCGTTCGTGGAGGATGTCGAGCTCCACGTCGGCCTGTTCGAGCGCAATGGCCCGCGCGGTTCGGTCGGCGTAGGAGTTGGCCGCGGCACTCCACATCTCCAGGGCAACCTCGCTCATGCGCTGCACCAACCCGCGGCTCACCGGGGTCATCTCCGCCCCGAGACTGCGGACCGCCCGCTGGGCGATGTGCTCGGCGAGGTCGGCACTTCGCTCGAGCTCGGGCAGGATCAGAAGCACGCTGACGAAACGGCGGAGCTCGTCGGTCGACACCGTTCCTGCCTCGATCTGCCGCCAGATGATCTCGACGACCTCGCTCGTGAGCTCGTCGATCACCCGGTCGGCGTCGACGATCGCCTGGCCGGTCTCGGGTTCCAGGTCGAGGAGCGACGCCGTCGCGCCGGCGAGCGCCTCGCGCACCAGCGCGAAGAGCTGGGCGACGCGCTGATCGACCAGCGAGTGGGGCGGGAAGTCGTCGCTCATGGCGATGGCCACCCTACCTACCGGTAGTGGAGAATTCGCGATTCGTTCGCGTTTTGTTCACCTGAATGTCACCCTCCAGTTAGCTTCCAGCGACATTGTGTGTCCGCGATGTCGTCCATGCCCCAGCTCGGCAGCCGATGATCGATCCGACCCTCGCCGAGCGGACCATCGGCTCCCCGACGGTGAGCGATCTGCTCAACGAGGCACCCCGCAGCAGGTTCCACCACCGGGCCGTCATCGTCTCCGGTGCCGGATTCTTCACCGATGCCTACGACCTGTTTGTCATCAGCACCGTCGCGGCGCTCGTCACCAAGCAGTGGAACCTGTCGACGACCCAGACGAGCTGGGTGACGGGCTCGGCGATCCTGGCGGCGTTCTTCGGGGCGGTGCTCTTTGGCCGTCTCGCCGACCTGGTCGGGCGCAAACGGGTGTACGTGATCGTCGCGCTGATCATGATCACCGGGGCCGTCGCCAGCGCGGCCGCGCCGAGCTTTTTCTGGCTGGTAGTCGCCCGATTCGTGCTCGGACTCGGCATCGGTGGCGACTACCCCGTGTCGGCCGTCCTCATGAGCGAGTACTCCAACCGGGTCGACCGGGGACGGTTCGTCGGCCTCGTCTTTTCCATGCAAGCCCTCGGCCTCATCGTCGGCCCCCTCGTCGCCCTGGTGCTCCTCGCCTCGGGGGTCGGCCACGAGCTCACCTGGCGGCTGTTGCTCGCCTTCGGCGCCCTCCCCGCCGCCGCGGTCATCTACCTGCGGTCGAGGATGCCCGAGTCACCCCGTTTCCGGGCCCAGGTACGCGGGGAAGCCGCCGAAGCGGCCCTCGACGCGGCCTCCTTCTTCGAGGGCACCGTCGCCGCCGACGGCACCAAGCCCGAGGACACCCAGCGAATCTCGCTGCGCCAGTTCCTCACCCAAAGCCGGATGCTCGCCCTCTTGGTCGGAACCGCTGGGACCTGGTTCCTTTTCGACTACGCCTACTACGGCAACACCTTGTCCCTGCCGGTGATCCTAAAAGACGTCGACCCCGCCGCGACCCTCGTCTCCAAGCTCGTCTGGACCCTCGGCATCTTCGTCGTCTTCGCCCTCCCCGGCTACGCGCTCGCCGTGTCCCGCATGGACCGGATCGGCCACCGCCGGCTCCAACACCTCGGCTTCGCCGTGATCGCGGTGGCGTTCCTCGTTCTCGGCGCGGTCCACGAGCTCACCGCCGCCATCGGGCCCTTCCTCGCCGTCTTCGGGCTCAGCTACTTCTTCATCGAGTTCGGTCCGAACACGACAACGTTCGTGCTCCCCTCCGAGGTCTTCCCGGTCTCGATGCGCACCACCGGGCACGGGATCGCGGCCGGGATCGGCAAGCTCGGCGCCTTCGTCGGGGTGTTCCTGGTGCCCCAGCTCGAGCTGCACATCGGACTGCGGGGAATGCTCGTCGTGGCGGGAACCGCCGCGGCAACCGGCTTCCTCCTCACCTTCATCCTGCCCGAGCCGGCGCGTCGCACCCTCGAGGCGGTCTCGGGCGAGGACGAGACCGCCATCGCCCCGGTGTCGACCCGGGTCTGGTCCGAGGAGGTGCCCCTCTCCACCGCTTCGCCGGGCGGGCTCGCCACCCAGGCCTGATCGCCCGGCTCTTCGTGGGGACGGAGGGAGTCGAACCCTCACTGTGAACGTTTTAAGCGCTCTGCCTCTACCGGTTGGGCTACGTCCCCGCCTGTTCTTCCTGTTCCGGAGCGACGAGGGCGACGTCGTGGCGTCGCGCGCCCTCGATCGGACCGCCGACACCGTAGCGGCCGAGCCGTCGCTCCCAGAACTGTCGTTCGGACTCGTAGGGCGCGTCGACGAGCCCTGACCGGGCCCCGAACCGCATGGTCGCCCGGGTGCTCGTCTCGTAGCGGGGCCAGCTGCCCGTCAGCTCGTTCGACGGGTCGCCGTGGCCGGCGAAGGCGACCCACGAAGCCTGCATCTCCTCCGAGAGTTGGAAGGCTTCCGCCCCGGTTCCGGAGAACAGCCCGATGATCGGTTCGTGCACCGTGCCGAACACGAAGGGGAGCTCGACGCCATGGCAGGCGCCCAGGCCCCCGCCGGCGAATGGTGACTCCCAGTCGAACAGGTAGGCGTAGGTCGCCGGGGTGCGGCTCCGGTGCGCGTCGGCGAGACGAAGCTGGGGGACACGGAAGATCCAGTCGGTGACGATCGCGTCGAAGATCGCCCGGGCGCTCGCCGGCTCGCCCCGGCCGGCCCGCGCCCGCCGATACTCGGCGATCGCTTCGGTACCAAGCGTGTCGTCGGCAATCCCCGCCCCCCGCAGGTACCGCCCGACGAGCCCCTCGAGATCGGCCTCCGACAGCTCCCGGGCGGCCAGGACCGCGAACGAAAACAGCTTGAACTCGTCCCGGTTCGACCCGATGAGCAGGTCGACCCCCTCCGAGGAACCCGCCACGATGGCGTCCTCGGGATGGCGGGGGAACAGTCCCCCGTCGACCACCGGCTGGAACGGCAGCCCGACGCCGGCGTCCACCTCGGCGTTCACCTCGATCTGCGCGCCGATGAGCTCGTCGGCCGGGACGGCCGACAGCGCCTCCCGGCCGAGCTCCGACAGCCCGAGCAGGCTCGCTAGCCGTTCGGCGATGCGGGCCGCCGGGGGAGGGTCGATGGCCAGCGCCGCGCCGCTTTCGACGATGGCCCGGCGAAACAGTCCCCGCGCCGCCGGCGCGGCCAACAGGTCACAGATCGACATCGCCCCCGCCGACTCGCCGAACACGGTGACGTTCCCCGAGTCGCCTCCGAACGACCCGATGTTGTCGCGCACCCAACGGAGAGCGGCGATCTGGTCGAGAAGCCCCCAGTTTCCGAACCCACCCTGCGCCCCCTCCGCCAGGGCCGGGTGGGCGAGAAAACCCAGCGCGCCGAGCCGATAGTTGAAGGTCACCACGACGACCCCCCGGGCGGCCAAGCGGTCCCCGCGGTACATGACGCCCGATCCGCTCCCGTTGGAGAAGGCGCCGCCGTGGACGAACACCATCACCGGCCGCGACCCGCCCCCGGGAGCCGGGGTCCAGACGTTGCACACCAGGCAGTCCTCACTCTGTTCGACGGGATCACCCGGGAAGTAGCTGCCGATCCCCGACGGCGGTTGCGGCGCCACCGGGCCGAAGGTGGAGGCGTCTCGGGCGCCGGCCCACGACGGCGGCGGCTGCGGGGACCGGAAGCGGAGCGAGCCGATCGGGGCGGCGGCGTAGGGAATCGCCCGGTAGGACCACACCCCGTCGGCTTCGATCCCGCGCACGTCCCCCGAGCGGGTGCTGACGGCTCGCTTGGACACCTCGTCCCTCCCCGGAGTGCGCCCCGACCTGCCGACACGACGCTACCGGACCGGTCGGGGCCTCTCACCTGGCGATTCGCCCGATATCTTTGACAATTGCCCCCGCTGTGACCAAAGTTAATGGGTGTTATCGGTGAGGTTCAGGGGGGCAATCGCGTCCCTGCTGGGCGCATTCGTCCTGGTGGGAGTTTGCGCCGGTCCGGCTTCTGCCGCCCCGGGCGCCCCGGGGGGCCCGACCAACGCCCAGATCCAGGCGGCACGGTCCCAGGCGGCCCAGCTCTCCCAGCTCATCGCCACCGACAACGAGAAGGAGCAGACGGCCGGCGAGCGCTACGACCAGGCCAACGTCCTCATCGGGCTGGCCCAGGGACGCTTAAAGGAGCTGCGCCGCGAGATCCGCCACGACAACCGCGCCATCGAGGCTGGAAAGCTCAGGGTCCAGAAAGCCGCCGTCGAGGCCTACATCGAGGACAACAGCGCCTCGGCTGAGTACGCCGGATTGTTCACCTCCTCGCTCGCCAACGCCGAATCGCTCACCACCTACGCCGAGGTGGCCACGCGTTCGCTCCACGCCGCCGTGATCCGTCTCGACGCCGCGAAGGCTCGCCTGGTCGCCCACGAAGCCGCGGAACGCACCGAGGTCGCCGACGCCCACGACGCGGCGCTCACCGCCGCCGCGGCGCGCTCCCAGGCGGTGGCCGCCGAGCAGCAGACCGCCGCGGCCCTCAGTCGGGTCAAAGGACAACTCGCCACGCTGATCGCCGAGCAGGCCGCGGCCGAGGCCGCGGCCAAAGCCGCGGCGGCCCGGGCGGCCACGGCCGCCAAGGCCCGCAACCAGGACGCCTCCAGTGCCGCGGCCGAGTTCGAGCTGGCGAGCGCCCTGGCCGGGAGTGATCCCGCGGCGGCCGAAGCGGCGCAAGCCCAAGCGGCACTGGCGAGCGAGGCCGGCTACCCGGCGCTCGTCCCGGCGGGATCCACCGCGGCGGGAAACCGTGCCGTCGAGACCGCGCTGGGGTACCTCGGCGTGCCCTACGTCTGGGGTGGGGCCGGTCCGTCGGGGTTCGACTGTTCCGGGCTCACCATGGTCGCCTGGGCGGCGGCGGGCGTCAGCCTGACCCATTCCGCCTGGTACCAGTACCAGGAGACCCAGCACATCCCCCTGTCGGCGATCGAACCCGGCGATCTGCTGTTCTACTCGTTCCCCGACGATGGCCCCGATCCCATCACCCACGTCGCGATGTACGTCGGTTCGGGCCCCTACGGCACCGAGACGATCATCCAGGCGCCCGAGACCGGTGAGACCGTCTCGTACTCGCCGATGTACTACTTCGGCTTCGTCGGGGCCGGTCGACCCTGACCGGCGGGCGGCTCAGGCGCCATTCGGTCGGATCCAGTCGTCGAGATAGGCCTCGCGGCGTTCCGCCCAGTCCTCGGCGCTGATCGCGTAGCGGACGTGGTCCTCCCAGGCTCCGTCGATCTCCAGGTAACCCCGGGCGAGACCCTCCTCGACGAGTCCGAGCTTCTCGGCCACCCGTCGGCTCGGCCAGTTACGCGGGATGATCGCCACCTGGACGCGGTGCAAATTCAGCTCATCGAAAGCGAAGCCGAACACGACAACACACGACTCCGGCACGTAACCTCGGCCAGCGTGCGCCTCGTCGACCCAGTAACCGAGGTAGGCACCCTGGGAGGCGCCGCGCTGGATCGACGACAGGTTGATCTCGCCGACGAAGGCCCCCTTCACGAAGATCCCGAAGCTGTAGGCGGTACCGAGCTGGCGTTCGCGTTCGCGCATCGAACAACGCGCTGCGAACGAGGCGCGGTCCTCGGCGAGGTACGGCCCCCCGGCCCGACGCGGCTCCCAGTGCACGAGCCATTCGCGGGCCCGCGTCCTCACCTCGAGCCAGGCGCGGTAGTCCCCCACCCGCAAGGGGCGCAGGGTCACACGCCGACCGGACAACTCCTGGCCGAGATCGCGGGTTGTCAGCTCGGCCACCGCGCGCCTTCGCGCCACGACGGGATCATCCCGACCCCGCCCGGCAAGCAGTCGACCACCGCCCCATGCTGCCAGATCCCCCGGCGCCCCTCACCACCTACACTCACCGGACGCCGGGTCGTCGCGGTGGGCGCGACGACCGATCCGGCAGAGCCGCGATGACGAGCCAGCATCACCTCCGTGACAGCGCGGGCGAGGTCGCCCGCCTCGTTGCGGCGCTCGACCGGGCGGCACGTGAACTCGACACCCTGGAGACCACCGGGCCGACCCGAACCTACGACCACTGGCGGGGACGCGACCGGGACGATCCCGACGCCGAGGAGCTTGCCGCTCGGCCCGAGGGCGGTTACCCCCTCGATGCCGCCGAGGACCGCCGCGCCTATCACCGGTGGCTCGCCCAGCGCGGCGAGCCGACCGGGGTCGGACCGCCGGGGAGCGAGTTCGGCCGTACCGCGGCGACGAGACGACCCTGGAGGGGCGTGCCCACCTTCACCGTCGTAATTGGTGCGGCCGACACGCCGACCGAGTTCGTGGAACGCTGCATCGGGTCGGTCCTGGCCCAGTCCTTCGCCCGCTGGGAGCTCGTCGTGGTCCGGGTCGGCGCGGACCCGGCGACGTCGGAGGTCCTCGGCTCGCTGCGACGGGCCGACCGACGCGCCCGGGCGGTTGAGGCCGCGGCCGGGGAGTTGACGGACACCATCAACGGGGTGATCGCCGCGGCCCAGGGCGAGTTCGTCGTCTTGGTCGGGGCGAGCGACGAACTGGCGCCCGAGGCTCTCGAAACCGTCGCCGAAGCGGCGGCGCAATCGCCGGAGGCCGACGTCGTCTACACCGACGAAGATCGGATCGACCCGGCTGGCGAGCGGTTCGCGCCGCGGCTCAAGCCCGCCTGGTCGCCGGACCTGTTCCTCGGCTGCGACTACCTCGGCCAGCTGGTGGCGCTCCGACGTGCCCTGGTGGTCGACCTCGGTGGATTGCGAGCGGGGTTCGACAGCGCTTCGCACTACGACCTCGTGCTGCGGGCGACCGAGCGGGCGCGGGGGATCGTACACGTGCCGGGTGTCGCCTACCACCGTCGGCAGCCGGCCGCCTCCCGATCTGGCGAGCCGGACGCGGCCGACCACCCGAGGCGGCGAGTCATCGTCGAAGCGCTCGCCCGCCGGGGTCGCGAGGCCGCGATCGAGACGAGCGCGCTGGAGGGCAGCTTCAACGTGCGGTGGGCCATCGACCGACGCCCGCTCGTCAGCATCATCATCCCGTTCCGGGACGAGCCGTCACTGCTGTCGACCTGCGTGACCTCGATCCGCTCCGAGCCCGGCTACGACCGTTTCGAGCTCGTCCTGGTCGACAACGAAAGCGAGCTACCCGAGACCAAGGCCCTGGTCGAGAGGCTGCTCACCGAGCCGAACGTGCGCCTGGTCGACGCGCCGGGCTCCTTCAACTGGTCGGCGATCAACAACGCCGCGGTCCGGGCCTGCGACGGCGAGCTCCTCGTTTTCATGAACAACGACATCGAAGCCCGCCGGCCACGCTGGCTCGACGCCCTCGTCGGCCACGCGCTCCGCCCCGAGGTCGGGGCGGTAGGGGCGCGTCTCGTCTACCCAGACGGGTCCCTCCAGCACGGGGGGGTGGTCTTCGGCCTCGGCGGGCTGGCCGGCCATGTACTGCGGGGACTGCCCGACGATCGTCCCGGCTACGGGGCCATGGCGGTTCAGACCCGGGACTGCTCCGCGGTCACCGGCGCCTGCATGATGACCCGGCGCGAGGTGTATGAATCAGTCGGCGGGTTCGATGAAAGGCTCTCGGTCGCGTTCAACGACGTCGACTTCTGCCTGAAGTTGCGCGCGGCCGGATACCTGGTCGTGTACACCCCGCTCACCGAGCTCGTGCACCACGAGTCCCGTTCCCGGGGGCACACCGAGGACGCCGCGGCCCACCGCCGGATCCTCGACCGCTGGGGAACGACGCTCGCGGCCGGTGATCCCTACTACAACACTCTGCTCAGCAAGTGGCGAGACTGGTGCCCGATCTCGACGGTACAGGAGGACGAACGATGGACGAACTTTCTCACGACGACGCTCTCGACGCCGGATCCATCGTCGAACAGCTGAGGTCACTCGTGGCCGAAGGCCGCAACGAGTACCCGCGCACCTGGGTGCCACGGGCCACCTACGAGGACCTCGTGGTGGACGACGGCCGCGAGCCGATCCACCTCCTGGAGAGCCTCCACTATCTCCATCATCACTGGGATATGGCGAACTCCCGCATGTGCAAAGGGATCGGCTGGGGACCGAAGGCGATCGTGCAGCGCGTGCTCAGCCGGATCGTCAACGGCGCGATGAGCCACTACTACGCCGAGGAACAGGCGTTCCGCTCCAATCTCGCCCGGGCGATCGACGCCATCGCCTACCGGGTCGACAACATCAGCTACGCCGACCAACGGGCGCTGCTCGGAGCGGTCCGGCAGGACCTCATCGACCTCGCCCGCCACCTAGAGCACCGGCTCGACGCGGCCGACAACCACCGCTGACCCGAGGTGGCCGCCGCCCCGGATGCGCCACGTCCCCGGACCCGCCCGGTCGTCGCCATCGTCACGCGCTACTGGGGTGAGTCCCAGAACGAAGCGGTCACCGCGACACGGCTCATCGCCGGGGCGCTCGCCTGTCGGGCTGACGTCGCCGTGGTCCAGCTGGGAACCGCCGGGCATGCCACCTACGCCGACAGTGTCTTCGAGGTCCACCGGGTCCCGGTGCGAGGTGCGAATCCCCGCCGCAGCGCCCTGTTACGCGAGGCCCTCGCCGGGCACGTCGGCCCATCCGGGCTCCCGGCGGCGGCGGTGGACCTCCTCGACCGGTACGAGGGCGAGGCAACCGAGGTCATCGGATCCCTCGAGGCGATCGCCCCCGACGCCATCGTCATCGCCGGGTTCCACCAGCCCTGGGACCTCGAGACCTTGGGAAGGCCCGGCGACACTGGCCGGACCCGGGTGGTCGCGATCCCCTTTCTCAGCGACGGGCGGCCCCTGCCATCCGAGATCGCCCGGCTCGTCGATCACGCCGACCGCATCGGCACCGTCCACCCCGGCGAGCACCCCGCGCTGGTGGCGCTGGCGCCCCAGCGCCAGCGCGACTTCATCCCCGTCGAGCTGGCGATCGGGGTCAACCGCCACGCCATGGCCGATCCGCTGGTCGGCGTCGCCGCCTACGGCGACTATGTCCTGCTCGTCCGGCGCTTCCCCTCCGGAAGCCCCCGCCTTGCCCGGGCGGTGAACGCCGAGATACTCCCGCCCATCCTCGAAGGCCTCTCGGTGGCCGAGGTCGACGGCGAGACCTGGCGCATCTGCGACGCCTACAACGCCGCGGCGCTGCCGGTCAACCCGAGCCACGTGAACTTCTCCCGGCTCATCGCCCGGGCGCGGGCCACTATCGACGTCCGCCCCCCGGGCCCGGTCGGCGCCCTCGCCCTCGAGTCGATGCTGCTCGGGGTGCCCGTCATCGTCCCGGACGACTCGGCCGCCCGGGCCCACGTCGCCGCGGCCAACGGCGGGCTGTGGTACCGGAACGTCGGCGAGCTGCTCGACGCGGTCCGGGTGGTGCTGAACGATCGGATCGGCGCCAAGCTCGCCGCGCAGGGACGCGCCTACGCGCAGGCCCGGCACGGCGACAACGACGCCTTCGTCTCCCGGACGACCGCCCTCGTACTCGGGGAAGACCCCGGAGCGCCCCGGCCCCCGACCTGAACGGATCGTCAGATCGCGCGCAACTCGGCCGCGATCCCGTCGAGGATGTCCCTTTCCGAGTGGACCAGCTCCTCGTGGCCGAGGTGCGCCATCACCTCGGCCAGGACGGCGACGCCGCCGACGATCACGTCGGCGCGTCCGGGCTCGATGGCACTGCGGGCCCGGCGCTGGACCAGGGTCTCACCCGACAGCGCTAGGAGCCAGTTCTCAACCGAGTCCCGGGACATCCGGACGAGGTGGACCCGCTCGGAGTCGTAGTGGTCGAGGCCGAGCTCGAGGGCGGCCAGCGTGGAGATCGTGCCGGCGACCCCGACCAGGTGGCGGGGCAAGCCGAGTTCGGGCCGGCGGGCCACCGCCGCCTCGACGACCTGCCCGACAAAACCCCGGGCCCGGGAAAGCTCGGCCGCGGTCGGGGGGTCGCTCACCAGGAACCGCTCCGTCACCCGCACGCAGCCGACGTCGAGCGAGACGACCGCCGGGGCGCCGTCGCCGGTCGCCCGCCCGGCGACGAGCTCGGTCGACCCCCCGCCGAGGTCGACGACCAGGAACGGGCCCTGGCGGCGGTCGAGCTCGGCCGTCGCACCCTGGTAGGCGAGACGACCCTCCTCCTCCCCCGTCAAGAGCTCCGGCCTAACCCCGAGGATCTCCGTCGCGGCCTCGAAGAAGTCCGCGGCGTTCGAGGCGTCCCGGGCCGCCGAGGTCGCGGTGGCCCGCACGCGCACCACGCCGTGCGCGTCCAAAAAACCGCGGTACTCGGTGAGAACCGCCAACGTGCGCTCGATGGCCGTCACCGCGAGCTCGCCGGTGCGGTCGACGCCCTGGCCGAGCCGGGTGACGACCATCTGCCGCTCGAGCGTGGTGCCGTCCGCGGCCAGGACGAGAAGACGGGTCGAGTTGGTCCCGCAGTCGATGGCCGCCACCGCGCCGGCCAGCCCTGGCGCGAGCTGCTGCGCCACCCAGCGACCCACCGGGTCGCCGCCGCCCGCCAGGTACCACGCCAGATGGGCGTGGAGGCACTTCACCCCGGTCCGCGTGCCACCGACCCCTCCGGTTGGACGCGGTCCGGGATGGTCGGCGGGGATCATCGCCTCGCGCTCGGCCGCGTAACGGGCGTGGGCCGCGGCGATGGGCGCGGCGCCGACCGCCGCCTCGGCCCGCCGCACACCACCGCCGGCCTCCAGTCGTCCGACAAGCTCCCGCTCGACGCGGCCGACCAGCCAGTAGATGGTCGGCATCGGCGTGCCGTCGGAGAGGAACGGGGCGTTGCGGATGACCACCGGACCGCCGGCCGGACCCCGAACCACGACCGCAAAACCACCGGCCGGCGGGCGGCCGAGCAACGCCGTCACCGCGGCGACATCAGCGGGGGACGCTTCCTCGCCGCGCCCCCCTTCCCGGCGAGGCTGCCCGGCGGCAGGCGTCGGCTCGCCGGCGGGGCCTTCGAGCGGACAGCTGGCGACCCGGCCGGCCTGGGCGGCGAGCCACCTCTCCACCCGACCGTCAAGGGGCAGCAGTGGCCAGACCGCCGCGGCTAGTCGGACCATGCCGGCCGGCTGGCCGCCGACGGTGCCGACGACGATCTCGCCCGCTGGCGCCTCCCGCAGCCGGCGCCAGCTCTCCGGGTCGGCCGCGGGAAGGTTGCCCACCGCGGCGCCGAGCGCGACGACGAGCTCACCGGCACCCGACCGCTGGGCGTAATCGACCACGGCCCGAAGTGCCGCCGCCTCGCTCGGCGCACCGGCGTGGTCGACGATCACCGTGGCCTCCTCGGGCAGGTGGCGCAGTGACGTCGCCGGGCCGACCACCACCACGACCTCGTCGGGACCGGCTCCCCGGGCCGCCCCGACGAGTTCGCCCAGCCGGCCGGGGGTCGCGCCGGGGGGCCGGTCGACCGCGAGGATGGCGGCCATCGTGTCCATCGTCGCAGCTTAGAAGCGCGGCGACCGGCCCGGTTCTCCCGGCGGGCCGGGAAGGCGGCGCGGACCCACGGGCGGGAGTGGTCCTTGGCTAACGTCTTTTTGTGCCTGACGCTGCCGAGGGCGCGATCCGCGGCCGCCACGGACGAGGGCGGTTCGGCGGGACGACACGGACCGGGGCGGCCCGCGTCGCGGCGGTCGTGGTCCTCGTGGGCCTGCTCGCCGCCGCCGCGCCCGCCGCCGCCGGGACCGGAACGACCGGGAGCCTCCAGGCCGAGGCGAGCGCCATCGCGGCCCGGCTGGCCGCGGACGAAAACGAGCTCAACGCGCTGGGCGAGCAGTACCTCACCGCCCGGTCCGACTATGAGCGGGCGAGCGCCGCCGCCAGGATCACCTCCCGGGTGGCGAGCCGGATCGCGAGCGTGCTGGTCCGCGACCGTGCCGCGATGACCGCCGCGGCGATTGGTGCCTACGTCGACGCCGGCACCACGACCGACCTGGGGAGCTTGCTCATCGAAAAGCCCGACAATGGGCAGGTGGAGCAGACCTACCTCCGCTACTCCGAGGGCAAGCTCAACGCGACGATCGCGAGCTACGAGGGCGAACAGTCACGTCTGCAGGTCTCGCTCGCCGCCGAGATGCACGACGCCAGCGTCGCCAAGCTCGCCCTGGCCCGCACGACGACCACGCGCACGGCCGTCCTCGGCACGCTGCAGCGCGAGCAACAGCTCTACGACTCGGTTCAGGGCCAGCTGGCCGCGCTTGTCGCAGCCCAGCTGGCCGCCCAGCAGGCCGCCGCGCTGAAGGCGGCAGCCGCCAAGTCCGCCGCCGGGAACCAGACGGGTCCGCCGTCCTTGGCGGGAACGAAGGGCATCGGGAGCTCGCCGATCCCGGGCGGATCGCTCAACCAGGATTTCGCCGCCCTGCGCAACTGCGAGGCGAGTGGGAACTACCAGGATGACACCGGGAACGGCTACTACGGCGCCTACCAGTTCTCGCTCCCGACCTGGCTCGGGCTCGGCGAGACCGGCCTGCCGAGTGACGCGTCGCCGGCGACGCAGGACTCCGCCGCCTACCTGCTCTACCAGCGCGACGGCTGGCGCCCCTGGCCCGCCTGCTCGGCGATGCTCGGCTTCTAGGGTCACTCCCGGCTCAAGATGCGGGCCAGCGCTTGACGCGCCGCGGTGTGTTCGGCCGCGAAACGGGTGAGCTCGGTCGCCAACAACCGCCTCCACTCGTCGAGGTCGACCTGTCGGCGGCTGATGATCACGCCGCGCACCTGGCGCACCACCGTGCCGACCGCCGCGGCACGCCCCTCGGCGAGCTCCAGGACCACCGCGCCGAAGTGGGCGCGGATCATCCGGATCTCGCCTCTCCTGCCGGCAACACGGTCAGCAACCGTGCGCTCGCGGACCACCTCGAGCATCCCGGCCGGCAGCGATTCTGCGAAGGCGCCCCATAACATTCGCGCGTACGAACCGAGGTCGGCGTCGTCGGCCCGGAGCGCCGCGGCGAGGAGTTCGACCGGGGTCGGGCCCGGCCCGGAGGTCGGCTCCTCAGTCACCGGTAGGTGAGCGGCAGCACGATCCCGGGGGTCGCGATGGGGTGGTCGGAACGCCCGGCGCCCGCCAGCGCACCGATGGCGAATAACGCCGCCGTCGGACCGGCGCCGCGGTGGGCGAGGGACCGGACTGGGACGCCGAAGATCCCCCGGGCGGGGAACGGCTCGGCGTCGGTTGGCATCCGGCTCATCGCGAGCTGGCCCGCGTCATCGACGGCCCCGGCGGGAATCCGGGCCTCAACTTCGCGCCCGAGACTGCCAAGCCCGTGGCGTCGGCCCCGAGGCCCGAGGTGGTACACGTAGCTACCCATCACCTCGCCGAGGCACGCTAATCCGCCAGCGTCGAGACCGGCTCGGCTCGCCACGGTGAGCACCTCGGGCGCGTCCTTGGCTGGGCGCCCTTGCGCCCCACGGCTGCGGGGGTGCGCCCTCGGCGTCCCCGCCGACACGGCCGCTACCACCGGGGTCCGACCGCCAGGCCCCGACGGCCGGGTCGTGATTCGCCTAGAGGGCCCAGCGCCAGAATTCGAGCTCGCCGAGGGTCCGGCTCCACAGGCTCGTCGAATGGGTCCGGGTGCCCGCCGACGGAGCCGCCAAGCCCGAGACGCTCGTCGGCACCAGATCGTCCGCCGGGATGGGCTCCAAGCCGAGCGTCCCGGCGCCGACGGCCTGCGCGCCCTTGCCCGGCAGGATCACGTAGGAAACCTGACCTGGCCGGACCAGCCCGTACTGCTCACGGGCGATGGCCTCGATCGTCGACGGCTTTTCTAGGCTGGCGATCTGCGATCGGAGTTCGGCGTTGTGGGCCTCGACGGCCGTCAGCTGACGGTCGACCGCGGCAAGCGCCACCCGCTGGTGGGCGATCAGGCCCGCCGGGAACCCGGTCGCCAAGATGGCGATGAAAAAGACCACCGCGCCCAGCAGGACGACCCGAGCGCGACGGAGCGGCTTCACGAGGAGAACCCGCCGAGGGGCCGCGCGAAAGCAGCGGCCCCCGACCACTCGGCAGCTTCGCCGAGCTCGTGTTCGATCCGCAACAGCCGGTTGTACTTGGCTACCCGGTCCGAACGAGCCGGCGCGCCGGTCTTGATCTGACCGCAGTTGGTGCCGACGGCGAGATCGGCGATGGTCGTGTCCTCGGTCTCCCCGGAGCGGTGGGAGACGACACAGCGGTAGCCGGCGGCGCCCGCCACCCGCATCGTCGTCAGCGTCTCGGTGAGCGTTCCGATCTGGTTCAGCTTGATGAGTACCGCGTTGGCGACGCGCTCGCGGATGCCGCGTTCGACGCGCTCGACGTTGGTCACGAAAAGATCGTCCCCGACCAGCTGGACCCGCCCCCCGACGGCCTCGGTGAGCGCGGCCCACCCCGCCCAGTCCTCCTCGGCCATGGCGTCCTCGAGCGAGATGACCGGGTAGCGCTGGCAAATCTCGGCCCAATAGGCGGCGAACTCCTCGGCGGAGTAGGAGCGCTGCTCACCGGCGAGCACGTAGGAACCTTCGGAGTAGAACTCGGAGGCCGCGGGATCCAGGGCGATCGCGATCTCCCGCCCGGGCACCCGGCCGGCCTGCTCGATGGCCACCACCAGCATCTTGAGGGCTTCTTCGTTGGTTGCCAGGTTCGGCGCGAAACCGCCTTCGTCACCAACGCCCCCGCCGAGGCCCCGGTCGTGCAGGACGCTCTTGAGGGCGTGGTAGGTCTCGACGCCCCACTGCAGGCCCTCCGCGAAGGAGGCCGCGCCGTGGGGCACGATCATGAACTCCTGGAAGTCCACGTTGTTGTCGGCGTGCACCCCGCCGTTCAGCACGTTCATCATCGGCACCGGGAGCACGTGGGCGTCAACCCCGCCGATATACCGGTACAAGGGCAGATTGAGCTCGTCGGCCGAGGCCCGGGCCACCGCCAGCGACACGCCGAGGATGGCGTTGGCCCCCAGCCGTGCCTTGGTCGGCGTCCCGTCGAGGTCGATCATCGCCAGGTCGATGAGCCTCTGGTCGGCCGCGTCGAATCCTTCCAGCGCCTCGGCGATCTCGCCTTGGACGTGGCCGACGGCGTCGCGCACCCCTTTGCCGCCGTAGCGGCTGCCGCCGTCCCGCAGCTCGGTCGCTTCGAACTCCCCGGTCGAGGCCCCCGAGGGGACGATGGCCCGACCCTCGGCGCCGCTCTCGAGGATGCAGGTGACCTCGATGGTTGGGTTTCCCCGGGAATCGAGCACCTCTTGCGCGTCAAGCTCGACGATCTCGGCCACGAGCCGGTCTCTCCTGTTCGTTTTGGTGCTGGAGTGACAGATGTTCTGAAAGGCTACCAAAGTGGGGAGGGTGCGGTCAGCCGGCGGCCTCAGGCGCCGCCAACGGCCTCCCAGTAGGCGCGGCGCCGGGCGGGGGCGGCGGCGGCAAGCGTGGTGCCGTCGGCCTCGGCGAGCCGTTCGGCGGCGGCGAAGCGGGAGCGGAACCGCAACGCCGCGCCCCGCAGGGCCTCCTCGGCGTCGAGTCCCCGGTCGGCGGCGAGACGGGTCAGCCCGAAGAGGAGCTCGCCGAGAGCTTCGCCGTCAGCCGCGCCGAGCTCGTCGGCAGCTCGGTCGACCGCGTCCGCGCGTTCGCCAGTCGTGCCCCAACCGAGGCCGACCCCAGCCGCCTGGCGTTCGAGCTTCCCGGCGAGTAGGAGCGAGGGCAATCCCGCCGGGATCCCGTCCATCACGCCCTCCCGCCCTTTTTCCTGCCGCTTCAGCTCCTCCCACTGCGAGAGCACGGCGTCCACCGAGTCCACCCCGGCGACGGCGCCGAAGACATGGGGATGCCGACGGACCAGCTTGTCGTGCACCGCCTCCGCGACATCCCCGAAGGTGAACAGACCTTCCCGCCGGGCCAGGACGGCGTGAAAAAGGACCTGGCAGAGCACGTCGCCCAGCTCCTCTTCGAGGTGCGCCGAAGCCGCGATATCCGGCGGCTCGCCCAGCTCCTCGATCGCCTCTACCGCCTCGTAGCACTCCTCGATGAGGTGCCGGACGAGGGAGCGGTGGGTCTGCGCGGCGTCCCAGGGGCATTCGTCGCGCAACCTCTCGACGACAGCTTCGAGCCGGGCGAGCTCGATCCCCACGGGTTCGGCCAACTCCGGCAGATACAGGCAGGTGAGATGGTCGGGGACGATCCGATCGATCGAGCCGACGGTGATCTCCTCGACGTGCTCGTCGGGGCAGCCGAGCCGCTGGAGGACGATGGCCGCCGCCGACGGCGGGCCGACGGCCAGCTTGATCCCGGCGAGGATCGACGGCGCCCAGACGTGGGCGACGAGGAGTGGCCCGGTGTCCCGGGCCGCGTCGATCCCGAAGCGCTCGCCGTCGATCAGTCGCACTCGGGCGGCGACAGGATCGACGCCGAGACGCCGCCAGGCGAGCTCGCAAAAGGACATCCCGTCGACGATCTCGACCTCGACGCGGTCATCGGCCGACAGCGCCCGCACCGTCTCCTCCAGCACGTACGGCGAACCGGGCACCGCGTAGCCGATCCGGCCCCGCGCCGTCGCCGCGGCGACCACCTCCTCGACGATCCCCGCGTAGGCCTCGGCGAAGGTCGCCGCCGTCTCGTAATGGCGATCGAGGGCCACCGCGCCGGACGCCACGAGGGGCCCAGCCGCCGGGTGCCGGGCGGTCCGGACGTACCAGTCCGGGATCTCCCCTATGGCCGCCACCGCGGCCGAGGTCAGGTACTCGGGCCCAGCCGGACCGAGGCCGACGACGGTGACCTTCGGCCGGCTGGCGCGCCCCGGGTCGGCCCCCGCCGCCTCTGCCATCTAGTGGGCGGGGTCGGTTCCGGCCATGACCGCCGAGGGGTTCGGCACCAAGTCGACCGGCGGACCGCTCGGTGGGCGCACCGTCCAGGTGCCGGAGACCTTTGCCCAGCTGCCGAAGGTGGGGTCGACGGAGATGTGGGCGGCGACGACGATGGCGCTGAGCTGCTTCTGGGCGGCGGCCGTGCCGGCGCCGACCGCCACCGCCGCAGCCTCACTGAGCGGGGCCACGGGACGGCGGGTGACCCGAAAGAGCAGCCAGTACTTCCCGAACGGGATCGGACTGGAGAGCCGACCCAGGGAAAGCCGTTCGACATCCTTCCCGAGCGGGCTCCGGAGGGTCGCCGGCAAGATGCACCCGAGGTCGCCCCCCCGGTCCGCCGAGGCGGCGTCGAGCGAGTCCTTGCGGGCGACTTCGGCGAAGCTGACCCCGTGGTCGATCGCCACCGCCAGCTGCGCCGCCTTGTCCTCGGAGGCGATCTCGATCGCCCAGGTGCAGTCGAGAGTGGTCGTGGCACGGTGGTGCCGCTCGTAGGCGGCGACCCCGGCGGAGGTGAGCTCCACCCCGACGGCGTGGGCGGCGAGCGCGTCCTCGTCGGCCCGGAGCTCGACGAGGGAGGTGCGGAACGGTTCCGCCAGACCGGCGAACACCTGGGCGCCGGTAACCTCGCACGTCGAGCCGCTCCCGGGCGACAGGTCCGTGGTGATCTGATCCCGGGCGAGCTGGGTGGCGAGCGCTCCCTCGGCGAGCCCCCGCCGGGAGACCACCACGTGGATGGCTTCGGCTTCGATGAGCAACGAGAGCGAGTCGGCGACGAAGGCCGCGTTGTAGGTTCCCGGCACGACGCCGATCACACCGGTCTTGCCGCCGGAAGCCGATTCGACCAGGCACCGGTAGCCCGGGTCGATCGCCACCGAGTCCAGCGCGGCGTCGAGGTTTGACTGCGAGACGGCCGCGCCGTCGACGCGAGCGGCGAACGGCGTGAACTGGGCGTCACAGGCGCCGAGCGCCAACGCCGCGACGAGCACGACACCGAGGACTACCGGGATCCGGTGCACGGTCACTCGATGGTACGGGCCGACCGGGTGCGGAGCCAACCGACTATTCCTTCGGCCCGACCCCGGCGCCGGCGGGAAGGAGCGCCGCGAGCAGCGCCTCCAGGTCGGCGGCGAGTCGCGGTCCACCCGCCAGCGGCACGACGAGCTGGGGGGGGTCCTCTTTCAGCACCGCCCGGGGCGCCAGTCGGGTGAGCCGGACCCGGGCCGAGGCGGGGAGGCGGAGCGGGGTGAGACGGGCCACCGCCTCGCCGGGACGGCCCGGACCGATCGACCCGGGCCGCACCGGGACCACCGTCACCTCGGTCACGCCGACGCGTGTGCACTCGGCACGCAGGCGGGCGATTTCCAGCAGCGACGACGCCGCCGGCGGCAGCGGCCCGTAGCGGTCGAGCCACTCGGCGCCGATGTCGTCGACCTCGGCGGCGTCACGCACCCCGGCGAGCCGGCGATAAGCCTCCAGACGGAGGTCCTCCCGACCGACGTAGCTCGCCGGCAGGTGGGCGTCGAGCGGCACGTCGAGCCGGACCTCGCTCGGCTGAGGGACCTCCTCGCCTTTCAGCTCGGCGACGGCTTCGGCAACCAATCGGACGTACAGGTCGTAGCCCACCGCGGCGATGTGACCGGACTGGTCGGTCCCGAGCAGGCTGCCGGCGCCGCGGATCTCGAGGTCGCGCATGGCGATCTTGAACCCCGACCCGAGCTCGGTGTGCTCACCGATGGTGCGGAGCCGTTCGTAGGCCTGCTCGGTGAGCACCCGATCGCGCGGGTGGAACAGGTAGGCGTAAGCCCGCGACGAGGAGCGACCGACCCGGCCGCGCAACTGGTGGAGCTGTCCCAGGCCCAAAAGGTCGGCGCGGTCGACGACCAGGGTGTTCACCGTCGGCATGTCGATGCCCGACTCGATGATCGTCGTGCACACCAGCACGTCATAACGCCCCTCGGCGAAGTCGACGACGGTGCGCTCCAGGCTGCCCTCGTCCATCTGGCCGTGGGCGATCGCCACTCGCGCCTCGGGGGCGAGCGCCGCCACCCGGGCGGCGACCTGCTCGATCCCCTGGACGCGGTTGTGGACGAAAAAGACCTGGCCCTCCCGCAACAGCTCCCGACGGATCGCCTCGCCGACGGCGCGGTCGTCCTCCTCCCCGACGTAGGTGAGGATCGGCTGTCGCTCGGCGGGGGGGTTGTCGATGACCGAGAGGTCCCGGATCCCGGTGAGACCCATCTCCAAGGTGCGCGGGATCGGGTTGGCCGTCAGGGTCAGCACGTCGACGCCGATGGCCAGCTTCTTGATGGCCTCTTTCTGATTAACCCCGAACCGCTGCTCCTCGTCCACGACCAACAGGCCCAGCTGGCGGAAACGGATGTCCTCGGCGAGCAGACGGTGGGTGGCGACGACCAAGTCGACGGTGCCGTCGCCGAGGCCCCTGACCACCGCCGCGGCCTCGTGGGGGGTCAGAAAGCGCGAGAGCATCTCGACCCGCACCGGATAGGGCGCGAAGCGGTCGGCGATCGTCTGGTAGTGCTGCCGGGCGAGGATGGTGGTGGGAACCAGCACGGCGACCTGCAGGCCGTCCTGGACCGCCTTGAAGGCGGCGCGCACCGCCACCTCGGTCTTTCCAAAGCCGACGTCGCCGCACACCAGGCGGTCCATCGGGATCGGGCGCTCCATGTCCGCCTTCACTTCCGCCACCGCCCGCAGCTGGTCGGCGGTCTCGGGATAGGGGAAGGACTGCTCCAGCTCGGCCTGCCACGGGGTGTCAAGGGGAAAGGCGTGGCCCGGCGAGGCCAGGCGACGCCGGTAAAGGACCACGAGCTCCTGCGCGATAGCCCGCACCGCCTGGCGCACGCGGGCCCGGTTCCGCTGCCAATCGGTGCCGTTCAACCGGCTGAGCGTGGGGTGCTCTCCCCCCGTGTACGGCGTGATGGCGTCGATCTGGTCCGAAGGGACGTAGAGCCGGTCTCCTCCCCGGTACTCCAGGAGGAGGTAGTCGCGTTCCGTCCCCGCCACGCCCCGTCGGACCATGCCGGCATAGCGGGCGACGCCGTGGACGTGGTGAACCACGTAGCTGCCGACGACCAGATCGTCGAAGAAGCCCTCGACCGGTCGGGCCCGCGCCCGGGGCACCCGGTGCGGGCGATGCCGACCGGTCAGGTCGGCCTCGGCCAACACGGCGACGCCGGCGTCCTCGAGCACGAAGCCTCGGTCCAACGAGGCCACGACGACGTGGGCCCCGGGCCGTCGCAGGGCTGCGGTGCGCCGCTCCACGGCGTCCGGCGCCATCTCCAGCCGGTCGACGACCACCCCGGCCTCGTCGAGGACCTCGGCGATGCGGGTGGCGCTGCCCACCCCCTCCGCGGCGACGGCGACGACTCCGCCGGCCCGGGTGAGCTCGCCGATCCGGCGGGCGAGCGGCGCGGCGTCGCCGAAGGCCTGAGGCCAGCCGGCCACCCGGACGGTCTCGGTGCCCGGGCCCTCGGCCGTCGCCAGCAACGAGGCGACCGGCACCGAGGTCGCCGCGAGCAGCCGGTCGAACGGCGCGTGCAACGCCGGGTGGGCCGTCTCCCCGGGCCCCACGGGTGAGCCGACCGGAAGCCAGGTCTCGGCGAGCGAGGCCGCCAGCGCCTCCTCCTCGTCGATGATCTCGGCGGCGCGATCGCGCATCCGCCGCGGCTCCACGAGCACCATGCGGTCGACTGCGCCGAGCAGATCGGTGACGAGACGCTCGCCCTCGTCGAGCCACGGCAGGAAAGACTCGATCCCGTCGAAGACCTCGCCGTCGGCGATCCTTTCGAACTGCTCCCGGGCGAACGGAGCGGTGGCGGCCAGCTTCTCGGCGGTGGACCGTCGCGCCGCGGAGATGCGGAACTCCCGGCAGCCGAACACCTCGACCGAGTCGAGGTCGGCCACGCTGCGCTGATCGGCGACGTCAAAGACAGTGAGCCGTTCGACCAGATCGCCGAAACAATCGACCCGCACGCCGTTGTCCCCGGTCGACGGGAACAGATCGACGATGCCCCCCCGCACCGCCACCTCACCGCGGTGTTCGACCTGGTACTCCCGGCGGTAACCGGCGGCAACCAGCTGCGCGGCGAGCGCGGCGGGATCGATCTCGTCGCCTGGGCGGACCACTATCGGCGCCGCCTCGGCCGGGGTCGCCGCCAGACGCTGCAGCAAGGCCCGGATCGGCGCGACGACGACCAAGGTCGCGTCCCCTCTCTCCCAGTCGCCTAGGTCATGCCGCTGCGCCCGGTCGATCCACCAGAGTGTCCGCAGACGCGCCCCCATGGTCTCGACGGCGGGTGAGACCCGCTCGAGTGGCAGCGTCTCCCAGGCGGGAAGCATGACGACTCTCGCCGGGTCATGGAAGACGCCGAGATCATGGGCCAGCCGGTCGGCCTCCACGCCGGTCGGCGTGGCGACGAGCATGACCGGCGCGTTCCCCAAGGCGGCCAGTTCCGCCAGCACGAAGGCGCGGGCGGGATCGGCGACGGCGGCGTCACCCGCGGCCGCCAGCTCGACGAGCGCCGGCTCGGCGCGCAGCTTCCCGACCAGCGGCGCGAGCGGTGCGTTCATCCTCCGGCGTTCACCGCACCCATCGCGGCGTCGAGCCCGGAACCGAAGATGAGCTCTACGGCGTCGGCGGCCCTTTCGACAGCCGCCGCGAGGAGCTCGAACTCGACCGCCGACGGCCGACGTAGGACGTAATCCGCACCGGACATGCGCCCGGGCGGCTTTCCGATGCCGATCCGGACCCGGACGAATTCGAGCGTCCCGAGGTGGTGCTCGGCCGATTTCAGGCCGTTGTGACCGGCGGTCCCCCCACCGAGCTTGACCCGGAGCACGCCGACCGGGAGGTCGAGCTCGTCGTGAACGACGACGAGCGACGAAGGCTCGTCGATTGAGTACCGCCGGGTGAGCGCCGCCAACGCGACCCCGGACTCGTTCATGAAGGTGAAGGGGACCGCCAGCGCGAGCCGGCGGTGGTCTCCGACCACCTGGGCGGCTCGCGAGAAGGTCCCCCGTTCAGAACGCAGCACCACCCCGTGGCGCTGAGCGATCAGCGCGACGGCGTCGGCGCCAACGTTGTGACGGGTGTGGGCGAACTCGTTTCCCGGGTTGCCCAGGCCGACCGCGAGGAGGTCGGCGGCCGCACCTTCCCTCGCTCGTCCTGACCGGCGGCCGAGGAGCGTCGTCAGCTCCCGGCGACTTCGTCCGTCGGGGTCTCGACTCCAGGCTCGGCCGGCGGGGCCTCAGCCTCCTCCTCGGCGGGAACCTCGACGGCCTCCACCCGGGCCGCGTGACCGGCGACCACCGGGGAGTCCGGATCGGTCTCAAGCGTCACCCCCGGCGGGATCACGACCGAGGACAGGCGTATCGCCTCGCCGATATCGAGGTCGGTGATTTCGACCTCGAAAGAACGCGGGATGTCGGCCGGTTTGGCCCGCACGTCGACCGACAGCAGCAGCTGTTCCACCGTCCCTCCGGCGCGACTGACCGCCAGAGCCTCGCCCACCAGCGTCACCGGGACCTCGGCCGAGACGATCTCGTCCCGGCGCACGACGATGAAGTCGACATGGGCGACCGTCTGGTGTACCGGATGACGCTGGAGCTCCCGGGCCAACGCCAGGTGGTGGGTCTTGCCGATGGTGAGGTCGATGAGCGCGTTGGCGCCCGCCTCCGTCGACAACGCGCCATGCAGCGCCCGCTCATCGACGCTCACGGGGATCGGTGTGACCCCGTGGCCATAGACGACCGCGGGCACCCGGCCACCCAGCCGAAGACGCCGGGTCGCGGGCGAGCCCCTGGCGCGGCGAGGTTCTGCGACGAGAGAGATCTCATCCATGTTGACGCGCTCCTCGGGCCGATAGGCCACTCGATCACGGCGGCATCCGCGTTTGGCCACCCAAGGTGGGCCATCACGGCTGTTTGCACCGGGAAGTCTAGGCGAACCGCCACACCGGGCGGGACGGGGGAGGCCGCCCGAATACGGGGACCAAGACCCCGGCGCCCCGGCACGCCCGACGGTTGCGGAGGGTGCCAACCGGGGCGCGATTCTCAGGACAGGTTGTTCCCCCCGAAGATGCCCGAGACCGAGGTGTCCTCGAACACCGCGTCGATGGCGGCCGCGATCACCGGCGCCACGGAGAGCACCTCGACCTTGTCGATCAACCGCTCCTTGGGTAGCGGCAGCGTGTTGGTCACGATGACCCGGCTGATCGTGTCCGCCTTCAACCGCTCGAGCGCAGGATCCGAGAGCACGGCGTGCGTCGCCATCGCCCACACGTCGGTCGCTCCGGCGTTCCTCAGGCGTTCGGCGGCGGCGATGACCGTCCCCCCGGTGTCGATGAGGTCGTCGATGATCACGCAACGGCGATCCTTCACGACACCGATCACCTCACGGGCCTCGACGCTGTTCGCCGTGCTCGTCAGGCGCCGTTTGTGCACGAAGGCGAGGTCGGTGCCGAGTTGCTGGCTGAACCGCTCGGCGACCTTCACCCGACCGGCATCGGGCGACACGACGACGAGATCGTGAGGATCGCGCTCGGCGAGGTAGTCGCAGAGCACCGGCAGTGCGGTGAGGTGGTCGACGGGGAAGTTGAAGAATCCCTGGATCTGGCCCGAGTGCAGGTCAACGCTGACCACACGATCCGCCCCCGCCGCAGAGATCAGATCCGCGATGAGCTTCGCCGTGATCGGTTCGCGGCCGATCGACTTCCGGTCCTGGCGAGAGTAGCCGTAGTACGGGCAGACCGCGGTGATCCGGTGGGCCGAGGCGCGTTTGGCGGCGTCGATCATGATCAACTGCTCCATGATCGAGTCGTTCACCGGATGGCTGTGGGTCTGGATGATGAAGACATCCGAACCGCGGATCGAGGCGTCATAACGGCAGTGGATCTGTCCATCGGCAAAATCGCGCAGGTTCGCCTCACCGAGCGCGATCCCGAGGTTGTCGGCTATCTCCCGCGCGAGCTCCGGGTGCGATCTCCCGCTGAACAACTCGAGGCGCCGTCGCGGCACGAGCTCCATCACCTGCCCCTTTCTCGATCCTCACTCGCGTTCGTCGTCAAATTCGATCATGAAATAGGGACCCGTCGTCGTATGGGCCGCGACCTGGCTTCCCTCGTCGAGGAATACGAAGGGGCCGACGACCGCGCCCGCGCCGACGGTGGCGTTGCGCGCCACGGTCTGGACGATCTTGGCGGCGGGCCCGACCACGCAGTCGACCAAGTGGCAGCCCGGTCCGATAACGGCCGCCTCGGCTACCACGGTCCTGCCCTCGAGGATGACTCCGGGCGCCAGGACGACCTCCGCGGCCAGTTCCACCCCCGCATCGAGGTAGGTGTGGCCAGGGTCGATCATCGTCACACCCCGTCGCATCCACCGCTCGTTCAGGCGCCGCCGCAGAACCGCCTCCGCCTCGGCGAGTTGCAACCGGTCGTTGACACCCGCCGCCTCGGCGGGATACTGGGCCACCACGGTTGCGACCCGGTAGCCCGCCGCGTCGAGAACGGCGATCGTGTCGCTGAGGTAGTACTCGCCCTGGGCGTTGGCGGGCGACAGGCGGCGCAGCGTCGGCGCCAGCACGCCGTGTCGGAAGCAGTAGATCGAAGTTGCGACCTCGTCGATGGCGAGTTCTCCTTCGTCCGCGTCGGCGTGCTCGACGATGCGTGCGACGTTCCCGCTTTTGGAACGGACGACGCGGCCGTAGCCGGTCGGATCGGCGATCCGGGCCGTGAGCAAGGTCGCCGCGGCGCCGAGTTGCCGATGGGTGCGCACCAGTTCCGCCAGGGTCGCCGGGCGCAGCAGCGGGGTGTCCCCCGGCAGGATCACCAGGTCGCCGTCCCTCAGGTCAGCACCGGCTTCGAAGCCGGTGAGCGCGACCGCGGCGGCGTCGCCGGTCCCCAAAGGCCGGGATTGCTCCACGAATTCGATCCGCAGCTCCGAGGGCGCCCCGGCCTGGACGGCCTTGACGACCTCGACGGACCCATAGCCGACGACCACAACGACTCGTTCAATCGGCAACCCAGCCAGGGCGTCGAGCACGTGCAGCACCATCGGGCGGCCACACAGCGGGTGGAGGGGTTTCGGTGTCGCCGAACGCATCCGAGTCCCCTCGCCGGCGGCGAGGACGATCGCGGAGAGCGGGCGACGCGCCATGGGCCCATTCTCGCCGAAGGACCAGAGCCGTGCTGCGCTACAACTGGCGTCGTGATAGCACGATCCTCGAAGCCGAACCCTGGGCCGGGGCGCCCCGGGGTCCGGCGGGTGACCGGCGGCCCTCGGGCCCTGGCAGCATCGAGGCAGGACGACCGCGACCGGCGCCACCAACCGTCCCCCGCCCGGAAAGGTGCACTCCATTGAACACTTCAGATCTGTCGAGAATCGTGCCGCTCGTCGAGCGGCACTGGGAGGACGACGCCATCGCCTCGCTCTCCGAGTACGTGGGGATCCCCTGTTTGTCGCCGGAGTTCGACCCGGACTGGGCAGCCAACGGGGCGATCGACCGAGCCGCGGAGTTCTTCAGGGCGTGGGCGGCGCGACGGGCGCTCGCTAGCTGCACGGCCGAGGTCGTGAAGCTCCCCGGCCGCACGCCGTGCGTGCTCGTTGAGGTGGGTCCGACCGCGGATTCCCAGGCGCCGACCGCCCTCGTCTATGGCCACCTCGACAAGCAGCCACCGCTCGGCGATTGGCGGGAAGGACTCGGCCCATTCCACGCCGTGCGCGTCGACGACTGCCTGTACGGCCGGGGAACCGCCGACGACGGTTACGCGATGTTCGCGGCGCTCGGCGCTCTCGAGGCCCTCGAGACGGTGGGCGCGCCGCACGGACGGGTCCTCGTTCTCATCGAGGCGAGCGAGGAGAGCGGCAGCTCGGACCTCGACGCCTACCTCGACGCCCTCGGCGAACGGATCAGTTCGTTGGCGCTGGTCGTCAGCCTCGACTCGGGCTGCGCGAGCTACGACCGGCTCTGGATCACGACGTCGCTGCGCGGTGTGATCAACGCGGCGCTGCGGGCCGACGTGATGACCGAGGGCGTCCACAGTGGAATGGCCGGCGGCATCGTGCCATCGTCGTTCCGCGTCCTGCGCCAGCTGCTCGACCGGATCGAGGACGCCTCCACCGGCGACGTGCTCCTGCCCGGTTGCGACCTCGAGATCCCCGCCGGTCGGTTGCGGGAGATCGAAGAGGTCGCCGCGGAGTTCGGGGACGACGCGGCGGGGCATTTCCCCGTCCTTGCCGGGGTCGAGCTCGAAGGCGGGGAGGCGAGCTCGCGCCTGGTGCGCCTCCTGTGGCGGGCCGCGCTCGAGGTCACCGGCGCCGAGGGCCTGCCGCCGATCGACGCTGCCGGCAACGTGCTCCGTCCTTCGACCACGCTGAAGATCTCGCTGCGGACCCCGCCGACGGCCGATGCCGTGGCGGTGACGGAGGCGCTGCGCGCCGCGCTGACCGACGATCCCCCCTCGGGCGCCACCGTCTCGCTCCGGATCGACCAGACCTCCGCCGGCTGGGTGGCGCCGGAGCTCGACCCCTGGCTCGACGGGGCGGTGACCGACGCCTCGGTCCGTTACTTTGGCGAGCCGCCGCGCGCGTTCGGAATCGGCGGATCGATCCCCTTCGTGACGTCGCTCGCGCGCCGGTGCCCGGCGGCCCAGTTCGTCACCACGGGGGTGCTCGGCCCGGGATCGAACGCCCACGGACCCGACGAGTGCCTCCACCTCCCCGCGGTCAAGGCGGCCACCTCGTGCGTCGCCTACCTCCTGGCCGCCCTCGCCGCGACCAGCGTCGCCGCCGGCCCGGCGCCGGTGCACCTCGGACCGGCGAGTGAGGCTACGGGCCGGTCGGGCCCTCGCCCGCGCCGGTCCGCTCCACTGCCGCGGTGATCTCGGCGAGGTCCTCGGGGCCGAGCGTGAGGCTGGCCGCGGCGAACCACCCGTCAACCTGCGCTGGGCTACGCGCCCCGACGATCGCGCCCGACACCCCCGGCGTGGCGAGGGTCCAGGCGATGGCAACGGCGCCGACCGAGGTGCGGAGCCGGTCTGCGACCGGACGCAGGGCATCGGCCAGCGCGAGGTTCTTTTCCAGCTCCACACCGGAGAAGTCCGGGCTCTTCAGCCGCCAGTCGTCCGGGGCGAGCGCCGCGGCACGGGCCTCGCTGAACGTCCCGGAGAGCAGCCCCGACTGCATCGGGCTGTACACGATCACGCCGGTCCGGTGGGCGGCGCACCAGGGGATGACGTCGGCTCCGGCACCCCGTTTGAGGAGCGAATAGGGCGGCTGGACCGAGTCGACGTGGCCGAGGGCTTCGGCGGCCTCGAGCAGCGCGACCCCGTGGTTCGAAAGTCCCGCCGCGGCGATCAGGTCCTTTTCGCGCAGCTCTAAGAAGACCTCCCAGTAGGCCTGGAGCGGGGTTCCGTCCTCCGCCGGCCAGTGCATCTGGTACAGGTCGATGCGCTCGACCCGCAGCCTGCGCAGGCTGGCTTCCACCTCGCGCCGCAGGCTCGACGGTTCGCCGACATGACCCGGTGTGGCCATCGGGTCGTTCGGGTCCGGGATGGTGCCGCCCTTGGTGAACACGAAAGGGCGGTCGGCGGGCGCGAAACCTTCCAGTGCCGCGGCGACGACCTCCTCGCTGTGGCCGAGGCCGTAGGCGGCGGCCGTGTCAATCCAGTTGACGCCGAGCTCGACCGTGTGGCGGATCGCGGCGATCGAGGCCGCGTCGTCCTGCGGGCCCCAGCCGAACCTCCACCCTCCCCCGCCCGCGGCCCACGACCCGAAGCCAACCCGGGTGATCTCCATACCCGTCTCGCCCAACCCTCGCGTCGATAGCTCCGACATCACCTCTTCCTTTCCTTGCCTTCCCACCTCGGACGCTAGGACTGCTTTGCGACCCGCGTCAGCCCGATCGGTTCGGTCCGGCGCGTCGTACCGTCATCCGGAGGAGCACGCGGCGGTCCTTTTCCATCGCCGCCCGATACTCATCCCAGTCCGGATGCTCGCCCGAGATCGTCCGGTAGTAGGCGATAAGACCATCCATTGCTTCCGGCAGCGTCACCACCTCGATCTCACCTTCGACCTGCACCCATCGACCGAAGAACTGCTCGGTGAAGACGCACAGCGACGCGTACGGCGTTCGTTTGACGTTGACCGTCTTCATCGCCGTCTCGCGTGAGCTGACGACCACGTGCCCATCGTCATCGACGCCGGCGGTGACCGGCGAGAGCTGGATCTTTCCGTCCGACCCGGTGGTCGCGAACACCGCGCGGTGGTTCTCGGCGATGAACTGCGTTGCCTCGAGGATGTCCATAGGTCGAGCGTATCGACCGGACGGATCCGGACGGCGAGACTGACGTCCGTTGTCACCGGCGAGACACATCTGACGTTTGGCGAGCCGCCTGCCACGGCCGGATCGATTACCGGGCGCCGGTCCTGGCCCCGAAGAGCGAACACGCAGGTTCTGCGGCCACCAACCGCCGGTTCGCGGGTTTCCCGTGGGAAGGCCGTATCTTTGACCCGGGGCCCCATCGGTTTCTCTCACCCGGCGCGCTCCGACCGTCGGGCGGTCGGCCTCGGGAGTCCGGCTCCGCCGTTCCCCTAGCCGACCACCGTTCGTCCGATTCATGGCGTGGGATCGCCCGCCGGAGCCGCGTCCCGCCACCGCAGGCGGGTCGCCAGATTCGCTAGCGGACGACCTGGCGATCCGGAGCGATCTTCAGAATCACGCGCTCGCTCTCGATCTTGTTGGCGTAAGGCGCGCCCGTGTACTTGCGCGCGAGCCGGTCGATGTGGGCCCGGGCCTCGGGGCCCCGGATCCGCTCCACGACCCGGCCTCGAATCTCCGCGTAGTGGTAAGGGTTGGACGCGTCGATCACCGTCACGGTGGCAACCGGGTTCCGCTCCACGTTCTTGAACTTGGTACGGTGCACCTCGGTGTTGATGAGCACGTAGTCGTCATCCGCATCGACCCACATGACGTGGGTCATCGGCCGACCGCTCGGCAACATCGTTGTCATGGCGGCGAAGTTCTTCCCCTGGGCAAGGGCCTTCACGGTGGCATCGATCATCCTCGTCTCCTCGCAATCCGGCGATAGAAATTCCAGCGTCAGTCGCCGGGACGCACATCTTCGCCTGGTCCCATGTTGGACGAACCCGTGGAAACCGTCCAGAGGGACCGATACACCCGCCTCGACCCCGACACGGAGCGGGGTCGGGCCACCTGGACTTCTCGGCGGATCCCGTAGGATCAGACCAGGTCCTGGTGGCGAGGTTCCGCGTTCGCCACAGCCGTCTGTCGTGACGCCTCGCAGCCGGGATCCGCCGGGATCGCAGCGGTTCTTGGACGGTGTTCGCATGACGGGGAAGGCCTTGGCGCCCGCGGTACCACGAAGAGACGGGCGCGCCCACCACCCGCCGGAGGCGTGAGGTGGGTTCTCTCCGGTCCATCCGGTGGTCATGGCAGGCGCGAGCGGTCCTTCTCAGCGCGATCTGGGGCACAAGCTTTCTTTTCATCAAGGTCGGCGACCGCTCTTTCGCTCCCTTCGATGTCGCGTCGGTCCGGATCGCGATCGGCGCGCTCATCCTCGTCGGCCTCCTGGTGGTGTCCCGACATCCATTGCCGCGGGGGCTGCGCCTGTGGGGACACCTGGCGGTAGCCGGATTGCTCTTGAACGCCGTGCCGTTCACCCTGATCGCCTGGGGCGAGGTGCGGATTCCCTCCCTCGCCGCAGGCATCTGGAACGCGACGACACCGCTGTTCGTCTTCCCCGTATCTCTCGTGATGCTTTCTTTCGAGAAGGCGACCTGGGCCAAGGTGACTGGCCTGTTCGTCGGTTTTGTCGGGGTCGTCATCGTCCTCGGCGCCTGGAGCGGGCTCTCGGGGGGTCACCTGTCCGGCGACCTGGCGTGTCTGAGCGCCTCCGCCTGCTACGGACTCGGAATGCCCTATGCGCGGAGGTTCATCACCCGATCGTCCGCCTCGCCGACGGGGCTGGCGGCAGGCCAGCTCATCGCGGCAACCGTCGAGATGGCCCTCGTCGCCCCGTGGCTTGCGAAGGTGCCCCTACACGTCAGCACGGTGAGCGTCCTGAGCGTCCTGGCCCTCGGCGCCTTCGGGACCGGGGTGGCCTACGTCATCAACTACTCGATCATTCGCGAGGCGGGCGCCACGAACGCTTCGCTCGTCACCTACCTCATCACCATCTTCTCTACCGTGCTGGGAATCACCGTGCTCGGCGAGGTGCTCGTCTGGAACGAGCCCGTCGGCGCGATCGTCGTGCTCCTCGGTGTGGCTATCTCCCAGGGTGGATTCACCCGCGCTCGCTCCGAGGCGGGGAGCCGTCGGGGCCAATCCATCCCGGTGTCGTCCGACGAGCCCCCGCCTGACCCGGCGGCCATCCCCCTGCCGTTGCCCACCAGCGCGACCAGCGAGCTGACACGGATCGACGAGGCCGCCTGCGACGACCTGCACCGTTCCCGAGGCGCTCGCGACCCGCGATGAACTGCCCACCGCATCGCAGGACCGAGGGACGTGCTGGTGCGGCCCGACAGGCCGGCTGACCCGGCGGCGACGTTCCCGAGGATCGGTTGCCGGGCGACTTCTCAGAATGGCATCGGCCCCAGCGTCGCCTCGGGGGTTCGCGGAACGGCGCGATCGCGCGTCGGGCCTTCCCTCGGGCCAGCTCCACCGACCCGCCCCAGAACGCCTTCGCCAACTCGGCGCGGGGCGCGGGGTAAGCCGTGGTACGTAGCCGAGCCGTAGTTCGAGGTGGACGTCGGCTGGCCGAGTGTCGTTCGGCCAGAGGAGCAGACGCCTGGGCGCGCCTACTCCTCTGGCCCTATTCAAAGTTCGATGGACTGGCGACGCACTGGGCGCCGACTGCTTGCTACGAGGACTTCGAGCCCTGGAGCTGCTTGACGAAGGGGGCCACAAAGGGGGCGACCGCCACAATCGCGGCGACGAGGGCGATGAAGGCCCCGTAACGCCACCCAAGTCCCGAGTAGCCCGGCTTGTCGAGAAACGCAATCAGAACGAGGACAAAGTTGATCGCCGTCCCGACGAACAGAAGCGAGTCGTGGGCGAATGGCAACTTGAACGGCATCTCCTCGTAGCTCGCTCGAATGACCAGATAGATGAGGAGGGCAAGGCAGAGAATCAGGACGATGTAGAGGTACCCGTGTGCCGTCAGTCCGTCCCAGCTGTAGCCGAACCCGGCAAAGGTCCAGCCAAACCAGTCCAAGAACAGCGAAATGAACAGCACCAAGGTCGCGACCCCCACGATGCGGTCGTTCCTGGACCATCGAGCGGCATCAAACTTGACTTCGGCCATCGAGCCCCCTTGTTCATCAGATGACGATCTCCGGAGATGACGATCCCCGGGCACTCCTTGCACAGGGTGTGAGCGAACGGTACACGCGATCGAACCCGACGCGCCGGGATGTGGTCACCGGCACGACCGGGATGACCATCTCCTTTTCCCTCGCGCTCGCTCGGCGATGACCTGCATTCCGGCTCGCTCACCCCGGCACCCGTCGATGTCGACCGAACGCCCGGCGCATCCGGGCAGGTTGAAACCCCTCCAGGCGATTTCCTCTTGCACTGACAATCGAACAGGTGTTCGATAGCGCGATCCGACAGAAAGGGACCGACGATGGGCGTCATGCGCATCTTGAACAGCAGCGGGGACACCGAGGTCTCCTGGGACCTGAGCGACGACGAGGCGCTCGCCAATGCGGCGCGCCTGTTCGACGAGCTTGTGAGCGAGGGCAAGCTGGCCTTTGAACGGAACGGTTCTCAAACCGCCACCACGCGGGTAACCGAGTTCCATCCGGATGCCGACGAGATCATCTGGGTGCGCCCCCTCCAAGGCGGATGAGTTGCCGTCGCTGCACCCGTTGGAGGAGCTTCCCGGAAGTGGTCTCCTCGTCGAAGTCGTCGGTGGCGACCACGACGGGGAGCTTCTCGTTCTGGTCTCCGAATACCGGGGGTCGAGGTGTCCCCGGGCCACTGACGTCGTTGGACCCTGTGAGATCGACGACCAGCTTCGAGTGTCGTTGGTGCACGCGGAAAGGAATCGTTACCGACTCGGGCATGAGATGGCGCCGGCGACCTGGACAACGAGCCGGCGACGGTCCGAAAGCGCGGCGCGGGCACATTCGGCCCCGAGCCAGATGGTGGCGCGCCACCTCCTGGAGTCGCTCCTCGACCCCTACCAACGCGCCTCGTGGCACGAGCGAGGCTGTTTCGAGGTGCCGGTCGTCGACGGAACGGTCGAGCTCGGCGAGCTCTACAACCTGCGGTATCGGCGGACCGATGGTTGCGAGTTCTCGCTCTGCGTCGTGCCGCGATCGCACACGACGCTGCCGCTCGACGACATCTGGGTCAACCTGCTACTCGTGCTGCGATCCGACCCCGAGGCGTTCTTCCGTGTCGCGAACTACCGCCGGAACGGCCCGACCGAAGCACTCGGTCCCGGCCCGCGGCTCCGACATTGAGGAACCGCCCCGATTCCGGACCCTTCTGCCCGACCAGGCTCGAGAATCCCTGCCCCGACCCGGGCTCGCTCCCGGCAAGACCCAGACGAGGTCAGCGCCCGCGCAGCCGGTCCAGCCGGCGACGATCTCTCTTGGTCGGACGACCGCTCGCCGGATCTCGGACAAAGGCCGCCGGTTCGACGCTCCCCGCCAGCGGCGCAGGAGTGTGGTCGACGAAGCACGACGCGGCGATGGAGGCTCCGACTCGCCGGTCGATCACCCCGACGACCTCGAGGCTCCGTTCGCGTCCCCGGACGCGGGCCGTGACCCGGTCACCCACCTTGACGTTGGCCGCCGGTTTCGCCCGGACGCCGTTGAGACGCACGTGCCCGCCACGACACGCCACTGTCGCCTCGGTGCGACTCCGGAAGATCCGTACCGCCCAGAGCCAGCGGTCAATCCTCGTCGACTCCACGCGCGCATCGTTGCACGGCACGCCCAGGTGATGGGCACCGTCACCGGCGGCGACCGACATGACGCCCCTTATCGCGCACGGCCCCGATTCCAACCCGAGAACCGCTCCAGGTCCCCCGCCAAGCAGAGGGACTGGATCGGCGGATACAACATGACTAGGTATTGCCTCCTGTGAGGTGCCGGTGAGGATCGCGGCAGTCCAGTGCGACATCGTGTGGGAAGACGCCCCGGCTAATCACGCGCGCCTCGCAGGGCGCGTCGCCGCGGCGGCGGAAGAGGGAGCCCGGCTCGTGCTCTTGCCCGAGATGTTCTCGACGGGCTTTTCGATGTCGACCGCGCGCATCGCCGAAGCAGAAGACGGGCCGATCGCGACCTTCGTACGCGAACAAGCAGCGACCCATGGCGTCTGGGTCGGCGGCTCCTTCGCCTGCCGGGTGAATGACGCCTCCAAGCCCACCAACCGTTTTCTCGTCGCCGCACCCGACGGAACTACCACCACCTACGACAAGGTGCACCCGTTCACCCCCGGAGGTGAGAAGGACCACTATGCCGCCGGTGACCGGCTCGTCACCATCACGATCGAAAGCCTGCGGGTAACGCCGTTCGTCTGCTACGACCTCCGGTTCGCCGACTGGTTCTGGCGCGCCGCGACCGACACCGACTGCTATGCCGTGGTGGCGAACTGGCCAGCAACCAGACAGTCCCATTGGACGGACCTGCTCCGGGCACGGGCCATCGACAACGAGGCCTACGTCGTCGGCGTGAACCGGGTGGGCACCGGTGGCGGTATCGCCTACGTCGGACACAGTGTCATCTTCGAGCCCTTCGGAGGCCTGATCGCCGAAGCCGGGTCTACCGAAGAGACCTTGTTCGTGGAGATCGACCCGGAGCGGGTCGCGGAGGTTCGGTCCCGATACCCCTTCCTCGCAGATAGGTAGGGAGATGAACGCCCGTCACCAGTTCGCCATCAGATACGGCCTGTTCAAGCCGCTCCTGACCGCGATAGGCCTCGGCCCGGGCTTTTCGGGTGTCGAGATCGGTGGCAACCGTCTGATCGTGAAGATGGGCTGGGCCTTCACCGCCGACCTTCCCCGAGGGGCGATCGCGTCGACCGAGCGAACCGAGGGCTGGGTCGGGGGAATCGGCGTGCACGGCTGGCGCGGCCGCTGGCTGGTCAACGGCGCCGCCAGCGGACTGGTCATCATCCGACTCGACCCCCGTCAGCGGGCCAGGGTCATGGGCTTCCCGGTGAAACTCGTGGCCTTGTGCCTGAGCCTGGAAGAACCGGACCTGTTCGTCTCCGCCATCGCTGCTCCTCGGTGACAAAGTCACCGGCGCCGACGACGACCGCCCGGTCGGCCCGTCGCGGCGATCGGGTGCCCGTCGGGCGGGAGCGCCGAACGGCGTCCCGCGCTAAGGGGCTGGTTTCGACGACCGGGCGCTGCCCGGCAAGAATCTGACATGGCGTGGCACCTCACCGACTCGATCGCGGTCTACGCCGAGCACGTCACGGACCTGCTCGAACTGCGGGCCGATCTCAACAATCTGGCGTTGACCCAGATCGCGGACGCTCGCTCTTCCGGATCCTGGTCGGGCGGTGAACCCACCTTCGGCTGGTGGAACCACGCTGGCCACACCCTCGGGGCGGTCTCGCTGACGCCGCCCTACGAAATGCTCTTGAACGTCGTGCCAGATGAAGCGCTGGCAGAACTCGTGAAGACGCTGCGCCACGACGGGATCGCGGTTCCCGGTGTCAACGGCGTGCCGGAGGTCGCGACCCGCTTCGCCGGACTGTGGACGGCGGGCACCTCCCTGGTGGCGGTGCCCGCGTCTCGGATGCGCCTCTACCGATCGGACCACCCCGTGGCTCCGGAACCGACCCCCGCGGGCCGTGCCCGACCCGCTGGCGAAGACGAGTTCGAGCTCCTCGTCGACTGGTTCGAGAAGTTCCACCGAGAGCTTAGAAACAGGCCAATCGACCCGCGTCGCTTGGTGCGGGAAAGCATCAGGGGCGGCCTCGCCTGGTTCTGGGTGAACGAAGAGGGCATCCCTGCCTCGCTGGCGGTGCGCCACCCACCTGCCGCGGGAGTCTCCCGAATCGGGCCCGTTTACACGCTTCCCGAGCACCGTCGACAGGGCTTCGGCGCCGCGGTCACCGCGGCCTGCACGCGCCACGCGCTCGAAACAGACTCGACGATGGCGGTCCTTTTCACCGACGTCGCCAACCCCACCTCGAACGCTATCTATCAACGAATCGGCTACCGACCGCTCCAAGACCACCTGGTTCTGGGTTTCCGGCCCCGCACGGCCATGGACACCCCGACGACCACCGCAAACCCGATCCACGCCGGTCGGCCGACTGGTCTTTGACCGACCGATCCTCCGGTCCTGCGGCAACCGACGAGGGCGCGCCACCAAGCCGACGGCTGCGCCGACGGGGTCGCAGCCGGCGGGCGAATCGGGGAGACCCTCCGAACCGGGTTCTCGGTTTGCGCCGGACCACGGTCACAATCCCGGGAACCACTCCCGTCGCCGACCAACCGACGCCGGCGAACCGAGACGCGCCCGCAAGCCCTTGGGCCAGTCACGGACGCTTTCGTCCACACGCCATCCTGCCAGGACGGCCTGCGTTCGCGGCCGGACTATTGTCGGTCAGGTCGCGTGTGGGCGACAGGTGTGCCGGGAAGCCTGGTCGGCAGAGAGAAGGTCGACCAAGTGAGCGTCACCAGCCTTCAACGAGGCGTGCGCCGTCCCGTCTGGTACCCCTCGCCACGAGCACTTATCCGCCAGTCCGATGATTGAACCCGAGCGCGTTCCCACGTCGTCCGACGAGGTACGCGGGCGAACCAGACAGGTCCGACTGCCGAGTTGGCGGTGGGAGGCACTCCGCACCACCTTCTGGCTCGTACCGACCGTGCTCGTGCTTATCGCCGGTCTCTTGTTCCTCGTCACCGTGGAGATCGACTGGGCCGTCTACCACGGGCACCTGGCCTTGCCGTTCTGGATCGCGAGGGGCAGTGCGGATGCGGGTCGCGAGGTGCTCATTGGGATCGCCGCGGCCATCATCACCGTCGTCGGCGTGGTGTTCTCGGTCACCATCGTGGCGCTCACGCTCGCCTCCCAGCAGTTCGGGCCACGCATGATGCGGAACTTCATCCGTGACGTCGGCAATCAGGTCACGCTGGGCACCTTCGTGTCGACGTTCGTCTACTCGCTGCTCACCTTGGTCGCCATCACCAACGACTCCCACGGCACCTTCGTTCCTCACCTCTCGATCACGATCGCCGAGGCGCTGGTGCTGGTGGACCTGGCGGTGCTCATCTACTTCATCCACCACATCGCGAAGTCCATCCAGCTGCCCGAGGTCATCGCGGGCATCGCGCGGGACCTGGGGCGTGCGATCGATGCGGAATTCCCCGAGATCGCGCCGGAAGAACAGCCGGCCGTCGAAGGGAGGGGGCGGTCGTTGTCCGAACTGCTGCCCTTGATCGACGGGAGCGGAGCTTCGGTGGCGGCCGGTGTAAGCGGCTACCTGCAGTTCGTCGGCTACGCGCAGCTCGTCGAGATCGCGACCCGCAACAACGCGGTCATCCGGCTCGAGCACCGCCCCGGCCACTTCGTGGTGGCCGGCCGACCGCTGGCGATGGTGTGGCCCAGTGAGGCCGCGGACCGGGTCGCCATCGCCCTCGCCAAGGCCCACGTGACCGGGCCACACCGCACCTTGATGCAGGACCCGGTGTTCGCGATCGATCAGCTGGTCGAGATCGCGATCCGGGCCCTTTCGCCCGCGGTCAACGACACCTTCACCGCCCTCACCTGCATCGACTGGCTGGCTGCGGGCCTCAGTCGGGTGTCAGGCCGTCCTCTGGTGGAAGGCGTCTACCGGGACCGCGAAGGACGCATCCGGCTCATCGAAACCGATCCGTCCTATGCCCACATGGTCAATCGGGCCTTCGACAAGATCCGCCAGGCGGCAAGGGGCATGCCCGCGGTGATCATCCGCCTGATCGACGCGCTCCGCACCATCACGAACGAGACCGTCTCCTCCGATCAGCGTCGTGTCCTTCTGCGCCAGGCCGAGGCGATCCTCCGCAGCGCCGAAGAGTCGGTGTCGGAACCGAACGACCTCGACGAGATCCGGGCCCGCTACCGGCGACTGGTGCGGCGAGCGGCCGCGAGGGACGCTTCGTCGAATCCCGCGACGAAAGGGCCGATCTCCAGCGATCGCTGAGCCGCACGGGGTGACCCGGCGAGATCCGAGCCGCGGGACCAAGACCGCGGATCGGACAACCGACAGCACGCGCAGGCGGCTCGTCGCTTCCCCGCTGGACGGACCCTTTCCAGGAAAGCTACGCGCCCACCTCGCCACCCGCCCCGGGGTTGCACCCGGTTGGCGCCGGAGGGTCCCGGCCCCAGCCGTCTCGTTCTGGTCGCCAAACGCGAGGCGCCACCAAATTGCACCGCTAATGTCAGCCCAAGTTGACTACGGGGGGAGAGGCGATGACGCTCGACCTGGCGCGCTGGCAGTTTGCCGTCGTCACGGTTTTCCACTTCTTCTTCGTGCCGTTGACCATCGGTCTCAGTTTCCTCGTCGCCATCATGCAGACCCTCGCCTACCGGAAAAAGGACCCGGGCTGGGACCGGCTCAGCCGTTTCTTCGGCCGGCTGTTCCTCATCAACCTCGCGGTCGGCGTCGTCACCGGTATCGTCCTTGAGTTCCAGTTCGGCCTTAACTGGTCCTCGTACTCGGTCTTCGTCGGGAACATCTTCGGTGCCCCGCTGGCCATCGAGGGCTTGCTGGCGTTCTTCATGGAGTCAACCTTCGTCGGGCTGTGGATCTTCGGGCGGGGGCGCCTCTCGGCTCGGCTACACCTCGCCACCATCTGGTTGGTGGCGGTGGGCACGGTGCTCTCCGTCCTGTTCATCCTGGCGGCCAATGCCTGGATGCAACACCCCGTGGGCTACAAGGTCGTCCACGGGCAGGCGGTGCTCACGAACTTCTGGTTGATACTCGGCAATTCGACGCTTTGGGCTTCGTTCTTCCACACCGTGCTGGCCGCCTTCGCCACCGGCGGCGCCCTCACCCTGGGCATCAGCGTCTGGCGGGCCCATCGCGACCGGGACAACCCAGACGATCGCCGCGCCTTCCTGCGTTCCGCCCACCTCGCCACCATCTTCTTGTTGGTCTCCGTGGTGCTCACCGCAGTGGCGGGCGACTCCCTGGGCCGGGTCATGGACACCCAGGAGCCGATGAAGATGGCGGCAGCCGAGGCCCTCTACCACACCACGAACGGGGCGCCCTTCTCGTTGCTCACGATCACCGACCTGTCGGATCAGCCCGTGCTCCAGGTCCGGGCGCCGCACGTCCTCTCGTTGATCGAGGATCTGAGTTGGAACGGCCAGGTGCCGGGGATCGACAACATCCAGGCGGCCGATGTGGCCAAGTTCGGGCCCGGCAGCTACATCCCGATGATCTGGCTCACCTACTGGTCGTTCCGGGTGATGGTCGGCGCCGGGATCCTGATGATCCTTATCGGCGCGTGGGGCGCGTGCCTCGCCAGGAAGAGAAAGCTGGGTCAGAACCTATGGTTCCGGCGAGCCGCCCTCATCGGCATCGTCCTGCCCTTCGTGGCGAACACGTCGGGCTGGATCTTGACCGAGGTGGGCCGCCAGCCCTGGATCGTCTACGGCGTGATGCTGACGGCCAAGGGCGTGTCGAGCGTCACCATCGCCGACGTCGCGGCCACACTGGCCGTGTTCGTTCTCATCTACACCGCCCTCGGCGTGATCGAGGCCGCCCTGATGACGCGCTCGGCCCGCCGGCCGCTCGACAAGGTCGACGCCGACTCCAAGCAGTCGTTGGTGCCGGGCTTCGTGTACTGAGAGGTCAAGATGGCTCCCTTCTCCGATCTCAACACCACGTGGTTCGCCCTCATCGGGCTGTTGTGGACCGGCTATTTCTTCCTCGAGGGATTCGACTACGGCGTGGCGGTCGTCACCCCGTTCATCATCAGAGATGAATCCGACCGTCGGGTGTGTCTCAACGCCGTCGGGCCGGTCTGGGATGGCAACGAGGTCTGGCTCCTCGTCGCCGGCGGGGCCATGTTCGCCGCCTTCCCGCTCTGGTACGCGCGCCTGTTCAGCGGGTTCTACCTGGCGCTATTCCTCATATTGTTGGCCCTCATCTTCCGGGGGGTCTCGTTCGAGTTCCGGGGACACGACGACCGGCCGAGCTGGCGCCGGACCTGGGACGTGGCCAACTTCGTCGGCAGCCTGATCCCGGCGATCGTATGGGGCGTCGCCTTTACCGACCTCGCCCACGGCGTGCCGCTGTCGCCCGGCGGTCACTACTACGGGGGCCTTCCCGGACTGCTCCACCCGATCGCCATCGTCGGAGGGCTGGCCAGCCTGGCCGTGTTCGTCTTCCACGGCTCCCTGTTCCTCACCCTCAAGACGAACGGTGACGTCGCCATCCGGGCGCGGCGCGCCGCCGGGTACGTGGGTGTCGCCGCGGTACTGCTACTCGGGGCCACCGTCATCTGGGTGGCGGAGGCCAGCCGGCCAGCGATGGTCGGTTCGGTGAGCGGGGTGCTGCCCCTGGCCCTCGGGATCGGCGCGATCGTCGCGGTGGCCGCGGCGACCGCTCTGGTGCGCGTCCACCGCCAGGGGTGGGCCTTCGCCGCCACCGGGTTGGCGATCCTCGCCACGATGGGGGCGGCCTTCAGCCGGATGTTCCCCGCCGTCCTGCCGGCAAGCAACCGGGCCGCCAACGCCATCACCATCGCGGCGAGCGCCTCGCAGCACAACACGCTTGTGGTCATGAGCATCGCGGCGGCCTGCTTCACGCCCTTCGTCCTCGCCTACCAGGCCTGGACGTACTGGGTCTTCCGCCAGCGCCTCGTCCGCCCGGTCGCCCCAACCGCCACCGCCGTCGCCGAGTAGCCGTGCCGGGCCGCTTCGGCAGGCGCCGGGGGGCGGAGCGGTCCCGTTCTGGCGCCGATAGGCGCCGCGTCGGCGAACTCCCCGTCGTCCGGCGCACCGTCGCCGCCTCGGTCGCCGTCGGGCTGGTCTCCACCGCGACGCTCGTCGTGCAGGCCGTCGCGCTCGCCCACCTCCTCGCCGGGGCGATGCCCGGTGCCCGTCCCGGCGACCGCCTCAGCGCCTTCGTCTGGCTAGGTGGGGCCGCGGTGGTGCGCGGGCTCACGGCGCTCGGTGGCGAGACGCTCGCCCACCTCGGCGCTACCCGGGCCAAGGCCGACCTGCGGACGCGGCTCGTCACCAGCGCTCTCGGGCGCGCCCCCTCCGGTGAGGGCGGCGACCCGGGCCATCTCGCGACGGTGGCCGGCCGGGGACTCGACGCCCTGGACGTCTACGTCGGGCGGTGCCTGCCGGACCTCGTCTTGGCGGTGGTGGCGCCGATCGCGTTGGGGATCGCCGTGGGCGTGCTCGACTGGATCTCGGGCGTCATCGTCGTCGTCGCCATCGTCCTGTTCCCCGTCTTCGGCGCGCTCGTCGGGCGGGCGAGCCTCACGCTGGCGGGGGACCGCTGGCGCCAGGTCGAGGACCTCGGCCGTCGCATCACCGACGTCTTCGAGGGCCTCCCCATCCTGCGGGCCTTCGACCGCACGGCCGAGCAGCGGTCCCGCATCGAACGCGCCGGTACGGCGCTACGCGAGGCGAGCCTTTCGACGCTGCGCACCGCCTTCCTCTCCGCCCTGGTGCTCGACACCTTGGCGTCGGTGTCCGTCGCCCTCCTGGCGGTCCCCCTCGGGCTCCGGCTCCTCAATGGGACGGTCGGGCTTTCGGCGGCGCTCGCGGTGCTAATCGTGGCGCCGGAGGTCTTCCTGCCGTTGCGGCGGGCGAGCGCCGAATTTCACGAGAGCACCGAGGGTCTGGCGGCCGTCGCTCAGGCCCTGGCGCTCATCGGTCCTGGCCACCCCACCGGCGTCATGGTGTCGCGACCGGGCGGGAACAACCCCGCGACCACCCGCCCCGCGGCGGTGCCCGACCCGGCACAGGTGCCGGTGGAGCTTCGCTCGGTGCGCTTCGAGGTCCCGGGGCGGGAGGACCCGGTCCTCGCCGACGCCGACCTCACCATCGCACCGGGTGAGATCGTCGTCGTGGTCGGGCCGAACGGCAGCGGCAAGTCGACGGTGGTCTCTTTGCTGCTGGGCTTTTCCTCCCCGGACCGCGGGGCGGTCACCGTCGGAAACGTCGACCTGCGCGACCTCGATCTCGTCTCGTGGCGGCGGCGTCTCACCTATCTGCCCGAGCGTCCGGCTCTGCTGGGGCGCTCACTGGCGGAGAATCTCCGTCTCGCCAACCCCGGGGCCGGCGACGAAGATCTCCTGGCCGCTCTGGCCGCCGCCGGCGCGGCGGATCTGGCCGAGCGGCTGCCGGCAGGTCTCGCCACCCGCCTGGGCGACGCCGGACGGCCGGTGTCCTCCGGAGAGCTGCAACGCATCGCCCTGGCGCGAACCCTTTTGCACCCGGGGTCCTTGTACCTCCTCGACGAACCCACCGTGCATCTCGACGAGGCCGCCGAGCGTACGGCGCTCACCGGGCTCCGCCAGGTGCTCACCGGGCGCAGCGCCCTCATCGTCACCCATCGCATGGCGGTCACCCGCCTCGCCGACCGTGTCGTGACGCTTTCCGCCGGCCGATTCGTCCCGACCGAGTCCCCGGCGGACGGTCCGGACCGGGAGAGCGACCCGGCAGGGGTGGCGGCGGGCGTGCGGCTTCGGGCGGGACGGTGAGCTCCCGATGACCGCTGTCGCCCGAACCACCGGTGAACGCGGTTCAGCTCACCTGAGGGAGCGCGGCTGGTCTCCCCGGGGGCTTGGCCTCGCGCCACGCCGGTTCACCCGGGCGATCGCTTCCGGGACCATCGGGGCCATCTGCGGCATCGGCCTGTTGGCCACCTCGGGATGGCTCATCACCCGGGCCGCCGAGCGTCCGCCGGTGTTCGTTCTCAGCGTCGCCATCGGCCTCGTGCAGGCCTTCGCCCTCGGTCGAGGACTAGCCCGCTACTTCCAGCGGCTCGGCGTCCACGACGTCTCCCTCGACCTGCTCGGCCGGCTGCGGCTCGATCTGTTCGACACGCTCGAACCCCTCGTTCCCGGCGGGCTCGCCGACCAAGGCACCGGCGCCGTGCTGAGCGGCTTCGTCTCGGACGCCGAGGTGATCGCGACGGCGTTCGCCAAGAAGGTCACCGCCACGATCGACATCACCGCGAGCGTCGTCCTCGGGGCCGGCGTCGCCGCCCTGGTCGAGCCGACCGTCGGGGCGGTGCTCGGGGCCGGGGCGATCGGCATCGTCGTGGTCGCGTTGGCGCTCGCCCGGCTCGGCCGGTCCGGTGCCGAGCGCGAGGCCGCGGCGCGGACCGACCTCGCCGATTCCGTCGTCGACACCATGCGCGCCGCCCGTGAGCTCGTCGCCTACGGACGCGAGGACCTCGTGGAAGAACGCCTCGAACAAATCCGCCAGCGCTCCAACGCCGGCGCGGCCCGGCGGGCGTTCGCCACCGGAGTGGGTCGCGCCGGGGTCACCTGGACCGCGGCGGCGGCGCTCATCGCCGTTGTCGCCACCGGCATCGCCACCCACGACGCCGGTCGCCTCTCCGGGGTGATGCTCGCGGTGGAGGTGTTCGTGGCGCTCGCCGTCTACGACCAGTGCGCCAGTCTCCCCTCGGTGCTTACCGACCGCGACGCCGCCCGGGCCGCGACTCGCCGTCTCCGGTGGCTCCGGGAGCTGCGGGCCCCGGTCCGCGAGCCCGAGGTCGACGGCAGCCCGCCCGTGGGCGGCTGCGCGGTCGCCCTCGACGACGTCGGGGTGGTGCACGGCGAAACCGTCTCGCTCCAGGGGCTGTCGGTGCAGCTGCCGCCGGGACGACGGGTCGCCCTCGTCGGGCGGAGCGGGTCGGGCAAGACGAGCGCGCTCTGGGCGCTCTTGCACTTCGTGCCGTGCTCGCACGGTCGCGCCACCATCGGGGGAATCGACGTCGCCAAGATGACCCGCGGCGGCATCGCCCGTCACGTCGGGTGGATGGCCGAGACGACCCACGTCTTTGCCACCAGCCTCGGCGACAACCTGCGCCTCGCCGCCGCCGGTGCCACCGACGCGCAGTGCCTGGCGGCGCTCGATCACGTCGGGCTGACGGCGTGGTTCGCCGCGTTGCCGGAGGGACTCGCCACCCGGCTCGGCACGGGTGGCCGACCGATGAGCGCCGGCGAACGCCAGCGGCTCGGCCTGGCCCGGGCTCTGCTCGTCGGGAGCGAGGTGTTGGCCCTCGACGAACCGACGGCGCACATCGACCCGGCCTCCTCGACCGAGATGCTCGAGGAGCTCCTGGGTGCCACCGGGTCGCGTTCGGTCCTCGTCGTCAGCCACGAACCCGAACTCGGGCAGCTGGTCGACGAGGTGATCACCCTGGACGGCGGGCGGGAGGTCGGTCGTTCCTCGACCGATCGTCACCGGGACCCCGAGGGATCCCATTCGGCGACGACCGGCACGCCGACCGTCCGGCGCAACTGAGATCTGAACGGCGCCAACCGACACGGAGTGACGAGACGGCCTTCCCGGGCCATCGAGGCGGTTCTCGCGGCCGCAGCTGTGCGCCCGCCCACGACTCAGTGGTCGCGGTCCCCTCCCCAGGCGCCCATCGAGAGCAATCGGTCCCGGAAGCCGGTGTCGTCCATAATCGTGCGCATCTCGGTGGCCGCCTGCTCGGACGGGAACATAGTGCCGAGACCGAGTTCGTCGCGCAGCTCGTCGCGGCGGGCCATGTAACGCCGCCATTTCGGGCCCAGGGCCTCGACCCGGTCATGGAAGAAGACCTGCGGGGTACCACCGATTCCCTTGTCGTAGAACTGCTCGGCCCACGCGGTGAACATCTTCACGTGCTTTATCCCGTAACCCTGTTCCACCTGGAGGCCGCGGATGATCTGGTTGATGACCGCGACGGAGTTCCCCCGCGGGCAGCGGCTCTGGCAGGTGTAGCAGTAGAAGCAGAGCCAGACGGTGTCGTCGGTGAGGAGCGTCGGATCGCCGTCGAGGGCGCGTCGCACGATCTCGCGGGGTGAGTAGTCGCCGAAGCGGGCGGCCGGGCACCCCGAAGTGCAGATGCCGCACTGCAGACAGGAGAGGAAACCTTCGACGTGGGCATGCATGCGCGGGTCGTTGGCGATCCTCTCGGTGATCTCCCGGTGGGCCGGGGGCGGGGCGTGGAAGGTGGTCTCGGCGATGACCGAGTAGGGGTTGGTGTAGGAGCTATCTTCGAGGACTGTCGTCTCCTCCTCGGGTTCAGGCATCGGTTCCTCCCTTTTCTGACTGGGCGGCGGGCCGGAAAAACTCCGGCCAGAAGTACGCGGTGACGCCGGCCCGGCTGCGCTTCGCCGCCGCCCGCACGTTGTCCCGGCACAGAAGACAGGGCGTGACGATCGGGGACCCCTCCGCCCCGGCGAACCGCAGCAGCGCCTGGACCTCCCGGCTCGGTCCCCGATAGACGGCACCGAGCCCGCCGCAGCAACCGGCGTGGAGCGAGGGGTAGGCCGTCACCGAGGTCGCCCCGGCGAGCTCGGCCGCCTCGGCCAGGGCCGCCAGCGCGGCGTCGCGGTCGGCGAGGCACCCCACGTAGGGCACGAACCGCGGGGCGCGGGGCGCGAGCTTGTGCCCTTCACGCCGGGCGGTGTCGACCAGCACTCGCCACAAGGGGGTGGTGGCGACCCCGGCGGCGACGAGCGAGCGGTCACAGGCCGGGCAGGCGGTCACCACCGACCCGGCGGCGACGAGACACGCCGGCGGTGCGCCGAAGGCCGGATGGCCACAGCAACCGGCCCCCTCGGGTTCCGCCAGGTTCACACCGAGACCGGCGGCCAACGAGCGGGTCTTCCCGTAGAGCCCGGGGTCCTGGGAGAGCGCGCAGCCGGGGTAGAACAAGGTGGTTGCCCCGGTAGCGGGACCGGACCGGGGCGTCTTTCGCCAACGGCGGGCGACGCGGCGCACCCCTTGTGAGGCCGCCTCGACGAGATCGTCGGGAACGAACCCCCGAAGGGCCATCGCCGCCCCGAAGCCCACCGCGTCAATCGTCGACTTCCTCTGGAGCCGCCGGGCTGCCACCCCGATCGCGCCCCGCTCGGGGCAGCGGGTGCCACCATAGGTTCGTTGCAGCTCACGCACCTCCGCCATCACCGCGGCGACGTCGATCTGCATCGGACAGGCTCTGGTGCAGGCGTCGCAGTCGGCGCAACGCCACACGTCTTCGGCCGCGAGCACCCGGGCGACGTCTCCCGCCAGCAGGTGACGGATCACCCGGCGCGGCCCTTCGGCCATTTCCTGGCCCTGCGGACAGGCACTTCGGCACTGGCCGCACTGGAAACACGGTCGGCAGCGCTCCGCCACCGCCGCCAGGGCGGCCCGGGCCTCGTCGGTGGCGACGACGGTCACGACGATCCCCCGACGACACCGGTCGACACCAGCGCGGCGTCGGCGCGCTCGCCAGCGAGCCGCTCGGCATGGGCGCAAAAGAGCCGGATCCGCCGCCCGATCGTGTGACGTTCGGCCGCGCACAGGTGCCACAGCTCGATCGGCATCGGGCTGCCCGCCTCGCCGAGGAGCTCGGCGGCCACCGCGATCTGCTCGGCGGCGCTCTGGTCGCCGCGGCGGTACTGGCAGCGGTCCTCGGCGCAACCAGCGAGGAAGATCCCGATCGCGCCGCCCCGCGCCGCCTCGATGAGGTGCAAGGCGCTCACCCGGCCAAGGCAGGGCAGCTCGACGAGACGCACGTTCTCCGGGTAGCGGTCGCGGCGAAGCCCGCCGAGGGTGAAGGCCGCCCCGGCGCACTCGGCGCACACGAAGCCGAGCACCGGGTTGTCCGCCCCTTCGACGAGCGTGCGCACCCGGCCGAGCAGGGTCTCGTCGTCGAGGCTGTGGGCGATGGCCAGTTCCGGGCAGAGGGCCGCGCAGATCCCGCAAGCGCGGCAGACCTCCTCGTCGATCACCGCCAGCATGGCCTCGGTGCGCAACCCAGACGGGCGCTGGGCCCCGGGAGGACTCGCCACCAGGCTGGTGGCACCGAACGGGCAGGCGCCGGTGCAGACGTCGCAGCCGACACAGCGCGACTCGTCCACGCGCGGGGCTGCGGCGCGGCGTCGGCCGGCGGAGGTGAGGTAGCTGTGGACGTGGCTGGCGGTCGCCGCGGCCTCGGTCGAACACTCCACGAGCGACTTCGGCCCGGAAGCGGAGCCGCAGACGAACACCCCCTCGGCCGACGTCTCGGTGGCCCGGTTCTTGGCGTCGAGCACCGCAAGAAAGCCCGCCTCGTCGAGCCGCGTGCCGAGCACGCTGGCGATCCGCGCCGTGTCGGCGGCGGGCACAAAACCCGTCGACAACACCACGAGGTCCGGCTGCAAGAGCCGCTTGACGCCGGCGGCGACGTCCTCGACCTCGACCACCGGGCGGTGATCCCCGTCGAGCTCCACCCGGGGCGGCGAACCCCTCAAGAACTCGACCCCGGCGAGGCGCGCCGCGGTGTACCACTGCTCGCCCTCGGCACCGAGCGTGCGCAGTTCGAGGTAGCAGATGGTCACCCGGGTCTCGGGGAAGAGCTTGCGCAACCGGATGGCGTGCTTGAGGGCGATGGTGCAGCACAACCGGGAGCAGTACGGGAGCCGGCGAAGGTCCCGCGACCCGGCGCACTGGATCATCACCACCTCGTCGACCGGCGGCTGATCCAGCCACAGCCGCTCCTCCCAGTCGTCGAGCAACCGGGCGAACTCCAACTGGGTGAGCACCCGCTCCGACGGGTAGCCGAGGTGCGCGACGAGCTCGCCCGGGGCGGGGTCGCAGCCCAGAGCGGCGACGATGGCGCCGGCGGCCAACTTGGCGAGCTTGGGCGACTGGGTGAAGTCGATGGCCTCGACCGGGCAGGCCTCGGCGCAGGCTCCGCAGAAGGTGCAGGCGTCGAGGTCGACGGCCCAGCGGACCCGGCCGTCGAAGAGTTCGCTGAAGATCGCCTGGTGCTCGCCGTCCGGTCCGGTGACCGGGCAGGCCTTCTCGCACAGGCCGCAGTCCACGCACTCCGCGGTCACCATGTTCGGAAGCTGCCGGAGCGTGACCTCGAAGTCGCCCGGATCCCCCGACACCGACTGCACCTCGGTGCGACGCCAGACCGACAAGTTGGGATGGTCGACGGCGACGTTGCGATAGAGGCACTTGCGCACCCCGGCCTGTTCCTCGACGGTCGGTAGGCAGGCCCCGCAGTCGTTCGTCGGGTAGGCCGGGCCGATGCGGGTGGCGTAGCCGCCGAGGAACGGCTGGCGCTCGATCAGGTCGACGTGGTGCCCCATCCGGGCGAGCTCGGTCGCCGCCCCCAGGCCGGCGACACCACCGCCCACCACGACGACCGAATCCACCCGCGCCTTGCCGGCGGCGGGACGCGACCGGGCGGCCGGGAAGCGCACCGCGGCCCGGGCGATACGGAGAGCCTTGTCGGTGACCGCGGGGCGGTCGTCGCCGTGCACCCACGAACAGCCCTCCCGGACGTCGGCCACCTCGAGCTCGAGCCCCTGGCCGACCAGCCGCCCGAAGCGCTGCGCGACGGAGTCGGCCGAACAACCGACGAAGACGAGCCGCTCGCCGGATCCGTCCTCGGTGAGCTCCGCCAGGCGGGCTTGGCCTTCTGCCCCACACCAGACCCGTCGTCTCTCCACCGCGCCGCAGTCTTCGGAAAGGGCCCGCTCGAGCGCGTTGAAATCGACGTTGGCCGCCATCGTTCCGGCGCACTCGCAGATAAGGACCCGGGTCGCGTCGGCCACGACCGCTCCTTCCTCTTTCATCCCACGACCGCCGAGCCGGAAGGAGCGGCTACCTCAAAGCCACCGAGCGCGCCCACCTCCACCGGCTGCGCGGTGAGGGCGCCGGTCGGACAGGCCCGGGTACAGGCCCCGCAGCCGAGACAGCGCGAGGGATCGAACTCGATGGCCCGAAAGGTCCGGACCCGGGGGGGGACCGCGAACCAACCATCCGGTTCGTGGCGGGCGATCCGCCGCAGGGCGGCTCCCAGCTCGCCCCGCGTCGTCCCGGCCGGCGCGTCGTAGAGCTGGGCCGGACAAAAGCGCGAGCTCTCCGAAAGGGCGGCACTCGGGCAGGCCTTGACACAGCGGCCACAGCCGAGGCAGAGCTCCTCGTGGCGGACGATCTCGCAGCCGATCCCGTCGGTCGTGGTCGCCGGCCCGACGCCCGGAAGCGACCCCAGGATCTCCCGGCCCCGCGCGGTGAGTGGCATCGTCCTACCGCCTCGCCAATCGGGGCAGGTCGGAGATGGTGGCGTGCATCTGGCGGCTCGCGGCCACAAAACGCGGGGAGTCGGCCGCGCTCATCGTGAACATCTGGACCCGCTCTGGTTCGACCCCCACCGATTCGAGCAGCCTCTGCACGAAGGCGATCCGGTCGAGCGCGGACAGGTTGCCCTCCCGGTGATGGCACTGGCCCTCCAGACAGCCGGCGACGAAGACGCCGTCGGCCCCCCCGGCGAGCGCGCTCAGGACGTGGAGGGGCCCGACCCGACCGGTGCACGGCACCAGCACGCTCCGGATCGTGGAAGGCAGCGGAATGCGGGAATTCCCGGTCGCGTCGGCGGCCGCGTAGGCACACTCCCGGCAGAAGAAGCCGATGATGGTGCGCTCGGCCTCGTCAGTCGGGGAGGTGGCCTCCGTCCCCGCCTCGGCCGCCACGGCTGCCTGGTCGGCCGTTCGGGCCCCTGCGCTAGGCACGCGCCATCACCTCGGCGAGGAGTTCGGCGTCGGAGAAGCCCCCGAGGGTCATCGCCCCCGAGGGACACTCGGCGACGCAGATGCCGCAGCCCCCGCAGCTCTCCGACTCGACGACGGCGTGCGCCCGCCCGTTCTCGACGACGTGCACCGCGGCCTGGGGACAGACGTTCTCGCAGACGCCACAGCCGATGCACACCTCGGGATCCGACCAGGCCACTTCGGCGGGCGTCATCAAGAACCCGCTCGAGAGCATGGACATCACCCGCGCCGCCGCCGCCTTGGCCTGGGCGATGGTGTCCGGGATGTTCTTCGGGCCCTGGGCGGTGCCGGCGATGAAAATGCCGGCGCGCGCCGTGTCCACCGGGCGGAGCTTCGGGTGGTACTCCTTCAAGAAGCCCGCCGAGTCCTGCTGGAGCCCCGCCACCCGGGCGATCTGCGCTGTCCCCTCGGAGGCCTCCAGCCCGGCCGACAGCACCACCAGGTCGAACAGCTCCTCGGACTTCACGCCGGTGACGGTGTCCTCGAAACGGACCCGCAGGCTTCGGTCGGATTCCTCGATCAGCTCGCCGACCCGGGTGCGCACGTAGCGGACCCCCCGAGTGGCGACCAATCGGAAGTACTCCTCGTGGGCCTTGCCGGGAGCCCGGAGGTCGGTGTACCCGATGGTCACCTCGCAGTCGGGATGGTCCTGCTTGATGAGCGAGGCGTGCACCGTGGCGAAAAGGCAGCAGATCGCCGAACAGTGTGTGTTGCCCCGGGAGGTCTGGTCACGGGAGCCGACGCACTGCAGCATGAAGACCCGCCTCGGCACCTCGCCGTCCGAGGGCCGCCGCAGCTGGCCGCCGGTCGGCCCCGAGGCGGAGAGGAGACGCGCCAGCTGGCTCTGGGTGATCACGTTGGCGTAGCGCCCGTAGCCGAGCGGCGGTTTGCGCCGGGCGTCGAATTCCCGGTGTCCCGTGGCGATCACCATGGCGCCGACCGTCAGCTCCTCCTCCCACGGCTCCTGGTCGAAGTCGATGGCGTGGGCGGGACAGACCGTCTCGCAGGATCGGCACTCGCAACAGCCGCCACAGGCGAGACAGCGCCGGGCCTCGGCGACCGCGTCGTCCTCGGAGTAGCCGACCCCCACCTCGGCCCAGGATCGCCGCCGTTCGGCCGTCGCGACGAGGGGCAACGGCCGGCGGGGGTCCGGCTGGCCGGTGGGGAGGTCGGCGTCGGCCACCTCGGCGCGGGGACGCGCCGGCTCCCACACCTCGGCCCAGTTCTCGCCGCGCAGGTAGTTGTGGATGGCGCGCGCCACCCGTCTCCCGGCGGCGACCGCTTCGATCGGGGTCGGGGGCCCGGTGGCGGCGGCGTCTCCGGCGGCGAACACGCCCGGGCGGTCGGTCATCATCGTCGCCCGGTCGACCACGATCTGTCCGTCGACGAGGCGAACGCCGGTCGTGCCGGAAAGGAACGCCTCCTCGATCTGGGGCTCTTCCGCCACCACGACGCAGTCGGCGGCGAATTCGACCGGACCGTCCCCGTCGGGGGGCACCCGGCGCCGGAACCGCACCGCGGTGACGGCATCGGCGCCGACGATCTCCACCGGCGAGAGCCCGCCGGCCACCTCGATCCCCTCCTCGAGCGCTTCGGCGAGCAGTTCGGCCGGGCCGGAGGGCGCCGGGGCGTCCTCGACGCCGACCACGGTCACCGACTCGGCGCCGAGTCGCAGACAGCTACGGGCGGCGTCGAAGGCGAGGTCGCCGTCCCCGATCACCACCACCCGCCGTCCCACCTCGGCGGGCCCGCCCTCGGCCCGCGACCGCAAGAGGTCGACCGCCGAGACCACCCCCCGCCGGTCCGACCCCGCAAGCGGCGACGGGGCGGCCCCCTGGAGCCCGACCGCCAGACACACCGCCTGGAAGCCCGACGAGAGCAGGGACTCCACGGTGAAGTCGGCCCCGCAACGCTGTCCGGTTTGCAGCGTGACCCCGTGGGCGAGCACCCGGTCGACTTCGGCGGCCAAAAGCTCCCGGGGTAGGCGGAACTCCGGGATGAGATAGCGCAGGGCCCCTCCGGCTTCGGGCTGCGCCTCGAAGACGGTGACCGGGTAGCCGAGCCGGGCGAGCTCACGGGCCGCCGTCAGCCCCGCCGGGCCAGCGCCCACGACCGCCGTCCTTTCGGAGTACACCGGCGACGGGACCACGACCGGCGGGGCCGAGCCCACCCGGTCGGCGATGAAACGCCCGATCCCGGCGATCGCCACCGGGCCGTCGACCCGGCCGCGGGTGCAGGCCGCTTCGCAGTCGTGGCGACACACCCGACCGCACAGGCTCGGGAAGGGGTTCTCCCGGCTCGCCAACTCGTAGGCCTCCCCGGTACGGCCCTGGGCGACGAGCGCCACACACCCCTGGGCCGCGGTGTGCACCGGGCAGACCGACATGCACGGTGCCCAGCCGCGGTGGTCGATCGCGAAGCCCGGCGGAACCGCGTTGGCGAACGGCCGGCCGATCGCCTTCCGCTTGGACATGCCGAAGTCGAAGACACTGTCGAGCTCGACCGGGCACGCCGAGGTGCATCTTCCGCAGGCGACACAACGCTCGGACACGAAGCTCGGCCGGTGGAGCACCCGCACCCGCAGCTCCCCCGGCGGCCCGCTCACCGCGGTCACCTCGGCCAGGGTGTGGACGTGGATACGCGAGTTGGTGGCGGCGTTGGCGAGCCGGGGGGCGAGCGAGCACATCGCACAGTCCTCGGTCGGGAAGGTTTTAGAAAGGCGAGCCATATAGCCGCCGAGCGACTGCTCCCGCTCGACGAGGTGGACGTCGATGCCCGCGTCGGCGAGCTCCTCGGCGGCAGACAACCCGCCGATCCCCCCACCGACCACGACCGCCGACCGGTGCAGAAAGGTGCGTAACCGCTTCAAGTCGGACTGCTGGGAGGCCCGGGCCACCGCCGCGGCGAGGATGGTCTCGGCCTTCTTCTGAGCCTTGGCCGGTTCGTCGCGGTGAACAAAAGAGCAGCCCTCGCGCAGGTTGGCGAAGGCCACCGCGTTCTCCCCGAGACGCAGCTCACGGGCGATGCGCTCGAAGGTCGGACCCTGGACGCGCCGGGAGCAGGCGCCGATCACCAGGTGGTCGAGCCCCCGGGACTGCACGGCGCGCTCGATGCGCCGGCGGCCCTCGGTGCCGCACATGAACTGGCTCACCGAGACGTTGACCACCCCGGGCAGGGCGCGCCCGGTGGCGGCGAGCGACCTGAGGTCCAAGACGTCGGAGATGTTGCCGCCACACTCGCAGAGGAAGACCCCGCAGCGCGTCAGGAACTCCCTTCTTGCCGGGCGCCCGTAGGCGCGTGCTGGCGGGCGCCGATGCGCTCGAGCAGCGGTTCGAGGTTCTGGGAATGCGACTCCACCCCGCAGACGGTGTCCGGATCGGCCCCGAGGGCCAGCGCCAGGAGCTGCTGCACGTGGAGGTGGACGAAGGGGTACTCCTCGCCGGTCGTCTCCGAGATGGCGTCGTGGTAGCGGTCGAACTGGACCGAGCAATTCGGACACATGTGCACCAGCACGTCAATCTTCTCGGCGGCGAGGCGCTTCAGCTTCTCCCGCGTGACCGCCAATGAGAGCGAGGGGTTGACGAAGATCTGGCGAAACCCGGCGCCGCAGTGGGTCGTCTTCTCCGGGTAGTTGCCGGTCTTCACGATCCCAGCTGGCTCGAGCAGGTCCTCGGGCAACATCAAGTTCTCGCTGTCGCCGAGCACCTCGTCCGGAAAGACCTTGCAGTAGTGACAGGCCGGGTGGGTGGCCACCTTGATGCCGGACAACCGTCGGCGGATGAGGTCGGGGATGGAGCGATGCTGGCTCCAGAGGATCTCGAGGCTGTGACGGTGCTGGATGGTGCGGGCCACGCCCTCGTCGTAACGGCGGCCGATCTTCACCAGGGTCTCGTTGGCCTGCTTCCGGTACTCGGGGACCTCGAGCACGTCACGGCACTTCTTGTTGATCGCGTAGCAGGTGGAACACAGATAGGCCTGGATCGGGTGCTCGGCGTCGACCGCCACGCAGGCGTTGCGCGCCGCGATCGCCAACGTCGTCTGGAACGGCATGAGGTCGGAGTAGTAACCCAGCCCCGTACAGCAGGTCTGATCGGTGTTGACGATGTACTCGACGCCGAACTTTTCGAACAGCCACTTGGTCGCGGACTCGACTCCCGGGTACTCGGAAGAAACGAGGCAGCTCCGGAAGAGCTGCACCCCAGCGTTGATGGGGTCGATGTCCGGCGTGGTGGGGGGAATAGCTCCTACCTAATAAAATCTATCGAAGTTGTTAAGTTAAGTATAGATCTCGGTGAAGTGGCAACAAGTAACTGCGTGGAACACCAGGACCTTCGAAGTCGGTCCCCGGCCTGGAGCACGCCAAGCCTTGAGGGCCGTCCGGCGAAGACCCGCCCGGTCCATCCCAGTGGAGCACCCGACGGCCGCGCGATGTCCACCTCCGGCGCGCCTCTCGCGCCCTCCTTCCGCCACGATCCCCTCGCCGGATCTGGTGACCCGTCCCCCGAGGTGACACGTACGGCACGAACACCGGGATCGGGCCCGTTGGGATGCTTCGAAGAATCCCGTCCCGACGAAGGGGCGACAGTAACGTTCCTTCCGACTGGGGGATCGAAGGCGGCGAGGCGCAGATCACCCGGGTCTTTTGATCCCAGAGAGAAAGGGAGGCGCCGTGCACTACGGATTCTTCGATGACGAACGCCGGGAGTACGTCATCACCCAGCCGGATACGCCGCTTCCCTGGATCAACTACCTAGGCACCGAGGAGTACTTCGCCTTCGTCTCCAACACCGGAGGCGGTTGCTCGTTCTACCGCGACCCCCGCCTGCGCCGGATCACCCGTTACCGCCACAACAACGTGCCCTCTGATCTCGGAGGCCGTTACATCTACCTGCGCGACGACGCCGACGGCGACTTCTGGTCGCCGTCGTGGCAACCGACCAAGAGCCAACTCGACACCTACGAGTGCCGTCACGGCTTGTCGTATACGTCCATCGGATCGACTCGAAACGAGATCCGCGCCGAGACCCTGTACTTCGTCCCCCTCGGCGAGAACCTCGAGGTCTGGCGCCTCCGGGTGACGAACGAGCGCCGGGGACCGGCCCGGTTCTCGGTCTTCTCGTTGGTCGAGTTCTGCCTCTGGGATGCGATGGACGACATGACCAATTTCCAGCGCAACTTCTCGGTGGGGGAGGTCGAGGTCGTCGAGGGCGTCATCTACCACAAGAGCGAGTACCGGGAACGGCGCAACCACTTCGCCTACTTCGCCTGCTCGGAGCCGCTCGCCGGTTTTGACACCCAGCGGGAGACCTTCCTCGGCGCCTACCGGGGCTGGGAGGCGCCGGTGGCGGTCGAACGCGGCAGTTCCTTCGACTCGATCGCGCACGGCTGGTCGCCGATCGGTTCCCACCATGTCCGCCTTTCGATCCCACCCGGTGAGACCCGCGAGGTGATCTTCGTCCTCGGCTACTCCGAGAACCCGCCGGACGCCAAGTTCGACCCACCGGGCTCCGAGACCCTCGACAAGCGACGGGTCCGTCCGGTGATCGAGCACTGGCTGCGCCCCGCAACCGTCGAGGAGGGCCTGGCCGGGCTGGGGCGCTCCTGGGACGAGCTCCTCTCGGTGCTCCATGTCGAGACACCGGACGAGGACACCAACCGGATGGTGAACATCTGGAACCCCTACCAGTGCATGGTGACCTTCAATCTCAGCCGGTCCATGTCAGGCTTCGAGTCCGGCATCGGCCGGGGCATGGGTTTCCGCGACTCGAGCCAGGACCTCTTCGGCTGCTCGAGCGAGGTCCCGGGTCGGGCGCGCGAGAGGATCCTCGACCTCGCGGCGACCCAGCTCCCCACCGGTGGCGCCTACCACCAGTACCAGCCGCTTACCAAGCGGGGGAACGACCAGATCGGTTCCGGCTTCAACGACGACCCCCTGTGGTTGGTGCTCGCGGTCGGCGCCTACCTGAATGAGACCGGCGACCTGGCGATCCTGGACCAGCCCGTGCCCTACGATCTCGCACCCGGAACCGAGACGCCGCTCTACGAGCACCTCCAGCGCTGCATCCGCTACACCCTCGACCGGCTGGGTCCGCACGGGCTGCCGCTCATCGGTCACGCCGACTGGAACGACTGCCTCAACCTCAACTGCTTCTCGGACACCCCGGGTGAGTCCTTCCAGACCACCGGGAACCGGGAAGGAGGTGTCGCCGAGTCGGTGTTCATCGCCGGCCAGTTCGTCCTCGCCGCCAGGGAACTCGCCGCCATCGCCCGGGCACGTGGATTAGGTGACGAAGCGGCCTCCTACGAGTCCGAGGCGGCCCGCATGGCCTCCGCCGTGGAGGAACACGGCTGGGACGGTGGCTGGTATCTGCGCGCCTACGACCACTTCGGAGAGCCCGTCGGCTCGCACGGCAATGACGAAGGCCAGATCTTCCTGGAGTCGCAAGGCATCTGCGCCATGGCGGCCATTGGAGCGGCGGAGGGCAAACCAGCCGCCGCGTTGGCGAGCGTCGAGGAACGTCTCGCCACCGAGCACGGGATCATGCTCCTGGCCCCGCCGTACAGCCGGTATCACCTCGAGTTAGGGGAGATCTCCTCGTATCCTCCGGGCTACAAGGAGAATGGCAGCGTGTTCTGTCACGCCAACACCTGGATCATGATCGCCGAAGCGGCAATCGGCGACGGCGACGCCGCCTTCGACTACTACCGCCGGACCAATCCGTCCGCCCGGGCGCCGATCAGCGACATCCACCGTTGCGAGCCCTACGTGTACGCGCAGATGATCGCGGGACGCGACGCCGCGTCCTTCGGTGAGGCGAAGAACTCCTGGCTCACGGGCTCGGCCTCCTGGCACATGACGGCGATCTCCCAGTGGATCCTCGGTGTGCGTCCCGAGCTCGACGGCCTGCGGGTCGATCCCGTGCTGCCGGCGGCCTGGAGCGGTTTCAGCGCCCGCCGGCGCTGGCGGGGCGCGACCTACGACATCACGGTCCAAAAGAGCCCTGGAGTTACCGGGCGCGTCCACGAGCTCGTGGTCGACGGCACCCGTGTTGCCGGCAACCTGCTCCAGCCGGCGCCCGCTGGGTCGACCGTCACCATCTTGGCGACCGTGGAGCGCACGCCCTCGTCAGCTGGGGAAGGCGGGTCCGGATCACCACGATGACCCGCCGGGCCCCACGAAGCCTCCGTGAGGCAAACCAGGGCTCCGAGATGGTCCTTTCCCTGGCCGTCGGGTGGAAAGGTGCTTCCCGGAGGGGGCCCGCGATCCCCGGCACCTGGCGCGGTTCCTCCGCCCGCCCACGACGCGCCCAGACCCCGAGGAACTTCGGAGTGGCTCGCCGAACCGCTGGCAGGTGCGACTCGCCCGCCCAGCTCGCCGGCTGAAAACCTGGCCAGAAAGACCGACGTCGCCCGCGGGCTCGCTCAGCCGAGGTTGGCGGGCGCGACGTCCATGGCGTTGGTGGCGATCACGTCGCGCAACCAGTAGGCGCTGGTCTTCGGGATCCGCTCCTGCGTCTTGTACTCCACGAACACGAGGCCGAACCGCTGCGAATAGCCGTCGGCCCATTCGAAGTTGTCGAGCAGTGACCACACGACATAGCCCCGAACATCGACGCCCTGGGCCAGGGCGGCATGCACCGCCGCCACGTGGTCCCTCAGGTACTCCACGCGCTCGGGGTCCCGCACCGTGCCGGCAGGGTCGACGTAGTCGGCATACGCCGCCCCGTTCTCGGTGATGTAGAGCGGCAGGTCGCCGTAGTCGGCACGGATTCGCAGCAGCAGCTCGGTCAGCCCCTCGGGGTCGATCGTCCAGCCCTTCGTCGTCACCGGGCGATTCCCGGCAGGCACCTCGGAGACGCCCAACCAGTCCTCGTAGGTGAGGCCGCCGAGCGGCTCCCCGGCGCCACCCGCCCACCTCGCGCCGGCATCGGTGAACACGCGTCGGCTCTTGTAGTAGTTGATCCCGAGGAAGTCGACGTCGGCCCCGATGACTTCGAGATCCCCCTCCCGCAGGCAATCTTCCCCCGCCATCTGCAGGAATTCCCCGAATAGCTCCTCCGGGTAGGTCGCCCTCAGGACCGGGTCGAGGAACCAGCGATTGAGTTGCGCGTCGACCCGGCGCGCCGCCGCGACCTCCTCCCCGCTCGGCCCCGCGGGGTAGATGCACTCCAAGTTGAGGGCGATCCCGATCTGCGGCGACGGCCCCGCCACTGTCCGCAGCGCGCCCACGGCCAAACCATGCCCGAGCAGAAGATGGTGAGCCGCCCGCAGGGCGGCGCCGACATCGCGGATTCCGGGGGCGTGGATCCCCTTGGCGTAACCGTTGAACGCCGCCACCCACGGTTCGTTCACCGTCGTCCAAAGGGTCACCCGATCGCCGAGGGCCCCGCCGACAACGCCCGCGTACTCGGCAAAGCGGCTCGCCAGGTCGCGATTCGCCCAACCTCCGGCGTCCTGAAGGGTCTGGGGCAGGTCCCAGTGGTAGAGCGTCACCATCGGCTCGATGCCCCGGGAACGCAGCAGATCCACGAGGCGTCGGTAGTGGTCAAGGCCCCCCTCGTTCACGGAACCGCCGCCGTCGGGCTGCACCCGGGGCCAGGAGATCGAGAAGCGGTAGGCGGGAATCCCGAGCGAGGCCATCAGCTCCACGTCCGCCTCGATCCGGTGGTACTGGTCGCAGGCGACGTCGCCGTTGTCTCCGTGGTGGACGGCGCCCGGAACGTGACTGAACGTGTCCCAGATCGAAAGGACCTTGCCGTCTTCCTGAGCGGCGCCCTCGACCTGGTACGCGGAGGTCCCCACCCCCCACAGGAAGCCCTCGGGGAATGCCAGCCGGGAACTCATCGCGTCCCGGCGGCGCGACGGGACGAGGACACCCACCCGGAAAGTTGGCCATCGCGTTCGGCGCGCACCGCCGGTCACCGTAGTCGTCCAGGCAAGACTCCCCCGGGATCCGACGTCGGGCTTTGACCACGATGGCACCAACCGGCCCCGACCACCTCGGGAAGACCCCGCCCGTCGTCACCGCCACCGCCTCTCCCGGACCGGAGAGGTCGGCCAACCCGCCCGGTTGAGCAGTCCGAATGGTGCGGCGCGTGGTCGGCCGAATGAAAAAAGGCCCTTGCCCAACCGGGATTTCGCCCGGTTGGGCAAGGGCCACACACCGCCACTGGCCCAGGCCCGGTCCCTAGTCCTGCGGGGCCGACGGCCTAATCCAGCGACGTCGAACTAGTTGTCTCCTAAACCGCTTATGACTTCTTCACCGCCCGCAGGTGCAGAACGATCACCTCGTTGGTCGGGGTGTTCGGGCTGCCGGACTCGTACGGGTACGACTTGTGCGGCCAACCAGTGAACAGACCCTGGTTGTACTCGTCGAACGACGCACCGTACAGGATCGGGATGACGGGCAGTTCCGCCGCCACGAAGTCCTCCAGCGGCTTCAGAGCCGTGAGCTCGGTCGCGGTCGTCGACGCAGAGGCCAACGTTCGCGAGGTCGGTCTGAATGTTGGTACCGCTGCTGTCCACTGCCGTGGCAGGCAGCCGCTCAAAGTCACCGCCACCCGTACCTTGGAGGGTGGTGTTCAGCCAGTTGTTGTACACCTGGTAGGCCGAGATGCTCGAGGCCCCCCAGTGGATACCCAACGTGAAGCTGCCATCCGCCATGTTGGTGCCCCAGGTGGTGGGGTCGGTCCCGTCGAAGGTGGCGTTGATCTTCGCCGCCTGCAGGTCCTGCACGACGATTGCGCAGTCAGCCGCGTAGTCGGTGTAGGCCGTCGGGTCCGTGATGTGGAGGTTGATCTCGGTGGCGTTCGTTCCGGCAGTCGAGTAGTAACCGGCCGGGTCGAGCGTATAACCGGCGGCAGCCATGTCCGCATCCGCCGCGGAGACGTTAGCGGTCTTCGAGAAGCTGCCCAGGCTGGTGTCGATCAGTGACGAGAAGCCCGGCTCAGTAAGACCAGACTCGTTCGTCGCCGGCGGCTCGAAACCGGACTCACCGAGCGAGCCGAGCGCGGAACGGTTAACCGCATTCGAGATCGCCTCACGTACGTCCAAACCGGTTGCCGTCCACCCGACAATGCTGGACGAGAGGTTCGGCCAGATCGTCACGGTGTTCACCGGAGCGAACCAGACCGCGTGACCCGCGGCCACTCCCGCGGTCGTCAGGAACGACGCTTGCAGACCAGTGATGAAGTTCCCAGCCCAGGTGAGGCTGTTGTTGTCAAGACTGGCGAGCACGTTGGTGTTCGACGCGTACTGCGGGAAGTAGACCTCTTTCGGGTAGCGGTGAGCCGCGGAGGCCGTGCTGCTGGCGTAAGGCGCCGCGGTGGACCAGGTCGGTCCGCCCCAGTAGTTCGGGTTGACGAGGAGTTCGATGTTCCCTCCGCTGTAACCCTTCACCAGCATGTACGGACCGGTCCCGACCGGCTTGCGGTCTGGGAAGGCCACCGGGTTCTTACCAGCGGCCGACCAGAAGGTCGGGCCCACGATCGGCACCGACCCGATGTTGTAGAGGTTCGTGTACTGAGCCGTGGTGAAGTGGACCGACACCGCATTCCCGTGCGCCTCAGCACTGGTGAGCTCAAGGCCACCGCCGTTGAGTCCCGGGTAGGTGAGCAGGTTGTTGTAGTCGGTCGCGACCATCGCCGGGGTGAGAAGGGTCCCATCCGTGAACTTCACGTTCTTGCGGATGACGAATTGGATCGTCTTACCGCTGTTGGCCCACTTGTAGCTCGTCGCGAGGAAGTCGTACGGCGGGTTGGTCGGGGCCGCGATGTCGAACTGCAACATCGATTCATAGATCAGCGAAGTCGCGCCAACCGTTACCTGAGACGAACTCACAAACGGGTTGAACGTGTCCGTCAGCGTCGGCTCTGGGCTTGACTCCATGTAGAGGATGCCTGCCGGCCCGGGCTTGGCCTTGGCCGCGCCTGCGTTTGAGGCGAAAATGCCCGCGAGCATCCCGCCACAAAGGCCGGCGACCATGAGGCTCGACGCGACTACCCGCCGAAGCTTCTTATCGGTTAACCATCGTGTCATGTTCTAGCGACCTTTCTGTGGACTAAGGCCAGAGAGCGACTCTACACGTGCACGATTCAGCTCCGCGGACCATCGAGCCCTTGGAACCTCCAAACCGTACCAGATGGAGCGCAGGCCAGTCTCTAAGCAAACCACGATCCGCCTCCGATTCTCGTGGCCTCGTGCTGGACTCTCCCTGGTCGCCAACCCGGGGACCTAGCTTTCCGTCACGCCGGCCCGCCTCGTATACGCCTCGGGTTTCCGGCCGACCTGGCCCTGGTTAACCAGGGCGAAAATCTCTCCCGCCATTCTCCCGGCCGCCGGGGTGCCCGGTCGGAGCGCGCCGAGCATCTGGGGAGCCATCTCCCGGCGCGGCGTACCGCCTACGGGACTCCCTTCACAAGGGACCTTCCCGTTGCGACACGACGCGGTGTGCGGACCGAAGTGAGAACTGACGGCGGGCGCCCCGCCGCCACAAGACCCTGCTCCCCCCGACGCCGGGTCTGGTTCCCCCGGAAACTCACCGACGAGGCGTGGAGACGAGAGAACGGCACCGCAGCTCCCGCCGGAGGGTTGCCCGGGCGCGGCCTGCTCCGGCGCGAGGAATGAGGTGACCGTCCGCGTCTTGCCGCATCCCACGGGACCCCTCCCGGCAGCTACCGGACGAGCGGCGGAGCTCGCCACCGGCCCCGGGTGGCTCTGCCCGGCCACGGGATGCCATGGCACCATCTCGAGAGTGGCTAAAAAACCCCAGGTCAACCCGTTGTCGCGCCATCCACCTGGGTGGCCCGCCCCTGACCGGGCGGCGGCCGCGTAGACCTAGGAAGAGGCCGCCGGACCCTTCACGCTGGCGACCCCCGCCACGAGGTGCGGCGCGGCGACCTCCAGACGCCAGCAGGCGGCGGCCCGCTGCTCGCTGATGCGGATCGTCGGCGGCTGCTCGCGACGGCATCGGTCCTCGGCAAAGGGGCAGCGGGGGCTGAAACGGCAGCCGACGACGCTGGCGAGCGCACTTCCCCCCTGACCCGCGGCGATCGTCGAGCCCGTTCGCATCGAGCTGCCGAGCGCGTCGGGATCGGGTGCCGAGGCCACGAGGAGCTGGGTATAAGGGTGCGCCGGCTGCTGGGTGACGTCCTCGGACGGACCTCGTTCGACGATGTCGCCGGCGTACATGACGAGGGTCTCATCGGCGAAATAACGCGCCGAGGCGATGTCGTGGGTGATGTAGAGCACCGCCAGTTCGAGCCGTTGGCGCAGGTCGTCGAGCAGGTGCAGGATCTCCAGGCGGATCGAGACATCGAGCATCGAGATCGGCTCGTCCGCGAGCAGCACCCGGGGGTGCGCCGCCAGGGCCCGGGCGAAGGCGACCCGCTGGCGCTGCCCACCGGAGAGCTCGTGCGGGTACTTCGCCAAGAACTGCTCCGGCGGGATTAGCTGCACCTCGGAGATCAGCCGGACCAGCTCGTTCGCGACGGCGGTGTGGCCTCTCACCCCGCCATGGATCTTCACCGGGCGCCGGAGATGGTAGCGGACGGTGTGCACCGGGTTCAGCGAGGCGAACGGGTCCTGGAAGACCATCTGGACCTGTCTCTTGTAGACCCGGAAGACCCGGCGATGCTGGAGCCCCACGGTCTTGCCGTCGAGGCGGATCTCGCCGCTCGTTAGCCGTTCTTGACCGGCGAGCAGGCGGGCGACGGTGGACTTACCCGAGCCACTCTCGCCTACGAGGGCCACCACACCGGAACGGTAGAGGCCAAACGAAACCCCCCGGACGGCATTGAGCACCGGAGCGCGCGGGCCGCTTCCCAGCTTGAAGTCCTTCTGGATCGCCACCGCCTCGAGTACCAGCGGACCGCGGAACTCCGCCGCGGAGCGGATCTCCTCGCTCACCGCCGCCGGCCCTTCGGCGCGACGCCCGCCGACACTGGTCCCTCCGGAAGGACGAACGGGCAAGCCGAGACGTGGGAGGCGTCGCTTTCGCCTTTGATGGACGCGAGCTGCATGTCGATCTCCCGACAAGCGTCCTTGGCGAACGAGCAGCGGGGAACGAACGGGCAACCCGGCGGCAGGTCCCGCAGATCGGGCGGCGAGCCCGGGATGCCCGCCAGCTCCTGGCGGGGCCCGTGGAGCGCGGGGAACGAGTGCAGCAAGCCCTGGGTGTAGGGATGCGCCGGCCGATGGTGGATCTCCTGGGCCAAGCCGACCTCGACAAGCTGGCCCGCATACATGATGGCAATCCGGTCGGCGATCTCGAGCAGAAGTGAGAGGTCGTGGGTGATGAACAGGATGGAGAAGCCAAGCCGCTCTTTCAGCTCGACCACCTGCGAAAGGATTTCCCGCTGCACGACGACGTCGAGTGCGGTCGTCGGCTCGTCCATGATCACGATCTCGGGGTCGACCGCGAGGGCCATCGCGATCATCACCCGTTGGCGCATGCCGCCCGAGAGCTCGTGTGGGTAGCTCTTCAAGCGGTCGCGGGAGATCCCGACGAAATCAAGGAGGGACCCGGCCCGTTCCAACCGCTCGTCGTGGTCCATGGAGAGGTGAGCGTCGATCACGTCGGTGAGCTGGTCCTCGACCTTTAGCACCGGGTTCAGGGCGTTCATCGCGGACTGGAAGACGATGGAGATCTCCCGCCAGCGCAAGGCACGCAGTTCTTCTGGCGTCTGGTCGAGCACGGCGACGCCATCAGGACTGGACCGGCGGCCCCGGTAGGTCACGCTGCCGCCAGTGATCACCGCGGGAGGCCGCAGGAGCCGGACCGAGCCGTAGGCGAGCGTCGACTTGCCTGAACCGCTCTCCCCCACGAGCCCGACGATCTCCCCCGGCTGCAACGCCAGATCGACACGCTCTACGGCCCGCACATCTCCATCCAGGGACCGATAGGAGATGCACAGGCCTCGGATGTCCAGGACCGGCTGGGCAGTGGTGGTGGGGGGCTTGGCCGATTTCGGCGGAGCCACCGAGGCTTGCTCGGTCTCCATCCCGACGCCCGATGGGGCGTACGTCACGTCGTCCCTCCCTGATCGCTCGTCGGAAATGCGTCGCGGGTGGCCAAGGACCTCGGTCTGCCGCCGTCAGCTGGTACCGACAACGAAGCCGTCGCCATGGCGGGAACGAGTCGCCGGCGGGAGCCTTCCCCATCGCGCACGACCGGTGTCGGGTCGGACGGCCGCCAGGCTTGACCACCGATCCTCTGCCGACGGCTGGCGTTACGCAGCCGTGGGTTGCCGAACTCGTCAAGTCCGAAGTTCAAGAGCACGAGGCCCATCGAGAAAATGGCCACGGCCAATCCCGGTGGCAGGTACCACCACCAGGTGCCAACGATGATGGCGTTCTGGTTCTGCACCCAATAGAGCATCGAACCGAGGCTCCAGGCCGATAGGTCCCCGAGTCCGAGGAAGGTCAGGGCCACCGAAGTCAACACGGCGTAGAGCACGGTGCCGACGAAGCTCGCCGCGATGAGGCTGACCTCGTTCGGCAGCAGCTCAAAGAAGATGATCCGCCAGGCTCTTTCCCCGGTCTCCCGGGAAGCGGCGACGAAATCCCGGCTGCGCAACGACATGGTCTGGGCCCGAATGACCCGGGCGCCCCACGGCCAGCCGAGGATGCTGAGCACCAGTGCCGTGTCTAGGTTCCCGGCATTCGGCAGGTAGCCGAAGATCACCACGAGGAGCGGCAGAGCGGGCAGGACCAGAAAGACGTTGCTCAGCAACGAAAGCCCCTCGTCGGCGTAACCGCCGAGGAAACCGGCGCTGACGCCGACGACGACCGAGAGAAAGGTGGCGATGACACCTGCCGTCAGCCCGATGACGACCGTCGGTCGGATGCCCACGAGCAGCTGCGAAAGCACGTCCTGGCCAAAGATGGTCGTGCCAAGGAGGTGGGACCAACTCGGCGGCTGCGCGACGTCCTTCACCGAGGACATGTACGACGGGTTGTCAGGATTGAGGTACGGACCAGCGATCGCGAGGAAAAGGAAGATCCCGATGATCACGACACCGACCTTGGCCTTCAGCGGCAACCTTCTCCATGCGTGGCGCTGCCGGACCCGGAAAGCAAGGTTCTTCACGTAGTTCACGACAGGATTCATCAGTACGCGGCCCTCGTGCGGGTCCTCGGGTCGGCGATGACGTAAATCGCGTCAGCGATCAGGTTGGCGAAGAGCACCGCGGCCACGATCACGAGGAAGATGCCCTGCATCAGCGCGAAGTCCTTGGCGACCACCGCGTTGTACAGGGTGTACCCGATACCTGGAAAAGAGAACACCAGCTCCATGACGAGCGCGCCGGCCACCACGTAGCCCAGGGAGATGGCAAAACCGGCGATGTTCGGCAAGATCGCGTTGCGGGCGGCGTAGGTCATGATGACCCGACGGTTCGACAGACCCTTCGCCTGGGCGGCGAGGACGTAATCCTCGCCGATGGTCGTGATCATGACGTTACGCATCTGCAGCATCCAGCCGGCCATCGAGGCGGCGATGAGGGTGAACGCCGGCAAGAGGGAGTGATAGACGGCGCTTTGGATGAAGGGCCAGTTCCAACCGACCTGTAGCCCGTTGGACTCGCCCTGGCCGGGGGGAAACCACCCTAGGTGGATCGAGAGGCCCTCAATCAGCAACAGCGCGAGGAAGAAGTAGGGGATCCCCTGCAGGAAGGTGAAGGCCGGGAGCAGCTGGTCGAAGCGGCCGCCACGTCGCCAGCCGGCGACGATGCCCAGCACGGTGCCCAGGAGGAAGCTCATGACGGTCGCGGTGCCGACGAGGATCAGCGTCCACATGATCGTCATCTTGATGACCGACGCAACCGTGTCGGGGTAGAAGTTGATCGAAACTCCGAGGTTCCCGTGGACCAGGTTGACGAGATACTCCCAGTACTGGTGGAGGAGGCTCCCCTGGTGCCCAGTGCCAAAAATGATCTCGAGCGCCTTGTACGCGTTCGGGTTCAGGCCCGGGAACCTGGCCATGTACCCCGCCACGACGTTGCCCGGCATCATCCTCGGGATCAAGAAGTTCACCGTGATCGCCACCCACGCCGCGACGGCATATGTGGCGAGCCGTCTGGCGATGAAGGCCATCTCACCCTCCTCTATATCTCTGCCGACACCGTCCGACCGGGACGATGCAGCAGCAACCCAGGACCGCCCCCCGGGACCCACTCGGTACGCGCCCGAGAACCATCACCCGCGCTAGTGGCCTCGGTTCCAAGGTCGGCCTCGCTTGACCTCATGCTTGCAAGCTGCTTATTCCTGGATCCGCTGGCAACCTCAACCGGGCACGGGCCCCGTACCCATGAAAAATGCCTCGAGAACTGGGGAAGCGGCGACAGTCGTCACAACTTCTACCAGGGCCGGGAGGCACGTTTACCACAACTAGTATCGCGCGGCCCCAACATTACCGGCAGTCATTCGACGCGCCTAATCGAACCGACCCTCGAATCACCCGAGGTGTGGACCTGGGCTTGACGCTCCATCGAGGCCGTGGAACCGTCGACTGGGACGCGGTCCACACCGGTCGTGAGTGATGGCCCGCCATGGAAAGGACGGGCATGGGAATCCGACGCATCTTCTTGCTTGCTGCCGTCGTCTTGTTCGTGATCGCCGGCCTTGGGGCGATCAGAACCTTCTCGGGCATCAACACCCCGGGACTCACCTGTTTTGGACTCGCCTGCGGTGCGGTTGCGGGGGTGCGTCCGATCAGGATCCCTCACTGAGCGCGAAACGGGCGCTCCCGACTAGAAGGTAGGGGAGGAGCACACCCGGGGCAGGTACAAGAGCAGGTCGACTAGCCAGACGTGCACGTGGTAGGTGCCGTCAGCGAGGATGCCGCGGCGCACGACGACCGGCCGGAAAGGCGCCAGGGACCGCACCGCCCGGGAGAAGCCCTCACCGGTCGGGCTCATGAGCAGGATCTGGCCGGGACGCCGGTGCTCGATCTTGCCCTTGGCGGAACCCTTGAGCTGGGGAAAAGTGCCGGTGACCGAGTTGAAGCCGGCGTGGAAGATGCCAACCGGCTCCACCAAATCGTGAAATTGCGCGGCCGGCCACCACATGAGGAGCTGCTCGCCGTCGTAGGTGGGGTGGCCGACGAAGCCCGGCAGCTCCGCCGTGACCTGGTACTGGTCGACCAAGGCGGCGTCGCTCCCCCCGAGCGCCTTCGCGTACTTGGGCCAGAAATCGCCCTTCGACATGTCTGGAATCTGCGGGTGCGAGACCTGCGGCGCCACGGTGAGGACGAGGAGGGCCCCGGCCAGCACCACGAGCAAGGCCAGGGGGACCCCGGAAAGCGCCCCCGCCCACCTGCTCCGGCGCGACCAGGCCCCGAGCCGGCTCCCTCCCCACCAGGCGAGGGCGGCGGCCACCGCGCAGCCGGCCACCACCCAGCCCCAGGGGGTGAGCTCCAGGGCCGGGACGTGGGGGTCCGCCTCGTAGGCCAGGGCCACCCCGACCACAAGGAGCCCGGGCAGGGCCTGGCGCACCACCCGGGCCCCCACCCGGGTGACGAAGGGGGCGGCCAGCTCGGCCAGGGTCATGGCCAAAAGCACCGCCACGAAGGACCAGAGCAGCGAGGAGAAGAAGGGCATCTCCAGCATCTGGACCGTCCCCAGGAACTGGAGGCCGGCCGCGACCCCGAAGGCGAGGAGGGCGGACCCTCCGGCGAAGGCCTGGGGGGTGCCGAGCCGGCGGCCCCGGCGTCCCACCACCAGGGCGAAGGCCCCCAGGGCGGCCGGGGGGACCAGCAGGTAGGGGTCGTAGAGCACCCAGCGCCAGTTGGCGGAGTGCCACAGGGCCACCTGGGCCGGGGTGCTGAGATAGCGGGCCGCCTGCCAGGTGGGGGTGAGGTAGTTCCACGGGCCGAGGAGCCACCAGGACCCCAGGGCCAGCCCCCCGGTGACCACCGCGGCGGTGGCCACCGTCACCCCGGCGTCCCGGGCGAGGTGGGGGCGCTCCCGGAGGAGGCGCAGGGCCAGGTAGGCCACCACCACCGCCGCCACCAGGGGCACCGCCGCCCCGTGGGACCACACCGCCAGGGTGAACAGGGCGGCCGCCCCGGCCACCCAGCCGGCTCGGCGCCGGGAGGGGGCCGGCATCACCAGGGCGCAGAGCCCCCCGGTGAGGTAGGAGAGGGCCGCCGAGTCCGGGTAGTCGGTCCCCCAGGCGGTGACGAAGACCGGACTGGAGAGCACCACCGCCACCCCGACCCACCCGGCCCAGCGGCCGTAGAGGCGGGAGAGCAACAGGTAGAGGGGCACCACCGCCACCAGGGCCAGGAGGTACCGGAGGGTGAAGAACCCCCCCACCGCCCCGAAGAGGAGGTAGGCGGCCCGGGCCGGGACCAAAAACCCCACCCGGGCCGCCTCCCGCAGCCGGGCGGTGGCGGCGAAGGCCGCGGTGTAGCGGGTGAAGATGTCCCGGGGGTCGACGATGTAGGTGGTGTGCATGCTCGGGTCGGCAAGGATGTTCGGGGCCATCCCCCGCAACCGGAGCACCAGGTAGAAAAGGCCCGGGGAGGCCAGCACCGCCAGCGACTCCAGGGCGGGTCCGACGAGGCCCCGACGGGGCGGTCGTCGTGGTGCCCGTCGGGTGACCGCGACACCTTCGATCGGCATCGACGGTCTGGACCCATCGAACCGGCCCGCCTTGCCGGCCTCGTCCGTCCGAGAGAAGTGGAAGATGGTCAAGTCTTCACGTCACGGATCGAACTGGCGGGACATCCCGGCAACGCCCCTGGTCGTCGGTGCATCGCAGCAGAATCTCGCACGGTCCTGGCTAGCACGTCGAGTCGGCCGAGGACGTGCCGGGCCCGCCGGTATGTCCCGCCCCCGGCGGCGAGTCCCCTCGACGACGATCAAGCCCGGCCGGTTCTTCCTCCCTCGAAACCCGGCGGCGTGTCTTCGCTCATGCCGTAAGCCCGAGCCGGTCCGCCGATCGGTCGACAACGGTCACGACGCCGACCACCAGGATGCCGAACCAGACCCGCGTCGGCCGTATTGAGGGACCGTGGCTGGAAAGGGGTTCACAGGACGACAGCGCCCGGAGGGTCGGCTCTTTCACTGGCTCATCGGTGCCCTCCAGACGCCGCCGACCGGGGCGACCGACTTGACCCCATCGGCTCGTGCCGGTCCGACCGGACCGACTGCGCCGTTGGTTCCGGCGGCGCAGTTGACGCAGAGCTACTCGTGCCCGCGTCGTGACAGGCAATCCCTCGAGGTCCCTCGCCCGTATCCCACTCGTCCGGTCGCAACCGACCGACGCGAGGAGGAGGCTCGATGGAGGTTCTCAAGACGTCCAGTTCACCGGCCGGAGCCGACCCGGTGGCGACCTGCCTTCGACACCGGTCGGCCCGCACGGTCGCAGTGGTCGCCGCGGCACTTCTCAGCCTCCTCACGACGAGCGCAGGCGCGGCATCCCGAGTACCGGCTCGACAGGACCACGCCACCGCTCCGGTGATCATCGACTCGTCAAGGCACGGTTCGCTCGGCGTGATACTCGTCACCAAGAACGGCTACACCCTCTACTTCGACAAGTCTGACACCGCGTCCAAGATCGCCTGCACCGGCGGATGCGCCGCGATCTGGCCGCCGGTCGTATTGCCTAAAGGGGACCACTCGGCCAAAGCGGGCAAAGGCGTCGCCCAGAGTTCCCTGGGGGTTGTGCACCGGCCGGGAGGCGCCCTCCAGGTCACCTACGCGGGACACCCCCTCTACCGATATGTGCAGGACGGCGCCCCCGGCCAGGTGAAGGGAGAGGGCGTCGGAGGCTTCTTCGTTGTCAAGGTTTCGGCGAAGAAGCTCTCCGCCCCGACGACGACCAAGCCGTCCGGCGGTGGCTCAAGCGGTTACTGAGCGACCCGATGGTGGCGCCGCGATTCACCCATAACGTCGAGTGACGGTGCGGTCTCCTTTCCTCGACCCAGGTGAGCCTTCTGACGAGGCGCTCCTCGCCGGCATGGCGCACGGCGACGAGTGGGCGGCCGTCACCTTCGTCCGCCGCTACCAACGCCGGGTGTTCGGATTGGCGCACGCCATGCTCGGCGACGCCGGTGCAGCCGAGGACGTCGCCCAAGAGGCCCTCACCCGTGCGTGGCGGCATGCCCAGATCTTCGACGCCCGGCGTGGCTCGGTGGCGACCTGGGTCCTCACGATCACGCGTAACCTCGCGATCGACTCGCTCCGGGTCCGGCGGTCTCTCACGATGAGCGCCCAGGAATTGGTGGGTCTCCAAGAGCCGGATCTCCAAGCTGACCCTCCGGCTCACGTCGACACGACCGTCGAGGTCCGTCGCGCCCTCGGCGGTCTGCCCACTCACCAGAGGCGAGCGGTCGTCCTTGCCGCGCTCTACGGATTCACCGCGGCCGAGATCGCCGAGGTGGAGAAGATCCCGCTCGGGACGGCGAAAACCCGCATCAGGAGCGGGCTCATGAAGTTGCGCGATGCGCTCGTCGAGGCTGGTGACCTGCCGTGACCGGGCCTCACGCCGATTGCGACCGCTTCGAGGACGATCTCGTCGCCCTCGCGCTGGGGACCATCGCCGGCCGAGCCCGTGCCGACGTGATCGCCCACGTTGCATCCTGCCCGCACTGTCTGGCTGAGCTCGATGCACTTTCCGGGGCGACCGACTATCTCCTCCAGCTCGTGCCGGAGAAGGAGCCGCCGCTCGGTTTCGAGGTCCGAGTGCTCACCCGAATCCGTGAAGCGCGGCGGGCGCGACTGGCATCCTGGAGACGTCGGACGGCGGTGCTCGTCGGCGCCGCCGCGCTCGTCGCCGGCGTCGCCGGTTTCCTCGCCGGACACGTCATCGGATCCACACAACCAGCGAAATCCGCGAATGAGGTCACCGCGGTCCTGCACACCGCCTCGCGCGCGGTCGGCGAGCTTTCCGTGCCGTCGGGGCCCGTCCCGCGGCTCGTCGTGGAGATCAGCGGCCTCGGCACGAGTGGGCCGGTCACCTGTCGGGTAACCAATGCGGCAGGCCAGACGACAACGATCGGTGATTTCTGGCTCTATCACGGGTCCGGCACCTGGACGGCCCGACTTCCCTTCCCGGCAGACGACCTGCGCGGTGCCACCATCACCTCGCCCACCGGTGTCGTGCTCGCCCGAGCTTCGATCAGCCATCCCTGAACCGTGCGTGGCACCCCACGAGCTGATCGAAAGGGACCACGTCGCGCGCAACTTGGTCAGACACAGACGATCGGCACCCCGGTGGGAGATCCGAACATGGCCCGCAAAAACCCCGCCTGCGCCGGCAAGACTCGGTCCGTCGCGGCCCGGGAGAGGGATTAGGCCCCCGACGACGAGATCCGGCTCAATCCGCTCCTGGTGGTCTTTGAGCCCGGGTGCGTCACGTAGCGGGCTGCCCGACGACGCAAGCTCCGCTCCAAACGCTCGGCGTGGGCGAGGGCCGGTCGTGGGCTCCCGGCATGGGGGACACGGTAAAAGCGCGTCTTGGCCAGCTCGACGAGCACCAGGTAGACGACGACCATGGCGAACAGCCACAGGAAGAAGGCGGTCGGCAAGGGCTTGAAACCCAGCAGCTTGGCGAGCCCGGTGAACGGCAGCACCGCGCCGATGAGGGCCGCCGCGGTCGGCACGATGAGCATCGCCAGGCTGGGTCGGCTCTTCACGAAGGGGATCCTGCGGGTCCGGATTACGTAGATGACCAGGGTCTGGGTGGCGATCGACTCGACGAACCAACCCGACCGGAACTCGACGTGACCGGCGTGGAGCAACCAGAGCATCACGGCGAAGGTGGCGAAGTCGAAGATCGAGCTGACCGGACCGAATATGGACATGAAGCGCCGGATAAACCTCATGTCCCAAGCAGCCGGTCGTGCGAGCGCCTCGGGGTCGACGCGGTCGGTCGGGATCACGAGCTGCCCGGCGTTGTACAGGAGGTTGTTGAGGAGTATCTGCGACGGCAGCATCGGCAGGAACGACAGGAAGATCGAGGCCCCGGCCGCGCTGAACATGTTGCCGAAGTTCGACGAGGTAGCCATGAGGACGTACTTCATCGTGTTGGCGAAGATGCGGCGCCCCTCCATGACGCCGTCGGCCAACACGCCGAGGTCCTTCTCGAGCAGCACCACGTCGGCGGCCTCTTTGGCCACGTCGGTGCCCGAGTCCACAGATATGCCCACGTCGGCATGGTGCAACGCCACCGCGTCGTTCACCCCGTCGCCGAGGAACGCCACGTCCTTGCCGGCGCGGCGCGCCGCCTTGATGATGCGCGACTTCTGATCGGGGCCGATCCGGGCGAAGACCGTCGTCGCCGGGATGGCCGCCTCGAGATGGGCGTCGTCGAGCGCCTCGACCTGCGCGCCACTGAGAACCCCCGCGCAGGCGAGCCCGATCTCCGAACACACCTTGGCGGCGACGAGACCGTTGTCGCCGGTGATGACCTTGACCTCGATGCCCAGACGCTCGAGCTGGGCGATGGAACTGCCCGCGTCCGCCTTCGGTCGGTCGGCGAAGGTTAAGAAACCCTCCAACGCCAACCCCTTCTCGTCCTCGGGATGTGGCGCGTCGGCGGAATCGGCCGAACGGGAGGCCACGGCCACCACCCGGGCCCCCTCATTGAACAGCGCCTCAAGGGTCGGGTGAGCCGTATCCGGCACATTCACGCACCGGTCCAGGACGACCTCGGGCGCTCCCTTGGTGACCAGGAGCGGCTTTCCGCCGGGGTCCTTCACCAAGACGGAGGCGAGCTGCCGCTCGTGGTCGAAAGGAAGTACGCCGACTCTCTGGTACCTCGCCGCCTCGAGGGCGACCGGACCGTTCGCCGTGGCGCCGGGGGCCGACCACAGGGCTTGGTCCAGCGCATTGCCCCCGACCGGCCCGTCGGCGGTAACGGCGGCTTCGTTGCACACCAGCCCGAGAAGCAGCGGGCGTTCACCCGCCTGTCCGTCGGCGGCGAGGGCCCGCTCGAAGGTGATCACCCCCTCGGTGAGGGTGCCGGTTTTGTCCGTGAAGAGGATCTCGATATTCCCCAGGTCCTCGATGGCGACGAGCCGTTTCACGAGAACCTTCTTCTCCGTCAAGGCCTTGGAACCAGCCGAAAGGCTGACTGTCACTATGGCGGGCATCATCTCGGGCGCAATGCCGACGGCGATGGCGAGCGAGAAGAGCAGCGCGTCGATGAGAGGTCGGGCGAGTGCCACGTTGATGATGAAGATGAAGCCCGTCAGGACGGCGGCAACCATGAATAAGAAACGTGAGAAACGTGACAGCCCCATTTCGAAGGCGGTCTGGCCGTGCCGCTCGGCCAGTCCCGCGGCGATCTGCCCGAAGGCGGTGCGCGACCCGGTCCGAACGACCACGCCGAGACCCGACCCTTCGTGGACGATCGTTCCCATGAAGGCGCACCCGGGCTGATCTTGGGGTTCGCGCCCGGCGACAGCTGCCGCCGACTTGGCCACCGGCATCGATTCGCCGGTCAGCACGCCCTCGTCGCATTCGAGCTCGTCGCACTCGAGCAAGCGGAGATCGGCCGGCACGAGACCGCCGATGCGGAGCGACACGATGTCGCCGGGCACGAGGTCGGTCACCGGGACCCGGCTCGTTTGTCCGTCCCTGCGGACCTCGGCCTCCTGACGGATCTTGGCCCGGAGCTCCACCATCGCTAGCTCGGCCCGGTACTCATTGAAGAACCCCAGACCGACGCTGAGGGCGACGATCACCGCGATGATCACGGCGTTCGTTCCTCCGCCGGTCAGCCCCGAGACCAATGCCGCGCCGAGGAGGAGAAGGAGAATCGGGTTGCGGATCTGGCGAAGAAGAACCGCGGTGGGATGCACCCGATGGGTGCCGAACGAGTTGGTCCCGAACTGGCGCAGACGCTCGGCGACGTCATCCGACGAAAGCCCGTTGGGTCCGCTTCCGAGGCGCCGGAGCACGTCTTCGGGGGAGAGCGCGGCCGCATCGACTAGCTCCAGATCCGCGACTGGGATGCCGACCGCCACGGCCATGGCCGCAGTCTTGCCGCTGGAGGTTGGTTCCAAAAGTTCTTCTCGTCAGGATCGGTTTTGCCGCGCCAAGTCCGTCAGCCGGAAAGGCCAGTCAACGCTACCGGCAGATCATCCGGGTCCCGGCGGCAACCCCAAGAGCCCGGTGCGCGGCTCCTCCTCCGTTGGCGAGATGATCCCCGGACGGCCATATCCTGTCTCCCGCCACCGGTGGCGCCACCACAGGGCCAAACCCTTAGTCGGTACGGTTGCGCCGTTGGAACGCTCCAACAACGGATCGGAGGCACCGTGATCATCTTTGGGATCCGTCGACGCAGCAAGAAGCTGGGCGTCATCGCATTGCCATGTGGAAACTGCAACTCCGGACAGCTGGTCCTCTACAAAGTGACCAGATGGCTCACCTTGTTCTTCATTCCCGTGTTTCCGGTGCGCTTTCGCCACGTCACGGTTTGTCCGAACTGCAAACAACAGCGAGATGTACCCGGTGACCAGATCGAACACGTGAAGAGCCTGTTGCCGACCGCCAACTAGCCGCATTGGAGCCTTCGACCGAGAGCGTCTTCAAGTTGACCTTGACGACCATGTCACTCCCCATGATTGCGACATAAGCGGTCGAGGGGTCGGGCGAGATCGCGATGCCACGGGGGTACGCGCACCTCGCGGTGGGCAGTCGGGTTCACGACGCTCAGGTTGAACGAGCACCTCTTGGAAACGAGGAGATAGCGGTCGTCCGGCGTCACCGCGAAGAACTTCGGCACCACACCGACCTCGATCACCTGGTCGATCAACGGTCGGGGCGTAACGGCATGGGAGATCTCCACCCCGACAGCTGAGATCGTGGGAACATCGATTGAAAGGACGGAGACACCGTGAACATTTGCGACGGCTTGGCGCGACCCCGCTGGCTGGCGTGCTCCACGCGGATTGCCCGGGCGACCGGCACCGTTTTGGTCGCCACGGCGATTCCGCTCACCTCGCTCGCGTCGTGGCATCCGTCCAACCCGTTGACGCCCGTGGCGACCGCACGAGGCGTCTTTGGCCTCACCAGTTCCGCGGTCTTCGGTCGGCCGGCGCGCTCCGGATCGACGACCACGACCTCGCCCTTCCGTCACGTGCCACCAGGAAAACCTTCGGACCTAAGACGGCTGACCCTCATCGACACAATCGGCGGGGACATCTCGCCAAAGTCGGTCGACGCCTCTGACACCGGACTCGTTTTCGCCCAGAACATGATGTATCGGCACACGATCACCGTCTACGACAGCAACGGACGGCTCGTGCGCACGATCCCCGATACCGTCAACATGGCGCAGTTCGGATTCCCGGGCCATCCCGGCATTACTCACGGCGCCCCCGTCGAGGCTGCCTTCTCCCCCAACGCGCGCTACGCCTATGTCTCGAATTACTCCATGTACGGCACCGGTTTCGGCCCGGAGGGAAGCGACACCTGTACGCCGGCCTCCGCTGAGGCCGCCGGGGACACCAACAGCTACGTCTACCGCATCAACACCCGCACGCTCACGATCGACCAGGTGATCGAGGTTGGACTGGTTCCGAAGTTCCTCGCGGTGACGCCGAACGACCGCTACCTCCTCGTTTCCAACTGGTGCTCGTTCAACCTGAGCGTCGTGAACGTTGCTGCCCACCGCGAGGTGCGCGTGCTCCCGATGGGCGCGTACCCCCGTGGCATCGCGATCTCGCCCGACTCCTCGACCGCTTATGTCGCAATCATGGGGAGTGACATGGTCGTCAAGGTCAACTTGAAGACGCTCTCGGTCGAAGGCTCCTTCTTCGTGGGGGATAACCCACGTCACGTGGTGATCAGTCCTGACGGCCGTTACCTTTACGTCTCGCTCAACGCCCCTGGCGATGTGGTGAAGGTCGACCTAAGCGACGACCGGGTGGTCGCCGAGGTACACACCGGAGCGGACTGTCGATCACTGGCGATCTCGACCGACGGTCGCTCGCTCTACGTCGTGAACTACCTCTCGGACACGATGACCAAGTTGCGCGCCTCGGACCTGACCTTGCTCCAGACCGTGCCGACCGGGGTGAACCCGGTGGGAGTGACCTACGACGCCACAACCGGAGACGTGTGGGTGGCCGTATACACCGGCGAAATCCTCGTCTACGCGGACCGTTGAACCCCAGAGCGTCGCGGCAATCCCCCGCTCGTGCTGAAGTAGGTCTCTCCATGCTGGACGGCCAATTTGACTTGCCGCCTTCCGCGTTTCAAGAAGCGGCGGGACCGGTAGGGTCTTCCTGGTGAGCCAGGCCTTGGTGCCCACAGAGAGGCCGACGCGGGTCGGGATCGTGGGTTTGGGCCGGATTTACGATCTCAACATCGTCGCCTACCGCGACTTCCCCGAGGCCGAGGTTGTCGCACTCTGCGATCCTGACGAGGCGAAGGTCGCCGACCGCGGATCGGAATGGCCTGAGGCCGGTCGCTATACCGAACTGGGAAGCTTCCTCGCACACGAGATGGACGTCGTCGAGGTCCTGGTGCCATCTCCGCTCCACTGCGAAGTCACCTGCGCCGCCCTGGGCGCCGGCTTTCACGTGAACCTGCAGAAGCCCATGGCCGCCAACCTGGCCGAGGCCGACGAAATGATCCGGGCCGCCAGGCGCGCCAGACGCGTGCTACGAGTGATGGAGAACTACGTCTTTTACGAGCCACTGCGTGTGATGCGCAGAATCGTCGAATCCGGCGAGATCGGAGAACCGAGCGGGTTCCACATGAAGATGGTGGCCACGGGCAAGGGTGGCTGGGACGTCCCCCTCGAAACGTGGTTGTGGCAGTTCGAGCAGGCGAAGGACGTCGGCGGGATACTCGTGTACGACGACGGCTGGCATAAGTTCTCGGTCGCGCTCTGGCTGTTCGGTCCGGTTCGCGACGTGATGGCCTGGATCGGCGAGACCGAGATCGGTCCAGGCTTCACGATCGACGCACCCACCACGGTGATGTGGAACCACGAGAGTGGCTTGCGGGGGGTGTGGGACGTCACCCTCGGGATCGACATGCTCACTCCGTCGAAGTACTACACGAGCGACGAGCGTTTCGAAGTCCAGGGACGAAAGGGCTTCGTTCGAGTCAATCGATGCACTGCCCGAGTCCGTCAGGAACCCTCGGTCGAGGTCTACGTCGACGGCGAATCCCGCACCTATCACGCCCTGGACGACGACTGGGGCTCGTCGTTCCGTGATTCCAGCCGTAAGTTCATCCGCTGGCTGCGCGGCAACCCCGACGGAGAGCTTCTCTGGTCGGCCGACGAGGCTCGCGCCGTCCTGCAGTTCCTTACCGCCGCACGCGAATCCTCACGCCAGAACAGGCCAGTTCGGATAGACGACGTACGGTCGTGACACCTCGCTCCTGAACCGCGACCTCTGACCACGCCCATACGGGAGCGCCGCGGCGGTGCGAGGTGCCGGCCGTCCGGCGCCGCCTCGCCAGAGGAGCTGCCGGTACGCGCGGGAAGCGGACGGTGACGCGTTCAACCCTGAGGTCCCCGCGTGGTCTGCTCGTAGCGAGCCACGGTGAAGGCGATCACGGTGGGCACGTCGATCGCGAACACGACCAACGTGCAAAGTAGTACCGCCAACGTAGATCCGCGGGTGTGGTCGTAGAGAAAGACGAACGCCCCAACTGCCGAGAGCACGGCATAGGCGAGTAGTGCCCACCGCGCGACCAGGAAGAACGTGCCCCACGCAAAGGGCCGAACGCGGCTGAGCAAAACCATCGCCACGACGGTGAGGACCGAGCCTGCGATCAGCAGCCCGACCACCGGGCCGAGCGGAGGCGTTCGGGGCAAGTGGGCCGCCAGATAAACGCCGCTCGACAGCATGAGAATGAGCGACGCCACCGTCAGCTGCGCGACAGGCGGCAGACGGCGATCAAGCACCGACGGCGAGGTGGATTCTGGGCCGGTCATGCGGTGGCGACTCTCGTCATGATCAGCAGTGTGACGACTTGCATGGCTCCGGTGACCCCCGCAGTCAGGATGAAGCGGCGCATCAACCTGGCGATCACCTCTCCGTCGGGTCGCGGCTTCTTGAGCTCGAAGAGCACGGCGACGTTGGCGGGCTCCAAGAACCCGAGGGCAATCACCGACATCATCGCCACTACGACGAATGCGGCCACTAGCCAGCCATGCTCCGGATAGCTGCTCGCCAGATCCCCGAGGTGCCGGGCAAGTTGCCATCCCGCCGCCAGGGTGCAGGCGACGAGGGTTGGCATGATCAGGATCATCTTTGGCATGAGCCGGGTGGTGAGCTCGATCCTGGCCGGCACCGAGAGCCGTCGAAGTATCGGGCCGATCACGAACCCGAGGAAGAGGTCGAGCGCGGTCCACATGGCGCCCCCGACAACGTGGAAGAAGTCGATGCCCCACAAGGTGTTGGTCGCTATGACCGCCACCAGACCAGCCAGCACCGCGGCCACTATCGGGAGTCCCTTTACCGGCACGATCTGGAACCCTGGTACGGGTGGGGCAGCCGGGTGGCCGGGCGTCACCTCGACAACCGGCAAGGTGGTGGTCACACCACGCGAGACGTCAGCCATCGCTCATCCCCCTCGGCCAGGCCCTGAACCGACCGAATTGCGACATCCCATCGTCCCCCCGAACGAGACAGCGACATCGGCTCGGATGCCCGTCCGTCCCCCGGGGAACGCCGCGCCGCGACTTCCCGAACAGATTAACGACCGCTCGATTCGCCCCGGCCGTTCCTGGCGTTCGCGACCCCGCCGGGCGCGGTCGGGCGCTCTCGCCCGGCGACCTGGTTCGAGTTCCGCACGGCGGCCTTCCCCCGACGTCACCGGGAAGGCCCAAGATGCAATCTCCCGAATATTCTAGGCGAGGTCGAGGGCGCGCACCCTCTGGCGAGACCTCACGGTCCTCGCGACCTCACTCCCGGCCGAAACCGCCGGCAAGGCTCCCTTCTCGCCTCCGAAGGGTCTGACCCGAAGGGACGGCGAATCCCAACCCGCTCCGGGATCACCGATTCTCAGACGCCTAGCGCACCCGCCGCCCGCTCATAGTCGTCGGGCTTGACCCAGATCATCATGCCGAAGTGCCCGAAGCCGTCACCGACGCCAGTGACCGCGGTGACGTTCACCCCTGCAGCGGAAAGCTTGGCTGTCGTGGCTTCCACGGCACCGATGCGATCATCACCCTGAACGAGGAATGCGCGCTTGGCCTCGCTCAGCGTGAGTCCCGCTCGCTCCGCCCCGCGACGAAGTGCGGCAGAATCCACCGGCACGAGATCGATCTGTGACCGACCGCCCTCAGCCGGGAACCCGAGACAGGCGAGCAGATCGACGCCGTTGTCCCGCAGCGCCGTAAGGACCCTCTCCCCTTCTCCCGGAGCGTTTGGAACAGTCACGTAGTAGTAGTCAACTCGTCGGACGGTGTCATCCATCACGGTCCCCCTCTCTCGGTTCCTGCTCTGGCGCGAACCATACGCCCGAATGAAACCGACCAGGACGGGATACGCCTTGGGTGCCGGGGGCGCGGACCGGCGGCGGCTCCGAGAAGCGCAGAGCTCGCACCTGGGCCTGGACCTGGGCGTTCGTCCGAACAGGAACCGACATGAACCGCCGGGTGGCGCAGGGGACCGGGACCGGACCAGCCACAGGAGTTCGTCGTCTGCGGGTCCACCCCCTACCGGTGGGCCCGATGTCTTCGACGGGCGGCAACGGCGCGACTGGCCCCACCTCGCGCCGGGAGATCCTCCCATGATTCTGCGGGCCCGGTCCGACGGAAGGCTCCGCCCCACTGGCGTCTCGGCTGCCAGACCCGAGCGCGGCACCACGCCAGTCGTCGTTCCGATCCGCCGACAGCTCCCGGTTCGGCCTGCCACCCTCGCGGCGGCCAAGCCGCCTCCGGACCGTGTGAACGCCTGGCGATCGGGGCCTACCGTTGGTGCCAGGCTCGGCTCGGGCTAGGGCCGAGAGAGGAGTTGAGGACGCGTTGAGGATCGTCATCTACGGTGCCGGTGCGATCGGGGGGACGATCGGCGCCTATCTGCACCAACAAGGTCATGAGGTCGCCCTCATCGCACGGGGCGCGCACTACGAGGCCCTCATCGCAGGTGGGCTCGTCTTCAGGACACCGGAGCGCACCGCGACCCTGCGTATCCCGGTCGTCGATCATCCGGCCGCGCTCGAGCTCAACCCGGACGACGTCGTCGTGCTGGCGGTAAAGAGCCACCAGACTGCGGACGCGCTCGCCGAGTTATCCCAGGCGGCACCACCCGAGATCGCGGTCGCCTGCGCACAGAACGGGGTTGACAATGAGCGCGTTGCGCTGCGCCTGCTCCCCAACGTCTACGGCATCTGCGTGATGTGCATGGCCACTCACCTCGAACCAGGCGTCGTCTCGGTGGCCAGCTGGCCGACCATCGGCATGTTCGAGGTCGGTCGCTACCCTTCCGGCGTCGACTCTTGCGCCGAGCGCCTGTCCGCCGCGCTCGACGGCTCGACCTGCCGGTCAGAGGTCCGAGGCGACGTGATGGCCTGGAAATACACCAAGCTGCTCACCAACCTCGCCAATGTAGTGATGGCGTTGCTCGGCGAACCCGGCTCGGGACGCCTCACCGAGCTGGCCCGGGCCGAGGGTGTGGCGTGTCTCGAGGCTGCCGGCATCGCCTACGTCGACAACGCGACCTGGCGTGAGCGGTACCGGAACCTGCGACGCCATCCCAAAGCTTTGGACCCCCCCGAAGGGTCGACCTGGCAGAGCCTCGCCCGGCATACCGGCTCAGTCGAGACCGACTACCTGAACGGAGAGATCGTGCTGCTCGGACGCCTCTTCGGCGTTCCGACTCCGATAAACACGCAGCTGATGCGCCTGGCGACCGAAGTTGCCAGGCGGGGTGACCCACCGGGAGGCTTCTCCGAGGACGAGCTGCTCGAACGCTTCGGCGCCTGAAGCTCGCCCGACCGGTGGACCTGCCCGCGCCCCACGGGGTGACGCGGTGATCTTCTTGGCACTCCGACGTGGGGCCGACCGCAGCTATCCAATAACTCCACCGTCAAGGTCCTCCCGGGTGGCCGATCCCGGTGTCGCTGGGTCTGGCAGGCTGTGCACCGGTCCTGGGGTGCCATGGGATCGACGCCGGTCGGCCTCTAGGCACCGGGACTTGGAACTGCCAGGTGGCGGCTTGCGCTGCCCGTTGTGAGGTTCAGGTAGGTGGTGTGTCCGATGCCGGATGGCTGTCTCGTCGGTATCGACGTCGGGTCGACTCGGGTGAAGGCACTCGTCGTCGACCTCGGCGGGCGGGAACTCGCCGACGCTCATGTCGAGACGCCTTGGCGGATCACCGCCTCGGGTGCCGAGATGGCGCCAGAAGACCTCTACGACGCGGCGCTGGCGGCAACGAGGTCAGCGCTTGGCGCCGCACCCGCCGGACACGTCCTCGGGGTCGGCGTGACGGGTATGGGGGAGGCGCTGGCCCTGCTCGGCCGGAAGGGACAGGCGGTGGCGCCGGCCATCGCCTGGTACGACACCCGGGGCGAACCCGAGCGGGCCGAGCTCGAGGAGCAGTTCGGCGCGGATCGGTTCACCGGTCTCACCGGCCTGCCGGTTTCGTCGACGGCCTCGATCGTGAAGTTGCGTTGGCTCCTCCGCCACGTGCCTGAGGCGAAAGCCGCGAGCTGCGCCATGAGCACACCGGAATACGTCGCCCACCGCCTCGGCGGCACGCGATCGGCCGAGTTCTCGCTCGCCTCCCGCACCGGGTTGTTCGACGTGGGACATGCCCGCTGGGTCGATGAGCTGCTCCAGTGGGCCGATCTGCCCGAGGGTCTCTTCCCGGTGGCCCTTCCCGCCGGCAGTCTGCTCGGCAGGGTCGTCGAACCGCCGCCCGGCCTGGAGCGGTTGCGGGGAGCGGCGATCGCCATCGGGGGGCATGACCACCTCTGCGCGGCCGTCGGTGCCGGGGTCGTCACCCCGCGGGACGTGTTGAACTCCTACGGCACCGCTGAGGCCTACGTACGCAGCGCGGTTCCCTTCGACTCGGCCGGTCTTATCGCCGCGGTGGCGACCGGCGTGGGCGTCGGCTGCCACGTCGTGCCCGGCTATCAGGCCATCCTGGCCGGCCGACCTTTCGGGCTCGTGCTCGGGCCCCTGTTCGACCTCCTCGGATGGGACAGTCACCCGGCGTCAGGGACACGCCAGGTGACAGCAGGCCCCCCCGGGACGGACGCCTCTGCCCGGAACCTCGGCGGGATGCTCTCGTTCAGCTTCGACGAGGCGACCGGCCGTTCATCGCTCACGGGTATCGGGCCCGGCGTCAGCGCCGCGCAGGCGAAGGCACTGGCCATCGAGGAGATGCTGCGGCGCTCGTTCCGCCTCTACGCCACGGTGAAGCGACTCGGCGGGCCCGTCGCACGCGTGGTCATGACCGGTGGTTGGGCCCGGGTCGGGCAACTGGAGATGCGGAAGACCGAGCGGTTCCCCGGCGCCTGCTTCGTCTCGGTGCGGGAACCGGGAGCCCGCGGGGCCGCGCTCTCCGCTGGTCACGCCGCCGGACTGCTGCCCGGTCCGGAAGCCTTCCCGGCGCCGCCTCTCGAACCCCTCGGAGGTGGTTGAGGGCCCCGGTCAGCCGTGAACGAGCGAGTACAGCTCAGTGAGGAGAGCCGCGGTCTCCTGAGGCGGTCGTCCCCACACCTTGCGCCCGATGACGATGCCGCTCGCGCCGGCCCGGATGGCCCGCTTCACCAGGGAAACCAGCTCCTCCCCCGACATGGTGCCCGCGCCGCCGAGCAGCAGAACAGGGACCCCGAGCTCCTCGCACCAGCTCCTCAGCACTTCGTCGTCCCCCGGATGGGCGACCTTCAAGATGTCGGCGCCGATCTCCGCGGCCACCCGACAGCCATGGGTCGCCACCTCGACCGCCGCCTCACCTGTCACCTCCAGCGCCACCGGCTCCACCATCACCGGGAGACCGAAGCGGTCCGCTTGCTCCACGACGCTGGCCACCAGCGCCGCCGTGTCGGCCCGCTCCATAGAAGGCACGTCCCAGGGCATCAGCAGCTTGACGCCGTCGACGCCGAGGGCCGCGGCCGTCTCGACACTCGTCACCAGGCGATGGCTGCCTCCTCCCGCGTCACGCCAGTGCACGTCGATCGTCAAGATCCGCGCCGGAGCCGAGCGGCGGCCGAAGAGTTCGGCCGACCGACGCAAGACCCCCGGGCCGAGCAGGAAGCCGTCGCAGGGCGCCTCGAGCAGGCGCTCCAGGACCGCGATCGGGTCTTCGAGACCGGGAAGTCGACCCAGGATCGTGCCGTGGTCGAGCGGTACGACGACGCAGCGACCGTCGTCACCGAAGAGGCGACGCAGACGGGCCACCTTACCCGCTTGGCGCGCCGAGGGAACGGAGGGTAGTGGGCTAGTTAGAGCAGGAACTTCTAATGAAACGGCGGGGTGCTAATAGCTGATGGGTTTTCCACAGTGTTGGGAAGTTCTCGGCAATTAAGTCACAGGAGGAGGACAGGGCGACGAGGTTTATAAAAAGTGTCCTAAACCGTGATCGTAGCCGACTAAAGTGTAGCTACAGAAAGGCGAAAGTGCCGCTCAAGGGCATTTTTTCTAATCGTTTAATGGTGGCCCAGAGAGGAGACGGACGCAAATGGCCGATGTAAACACGCGTGCCTACAGCGTCGTCGCCGAAGCAACTGGCCAAATCCCCAGGTCAAGGCCTGTGGATAAGTCCCTAGCGGAGCGTGGGCGCAGGGGCGGTCTTAGCAGGGTAAAGCGGCTAAGTGCCGCGCAGCTCAGCGAGGACGCTCGTCATGCTTCGCGGGCGAGATGGGATCGTGAGAGGAGCGCGAAGGCGACTCACTGACAAGAGAACTTCGGCGGAGGGAGAGGGTGCTGACCCCTGTCCCTGGTAGAGGATCAAGGTTTCTAAGGCCTCGTCTAGCTCCGCGCTAGCGCCTCCCTCCACCGAGTGCCCGAGGTGGGACTCGAACCCACATGTCCTGCTGGACGGCGGTTTTAGAGACCGTTGTGTCTACCGTTCCACCACTCGGGCGGAGCAAGGGCCGGAGGTTGACTCTCCGGCTCTTGCCGTGTTTGAGAATAGCTCGCGGCACCCGCGTAAAGGCGCCTTTGCGCTGTCCAGTCGCGAGTGCCAGGGTTCCTAGCTGTTCGTGCTTCGCTTGGGTCCCCTACCTTGATACACCTGCTTCGTATACTGGCTAGTATGAACAGGCTTAGTACGGAGCGGCGAGCCCAGATCATCGGTTGCCTGGTTGAAGGAAACAGCATCCGCGGCACCGTTCGGATGACTGGCGCTGCAAAGCAAACAGTCGTTGACCTGTTGGTAGACATCGGCCAGGCGTGCAGCGAGTACCAGGACGCGGTTCTCACCAACCTGCGCCCCCGTCGCATCGAATGTGACGAGATCTGGAGCTTCATTGGGTCAAAGCAGAAGAACGTGCCCGAGGGCCAAGTAAACAGCCCCAATTTCGGCGACCTATGGACGTGGGTCGCGATTGACGCCGACACGAAGCTCGTCCCGACTTGGTTAGTGGGCGAGCGCAACCTCGCCGACGCCTACACCTTTATCGCGGACATGCGTTCGCGAATTGACCCGAGCCACCGCATCCAACTCACGACCGATGGGCTCCGGCTTTACGTCGACGTGGTCGACAGCCTGTTCCGCGACAACATCGACTACGCGATCCTGCACAAGCTCTACGGAGCCGATCCCGCCGGGGAGCGCACCTACAGTCCGTCGCGGTGCCTAGGGATCGAGAAGTACGTCATCGCTGGTCGGCCCGATCCCCGGTTCATCGGGACGAGCTACGTGGAGCGCCAGAACCTCACGATGCGGATGGGGATGCGGCGGTTCATCCGGCTAACCAACGGGTTCTCGCGAAAAGCTGAAAACCACGCCTACGCGGTTGCGCTTCACTTCATGCACTACAACTTCGGTCGCTACCACCAGTCGCTGCGTCAACGGCGACCGGACGGCAAGTACACCAAGCGGACCCCAGCCATGGCTGCCGGGATCGCCGAGTACCAGTGGTCCCTCGGACAGATCGCTGGCCTGCTCGATTGAAACTAGCCCACTACCGAACGGAGGGGATCTCGGCCATCTCGGCGATTATCACACGCGTAGCTGACCGAACGCGCCCCGTAACCTCCGGCGGGGGTTCGGCGACATGGCCCGACCGGGACCACCTCGGCTGGCCGCATCGGGCTCCCGATTCACCGGACAACTGATCCCGACTCGAGGATTCGGAGACTGGGGCCCCTGACGAGCCGCCCCGGTCGATCCGGCACCTTCGAACCGCCGAGCGCGGGGTGGACCGCACCCAACCCGATCCCCGACGGCCGCCCATCGGGCGACCGGTGCTCGCACCGTTGCTCGGGCGCGGCCGCGGGTGGTGTGGGACCTAACGACACCGAGAACGAGAATCGCCTTCCCCCAGCACCTGTCACGCGTCCCCTACCCCGTCGCAGGCTCGTGGTCGCGTCCGGATGGCGGCCGCACGGAGACCGGTTACTTGGTCGCCGTGACCGTCTGGAGGATCATCGAGTAGAGGCGGTGCCATCTGAGATCGTGGAGACCGGACGCCGCGAGGAGCTGTGTGGCCCGCCGCTTGGTGGGGGCCTTGCCACGACGGCCGATGACCAGCGTCGGCACAAAAAACCAGCTGAATAGATCGGTCAGCACCAGCTGACCGCCGGGCGTGAGCACCCGCGCGCACTCGACGAGGCCGGCCTGCTGGCCCACCCAGTGGTGGAACGACACGGTGCTCACGACGAGGTCGAAACTCCCGTCCGGATAGGGGAGTTGTTCAGCGACTCCCGCCCGGTAGCGCAAACGAGCATCTCCGGCCATGGCTTGTGCCGTCCTGATCATCGTCGGGGCAGGATCGATGCCCACCAGTTCCGACGCACCCGGCACGCGAGCAGCGAGTTGGCGCAACAGGTACCCGCTTCCGCACCCGACGTCGAGCACGCGGCCCGGCGCGGGGCGAGAGCTGAGGGCGAGGTCCACCGTGCGGTTGACGATGTCACGATGCCACCGGCCGCGCCGACCGGTCTCGTATCCGGTTGCACGCTTGTCGAACGCGGTGACGTCTCGACGCCGGGGTTGCGACGATGTCCGGGTCATCGGAGTGCGTCCCCACGGGATTGGACCTGATCCCTTAGCCTCACCATGGCCGAATCCTTGTAGGCGTACTCCACCGCATACAGGCAGGCGATCCCCTCGTAACCCGGAAACCGTTTGGTGAGCTCCGCCATGACCGAAGAGGTGTCAGCATCATCGACTCCGAGGAACCGCTTGGCGAGGATCTTCTTGTTCCACACGTCGAGGCCTATCGCTGCTGGATCGCGCGCCGCGTGACTCGCGATGACCGCCGCCGTGTACGGTCCAACACCTTTGATCTTCTCGAACTCGACTACCAGGTCGGCTTTGGCGGCCGGCTGGGCATCTGGATCGTGCGTCGCGAAGAACTCGGCGAATCGTCCGATGTACTTCGCGCGGTAGCCGAGCCGGTCCCGCTCGCGGAACTCGGCTTCTCCCACTCCCAAGAGTTCCTGAGGCGCAAAGAAGCTCTTGAGCCGGAGACCTTGGAACTCGATCGTCGTCCCATAGTGATCCAACAGATTGGCCAGCATTTGGGTACTTCGTTGGACCGTTGCATTCTGTAGCAACAGCGAGATGATGGCGATCTCGAACAAGTTCTCCGGACAGCTCTGGCGCATGCCCCTCAACGCTGCCAATGGCTCCTGCATGGCTGGGTCCTTGTCGGCCATTGCAAGGAACTCTGACTGGTCCTCATCAAGCCCGTAAGAGTGGGTCACCCGAGCCGCCAACCGGTTACTCGCCCCCGGGGTCCACCGGGAATCACTGAATACGTCAGCGCGCAGCGTGCGTGCGTCTTCCATCCGCATGCGCACGCCACAGATCAGCGAGCCCATCCGGAACGTCCGCCAGGTCTCGTACTCGGTGTGACGCTCCAGTTCCGTCGCGAAGTGCGAGGGCTTCCAAAGGGTAAAGCGGAAGTTGAACGGCTCCGTCACCGACAGCCGCAAGGTGTCCACCAACCGCACAGGTGAGCATTGTCCCATGGGGATACCGCCGCGGCGGCCGTTGCGACCTTCTTTCTTGCCACGAAAAGAGACTGGGTTGTGACGATCCTCCATCCGGCGCATCGGCGATTTGCAACCGCCCCGACCGTCGGAGCTCTGGTGGGTCTTCGCGGGGACCCAGGTGCGACCGTGCAGTCCGAGCGCGAAGCGCCATCATGGAGTCCGTGGATCGATTTACCGTGCCCACCCATTACTGGCATCGGCTAACCGACGGTCGCGTTCAGTGCGACTTGTGTCCACGTGCGTGCCGGTTACGGGACGGCCAACGGGGCCTGTGCTTCGTGCGGTCCAGGACCGGAGAGCAGATCGTGATGACCAGTTACGGGCGCTCCAGCGGCTTTTGCGTCGATCCGATCGAGAAGAAACCCTTGAATCACTTCCTGCCCGGCAGCGCGGTGCTCTCGTTCGGAACAGCCGGATGCAACCTGGCCTGCCGTTTCTGCCAGAACTGGGACATCTCCAAGTCCAGAGAGATCGAAACCCTCTCGGAGGAAGCATCTCCCGGTGCGATCGCCTCGGCCGCCAAGGAACTGGGAGCCACCAGCCTGGCCTTCACCTACAACGACCCGGTGCCGTTCCTGGAGTTCGCCATCGACTGCGCCGACGCGGCCCACGAAATCGGCTTGCGGACCGTCGCGGTGACCGCCGGCTATATGTGCCCCGGGCCCCGGACCGAGATGTTCGCCCACTTAGACGCCGCCAACATTGACCTCAAAGCCTTTACCGAGCGCTTCTACAAGCAGTTATGTGGCGCTGAGCTGGGGGCGGTGCTCGAGACGCTGGAGTATCTGCACTCTGAGACCGAGGTCTGGTTCGAGATCACCAACCTGCTGATCCCCGAAGCCAACGACTCCGACGCCGAGATCGACGCCATGACGAGCTGGGTGGTGGATCGCCTGGGACCGGACGTGCCTATGCACTTCACCGCCTTCCATCCCGACTTCAAGATGACCGACCGGCCCCCCACGCCGCCCGGGACGCTGAGCCGGGCTCGGCACATCGCCCTGGCCAACGGGGTGCACTACGCCTACACGGGGAACGTCCACGACACCACCGGAGCCAGCACCTACTGCCCAGGTTGTGGCATCCGCCTGGTGGAGCGCGACTGGTACGAGCTCGGTGAGTACCGTCTGACTGACGACGGCCACTGCCAAAACTGCGGCACGCGCTGCCCCGGCGTCTTCGAGGGTCCCCCGCGCACCTGGGGACCCCGTCGTCAGGCCGTGCACTTCTCCGGGGTCGTGCCCCGGTGAGGCCCTCCGACCAGATCGCGCTTCGGGAAAGGAAACCGGCCAGGTGATGGGTGACGACCGCTGCGGCCGGACGGGAGAGGACGCCAGACACTCGGTGCGAGTCCCGGCCGTGGCCGATGTCTTCTACCCTGCCGATCCTGGACGGCTCCGCGCGATGGTCCAAGACCTTCTCGCTGGGGTCGCCGAAAAGACGCCCGGCGACCGCTCGACGAGGCGTACGCCCAAGGCCGTCATCGCCCCCCACGCCAGCTACCGGTACTCGGGGCCGGTGGCCGCCTCGGCGTACGCGCGGGTGGCGCGGGGACGAGGAACCTTCGAACGGGTGGTGGTGATCGGCCCGGCACACTGTGTGCCGCTGAACGCGGTAGCCACGAGCAGCGCCGACGCCTTCTCCACCCCCCTCGGAGAGCTGGCCGTCCAGGTCAGGGCCCGAGTGGCGGTGCTGTCCTGCCCCGGGGTCGTCGTGAATGACCAGGCTCACGAAAAAGAACACAGCCTGGAGGTTCATCTTCCCTTTCTCCAGGTGATCTTCGGCGACGTGGAAGTGCTTCCGCTCGTGGTGGGCCAGGTGCCGACCGCGGTGGTGGCCGACGTGCTCGAAGCGGTCTGGGGTGGTCCCGAGACCTTGGTGGTGGCGAGCACCGACCTGTCCCATTACCAGGACCACACCACGGCCACCGTCCTCGACCGGGAAACGGCCGACGCCATCGTCTCCTGTCGACCCGACAAGGTGGGTCTCGAACGGGCCTGCGGGGTCTTCGCCGTCCGGGGCCTGCTGGAGGCGGCCCGCCGACATCACCTGGAAGTGAACCTGGTGGACCTGCGCACTTCTGCCGACACGGTCGGCAACCGGGACCGGGTGGTCGGCTACGGGGCCTTCGTCCTCACCTGACCACGCCGGCCGAACACCATCGGAAATCCCGCCGACGACCTGGCGGCCACAGCTCGGAAAGCCCTGGACCTCCCGCTCGCATCCTCGGTCCGTTCCTGACTGCCAGCTTCGTGACCATCGTCAGGCCCCGGGTGCCACACCAACCCCACTTCTTCCCCGCTAAACAGCTGCGCCAACCCGGTGTGGACGCTTGGAGACTCAGGCGCTCCCACGGCTCGAGGGGGGAGCCCGAACGCCCAGCACGCTGGCCCCGGCCCCACAAGGCGACCACGCAGTACCTAATATCGCCAAACATGCGAAATGGTTTACTGAATCGTCCCGTGACAGTCGGTCTTATCGTCGGGAACCGCGGTTTTTTCCCGAGCGAGCTCTGCAGTGGCGGTCGCGCCGAGATGCTCGAGGTCCTCAAAGCCTCTGGACTCGAGGTGGTCGCGCTCGGTCCGGAGGAGACGGAGTACGGCTCGGTGGAGTCGCTGGATGACGCCGCGCGGTGTGCCCGCCTGTTCCGCGACCATGCCGACGAGATCGACGGGATCATCGTCACCCTCCCGAACTTCGGGGACGAGCGGGCCGTCGCCAACACGATTCGCGGCGCTCGACTGGGAGTCCCCGTGCTCGTGCAGGCGTTTCCCGATGAGACGGACAAGCTCCGCGTCACGAATCGGCGAGACAGCTTCTGCGGGAAGATCTCGGTCTGTAACAACCTGACTCAATACGGGATCCCCTTCTCGCTCACGTCACTCCACACCTGCGGGCCGCGGTCACCGGAGTTCGCGGCTGATCTCGACCGTTTCGCCCGCGTCTGCCGGGTAGTGAGGTCCGTAAGAGACATGCGGGTGGGGGCCATCGGTGCCCGGCCGGCCAACTTCAATACCGTACGTTTCAGCGAGAAGCTGCTCGAGCAGGCCGGCATCTCGGTCGTCACGCTCGACCTCTCCGAGGTACTGGGGCGCCTCGGGCGCCTGGCGGACGACGACCCCGCGGTCAAGGCGAAGGGCGAGGCGATTTCTGCCTACACCTCCACCGGAGGCGTGCCGGACGAAGCGCTGCTCAAGATGGCCAAGCTCGGCGCGGTCCTCGACGACTGGATGGACTCCGAGCAGCTGGACGGAACATCCATCCAGTGCTGGACCGCACTGCAGGAGTTCTACGGCATCGTCCCGTGCACGGTCATGAGCATGATGAGCAACAGTCTGAGGCCGAGCGCTTGCGAAATGGACGTCACCGGCGTCGTCTCGATGCTGATCCTCCAGGCGGCCTCGGTAACTCCGAGCGCCATCCTCGACTGGAACAACAACTTCGGCGGAGAGCCCGACAAGGCTGTCGTCTTCCACTGCAGCAACCTGCCAAGCCAGTTCCTCGAGTCGACCACGATGCAGTACCAGGAGATCATCGCCGGCACGGTCGGGAAAGAACGCACCTACGGCACCCTCTACGGTCGAATCAAACCGGGCCCGGCGACGTACCTCCGCGTGAGCACCGACGACGCCTCAGGACAGATCAAGGCGTATGTCGGCGAAGGGCGGTTCGCTGACGAATCGCTGCAGACCTTCGGCGCCTACGGCGTCATCGAGATCCCACGCCTTCAGGTTCTCCTCGAACACATCTGCCGAAACGGCTTCGAGCACCATGTCGTGATGAGCCTCTCGGAGACCGCGGTAGCGGTGCAGGAGGCACTTGAGACCTACCTGGGCTGGAAGGTCCATTTCCACCGGTAGTCGGCGATTCTGACCAGGGATTCCCTCGCCCTCTCGTCACTGCGGCGGTTTCCAGCAGATTCGGCGTCCCGCCGCGCCCTCGGACGTCCGCTGCTGACCTTCCGCCGAGGTATTCACCCACAAGCGAGAACCTCGAGGCGGCGAGCTCCGTGTCACCGATGGTCGTCAAGAGCCTGCCGGAAGTCTGCTCGCGCCCTTTCGATCTGCTTTCGCACGGTTGATTCGGCTATCCCGAGCGCCCTGGCCGCCTCTTTTGTCGGCAGGCCGACGGTAAGACAGAGCACCGCACACCGGCGCCGCGCCGCTGGCATCACTTGAAGCGTCCGCTCGATCCCGACCACCGATGTCACCTCGCTGGCGATATCCGGCGACAGTGGTTCTTCACTGAGTGGAAGGTCTCGATGGCGATTCCTCCGAACAAGGCGGAAACCGACCCGATACACGTAGCCCGCGGGATTCGTGCCGCGCCGGACGCGTTGCCACCGCTCGAGCGTGCGTGCAAACGCCTCCTGGGCGACATCCTCCGCCGTCGCCCGGCCTGCCCCGCTCAACTCGAGGGCGCGAACGAGCCGAGGGTATTGCGCCTCGTACATCGCGACGAAGCCATCGTCAACACCTTCGGCGCCCACCGCGTCGGATCCTTGTCGCGCGGAGCAATCCGGGCTGTCCGACCCTGGGCTTCTGTCCGATGAGGCAGCCTCCACAATGAGTGATAGATGAGCATGATTTGCGCTCATCTGCTAACCGACCGGAGCGTTCACTTCGAAGTGTGCGTCGAATGAGCGACGGACGTGGATGACTTGGCCGCAGAAACAGGCACGAAGCATTGATCGGGCTCCGCGATCGCGTCCCCACTCGACACTTTTGCAGTACCTATGCCGTTGCCGGAGCTGTCGAACGCAGTCAGGCTCGCCGGCAAGGGTGAACTGCCGTCATCGACCAGGACCGCCCAACCGTCCTTCACGGTCATCTGGTCCGAGGATCCATCGGAGAAGCTCGCCTGGATGCTGGTCACGTCTGATGAGACATACGCCGTCACGACCTCTATGGGTGAGGATTCGGCGACTCCGACGACAGAGCTGTCGATGATCTCGAAGAGTTGACCAGAATCCGACGAGACCGCCCCCGGCCGCACGATGGTGACCTCGCCAACCGCCCCAGGATTCGACACCTCGACGACGAGTGCATCGGTCGCTTCGCACGGCAAAACGGTGGGGACTCCGATCCCGGTCACACCACTGGCCCCGGTTGCGCCGCTGGCCCCGGTTGCGCCGCTGGCCCCGGTTGGCCCAGTTGAGCCCGCCAAAGCAGTTGAGTTCGGTGCGATTGTCGGGGTAGGAGAGACAGAAGGTGCAACCAGGGACTTGCCCGAACGAGTTGCCTGCTGGGACGGGATGGTTCCCACGTTCAATGGGGAAAGCAATGTCTCGGTAAACGCCCGAACTGTGACGTCGCCCGCCGTGCGCACGAACAATCGCTGCAGTGTGCTGCCTGTATAGGGCAACAGCCCAGAGCAGCTATCAGCGGTGCAAAAGCTTGCGGCTGGGACCGATGCCTTCTGAGAAGGAGTTCCTGAGGCATTCGAAGCAGAGATCGAAGCTGTCGACCATCGGAGACCCTGGGGCGCGACACCAAGAGCACGCTGCTTCTTCGCCCAGGCGACCGCTTTCGAAGTCACGTTCAAGAATCCCGAGGATTGCCTTGTTGCCGCCGACTTGGACCTTGAGGGTGTCCCGGTCGACATCGGTGAGATCACCGCGAACGTCGTCGCGACCACCGCGATCACGGCCGCGGTGGCAGTGACCAGTTTCAACCGTCGCTCCTGACGACGATGTGAGCGAGCGACTATTGAGCGAAGCGTCGCGTCTGATGCCGGGACGTCACAGCGATCAAGGAGGTGGGAAAGCTCTCCGTCTTCGGATGTCATAGGCCTCCTGCTTGAAGCTCTCGGTCAAGAACAATCCTTCTATTACCTATAAAGACAAAAGGGACCGTGTTCGCGTACTAACAGGCGACATTTGCCTAGCAGGCGTGCTCACAAGAATCTCTCGGGGACCACTTGCGTCCGGTCGCGGAGACCATCAAGCCTTGCGGCGACGTTCGGTGAGGATCTCGCGGGCACGTCATTGCCACCTTGCGGCGACTATCGGTTCCTCTCCGATCCGAACGCAGTCATCGCCCTCACCGAACGCGTCTCACCGATCATCGAATCGATGGGAGTCTGCTACGACCCGGTTCGTCGCCGCTCCCCCAGCGGCTACTCGCCCGTCGGTTTCGAATCCTGTCGTGCCGTTGTCGTCCTTGTAGCATGATCCGTCGGGCGGCCGATAGGGAGGAAGGGATCGAACTCCGGGGATATGACCTGGGTGCGCAAGGAAGGAGAGGCCCTCCTTCGATCCGCACGTCGTGGGGTGGAGGTTCTCACCTGATTGAATCGTGGTCGCCGGAAACGATGCTGATGAGGCTTCGGACGAATCGGAGAACGGTCATGGGCGATTTCGCGCGTTCGATTACTCGCTCACCTGGTCGGTGGACGATCTCTCGGCGGGGCTGCGCAGATCAGCGCCCTTGGGTCGGCCTCATCTCGTTTATTGGGCGGTGCCCGCACCCCGGACCGCGCCGATGGGCTAGGAGCACCGGCCTCCTCGTGGTGGCGCTACTGGGAACCCTCCTGGCCCTTACCATGCCGGCGAACAGCGTGGGAGCGACGGCGTCCGGTTGGCAGACCCGTACCGAGGTCGACTACCAGCCCAACTGGATTACCTCAGTGTCGTGCACCGGCACCAGCCCGACCTTCTGCATGGCGGTGGACAGCGGCGGCTTCGCCCTCACCTACGACGGGACCTGGTCGACGCCGGCCTCGATCGACAGCACCAACGGTCTCACCTCGGTGTCGTGCACCAGCTCAAGTTTCTGTGTGGCGGTGGACAAGAAAGGGAACGCCCTCACCTACGACGGGACCTGGTCGACGCCGGCCTCGATCGACAGCACCAACGGTCTCACCTCGGTGTCTTGCACCAGCCCGACCTTCTGTGTGGCGGTGGACGGCGACGGGAACGCCGTGAGCTACGTCGGGTCGTGGTTGTCGCCGACCTCGATCGACACCAACGGTCTCACCTCGGTGTCTTGCACCAGCCCGACCTTCTGTGTGGCGGTGGACGGCGACGGGAACGCCGTGAGCTACGACGGGTCGTGGTTGTCGCCGACCTCGATCGACAGCAACGGTCTCACCTCGGTGTCGTGCACCAGCTCGACCTTCTGTGTGGCGGTGGACGGCGACGGGAACGCCGTGAGCTACGTCGGGTCGTGGTTGTCGCCGACCTCGATCGACAGCATCAACTGGGTCTCCTCGGTGTCGTGCACCAGCTCGACCTTCTGCATGGCGGTCGACTGGCACGGCAACGCCATGACCTACGACGGGACGTGGTCGTCGCCGACCTCGGTCGACAGCACCGTTCTCACCTCGGTGTCGTGCACCAGTTCGAGCTCCTGTGTGGCCACGGACTACGCCACCAACGCCCTCACCTACGACGGGACGTGGTCGTCGCCGACCTCGGTCGATGACAGCCCCAGTCCCAACGAGCTGTACGCATCGTGCATCAGCCCAACCTTCTGCATGGCAGTGGACGATTACGGGAACGCCCTCACCTACGACGGGTCGTGGTCGTTACCGGTCTCGATCGACAGCAACGGTCTCTATTCAGTCTCGTGCACCAGCCCGACCTTCTGCATGGCGGTGGACAGCGGCGGCTTCGCCCTCACCTACGACGGGACCTGGTCGACGCCGGCCTCGATCGACGGCACCAACTGGCTCACCTCGGTGTCGTGCACCAGCTCAAGTTTCTGTGTGGCGGTGGACGAGAAAGGGAACGCCCTGACCTACGACGGGACCTGGTCGACGCCGGCCTCGATCGACGGCACCAACTGGCTCACCTCGGTGTCTTGCACCAGCCCGACCTTCTGTGTGGCGGTGGACGGCGACGGGAACGCCGTGAGCTACGTCGGGTCGTGGTTGTCGCCGACCTCGATCGACAGCAACGGTCTCACCTCGGTGTCTTGCACCAGCTCAAGTTTCTGTGTGGCGGTGGACGAGAAAGGGAACGCCCTGACCTACGACGGGACGTGGTCGACGCCGGCCTCGATCGACAACATCAACTGGGTCTCCTCGGTGTCGTGCACCAGCTCAAGCTTCTGTGTGGCGGTGGACGGGGACGGCAACGCGGTGAACTACGACGGGACGTGGTCACCGTCGCCGGCCTCGATCGACGGCAACTACGGCCTCCAGTCGGTGTCGTGCACTAGTTCGCGCTTCTGCCTGGCGGGCGACGACTACGGGGGTGCCATCGGTTACAAGGTGTTCATGGCGATTAGCCAATCGTCGCCGTCGGCGGGCACGACGACCGCCGGAACTGCTTTCTCCGACCAGCTGGCGACGACAAACGGTCTCGGGACGGTGAGCTTCGTTACCACCAGCTCGAGCCCGGCCTTCGCGGTCAGTTCCGGGGGGGCGATCTCCGCCCCCGACACCCTCGCGGTGGGCCACTACACGGTGTCGGGCACCGACTCGGACACCTTCGGTGACACCGGCTCTTGGAGCTATGAGCTCACGGTCACCTCGGTCCCGACCACGATCACAACGACGACGACCACGACCACGCCGCCACGTCCACCAAAGGTCGCCATCGCGTCGGGGAGTGCGAAGGTACGAGGGGCGCACGTCATCGTCCGCCTCTCCTGCAGGAACGCCACCTGTTCGGGCACGACCCGGTTGTCAAAGTCGGTGGTCGTGAAGGTGAAGCACGGCAAGAAGACCGTCTCCGAGCACCGGACCGTCGTCCTGGCGAGCAGGAGCTACCGTCTCGCCGCTGGATCGACGGCGTCGAAATCGCTCTCCCTCACCTCCGCCGGGAAGGTCAGACTCGCCGGCGTAGCCCGGCACCCGCTCCATGCGACCCTCCGGGTGACCGTGCAAAAAGGAAGCCCGGTGGCGAGGATCGTCCGCGTCACCTAATCGACCCCGACGGTGGAGCTACCTCCGGATGGCCAGGTTCCCGTGGTGCACGGGGCCTGCCCCTCGGAAAGGCGCAGTTACTGGACGTTTCCATGAGGCCGGATCTCACGCGGGCTGCCGGGGTCGTGGCACGAGTCGGTCTCGGCCCCTTGGGCTCGCCGGCTCTGCGGGGGATCTGCTCGTCGGTTGGGGGTGAATGGGTTCTCTTTCATCGGAGAACGTGGGCTCGGTCTCGGCCGGGGCTTCTCCCGCGATCTCGACCCAATCCCGCGCTTCGGTCCTTCTCCGGATGATGTCCTCAGTGGCGTCGATACCAAAGCAACACTGGTGCATCGAAGCGCGTGTTGTCGATCACGATGTCGGCCGATTTGAGTGGATGCGCTTCTCGGAAGTAGAGATCCTCGCCTCGCACATAGCGATGCTCGTACAGCTGACAAACTCAGTCTTCGTTGCTAAGCAACCCGACGTCTCGGCGAACCCCAGAGCCCGCCGCGCTCGGCCCGTCATGACGCGGCCTGCTGCGCGTCGGGGTGCAGGCTCGGACTTCGCACAACCCCTACCGCTGCCGGTTCGTGAGCACACAGAATGACCGCCCGAGCCATGTCGTCGAGAAGCGCGCCATCGACGATATGCAGCTGCTTAGGCAGCTCATAACGCGCGCCTGAACGCGCGCCAAGACGCATCCCCCAGGTGCCGCGCTGCCGTACCTACCCGGCGGTTATGGGCACGTTCAAACGACCAGTAAGGGCGCGGTTACGGGACGATTTGGTCTTCTCGCCATCCCGACCGCTGAGGGTGATGCACGTTAGGGCTTTAGACCCTTTCACACCTGATTGGCGACGGCACGGCGTTCGGGCTCCACTAGCTAGCCCTCAGCTCCCACTGCTGCCGGGCGGGCCAGCGAGGCCGCGTAGCAAGCTTTTGCACGCACTCTCGGCGGCCTGGAAAGTCGGGCTGTTCTGATCGATCGACTTCGGGATCGTGAACCCGCCATTGGCGCTGAGGTCAGGGAAGTCGGGCTCCCCATGGGCGCGCATGCAGTGGGCGTACTTGAGCTGCTGGGCCTGGACCCGGGCCGCCAGGCCGGGCGTCACCTTCTTTGCGACCGCGTACTTCCGGCAGGCCGCGGATGCAGCTTGGTACGTCGGCGAGTTGGGGTTGAAGCTGTTGCCGAGGAAGTGGTTGACACCGCCCGGAGGATGGCTGCCCGGGGCGATCGGCTCGGGGTAGTCGCTGACCCCGTGAGAGCGCATGCACTGTGTGAACTCCAACATCCGTGAGGTGATGTCGCCAGAAGGTGAGGAACTCCCCGCCAACCCAGACGACGTGGTGGTCGTGGTTGGGCTCGACCCAGCGCTCGCGACGCCGGGTGACGCTGAGCGATTTCCGCAGGCGGCAAGGAACACCACCAAGGTGGTAAGCGCGAGCCCGACCCCGGCAGCACGCAGCTTCCTAGGTTGAGTGGTCTTTATCACTCCCGGCTCGAAAGGCTCGCTCCATAGTTTCTCACCGACGGGTATACGCCGTAAGCGGTATCGCCGCGGTTACAAGAACGCCACCCCCGGCGATCGATGCCCTCGACGAGTGCTCGGAAAGCCGTGGCCCGAGCGACCCCTGCCCTCTCCTCGAGGTGTCGTGCTGGGACGCCGTCCCGGCGGTCGTCACGGCCTCCCAAGCCTCCAAAGGCCGTTTCAACGGTGAAACCTCGCACCTGGTGCAATTCGACATCTGCGTCACCGAGCCGCGTCTACCAGATTACGTGCCTGCCCGAACCGGCTCCTGCTACTGGAAACGCTTCGCCGTGACCGCCGTGACGCGGACGATCCCGCAGTGCAGGTGCTCGGTCGTGCCACCGTAGGGCGCGATGTGCGCGGGGGATCCGTGCAGCACGATCGTTGCGGTGTTCTGCGGTGGAGTGAACTTCAAGGTGGCTGACGTCGGGCAGGTCAAGTTCGCGTAGCCGGTCTCGCTGGGATACAAGACGCCGAAGTACGCCGTCTTACCGGGCGCGAGGCCGACCGTCTTCTCTTGGATGCCGAAAGCCCCCGAAGCCTTCTCGTCAGTGGTCGACAGGTTCTTGCCGGACTTCGTGAGCATCTGGACGCGCGGGTACCCGTACAGCGAACAAGTGCCGTTGGAGTCGTTGGTGAATCCGAACTCGGCGGCTCTGGATCCAGCGGCGCCCGTGGTTCTCCCAACCCAGACCCGGAGCGATGCGGTCGCGCACCGCGGCACGCTCTTCCTGGCGGCTACTCGTGCCGCTGACGCCGGCGAGACGGCGACGGCCAGCCCCATCGCCGGCACGAGCGCTACGGCACAGGCAATCGTGGCCATGACAGCTTGGCCCTTAAGAGTAAACCTGGGTACGTTCACGATGCACTCCCTCGTAGCTATAAAAACCCTGGATAATCACGACTTCGGCCAAGCCGGTTGAGCATACTGTGTCGCGAGTAAACGTGACCTCTGCATTCCACGTATTGAGCGCAAAAGGCCCTCGATCCGCGCGCCCGAGCCGCTTTCCGGGGGCGCTACGAAAGCCACGAATAGCCCACGACCTGGGAGTTTTTCGGTGGAGGTGAGCGAACTCGAACCGCCGACTTCCACGTTGCGAAAATGGACCGCCGCAACACTGTGAACAGTACTTACGCGAATCCACCACTTCTCACTTGCGGCAGCACGCGGCACCACACGGCAGCATCCGGAAGTTCCGACGCGCCCGTTCGCGCCCGTGGCGCGCCCAGACTCGGGGCGATGCAAGACGGACAAGGACTCATGACCAAAATTGGGCCCAACGCTCTAGATTGGCCGACTGGCATCAGCGTCAATGGTGCCGCAGTGGTAGGGGGGCCCGGTAGGCAGCGTCGGCCTGTGCTTCGGTCAGAAGATGGTTGACGACCAATTGGTCAAGGACGTGATGCTGGCGCAGCTTGGCGAGCGTGAAGTGTACGACGGGGTCATATGCGGAGGGAGCTTGGGGCAAGCCTGCGAGCATGGCCGCTTCCGCCCAGGTGAGTTTGTCCGGGTTGACACCGAAGTAACCCCTGGCAGCTGCCACATCGCCCCAGTAGCCGTTGCCGTAATAGACAGCGTTGAGATACATACTCAGGATCTCGGGCTTCGAGTAGCTCAGTGCGAGCTTCACCCCGAGGCCGATCTGCTCCAGGATGGCGCCGAACCCGCTCGACATGGGGTAGAGCTGCTTGGCCAACTGCTGGGCGATGGTGCTCCCACCCGGGTCGGCGCTCGTGTGCAGGCTCGCCAGCGCCGCACGCGCCGCGCCGTCGAACACGTTTAGGAAGACGTTCGAGTAGAAGTGCTCGTCCTCGACCGCGACCACTGCCGCTCCGAGCTTGGCCGGCACAGGCAAGGGCCCGATTACCCCATGGTGGGCACGCACGATGGCGGCTACGCGGGCCTCAGCGTTCCCCACGCCCGGCAGAGTGAGCTCGTATCCGAGCCCAGCGAGCGCTACGGCTACAACCAAGACAACCACAGCGAGGACAAGCCGCAGCAGGCGCGCTTTTGCTGTCCGCGGTGAACGGCTCATTCAACGTGTCTCGGCGCGGCAGGGTTGGCAGCGCCCGGACCGACGAACTTCTCGACGGCGAGCGCGATCCCACTTGCCATGGCCTGTTGGCCGGTGGCACTGACACCGATCGAGGCCTCGAAGGGGTCGGTAATAAAGAGTGGCTCGATGAGGACCCCGGGCATGTCGCTTGGGGTTGAGAACCATCCAGGCTCGGCCGGTCCCAACAGTAGGAGATGCCCGTAGTCCTGAGCAGCGTCATCGAGTGCCGGCGCACCCAAGCCGACATCTGGCATCACGCCGTCGTTTGGCACTCCCCAGCCGTGGGAGTTGAGAGCGGAAAGGACATCGCTTTGGGCCAGGCGGGCCAGGCGGAAGTTCTTTCGCCAGAACGTGCGCGCACGGTCATACGAAGTGACGCAGCCAGCATTCTGCGGACTGCCGCCCGCGTTGAAGTAGATCCCGACCAGTACCGCAGCATGCGCCAGGTTGGCGCACCGGTCCCTCGCCGCCACATCTTCGTGCACGCCTTGCGGAGTGAGGACCCCGCCGGAGAAGTCTTCGGGCCCAAGGCGGGCGACGAGCGAGTCGGCGGTCCGCGACACCACCACCGTGAAGCCATCCGATCGCAAGAGCACCAGCGTGTCCAGCTCGACACGCAGGGCGAAATCGTCCTCGTAAACGGTTCGGCCAGCCTTCGTCTCCCCCATCGCGCCTGGGTCGACGCCGCCGTGGCCAGCATCGAGAAAGACCGTCTGGTGGCGGTTACCACTGGCGGGAGCGAACCGCATGCACGACCCGGCCTGGAACAAAGCTGGGTCGACCGGAACGCCGACGGCAGGCCGCCCTGTGTGGTTGGTGCTGCCAGACCCGCCTCGGGCGGTCCCCGGCGCGTGCCCCCTAGTTAGAGCAGGTAGAGCAAGGGCCAGCACGGCCGCCAAGAAGCAGACCACCGCCACAACAAAGACCAGCCGAGAGACCACGGCCGGTCTCAACCGATGGTCCACAACCCACTCCTGGGGTGACCCGGGACGAGCCCTGCCCGTTTTCTACGTACAACGAGCAACTGCACCACAAAGACGATGGTACCGGCGACTCTCAGTGCTGGTATGTCGCCGTGTCGGCCTCGGCACACTATTGGCAATCGGTCCCGCACATCGTCTGTCGACTCGCCCGTCACGCTGGCGCCGCCCTGGACCGATATTCGGCAACAACGAGCTCGAACGCTCCGGTAACTGCCAAAGCGGCGTGCGCATCGCCCGTCATCCGCTCAACGACGAGCCCGGCGAACCCCTCACGGTTTCGCTTACTGTGTCGTTCGACTGACCTAGCTGTTACGAGGAGCTGTGACCCATCTACAACGAACCCCCTGCCGCCCCGCTGAGACGGAGGCGCGCCCCGAACGAGTCTGGCGAGCTGTCGGGCTGCTCCTGACGGCAGCGATCGGGATTTTTGCGATCGGGCTCGTCCTCGGCTTCGTAGTCGTTGGTCGTCACGGCGGGGGCCCGATCCAGGGTTGGGACGACACGGTTGGGCGCTGGTACCTCCACCACCGCGGCCCGCTCGTTGGCGTCTCCAAAGTCGTCGCCACCTACCTCGACGCCTTCCCCTTGGCCGTTATCTGCGTGGTACTCACCGCCATCCTGGCCTTCGCCCTGCGTTCCATGCGAGCGCTCGTTCCCATCGTCGCTTACCTCGGCGGCGAGCTTGAGGTGCTGATCATCCGCGAAGTCATCCTCCGGCCCCGACCCCCGACCGCCGACTACCCAGCGCCAGGCGCAATCCCAGGCATCCACGAGACCAGCTACTCGTTCCCCTCCGGCCACGCCGTTGCCGTGACCGCCGTGCTCTTCGCCCTTCTCGGCACCATCGCCGCGACCTACCGAATCTGGTGGCCCTGGGTGATCGCCCTGGTCGCTTCGCTGTTCGCGATCGACACCCGCCTCGTGCTCGGCGTGCACTGGTTCAGCGATGTCACCTTTGGCCTCCTGTTCGGGATCGCCTGGGGTGTCACGGTCGCCCGAGTCATCCGCCAAATCGAGTGGGCGGACTTCATCGCCATAATCCGGCCACGCGCGAAGCGCACCCTCGACCATCCGGCAAGCGGCTGACTCGGTATCCGCCGGAATCCTCGCCGACAAGAAGCAGCCCTCGTCTGCCCACCACTCAGTGAGCTGCAAGGCGCCACAGCGATCGCGAATAGCCTCTGACCTGGGGTTCTCTCGGTGGAGGTGGGCGGACTCGAACCGCCGACTTCCACGTTTCGCGCGCAGAGCTAGAACCAACGATCAGTCCGAACTCGAGTCGATTTCACGCGCTGTTGATTTCGCGCGCCCGTCGCGCGCCCGAGCCATTTTTCGAGGGTGCCACAGGCTTCCCGAATAGCCTCTGACCTGGGGTTCTCTTGGTGGAGGCGAGGAGACTCGAACCCCCGAACGTCCTGACTGCCCTTGGAGTCCTGCCGCCATCCCGTGAGCTTCTGCCCGTATTTCGTCACCGGTGGCCTTCTCCAGGTCCCATGGTGACGTTCGTTTCGACCAAGGTCTCCAGGCACTTCACCGATCGTCTGTTCTCGGCCGATGGCGTCTCTCAAGGGCAGGTGTGCTCGAGGTCGATCAGAGCCTAAGCAGATCGCGTGCGCCAGTGTCGCTTGTGGGATGACGAAGTTTGGCCATCGCGCGAGCCTCGATCTGTCGGATCCGTTCGCGGGTGAGATTGAAGTGCTTCCCGATCTCTTCGAGCGTTTGTGGCTCTCCGCGGTCGAGACCAAATCGCAGCCGGAGGATCTCCCGCTCGCGCCCGTCGAGCGGGGCGAGAAGGTGCCCGATCTCACCCGGGAGGAGGGCCATCGCGGCGGCTTCAAATGGCGACTCTGCCAAGCGGTCTTCAACAACGTCACCGAGTTCTGCCTCCCCATCCTCACGAAGTGGCTCCGACAGCGACAAGGGCTCAACCGGGTAGCGGAGAACCTCTGCAAGTTTCTCCTCGGTCAGTCCCACCTCGATCCCGAGCTCTACGAGCGTCGCGGAACGGCCGAGCTTTGCCTGGAGTTGTCCTTGTGCCTTCTGCACGAGCATCACGAGGTCGCCGGCATGGACCGGCAACCGGATCGTGCGCCCGGTGGTGGCGATGCCGCGGGTGATCGCCTGGCGGATCCACCACGTCGCGTACGTCGAGAACTTGAAGCCCTTCCGCCAGTCAAACTTCTTGACGGCGTGGATGAGGCCGAGGTTGCCCTCCTGGATCAGGTCGAGGAGCGGCAGGCCCGACCCCTGGTACTTCTTCGCGAACGACACCACAAGGCGGAGGTTCGACTGGACGAAGGTGCGTTGGGCCTCGTCCCCGCGCTGAATGATTCTCTTGAGCTCACGGCGACGCGCCGCGGTAAGTGTCGTCTCCGTCGCCACAAGGTCCTGTCCGGCCTGAGATCGCGCTTCGATTGCCCGGGCCAGGCGCGCTTCGTCATCTTTTGTCAGGAGCGGGTACCGGCCGATGTCGGTCAGGTAGAGCCGGACGAGGTCCTTCTCGTCGCGCTCGACACGCACGTTTGCCACGGTTCTTCCGCTTTCAGTGCGATCTCTCGTTCGCGAGATGCGAGCGGATGAAACAACCGGCGCAAAGAGCCAACCGCCGAAGCTCGGCGAGTTACGGAGGCCGACCCGCAGAAACCGCCAGCCTCCTCCATCGTCCCCGGTCGACAAGACCGAGTTTACCGCCGTTCACGCGCGATGAATCCGGCAGACCTCGGCATGCCAGGGTTGCGGTCGGCGCTCTTCAGTGGCGCGAATAGCGTCAACATTGGTCAGCGAAAGGAGCGGTCGCGATGGCGACGGTGGACCCTTACGACGACATCAGCATCGTGCAGGGACATGATGGCATGGTGGCCAGAATCCCCCTTAGCGAACCGCCCGGCCCGTGGATCAAAGAGTTTCTCCCGCTTGCCCGAGCCAGAGAAATCCCCGCAGAGGCTCGGGAGGAACCTGGCAAGGTTCTGCTCGTAGTCACAGTCCCGCCCGCCGCCTCCAAGGAAGAGACGTTCCAGCGGCTCGACGCTGCACTCGATCTGGTCGACAAGGCGAAGGTGGCAGCGATAGACGGGACGCGCGTGAGTGGCACCGCCGAACAACACATCCAGGGCTGGTGGAGTCGTCAGCGAGCTGACGCCGCGCTGTAGCGAGACGCCCTGACACAATGCTCGGGTGCGGCTAGTCGGTCCTCACTTCGACAGCGAGTCGGCATTCACCCCACGCGCCACCAACGCGCTCGCGTTGCATGACACACCAGACAGTGGGGCGCGTTTATGAAGTCGCCAACCGAAGCGCTGCGCTCGGATTGACATCGCACCGTTGAAATCGAACGGCGAGGGTCAAGTCGACCACTCGGGTGCGCACTGCGCCCGATTCGGCGTTATGCGCGGCCAAGCCACGCGTCCGTTGCGCCAAGCGCCCGTGGCGCGCCCGGAGCGCAAGGCCAATCCATCCGAGTCAAGAACTCGACCGACTCGCCTTGAGTAACCCGCACCGATCCGGCGTTCTGTGACGCTCTGAACGCAGAACTCGCCGCGCATTATGGGGCACTGCCCGAGCACCCGATCTGTCGATCTGGCGCGGGCCCCTACCGAGGCGGACCGGCTTTCGGAGTGCCGATCTGTTCGCGTCCATCCCCGACCGCTTGGGGATCGATCTCAACGAGCCGAGTTAGCGCCGCCCAAGTCGACATGTGCGGTGTGAACTTCCCGGCCCTCACCTGGCTGGCGTAGGACTTCGAGAGCCCGGTCGCCTCGACGATCTCCGAAAGCTTCACGCCAGCGAGCCTCGGCAGAGGGCACCGGACCGGGCAGGAGGGGAAGACGTGCTCGAGCGGCCAAGGCGCTCACGCTGTAGTGCCCCAGAGCGCCGCCAGCGTGGGGGCTCGGCCTGCACAGGCCAGCTCGAGGGCTATCGGGCCGCTACGGCCAGCGCTCCCGAGCTTGCGGTCGACGTGCCTAGCGAGGCGAGGAACTCGAGGTGCGCACGCGAACGGTCCTGCTCGCACCAGGCGGCGAGCTGGCGGCGGGCGCAGAAGCGGGCGGCTGGGAGCCAGAGCGCGGCGCCGACCCGTGCCCGCACTCGCGCCGGGAGGGCCGCGTCGAGCAGGGGTTCGATGTCCTCCCAACGCCGTGCCCAGGCAAGGCGGGCGATCGTCGGGAGCCGGCGGAGGAGGGCCGGGCGGGCGGCCGAGGTCAGGTCCGGGAGGTGGCCGAGGGCGCTCGCGACCCCGGAGGCGAGGATGGTCGGCCAGGAGTAGAAGCGGCGCATCGCCTCGAGGACACCGAGCTGGAGCTCGAGGGCGGTCATCTGGGCCGGGGCCGTGACGACATACTGCCCGTCGAAGAGCGACCAGTCGTCGCTCAGCAGGCGGCCCTCGGCGGCGATCCGGTCCCACAGCCTCGTCCCCGGAGCCGGGGTCTCGACCATCAGCTGGAAGGTCTCGATGCCGAGCCGGCGGGCGAAATCGGCGGTCGCCGTGGCGCTGGCGGCGGTGTCGGTGTCGAGCCCGGCGACGAACATGCCGTGTACCGCGATGTCGTGGTCGTGGAAGGCGCCGACCGACTGCTCGACCCCAGCGACGCTCTGGCGCTTGCCGATCTGCGCGAGCCCCTCGTCGGTGATCGCCTCGATGCCGATCATCACCATCTGGCAGCCCGACTGGCGCATGAGGGTGAGGAACTCATGGTCGACCTCCGGGCGAGAGAGTGAGCGCAAGGCGGTATCGGCGTGGACCTGCGCGGACCAGGTCGGTGTGAGATCCGAAGCAACCATGGCGCGCAGCAGCTCGGTCGTGCGGGCCTTGTTGACGACGAAGTTGTCGTCATAGAAGAAGACCCCCCCGGCGCCGAGGCCCTCGAGCTCGGCGAGGACCTGGTCGGTGCGCCGGTGGCGGACGGCCCGGGAGAACATCGCGATCACCGAGCAGAACTCGCAGTCGAAGGGACAGCCCCACTGGGTCATGAGCGGCTTCGTGGTCATCCGGCGATGGCCCTCGATGAGGCTCAAGTCGGGGATCGGCAGCCGCTCGAACTCCTCCTGGGTGCAGCGTGGCCGGGCGGGGTTGTGATGGGACTCCCCGTCGCCAGCCCGGAAGGAGAGCCCCCGCACCTCCTCGAGCGGCCATCCCTCCTCGAAGCAGGCGGCGAGCTCACCGATGGTCTGCTCGCCCTCGCCCCGCACGACGTAGTGGGCGTGGCCGAGCGCCTCGTCGGCGCAAAAGCTCACGTGCGGGCCGCCGAGGACGACAGGCACCCCGGCGATGCCGAGAAGGTCGGCGAGGCGGTAGGCGGCCGGCGCGGTGGCGGTCGTTGAGGAGATCCCGACGAGGTCGGCGCCGAGAAGGTCGTCGAGGTCGACCGGTGCGAGTATCTCGCAGTAGATGCGGACGTCGTGGCCCGATTCGGCAAGCATCTTGGCCATGAGCGGGAGACCGAGGCGGGGCAAGAGGGCACGGTCGTAGACGTTGTGGCCGGCCGGACGAGGCTCGACAAGACGGATCCGAAGCCCCATGGTTCTACGCTCCCACCGGAGCTGCCCGCCCCCGGACTGGGCCGCGGCACTCGCCGCCGGAACGGCTTTCGTTGGCAATGCCGACCTCGTGACGGTGGAGGCCATCGATCGTAGGTTGGACCCGCCCCGACCTCGGACCTATCCCCGGCCAGGGTGTAGTAGGCCTCGGCTTCGGCGACCAACGCCCCGCCACGAAGGGCCAGAGGTCCACGATGACACCGGTGACAATGAGTGCCACGAGACTTGCCCACACGATCAGGTGATGGCGGTGGCCGATTAGGAGGCCGATCAGCCCTCCGCCGGCACCCGCGAGCAGCCATCTCTCGTGACGTCCTGCCCGGTAGCCGGCTTGCCACTGGGGGTCCTCTCGGTGGGAGCCCCCATGGGGGTGGTAGCTGTCGAACGGAAGTACGAGCGTGGCCATTGTGCGGCCTCCTCGTGTTCAAGGGTACCCGCCGGCCCTGCCGCTCCCACCGGCTCGTCTCGGCTCCGCTCGAAAGACGCGGCTCTTCGGGTATCGACGTGGCCGGCCTGGAGCCGCCGTTCAGCCCGGAAACCCCGCCGTCGGTGCGGCCTGTCAGGAAAGGGTGGGATGGCGAGGTTCGGTTCGGCGCGACGGTCGGAACGGGACCACGGTAGGCCTTGCGCGTGGAGCCATCGCCTCGTCGTAGGTCTTCTCGGCCGCGGACCCCGCCTTGTCGTAGGCCTTCTGGGCCGGGGCCATCGCCTCCTCGTAGGCCTTGCTGGCCGAGGCCATCACCTCCTCGTAGGCCTTTTTGGCCGGGGCCATCGCCTCCTCGTAGGCCTTCTCGGCCAGGTCCAGCGCCTCGTCGTAGGCCTTTTTGGCCGGGGCTAGCACCTCGTTGTAAGCCTTCTGGGCCTGGTCCACCGTCTTGCGATAGGCATTCCTGGCCTCAGTGGGCTGGTCGGCGCTCATCTTCTCTTCGCCTTCTCGTAAGCCTTCTGGGCCTGGGCACCGTCTTGCCCCAGGGTGCCGAGCGGGGGGCCACCGCCTCGGCGAGGCGCCGGTGAGAGCTCGTACGAACGACGACGAGCCTTGGGCACTCAGCCATGGGCGACCTCTCGGTCATCGAGCGTACCGTGCCGGCTGGATTGCTGCGACCAGCGCGGCGAGCGCCGACCAGGTCGAGACATGTGGCGTGAACTTTCCGGCACGGATCTGGCTGGCGTAGGACTTCGAGATTCCGGCCGCCTCGGCGATCTCGGACAGCTTCACGAGAGCGAGCCCCGGCAGGATGTCCCGCCGGAACAGCTCCGGGGCGTAGACCCTCCTGGGGTTCATGACCGGACCCCATTGATTGGCCCACTCCAACAGCGCCCGGTGTGGGCGATGACGTCACCCATCTCGCTTGGCCGTTGCACGAGCCCACAGAGCTGCCGCTAGGTGAGGCGCGCCAGGGTACAGAACAACCTCCTTATGCCCGCGCTGGTTGACGCGAGCGCCGCGCCGGAATCGGCGATTTGCATCCGCGGAACTGTCCCAGAACGTGCAGCCGACACGATGCCTCGGGGTCGCCCGAAGGTGCCGTTACACGGGTGATCTTTCAGGCTTCGGCTTCAACGATGCAACCACGTCACGGCTCCCATGTCCAACGTTTCGCGAGTCGCCGTCAGTCAACGCCGAGCTTCCTTCGTCAATCCGTCAACGAGTTCTTTGAAGATGTGAGCTCGCTCAAAGTCGGCGAGAGCTTCCGCGTCGTCGCGTTGGCGGCGAAGGATTGGTAGGAACCCGTCGTCGGTCTGAAAGAACCCGCAGCCCTCGCAGATCGTCTGGTAACCGCAGTCGAGCTGCGCGGGGCGGGTGCAATGGCCGTTCGCCAACTGGCGACGGTGGGTGTGAGCGCCGAGGTCGTCGTCGACGCCAAGAGGGATGCCGACACTTTCGACGACCCGCGTCGCTCGGAAGTACTGCTCGGCGACAGAGTCGTTCGAGATCCGCGCGTAGACGAGCGTCATGCGCGGCGAACGGTGGCCGAGCATCGCCGCGATCGCCTCGAGGCTCATCCCCCGGTTGATGCAGTGCGTCGCGAGCGTGTGGCGCAGCTGATGGGGGTGGACGTGGCCGATCCCGGCGCGCTTCGCCACCGACCCCACGTAGCGGTGGATCGTGCGGCGGTCGAAGGGTTGTCCGTCGTTGCGCACCACCAGGAGCCCCGACGGGCTCGGGCCTCTTCGCGCTCGGTAGTCCTCGATCAGCTCGACGAGGACCGGGTGGAGCGGCACCGTCCGGTCGTTGTGGAGCTTTCCGACTGGGATCCGCAACCAGTGTTCGCCGCCGAGGCGGAACACCGCGTCGTCACGAAGGCCGCCGATCTCGCCGGCGCGCATGCCGGTGCGGGCGAGGAGCTCGACGATGAGGCGACGGCGAAGGTTCGTGTCCTTGGCGAGCGTCGCCATGAACTTGGCGTAGGTCGGGTCGTCCAGAAAACGCGGCAGCGGCTCGTCAGCCTTCGGGATGTCGCCGGCGAAGATCGGCACCTTGCGCGGGGCGTCGGGGTAGTCCCACTCGATGATGCGCTCGAAGAACGTGCGCAGCATCCCCAGCTTGTGTCGGATCGTCGCCACCGAGGCGGGCTTGCCGGGGCCCTTGCCAGGCCGCTTGGCCAAGGCGAGCTTGTAGGACTCGATGTGCTGCCGTCCGATGGCGGCCACCGAGGTGCACGAGGGGTCGACTTCGACGACGTGTGCGGCGAAGACCCGCAGCGCCAGGTCAGCGGCATCCACCGTGCCAGGGCGGGACGACACCGCGATCTGGCCGAGGTAACTCCGCATCGTCGAAGCGAGCCCGGGCGCGCGCTGGGCGATCTCCTTCCAGGTCAGCACCGGTGCGACGGCCGCTGGTCTCGGGCGCACACCTTTTGCCTTCGGTGCCCTCGGCGTCTTCGGCGCAGGCGCGGGGATGTCAACACGCTCGATGGGCACCACCCGAGGCGCATCCCGAAAGCCCCACTCGGCGATGCGCTCGAAGAAGCGCCGGATCTCGCCGAGGTGGTAGGCGACGGTCGTCGGTGAGATCCGGTCCCCCCACGATCCCGCCGGACGGGCGGCAAGCCAGCCGACGTAGTCGTCGAGGTGCGCCTTCGTGATCGACGCGACGCGCCGACAGGTCGAGTCGACATCGACGAGATGAGCGGCGAACTGTCCGAGCGCCTGGTCGGCCGCCGAGACGCTGCGCGGCGCCAGCCGGTCGGCGAGGCGATCGAGGTAGCGCCGCATCGTCGTGGCGAGCGTCGGCGCGACCGAAGCGATGTCGGCCCAGCGGGCCTCGGAGCGAGAAGGTGAGATCGCTCTCGGCGGCAGGTCCGGCAGGGTCGCCCCGCTCATCGGGCGGCCCTCGAGACGAGCTCGGCCTCCAAGACATCGGCCGCTTTGCGGTACTCGTCGGCCAGCCAGTCAGCACCCAAGTGGAGGTAGATCTGGGTGGAGGCGATCGAGCGATGACCGGCTTGGGCCTGGAGCGCCTCGAGCGACATCCCGGCCTCGCGCAGGCGCGTGAGGCAAGTGTGGCGAAGCTCGTGGCACGTGCCGTGTGCGAGCCCGGCACGTTGCCGTGCCGAAGAGATGACTTCGTCGAGGCCCTCTGTCGACAGTGGGCCGCCGCGTCGCGGTCCTTTCAACACAACGAAGACCCGGTCGGTCACGGCGTCGATCGGTCGTTCGCACTCCAAGTAGGAGGCGAGGGTCGAAAAGAACGTCGGCGACAACGGGACGAGGCGCTGGTGGCCGCCCTTTCCCTCCGCGACAAAGACCCGGCATTCGCCGAGGCGGATGTCTTCCAAGCGAAGCCCGAGCACCTCTGAGCGGCGAAGGCCGCCCAAGAGCATCGCCTCAACGATCGCCTTGTCGCGGCGCGTCCTCAGCGCCTCGAAGAGCGCGAGCGCTTCTTCCGGGTCGAGGATGCGTGGCAGTCGGCGCACACCGCGCACGAGCGGTGTGCCGCGCCGCTCGCGTCGGCTCCGTCGTGTCGGAAGTCCACGCGGCACCGGGTTCGTTTCGACGGGCGTGTCGGCGCGGGCAAGCAGGTAGCCATAGAACGCGGAGACGGCGGCCAGACGACGCATGACCGTCGCCGGCGACAGTCCCGACGATGCGTCGGGGAAGCGCACGACGTTCTCTTTTCCGGGACGAGCTCGCTGCTGTTGGGTGACGAAGGCGATGACGTCGGCCGGCGTGACGTCGACCGGATCCTTTTCGACGACGCAAAAGAACGTCTTTAAGTCGTGCGCGTAGGCGCGCACGGTGTTCGGGCGGGCGCGACCCTGCGCGAACTCCAAGAACGCGTCGATGAGCTCGTGACCGAGCTCGTAATGGACGGCACCTCCTTCGCGGATGGTGCGACGCAGCTGCGGGTGAAAGACCACGGTCGTCCTCCTCGTTCGGGCTTGGGAGCAGGGGAAGTCTCCCCGCACCCTCAGTCGAACCGGCGGATCACCCGTATAAGTCGATTACCCGTATAAGTGCCGGACTGGGACGATCGCGATCAGACCGCTTCCTCCCCCCTTCCTGGCTGCGCCTTTCTCTGCCTGCCTCTGCCGGTGGACTGACCGTCCGGGTCGAACCAGCAGTGGCGAGTACCAGGACGACCCGTCACACCCGTATGGGATTCTTGAGCCATGGAGATGCCTGCACCTGACGCTTCCAACGAGCTGATCGAGTACCTCGATCAGGCAGGACAGTCAGCCGAGGACTGGTACGGAATTTCGGCAGCCCTCAGACAGCGTGAACAGGAGCGGGGCGACATCCAGGCAGGCTGGCTGATGACAGCGTTCGACTACGGCTTGGCCCGGAGGGTCGGCGAGGACCGTGGGGGCTCAGACGCATTCGGTGCACAGATCGAAGCTGGAGGGATGACGTACCCCACGCCCATCGGGCAGGTGCCCGATGAGGTCCTTGCCTTGTGGGCGTCAACCGCCGATCGTGCGCAGACACCCGGCCCACGAGCCCGATTGCATCATCTGCTCTTCGAGAGTGGGCACGGGAACAAGGGAACACACGGACGAGAGGCTGCTGCTGCGTACTTGGCGCTTGGTACCGGACAGTGGGATCGACTGGAACGAGCCAACTGCCTCCACTGGGCAGTCGATCTCTCGAAGCGGATCGGCGATGGGCAGGAAGCTGCCAAGGTCTATCCAGCACTGGTTGCGCTCGCCACCGAGAGCATGGATCAGGAGAAGAAGGAGCCAGGAATCGCTCTCCATGCCTTGGAGGTGCTGGCCTTCGACGACAGTACCAACACGGAATTACCTCGACTGCTCGAACATGCCCGTGAGGTCTACGGTGACGACCCCTTCCTAACGGGTCACACCATCCGGATTCAGGAGCAGGTCTTCAAGAGTGATCAGGCGAAGCGAGAGCAGCTCCGAAGGGAGACTGTCGAGGCATACATCGCGCACGCCGACAAGTTTCCAGCCGGTCTCATGCGGATGTCGTTCTTGGAAGACGCTGCCAAGCTGGCGAACCAGTACGGGCTCCACGACCTTGCAGACAAGGCGACCGGGGCGCTTCAGCAGATTTCCATCGATGATCTCGACCTCAAGATGTTCTCGGCAACCGCATCGATACCAGCCGAGGTGGTCGATGCTCACGTGGCTGCGTTGGTGGAACAGGAGTCGTTCGCTGAGGTCCTGAAGACACTCGCCAGCGCTGAGGCTCCCACCGGGAACATTGATCGGAACCTGCAATCGACACAGATGATTGCAAAGGAGACACCGTTCGCTTCGATGATCCCCACGAAGCACCTCGGCCAGGAGGGGCTCACTCGCTACACGACGACGTCCGAATCGGATCGGCTCGATGAGCAGCTCTCCCGGATCGAGATTATCGGCCTCGGCATGGGTGGTGAAGTGACAGCCCGAGTGCTCGAAGAAGCGCTCGCCCGGTTCTCCCCGTCCGAGGAGGACCTCACGAGCATGCTGCAGGGGCTGCCATATGTATCGGTTTTCATCGCCCGCTCGGTCGCAAGGGCACTGCTCGATTTCCAGCAGGAATCGTTCGAGGAAGCCACGACGGTGACGATGCCCAGGATCGAATCGTTGGTGCGAGCCCTGTGTGAGGAGAAGGGAGTCCTTCGCTACCGAGTGCAGCGTGACCAGAAGGATGGCCCATCCATACGGGGCCAGTACCCGCAGCTGGGAGCGCTCCTGGTGCAGCTTCGTCCGTGGATGGATCGCTCCTGGGAGCGATTCCTCTGGACGTTCCTGGTGAGTCCGTTCGGACCGAACTTCCGGAACGAGCTGCTGCACGGGTACACGGAAGAGGTGACAAGGACCCACGCAGCGCTGACCATTCTGGCGGCGTTGCGCCTTGCGCTGGTGCCGGTCCGCTCGGAACCGGCGACCGAGGATGCTGGGCCTACTTCCTCACCTGCCTCAAATTGATACCTTCCTGGAAGAACACCATGTCGATGATCTTGGCCTTCGTGTATCGGCGCTCGGTGTCGAGGCCGGTAGCGAAGTCGAGGGTGAAGATGTCGTACCTATCGATCTCGGCCTGGTTGTCGTCGTAGTACTTCCCGATCCTCTTGAGTGCTGGCTTGCACAGGGTGCTGCACCGGAAGCCCATCCGGAAGTACCGATCGAAAGCGGGAACGCAGCCGAAGACACCGAGCATGGTCTTGGTCAGCATGATGTCACTAGCAGTGATCGTGAACGCTGCCTCCAGTCGGTCACTCACTGCAAGCACCTCGTCAGCCTGATCAGTGAGGCTGTGTGCATCGAGGTTCCAGGTGGACGCTGGTTCGACAGCAATCTGCTTCACCACCGGGACGAGGTCTCGAACACTCCTCTGCAGAAGGTTCCCCGATCCACGCACCATGCCCCAGCTTGCAAGATAGAAGCCAAGCTGCAGGCACGACATCAGGATGTGATCGTCGTCAGCGAGCCGAGCCGTGTCCCCCGCTTCACGAGCTTCCTGGAAGTGGTTGAAGCAGTAGTCGAACGAGGCGTACCGGGCCCCTGGCGCACGGCCACTAAGGAACGTCTTGAGGTTTCCGTCGATATCAGCCGCCATGATGCTCTCTCAGCCTCCAGTCAGTGCCGCGTGATGCGAGTGATCTGATTATAGTGAGAGATATGATAGATACGAGACAGGCCGTAAGGCGGCTCGCCCAAGAGCACCCCGATTGGGTCGTGGTTCTCCGGGCAGCGTGCGAACAAGCCAAGGAGTCGGAACCGTTCGGTGGCGAGTTCGCCGGGAGCTATGTCGTTGATCGGGTGTCGAGGATGGCCGGGCAGCCGATACGAGTGCCCGGTCTCCGGATGTTCGTTGCCTACGGCGTGCTGGAAAAATGTGGTCCCTCAACTCGGGGCGGCCGACGTGCCTACTACCGGATGCCGGACCGGGAGGGCGTTGAGAGGGCCTTAGCCGAGCTACCGATGCCGAGTCCGTAGCAGTCGTCATATCGGACCCGCGAAATGTCGCGATCCGGGGTGATCATCGGTTCTCGAAGATGTAGAGAAACTCCTCACAGCTCGGGGGGACCTGGGCTTTCGCGAGCCGGCTGGGACGAGGGAGGAGGTGAGCGGACAGCATTACGAACCGCTTCCTCCTGGTCAAGGGGTCAGCCTTCGGAGCGGCACTTGGGCGCGGTGCCTCTAGCCAGCCTTCTGATCCGTAGTCCAGCTCGGAATGTCGTTTCAGTCTTTTGCCGTCCGCAAGGGCAGCTCAGGTCGGGCGGGCAGTCTTTCGCATCGATCTCTGTTCACCCCCTGCACTGCAATTCAGTAGCAACTCAGTAGCAGGCGCTCGCGACCAGTTGTCGTGAGTTGCCGGCTCTTAGCGCGATCTTCACGCGTCTATCGCGGGGGAACCGGATGGGCCCAGTGCCGTCGACATCGATGCAATGAGGACGTGGGTTATCCGCAAGTCTGATTGGGCGGAGCGCTTCGGCTTGCGGGACTCCGAAGCCGCGTCCGTCGCGACGGGCGGTGACCCAGAGTGAGGAAGAAACGCGGAGCGCGTCAAGGTTCGGGGGGTGTGCCCGGCGGGCCACGTTACCGAGACCTTCGCGCCCCGGCGGACGACGTGAATGGGACCGTGCTCCCACGACGGCTGCGAGCTCCCGGTTGCCTGTCGCCTCATCCCCAAGGTCGCCGGGGCGACCGACGAATCGAAACCGGTGACGCTCCCCTCGGGCGTCACAGTGCGAAGGGTGGCCGGGTATGACGAACGAAAACGACCGAGTGGGCGAGCCCGGGTAGGCACCGCCGGAGGGGACGTCACAGGCGGAGCAGCCCCGTCATCTCCGCCCGTCAGTGCCGCCGTCGAGCCCGTCAGTGAAGGGCCCGGATTCGGGGCCGGGCGCCAGCGCGAGCGCGAAGACAACGGAGACGACCCCCGTCCGCCTAAACGGACACCCCCCGCCCGTCGCGACGGACACTTCCGCCGGCGGCGCGATCGGCCGATTGTGAGGGCCATGGCACCTCAGCGGTGCAAAGGCTCCTGGGTCCTCAAAGTCGCCGCGATCGCCGCGGGCGCCGTCATCGGCGCGTGGACCTACCGCGGACGAGGATGGAAAAGCCGCGCCGAGCGCTACCTCGCAGCGAGTGAAGCCCGGCGCGCCGAGGAGGCACGACGCTTCGCCCGTCAGGCGGTTTGTGCTTCGAGGCGGCAGCATGAGTAGGCGCCGAGCGGGCAGGAGCCCCTCACCCTCGCTGTCCGAAGGAAGCCCCACGCCCCGACCGGTCTGCCGCTTCGCTTTCGGTTCTCCCGGCTCGCTTCGTGACGCTCTCGCCCACAGATGCCGAGCGGGCGATCGAGGCGCTCGCCGTCCTCCTCGTCGGGGTCCTCACCGGCAACGAGCGAGTGGGTGAGTCGGATGCGAGCATGGAAGAACCCTGAGCCACAGAGACCGGAGGGACCGTGCGGATCGCCACCTACACCCGCATCTCGACCGACGAGGTGAACCAGCCCTACTCGCTCGCCGCCCAGGCCGAGCGCCTCGCCGCCTACATCTCCTCCCAAGACGACTGGGAGCACGTCGCTTCGTATAGCGACCAGGCGAGCGGCGCGAAGCTCGAACGCCAGGGACTCCAGCGTGCCCTCTCTGAAGCACAGCTCTCCCGCTTCGACGTCCTCCTCGTCTATCGGGTCGATCGCCTCTGTCGCTCGGTCGGCCTCCTCGCCGAGGTCCTCTCGCGCCTCGATTCTTCGGGCGTCGGCTTCCGCTCGGCGACCGAGCCCTTCGAGACGACGACGCCGTCGGGGCGGATGATGATGCAGATGCTCGGGGTGTTCGCCGAGTTCGAGCGGGCGTCGATCATCGAGCGCGTCGTCATGGGTATGGGGAGAAAGGCCGCCGAGGGGAAGTGGGTCGGCGGCACGCAGCCCTTCGGCTACCGCAAGGCCCCCGACGGCGGACGGCTCGTCGCCGAGTCCTCCGAGGCGGCCCTGGTGCCGGTGATCTTCGATCGCTACGTCAACGCACTCCTCGGCTCGCACGAGATCGCCCGCCGGCTGAACGAGCACGGCTACCGGACCCGGGCGGGACGGCCCTGGAGCTTCAAGTCCGTCCTCACCGTGTTGCGCAACCGCGCCTACCTCGGCGAGGTCGGCTGGCGCGGCGAGTGGTTCCCCGGAGAGCACGAGGCGCTCGTCGATCCCCAGGTCTTCTACAAGGCCGAGCTCCTCCTAAAAGAACGGGGCGAGGACCCGGCCAAGCGCGCCGCCCACTCCTCCGAGTACCTCCTTACCGGTCTCGTCGTCTGTGCGTGCGGGGCGCGCTTCACCGGCACGGCAGCGACCGGGCGGCACCGCACCTACCGCTACTACACCTGCGGGTCCCGTCAGCGCTATGGGAGGGCGACCTGTTCGGCAGGGCGACTCCCGGCCGAGGCGCTCGACGAGGCGATCGTCGCCGGACTCCTCGATCTCTTCCGAGACGGCGCGCTGAATCGAAGAAGCGGTGCGCCGAGCACGCGAATGAGCCGGTGCGACCCATGAGCTCGTCGCGGCCGAGATCGACGGCATCGAAAAGGAGCTCTCTTCGATCGAGGCGGCGATCGACCGCTACCTCACGAGCTTCGAACGAGGTTCGCTCTCAGAAGAGACGTGCGCTCCCCGAGTGAACGCGCTCGGCGAACGCGCCACCCGCCTCCGGATTCACCGAGACGAGCTCCTCGGCCAACTCGAAGCTGCGGACTTGCAGGCACCGAGCGACACCGACCTCGCCGATGTCCGCCATGACCTCGAAACCGCGATCCGCGATGGCTCGCCGGCTCAGGTGAAGGCGCTCGTGCACGCCCTCGTCCACGAGGTGCGCGTCGAAGCACCGGATGCGGTGCGGCCCGTATTCAAGATCCCGACGGGAACAGACGTGACCACCCTCTCGGAGGCGGTTCGCGCACCGTCCCGTTTGGTGGAGGTGAGCGGACTCGAACCGCCGACTTCCACGTTGCGAAAATGGATCGCCACAACCCTGTGAACAGGACTTACGCGAATTCACCGCTTCTCGCTTGCGGCAGCACGCGGCACCACGCGGCAGCATCCGGCAGTTCAGACGCGCCCGTTCGCGCCCGTGACGCGCCCGAAACGAGGGTCAATCCATCCCCGTCGCGACGCTCAACTCAGTCGCCTGGTCTGCCGCACCGATCCGGCGGTCCCGAGGCCCTTCGTCGGGCCCTGCCGCGATGGTTCGCGCTATCGGTGTTCGCCTCGGTGCCTCGGCCTGGGTAGCGTCTAATTCCACTAGCTGGACAGTCGGGTCCTGACCTCGGATCGGGCGCGAGCAACGACCGCACACCCGAGATACAAGTGCCCATCCCCGGGCAGAACGCGCTTGAATTCGCCTGAGCGAGTAGACGGAAACGCGCACCGGTTCGGCGTTCGGTGTTCGCCCACCCCGCATGTCCCGTTACCAGTTGGAGATCCGCGACGTCGACCCTCCGACGGGACCCCCCAACGCTCGCACTCCAGCGGCCGGGAGCTTCCGGTAAAGCTCGCCTTCGCGCTGGAACTTCATGTGACATTCCGTGACTCTGGCAGCAGTCACACTCCCGCCGCCTGACCGCTTGGAGGCGATCAATTCACCTCCGAGGTGGTCGCCGACCCCGCCATCGGCAACAGTCCTTGGCAGCCCGCGTGTCCCACCTCGGTACTCATGTCAGGCTGTCGGCGTGTCAGGCTGTCGGAGCAACCCGCCTCGCTGCGAAAAGGCGGATTGAAGTCATCGTTTGGCGTAGTCGGCGTACCCCTGCCAATCAATCACTACGCAGGGCTCGTCGCCGACGATCCACGCGTCGTGCCCGGGTGCCATGATGGCAAAGTCTCCCGGGCCGTATTCCATCTCTTGACCGTCGTCCATGACGACCTTCATGCGACCAGAAACAAAGTATCCCGTGTGGGCAGCTTGACAACTGTCGGTTTTGGCGATCGGCCGCACATGCTCTGACCACTTCCAACCCGGCAAGAAAGTTGCCCGCCCAACGGCACCTCCATCCGTGATTACCACTTCGAGCTGACCGGTCCCGCCCTCGAATGGCCGGGTCTCGTCCGGTGAATCAAGGCTCTTGCGAACTAGGCCAGGCATCCTGCCCTCCTATTGGCTTGCGGCATTGGTCGAAGCGCAGTTCGTCACATTTCCTCGACACTGCGAACGTCAAGGTTGCGGAACAACATCGGCCCCTCACAGAGCTGACCCAGACGCTCGGCGAAGGATGCCGTCTCGGGGAGGTCTGAGTTGGCCATGGCATCCTCGTAGGAAGGGAACTCCACGATCTGGACATATGTGTCCGGCCGTTCCCTGTCCTGGGTGAAGGTACCCCGCTGGGCGGTCCGGCGTCCCGCTGTCTTCATTCGCCACTCGCTGACCAGCGCTTCGACTTCGTCAGGCCGGGTCGTTGTGAACTCGATGATCTGGACGAACGCCATCGCCAACATCTCCCCCCCGGAGCCGTTTTCCCGCGACAACCACATCGTGAGAAGCCCCTCTGGCACGGTAACGCCTATTGCGGGCCATTCTAATCCGTTCTTCCCGCCTACCCACCATGCGCCTCGCGCCACGGGAGGTGCTTCAGATGAGCTTTGCACAGGGATCGACCAAGAGGGTGCCTTCGAGGTGCCGTACTGCCGCACCTACCCGGCGGTCGAGGGCACCCTCGACATAGATGTTGGCGCGCGTTTCGGGGCAGTTGACGTATGCGGGTCCGCGTGCGTCGCCCTTTGGGGGGTCATAATGCACGGCCGACCTCAACAATCCCCAGCTGGCGGCTTGGGCCGTGGGCGAAGCGTGAGAATCAAAGCGCGATCCGCAGTCAGGACGCTACGTCGGTGCCAACGGATGCTGGGAGTATGACGATTGTGAGCAAGTTCGGCGTGGTCGCGTTGACGATAGCGGGGCCGAGAGAGCGGGCAGGGCAGAAGGAAGACGGGTCGTTGTCCTGGTCTCTATAGGGTGCCGGCCGACGTTGGCTACTTCTCTTGCTCCTCGCTGGTCCAGAGCAGCTGCCGCCAGTTCTTCCGGTAGTGCAACTCCGCGGCTCGGTCTGTGAACTTCTAGGCAGCCATGTGAACATGATCGCAGTCGTGGATCGGAACTTCTCGAGGCGTCATGCTGGGCATTTCTCGTAGCCTCCCGGCAGCTCACGGATCAGCGTCGGCGTACGGGAGGACAATCTTGCGGACGGCCAGAGCAGCCATCGGCTCTTGACTACCGAGACGACTTCTTGGCAGCTCTCACTGACGCCGATGACTTCTTGGACTTGGCGCCTCTTGCTCGCGCAGAAACCTTCTTGGCCCCGGCGGCATTCGCTGGCGCGGAGACTTTCTTGGCGGAGGGCACCTTTACCTTGCCGATGACAGCCATCGACCCGGAAGCAGGCACGATCGTCGACTCCTCGCCCGTCGACCACCTGACGTGAAGGAGCTGCCCGATGACGCGAATCACGACGCCATCGCGTGAGGCCCCACCGACCTTCGTGGATTGGAGACGAACGCGATCACCGACGTCTGGCATGGGTCGCTTCCCCTGGTGAGGAACTTGGAGTGCCGTTCGCGTTCGAACCCTACTCTTCGACACCGTGACACGCGCGTGGTCTCGGGCCACGAGTCGCGGAGTGCGGCGCGGTATCGCGCCCGATCCTCCGTTATGCGCGGTCAAGCCACGCGCCCGCTGAGCCCGTGACGCGCCCGAACGCGATTCCCTTACCGAACGTGTTGAGCGTTAGGGTCCCTACCTGCGGTTCCTTCGTCCTCTAGTCTCATGGCGGTGTCGGAACCGGAAGGTTTCTTCGAGCGATCCTTCCTCACATTTGTGAGTCGGATATCCGGCCTGACGGTGATCGCGCTCACACTGTTCTTATATGTGGGCTGTGGCCTTGTCTTGCCGCTCACGTTGCGGTGGTCAACTCTGAACCTCGTCGAGGCGAATGTCCTCGGTACCGTCTTCGCCGTGGCCGTGTGCCTTGGGTGGCTCGGCGTTCGGATCCAGCTTGCCGACAGACGGAATCTCCTTCAGTGGACGACGGATCTGCACTTGCTGGACTCGACGGAATTCGAGTGGCTTGTCGGTGAGATGTTCCGACGCGAAGGATGGGATGTACGAGAGACCGGCAGCTCCGACGGGCCTGATGGCAACATTGACCTTGAGTTGACCCGCGATCACGAGCGCAAGATTGTCCAATGCAAACGCTGGACCTCCTGGTCCGTTGACGTCGATGAAGTTCGCCTATTCCTTGGAACACTCGCGCGCGAGCACCTCCCTCCCGAATCCGGCATCCTCGTCACTCTCTCGAAGTTCAAAACGCAAGCTAAGAAGGAAGCACACGACGCGGGACTCCCTCTCCTCGACGGAAAAGAACTTCACGCGCGCATCGAGAAGGTCCGCCTCCCCGAGCCTTGCCCGAAATGCCATTCGCCGATGATCTTGGATCATTCCGTGTACGGCTGGTGGCTGCGGTGCGTAACTGGCGGTTGCAAGGGAAAGATCGACCTCAGCAACGACGTGGGACGCGCCGCTGAGTTCCTGCTGCGACCTCGCTAGCAACCAGATTTACGCCACTCCGAGCCACCTTCGGCACGCGTTGACACCCAGTCTGCGCGGTGCAATATCTGTGATGTCTGTATAAGCCCCATGACACCGTAGGTGCCACCTTGATCGAAGCAAAGGTTCTGCACAACGCCATTGATGGCCTGTACACAGAGATCGACCGACTCAGGCAACCGCCCCCGACCACAACCGTTGCGGAAACTGCGCTCCGTGCGCCAAGCCGACATCGCCAAACAAATGGGAATCAGTCAGTCAGCCGTATCGCAGATCGAGCATCGCCCGGCCATCGACGAGAAGACCCTGCATCAATACGTTGAAGCTTGCGGCTCAACGCTCGAACTAGTCGCCCGACGCCCAGACGGTCATCTGGCGCCGCTGAGAGTGACGATCCGCTGACGCCAGTGCGCGCCCGTTCGCGCCCGTGACGCGCGCACAGCGGAGGGTCAATCCATGCCAGTCAAGACACCCGACTGACTCGCCCCAGAAATGCCCGATTGAACCGGAGTGAGGGGCGGCCCTCCTGAGGTGTTCTCGCTCAACCAGGTCAGGTGCCGCCGCGACAGACTAGGGGCGTGCTGAGATTGTTGTTGGAGGTAGCAGCATGAGAGCGAATAGCAAGCCGGTGTACATCTAGATGCGGCTGAATCCCCTCGCCGATCCAGCTCAGGCTGCCAAACAACTCCGGGAAACCGCCGGTCGCGGTGCGCAAGGCGGACCCCTGACCGTGCTTCGCGACTATCACCTCATTAACGCATACGTGGGATGGGCTCATGATCTTGAACGACTTATCCGCAACTACTTCGTCGAGCCCGACTTGGACGAGCTGTACTCCACTCGGTATTGGCAGATTCGCGCGAAGGACGCGGCCTCACTTTACTTATACGAGACGGTGATCCAAGAAGCGACATGGCAGTTCGAGCGCCTGAGCGCGGTGGCTGACGACCTTGACGAAAGAGTGAAGCGACTCGCGGGCGACCCGACGGCAACGTTCGCGGTTCTCGATACCAACGTTTTCCTCCACTGTCGACCGCTCACGGACTTCGAGTGGGGGTTCGTGGCCGCGGGATCGGTGCGAGTGATCGTACCGATTCGGGTCATCGAGGAGCTGGACGCGCGCCGTCGGGATCGCAGCGCTGAGATCGGCGACCGTGCCCGAGCTGGCATACGTCTACTGCGTGCCCACTTCACCGATCCCAGTGGTCCGCGAGGCCAACTCAGCGAGCACGCGACTATCGAGGCGTTCGTTCCGGCCGGACGACGTGATGAAGTCGTGAGCGCCGACACTGAAATACTCGAGACCGCGGAGGAGCTTCAGCAGTTCACGCAGCGACCAACGCTGATCGTGACGGCGGACTACGGAATGCAACTTCGAGCTACTGCGAACGGCCTGTCGATCGCTGAAGTACCGACTGACTACCTGCTCTAGGGGGCCAAATGTCGTTCCCGCCGCATGCCGCCGCCGTTCATGCGATTCAACGGTCTCGAGCCCTCCTCGAGGAATCGCGACAGCGCTCGATTCCATCCTCGGTTCAGGGAGACATGCGGCGGCTGAGCACCGTGATGGCCGTTGCCGCCCTGGACACGTACTTACATCGTCTTATCTTGGAGCAATGCTATTTGCACAAGGAACTGCCGCGTGGACTCGCGTCGCTGTCCATTCCTTTTGGAGTTCTCCTCGCCCAAGCCGACGAGACGGCGATAGCAGCGCGCAAGCGGCCACACGACTCACGTCCACGCGTGGGCGTAAAGCGCCAGCTGCGGGATCGCCTTCTGCGGGAGACGTACCAACGGTTCGACGATGTTGCCGACGCTCTTGCCATGGCTGGACGAAGTCGAAAGTGGGATGAGATCGCGTCCGCCATGAAACCACCGATGACCAGAGCAACCTTGAAGGAAAGGCTCGACGCAATCGTTGATCGACGTAACCAGATAGTTCATGAGGGCGACTATCTCAGAATGGAACGACCGCGAGATTCAAAGCGAAACGGCATGACACACCCGCAAGCTCTGGCCGCCATCGACTTCATTGCCATGCTCATAGAAGCCATTTTTCAAATCTCCTGAAACAACGCTCATTGCGGTGTTGGAACACCCTTCACCTTGTCGAACCCAGCTCGGCGTGAGGAACGCACCGGGACGGGAAACCGGCAGAGGGCCAGGTAGCAGAGCGAAGTGGCCATGGTCGAGGATTTTCCACCAGGTTGAGGAGAACCAGCTCAGCGACCTGATTGAGGTTCTGGCGCCCTTCACCACGAAGGTCACGCCTTGAGGCAAGGCATATACGAGGCGGTCAGGCACAGCGGCAAGGGCGGACAAACTTTGACTTTCTGGTAAATCGTGTGTTGGGAGCTGAAAAACTGGACCCCTGCCGACACGTACTTACCCTCACCGCCCCTCGGACCGTAGTTTTCCCAAGGCGGGTTGAACTTGAAATATGGAGTCACCAGCGGGGGCCCGAACGACTTCGCGTAGAAGACGGCCAAGCTAAACCCTGGTGGGGGGAAGAACCTGTAGCTGAGCGTCGTAATCCCGGCGCGCGCGCTCCGGCGTGTGACCTTCTTGCGAAGCGTCGGGGTCACAGCGGTGGCGAGACGACCGTGCCCACATCAGTACCCCGACCCGATGGACAGCATTCGTCAATGCAGTGCGCCCGACGGTCCTGCCCGCACGGGTGGGACCGCAGAACGATCAGGCGAACAGGTACTCGGACACATCGAGAGCGTCGTACCCGGCCTTCCTGTGCATCACGAAGCGATCACCGGCCCGCCGAACCTGCACGTGCCAGTTGACCTGGTCGCCGTAGTCGGTGGAGTTGAAGTACTCGAGCCAGGGCTCCCAAGTGGCGAAGGGAATGAGGAGGACCGTGTCGGCTGAACCGCATCCGAGGAGTACGTACCCGTCCCGAGCCGTCGAGAGTGAGCGCTGATGACGGGATCGGAAAGTCCACCAGAACCCACCGTTCGGGTAGGCGCGAGAAACCAGGCAGACAACGACCACGCCGCCATCTGGGGAGGCGAACGTGGTTTCACCTGACTGGACGAGGTCCACGCCGAGCGACGGAGCGAGGCGATCGATGCACTCCTGGTAGAAGGCAGCGAACGGGCTCGACGGACTCGGCTCTGCGTCGACTCCCTCCACCTGCCACACCTCGCCAGAGTCAACGGAGCCCGGCCAGAGCTCCAGCGCTCGTGCGGCCAAGCGACGCGCCCGTTCCTCGATCTGCTCGGCGCCCCATGTCGGCTGCTGGGCCATCTCCTTGTTCATGGCCAGATTGCTCTGACCCAGCAGCTCTCGCTTCTTGCCCCATGGGCTGTTGCTCAATTCCGGGTTGTAGCCGGTGAGGGTGAGATTGCCGAGTGTGTGAAGAAGGCGAGAGTGGATCTGCTCGGCTTCGGGCCCCAGGTCCGCGGCCCACTGGTCGGTCAAGTCCTGGGGCATGACATGCTCGATCGTCAGGGAGTCGAGAGGCGGCGCCTCTTTGCTCCCGTAGGCGGTCTCGAAGGTCTCGAGGATCATCTTGCGCTGGCCGGGTCGGCTGTCGGTGTAGAGGGGATGGCGATGCATCCCCGCGACGAACTCCGCATCGCGTGGCCAACGTCGGCTCGGTACGGAGAGGGTGGTGCGAACCGCCTCGAGGAACGGGACGTCCCGAGAGAGCTGAACAGGAAGCCTCGTGAAGAGGCGGTTGAGGGCGTTAGTGGGAACGCCGGCGAAGAGGCGTCGGACGAGGAACGATTCGATCGAGCGAAGCACTTCAGCGAACTCAGCTGCATCGAGGCGACCCGCCTCATACTCGTCGTAGGTGAAGAGGAGGAACGGGTACATCGTCTGGCCACCCCACCTGTTGAGCCGGGTGAACCCAGTCGCGAGAGTCGGGTTGGGCTCGTGTTCGGGTGACACGATTCGCTGGTAGAGACGGGCTCGACTCGCAATGGTGCACAACCGGTCCACGAGCGCTTCGGGAGTGAGCTTGTCCAGGCGCTTCCTCCATGCTTGGTACACATCGCCCTCGCGAACGAAGTCGCCACTGCTCATGAAGTCGTACCGGAAGAACTCCTCGAGTTGTTGGCCGTGGAGCGCACGCTCCATCGGGCGCCAGACGTCCTTGTACGTCGCATCCTGCGAGTCGTAGGGGATCCGCATGAAGAAGTAGTTGCGGAGCAGGTCGACTTGCTGAAGTCGCTGGCCAGTGGCATTGAGGCTCTCGAATATGCGGTACTCGTTGTCGTCGTTGCTCAGCGTGATGCTGACGAGCTCCAGTCCCTTAAGGATCGTGGCCTCCAAGTCGTGGAGGCTCGGACCGTCCCCGTCTTCGTCGAGGTCGGAGAGCTTGGAGCGGAAGAACCGATACGCCGCGCCGATGTTTGAGTCGGCGGAGCTGTCGTCGATGATCGCGAAGTACGGGTCCCTGTCCGCCTGGGTCGGGAGCACCTTGTACGTGTGGAGACCTGATACGTAGCGATTCTTGAGGTAGAGGTCATCCAGCTTGCTGGCGAGAGTGGGGTCGGCATCGCGCGCCGTGTCGCGCAGAGCGGCAAGGAGGACCGTGAGTGTGATGAGGCGTTGCTGACCATCGATGACTAGGTAGGGCGTGACGGATTCAGGGGTCCCAGGAAGAGCCTTGGTGACAATGGATCCAAGGAAGTGCTGGGCGTCCGGCCCGGTCTCGCACGTCTCGACGAGATCGTTCCAGAGCGTGGCCCAGTTGTCCTCGTTCCAGCTGTACCTGCGCTGGAACAGCGGCACCATGAACTGCTTCTGTCCCTCCAACAGGACGTTGAGAGGAGACTCCTGCGCCTTCACGGCTGGTTGCCCCTTGCGACTGGCGAGCTCCGCATACTGCTTCGATCCTCGCACACCAAACTGGCGCTAGCGGATTCGAACCTTCGATTTCCGCGCTGCAAGGACTGCCAAGCGATCGCCGGATAGTCACTCGAATGCAGTGAGACGCTCGTCTCAAAATGGAGAGCCGTGACGGGTCGTATAACTTTCGAGGAATGGCACGCGAGACGGCTCGCAGAAGAGCCCGAGTTCGACAAAGTGACGGACGAGGTTCGTCGCTGGCATGGACCCCGTCGCAAATTAGACATACTCGTCGACGAGAGTGCCGCCGCGGTTGGGCGCGAACTAGAAGCCGTAAAAGACTTTCGATTACATCGAGTTGCCGACAGCACCCCCGATCGAGGTCTTTGGGCTCAAGCACGACGCGAGGGGTGGGTGCTGGTCACCGCCGACACAGATTTCTGGAATGACGGCCCGTATCCCCTTCGGCTTAGTCCTGGTGTCATCATCTTGGTGGGACGAACTACCAGCGAGCGCCTCTTTGCTTTCGAGCGACTCTTGGTGGTCTGGGACCTTGTCGCCAATGTGGGGAGGTTGGGTCAACATATTCTGAATGCGTCGAAGGTTCGTACCTCACGGCGAACCATCGAGTGGAAATTCTTCGACAATGGGGTAACTGTCACTCTTCGGCAGTAAAGGCGGTTGTTTCTGCGCCGGTGCTCGTAGGTTCTTTCGCTCGTTTCGCCTTCTTTTGGGTTGCCCCCCCTCGGTCGCCGGTCGGCGCTTCGTGGCGCCGCCGTCGCCCGTCGGTGCGCCCCTGATCCTGTGTTCGCCGCGGCGGTTTCGTCCCGGTTTCGTGCTTCGGCCTGTCTCTCCCGGAATGCCTCACAACAGGCACGCCCCTGTGGCCGCCTCGGCGCCCCGTTGCTCGATACTCAGGTCAAGACCCGTCGCGGGAGAATTCACGGTCGCTACTCAACGCGTTCGAGCTCTCCAAGTTGCCATCGTGAGTCCGTGCCGCGCCGCACAATCGGGCGGGTGCATCATCACCGAAATCGGCTCCCTTGCAGGGAGCCGATTTCTCATTGAGCCAGAAGTCACGTCCTCAAACGAAATCACGTCCTCACTCGGAGGCCGCCAATGCTGGAGCGATGGTTTTTGCCTCCATTCCCGCGTGAGCGATCTCGACCTTGCGGGGCTTGGCCTGTGCGATCACCGGGATGGTGACGGTGAGCACGCCGTCTTCGAAGGAGGCCGTGATCTTGTCGCGATCGAGGCTCTCCCCGAGGAGCAGCTGGCGGCTGAAGTCGCCCTTCGGGCGCTCGGTAATCGCGATCTGGTCGTCGTCGAAGCGGAGCCAGGTACGCGTGCCTCGCACGGTGAGGACGTCGTTGTCGACGGTCAGCTCGATGGAGCCCGGATCAGCGCCCGGTAGGTCGAGCAGCACCTTGAACTCGTCGCCCCGGCGGTACGCGTCGACCGGGATCTGCCAAGCACGACGTTCGCTCTTCAACTGCTCGGTGATCCGGTCGAACTCACTGAATGGTTCGAATCGCATCAACATGGCTGCATCCTTCCGCTGACTCTCGAGCAACTCGGTGTCGGCGACAGGGGGGCCTCGGGGTCTGAGACTTACTCTACTCTAGTTAGATATAACTAGCAATTTACTTCTAGAAGAATGTGACTATACTTTCCGCCGATGGCAGCGTGGAGTTTTCTCACCAAACATGCCCGGGTCCTCCTGTGCATCGCCCACGACCCCGGGGTGCGGTTGCGCGACATCGCCGCGATGGTGGGCATCACCGAACGAAGCGCCTTCGGCATCGTCAACAACCTGGTGTCAGCCGGCTACGTGGTCAAAAACAAAGAAGGGCGTCGCAATCGCTACGAGATTCAAGCCCACCTGCCACTGACAGAAGCCATCGGCCGAGAACGGACAATCGGTGAAGTGCTGGAGATCTTGGTTGACACGAACGTCCCCAAGGAACCTCGAGGAGGCGACCGGTGACCGAAGACGTGCCGAAGCCCACGGGCTGGTGGCAGGACTCCAAGGGCCGAGCGCAGCCGCCGGGCTCATATCTCGATCACTTGGCACGACTCTCGACGACAGTTCGCTAACGCATACGTCCAAGCGACGCCTCAGGTCCGAGCACTCCCGCTGAGAGTCTTGAATCCGGCCCTTCACCGCTCATCGCTCGTCGGAGCCAACGTGACCCCTACATTCCACACACTGAGGTCAGAGGAGCCATCTCATGGCCTAAAAGGCCTTCATTTCACGCGCCCGTCGCGCGCCCGAGCCATTTTTCGAGAGTGCCACAGGCTTTCCGAATAGCCTCTGACCTGGGAGTTCTTCAGTGGAGGTGAGCGGACTCGAACCGCCGACTTCCACGTTGCGAACGTGGCGCTCTACCAGCTGAGCTACACCCCCAGGCAAACGGTCAAGACCGACGCCCAGGCCTGGAACCCGTTTGAGAATAGTCGCTGCTCGTCCGGGCCTCATCAGTCAATCTGCGGTCTCCCGACACGCCAGCCACGCGTCTGGCCGGCAGAGTCCTCTCCCTGATCCGACGAGCTAGACAACCGTTGGTTCTCAAACGGCTCGATCAGTGAGAACCAGGCGGGGCCGTGGTGGTTTAGGCGCCGGCCCTCCGATGACGTTTCCCCCTTCTCCCACCGCGATGACCCTGCACTCCTCTGGCGCCTCGGCCTCGTCAACCACGGTCGCGATCGCGACGATCTTGCGCGCGCGTTCGGCCGCGCGGGCTTCAGTTCCGGCACACCGAACCAGCAGCAAGAGGTACACACCGGTGACTGACGCCAAAAAGACCGCCGCGACCCAAAAAGCGTGGAGCGAAGGCACCGATCCAACAAGCAGGGTCGAACAGATCCCCGACCCGAGGAGGAGCAACGTCTCGCGCCGACGAACACGCCGTGCATCGATACGCGCCTGAACCGCCCTAAGCACCGCGAGCTGGGTTTCGTCGAGCAAGCGCCCCCTCGCCTGTGAAACCGGTGCTCGTCCGTTCGCGCCAACGAAATTCGCATGGGCCCGCTCGAGAAGCTCTGTCCGATGCTGAAAACGCGCGACCGACGACACAAGCTGAAATTCGGAGAGCTTACGGACCGCGATTGGCAGGATGACAACCAGCCAGATGAGCACGAGGACGAATACGACCATCCCGTTGCTTCCCTCTGCGTCGGCCAGTTCCTACGGTTGAATCGACGCTAACGGATGGCAGCCTACAAAGGGTGGATCAGCGAACGAGGCGCGTCACCGCGGAGGTTGGTGGCCGACCTCAGAGAGCGGATGACTCGGCGTCGTTGCCAGCGCGTCGCCAGACACCGGACCGACCGCCACTTTTCTCCCACAGCTGCAGTTCACCGATCGACATCGTCCGATCCGAGGACTTGCACATGTCGTAGACGGTTAGCGCCGCGATCGCGCACGCCACCATCGCCTCCATCTCGACGCCGGTGCGGTCGAACGCCTCGACGTTCGCCTCGACCTCAACGCAGTCATCGCCGATCGTGAAGTTGACCGATACCTGCCCGACGAGCACCGGGTAGCAGTAGGGGATGAGCTCCGCTGTCCGCTTCGCCGCTTGGATTCCCGCGACGCGTGCCGCGGCTAGCACGTCACCTTTGGTGATGGCATTCGTCGCCACCTTCGCTGTTGTCTCCGGAAGCATCGTCACCTTGCAGCGGGCCCGGGCGCGGCGATGCGTGGCATCACGCGGCGCAACCTCGCCCACTCTGGCTGGGCCGAGCGGGTCAAGACGGGCGAGGTTCCGTTCCGACATTTCGCCGAGTGTACGCAACATCGGTCGTCCTCGTCGCACCGATACCGCGAGGCACCAGGCGGGGTTCGGCGCGGGCGTGCCACCAGGCTCCCGATATACTTGGCACTCGAATCCCAGGAGTGCTAGCCACGCTTTCCGGCTGGCCACGGAGGAACGCGATGCCGAACTATGAATACGTCTGCAAGAGCTGCGGCGATGGCTTCGAGGTCACCCAGGCGTTCACCGACTCCACCCTTACGCGGTGCCGTACGTGCGGCGGACCGCTGAAGAAGGTCTACGGATCGGTTGGGATCGTGTTCAAAGGGAGCGGCTTTTACCGGACCGACAACCGGGCGAGCTCCTCGACGTCGGCTCCGGCGGGCAACGGTTCGTCGGCTAACAAGACAACGACCAAGGCAGCCGAAACCATCCCGCCTTCCAAGAAGGACCTCGGTACCACGAAGGCTCCTCAGCCAACAGCGACCTCTGCGACGAAGACCAAAGCACCCAAACCGGCCGGAAAGCCCTAACCGGACAGGTCAACCCCTCAGGTCCCGCTCATCGCCACGTCGCCGACCGCGATGGTGACACCAGCCGCGACGCTCGGCAGCCATTCCACGTCGCCGCCGACGACCTCGATGCCCTGCAGCAACCGTTGGATGGTCGACGCGACGGTGATCTCGCGGACTGGTTGTGCGAGCTCGCCCCGTCGGATCAACAGGCCCTCCGCGCCGACAGAGAAATCGCCGCTCACCGGGTTCACACCGGAATGGATCCCCGAGATGCTCTGGATGAACAGCCCCTCGCCGACGGCCGCGATCACCCCAGCCTGGTTGAGCTCGCCCGGCACCAGGCTGAGCGCCCGGGCGCCCACCCCTGGTGCCGACTTGAACCCGGCACGCACCGCGGACGCCGTCGATTGAGCCTGAGCGAGCCGAGCCGAGTGCGTGTCGTAGAGAAACGCGGCAAGCCGGCCCTTGTCGATGAGCGGGACACGACGACAGGCCAGCCCTTCCGCGTCGTACTGGGAAGCACCAAAGGCGAGCGGGTTCGTAGGGTCGTCGGCGAGCGTGATCGAGGCCGCGGCGACCTGCTCGCCGAGACGTCCGGCGAACAATGACCTCCCTTTGACGACCTCCTCGCCCGAAAGAGTCCCCGCCAGAACCGCGAGGAACGTCGCCGTGACCTCCCGGTCGAACACCGCCGTCACGGATCCGCTCCGCGGCTTTCTCGCGCCGAGCATCCGGGTCGCCCTTACGACCGCGTCCCGCGACGCCTTGCCGATCTCGAGCTCGCCCGGCGATCGGCAGACGCTGTAGCCCCCGCCGGTCTGGGTGTCGTCGCCCTCGCCAGCGACCGCGAAGGCCACCAAGTAGCAGGTAGTCGCCTGCGCGGTCACACTGATCCCGGTCGAGGAAACGATGGCGACTTCGCTCTGGTCGTCGCCGTAGTCCGCGCTGACGACCTCGCGGATCCGTCGATCAGCGGCGCGGACCTGACGCTCGAGCTCCAGGGCCAGCTCGACCTTCTCCTCTGTCGCCATCGCACCGAGGGCGTCGTCCCACAGTTCGAGCGAGACCGGTCCGATCCCGTCCGGACGCGCCAGCCCTAGGAGGGGGTCGGGCGTCGCGAACGAAGCATTGTCGTGTGCCTCCCCGAGCGTCGTTCGGGCGAGCCGTTCGTCGAGGTTGCCGACGTAGGCGAAGCCTTGACGGTGATTGGCGACCACACGAACGCCGAGGCCGGCCGACTCGGCGGACGACAGCGACTCGACTTCGCCGCCATAGGCCCGCACCTCGGTCTCGCGCTGCCAGGAGACGAACGCCTCGACCTCCTCGCCGGGTTGCGCCCACGAGACGACCCGCTGGGCCAGATCGAGCAGCTCAGCCACCGGCCGTACCGCCGATCGTGATCGAGGACACCCGCAGGGTCGGCTGGCCGCTCCCCACCGGGACTGCCTGGCCATCCTTACCGCAGGTCCCCGGGGCCATCTCGAAATCGGTCGCGATGGCGTCGATCTTCATGAGCACTTCTGGCCCATTGCCGATGAGGTTGGCGTCACGCAACGGCTCGGTGATCCGACCCTTTTCGATGAGGTAGGCCTCGGTCATGCCGAACACGAAGTCGCCCGTCGCCGTGTTCACCTGGCCGCCACCGAGTTTGGCCACGTACACGCCGTACGGGGTCTGGGCGACGATCTCCGCGGCGTCTTCCTGGCCGGCGAGGAGGAACGTGTTCGTCATACGGACCATCGGCAGATACTGATAGCTCTGCCGGCGCCCGTTTCCTGAGGATGCACGCCCATCGTGGCGTGCTCTCAGGTAATCCCACATGTACTCCGTCAGCACGCCGTTCTCGATGAGCACGTTGCGCTGCGCCGGTCGTCCTTCGTCGTCGATAGTGGAGCTCCCCCAGCTCTCGGCCACGGTTCCGTCATCCACCAAGGTGACCAGTGGGCTCGCGACCTTCGTACCGAGCCGTCCCCGGAAGGCGGAGGCGTCTTTCATGACGTGGTCAGCCTCGAGGCCGTGACCACACGCCTCATGGAACAGGTATCCCCCAGTGCCACCCTTTATCACCACCGGGAAGGCTCCCGAAGGGGCGGGGCGCGCGGAGAGCTTGCCGATGGCGCGCCGCGCCGCCTCCTGGGCTGCCTTTTCCACGCTGAACCGGTCGAACAGCTCGAAGCCGATCGTGCGCGCGAACACCTCGACACCCGTCTGCAGCCCGGAGTCCCCCGAGGCGACACACGAGACGGCGAAACGCGTCCGGATCTGGTCGTCTGACACGAAGAGCCCCTCGGAGTTAGCGACGACGATTCGGCGTCGACTGTCGCCGTAACCCGCGGACACCTGGATGATCGAGCCACTCATCGAGCGCGCCTCGTCGTCGGCGAGCACCAGCAGCTCCACCTTTGCCGACTTGTCGACTTCTTCCGGATAGATCCCAACCCTGCCAACCGGCTCGTCCCGGCGGTCTACCAGCCCGATCGCACGCACGCCGCTCCCTCCAGCCTGGGCGACCGCCGCGGCAGCCTCGGCGGCCCGACGGAGTCCTTTCTCCGACAGGTCGGCGGTGTGCGCGAAACCCGTCGTCTCGCCAACGACCACCCGGATCCCCGCCCCACAATCCCGCCCCGAGGAGAGTTCCTCGATCCGACGGTCGTCGAAGGAGATGCCAGTGGACCTGCGGTCCTCAGCGAAGAGCTCGGCGAAATCCCCGCCGCGGGCGAGCGCCGCGCCAAGCGCCGCTTCGATCGCCTCGCGTTCGACCAGCATGGGGCCCTGATCGGCCATCGATTCTCGCTCCTCTCTGATCGCCTCTGATCTGACGGCCTGTCGCGTGCCGTCCACGCCGAACCGCAGAAGGAGCAGGTCAGTTCCCGTATCGTAACGACGACGCGACGAGTGACTGGCCGCGAGGTGCCGGGATGAAGGGCCCTGGCCTTTCGCCGGTGGGCGAGCCGTGGACTCTTTGACTGATGTGCCTGCCCGCTGGGCTGCGGAGCTTGTCCTGGCTACCGGCCTAATTCGGTCTCCTGTCGGTGAGAATCCCGAAGATCGGCGAGATCGAAGTCCGTACCCGGAGCGCACCAGCCCGGTACCATCGGGACCGCAGGCGTTCTGTTGCCCGGCCGGATCGGGCGGGCGCATCGAGGCGAGCAAAGCGCCGGGAGGCGCTGGGAGGCGAGCATGGAAGAGTCTCGTGCGTCGCAGGCGGCCGAGGCCACACCGATCTTCGGTGCGTATCGCCGCGGCTACGACCCTGAGCAGGTCGATCGTTACGTTGCCGCACAGCAGCGACGGCTCGACGAGTCGTTGCAACGTGCTTCGGAGGCGGAGCGCAAGCTCGCTGCCGCAGTCGGCCAACTGCGCGAGTTACACCGCCGTGTCGGCGCGCTCGAAGACCAGCGCCGACCGTCTCAGACCTTCGCCCTCGACGGCGTCGGCGAACACATCCAGCGGATCTTCGAGGAAGCACGCGAGGGGGCGGACGCTCTTCGGAAACGGACCGAGGTCGAGCTGGCAGAGCTTCGCGAGAAGACCGCCAAGGAAGCACAAACGATCCTCGCGTCGGCTCGCGACAAGGCACAACAGATAGAGGGCAACATCGAGCAGCATCGGCGGGAACAACTCGGCCGGCTCGAAGAGGACCGCGCCCGGGCGGTAACCCAACTCACGTACCTTCACGAACAACGGAAGAACGCGGTGACCGAGCTGCTAAGGCTCCGCGACGTCATCGACGCGACCATCGCCGAGGTCTCGACGGACGACGACCCGGTGATCGACGCTCCGTCGAGAAAAGAACCACGGGAGGAACTGAACTTCGCCCGACGAGGGCCTATCAGCGAACGGCACCCGTCGATGTCCAACCGCTACCTCGCGAACAGTCCAGTCGGCCATGCGCCTACCGCAGAAACCCCGTTGCGAACAGGGGCGCTCGCTCGCAGCACCAGGTCCTCCGTCGAACGGGGGGGGTTCGATCCGGCGGAACTCGTTCGCGAACATCGCGCCGCCCTGGTGGCCGAGTCGGACCTCCCGAGAACTCGCGGCATCATGCCACGTCCAGCCGAGCGGCGGTCCGTCTCCACGGTCTTCGACTTCGAGGAGAACTGAGCCCTCGCGAACTTGATGAACCCCCCTTTCGGCCCGGCGGCCAGGCGAATGAGCGTGTTCCGCCCTCCGCTGTCTCCTACGATGCATTGCAATCAGGCCGATGATCCGCGCTGGAACTTTCTCTTCGCTCAGTCGACCAGATCGGGCCGCTAGCTCATCGGGCAGAGCAGGGGACTTTTAATCCCAAGGTGCCGGGATCGAGACCCGGGCGGCCCACTCAACTCGTGCGTTACCACGCCTGATGTGGAACGCAGTAACGGCTGATCCGTGACGCAGTAACGGTTGACCATTGACGCCTCGGCCCCACCGGCTTCGGCTCTTGAGCACGAGGAAGTGGCTCAAGTGCTCGTGGAGCTCAGCAAAGAGAACCGCGTTGTGACGCCGTCTTGGCGATCTTCCGGTGTGGTACCACGGCTGCCTTTCTCAGGCGAATGAGTCGGACCCGTCAACCGGCTATTACTTACGGCTCCTCCCACTGGCCACGAAGTGCGCCACGACCTGTGGCTGCGTCAGCACCTTGGGGCACACCGCCACCTCGTCTTCAGCACCAATCAGGGGCTGGTTGATGTAGGTGTCGACCCAGTAGCCGACCCGGATTGGGCCTGCCACCACATTGAACCGCCCCGGACCTGGAAGTCGACCCGTACGTCTAGGAGACGCGGACCCTCTTCTCAATTCTGTTGCCGCCCTTCACCGTCGCGATCAGCACCTCTTTGAGCGGTCTCTTCGCGACGTGGGCGAGAGCGACTCGTCCCGCCGGCGTGAGTCGGAGCGAAACGATGGCGGTCCTGCCCTTGGCGATCCTGTAGACACCACTGGCCAGCAACCGAACCTTGCCCACCATCTTCTCTAACCGCACCGACCCTGGGCAGGTAGCAACCGTGCAGGTGAGCTTCACCGGCGCGATCTTCGGCTTCACCTTGGAACGGATGATCACCCGAGAATCGATGACAATCTTCGGGCGTCTGGCCCCCCGTCGTGGCGAGGTCGAACTTGCCGCCGTGTTCGCCGACCCAGACGTGTTCGCCGCCCCGGCCGTCTCCACAGTCGCGGTCGCTTCCTTCCTCGGGATCGATTTCGTCGACGATGGAGCCGTTTGGTTCGTCGCAGTAGTCGATGACGCGGTGGACAACGTCTCGAAACTCAAAATGCTTCCCGAGTTGCAAGCGCTGTCGTCGCTGACATCGTTCGCGAAGAGGTAGAAGTAGTAGGTCGTGTCCGGCTTAAGGCCGGCGATATCCGCCGACACCGCGATGGCTGAGGTACCGGAACCTGCGGAGAAGTTGCCCGTGCTCGAGGACGTACCACCTTCTGACAGGCCGTAGTGGAAGACATAGGACGTCAATGTCCCGTTCGGGTTCACCGTGCCGTTCAGCGTCGCGGTCGTCGAGGTTATGGCAGTCGCTCCGCCCGTCACGACGTCCGGTGCGGTCGTCGAAGACGAGGACGTCGGCTCCGAGGCGGTGAACGTCACGTTGGCGCTCCGCGAAGTGACGTTGTCCGCGTTTGTCGCGCAGATCCAGACCCAATACTCCGCGTTCGGCAGAAGGCCGTAGGCAGTCGCCGACACGTTGACCGGCGAGGTGCCGGAGCCGGCCGACATCGGCGGTGTCGTCACGCTAGGGAGGCCTGACACCGGTTCGTATACGAAGTAGTAGGTCGTCGATGTCCCGTTCGGATTCACCGAGCCGTTCAGTGTCGCGGTCGTCGAGGTGACATTCGTTATCGCGGCAATCGTCACGCTGGGACCTTCAACGGCTCCGGCGGAGCTCACTCCGCCCAGGGCCAGCGTTCCCGCGACGAACACCATGCCGATTACTAGGCCTGGAACAAATGCGAAATGGCGAATTCGTCTGGACATCACGAGCTCCCTGTTCGGCAGTGCTTCCGTCGCGACGATCCACCGGAGCGACTTTGAGATGTCGATAACCCAGCCCAGAAAGGGATTCCTTCGGGGATGTCGCACCTCAGTTGCGGCATGCGGGTGGAGCAGCAGACCGACCCGAGAGAAAGGTTGACAAGCGTCTCCGCCCGAGCCTGAGTGATCGTCGCGACCACGGGTCTCATACGAAAACGCTAAACCGCAATCGATGATGTGCAAGGGATTCAGGCACAAATGACCCGGGAAGAATGATCAATACGTCCCATCGCCGAACTCAGAAGGACTACGAACCGACCTTGGGCATCTCTTTCGCGACAACGACATCTCTCTACCGCACCTCAGTCCGCTAGGCGGTGTGTCGGCACTGGGCTCCCGCCCTTCGGTGACTCCACTGAGTTCCGCGAGCCGGATGTCACCCCACCTTGCATCGGCGGCTACCTGGGCGTCATTGGCGTCGATCTGAACCGCCTCGCCGCACCGACCGTGGGATCGCCGTCGGAATATCTCCTCGGTTTCCGATCAGACATGGCGGCCCATCCGCGGTGGCCCCCCTTGCCAGGCCGGCGGGCGTCGACGGTCCCAGAAGAGACCGACATTCCTCCAGCAACCACGACTTCCTACCCGTCATGCTCGGCGGTGTTCGTATCCCCTCTGCGCCCCGACCCCACTGCGCTTGCTGATAACCCGTTCGCGACACCCCGACTCCGGATCGCTCGGGGAGTGCCGACAGCCACCGGTCACGCCGCCAGCCGCTGAAGCGGGGCGCCAGGCTGGTTTTGTGACGTGGTCCAAATGCGCGCTCGTTCCCAACTCGCCGACCAGAACGCAAGCCCACCTGTCCGGACTTCTGGGCGTGACCGCGCCAGCGACAGTTCACGTCACCCACGGGCGGGATCAGTACCACCGGGGTTCAGCCCGGGATCGGCTGGCTATGGGACGATACGGTTACGGTGCCGATGTCGCAGGCGGCAACGGTTTAGCGAGCGGGGAGGAGCCCGTGGCGAACGGGAAGTCCGCACACTCCGAGTGGCTGGTGCGCCTCGCCGCCCTTGGTGTCCCGATCGCCATTGCGGCCGCTCTGGTTCCAGCCCGGGGGAGTTTCCCCGGCGTCGACGCGGCACTGGTGATGGTGGTCGTCGTCGTGGCGATCGCCGCTTGGGGAGACCGTCTGGCGGGCGCCCTGGCGTCCATATCCGCCGGCATATGGTTCGACTTCTTCCTCACCCGGCCGTATGAGCGCTTCGCGATCAGCCACCGCCCGGATATCGAGACCACCGCGCTGCTCTTTGTGGTCGGGTTGGCGGTGACCGAGCTCACCGCCCGCGGTCGTCACCATCGCGCCGCCGCGCAAGAGGAGGCCACCTATGTGGCCGCCCTCCGCGAAGTAGCCCAGATGATGGCCGAAGGAGAAGACCCTGACGTCATCGTGGCCCGCGTAGAAGGTGTGCTCGCGGCGTTGCTCGAACTGCGTAGCTGCCGTTACAGCCCTGGCCCTTCAGCCGGTCATGCGGCCGTCATCTCCCAGGAAGGCGAGGTACTTCTGGCAGGATTCAGTTGGAACACGCTGCCGGGGAGCCGCGTCGAATTGCCGGTCCAGTACCAGGGTCGCTCGTACGGCAGGTTCGTGCTGGTCCCGACTCCTGGGCTCGTCGTACCGCTCGAACGCCGATTCGTGGCGACAACTCTCGCCAACGAAGTCGGTGCCGTGCTCGCAGGTCTACGGCCTCCAACCTAGAGAAGGTCCCGTTGCCCGACCGGGCAAACCTGCCAGGGAGACCGGCCGGTCACGACGGTGACTCCCGGAAGAGCGTTGGGCGCGAAAGCGCCCGCACGGCTGCGCCGCTTCGTGTGGAATACCGCCTGTCGCGCGCGGCGCGCTCTGACTCGCTCTTGATGAACGACGTCTTACCGCGGCCTGGTCAGCGAAACAAGCGTCAGTCATGGCGTTCGTTCGGTATAGACGATCGAGAAACGTCGCGGGGTTGCTGGGCCTCAAAGGTCTCCGCACATCCCTGACTGCAAAACCAATAATCAACGCCGTCGAGTCGGCGACGAATCGGAGCGGCCGATAGGTCGACCGTCATGCCACAGATCGGGTCGACCGATGTCAGGGGCCGGTCGGTGGCGGGTCTGCTGATCTGGCTCGCCTCCCTTGACCCAGATGGGGAGATCGCGACTCGAGGCTCCCCGGCGGTGGCATACCGAGTCGGGGACTCCTCGAAACGCTCACGACAGCGATCCGAGCAGAACCGGTAGTCCCTCCCGCCGAACGACGCCTGAGCCACGGCGTCCGCTACCCGAACCTGCATGCCGCAAACCGGATCGATCGCGTAGCCGCGGCCCCCGCCCAGACGTGCCCGGTTGTGGGCTAGCCACCACACCCCGGCGGCGACACCAACGAACACGATGTTCAGGTACGCGGTGTAGTTCCAGGCGAACTGCGCCGGAGTCGCGTGAATCGTCCGCGTCGTCGGGATCGCGCCAAGCAACCCGAAGATCCCCTCGGTCAGGAGCCCGGCGGTCACCATCGCCACGTAGAGGAGCCCGACGACCCGTAGGGCCAGCTCAGCACCATAGAGCTTGCGGTAGACGAGGATCAGCGGCAGCGCGATGAGATCCGCGAAGATGAACGCGATCACGCCACCGAAGCTGATCCCACCGAACCACAAGGCCGCCGCCAAGGGCACGTTCCCGATCGAGCAAACACAGCTCGCGACCGCGATGATCGGTCCGACGAGGGCGTTCTCGATGATCGTCCAGAACCCGTGTCCGTGGACGAAAAGGGCGTTCCAGGCATCCGTGGGAACGAGGACGGCAAGGAATCCCGCCACCCCGTAGCCGATGAAGAGCTCCCGGCGCAACATGGTGGCGTCGGCGATCGCGTAGCTCGCGGCGTCGGACAGCGCCGCCGGTGAGCGCAGCTTCGGCCACCTCCCGGACCCGACTGGCACGTACCGGGGCGGAGCGACCTCATGGTCCATCGCCGGCGGGTCGCCGCCTCCCGAGCCCCGCTCGGCAAGTCGCCGGCGAGCCGATTCGACGAGAGGCTTGGCAAAGACCAAGCCACCACCCAGCGCGACCACAAGGATCATGATCGGCCCGCCGATGAACTCGGCGGCCATGAACTGCCAGCCCAGCAGCACGAGGATGACAATCCCCAGCTCGATCACCAGGTTCGTCGACGCCACCATGAACACCAGCGCGGTGACGAAGTCGGCCCCTTTCGCGAAGAGCGATTTCGACATGGCGGAAGCGGCGTACGAACAGCTCGAAGAGACCACGCCGTAGCTGGCCGCACGTCCCACCGCTGCTGGACGGTGATTGCCGAGCTTCTGCTGCATCCTCTCTTTCGACACGTACGCCTGGACCGCACCCGACAAGGAGAAGCCGAGCACCAGCGCCCAGAGCGTCTCCCAGAACATCAAGGAGCTCTCTCGCAGGCTGCGTCCGATGTCAAGCAGCGGGGTGACGATGGCGAGTTGGGTCACGAGCGGACCAGCCGGGCGATCGCCGCGGAGGCTTCGCTGACCTTGTCGGTCGCCTCAGCACCGCCTTGCGCCACCGCGTGGGCGACGCAGTGTGACAGGTGCTCTTCGAGCAATACCAGGGCTACGGCTTGGAGGGCGCGCGTCGTCGCGGAGATCTGGTCGAGAATGTCGATGCAGTAGCGGTCATCGTCGATCATGCCCTCCAATCCACGAATCTGTCCCTCTATCCGCCGCAGGCGGTTCTGGATGGTTGCCTTCTCGTCGATGTAGCCCGGTGTCGTCATCACGACGCGCTCCTTCCCGACCCGAGAATATACCCCATAGGGGTATAAGCAATCCTTAGGATCTTCGCCGCCGCGCCGGGGACGAGGACCAGGTGGTCGACCGTCCCAACGATGAATCGCACCAACCGAAGGGCTAGGCCGATCGCTTTCCTCGAGGCGTCATCGAGCCCGCCAACAACCTCCGGCGCCGCTCCCGACGGCGCGAACCGAGGTGCCGGATTCCAGGGTTGAATCGCTCGAGCATGCACCCCGACGACCCGGTCCCTGCGCCTCTTCGGCAACGTCGACACGTCTCACGGTGTGGCGTGGCCGCGGGCGAAACGAGCTCCGCGATGACGAATGGCGGCGTCGTCTGGTCGGCGGCGCGATGACGAGCCTTCACCATGGCGGTCGCCTTGCCGCGGCACTGGTCACGGTGACAACCTTCGACCACGACATCAACCATCGTCGAATCTCGTTCTGCGGCCTCGCGCCGGGGACCCAGCGGAAAAGCCATCGCCAGCTTGCCGGCAAACTCGACGACGCTGGAAGAGCAGGGCTCGGCGGGGAGTTGGGCTCACCAATCAGAGATCTCCGCCTTCGCGACGAGCGAGCAGCAGAGCGTGCTCGGCCGATGACTGGGGCCGCCGACTCCGGGGTGCGGGCACACGTCATCATCCGCGGCTGGGTCCAAAACGTCTTCTTCCGGGCTTCGTGCCGTGGAGAGGCGACCCGCCTGGGTGTCAACGGCTTCATCTCCAACCTTCGCGACGGCCGGGTCGAAGCTGTCTTCGAAGGCGACGCGAACGCGGTACGCGCCATCGTCGAGTGGTGCAGACACGGACCTCCGGATGCGATCGTGGAATCTATCGACGTGACCTACGAGGAGCCCGTGGGCGAGACCGGCTTCCGCGTCCGCTGACCGCCGAGACCGCCAGGGCGAAGACCTCCGACATTCGCGTACCTCCGGTCATGACCGGAGCAACCCGGCGAACTACCGGTACACGTCCAGATCGCGCTCGACGAGGCGAAAACCAACGCCGGTGCTTCAACCCGAAACCCAGAGAAGGCTGTCGGGGCCGTGCCGCTCGACCGGAACGGTGGACGGTCGGCGGCGCGGCCACTTTTCAGATTCGAACCATTTTGAGCCGAAGGTCTCTGGGGCCGGCGTTCGGACGATGGAAGGATGACCCCGTGCCAACAGCGATCCGAGTTGAAGGGCTTGTCAAGCACTTCGGGGCGGTCCACGCCGTCGACGGGGTCAGCTTCGATGTCCCCGCGGGCACGGTCCTTGGCCTGCTCGGACCCAACGGGTCCGGCAAGACCACCATCGTGCGTATCCTGGCCACGATCCTTCACCCCGACGCCGGTCGAGCGGAAGTGCTCGGGCGCGACGTGGTCCACCAGGCCGACGAGGTCCGTTACCTCATCGGTCTGGCAGGCCAGTTCGCCGCGATCGATCCCAATCTCACCGGGGCGGAGAACTTGCGACTCACCGGCCGACTGGCCCAACTGCGGGGTAGCGTCGCGCGCCAACGAGCCTACGAGCTGCTTGACCGGTTCCAGCTGACTGAAGCCGCGGACCGCCCCGCCCGCACCTACTCGGGGGGCATGCGCAGGCGCCTCGACGTTGCCGCGGCGCTCGTCCAGCAGCCTCCGGTCGTCTTCCTCGACGAACCCACCACCGGTCTCGACCTCCACAGCCGCAACGAGCTGTGGGGCATGATCCGTGAGCTCGTGGCGGACGGAGCCACGGTCCTGCTCACCACCCAGTACTTGGAAGAGGCCGATCGCCTCGCCGACCGGGTCGCCGTCACCAATGAGGGTCGCGTCATCGCCGCTGACACCCCGGCAGCGCTGAAGGCTCAGCTCGGCAGCACGGTGCTCGAGATCACCTTGCCCCACGAGGCCGACGCGGTCCGGGCCGCGCAGCTGCTGTCCCAGGTGACGGGCGTCCCAGCGGACCGGGAGGGGACCGTCGTGTACGTCAGTTCGATTGACGGAACCCGCGTCCTTTTCGAAACGGTGCGATCACTCAACGACAACGACCTTTCGCCCACAGCACTGACCGTCCGCCAGCCAAGCCTGGACGACGTGTTCCTCTCTCTCACCGGGAAACGGACCACCGCAACCGAGCTCGACGCCGCGGTGTCGACCGAATGGCCCCAGCCATGAGTCTCGGCACGGCAACCGTGGATCTGACGAACGTGCGGCATCCCTACCGGGTGCTCCGTCCCTACCGAGACTCGATCTCGGCGGCCAGCCGCAACCTGATCGCCTACTGGAGAGTCCCGTCCCTGTTGGTGTTCTCCACGATCCAGCCGATCATCTTCGTCCTGATGTTCCGTTACGTGTTCAGCGGGGTCGTGTCGACCCAGTTCTTCAACTATCCCTACGTGGACTTCTTGATGCCCGGCATCTTCGTGCAGACCACGGTGTTCGGCGCGATCGGAACGGCGATCGGTCTGGCCACGGACCTACAGAGCGGGCTTCTGGAGCGATTCCGCTCGCTCCCGATGTCGCGTTCCGCGGTCCTCGCCGGCCGGACACTCGCCGATCTGGTGCGCAACGTTTTCGTTGCCGCGCTCATGGTGGGCATGGGCTATGCCGTCGGATTCCGGATCCACGTTGGCGTGCCCGCTCTCCTCGCCGCGATGCTGCTCGTGTTGCTGTTCGGCTACGCACTGTCCTGGATCTTCGCCGGGGTGGGGCTCGCCACCGGCAATCCCGAGACGGCGCAGGCCGCGGCGTTCCCCGTCATGGCCCCGCTCGTGTTCGCCTCCTCGGCCTTCGTCCCGGTGGCCTCGATGCCAGGTTGGCTCCAAGCGTTCGCCGCTCATCAACCGGTGTCGGTCACCGTCGCCGCCGTCCGGGCGCTCTGCGTCGGTGGACCGACCGCGACCAACGTCCTGGAGGCCCTGGCCTGGAGCGTCGGCATCCTCGCGGTCTTCGGCCCGCTCGCGGTGCTCCGCTATCGGCGCTCGGACTGACCCAGCGAGACCGGCGAGTTCGCGGTGGTGGTCGGCCGGAAGAACCCTCTTCCCACCGAGGTGGCCAGAACCGGGCGGACCTGAGAGGCGAGCCAGAGCGCCGCGCCGCGGCCTACCCAGAGAACCGCCGAGCTGCGGCTGTCCCGGGGTCGGGGCGAGGTTCCCGCCCACGCGGGCACCGAGGACTCCCGGTCAGGCTCGGCTCTTAGGGGTCACCAGGGCCCGTACTCGCTCATGTTCGCGGCGCGCAGCGCGCCCACATAGCCTGCCCGTTCGTAGTCCGCGGCGTCGGCCTCGGCGGGCACCGCGAGTTTCCCGCGCCACGCCTCGAGGCTCGGGAACCCCCTGTCCTCCATCCAATCGGTCAGGCCCTCGACAAGCACGGCCGCGTACTCGGGACCGTGGCGCAGCAGGGCCGAGGCCGTCATGACGACGTCCGCCCCGGCGAGCAGGAACTTGCACACGTCCGCCGACGTCTCGACGCCCGTCGTCGCCGCCAGGGCGGCGTGAACCCGCCCGTACAGAAGGGCGATCCAGGTGCGCGGCAGACGGCCCTCGCTCGGATGAGACAGGCCGATCTGGGGCAGGACACTCACCGTTTCGGGGTCGATGTCGGGCTGCAGGAACCGGTTGAACAGCACCAGGGCGTCCGCGCCGGCGTCATCGAGACGTAGCGCCATCTCGCCGGTCGAGCTGAAGTGCGGACTCAGCTTGACGGCCACCGGCACGCTGACTGCGTCCTTCACGTTTCTTAGGACCTCGACGTGCTGATCCTCGACCGCACGACCGGAGATTGCCGTGCTGCCGGGCAGGAAGTAGATGTTCAGCTCGATCGCCGCGGCTCCGGCGTCCTGCATGCGGCACGCGTACTCGGTCCAACCTCCCGGGGTGACCCCGTTGAGGCTCCCCAGCACCGGGATGTCGACGGCGGCAGCGGCCCGCTCGAGAAGGCTCAGGTAGTGGCGCGGGCCGGGTTCATCCTCGGAGGAAGGCGGGAAGTACGAGAGCGATTCCGCGAAGCTCTCCGTGCCGACATCCACCAGTCGAGCGTTCTCGGCCGCCTCTCGGCGCAGTTGCTCCTCGAAGAGCGAGTAGAGCACCACCGCGCCGACCCCCGCGTCGGCGAGTCGCTGCACGCCGTCCACGGTCCAGGAAAGCGGTGAGGCGGACGCCACCAGCGGGTTGCGCAATCGCAGCCCCATGTAATCCGTCGTAAGGTCCATCAGCCCTTCTTGCGGGCGTCAGCGGCGAAGTGCTCGGCGCCGTGGGTCGCCATCTCCTCGTAGACGTCCCACTGCCGGGAGACCGCCTCTTCGCCCAGGATGTGCAGCCGCTCGGCCTCGGCCGGATTGGTGTTCATGAGCGAGCGGTAGCGCAACTCCCGGTTGGTGTACTCGGCGAGCGGGATGCGCGCCCGCGGCGAGTCCAGCAAGAACGGGTTGCCGCCGGCGGCGCGGACCACCGGGTCGAACCGGATAAGCGGCCAGTAGCCGCTCGCCACCGCCCGGTACTGCTGGTCGAGCCCTTTTCGCATTTCGATGCCGTGGGAGATGCAGTGGCAGTACGCGAGCACCAGGGACGGCCCGTCGTAGGCCTCCGCCTCACGGAACGCCGTCAGGGTCTGCTGCGGATCAGCGCCCATCGCGACCCGCGCCACATAGACACTCCCATAGGAGATCGCCTGCATGGCGAGATCCTTCTTTGCGACGGTCTTGCCCGAAGTGGCGAACTTGGCGACCGCGCCGAGCGGCGTCGCCTTGGACATCTGGCCGCCGGTGTTGGAGTACACCTCGGTGTCGAGCACGAGAACGTTGACGTTGCGCCCGCTCCCCAGCACATGGTCGAGACCTCCGGCGCCGATGTCGTAGGCCCATCCGTCGCCTCCGACGATCCAAATGCTGCGCCGGACCAGATGATCGACCACGCTGCGCAGGTCGTCCGCGGCGGTCCCGTCCACGCCGTTCAGCCTCCGCTTCAGCTCGGCCACCCGTTCTCGCTGGGCCCTCAGCTCCGACTCACGCCGCTGGGGCGCGGCCAGGATCTCATCGACCAGCTCGGGACCCAGTGCGTCACGCAGTTCGCCAAGGCGCCGCCGGGCCAGCTCGACGTGGGCGTCGGTGGCGATGCGGAAACCGAGTCCGAACTCGGCGTTGTCTTCGAACAGCGAGTTCGACCAGGCGGGCCCGCGTCCGTCGTCATCGATGGTCCACGGCGTCGTCGGCAGGTTTCCGCCATAGATCGAAGAGCAGCCGGTCGCGTTGGCAACCATCAGCCGGTCACCGAAGAGCTGCGAGAGCAGCTTCAAATAAGGCGTCTCGCCACAGCCCTCACAGGCACCCGAGAACTCGAACAGCGGTTCGAGGAACTGCGTGCCGCGAACCGTGCCGAAGTCGACCCGCGACCGGTCCGAGGCGGGCAGGGTCTCGAAGAAGGCGATGTTGTCCCTCTCGGCGGCGACGAGCGGCTCCCGCTCGGTCAGGTTGATCGCCTTGCGGACCGGATCACCCGGTACCTCGATCGGACACGCCTCGACGCACAATCCGCAGCCCGTGCAGTCCTCCACGTAGACCTGCAGCGTGTACCGGGTGTCAGGCAACCCGACCGCGTTGAGCGGTGCCGACCGGAACCGGTCCGGCGCCCCCTTGAGGTGGGACTTGTCGTACTGACGCGAGCGGATCACGCTGTGCGGGCACACGAAACTGCAGTTGCCGCACTGGATGCAGGTCTCCGGATCCCATTCGGCGACGAACTGCGCGATGTTCCGCTTCTCGTAAGCGGCGGTGCCGCTCGGATAGGTGCCGTCCACCGGCAGCACGCTCACCGGGAGGGCGTCGCCCCGGCCCGCCATCATCTCGGCGGTGACCGTGCGGACGAACTCCGGCACGTTGTCGGGGACGACTGACGGCAGCTCGCGCGTCGAAGTCACCTTCCGGGGCACCTCGACTCGGTGCAGGTCCTCGAGGGCGCGGTCGACCGCGGCCTGGTTGCGCTCGACCACCTCGGCGCCACGCCGGCCGTACGTCTTGGCGATCGCCTTCTTGATTCGGTCGATCGCGACCTCGCGTGGCAGCACGCCCGAAATGGCGAAGAAACACGTCTGCAGGACAGTGTTGGTCCGTCCGGCCAGACCGACCTCGCGAGCGATCCGACCGGCGTCGACCACGTAGAGATCGATGTTCTTGGCGATGATCTGCTCCTGGACCGGACGGGACAGCGACTCCCAGACCTCGTCTGGCGGGTGCGGGCAGTTGAGGAGCAAAGTCGCCCCCGGTGCCGCCGGGCCTAACACGTCGGCCCGTTCGAGCAACCCAAACTGGTGGCAGCCGACGAAGCTCGCCTGGCCCACGAGGTAGGGCGCCCGGATCGGCTTCGGGCCGAAACGCAGATGCGACACCGTCTGAGAGCCCGACTTCTTCGAGTCGTAGACGAAGTATCCCTGGGCGTTGACACCTTCTTCATCACCCAAGATCTTGATCGTGTTCTTGTTGGCACCGACCGTTCCGTCCGATCCCAGACCGAAGAAGATGGCCCGAACCGTCTCCGCGGGCTCGATGTCGAGCGACGCGTCGTAGGCGATGCTCGTCCCGGAGACGTCGTCGTTGATGCCGACCGTGAACCGGCGGCGCGGTCGGTCGGATGCCAGTTCGTCGAGCACACCGCGCACCATGCCTGGGGTGAACTCCTTCGAGGACAGGCCATAACGGCCGCCGATCACCTCCGGCATCACCACCCTCTCGCCCGCAGTGTGCGCCTCGGAGAGCGCGGCCATGGTGTCGAGGAAGAGCGGCTCGCCCAACGAGCCGGGTTCCTTCGTGCGGTCAAGCACGGCGACTCGCCGGGTGGTAGCGGGAACCGCCGCCGCCAGCTCGCGGGCCGGGAACGGGCGATAGAGGCGCACCTGGATCACGCCGACCCGTTCGCCCTGGTCGCTGAGGAAGGCAACCGTCTCCCGGGCCGTCTCCCCGCCTGACCCCATGATCACGAGCACGCGCTCGGCCTCCGGGTGTCCGGTGTAGTCGACGACGTGGTAGCGCCGCCCGGTGCGACTGGCGAGACGCGCCATCGCCTCGTCGACCGCGCCCGGGACGCGGGCGTAGAACGGGTTCACCGTCTCGCGCGCCTGGAAGTAGACATCCGGGTTCTGGGCCGTGCCCCGAATGAACGGGCGTTCCGGCGAGAGTGCCCGGTCACGATGCGCCCGGACAAGCTCCTCGGGCACGACGGCCTCCAGGTCTTCGTCGGTAAGCATCTCCACGGTGTTCAGTTCGTGGGAGGTGCGGAACCCGTCAAAGAAGTGCAAGAACGGCACGCGCGTCGCGAGCGTCGCGGCGTGCGCGACGAGCGCCAGGTCGTGGGCCTCCTGGACCGAAGCGGAGGCGAGCATTGCGAAGCCCGTCTGACGGACCGCCATGACGTCGCCGTGGTCACCGAAGATCGACAATCCCTGGGCGGCAAGCGACCGGGCCGCGACGTGCATCACCGCCGGCGTCAGCTCGCCAGCGATCTTGTACATGTTCGGGATCATGAGCAGCAGGCCCTGCGAAGCAGTGAACGTCGTCGCCAGGGCGCCGCTCTGCAGTGCGCCGTGCAGTGCGCCGGCCGCGCCTCCTTCGCTCTGCATCTCGACGACCGTCGGGACGCTGCCCCAGACGTTGACCCTCTTGTGGCTCGCCCACTCGTCGGCGAACTCCGCCATCGGCGACGACGGAGTTATCGGGTAGATGCAGCAGACCTCGCTGAGCCGGTAGGCAACTGAGGCCGCGGCCTCGTTACCGTCGATCGTCATACGCATTTCAGCTCGCCTCCGTCACCATGTCGATCGCATGCACCGGGCACTGTTCGTAACACGCTCCGCAGCCGGTACAGCGGTCGTAGTTGAACCGGTAGCGGTTCCCGACGCCGAGCTTGATCACGGCGTCCTCCGGGCAGGAACCGAGGCAGCCGTCGCACTCGAAACAGTTGCCGCACGACAGGCAGCGGCTCGCTTCGTACACCGCCTCCTCGGCGGTCAGACCGCCGACCACCTCGTCAAAAGCCGCGACCCGCTCCTCGGGTGCCAGCTCCGGTTGCTGGCTTTGGGCGTTGTCTCCGAAGTACCACAGATGCAGCCGGTCAAACTCCGCCAGGTCGTGCTTGGCAACGTTCGCCGCGGTGATGCCCCGCAGCCATTGGTCGATGTGGCGGGCGGCCTTCTTGCCGTGGCCCACACCGACCGTGACGGTGCGCTCGCTCGGCACCATGTCGCCGCCGGCGAACACGCCGGGCGAGCCGGTCTGAAGTGACTCCGACACCTTCACCGTGCCGTCCCGGTCGAACTCCACCCCCGGCACCTGGTGCAAGAACGCGGTGTCGGTCTCCTGCCCGAGTGCCAGGATCACGGTGTCCGCAGCGAGCGTCTCGAACCGTCCGGTCGGCTGCGGGAAGCCCGACTCGTCGAGCTCCATCACCTCGACCTGCAGCTCTGGGCCGTCCATCGCCGTGATCGTCCGCAACCAGTTGATGCGTACGCCTTCGCGCTCGGCGTCCTCCGCTTCCTCGGCGTGGGCGGGCATCTGCGCCCGCGTGCGCCGATAGACGATCAACGCTTCGTCGGCGCCGAGCCGCTTGGCGACTCGCGCGGCATCCATCGCGGTGTTGCCACCGCCGTAAACCGCGACGCGACGACCGATCGTCGGGCGTTCGCCGGACGCCACACTCCGCAAGAACGTCAGCGCGTCCAACATCGGCCCGGTGTCGCGGGCGGGGATGTCCACCCTCCGGGACAGGTGCGCGCCCACCGCGACGAAGACGGCATCGAAGCTGCCGTCTTTTCGTTCGGCTACGAGATCTTCGACCCGGTGACTACCGGTCATCTTCACACCGAGCGCTGCGATCCGGTCGAGCTCGGCCGAAAGCACGTCGCGTGGCAGGCGATACGCCGGGATGCCGTACCGCATCATCCCGCCTGGCTCTGCGCCCGCGTCCCGGATCTCAACTTCGTGGCCCAGTCGAGCCAGGTGGTAGGCGGCCGACAGCCCGCTCGGACCGGCCCCGATCACCAGCACCCGCTTGCCGCTGCGAACCCTTGGCTGGTCGAACTTCCAACCTTTCTCGAGCGCAAGGTCTCCCAAGTACCGCTCGACCGAATGGATCGAAACGGCGCTGTCAAGGTTGGCCCGGTTGCACACGACCTCACACGGGTGATAACAGACCCGCCCGTGGACCGCCGGCAACGGGTTATCGGTGACGAGTTGACGCCAGGCTTCTTCGTGTCGGCCCGCTCGCGCGTGTGACAACCAGGCTTGAATGTTCTCGCCCGCCGGGCAGCCGGCGTTGCAGGGTGGCAACAGGTCAACGTACACGGGACGCCGCTCCCGGACCGGGCCGGAGTGCGTGCGCCCGTGCGCCAGATCCGGCAACAGGGCAACGTCCCACAACGGGCTGCTCATGACTGTTTTCACTCCTTAAGGGCTATGGCTGTCAAGCTAACTCGCTAAGGCTCCCGCTTGCCAGCCAATTAGCGGGTTGACCTGCAGCTCGGGCGCCGGCCGACCGCACGGGTTCCGCTCTGCCGGTAACGAGCGACCTGCCAATCCGGTTTTCGTGCTCCTCCTCCGGCTAGCCGTGTGGGCGCCACCGCCCCGCTGGTCGCGACCCATGGCGAGGCGCGCCAAGAGCTCCGAATCCTACGGGCCCTCAACCGGAACGGGCCGACCGCTTCCGGAACCGCGTTTCAGGCGATCTCCGCGCAACTAGGCGAGGCTGCGGCACTCGACGACGGGACCCACCGGTTGAGCGTGCACCGTCACCCTGGGGCACGGTTGCGCCAATCGATGCTAGTTGACGGTCACCCGGAACCGAGGTCGCCACCTTGCCCGGCGTTCCCCTCGCGCCGGTGCCCGACTGCCGTCAACCGTGGTGGCGCCGGCCGCCGCCGCCCCCCGCCGCCCTACGCTGGGCCGCCGGACGCTGGGCCGCTGGCACCAGAGGCCCGTCCGAAACCGAAGCCACCGAAACCGTGGTTGAACTGGTCTCCCGATGCTGGGCCGCTGGCACCAGAGGCCCGTCCGAAACCGAAACCGCCGAAACCGTGGTTGAAATGGATCCGTCGGCCCCAGCCGAACAGCCCGTGCCCTCGGCTGCCGACAATGACGACCTCACTCGCTGTCACCGTCGTCCCTGATGTCGTGCCGAAGACCCCGACGAACTCGCCCGGCGTCACGTTGGCGAGCGAAGGACTCGCGACCCCGTATTCGGCGTAGGTCGTGGAACCCGTGACGTCGACAGTCACCGTGGTCCCGTTCCAGGTCAGGACCGTGAAGCCCGTCGAGGTCGGGGTGCCCTGGACGACGCCCGCTGTCGCGAAACCGTTACTCGGCCGCGGCGGCACGATGACGACCTCGCTCGCCATCACCGTCGGGCCCGAAATGGTGCCGAAGACGGCGACGTATTCACCTTCGGTCACGTTGGCGAGCGACGGGCCCGACACGCCGCGCTCGACGTAGATCGTCGAATCCGTGACGTCGACAGTCACCGTGGTCCGGTTCCAGGTCAGGACCGTGAAGCCCGTCGATGTCGGGGCGCCCTGCACGACACCCGCCGTCGCGAATCCATGATTCGGCCGCGGCGGGGCGATCACCACTTCGGTCGCCGTCACCGTCGTGCCCGAAATGGTGCCGAGGACGGCGACAAACTCACCTTCGGTCACGTTGGCGAGCGACGGGCCCGACACGCCGTGTTCGACGTAGGTCGTGGAATCCGTGACGTCGACAGTCAGCGCGGTACCGAGGCGCGTTGTGATCGGGAAAGCGTTGTCGGCGGGCGTACCCGTCACCACACCCGCAGCCGCAGGCTTCGAGACGCTAGCTCTTGATACCCAGATCACCACTTCGCTCGCCGTCACCGTCGGGCCCGAAATGGTGCCGAAGACGGCGACGATCTCACCTTCGGTCACGTTGACGAACGACGGGCCCGATACGCCGCGCTCGACGTAGATCGTCGAGTCCGTGACGTCGACGGTCAGTGCCGTACCGAGGCGCGTCGTGATCGGGAAAGCGTTGTCGGCGGGCGTGCTCGTCACGGTGCCGGCCGCGACCGGACGACCACCGAGACTGCGGGAGTGGTGCAGCGACCGGACCGATCCGGCTGCCACACCGGCGAGCGTCGCAGAAAGTCCGATTACCAATCCGACCGCGACGAGCACACGCGCTGCACCCCCGCGGACACGCCCACACTCGAAAGATCCGCCAAAGCGAGACATAGCCGCCTCCCAGTCGAACTCGCGACATTCTCGCAGGCCGCGCCGTCCTGTCGGTTACAGAAGCGTTAGGAGGCTGTGAAATTCCCCGAACTCGTCACCTTCTCGAACAGCGGGTCGGGTCCAGGTGATCCGTTCGCGTTCCCCATCTGATCCGTGTTGACCGACCCGATCGGCACTCCGGGTGGCCCCAGGGCCCCCAAACCGATCCGCCGACCCCGTCGCCGAGACCGACACCAGTCTCCAAGGTTCCGTACGACATCGAGACGGATCCCAGCGGGCGACGGCGTCTTGTTCGGGTGGTGAACAACCCCGACCACCTCCGGCGTCACGCCCACGGTTCCCGCTAGGGGTCGGGCACAGTCTCAAGCGCTCCGATCGCGCCAGCGGAACGAACCCGAGGCACCTTCGACCAGGTCGCGAGGACCGAACCGGCGATGATGGCCGGAAAGCCGATCGCGATACCGACCGTGAAGGGCTCCCCGAGGGCCAAGATGCCGAGCAAAACTGCAACCGCCGGGTTGACGTAGGTCACGACGAGAGAACGAGTTGGTCCGATCTCTTTGATCAGTGCGAAGAACAGCAGGAACGCGAGCACGGTGCACACGACCGACAAGGTGACGATGGACTCCAGGGTCTCGGCGTGAAAATGCCTCGGCAGGTGGGTCAGGCCAAACGGCAGATAGACGAGCGCGGTCACGACCATAGAAGCAGTGACGACCTCGAAGCTCGGCACCTTGGCGAGACGCCGGCTGACGATCATCGGCGCGACGGCGTAGCCGACCGCGCACAGGATGTTCTCGCCCATGGACAACAAGTTCGACTCCTTCATGCCGACGCCAGCGAGAACGACGACACCCGCAAAGCCGAGGAACAGTCCCACCACCCGCTTTGCACCGAGACGCTCATGACCGAGCGCCCAGGCGATCGCCGCCCCGATGATCGGCACCGTGGCGATCAACAGCCCAGCCAGCGAACTCGTTAGCTTCTGCTCGGCCGTCGCCAGCAGGAACCACGGCACTGTTATTTCCGTCACCGTGTAACCAAGCACGGCAGGCCAGTCGATGAGCAGAGCGCGAAGTTGCCGGCGATGGAGGGCGAACGGAAGCAGGATCAGGGCCGCGAGCCCCGTGCGCAGAAACACCAGTGTCGCCGGTTCGACGTCGCGAACGGCGATCCGGATGAAGAAATAGGGAAGCCCCCAGATCACCGCGATGGCACCGAACAGCAGCCAACCGCGCCGAGACATCGCCGGCCTAGACCCGACCTTCGCCCGCTCGGAGCCCTAAACGCGGCCGCACCGGGCCAGCTTCCGGGGCAGGGGGACCGATCGCACGGCCCCTACGGTAGAGGCTCCGGTGGATTCCCCGGATCAGGCGGGTGCCAGTTCGGTGACAGGTTCGGCGCCATGCACAAGACTCGATCACGTGCTCAGTTCCCCCACCTTGCGCGGCCCCTTCGTCCAGCTCGAGCCGCTCGCGTCTCGCCACATCCCTGGTCTCGTCGAGGCTGCCAGCGAGGACCGCACGTCCTATCGATTCAGCGCGGTGCCCGACGGGACCGAAGAGGTGACGGGGTACGTCGAAGAGAACGTCAAGCTCTCGCTGACCGGCCGCCAGATGCCGTTTGCCGTGCGGCGGCTCGAGGACGAACGGATTGTCGGATCGACCCGTTTCATGGACCTTGAGGTCTTCCAGTGGCCACCCCCCTGGCCGCCGGGCGTGACGCGAGGCCCGGCGCCATCCGATGACGCCCCACCCTCGGTTGCCGAAATCGGTGGGACCTGGTACGCGGCTTCCGCGCAACGGACCGTCGTCAACACCGAGTGCAAGCTGTTGCTTCTCTCCTACGCCTTTGACACCTGGGGTGTCCTTAGGGTGACGCTGAAAACCGACGCCCGCAACGAACGGTCACGCACCGCGATCCTGCGAATCGGCGCTTGCTTCGAGGGCATCCGGCGGGTGCACGCAGCGGCGGTGGACGGCGCGGTGCGAGACACCGCGTACTACTCGATCATCGCTTCGGAGTGGCCGGAGGTCCACGCTCGGCTCGAAGCGCTGCGCAACCGCTAGGTCCCGATCCCCCGCATCCCGCCGGCATCGCCGTCGCGGCACTGTCCCGCCTCTTGCGCGCTTAGTTCAGCTCATCAAGACGCGAGAGCAGCGCCTGCACGAGAAGCGTCTCGTTCGGATTGCGCCCGAGACGTGCCGCGGCCGCGTCAATCTCCTGGCACGCCGCCACGAGTGAAGCCGCCCGACGTGCCGGGAGATTCTCGGCTCCGAGCCGGGACCGGTACGCCCCCGCGAGCGTCGCCAGCCCAGCCCGCAAATCATCCGTGCGAACCTGGCGTTGTTCTCGACGCTGACGGTCTTCGATGGCCTTGCGTCCCGGGGTTCGACGCTCGCCCATCAGCTCGGCCGCCGCGTCGACACTGGCGAGTTCCTCGGCCTGACGCTCGGTGAGCACCACGAGCAGCTCGTCGGTCGCGGCGAGAAGCTCCGCCGCCAGCAAGGCCACGGTCGATCCGGTGCCGTCGAGCCGCTCGGGAACCGAGCGCCAGCGCGCCTCGCGCGCCGCGAACCCGGAATCCTCGACGAGCAGTCGCGCCCGATCGAGACGCCCGTTCGCCGCCGCGGCGGCCGCCAGTGCGACCTCCTCCGTCGCCCCGTTGACCTGAAGCGCGCTCGCGAGGCTCTCGACGTCGAGAGGGGAGAACTCCACCTCGACACACCGACTCGCGATCGTGACCAGAGCCGGGACCCGTGCGTCGGCGAGCACGACGATCACCGTCGTGGCGGGCGGCTCTTCGATCGTCTTTAGTAGCGCCGGGGCGGCGCGATCGACAAGATGGAAGTCGGCGAGAACGAGGACCTGACAGCTCGCGATCCGCGGCGTCCGCTGCGCGAGCTGCGCTACTTCTCGCGCCTCGTCGACGAGGATCGACGCGCCGTGCCGTTCGACAAATACGACATCGGGATGGCGCCCCGACACGACATCACGACACGACAGACAGTCACCGCACCCTCCGTTCGGACAGACGAGCGCCGCCGAGAACGCCCTCGCTGCCTCGCGCTTGCCGGAACCCGGCGGGCCGACAAAAAGGAACGCGTGCACGGGTGACGCGACGAAGGAACCGAGTAGCGCCTTCACCCGCGGCTGGCCCACGATCCGGTCCAGGACAGGCGAGCCTGACCCCGCCGCAGGATTCGCGCCCGCCAAGGTGGTCAGGTCGCCCTCACAGATAGTCGCCTTCACCGGCTAGACCGAGACGCGCCGCGACGGCGTCCCGTACCCGCTGGGCAACCTCTTGTACCGCCCCCGACGCGTCGACCACGACCCATCGATCGGGGTTGTCCCGTGCCATCTGGCGATAGCCATCGGCGACCCGCGCGAAAAAGGCCTCGTCCTCCTGCGCGAACCGATCACCGGGGTCCTCCTGCCGCGCCGTTCCGACCTGGACGGGCAGATCCAGCAACACGACGAGATCGGGCTCGAGACCCGCGTCGCTGAGTTGGTTTGCTGCGGCGATCTCGGCGAGCGGCAAGCCGCGACCGTATCCCTGATACGCGAGCGTTGATCCCGAGAACCGGTCGCACACGACGTTACGACCGGCGTCAATCGAGGGCCTGATGCGCTCACTGACGTGCTGGGCACGGGCCGCGAGCATGAGCAACAGTTCGGCCCGAGGGTCAAGATGCCCGAGGTTCCGGTCGAGCAGTATGGCCCGGATCCTCTCCCCGATCTCGGTCCCCCCCGGCTCACGCGTCAACTCCGCGCCCAGATGCGCCGCGAGCAGTTCCGCCTGCGTCGACTTGCCGCATCCCTCACCGCCCTCGAGGACGATGAACCTCCCGCGTACGACCATCGCTCCGACACTACGACACCGCGGGTTCGCCGCGGTCCGCCACCCGAGAAGTCAGCGGGAAGAACTCCGTTTTGCAACCGTCCTACGTGCACGCGGCACGGTCGGGACCGGTCTCGTCGCGATCTTCTTTGCTACCGACTTGTCCCCCACGGCTCTCCTCGTCAGGCTCTTCTTCGCCGCGGTCTTCTTCGCCGCGGTCTTTTTCGCCCCGGTCTTTTTCGCCGTGGTCTTGCGCGCGCCGCGTGCCCGACGGGGGATCCGCGGCCCGGCAGCACGACGGGCGGCGAGCAGTTCCGCCGCGCGTTCAAGCGTCACCGCCTCCGGGTCGTCGCCACGCCGCAGCGAGGCGTTCACGGTCCCGTCGGAGACGTAGGGCCCAAAACGCCCCACCCGGAGGACGATCGGCGCTCCAGTCTCCGGATCAACTCCGACCTGCCGGCCCGGGACACGGTCCGCCCGTCCAAACCGACGCTCCTTCGGATGCGCGAAGAGCTCCATGGCCCCGTCCAGGTCGATCTCCAGCAGTTGCTCCTCGGTCGCGAGACTCCGCGACTCCCTGCCGCGCTCCAGGTACGGCCCATAGCGGCCGTTGCGGGCGATGATCTCGTCGCCGGTCACCGGGTCGACGCCCACGATCCGTGGCAGGTGGAGGAGTTCGAGGGCCTCCTCGAGGGTCAGCGATTCGGGGGTCATCGACTTGAAAAGCGATGCCCGCGGGGGCTTCCCACCTCTGGCGCCCGCCGCACCGAGCTGGACGTACGGTCCGAAGCGCCCGGTCCGGACCGACACGACGAGCCCGGTTGCCGGGTCGGTCCCGAGCTCCCGATCCCTCGACGGCGTGGCGATCAGCTCGAGGGCACGTTCGAGTGAGAGCTCGTCGGGCGCGAGATCCCCGGGGATCGAAGCGCGGTCGTCCCCGCGTTCCAGGTAGGGGCCGAACCGGCCCACCCGGACGGCCACTGGCGTCCCTTCCCCGTCGGTCCCGAGCGTGATGGAGTTGACCTCGCGGGCGTCGATCTCCCCGAGGTGCTCGATGACCGCCTGCTTCAGGCCCTGGCCCCCTTCGACCGAGGCGGTATGAGCCCGGTCGCGTCCGGCATCGCGCAATCCGTCGCCGAAGTAGAAGCGCTCGAGCCAGGGGACCGCCTGCTCCCTGCCCGCCGCGATCTTGTCGAGGTCGTCCTCCATGCTGGCCGTGAAGTTGTAGTCGACGAGCGAAGGGAAGTGCTTCTCCAGCAGGCCGACCACCGCGAAGGCGAGGAAAGAAGGGACGAGGGCGCTGCCCCGTTTCCAGACGTAGCCACGATCCTGGATCGTCTGCAGAATGCTCGCGTAGGTGGACGGACGGCCCACCCCGAGCTCCTCCAAGCGTCTCACGAGCGACGCCTCGGTGTAACGAGCGGGGGGCTTGGTGGCGTGCTCTTCGGGGTCGAACGACCCGAGCGTCAGCCTTTCCCCGGGCTTGACCGCCGGAAGTCGCACTTCGTCGGGTCCGGTCTCGTCGACGTCGTCCTCACTCTCCCTATAGACACGCAGGAAACCCGGCGAGGTGATAACGGTGCCCGACGCCACGAACTCCGCCACCGTCCCGGCCGGCGCGACGGAGGTCGCCGTCGTGGTCTCTCCGACGATGCGGAGGCGAGCCGTGACCCCCGTCGCGTCGATCATCTGCGAGGCGATCGTCCTTTGCCAGATGAGCTCGTAGAGCCGCCGCCCATCGGCACCAAGCGAGGCCGCGATCTCGTCGGGGAGTCGGAAGCTGTCTCCGGCGGGCCGGATCGCCTCGTGGGCCTCCTGGGCGTTCTTCACCCGCCGCTTGTAGGTACGTGCCCGGTCGGGGATCACCGCGGGGCCGTAGAGCTGCTTGGCCTGGGCACGGGCGGCGGCGACCGCGCCCGCCGACAACGTCGTCGAGTCGGTCCGCATGTAGGTGATGTGGCCCTGCTCGTAGAGACGCTGCGCGACCTGCATCGTTCGCTGCGCGGAGAAACCGAGCTTGCGGGCGGCCTCCTGCTGAAGCGTCGAGGTGATGAAGGGGGCGGACGGCGAGCGACGGTAGGGCTTCGTCTCCACGGCGGCGACAGAGAACGAAGCCGTCTCCAGCGAAGCCGCCAGCGCCGTCGCGGAAGAAGCGTCGAGGAGGACGAGTTCGTCGGGTCGGGCGAGCTCCCCCGTTGAGGTGAAGTCCGACCCATTCGCGATCGTCCGATCACCGAGACCGGTGAGCGTGGCGCGAAGGGGCTCGTCGTTGTCGGTGGCGAAGAGGCCCGCGAGGCTCCACCACACGCCGGAACGGAAACGCAGGCGCTCGCGCTCGCGCTCGACGACCATTCGCGTCGCCACGCTCTGCACCCGCCCGGCCGACAATCCCTGCATGACCTTCTTCCACAACACCGGGGAGAGCTCGTAGCCGTAGAGACGGTCAAGGATCCGACGGGCCTCTTGAGCATCGACCAAGCGCCGGTCGAGGTCTCGCGGATGCTTAATGGCCCACTCGATGGCGGAACGTGTGATCTCGTGGAAGACCATCCGCTTCACCGGCACCCGAGGCGACAGCACCTCCAGAAGGTGCCAGGCGATCGACTCGCCCTCGCGGTCTTCGTCGGTGGCGAGATACACCTCGCTCGCCTCCCGCAACAGCGAGCGCAGCCTCCGCACTTGATCCTGTTTCTCGCGGGCGATGACGTACAACGGCTTGAAGTCGTTGTCGACATCGACCCCCAACCGCGACCACGATTCGGACTTGTACGCCGCGGGCACCTCCGCCGCCGAGCGCGGGAGGTCTCGGATGTGCCCGATCGACGACTCCACGAGATAACCGCTCCCTAAGAAACGCGCGATCGTCTTCGCCTTGGCGGGCGATTCGACGATCACAAGCGGCTTAGGCACGGCAGAACCCTCCGGGACGCTGGCGAAGGATAACGGCACCCACCCGATCCGGCCAGCAACCGGGGCGCGACCACCCCCTCGACGCGACGGATGAGTTGTAACGGACCCCGTCAACGTGTTCGATAGGAGCGTGGGCGCTGCTCGAAAGGATCGTCCGCCGGTGTCCTGGACCCGGCCGCGATGAGCGCGGTGTCCGAGTCCGAGATCGTAGAGCGCTGGCCGCAGCCTCTTGACGAAGCGGCGTTCTTCGACCTCGACAAGACCGTCATTGCCAAGGACGCGATGGTCGCTTTCGGCGGGCCACTGCGCAAACAAGGCCTCCTCAAGGGTCGTCCGCTCGCCCAGGTCGTGCTGGCCCAGGTCATCTATCTGATCTTGGGTTCGAACGATCGGCGTCTCGACCGCATCCGCACGGCGGTCTTGCGGCTCACCAAGGGCTGGTCACGGGCCGAGGTCGTCGCCATCGTGAACGACGCCCTGGAGAGCGTGGTCGAGCCGATCATCTACGACGAAGCCATGGACCTGATCGACGAGCACCACGCCGCGGGCCGCCAGGTCGTCATCGTCTCGGCGTCACCGGTCGAGATCGTCCGACCCCTCGGTCGCCATCTGGGTGTCGATGCCATCATCGCCAGCGAGGCGGCGGTCGACGCCAACGGCCGCTACACGGGTGAGCTCGCCTTCTACGCCGCCGGGCCCCAGAAGGCCGACGCCGTGCGGGCCTACGCCTTCAAGGCCGGGGTCGACCTGTCCCGCTCCTTCGCCTACAGCGACGCCCTCACCGACCTGCCGCTGCTCGAGATCGTCGGGCACCCCGTGGCGGTGAACCCCGACCGCGGCCTCGCCAAGGTGGCCGCCGAACGCGGCTGGGACGTGGAGAGCTTCATTCGACCGATCCGTCTCCGGGACCGGGTGCGGGATCGGGTGCGCGCGGTGCCCCCGCGACCGGCCATCGCCATCGGGACGAGCACCGTCATCCTCGGTGTCGGCGCCGCAGCCCTCGGCTGGTGGCTCCACGCCCGCCGGCGGGCCGACGGGACTGTCCGCAGGATCCGCGTCCTGTAACGAGCAGCCGGAGACCTCAGTCGGAGCTGAGCCGCCTCACGACGACGAAGCCGAGCGCGATGAGCACGGCCAGGATCAGCAGCTTTTTCAGCATGACTGCATCGTAACGGCAGGCGGGCACCCCGCCAGGACAGGGCGGCCGGAGCCGGCCGAGCGCTCAGACGGTCAGCAGGTCGCGGGCCCCGGTGTCGCTCGAGGGGTGGCGGAGCTTGGACATCGCGCGCGCTTCGATCTGGCGAATCCGCTCGCGCGTCAGGTTGAAATGCTCACCGACCTCTTCGAGCGTGCGGGGCTCGCCACGATCGAGCCCGAAGCGCAAACGCAGGATCTCGCGCTCGCGCTCGTCCAGCGGCGCCAGGAGTCGGTTGATCTCCACCGGAAGAAGCGCCGTCGCCGCCATCTCGAAGGGCGACTCCGCCGAGCGGTCCTCGACGACGTCACCGAGCTCGGCGTCCCCGTCCTCCCGCAAGGGCTCGGAGAGCGAGAGCGGTTCGGCGCGAAAGCGCAGTGCCTCGATCAGCTTGTCCTCGGGCAGCTCGACCTCGGCACCCAGTTCGGCGAGGGTCGCGGGACGGCCGAACTTCAGCTCCAGGCGGGCCTGGGCCTTTTGCACCCGCGCCAGGGTGTCGCCCGCGTGGACCGGAAGACGGATGGTCCGACCGGTGTTGGCGATGCCGCGGGTGATCGCCTGTCGGATCCACCAGGTGGCGTAGGTCGAGAACTTGAAGCCCTTTCGCCAGTCGAATTTCTCGACGGCGTGCATCAGGCCGAGGTTGCCCTCCTGGATGAGGTCGAGGAGCGGGAGCCCCGACGCCTGGTACTTCTTGGCGATGGACACGACGAGGCGCAGGTTGGACTGGACGAACGTGCGCTGTGCTTCGTCCCCTTGCCGGACGATCCGCCGGAGCTCGCGCCGACGCGCCGGCGTGACGCCCTTGGTCCCTTTGCCGAGCTCCACCTCGGCCTGGCCGCGACGCTCGATCGCCTGGGCCAGGCGGACCTCGTCATCTTTGGTGAGCAGCGGGTACTGACCGATGTCGGTCAGGTACAGCCGGACGAGATCCTCCTCGTCGCGCTCGACTCGCTCCTTCGCCAATGCGTTTGATCCTTCGTGAATTGACGGGGCCGCTGGAAGATCTCCCGACGCCCAAATACCTAACGGCGCCTTCCGCGGTGACGGTAACTGCATCGGTCCGGTCCGGACCAATCCGGCCAGCTCCCTGACTCAGTGTAACGACAGCGTCAAGGGGGTCCCGCACGCCGCCCACCAGCAACGACGCGACCACCGACCCCTCATGAGGTCCGAATGAGCGGGCCGAACGGGCCCGGGACTGCCTCGAGAAGCTCCTGCACGCGACGGGCCCGGGCGCTGTCTCCCCGCGCCGGCGCCAACGCCCGCCCGTCGGCGGCGACATCGCCCAGGTCCGCCAGCACCCGGCGCAACGTCCGGCGCACCGAGGCGTCAGCGGGGCCGGTTGCCACCGCGAGGTGCTCGGCGTAGGCCACGGCCATCGCCGGGTACACGATGCCGACCAGCGCGTCGAGGAGCTCGGCCTCCTCGCCCGGTCCGTCGAGCACTTCGACCGCCTGGTCGAAACCCCCGCCCGGTGAACGGGTCGACGCCTCGGCGCCAGCCCGACCGGTCGCCACCGGGAGCACCGACTCGGCGAGTCCCGCCCGGAAGCCGTGGGCCAGGCTCGCCCCCGACAGATACACGACGAGCGCGGCGTCGGCGCACCGGGGTGCACGCGCCCCCAACCGCGCGAACAGGGTCAGCTCGACGTATCGGTAACGCCCTAGGAGATCCGCCGTCTGCGCGAGCGTGAACGCTTCCGTCACGGAGGGGCGCTCTCGCCCACGACCGGTCGCGACCGGAAGCGGTTGGTGATCGGCATCCGTCGGTCCTTGCCGAAGGCCCGTACCGTCACCCGCGGACCAGGTGGCGCCTGGCGCCTCTTGTACTCCGCGGCGTCGACAAGGTCGAAGATCCGTCGGACCGCCGCCTCCTCGAAGCCCTCGTCGACCAGTTCGCCAACGGTGGCGTGACGTTCAACGTAGGCCTCGAGAATCGGGTCGAGCACCGCGTAGGGGGGCAGCGAGTCCTCGTCTTTCTGGTCCGCTCGCAACTCTGCCGACGGTGGCTTGGTAAAGATCGCCTCCGGGATGAGCGGCCGGCCGGCCCGGGCGTTGCAGTACGACGCCAGGGCGTAGACCAACAGCTTCGGCACGTCGCGGATCACGGCGAAGCCGCCAGCGGTGTCGCCGTAGAGCGTCGAATAGCCCACCGCGGTCTCGCTCTTGTTCCCGGTCGTGAGGACGAGCCAACCGACCTTGTTCGACAGCGCCATGAGCAGCGTGCCTCGGATCCGGGCTTGGAGGTTCTCCTCGGCGACGCCGGGCGGTCGATCAGCGAAGCTCGGGGCGAGTAGCTCCAGCATCGCCTGGTGCACCGACTCGATCGGGATCACCGTGAGATCGATGCCGAGGTTCTGGCACAGCGCGGTGGCGTCGGCCAGCGAGCCGGGTGAGGAAAAGCGCGATGGCATCGCCACGCCGTGCACCCGGGTCGCCCCCACCGCGTCGACGGCGATCGCCGCGACCAGCGAGGAGTCGATCCCACCCGACACGGCGACGACACAGTCGACAAAGCCGTTCTTCGCGACGTAGTCCCGCGTCGCCAGCACGAGCGCCTCATAGGTCTCGGCGTCGCCATCGAGGACCTCGGCGACCGGCCCGGGGGTCGGCTGGCCGCGCCGAGGCCGCGCCCCGCTCACCTCGACCACGCCCGGGTAAAGGTCCTCACGAGAATCGTCGCTGGTCACGGGGATGTCGACCGCGACCACGTCCTCGCGGAACTGCGCGACCGAGGCGAGCAGCGAACCGTCGGGGGCGACCACCATGGAACCGCCGTCGAAGACGAGCTCGTCCTGGCCTCCGACGAGGTTCACGTAGACGATCGTGCACCCGGTCTCGCCCGCCCGGGCGACCAGCATCTCCCGTCGTTCGGCGCCGGCCTCGGCACGGTACGGCGAGGCGTTGAGCGACAGCACCACTTCCGCCCCGGCCCGGCCGAGCCGGGCGACCGGTCCCGACGCCGCCCAGACGTCCTCGCAGATCACGACGCCGGTGCGTGCGCCGGCGATCCGGTAGACGGCTGAGTCGCCCAAACCGGGGACGAACCAACGCTGCTCGTCGAACACGCCGTAGTTCGGGAGCAGCTCTTTCACGGACACGCCGCGCACCTCGCCGCGCCAGCAGACCGCGGCCGAGTTGCGCAGGCCGCCGGACTCAGCGACGTAGCCGACGACCGCGGCACACTCGCCCGACCGCGCCGCCACTTCGCCGAGGGCTCGCTCGCTCGCCGCGACGAAGTCCGGCTCCAACAGGAGGTCCTCGGGCGGATAGCCGGTCAGGACGAGCTCCGGGAACACCGCGACGTCGACCCCGAGCGCTTCGGACCGTTCCAGCGCGTCGAGCACCCGTTGGACGTTCCCGCCGAAGTCCCCGACCACCGCGTCGATCTGGCAGAGCGCGACGCGTAGCCAGCCCACGACCTCATCGTAGCGACGGGACCCTCGCACCCTGGGGGCGCTTTGGGACGCCCGCCGTTTGGTCGGACTCGCGGCGTCTGCGAGACTGGTGAGCGCGATCGGAACCAACGCGGTCTGCAGTCCCGCGAAAGGATGACCCGATGGAGAACCAGCGCCAGTACGTCCTGAAGACGGTGGAAGAACGCGGCGTGAGATTCATCCAGCTCTGGTTCACCGACGTACTGGGCACGTCGAAGTCCTTCTCCATCCCACCCGCCGAGTTGGAGAACGCCATCGACGAGGGCATGACCTTCGACGGCTCCTCGATCGACGGCTTCAGCCGCATCCAGGAGAGCGACGTGATCGCGCGCCCCGACCCCAAGACCTTCCAGATCATGCCGATCGGATCCGGTGAGGGCACGACCGTGGCGCGGGTCTTCTGCGACATCACGAACATCGACGGGACGCCTTTCGAGGGTGACCCGCGCCACGTGTTGCGCCGGGCGCTCGAGCGCGCCCACCAGCGCGGCTTCAGCTTCTTCGCGGCTCCCGAGCTCGAGTACTTCTACTTCGCGAGCTCCGAGGCCGACGCCGACATCCCCCCGCAGCCACTCGACACCGGCTCGTACTTCGAGCTCACCGTGGCGGACCTGGCGACGGATCTCCGGCGCAAGACGGTCCTCACGCTCGAGGACATGGGGATCCCGGTCGAATACGCCCAACACGAGGACGCCCCGAGCCAGCACGAGATCGATCTGCGCTACACCGACGCGCTGACGATGGCGGACACGATCATGACGGTTCGGCTGCTCATCAAGGAGATCGCTCAGGAACACGGCGTCTACGCCTCGTTCATGCCCAAGCCCCTCGCCGGTGTCCAGGGTTCGGGCATGCACACGCACTGCTCGCTCTTCAGCGGCGACAAGAACGCCTTCTATGACGCCGACGACGAACACGGGCTCTCGACGACGGCGCGGCAGTTCATCGCCGGCCTGCTGGAGCACGCCTGCGAAATCACCGCGGTCACCAACCAGTGGGTGAACTCCTACAAACGCCTCGTCGCCGGCTACGAAGCGCCGTTCACGATCTCGTGGGCCTACAACAACCGTTCGGCGCTGGTGCGGGTGCCGATCGTGAAACAGGGTAAAACCGAGTCGGCGCGCATCGAGTACCGGTCGATCGACCCGGCGTGCAACCCCTATTTGGCCTTCGCGGTGATCCTCGCCGCGGGGCTGCGCGGGATCGAGCAGGCCTACGAACTTCCCAACGAGGCCGACGCCAACTTGTACACGATGTCTCCGCGCGAGCTTGCCGCGGCCGGCATCCGGCCTCTACCGCGCACCCTCGACGAGGCGCTGCAGGCGATGGAAAGCTCCGAGCTCGTCCTCGAAACGCTCGGGGAGCACGTCTTCGAATGGTTCCTCCGCAACAAGCGAGCCGAATGGGAGGACTACGCCCGACAGGTCACGCCTTTCGAACTCATCCGCTACCTCCCCGCCCTGTAGGAGACCAGGTGACGTCGCCACGGACTAGGCGGTAGGCCGATGGAGTCACTGCTGTGTTTCCCGGATCCCCCCAGCCCCGAACTCGCCAAGGCCCTCGACGCGGCCGGCTACTCGTTCACCGCGGTCGCCAGCCCCGACCGGGTGCGGGACCTCGAGCCCACCGAGGGTTGGTCTGGCGCCGTCGTCTCGACCGTCGAATCGCCGGAGGCGGCCTTCTCGTTGTGCCAGGCGCTGCGCCAGCGTGACGAGCCGATCGCACCGGTCCTCCTCGTCGTCGGGACCGAACAGCTTGACGCCCTCGATGGGCACAAGGAGCTCTTCGACGACTTCACGCTGACCGCGACGATGCAGGACGAGATGGAGACCCGCCTCGGACACCTGTTGTGGAGGACGGGACGGGGAAAGCACCACGACGTGATCTCCTACGGACCGTTGGCGCTCAACCTGGAGACCTATCAGGCCGTGGTCGACGGGCACTCGCTCGACCTCACCTTCATGGAGTACGAGCTGCTCCGCTTCCTCGCGGCGCATCCGGGCAAGGTCTTCACCCGCGAGGTCCTGCTGGCCCAGGTCTGGGGCTACGAGTACTTCGGCGGCGCCCGCACGGTCGACGTCCACATCCGGCGGCTGCGGGCCAAGCTCGGCGAGGAGAACGCCCACCTCATCGAGACGGTGCGGAGCGTCGGCTACCGCTTCGGCAAGACGCGGTGGATTCCGTAGGCGCGGCGACGACTGGCGACGGCCGAGGCACCCCGGGGAGGGATGGCTCGGACTAGTCGCCGGGGTGCGGCGCCCAGGCCCAGGCCTCGACTTCGACCAGGGCACCGAACGGCAGGGCTGTGACCCCGACCGCCGAGCGAGCCGGGAGGTGGTCGCCGAAGGCGGCAGCGTAAGCGCCGTTCATCGCCACGTAGGCGTCCATGTCGGTCAAGAACACCGTGGTTTTGACGACCGCCTCGAGGGACGAACCCTCGGCTTCGAGGAGCTCTGAGAGGTTCGCTAGGGCCTGAGCCATCTGATCGGCGAGCCCGCCGGCAACCAGCGCGCCGTTGCTCAGGCCGAGCTGACCCGAGCAGATGAGCCAGTCACCCGCCCGCACGACCGGACGGTAATGACGCCGAAGCCCGCCCGACGCCATCGCGTCGTCGTGGTCGCTCAGCTGAAGGAGGAGCCGCAGCCGCAGGTGCGGGTGGCACCTGGATTCGTGATGTGGAACCCCGATCCCTGGAGGCCTTCGCCGAAGTCGAGCGTCGCTCCCTTGATGAGCTCGGCGCTCTCCGGATCGACGACGACCCGCACCGGCCCGAAGGTGCGCACGATGTCGTCGTCCGCGACCTCGGCGTCAAAGAACATGTCGTAGCTGTAACCCGAGCAGCCCCCCGGCCGGACCGCCACCCGGAGTACGAGGTTCTCGCCCTCGGTCTCCGCGGCAAGCAGGGACGCGATCTGGGTGACCGCGGCGTCGGTGAGGCTCACGGGGCCTGGCCGCTGTCCGATCTTGACCGTCGTGCCGGCGTTCACAACTCGCTCCTTATCACCCGGTGCCTCGATCGTAACAAGTCGGTCCGGCAATCCTGCCGGTTAGCATCGCCATCGATGCCTGCCGACCGAGGTCGGGGCGGCGCGGCCACCAGCCCTCCGAACCAAGACGAACTCGTCGCCGCGCTGCGCGCCGTCGTTGATCCCGAGCTCGGCGGGGACATCGTCAGCCTCGGCATGGTCCGCGCCGTGTCCTGCGAAGGCGGCCGGGCCCGGGCCGAGATCGCCCTCACCGTCGTCGGTTGCCCGCTTCGCACCCAGCTGCGCGACGACGTCGCCCGCCGCCTGGCGTCGCTCCCCGGGGTGGAGTCGGTCGAGGTCACGACCGCGGTGATGGAGCCCGACGAGCGAGCCCGCCTGATGTCGACGGCCCGGCGCGCCGCCCAGGGCCGCGCCATCGCCACTAGCTTCCCCGATTCGACCCGGGTGCTGGCAGTGGTCTCCGGCAAGGGAGGCGTCGGCAAATCCTCGGTGACCGCGATCCTCGCCCTCGCCCTCGCCCGCCGGGGCCTTGCCGTCGGACTGCTCGACGCCGACATCTGGGGCTTTTCCATCCCGCGGATGCTCGGGATCGCCGGGCCCCTCGAGGTGCGGCAGGGCAAGATCCTCCCGGCGCAGATCGCCCTCGACGGGAATCCGCTGCAGGTCGTGTCGATGGGGTTCCTCACCGACGAGGACCAAGCCATCATGTGGCGCGGCCTCGTGCTCGCCCGCGCCGTCCAGCACTTCCTCGAAGACGTCGCCTGGGGGTCTCTCGACTACCTGCTCGTCGACATGCCGCCGGGGACCGGTGACGTCCAGATGGCGCTGGCGAGGATGCTTCCACGGGCGGAGTTCCTGGTCGTCACCACGCCTTCCGCGGCCGCGGCGAGAGTCGCCGGGCGCGCCGCGGACATGGCCCGCAAAGGCCACGTCCGCGTCGCCGGCGTCATCGAGAACATGGCTCCCTACCGCACCGAAGACGGACGAGAACACGCCCTGTTCGGCACCGGAGGGGGAAGGTCCCTCGCCGACGCCATCGGGGTGCCGCTGCTCGGCTCCTTGCCGCTCGACCCCGATCTCGGTCGGGCGGGCGACGCCGGGAGGCTCGCCGAGCTCGACACCGACCGCCCCCTCGGGCGCGCCTTCACCGCGCTCGCGGCTCGACTCGCCACCGACGTCGCGCCCCCCGTCGAGCTGTCCGGCTGCACGGCACAGCTCCTCCGGCACGTCGAAGAGGTGCTGCCCCGGTCGGCGGGTTGAGGAACCGGTCGGGATTCAGCCGGCGCGGCGCTCGAGGAGCTGCTTGCGTTCCATCTCGTTGAGCCCGCCCCAGATCCCGTGGGGCTCTCGGATCCGGATCGCGTAGTCGAGACAGGGCCGCTGAACAGGGCAGAGGGCGCACATCGCCTTGGCGGCGGCTTCCCGGTCGAGCCGCTCTTCTTTGCCTTCGGGCTGGGTCGGCGGGAAGAACACGGCGGCCTGCGGCCCGCGACAGGAGGCTTTGAGGTACCAGGCCTGCTCGGATCGCTCCGCGATCACGAACCCCTCCCCGTCTCGTCCCCAGGGGGACGACCGCTCCAGCGGCGTGCGCCCGATCACCGCGGCCGGTCGCGCGTCGGGTCAGCTGCGCCGTGACGCTACCGCCACCCCCGTTCGGCTGACAAGGGGTTCTGGCACCCCAGGACGCATATCCCGCCGTTGGGGCAGCGCACTCCCGGTAGTGTCGGGCGCCGGATGGACGTCACCGGATTCGTGGGCCGGAGCAACATCCTCTTCGTCGTCGGCAAGGGCGGGGTCGGCAAGACCACGACCGCCGCGGCGTTGGCGGACCTCGCCGCCGACGCCGGTCTCGACGTGCTCGTCGTGGCGCTCGATGACGCCACCGGGCTCGCCGCGCTCTTCGGCTACTCCGGCGAACTCGGCTACGACGAGGCGGTCGTGCGCCCCCCGGAAAGGTCCCCGGGGGAGGCGGCCCCGGGAGACGGGCCGGGGCGGCGAAAGGTCCCCGGGCGGGTGCGGGCGAGGGTCCTCACCTCGGACGCCGCCTTGCTGGAGTACTTGACCGGCCACGGCCTCGGGCGCTTCGGTGCCCGGCTGGTGCGCTCCGGCGCCCTCGAAGTCGTCGCCACCGCGATCCCCGGGATCCGCGAGGTCCTCCTCCTCGGCAAGGTCCGACAGCTCGAGGAAGCGGAGGTCGCCGACCTCATCGTCCTCGACGCGCCGGCGAGCGGGCACGCGCTGAGCCTCTTGTCGAGCTCGGGCGGCGTCGCCGATGCGGCCCGCGGCGGGCCCCTGCGGACCCAGGCCGACCAGGTGGTGGCGATGCTCGCCGACCCGGCCCGCTGCCAGGTCGTCCTCGTCACCATCCCCGAGGAGACCCCGGTGAACGAGGCGGTCGAGACCGCCTTCCGGCTCGAGGACGAGATCGGCGTCGCCCTCGCACCGGTCGTCGTCAACTGTTGCTACCCCGTGCTGGAGCACCTCGACGAGGACCCCGCCCAGTCGGCGGCGGCCGCCGGGGTACCCCCGATCCCGGCGACGTTGGCCGACCGCGTCGGGCGCGCCGCCTCCTTCCGACGCGGGCGTCAACAGGTGCAGCTGGCGCAGCTGGCGCGCCTCGACGACCAGCTTCCGCTGGCGCGGATCGAACTTCCCTATCTGTTCACCGCGGAGGTGGGTCCCGCGGAACTCGGCACGCTCTCCTCGGTACTTGCCGCGGGTATCAAGGCGCTGCCGTGAGCGTCCTCGACACCGTCGTCGACCAGCGCTCCGTCGTCGTCTGCTGCGGCTCGGGCGGGGTTGGCAAGACCACCGTGGCGGCCGCGCTCGCCGTCGCGGCGGCGCTCCACGGACGGCGGGCCTGCGTCGTCACCATCGACCCGGCCCGACGGCTCGCCGACGCCCTGGGCTCGACCAGGGTTGGGAATGAACCGCACGAGGTCGCCGGGCCGTGGCCGGGTCGCCTGACCGTCGTGATGCTCGACGCCAAGACCACCTTCGACGAGCTCGTTGGGCGTTACTCCCGCGACCCCGAACAGGCCGAACGCATCCTGGCCAACCGCCTCTACCGGAACCTCGCGTCGGTGCTGTCCGGCACCCAGGAGTACATGGCGATCGAGAAGCTGTTCGAGCTGCACGAGGGTTCCGCCTACGACCTCGTCGTCGTCGACACACCCCCGACACGCCGCGCCCTCGAATTCCTCGACGCGCCCCATCGGGTGCAGAGATTCCTCGACAACCGGATCTTCAAGGTGTTCGTCGCCCCGGGAAGCTCGTATCTGCGCGCGGCGAGCCTCGCGGGTCAGCTCGTACTACGGGCCGTCGCGCGCGTCGCCGGCGCCGAGGTCGTCGACGACACCCTCGCGTTCTTCCAGGCCTTCCAAGGCATGGAGCGAGGCTTCCGGGATCGGGCCGCCCGGGTCGAGCAACTACTCGCCGAGCGGGCGACGGGTTTCGTCCTCGTCGCCACACCCCGGCGTGACGCGATCGTCGACGCCCGCTTCTTCGTCGACGAGCTCGGCCGCCGCCACGGGCCGATCGACGCCCTCGTCGTCAACCGGGTCCATCCCGAATTCGGCGCGGCACCCGCTATCGGGCCTGCCGGCACCGCCACCAGTGCGGCCTGGGACGAGCTCGTCACGAATCTCGCCGAGCTTGAGGCGATCGCCGAGCGGGAGACGGGTTTCCTCGCCGAGCTGGTGGGGGCGGTTGCGCCCTCGCCGGTTGTGCGGGTGCCATTTTTCGACCGCGACGTGCACGACGTCGAAGGATTGCTGCGCGTCGTTCGCCACCTCATCGGCTGAGCGCTACCTTGGGCCGGTGGCAAAGATCCTGCTGGTGGCCGACGCGACCACCGTGCTCGCCGAACTGGCCGCCGTCGTCGACGACGGAGCGCACGAGGTTCGCGAGGCTCGCTCCGGCGAGGCGGTGCGGGCCATGGCGGCGGAGTTCGAGCCCGACCTGGTGATCACCGACAGCCAAGTCCAGAACATGGGCGGGTTCGCTGTCGCCTTCGACCTCGCCCACGAAGAATCCGGCGGTCGGGCGGGGCACGTCCCGGTGCTCGTCCTTCTCGACCGCCGCGCCGACGTCTTCCTGGCCCGGCGCACCGGTGTCGAGGGCTACCTCGTGAAGCCCCTCGACCCGGTGCGGCTGCGCCGGGCTGTCGAGGTGCTCCTGTCCGGCGGGACCTTCCGCGACCAGTCGTACGCGCCGATCACCGTCGCCTCGCACTAGAAGCCGAGTCGGACGTGCCCGCGTCCCCCGCCCTCCGGCACCGCCTCGACCCGCGGACGGCCCCCCGATGAGGCGTCCGCGCCTCAGGCACGCCCAGCAGGCGGGCGGTGGCGCGCCCTCGGAGCAGGAGCTGCAGATCACCAGCGGCCTGAAGGCCCTGCGCGAGGGGACGGCGCGCGACGTGATGACGCCACGAGTCGACGTCCTCGGGCTGGCGACCCCGGTGAGTTTCGCCGACGTCGCGCGGGCCGTGCGGCGGTCCGGCCACAGCCACTACCCCGTCTACACCGACGACTTCGACCATCTCCTCGGGGTGCTGTTCGTGAAGGACCTCTTCAACCTGGAGGTGCCCTCCTCGACCGGGGAGGGCGCCGGCGCGCCGGCGATCTCGGCGAACGCCGACGTGACGGCGCGACTGCGCGAGCCCTACGTGGTGCCGGAGTCGCGCTCGGCACTCGAGATCCTCGGTGACATGCGTCGACGCCGACGCGGCTTCGCGGTGGTCGTCGACGAGTACGGCGGGTTTGCCGGGGTAATCACCATCAACGACCTCGTGAGCGAGCTCGTCGGCGACCTGCACGACGAGTTCGACCGCACCACGAGCCCGGAGGTCCTGCGCATCGATGCCCGCCGCTGGCTGGTCGACGGGGCCTGCGCCGTCGACGAGGTCGCCAGCCAGATCGGCGTCGCGATCCCCGAAGGCGACTACGTCACCCTCGGGGGGTATCTCTTCGACGCGCTCGGTCACATCCCGGTCGAGTCCGAAACCTTCGAGCTCGATGGCTGGACCTTTCGGATCACGCGGATGGACAAGCGGCGCATCGCCAAGGCCGTCATCGAGGCCCCATCGGCTACGATCGCCCCCGAAGACGGCGCAGGCCCGCCGTCCGACGGGAAGTAGCGCAGCTTGGTTAGCGCGCAGCGTTCGGGACGCTGAGGTCGCGGGTTCAAATCCCGCCTTCCCGACTCCGGTCAGCTCGGAACGGCCGACCGATCAAGAGTCCGAGGACTTGTCCCGCGAGGAGTTTCCCGATGAGCGAGTGTCTCTACGTCGCGACCAACGCCGAGGGCGTCGAGACCACGGCGACCGGCGAGATCTCCTGGAACCTGCCCGAGGTCACCGGGGATACGACGTCGCCCGGTCAGCCGACGCGCCCGCCCAGCGGTGAACTAGTGCTGCGCCGAGCGGCCGCGCTCCTCGACGCTCTCGACCAGAGGATCTTTTTCGCCGAACCGCTCGAGACGACGGGAGAAACCCGAGACATGGTCACGGCCCAGTCCGCCCGGTTGACCGCCGAGACGGCCTGGGGAGTCGAGGGCGCGGCGCGCTTCGCCCTCGACTGCGCCTCCCACGTGCTCGACGAGGCCACCGCGGCGACGGCCCTGCCGGACGGTTCGAGGCTCGGACAAGTCGTCGCCGAGGCCCGGGTGATCCTCGACCGCACCAGCCCGGAATCCGAGCAACGGCTCGGACTGCTGGCGCGTCTCGCCGCGGTGCGCCGGCTGCACCGCCTCGGTGGGGAACTCGGCGACGAGGCGCTCGCCCAGCTGAGCGGGGACCTCGGGAGCGACCTCGACGCCCTGGACGACCCGGCTTGGACCACCATCGCGGCCTGTTCCGAGGCGGTTCTCGCCGCTCTCGAAGCACTGCGGCACCTCGCGATGCCGCGCTACGCGCGCTCACGTGAAGAAGCGGTCGACGAGCATCAGGCCGGCGAGCCAGGTGCGCCGTCGGCGGTGATCCCGACGCCGTGGGGCCCGATCGCCCTGGGGGCCGAGCACCGATCGCCCTACGAGCCGGCGTGGACCGCCGCCCGTGAGGCGGCGGCCCGGGCCCGCGAATCCGCCAGCGACGGTGCGGGACCGAAGGCCGAGGCCGCGGAGCGCACCTTTCAGGCCGAGCTCCTGAAACAGGCCCTACAGGACGGGGACTAGCCTCCACCGGGCTTGGCGGCTGAGGGGGTGCATCGACGGGCAGCGTGCAGCCCCGCGGGGATCGCCGAGACCGAACGACGCGGCGATCCCCGGCATGGTGGTGACCTCGGCCTTTGCCGAGGGCGCCTCTAGTGCGACCGGTGCCGCGCCGAACGCCTTCTGGTACGGCAGGACGTGGAGCCACTCGGCGTAGGGGAACCCCCACTCGGCGTTGGGCGCCGTTGTGGGATCCTCGAGACGCCAGTTGACCAGGTCGAGCGTGTAGATCCAGTACCCGGAGCCGACGTTTTCCTGCGCGAGGGTCACCGTGCCGTACCCGGTGGCGCGGTCCACCGCGCTCGCCGTGACCACCGCGACGTGCCCGGGCGACCAACTGTCGAAGTCCGGCGCGTCCGAGAAGCTGATCACGTCTCCCGCGACCGGCGCATGACCGACGGCCTCGGCCGAGCCGTTCACGTAGAGCCTGGTGTTGGCGTAGGCGGCGTGATAGTTCGCGGCGACCTGCTGACCGTTGGCGAAGACCGGCGCGAGACCGTCGACGATCGCGAGGAAGCGGTCGGCGAGCTCGACGCACTGAAACCCGGGGGTGGCGTTGAAATAGACGCCGTCCGCGCCGTACGGACCGGGCAGGTCGACGACCGACCACGTCCCCCCGTCGTTCGGGCCGGGTCCGCAGATCGGCAGGTTGGGCTTGGTTCCGGTCCAGCCGACCACCGCCGAACCGTTGCTCGTGCACCACGCCGGTGTCGTCCCGGCAACGGACGCCGCGCCGGTCGACGGCGACGCACCCGACAAGACGACGGGCGCGAAAACGCGATGGACAAGGCCATCGCGCCGTAGACCCACCGGCCAAGCGGTCCTCTTCGCATCCCGCTCCCTCGTCGACTCGCATGGTGCCGCGGTACAACGCCGGATAAATGACGCAGAAAGCCGCGGGCAGGGCCCGCTTGACTCGGGGCGACTGTACGAAACGCCACCCGCCCGTCGCAAGGTGACCGGTGTGACAATGCCGTGACAATGCCGTAATCCCTGCACACCGCGCCGCGGTCCCGGTCCGCTCGCCACTTATCGTGGGTGGCACCTCACTCAGCGTGACAGGTCGCCTACCGCGCCTGCCGTGTCGTGCCGGCGTCGGGCTGCGGGTCCGGTCGCCGATCCGCTACGTTCGCCACCCAGCGCAACTGTTGCGCCAGACGAGCGAAAGAGCCGCCGGGCGATGGCGAAAAGGAACGAACGCGGCATTACCCCCCAGAGCGAGGACTTCTCTGCCTGGTACAACGAACTCGTCCTACGCGCCGAGCTCGCTGACCGAGGCCCGGTGCGCGGCACGATGATCATCCGTCCGTACGGCTACCGAATCTGGGAGCTGCTATCGGGCGAACTCGACCGACTCATCAAGGCGACCGGGCACGACAACGCCTACTTCCCGCTCTTCATCCCCGAAAGCCACCTCCAGCGGGAGGCCGAGCACGTCGCCGGGTTCTCGCCCGAACTGGCGATCGTGACCCACGCCGGCGGAGAGGACCTCGAGGAGCCCCTGGTGGTACGCCCGACCTCGGAGACGGTCGTCGGGGAGATGTTCGCCCGCTGGATCGACTCCTATCGTGACCTGCCGCTCAAGATCAACCAGTGGTCGAACGTCGTGCGCTGGGAGCTGCGTCCTCGGCTGTTCCTGCGCACCACCGAGTTTCTCTGGCAGGAGGGCCACACCGCCCACTCCACCGCCGACGACGCGGTCGCCGAGATGATGGTCGCCGCCGACTTCTACCAGGCGGTCGCCGAGGGCTTCGCCGCGATGCCCGTGCTCGTCGGGGACAAGACGCCCTCAGAACGCTTCGCGGGGGCGATGCGCACCGTCTCGCTGGAGGCGATGATGCGCGACGGCCGGGCGCTGCAGGCCGCGACCTCGCACTACTTCGGGACCAACTTCGCCCAGGCCTTCGGCATCGACTTCACCGGGGCCGACGGCGTGCGCGCCTTCTGCCACACGTCGTCCTGGGGGATGAGCACCCGGATGATCGGTGGGGTGATCATGACCCACGGGGACGACCAGGGCCTCATCCTCCCCCCGAGGATCGCCCCCCACCAGGTGGTCGTGGTGCCCATCGGGAAGGAGGGGGATCTCGCCGACGTCGTCGCGGCCGCCGAGGCCTTGACCAAGGAGCTGACCAGCCAGGGGGTCCGGGTCCACCTTGACGCCCGCACCCACGTGTCGGCGGGTTTCAAGTTCAACGACTGGGAGCTGCGGGGCGTGCCGATCCGGATCGAGCTCGGCCCTCGAGATCTCGCCGTCGGTGGCGCCATCGTCGTCGACCGGCTCACCGGCGACAAGACGCCAGCTCGGCTCGCCGATATCGCCGCGGAGATGCCCCGGCGCCTCGACGCCTTTCAGGAGGCACTGTTCCAGCGGGCGAAGGACTACCGCGAGGCGCACAGCTCGACGGTCGACACCCTCGACGAACTCGCCGAGGCGGTCGCCTCCGGCTTCGCCTGGGCGCTGCTGTGCGGCGATCCCGCCTGCGAGACGGCGATCCAGGAGCGGACCGGTGCCACGCCACGCTGCATCCCCCGCGACGGAACCGCGGAGACCGGCCGCTGCGTCGCCTGCGGCCGGCCGTCGGAGTACGGGTGCCGGCTGGTTTTCGGCCGGGCCTACTGAACCCCGGCCCCGGTGATCTGGGCGCCCGAGTCTGCCGCGTCGGCCGGCCAGGATCTCGGCGATCTGGACCGCGTTGAGGGCGGCCCCCTTTCTCAGGTTGTCGCCCGAGACGAACAGCACCAGACCGTTCTCGACGGTCGCATCGCGTCGGATCCTCCCGACATAACTGGGATCGTGTCCCGCGGCCCCCAACGGGGTCGGCACGTCGGCGAGGACGACACCCGGCGATCCGGCGAGGATCTCCCGCGCCCGGTCGGGAGTCAAGGGCCGTGAAAACTCCAGCGCCAGCGCCAGCGAGTGCCCCGTGAAAACCGGAACCCGCACGCACGAGCAGACCACGCCGAGATCCGGCCGGTCCAGGATCTTTCGGCTCTCGTCGCGGAACTTCTGCTCCTCGTCGGTCTCCGCGGAGCCGTCGTCGACGAGGCTTCCCGCCAACGGCAGGACGTTGAACGCGACCGGCGCGGCGAACTTCACGGGCGCGGGAAATGTCACCGCGCCGCCGTCAAAGGTGAGCTCTCGGGCCCGGTCAGCCACCCCGCGGACCTGCTCGTCGAGCTCGGCGACACCGGCGAGGCCCGCACCCGAGACGGCCTGGTAGGTCGCGGCCACCACCCGCCGCAGCCGGGCCGCGACGTCCAGCGGCTTCAGCACCGGCATGGCGACCATCGTCGTGCAGTTCGGGTTGGCGACGATCCCCTTGGGAACCGACGCCAGAGCTTCCGGGTTCACCTCCGACACCACCAGCGGCACCTCGGGGTCCATCCGCCAGGCCGAGGAGTTGTCGATGACGATCGCCCCGGCGGCCGCAACCCGCGGGGCGAGCCACAGCGAGGTGGTCTTGCCGCACGAGAACAGCGCGATCTCAAGGCCAGAGAAATCCGCCCCGTCGGCGTCCTCGACGACGACCTGCGAACCGCGCCACGGAAGCGTCGAACCCGCCGAGCGGTGCGACGCAAAGTAGCGCATCTCGTCGACGGGAAAACGCCGCTCGTCCGCGAGACGTCGCATGACGCCTCCCACTTGGCCGGTGGCCCCGAAGATCCCGACGCGCACGAAACCCAGATTAGCGAGGGCACGCTGGCGTGGCCCTATCGGTTTCAGCCTGCCAGGCCGAAGGCCTCGTGAAGTGCACGCACCGCGTCGTCGACCGAGGTCGACCTCACTACGCACGAGATGCGGATCGGCGAGGTCGAGATCATCTCGATGTTGATGTTCTCCTTGGCGAGAGTCTCGAACATCATCGCCGTCACGCCGGGATGGGTCTTCATCCCCGCGCCGACGATGGAGACCTGGGCGATGCCTTCGTCGACGAATACCTCGCGCGCTCCGATCTCTGTCGCCAGCGCCTCGGCGACCGCACGCGCCGCGGCCGAGCTCGGCTCGCCCGACGGTGAAGGAGATGTCGGTCAGCCCTTCCCGGGAGGTGTTCTGCACGATCATGTCGACATTGACGGCGCTGTCGGCCAGGGCGCGAAAGACGACCGCCGCGACGCCAGGACGGTCGGGTACCGCGGTGATCGTCACCTTCGCCTCCGAGACGTTGCTCGTCACGGCAGAGACGATGGGCTGCTCCATAGATGGATCCTCCTCGGTGACCCACGTCCCGGGCTCCCAGGTGAACGAGGAGCGGACGTGGACCGGCACGTGATGGTTGCGGGCGAACTCGACCGACCGGAGCGCGAGGACCCGGCCTCCGGTCGAGGCAATCTCGAGCATTTCCTCGAACGAGACCTGACGGAGCCGGCGCGCGCTCGGCACGACACGCGGATCGGCGGTGAATACGCCAGAGACGTCGGTGTAGATCTCGCATCGGTCGGCAGCCAGGGCCGCGGCGAGGGCAACCGCCGTCGTGTCGGATCCGCCCCGGCCGAGAGTGGTGATGTCCCGCGTCGTCGACACCCCCTGGAAGCCGGCGACGACGGGCACGACTCCCCGGGCGAGCGCCTCCGACAGCCGGGTGGCGCGCACCTCGACGATCTTCGCCTTGGTGTGCGTCGTGTCCGTGATGATTCCGGCCTGGCTGCCGGTGAATGAAGCCGCCTCCACACCGAGCTCGGCGAGGGCCATGCACAACAGCGACATCGTGATGCGCTCGCCCGCCGTCAGCAGCATGTCCAGCTCGCGTCCCGGGGTCACCGAACTCACGTCCTCGGCCATCCGGATGAGCTCGTCGGTGGTCTTGCCCATGGCCGACACGACGACGACGACCTCGTCACCGTTCTGGCGCGTCCAGGCGATGTGCTTGGCGATCTCGCGGATCCGGTCGGCGTCGGCGACCGACGTACCACCGAACTTCTGGACGATGAGGGCCACGAAGACAACCTAGTGCTCCGTCGCGACTAGCTTGGCTGGCCGTGCCCAGCGATAAACGCGCCCGCCAGCGCGCGATGCGTTCCGTGAAGGTCGCCCAGATCCAGAAGCACAAGCGCCGGAGCCGGCGGCTGCGCCGGATGGCGGGGGGCGTCGTCGTCGTGGCCATCGTCGTCGGGGTCATCGCCTTGCTGAGCCAGCACCCCAAGTCCACCGCGTTCACGGCGATCGCGCCGACCTGCCTGCCCAAGGGTAAGTCCGTCTCGGCGACGCGCCATGTGAACTTCACTACGACACCCCCGATGTGCATCTCGAAAGAGGCCACCTACGACGCGACCTTCAAGACCGATCTGGGGCAGTTCGTCGTGGCCATGCCGGCGTCAGCCGCGCCCAAGGCGGTGAACAATTTCGTCTTTCTCGCCCGGTACCGCTTCTTCGACGGGACAAAGTTCCAGCGGGCGATTCCCGCCGACCTCGTCCAGGGCGGCTCTCCGACCGGGAAGGACAGCGGGGAACCCGGATACCTCTGGCTGAGCGAGCCTCCCAAGCCTGCCTGCGCCGCCCACCTCAAGTGCTATCCGGCCTGGAGCGTGCTCTACGCCCCCCGGGAGGAGACCAAGAACCATAAGACTCTCTACGAGAACGGGAGCCAATTCTTCGTCGTTTTGCCGGGAAAAGCCGTGGAGACGATCGGCGGGGATCCGGTCTTCACCCGGCTCGGCCGGGTCGTGTCGGGGCGGCCCGTCCTGGAGCGGATCGCCAAGGACGGCTCGGCTTCCGGCACGCCCAAGGTGACCCACCACCTCATCTCGGTCACCATCACCAAGGTGGCTGGTTAGCCGACCCGAGCTCGAAAGGACGGCGATGACCGAGGAGTGTCCCCCGACAGACGGCTCCGCCCCGAGGAAGGTCCGCTTCACCGGTCCTCCGCCGAGGTGCATCGACCCGACGAAGCGCTACACCGCGACCATGGCCACCTCGAAAGGGACGATGGCCTTGGCCCTGGATCCGATGGGGGCACCGCAGACCGTCAACAGCTTCGTCTTCCTCGCCCGTTACCACTTCTTCGACGGGATCGCCTTCCACCGGATCATCCCCGACTTCGTCGTCCAAGGCGGCGACCCGACCGGGACGGGAACCGGCGGCCCCGGCTACCGCTTCGCCGACGAGCTGCCGAAGCCGGGCCGCTACGAGGTCGGCTCGCTCGCGATGGCGAACGCCGGGCCGAACACCAACGGCAGCCAGTTCTTCATCGTCTCCGGGAAACAGGGCACCACCCTGCCGCCGAACTACGCGCTGTTCGGCAAGGTGGTCTCCGGCCTGGAGGTGCTCGCCGCGATCGACGCCACCGGCAGCCCGTCAGGGACGCCGGGCGAGCCGGTCCTCATCGAGTCGGTGACGATCGCCGAGTCGGACGACTAGCCCGAGCCCCGGGGCTCCACCCCCCGACCACCCCAGGCGGCCACCAGCCGGTCGCACGCCGCGTCGAACTCCCGGCCGATGACCCGGCGCGCCGGATCGGCGTCGAACCATTCGACGATCTCGCGGGCCCCGGCGGCGAAGGGGATCGTCGCCGACCACCCGGGGACCAAGGACTTGACCTTGTGGTTGTCGAACACCATCGAGTGCGCCTTGTCGCCGAGGAGCCCGGCGCCCCACTCCGGGTCGACCGTGGCGATCACCTCCGACGGCACGTGCGCCAGCCTCGGCTCGACCCCGGCGGCACGAGCGAGCAGACGCGCGATCTGGTTCCAGGTCAGTACCTCGTCGGAGGTGATGTGGAAGCTGTCACCGATCGCCCTCTCTTCGCCGAGTAGGGCCACGAAGGCCCGGGCGAAGTCGACGTGGTGGGTGAGGGTCCACAGCGAGGTGCCGTCGCCGTGCACGACGACCGGGACGCCACGGCGCATCCGGTCGACGACGGTCCAGTCGCCGGGGAACGGCACCGACGTCCTGTCGTAGGTGTGAGACGGCCGCACGATGGTCGCCGGGAAGCCTTCCGCCCGATAGGCGGCCACGAGGACCTCCTCGCAGGCGATCTTGTCCCGGGAGTAGGCCCAGTAGGGGTTGCGCAACGGGGTGGACTCCACGATCGGCAGGCGGGCCGGAGGCGTCTGGTAGGCGGAGGCCGAGCTGATGAAGACGTACTGGCCGACGCGTCCCCGGAACAGCTGGAGGTCGGCCCGAACCTGATCCGGCGTGTAGGCGACGAACTCGACCACCGCGTCGAACTCGTCACCGCCGAGCACTCGTCGCATCGACCCGGGGTCACGCGCGTCGGCGACCAGCAGGTGCGCCTGGTCCGGCAGCGGCCGGGTGCGGGACAGGCCCCGGTTCACCACGTACAGGTCGATGCCGACCTCGATGGCGCGCGCCGCGCACGCCGAACTGATGATGCCGGTGCCCCCGATGAAGAGAACCCGTGGCGCGGTCACGCTACAGGGATACCACGGTCCGGCGCGCCGGTCCTCCCGCCGACGACCACCGAGCTCAGGAACCGATCGGCAGCCCGGAGAACGACAGTGCCACCCCGATCGCGCCGGCGGCGAGCAGGCCCACGACCACGTTGCGACGCAGGATGATCAGCCAGACCAGCGCTGCCGCGAGCACCCCCACCTGCCAGAGGTGCGCCAGCGCCAGCCCGAGCGGAATCGAGGCGCCGGCGATGGCCCCGATCGCCGCCGGGCCGGCCCCGGTGAGGAAAGCCTGGACACCGCGGTTGGTGCGCATCCGGCCGAAGTGCGGTCCTCCGAACAGCACGAACAGGAACGACGGCGCGAAGGCGACCGCCGCGGCGATGAGACCCCCGCGCAGCCTGGCCGCGGCGTAGCCGACGACGGCGATGGTCTGGACGACGGGACCCGGCGTGATCTGGCCGAGGGCCACCGCGTTCAGGAACTGGGCGTTCGTCATCCAGTGGAAGGTGTGGACCGCGTCGGTCTGCATCAGCGGCACGATGACGAAGCCCCCGCCGTAGGACAGGGCGCCGATCTTGAAAGCCTCCCAGACCACGGCGCCGATACCCCCGATCGAGGCCACCGCGGCGATAACCGGGAACGCGACGAGTCCCGGCAGCGCCGTTGGCGGCCGGAACCGCGCTTCCCGCACGACCACCTCGGCGAGACCGCAGGCCAGAAGCACGACGACGAGAAATGGACCGATGGTCGCGGCGGCGGCACCCCCGGCGAGTGCGTACAGGACCCACCGGGCCTGCTCGGCGCGGCGCGAGCCGATCCTGGCCCGGCTCGAAGCCACCAGGCCCAGCGCCGCGTTCAGCGCCACCGCGGCCACGGCGGCCCCCGCCCCCGCGGCGGCTCCCTTCGCCCAGTGCGGCGGGTGGCGCGATAAGAAGAGCGCCGACAACGCCAGGATGAGGACGAGCCCGGGCACGATAAAACAGACCCCGCCGACGATGGCGCCCCGCCAGCCCCGCAACCGCCAGGCGCACAGAATCGCCAGCTGGGTGGAGGCCGGCCCCGGAAGCAGGTTGGTCGCGGCGATGCCGTCCTCGAACTCGGTCGGCGAGATCCAACCCCGTTCGGTGACACAGAGCTTGCGCAACAAGGAGATGTGCGTCGGGGGACCACCGAAGCCGATACAGCCGATACGGCCCCACTCCCGCGCGATCGTTCCGAGACCGATCGGTTCGTCGGACACCTTCACGGCCTAGAGACCGGACATCTCAGCTCACCCCGAACCGGCGGCGGCCACGACGAAACCTCGGCCTCGGGCCCTAGCCGCCCAGGGTGACTTGGACATCGACACGCGACCTCGGCCGCGCCGGCAGCTCGACCACGTCACCCGGCACGGGCTTGCCGTCGACGATCAGACGAACCCGGTTTCCCGACCCCTCGCGTTTCACCGTGATGTCGTAGATGGTGCCACGGAAGCGACGACGGCCCGAGAAACCCGGCCACCCCGAAGGGATGGCGGGAGCCACCCGCAGCCCGTCATGGGTCGGCCGGATCCCCAGGATCCACTGGGCGGCGGCGACGTACATCCATGCCGCCGCGCCGGTGAGCCAAGAGTTGCGGCCCAGGCCGTATTGGGGATGCGCGGGCCCGCAGATGTTCTGGCAATAGACGTAGGGCTCCACCGCGGCACGATCGACGTCGGGACGGGCCAGAGGAAGGAGCTGGCGGTAGTACTCGAAGGCCCGGTCGCCGTCGCCCAGCTGGGCGGCGGCGATCACCGACCAGGCGGCGGCATGGCAGAAGATGCCTCCGTTCTCCTTCGCTCCCGGTGGATAGGTGCTCGTCCCGTTCACCCGCGGGTCATCGCCGTCGTAGGGCGGCCACAACAGACTCGGCCCATAGGGGGTGTCCAGCAGGTTGTGGGCCGAATCCATGGCCAGCCTGGCCCGTTCGGGGGGCGCAACCTCGCCGATTACGCACCAGCTCTGCGGGATCAGATTGATGCGATGTCGTGATTCGGCGGACACCCCGATCGGTTTGCCCTCGTCGTCGAAACACCTGGCGTACCAGGCCCCGTCCCAGGCGCAGTCATTGATCGCTTGGGCCATCTCGCGATGCAGCGCCGTGAAGCGCGCGGCTTCGTCCGGCCGCTCGAGATGCCTCGCGAGCTCGGCGAGGTCGAGCGCCGCCCGGCAGAACTGCATGCCGCACCAGACGCTCTCGGACCTACCCGACCCGTGGTCCGCGTTCAGCGTGTCGTCCCAGTCGGCGTAGCCCAAGCGCGGCAGGCCGTGGGGACCCCGGTGGGTGAGGGTGAAGTTGACCGCGGCCATCATGTGGCCCCAGATGGTGTCGTCGACCGCCGACGCGGGACCCGCCCGGTCGCCCCCGCCCCCCGGTTCCGCCACGTAGCGGACCGGGCGTTGCAGGAAGCCGTAGTCGCCGGTTTCCTTCAGATAGTTGCACGTGGCGATGACCAGCCAGAGATGATCGTCGCAAAACCACTGGGGCCGGTTCGGCCTTTCACCGGCGAGCCCGGGCCCGCCTTCGTCGGCAAGGGGAAAGTACTGGTGCCAGGCGTGCCCGTCGGCGAACTGCATCCCCCAGCCCCGGGCGAGGCGAGAAGCGGCTTCGCCGGGGACGGCCTGGACCACCCCGAAGGTGTCCTGGGCGGTGTCGCGGGTGCCCATGCCCCGTCCGAGCCCGGTCTCGTAGCCGGAAACGAAGCGCGACCAGTACAGGGTGGTGCGGCACTGCACCGGGGCCAGGTAGTTGACCGTGGCGTCGACGTCGGCGGCGGGGGTCGCGGCGCTGAAGCTGCCGAGGTATCCCTCCCAGTCGGCCTGCAGCGCCTCGAAGGCGTCCCTCACCGCGGCGGGATCCCGGTAGCGGTCCACGACCGCGCCGATGCCGTCGGGAGCGTCGGTGACCCCCAGCACGTAGACAATGCCCGCTTCGGCCCCGGATTCCAGGCGGATCTCGTGACTCAGCGACCCGATGCTGTTTCCGCGGGCCGACGCGCTAAAGAGGGACCTGCCGCGCTCCACCACCTCCGGTTCCTCCAGTCCGCGGAAGCGTCCGACAAAGGCCTCCCGGTCACAGTCGAAGCCGTCCGGTGGCCGGTCCGAAGCGAGGAACTCCCTCGTGTCGAGGAACTTGGTGCCAGTCACGACGGCTTGACAGGACGGGTCGTAGTGCGAGCTCACGATGTGGCCCCCCCAGTCGAGATTGTGCAGGTCGTTGAAGGCAGACACGAAGCTGAACTCGACGTAGCTGAAGGCCCGGACGACGAGGCTCTGCCGGGTGGTGTTGGCCAAGCGGACGACCCACAGCTCGGCGGGGCAAGGGTCATCGTCCGGGGTGGGAGGGACGAAGTACAGGACCTCGGCGCGCACGCCGGCGTGCTCGGTCGTGATCCTCGTGTAGCCCGCGCCATGACGACACTCGTAGTGCTCGAGCGGCACCCGCACCGGCTGCCAGGTCGCACCCCAGTACTCCCCGGTGTCCTCACGTCGGAGGTAGACGTAGCGGCCCGGCTGGTCCGGTGGGAGCGAGTTGTAGCGGTAGCGGCTCACCCGGCGGTCGCGGGGGTCGCGGTCGAACGAGAAGCCACCGGCGGTATTGGAGATGATCCCCCCGTAACGGCCCTGTCCCAGGTAGTTCATCCACGGCGTCGGTGTGTCCGGCCGGGTGATCACGTACTCCCGGGCGTCGACGTCGTAGTAGCCGTAGGGATTGATCCCCAGCCGAACCTCGGCTTTCCGCCTGGAGCGGTCACCGTCCATGGTCCGGCCCCCCCGTAACGGCGCGCTGGATCCCCGAACTTCTCGCCGCACGGCACGCGGTCGAACTCGCGTCGAGAATCACCCGAGCATCCAAGCACAAACGGACGGCGCGCCGCACCCACCGCATCTCGGCGCGACCACCATGTCGACCCCCAAGGTTTGCCGATCCGACGGGCGGTGCCCTAGACGGGCGCTGGAACAACCGAAGCGGTGACTACGACCCCCGAGACGACGTACAGGCGGATCGCCCCGCCCTTCTGTACCGCCGGGGCAGCTTCGTCGATGCACCCGGTTTCAACGAGGTCCTCGACCATTCCGACGAGCACATCTCCGTGCGTGCACGCGACAAGGACCTCGGGTGTCCCCATCAACTCGCACGCCGCAACGATGCGCTTCAAGGCCATCCGACCGTCCGATCCCTCGGCGAGGAACGGCGCGATCTCGACGAGCACGTCTGCGTCCTCGGCGATCGCGGCGACCGTCGCCATGCAGCGCAAGGCGGGACTGGCGAGTACCCGCCCGACCCTCTCGGGGCCAAGCTCCCGGGCAAGCATGGCGGCCTGACGCTCTCCCCGCCGGGTCAACGGTCGCATCGCGTCATCGCCCCGCCAACTTGACCGAGACCGAGCGACTGCGTGCCGTAGAACGAGACAGGTGCGAGGTTCTGGACCAGCAGCCGTACCCCGCGGCCTGCGATGACGTCGCAACAACGGTCTGTCTAACCCGCGGTGGCGCCGACCGCGGCGCCGATGCCGTAGGTGATCGCTCCGGCGATCGCGCAGACGCACAACGAACGCAGCGCCGAAAGAACGAGCGAGCGGCCAGTGAAGAACGAGAGCGCCCCGCCCACGAGAAGAGCCGCGACCGCGGCAGCCGCGATCGCGACCTCGATCGCACCCGAACCTGACGAGCCGCCGAGGAAGGCCGCGAGGGGAATCAGCGCACCGATCGCGAACGTGACGAACGAGAACACCGCGGCCTGGACCGGAACTCCGAGCGAGCGTGGGTCAAGGCCGAGCTCTTCGCGGGCGTGCGTTTCCAGCGCGAGCTGTGGATCCGCCATCAGGGCGCCGGCGATCTTCGCCGCGGTCTCGGCGTCAAGCCCCCGGCTCTCATACAGGTATTCCAGCTCGGCGCGCTCGCTCTCCGGCTGCTTCTCGATCTCGGCGCGCTCGACGCGGAGTTCACGCTCAAACGCTTCCCGCTGGGCCAGCATGGAGATGTACTCGCCCGCCGCCATCGAGAACGAACCGCCGAACAGCCCTGCGAGACCAGCCAGCCGCACGACACCCGCTCCGGGGTGGGCTCCTGCCGTGCCGAGCACGAGGGACACGTTGGACACCAGTCCGTCGCTCACGCCGAACACCGCGGCCCGCAGGCCACCGCCGCGTACGTCTCGGTGGGAGTGCTCGACGAAACGCGGCCCCGATGGCGGGAGCGGCGTCCGAAAGCGCAGGAGCTCCTTTGCTGTCGTCAACCGCGCCGAGAACCACGAGAACATGGCGCCGAGGCTACCGCCCGGACGGCCCTCGTTCGCTGGAGAACGGTTCGTCGCCGTTCTCGACGGCGCCCCAGAACCGGGGCGACGTACCCGAGATTTCGTCGCGTCGTTACGATCTGTTCACCCTCGTCTCACGGTTCTGTCACCGGCCCCGGTAACCATCGTGGAGATCGGCAAACCAACAGCCGAGGAGTGCGCCATGACGAACGCGGTGGCCACCGAGGGTCAGGAGGGCGAATGGCCGCGCGTGCTCATCATCGAGGACGACGAGGACCAATTGTTCGCCCTCACCATCGGACTCGGTCGCGAGGGATTCGCCATCTTCGGCGCGCGTAACAGCGTTGAAGCGCTCGCCGCCGTCGAAACGGTCCGCCCCGACGTCATCCTCCTCGATGTGGTGCTCCCCCGAGTGTCCGGGATCGACGTTTGCCGCGCGCTCCGTGACCAGGGCATCTCAACCCCGATCATCATGTTGAGCTCGCGCCACGAAGAGCTGGACGTGGTGTTAGGCATCGAGGTTGGCGCCGATGACTTCGTGGCCAAGCCCTATCGCCTGCGTGAGCTCGTCGCACGGATTGGCGCCCAGCTACGCCGAAGCCAGTCAGCTCCTCTCGCCGAGATCGTTCGCCGATCTGGTGTCGTCGATTCCACCGCGATCCTCAGCGTCAGTGACGTCACCCTCGACCCGGAACGGCACGAAGTCACCGTCGCGGGGCGAAAAGTCGAGATCCCGTTGCGCGAGTTCCAGCTTCTACGCGAGTTGCTCCGGCACGCGGGGCGGGTCGTCACCCGCGATGAACTGCTCGAGCGGGTGTGGGGCTCGGATTACGAAGGGGATCCGCGTATCGTCGCGACCCTCGTCGGCCGGTTACGGATGCGCCTGGAGGCCGATCCGGACAATCCGGCGCACATCATCACGATCCGGGGGGTCGGCTACCGCTTCAACGACCGGGTTTGACGCCAATCACCGGAGCTACCCGCCTCTGGCCCTAAGTTGGATGCCCGATGGCTCACCATCCGTCACCCCACGACGGCACGATCGAACCGGGGCGCCCGGTCCGTCTCCCGTCGGTCGCCAAACTGCTCAACTTGGTGCAAAGCCGCGGGTACACACGATCAGACCAGCCGTTCGTACTGTCCTCGGGTGCGACGAGCTACGACTACGTCGACATGCGGCGAGCCGTCGCACGGGGTGAGGACCTCGATCTCGCGGCCCGAGCCGTCATCGACCACCTCGCCGCCCGCCAGGTGGAATACGACGCGATCGGCGGTATGACGATGGGCGCGGATCCCGTCGCGCACGCCGTCGCCCTCCTCGCCGGCAAGGCGTGGTTTTCGGTCCGCAAGGGGGAGAAGGCGCACGGAAGTCGAAGGCGCATCGAAGGGGTCGCCGTCGAAGGGGTGCGCGTGGTGCTGTTCGAGGACACCGCCTCTACGGGCCGCTCAATCATGGAGGCCTACGAAGTCGCGGCCGATGCTGGCGCGATCGTCGTGCACGCGTGCGTGCTCCTGGACCGAGGCGACACGGCGCGAGCCGCCTTCGCGGCACGCTCCGTTCCCTACTCAAGCCTGCTCGACTACCGAGACCTAGCGATCGAGCCGGTTGTGGCACGACCCCCCGAGTCCTAGGCGAAGCGACCGGCCTCGATGGATTTGCTCGACGCCGCGATCCTGATCCTCCTCATAGCCGCGGCCGTACACGGTCTGCGCGTCGGCGGGTTGGCGCAGATCATCGAGTTCTTAAGCATCGTGTGCGGTCTGGCCCTCGGCGTCGTCCTCGTCCTGGTGTTGTGCCCGCGGGTCGCGGGAACGCTCACCAAACCAACACTTGCCGTCGTCCTGCTCGTCCTCCCCGCCGCCGTCATCGGAGTCGGGGGGCGCCAGCTCGGGATCTGGCTGTCGACGGTTCTGCGCCAGTTCCGGGTCGGGGTTCTTGACGAGGCGGTCGGCGCGCTGACCGCGATGGCGAGCGTGCTCGTGGTGCTCTGGCTGTTCTCATCAGTCCTGGTAAACAGCCCCCTCACCGATGTGTCGAGCGAGATTGAGGGTTCGGCCTTGTTGCGTGGGGTCAGCGCGGTGATGCCTCCGGTCCCCAACGCGTTCTCCAGCGTGGAGCGATACCTCGCCACGACAGGCTTCCCGCAGGTCCTCGCCAACATCGTCCCCCAGTCCCCCGTACCGGTGCGGCTGGCGACCCAAACCCAGGTCCGCGAGGCCAAGCGAGACGCGGCGAGGTCGGTCGTCCGGGTCATCGCCTACGGCTGCGGCGGCGAACGTGAAGGCTCGGGATTCGCCGTCCCGGGTCGGCTCATCGTCACGAACGCCCATGTGGTCGCGGGAGCCAGCGCGATCGACGTCGTCGCCTTGAACGGTCAATCCTCGAAGGTCGTGCCGATCTTTTTCGACGCGCGCTTCGACCTCGCCATCCTGCGGGTGGACCAACCGCTCCAGATCCCCCCGCTCAAGGTGTTCGACGGCCTCGTCACGCGAGGCGTGAGAGCGGTCATCCTCGGCTATCCGGGAGGCGGACCTTTCGTCGCCCGGCCCGCCGGGGTGATGTCGCTGTTCGCGGCCGAAGGCCGGGACATTTACGACCAGTCGCTCACCGTGCGCAATGTCTACGAACTCGAAAGCGTCGTGCAGCCGGGTAATTCTGGGAGTCCGCTCCTCGCTCAAGTACGCGGCGTCGACGAGGTGGTCGGGGTCGTGTTCTCGCGTTCGACCTCCAACTCCGACGTGGGGTTCGCCCTCGCCGCACCCGGCGTTGCGCAACGTATCGGCACGGCACGACTCGAGGAGAAGCCGACCCACGTGGGTTCCTGCATCACCTAGGCACACCGGTGCCAGGAAATTGCTCGGGTGCTTTGAAGAAGTGCCGGCGAAGTGGGTTACCCGGGTCGCTGTTGATGTTCGTCTGACTCGATTTCCGTGCGCGTTTCAGGCGCGAAACAGGCGAGGCATCGAGCACGTGTCGTTCTTCGATGGTCATCGTGGCTAGGCCGGCGTCCGGTTCGGTGCGGCGAATGGGAACGGGTTGGCAGGCGCGAGTCACCCATCTCGAGCGCCAGGTGGCGGTCGGTACCTTCGCCGCTCGACGCGACGCGTTGGACGCGCTCGCCACGGCGCGCTGAGGTTCGTGAGGGACGCTTCATTGGACCGGCAGCGAGTCGCGTCAACTTCGCACCCGTTGTCGAACGCTGGTGGCAGACCCGAAAAGGGCATCGGCCTTCGACCCGTGCTCGCGACCGAATGGTTCTCGATCACAACGTGCTGCCTGAACTCGGCAACGCGCAGCTCGGCGAGATCACGCACGCGGAAGTTCAGGCGTGGGTGAACCGACTCGCGGCGCGGCTCGCACCGTCGAGTGTGCAGCGGAGCTTCACCGTCTTGCGCCAGGTTCTCGACTTCGCAGTCGACACACGTGGGTTGTCGGTGGATCCGTCGGAGCGGACGCGCCTCCCGCGTCGGCAACGCTTTGAGGCTCGATTCCTCACGCCGGACGAACTGGAGCGGCTTGCCTCGATGATCGACCCACGCTCTCAAGCGATGGTGCTCGTGATGGCGTGGGCCACGCTAGGTATCGGTGAAGCCATCGGTCTACGGCGAAGTGACCTCGACCTGCAGACGGGACGACTGCGAGTGGCGAACAACGTCGTCGAGGTAAGCGGGCGACTGCACGAGGGTCCGCCGAAGACCAATGCTGAGTGGCGGACGATGACACTCCCACCGTCTGTCGTCGCGGAGCTTCGCCCCCACGTCGCTCGCTTCGGTGGGAGTCGTTACTTCTTCACCGCTACAAGTGGCGGCCTCCTCCGCGCCCAGGAGTGGAGGGTCAACGTGTGGCGTCCTGCCGTCGCCGCAGCCGGACTCGCGCCGCTTCGCCCGCACGATCTGAAGCACACCGGGGTCGCACTACTCGCTGCCGCTGGGGTCGATCTGATGGAGATCGCTCGACGTGCCGGACACTCAAGCGTGGCATTCACCTATGACCGTTATGGCCATCTCTTCCCGGAGGCGAACACACGCGCTGCCCAAAAGCTCGAGCTCATCCGGGGTGGTCTGAGAGGTGACCGAGCACAGACCTCAGCCACAGTTGCTATCACGAGGCGCATGTAGAGGCCCGGACACGTCTTTTCTACGCGGCGGACAGACCGGTTCACTTGGAGTCAGCCCCGGGCACGAGGGCTTCACACGCTTTCTCCGCGCGCTGGTATTGAGGAGAGTTCTGGTCGACGCCGATGAGGCGCACAACTCCGGCATTGGTCGGATCGGGGAAGTTCGACACGCCATGCGAGCGCATGCACTGCGCGAACTTCAGATCCTTGGCGAGGGCTTGCTGGTTCTGCGCGGGGGTGGGTACCCCGCCTGGGAGGAGGTGGCGGCACGTCTGATCAGCCGAGATGTACTGAGGTGACATCCGATCGATACCACTCGACACCGGCGCACCATCCTTTCCACCATACGCGAATTTGACGTTGATCTGGCCATCGCTGGTCGGGTCGGGGAAGTTCGACACGCCATGCGAGCGCATGCAGTCGACGTACGCGAGAGCGGCCTTGTATTTCGCGGCGGTACTGCCGCCACTTCCCGCTGTCTGGGACGACGACGTCTGGGTTGTGGTCGTCGTTGAGCCGAGGTTTGCGACGCCGGACGACGGTGACCCGCCGCAGGCCGCGCCTAGGAGGCCAACTGCTGCCAGGGCGAGGATGAACAGTGCTTGTCTCAGCGGTCGGCGCGCGATCATCTGCTTACTCGTTACCTCCATCTCCCCCGTCGCGCGTCGGAGCTGCCCAATAGGCAATTGTAGGGTTTCGGGGGGTCACAGCAGGGTCACAATTGTGACCTAGGTGTGACCCGCACGTCCGCCGCCGTCGCGGACTGATCAGCGTCAGCCGTGGGTGCTGCGACGGCGATCTCGACCTGCTTTCATTTGGTTTTAGACGCGAATTGGGCGCAAGGTGGATAGTCCGCTTCGTCAGCGCCGAGGAAGGTCAGGTGAGAGCGTTGGTCGGTGCTCCGCGAGGGGCGCACAGGGCAGCACACCTTAGGCACCACGCGCTCGACTACCTCACCCCGGACGAGTTCGAAGACTCACGCTCCGCCCACACCCAGGCCGCATGGCCATGAACGCGGTCCACTGGATGGGGTCAAGGCCTCCCCGCGGAGGGAGTGGGATTCGAACCCACGGTACGCAGGACGTACAACGGTTTTCGAGACCGCCCGATTCGGCCGCTCTCGCATCCCTCCGGGCGGCGAGGCTACCCGACCCGCGACAACCTCACCCGCCGGTCAGGATTCGTCGGGCTGGCGGCGGCGGGCAAAGAACTCGGTCAGCAACGCCGCGCAGCGCTCCGCGAGGACTCCCCGCTCGATGGGCACCTCGTGGTTTAGTCGCGGGTCACTGAGCAGGTTGTACAGGGACCCGCAGGCGCCCGCCTTGGGGTCCGCGGCACCGAACACGAGCCGACCGACGCGGGCCGCGATCAGGGCCCCCGCACACATCGGGCAAGGCTCCAGGGTCACCACCAGGGTGCAATCCGACAGACGCCAGTGACCGAGCCGGGCTGAGCCGTCGCGCAGAGCGAGCAGCTCGGCGTGGGCGGAGGGGTCGCCAGTCTTCTCGCGCTCGTTGTGACGGCGGGCGATGACGATGCCGTCGGCGATGACCACGGCCCCGACCGGAACCTCACCCTCGGCCGCGGCGAGACGGGCCTCGGCGATGGCGAGTTCCATCGCGGCGGCATCATCGACGCCTAGCTCGGCAGGGGTATCCACGCGGCCTCCTGGTCACGGCGCCCAGCTGACGCGGAGGAGGTGGGATTCGAACCCACGGTCGGTTGCCCGACACACGATTTCCAGTCGTGCCGATTCGGCCGCTCTCGCACCCCTCCAGGAAGCTCAGACGCTATCGTGTCGCCGAACTGTGGCGCCTCCGGGCGCAGCGGCCGGGTTCTGCGCGACGGGGCCCCGTGAACCGAGTCAGGGTCGGAAGACAGCAGCTCTCAGCGGATCGCCACGTGTGCCGCAGGCGACCTGGCCGCTGCACCTGGGGGCGCCATGCGCCTTCTGCCACGGACGTACCAACGCAGCCGTAGCATCGTCGGCGTGCCGCGCTCCCGACCGACCCCGACGGCCCAGGTGGACGCGGATCGGCCCTTCCAATCCCTGTACCGGCGCTTCCGACCTCAGCGCTTTGCCGAAGTGCGCGGACAGGACCATGTCACGAGGGCGCTGGTCAACGCGGTGCGCGACGATCACGTCGCCCACGCGTATCTCTTCAGTGGTCCACGCGGCACGGGTAAGACCTCGACCGCGCGCATTCTCGCCAAGGCACTCAATTGCTCGATGCCGGACGGCGGAGAACCGTGTGGGAGCTGTGAGTCGTGCCAGTCGATCACCGCCGGCACCTCCTTCGACGTCCACGAGCTCGACGCTGCTTCGAATAACGGCGTGGAGGCGATGCGGGACCTGGTGGCCCGGGCGTCGCTGGCGACTCCAGGACGCTGGAAGGTCTACATCGTCGACGAAGTCCAAATGCTCTCTACGGCGGCGTCAAACACGTTGCTCAAGACCCTCGAGGAGCCGCCGGACCGTGTCGTCTTCGTCCTCGCGACGACCGACCCGCAGAAGGTCCTGCCGACATTGCGCAGTCGCACCCAGCACTATGAATTCCACCTCATCGACGACGATGAACTCTCGTCTCTCGTCACCGCCGTCGCCCAAGACGCGGGCATCGAGCTTTCCGACGAGGTCCGGTCCACCGTCGTCCGACGCGCCCGCGGCTCAGCGCGCGACGCTCTCTCCATCCTCGACCAGGTCGCCGCAGGGGGTACGGCCTATGACGACTCCGACGCCCTCGACGCGCTGGTCGCGGCGCTCGCCGCAGGCGACGTCGCCGGGGTGCTCGTCGCGGCCGGTGGAGCCGTCCGCCGGGGACGCGACCCCCTCCAATTCGCGGTGGAGGTCGTCGAACGGCTGCGGCGCGACTTCCTCGACCTCGTCGGCGCCGCCGGGATCGACGGGACGGCCGGGATGCACGGGGATTCCGCCGAGGTCCTCGCTTCCTTGGGAACCGCCCGCTGCGTGCGGGTGATGGAACTGGTCGGCGGGGCGATCGTCGCGATGCGTGACGCTCCCGAACCTCGCATCACGCTCGAAGTTGCCCTGATCCAGGCGGCCAGGCCGGACGCCGACACGCAGCCCGCGGCGCTCTTCGACCGGGTCGAACGCCTCGAACGTCGTCTCGAAGCTCTGGGGTCGGCACCGACGGAGCGACCGGCTCCACCGCCCGCGCCGCCCGGGGTGACCCCCGAGGAACCGCGCCCCCTCGCCACGGCACCGGCCCCGGTGCCGCCAGGGCCGGAAGATTCCGTGCTCTCCCGTCTGGCGCACCTGCCCCGCGCGCCTCGCGGCCCCGAACCCTCCTCGCGGCCAGCCTCGGGCGTCGGGCCAGGCGGCTCCGAAGCCGGGGCGCCACCGGACGCGCCGAACCGAGAAGACCTCGTCATCGCCTGGGCCGACGAGATCCTCCCGAAGCTCCGCCCCAAGGTGCGCGCCATCTACCAGGCGGGCCGCTTCGTCGGCACCGATGGTCCCGACGCGCTCCTCGTCCTCCCGAACGACGCCCACATCCTCCACGCCGAGCCGCTGCGCGCCGAGGTGGTCGAAGCCCTCAGCCGGCACTTCGGTCGGCCGGTTGGCCTGCGGCTCGTCGCCGAAACGACCACGACGGCGAGGGGTTCGGCGGCGCCATCCCGACGGGTGCGTCGCGGCCCGACCCGGACGAACCTCGGCTCGGCGGACGAGGATCTCGTCGACGAGCTCGCCCGTGAAGCCGACCAGGAGCCGCAACCGACCCCCGGAGGGCAACCGCCGTCGAGCGCCACCGTGATCGAAGACCGCTTGCGAGAAGCCTTCCCCGGCGCCGAGGAGGTCTGACCCCGTGGCAACCTCCTCTGCGGACGGTTTCTCCGGCGAGTCGGAACTGGTCGCGCGGCAACTCGCCGCCGCGGAACGGATCATCGAAACTGAAGCTCATCGGGACCGCGCCCAGAGGCCCGGCCTGGATCGGCGTGCACGGCGGTTGCTCGTCCATCCCGGCGACCAACGACCCCGCCTGGTCCTTCCGGCCAAGACCGAAGCGCCCGAGGATCTCGTGCCCGCGGCGGGGCGGGACGACTCCGGTGGTTCCGCCGCAGACCGACAGGCCGCGCCCCGCGCCGCTAAGAGCGCGATGCTCGGTGGGCCCGTCGCCGGCGAGGACCAGGTGCAGCCTCGGGTTGGGCAGCCGCCGGCGGCCAAGTGAGCTAGGAGCGGACTCTGGCGCTGTTCGAAGGCCCCATCCAGGAGCTCGTCGACGAGCTTGGCCGACTGCCGGGCATCGGGCCGAAGTCGGCCCAGCGGATCGCGTTCTACCTGCTGCGGATCCCCGAAGAAGACGCCCTGCGCCTCGCCCGGGCGATCGTCGAGGTGAAGGAACGCACCGTCACCTGCTCGGTCTGTTTCAACATCGGGCTGCACGAGCTCTGCTCGATCTGTTCGGACCCCAAGCGGGACCCCTCCGTCCTCTGTGTCGTCGAGGACCCCCGTGACGTGATCGCGGTCGAAAGGAGTAGTTCGTTCCGCGGTCGCTACCACGTGCTCGGGGGCGCGCTGAGTCCGATCGACGGGGTGGGGACCGAGCAGCTCCATATCCGCGAGCTCCTTGCTCGGGTCGAACGTGACCACATCGCCGAGGTCATCGTGTGCACCAATCCGAACCTCGAGGGCGATGCCACCGCGATGTACCTCTCGCGAGCGCTGAGGCCTCTCGGCACCCGCGTGACCCGCATCGCGAGCGGGCTGCCAGTCGGGGCCGATCTCGAGTATGCCGACGAGCAGACCCTCGGCCGGGCGCTCGACGGCCGGCGCGACGTCGACGCCTGATCCGGCAGGGACGTGGGCCGTCCCCGCCCGGTAGCCTTCCCAGCATGGCGGACATAGCCGGGGACTTGCGGGCTTCACGACTCGCCGAGCTCGAGCGTCGCAAGGCCGAGTCCCGGCAACCGGGTAGCGAGCGAGCCATCGAGGCCCAACGCGCGCAGGGGAAGATGACGGCCCGGGAACGGATCGAATACCTGCTCGACGCGGACTCTTTCCAGGAGGTCGACGCCCTCGTCCGCCACCGGGCCCACGGCGTCGGCCTCGACGACTCCAAGCCGTACACCGACGGGGTCGTCACCGGCTTCGGATCGATCGACGGGCGACGCGTCTGCGTCTACAGCCAGGACTTCACGGTCTTCGGCGGTTCACTCGGCGAGGCGCACGCCGAGAAGATCCACAAGATCCAAGACCTGGCGGTGTCGTCGGGGGTCCCCCTCGTCGGGATGAGCGACGGCGGTGGAGCCCGCATCCAAGAAGGAGTTGCCGCGCTGAACGGCTTCGGCGGGATCTTCTTCCGCAACGCCCGAGCGTCGGGCGTCGTGCCCCAGATCAGCGTGGTGCTCGGACCGTCGGCGGGCGGCGCCGTCTACTCTCCGGCCCTCACCGACTTCGTCTTCATGGTCCAGGGGACCAGCCACATGTTCATCACCGGCCCCGATGTCGTGCGCACGGTGACCGGCGAGGACGTGAGCGCCGAGCAGCTCGGCGGGGCGATGACCCACGCGACCCGGTCGGGCGTCGCCGCCTTCGTCTCCGCCAACGAGAGGGCCTGTCTCGACGAGGTCCGCTACCTGCTGTCGTTCCTTCCTTCGAACAACCTCGAAGAACCGCCGCGCGCCGTCTGCACCGACGACCCCGAGCGGCGCACGCCCGAGCTCCGCACCCTGGTGCCGGATCGACCGAACCAGCCCTACGACATGAAGCGGTTGATCGCAGCCATCATCGATGACGGCGAGTACCTCGAGTACTTCCCGTTCTGGGCGACGAATCTCACCTGCGGGCTGGCGAGGATCGGGGGCCGCGTGGTCGGGATCGTCGCCAACCAGCCCCAGGTCCTCGCCGGGGTGCTCGATATCGACTCGTCAGAAAAGGGCGGGCGATTCGTGAGGACCTGCGACGCCTTCAACATCCCGCTCATCACCCTGGTCGACGTGCCGGGATTCATGCCGGGCACGGACCAAGAGTTCGGTGGGATCATCCGCCACGGCGCCCAGCTCCTCTACGCCTACTGCGAGGCCACCGTGCCGCGGGTGCAGCTCATCATCCGCAAGGCCTACGGAGGCGCCTACCTGGTCATGGACTCGAAGTCGATCGGCACCGACCTCAGCTACGCCTGGCCGTCGGCCGAGCTCGCCGTGATGGGCCCGGAGGGGGCGGTCGAGATCGTCCACCGGCGCGAGCTCCAGGAGGCCCCCGATCCGGCCCAGCGGCGCGCCGAGCTTATCGCCCAGTACACGGAGCGCTTCACCAACCCCTACGTCGCTGCCGAGCGCGGCTACGTCGACGACGTCATCGATCCGGCGGAGACCCGCCGGGTGCTCGCCCGCAGCCTGGACATGCTGGCGACCAAGCATGAGGACCTGCCGAAGCGCAAGCACGGCAACGTGCCCCTGTGAGCCCGACGGTGGGGCCCGACCAGCCGCGTCCACCCCTGGAACCGCCGCCCGAGGTGCGCCGGGCGATCGAGGCCGCGGTGAATCTCGTCTGGCCCGATGGCCCTGACGCCGGCACGCCCGCGTCGGGCTGGCCCTCGGCGGCCCGCCGTACCTGGCGGTTCGCCAGCCGCTGGTGGGTGGCACCGGTCCAGCTGCGGCGCGAGCGCCCGGGCTGATTCGGGATTCTCGGGTCGGAGGACACGAACATACGTTGGTAGTGGGCTAGTTTCACCTGGGCGTTCCGCGAGCAGCCGACTCGTCGGTGTAGTTACATCATGAGATGGGTATTCGAAGCGCCACGGGCGCCCTTTGGCTGAGAGCTGACCCGAAGGTTCGGCTAGTCCTGAAATGGTGTCGTCGTCGGAAGGTTCTCTACTGGCTGCTCGGGTTGTTCGCCATCGCGGGTGCCCTTTGGCTCGACCAGACCTCACCGCCCCCAGCGAAGCCATCTGGCTTCTGGGGTGTTCTGTTTGCTAACTCGCTAGTCTTCGCGGTTACTCGCGTCGCGATCATTTCCGCGGGTGCGTATGTTGTTTACTCCGTACTCCACAACGTGTCACAGGGCCTTCCCCTGAAGCAGATGGCGGGCGCGCGAGTCGCTGACAGGGTGTCTGAAGATATGGCGGCGCTTCGAAGATCCAACGAGAACGTGACGGCTGATCGCGACCACTACATGCAACTGGCAGAAGAAGCCACCGAGGAGGTTGATCGGCTCCAGGGCCTGTTGGAATCGGCAGTTAGGGCCATCGACGCTCTTAATCTCCAACTCAATCCGCCCCTACCGGGAGTGGACGGCGGTACACTTTCTTTTGGAGGCCAAGGGGATGATTGAGGAAATCTGGAGCGCCATCAAAAAGGCGCGTGAGCTTGTTACTCAAAACACCCGCGAGATCAAACGAACGAGTGCAGAGTCGCGGCGCTCTGACCAGGCATTCCAGACTACGTATGACAGGATTCAGCGTGACCTGGCCATCCTTAGGCGGGCATGGCGCTGAGCTAGTCACCGGGACGACTGGACATACCAAGCACTAAGGGATCTAGTCGAGCAGTCCGGCAAGTTGCGTCAATGACCAGCGGTATGTAGCGACGCCAGCCGCCATCGCGGGCGTGCGCTGCGTGTAGGTGCCGTCCGCGTTCTTGATTCGTAGCGACTCATGGTTGCGGCAGAAGTTGTAGTAGAAGAAATGCAGGCTCACCGTGTGCGCGTGGTTCTCGACCTTCTTGGAGAACGCGTTGGTTAGCCGAGTGAACCGGCGCATCCCCATTCGCATCGTGAGGTTTTGACGCTCCACGTAGCTGGTCGAGATGTGGTGGGGATCAGGATTGCCCGCCATGATCCGAATGTCAGTCCCGGTGCAAGCGCCAGGGCTGTAGCGCTGCTCGGGACTTTCCGAACCGAGCGCGCCGTAGACCTTGATGAGCTGCGCGAAATCGACGCTGTTGCGCCACAACGCATCGGCCACGGTCGCGTAGTGCGAGAGGCCATCCGTCGTGAGCTGGATGCGATTGTTCTTGAGCCGTGACTTGAGGTCGGCAAGAAACGTGTAGCAGTCAGCCAGCGTGCGCTCACCGACGAGCCACGATGGGATCAGCTTCGTGTCCGCGTCGATGGCGGTCCACGTCCACACGTCGCCGTAACCGAAGGTGCCCTGGTACTCGTCGGGCACGTTCTTGGCCTTGCTGTAGCAGTAGGCCCAAATCTCGTCGGCTTCGACAACCTTGCAGTCGAGGTTGCGGAGCGCGTGATCCTGGTATTCCGAGCAGGCTTGCCCGATGTTGACGAGCAGGTCAACGATGGTTTGCTTGGCAACGCCGGTCACCCTGGCGGTGGCCCTCATGCTCATGCCCTCCACCAGGCATCCGATGACTTGCGCTCTGCGTTCCGTGCTCAACCTGTTCATAGTGGTAAATTTACTTAGAGGGTGTGACAGCCTAGAAGGTGCAGGTCAGCGACCATGGGGTTTATCCGTCGTTACATTTACCGCGTCGTCTGTGACGCAATGGAAGCCGAGGGTGCTAGCTATCGCGCGGCGCACCCTGAGTCTCGTCCAGCCGCCGTTTCAGCTCTTCAATCTTCTCCTTAAACGCCTTTAGGCGACTGAGAATGCTGTCAGTTTCCGCGAATTCCCTGACCATCCCGCGCATCCGGTATTCGTCCACCATTCTCGCCACCCCCCGGCTAGTCCGGTTGGCACACTCTAAGCGAACACCCTTTCGATAACATCGGAGCAACCATGACTAAGCAGTCACCCAAGCCGGGAGACATGAACCAGCGCATGTGGGCGGTAGCCCAGCAAGCCGCGGGACTAGACGACTCACCCGTGAAGGATCAGAAGGCCGTCGAGCGCGGGCGGCTAGGCGGGATCGCGCGGGCGAAGGCACTCCCCGCCGCGAAGCGAGTCGAGATCGGCAAGGCGGCTCGCCGTGCCCGATCCCTCAAGGTCGCGCCAGCCAGAAAGGCTGCCTCCAAGAAGGCTGTTCATAAGCGTTCCTAACAGGCTGGCTCGACAGGACGGTCTGACCAGGGGCTGCTCGATTGAGTCCACCCGAACGAGTTACGCGATGGGTAGCGTGACCGTCGTGCCGAACACCTTGTACTACGGCGACAACTTGGACATTCTGCGTCGGCACATCGCGAGTGGGTCGGTTGACCTTGTGTACCTCGATCCGCCCTTTAATTCCAACGCGGCGTACAACGTGCTGTTCGCCGAGCAGGACGGCTCGCGTGCTGCAGCTCAAGTAGAGGTGTTCACGGATACCTGGCGATGGGACCAGGCCGCTGTGGCCGCGTATGAAGAGACAGTTAGCCAGGGCGGACGCGCGGCCGACGCCCTACGGGCGATGCGGATGTTCCTTGGTGGGTCGGACATGCTCGCCTATCTCTCGATGATGGCTCCGAGGCTTCTTGAGCTGCGGCGCGTCCTGAGGTCCACAGGTTCGATTTATCTGCACTGTGACACTGCCGCGAGCGCCTATTTGCGTGTGCTCATGGACGCGGTGTTCGGTGCCGACCGCTTCCTCAATGAGATCACGTGGAAGCGAACTACCGCCCATAATGATCCGAAACGATATGGACGTGTCCAAGATCGGCTCCTTTACTACAGCAAGTCGAGCGGCAAGACATTCAACCGCGTCGGAGGCATACTTTCCGACGCTCAGAGGGCGAGGTACAAGTACGCCGATGAGCATGGGCCGTATCGGGCAGAGAATCTGACAGCCCCGCATTTCCATAAGGATCGAACGTTTGAGTGGCGCGGCGTTCACCCCGGACGCGATCGACAGTGGCGTTTCGGTCGGGAGGAATTGGAAAGGCTTTACGCAGAGGGGCGCATCCTTCCCCAGCGTGACGGGCGTCCGCGCAAGGACGGCCTCAAGGAATACTTGGCGGACGCGGCCGCGCCTGCGCTGCAGGACATCTGGACAGACATTCAGCTTTGGCCGACCGACAGGGAGCGCTTAGGGTATCCGACTCAAAAGCCGCTTGCATTGCTTGAGCGCATTATCAGCGTAAGTTCAAACCCTGGCGATGTGGTACTCGACCCATTCTGTGGATGCGGGACGGCCATCGACGCGGCGCAACGGCTCGGCCGCCAATGGCTCGGGATCGACATAACGCACCTTGCTATCAATCTCATCAAGCACCGGCTACGTGACGCCTACGGCGACACCGTCACGTTTGCAGTGGTCGGCGAGCCGACTGACGTTGCGAGTGCCACGGACCTTGCCAAGTCAGACCCGTACCAGTTCCAATGGTGGGCGCTCGGGCTTGTCGGGGCGCGACCCGTCGAACAAAAGAAAGGCGCCGACCGCGGCATCGACGGGCGGCTCTACTTCCACGAGCAAACGGGCGGCAAGACCAAACAGGTCGTGTTCTCTGTGAAGGCGGGCGGTACGGGAGTCAGCCACGTTCGGGACCTTCGGGGGGTCGTGGAGCGCGAGAACGCCGCCCTGGGGATCCTGATCACAATGCAAGACCCGACGCGGCCGATGCGCCAGGAAGCCGCTGAGGCTGGCTCCTACGTCGACGCCTGGGGCCAGCGGTATCCACGGCTCCAACTCTTTACCGTGGACGAGCTGCTTGCTGGCAAGAAAATCGAGATGCCGATGTTTGCCCGGAACACGACGGTTGCCCGAGCCCAGGACGCGCGCCCTGCGCTGGGTACTTGACAGAACCGCATTTCAAACTAGCCCACTACCCATACGTTCGGCTGAGGCCCACCTCCCTTAGAATCTCCGGACGTGACTACCGGGGGGCCCCTTGGCGCCTTCCACCCCGCGGTGGCGGCCTGGTTCCGCCGGAGCTTTCCCGCCGGGCCCACGCCGGCCCAGGCTCTCGGCTGGCCGACCATCGCGAGCGGCCGCGACACCCTCGTCTCCGCACCGACCGGGTCCGGCAAGACCCTCGCCGCCTTCCTGGTCGCCATCGACCGCTGCCTGCGCGACCCGGCCCCCGAACCGGCCCGCCGGACGACCTCGGTTCTATACGTCTCGCCGCTGCGGGCACTGACCGTCGACGTCGCGGAGAACCTCGAGGGGCCGCTGGCAGCGATCCTCGCCGTCGCCGAGGAGATCGGCCACCCGGTGCGGCCCCTCCGGATCGCCGTCCGCAACGGCGACACCCCGGCGGCGGCACGCGCCGCCATGCTCCGACGACCACCCGACATCGTGGTCACGACGCCCGAGTCGCTCTATCTCCTCATTACCTCCCGACGCGGCCGCGAGATGCTCGGCACCGTCGGCACCGTCATCGTCGACGAGATACACGCCCTGGCCCGCGACAAGAGAGGTTCCCACCTCGCGCTCGAGTCTCGAGCGACTCGACCGGATCGTCACCGGCAACGGCCGACCGCGCCCCACCCGCATCGGCTGCTCGGCGACGCAGCGCCCGATCGCGGCAATCGCCCGCCTGCTCGTCGGCGCAGGCGCCGACCGCTCCGAACCCGACGGCTCGCCGCGCTGCGCCATCGTCGACGTCGGCCACCATCGCCAGCTCGACCTGGGTGTGGTTCTCCCCACCGAGGAGCTCGGCGCCGTCCTGACCAGCGGACAACTCGAAGAGATCGTCTCATCGCTCGCCGACCACATCCGCCGGCACCGCACGACCCTCGTGTTCGTCAACACCCGCAAGATGGCCGAACGGATCGCCCACCTGCTGCGCGGCGAGATCGGCGAGGACACCGTCGCCGCCCACCACGGAAGCGTGGCGATGGAACGCCGTCTGGCACTCGAGTCACGCCTGCGAGCCGGAGAGCTTCGCGCCGTGGTGGCGACGGCGTCGCTCGAGCTCGGCATCGACGTCGGGCCGGTGGACCTCGTCTGCCAGGTCGGCTCGCCGCGGAGCATCAACACCTTCCTCCAGCGGGTAGGACGGGCGGAACACCGCCTCGACGGCCTGCCGAAGGGACGCATCTACCCGATGACCCGGGATGAGCTCGTCGAATGCGTCGCATTGTTCGGGGCGGTCCACGCCGGGTTGCTCGACGCGACGGTGCCCCCGGTGGCGCCGCTCGACATCCTCGCCCAACAGATCGTCGCCGAGTGCGCCGCCGCCGGGGAATCCGGCATCGGTGAGGACGAGCTCGAGCGCCTCGTCCGTCATGCGGCGCCTTTCGCCGAGATCACCGAGGCCGACCTGGAATCGGTCATCTCGCTCGTCTCCGAGGGTGTGCCCACCGGCCGTGGCCAGCGCGGCGCATACCTGCACCGTGACCGGATAAACGGCGTCCTGCGGGCGCGCCGGGGGGCGTCGATCACGGCGCTGACCTCGGGTGGCGCGATTCCCGAGCTCGCCGACTACCGGGTGGTCGTGGAACCCGACGAGCAAGTCGTCGGATCGGTCTTCGAGGACTTCGCCGTTGAGGCCATGGTCGGCGACGTCTTTCTCCTCGCCTCGAACTCGTGGCGCATCCGTCGGGTCGAACAGGGCACCGTGCGGGTCACCGACGCTCGGGGCGCGCCGCCGACGGTGCCGTTCTGGATTGGCGAGGCACCGGCCCGCACCGACGAACTGTCACAAGCCGTCTCCCAGCTCCGCCACACCGTCGAGGAGGCGCTGACCGAAGGCGGCCCGCAGACCGCCATCGGAAAGGTTGTCGACCTGGCCGCCGTCGATCGACGCGCGGCCGCCGACGTCGTCGCCTACCTCGCCGCCGGACGTTCCGAACTCGGGGTGCTTCCGACCCGCGAGTCACTCGTCGTCGAGCGCTTCTTCGACGACACCGGTGGGGCACAACTCGTCGTGCACTCGCCCTTCGGGGCGCGCATCAACCGAGGACTCGGGCTCGCGCTCCGCAAGCGATTCTGCCGCACCTTCGACTTCGAGCTGCAGGCGGCAGCCAGCGACGACGCCGTCCTAGTCTCGCTCGGACCCCAGCACTCGTTCCCGCTCGAAGACGTGCTCGAGTTGCTCTCGCCTCGGTCGGTACGCGAGGCGCTGGTTCAGGCCGTCCTCCCGACGCCGATCTTCCAGGCGCGCTGGCGCTGGAATCTGAATCGATCGCTCCTCTTGCCGCGCTTTCGGGGTTCACGCCACCTGCCGTCCGCCATCCAACGGATGGAGGCCGACGACCTCTTGGCGGCGATTTTTCCCCGGCTCGCCGCCTGCCAGGAGAACGTCGCCGGGCCGATCGAGATCCCCGACCACCCGATCGTCCGGCAGACCCTCGATGACTGCTGCACCGAGGCGATGGACCTGGCCGGTTTGATCAGCCTGCTTAAGCGCCTCCGTACCGGTGCGGTCCGGGCGCGCCTCGTCGAGACCACCGAGCCGTCGGTTCTGGCCCACGAGATCCTCAACGGCCAGCCCTACACCTTCTTGGACGACGCCAGGCTCGAGGACCGCCGGTCGCGCGCCATCACGCTTCGCCGGGGCGTCCCGCTCGAAGCCAGCGATCTCTCCACCATCGACGCGGCCGCCATCGCCGAGGTGCATGCCGAGGTCGCGACAGGCCTGCGCGATCCCGAGGAGCTCCATGAGCTGTTGTGGAGCGCCGTTGTCGTGGGAGCGGACGACCGGTGGCGGCATCTGTTCGCGCCGCTGTCCGAAAGCGGAAGGGTGATGTCGCTCTCGCCCGCAGTTTCTTCACGACACGACCAGGCCGAACGGTGGTGCGCAACCGAACGACGCCGACACGTCGAGGCGCTCTTCCCCGGGGTTTCTTTCACCCCGGATCACCGCGTTCCCAAGGCGATCCGCGAGGACGCGCCACCCTCGTTGGAGGAGGCGCTGGACCTCGCGGTACGCGGACATCTCGAACTCCTGGGGCCCACGACGGCACCAGAGCTCGCCAGCGCGATCGGGATCCCCGATCGATCGGCCGTCGAGCACGCCCTCCGCCGTGTCGAGGCCAGCGGCGCCGCGGTGCAGATGGCCGACGCCAGGTGGTGGTCGCGCCGGCTCGTTGCCCGGGCGCACGCGCGCAGCCGGGCACACCAGCGCCGACAGTTCGAGGCGTTGAACCCCCAGCATCTGGTGCGCTTTCTCCTCGAGTGGCAGCACGTGGCGCCCGGGACCCAGCTGCGCGGCGTCCGAGGAACCGCCGCGGCGCTGGCCCAGCTCCAGGGGATCGAAGCGCCAGTCGGTGCCTGGGAGAGTGCCATCCTGCGATCCCGGGTGAGCGATTACGAACCACGTCTGCTCGACGAGTTGTGCAGCCACGGCGAGGTCGCCTGGGGACGACTCGCCCTGCCCGCGGCAGCCCCCGGCGGTCCGCACCGGGCGGGCGCGACCCCGTCCCGGGCGACCCCCGTCGCCCTCACCCGCCGCGAGGACCTCGGATGGCTGCTGACGGCGGTCCGGGGTGATCAGTCCCCCCGGCCGCCCGGACCGGGAGCCGCGCAAGAGGTCCTCGAGTTGCTGTGCACCAGGGGGGCGCTCTTCTTCTCCGACCTCGTCGAGGGCACCGGAAGGATGCCGCTCGAGATCGCCGAGGCGCTTTGGGATGGTGTCGCGCGCGGGCTCGTTACCTCTGACGGATTCGGAGCGGTACGAGCTCTCCTCGCCGGTCGCTACCGTCGCCAGGTCTCGTACCGGTTCGCCGGGGGGCGTCTCCCCCAGCGTCGTCCGGCCGGATTCGCGCGCCGGCCCCTCGAACCGGTGCTCACCGGGGGTCGCTGGTCACTGATCGGCGGCGGTCGGTCCGACGACTTCGATCCCGACGAGCTCGCCGACACCGCCGCCACACAACTCCTCGAGCGCTGGGGAGTGGTCTTCCGGGACCTGGTCGGGCGGGAGCCGCTCGCCACCAACTGGCGCGACCTGCTCTGGGCGTTGCGTCGTCTCGAAGCACGTGGCGTCGCGCGCGGCGGGCGCTTCGTCGCCGGGTTCTCGGGCGAGCAGTTCGCGCTGCCCGGAGCGCTCGAGATGCTCTACCGGATCGCGGGGCGCGCCCCCGAGGGTGTGCGGGTGCGCTTGTCGGCGGCCGACCCGCTCAACCTCACCGGGTCGGTGCTCGGCCCGGCCCGCCTGCCAGCGCTCCTCGGACGCGAACTCATCCTCGTCGACGGGGCAGCTCTGGAGATCGACCAGTCGGCCCGCGCCGGCCGTATCGCGTCCTGACCGACTACCTGGTCGACAGACCCGGCGAGCGCTCGGTTCAGCCGGCCTTCAGGCGCTCGTCGAGGGCGTCCAGTTCCGCCTCGAGGGCCGTGGGCAGCCGGTCGCCGAAGATGGCGAAGTACTCCCTGATGGCGGCGGTTTCCTCGTACCAATCGGTTGGGTCCACCGACAGCAGCTCGTCCATCGCCGCGGCATTCACCGCGAAGTTCTCGGTTGGGATCGAACCGGGGGCGGGGAGCCAGCCGACGGGCGATTCGACTGCCTGGCCGCGGCCCGAGCAGCGGTCGAACACCCATTGCAGCACCCGTGCGTTCTCCCCGAAGCCCGGCCACAGGAACCGACCGTCACCGTCACGTCGGAACCAGTTCACGTAGAAGATCCGCGGAAGCTTGTCGGGGTCGACCCGCTCGGCGAACGAAAGCCAGTGACCCCAGTGGTCGGCCATGTTGTAGCCGCAGAACGGAAGCATGGCGAACGGGTCGCGCCGGAGCTTGCCGACCACGCCGGCGGCCGCCGCGGTCATCTCCGAAGCCATCGTCGCGCCCAAGAAAACTCCGTGTTGCCAGTTGAAGGCCTCGTAGACGAGCGGCACGACAGTCGACCGGCGGCTGCCGAGCAGAATCGCCGAGATCGGCACACCCTCGGGATCATCCCATTCGGGGGCGGGCGCCGGGTGTGCCGTGATCGACACGGTGAAGCGCGAGTTCGGGTGCGCCGCCTTCTCGGGTGAATCAGGAGTCCAGTCGTTGCCGCGCCAGTCGACGAGGTGCGCCGGCGGCTCGGAGGTAAGCCCTTCCCACCAGACGTCGCCGTCGTCGGTAAGGGCCGCGTTGGTGAAGATGACGTTCCTCCGGAGCATGGTGATGGCGTTCGGGTTCGTCTTTACGCTGGTGCCCGGCGCTACTCCGAACAATCCCGTCTCGGGGTTGACGGCCCGCAGCGACCCGTCGGCGCCTATCCGCATCCAGCAGATGTCGTCACCGATCGTCTCCACCTTCCAGCCGGGAAGGCTGGGGACCATCATCGCGAGGTTGGTTTTGCCGCACGACGAGGGAAACCCGCCGGTCACGTAGCTCACCTCCCCGGCGGGCGAGGTGAGCTTCATCACGAGCATGTGCTCGGCAAGCCACCCCTCGTCACGTGCGATCACCGACGCGATCCGGAGCGCAAGACACTTCTTTCCCAACAGGGCATTGCCCCCGTATCCCGAGCCGTACGACCAGATCTCCCGGGACTCGGGGAAGTGGACGATGTAGGTGTTCTCCGGGTCGCAGGGCCAGGGGACGTCCGCCTGACCCGGTGCGAGCGGCGCACCAACGGAGTGGAGACACGGTACGAACTCGCCCTCCGACCCCAGTGCCGCCAGCGGCGCCGCCCCCATCCGCGTCATCACCGCCATGTTGACGACGACGAGCGCCGAGTCGGTGAGCTCGACGCCGAGCTTGGCGTGGCTCGAGCCAACCGGCCCCATCGAGAAGGGCACGACGTAGAGCGTGCGTCCGCGCATCGCCCCGGAAAAGAGCGCGGTGAGTTTCGCGCGCATCTCCGCCGGCTCCACCCAGTTGTTCGTCGGCCCGGCATCTTCCTGGCGGGCGGAACAGATGAACGTCCGGGCTTCGACACGCGCGGTGTCACGCGGGTCCGATCGGGTGAGAAAGCTGCCCGGCCGAAGCGAGTCGTTCAAGCGCAACATCGTCCCCTGCTCGACGAGGAGCGAACAGAGCCGCTCGTATTCCGCCGGGGAACCGTCGCACCACTCCACACGTTCGGGCTTCGCCAGGTCGGCGAACCATTCCACCCATTCGACAAGCTTGCGATGGCTGGTGGGCGCTGCGCTCAACGATCCTTCCTTTCCTCCGGTCCCTTCCGCCCCGCCCGAAGCCATGATCGGCGAGGGCCACCGGGCTGTCGTGACCTTCCCGGCGGTGCCGGGACGGCAGTCATCGGCCGCACGGAGGCGCTCGACCCCCCCTGTGACGCGGGCGCAACCGACGATCCTCGACCGCCGGCCCGAGCGCGGCGAACTGCAAGTGGGTTCATCCTTATCGGCGGGCGCAACGGCGGCAAACCGGCGTCCGTCAGGCCCTCATTCACCCGGCGATGGGCCCACTGGTTACGTTAACGACATGGGCCTGTACCGTGATCAGCTCCTGCCACACCTGGTCGACCGGGTGTGCCGGGCCCCCGGGATGTGGCGGTGGAGGATCGATACCGTGGCCGACCTGTCCGGCCTGGTCGTCGAGATCGGCTTCGGTTCGGGGCTCAACCTTGAGTACCTCCCGGACGCGGTGGACGTCGTCTACGCGGTCGAGCCCGCCCCGGCCGCCCGCCGACTGGCCCGGCGCCGGCACCCGCCGGAAGGAGTCGACGTCGTCGTGGCGGGCGGCGACGCGCAGTCCCTCCCGCTCGCCGACGACAGCTGCGACGGCGCGCTCTCCACGTTCACCTTGTGCGTGATCCCCGACGTCGCGCTCGCTCTCGGCGAGCTCCGCCGGGTCCTCCGGCCCGGTGGACGGTTCCACTTCCTCGAACACGGGATCGCGCCCGATGGAACGGTCGCGCGTTGGCAGTCACGTCTCGAGCCACTAGAGAGGCGATTCGCCGGCGGCTGCCATCTCACCCGAGACCCGGCGGTCCTCGTCAGGCGGGCCGGCTTCACCATCGTCGAGCTGGAACAGCGCTACGAACGGGGTCCGAAGCCGTGGACCTGGTTCACCCGCGGCGTCGCCATCAACCCCGGAGGCTCGAAGGTCTGACACCGACCGGGGACCAGGCCTTTCCCGAGCGGTTCCACCGGTTCTGCGCGCCGGCCCGACATCTCCACGACCAGTGGTCGAACCCCCGAGCCTCCCGCCTCGGCGCTGAGCGTCGCCCCGCGACCGCCATCACGGTCGCGGTGCCAAGGCCCGCTCGTCGCTGATAAGATTATTGCTGTTCGATAAGCAACTTAAGCGGCAGTCGGATCTCGGTTGGCGAGGAGACGTGGATGGCTCTGAGTAAGGGCGGGGCAGGAGCCCAAGTCGCGGCCGTCTCGCCCCTAGCGGTCGACTCGGACGTCGCGGTGCGTCTGCGCATGGCGATCGCGCGCCTGTTCCGCCGGATCGAACGCACCCGGGCTGGCATCGCCCTCACCCCCTCGGAGACCACGGTCCTCTCGGCTGTCGTGCGGACCGGGCCACTCCGCCTCTCGGACCTCGCGTGGGCTGAGGGCATGAACCCGACCATGCTCTCCCGGCTGATCCGAGATCTCGAAGAGGCCGGCCTCGTCAGGCGCAAGGTCGACCAGGTTGATCGTCGCGCCACGTTCGCCGAAGCGACCCCGGCCGGCCGGCGACTGCACGAGAAGATCCGCACCGAGCGCAGCGACGCCCTGTCCGCGGCGCTGGTCCTGCTCTCGGAGGATGAGCAACGCGCGCTTTCCGCCGGGCTGCCCGTTCTCGAGACCCTCGCCGACCAACTGAAGGGCAGGCGCCCGTGAGGACGCGCCTGCGCCGAATGAGGCGGAAGACCTTTTCCGCACTGGGGGTACCCAACTACCGGCTCTACTTCGCGGGGCAGTCGGTGTCGCTCATCGGCACCTGGATGCAGATCACGGCCCAGGCCTGGCTCGTGCTCGGTCTCACCCACTCCAGCACCGATCTCGGCATCGTCGTCGCCCTCCAGGCCCTTCCGGTGCTGCTGCTCGCCCCCTACGGTGGCGTCATCGCCGACCGGGTGGACAAGCGCCGCCTCATGGTCGCCCTCCAGACCGGCATGGGCCTCCAGGCACTCGTCCTCGGGTTGCTCGTTCTGCTCGGCGTGGTGCGCTTCTGGGAGATCTGCGTCCTGGCGGTGATTCTGGGGCTGAACAACACCTTCGAGAACCCTTCCCGGCAGGCCTTCATCCGGGAGATGGTCGGTCGGAACGAGCTGCGTAACGCCGTGACCTTGAATTCGGTGATGAACAACGCCGCCCGGGCGGTTGGACCGGCTATCGCCGGGATCCTCATCGCGACGGTAGGGGATGGGGTCTGCTTCGTGCTCAACGCCGCCAGCTTCGGGGCCGTCGTCACCTCGCTCGTCGTCATGGACCGCACGGCGCTGCGGCCGAGCGAGCCTGAACCCCGCGCGAAGGGCCAGCTGCGCGAGGGACTCGCCTACGCGGCGCGCACCACCGACATCGCCGTGCCGCTGGTGATGATGACGCTCGTCGGCATGCTCGCCTACGAGTTTTCCGTCAGCCTTCCTTTCTTCGCGACCCGCACCTTCCACGGCGGCTCTGAGGCCTACGGCTTCATGACCGCCGCCATGGGGATCGGCGCCGTGGCCGGGGGGCTTTTCACCGCCGCCCGGGGGCGCACCGGGCTGCGACCGATGATCCTCGCCTGTGCCGGCTTCGGGATGGCGATTCTTCTCACGGCCCTCGCGCCGGCCCTGTGGTTCGCCTACCTCGGATTGTTGTTCGTCGGCTGGGGGAGCGTCTCGTTCGTCTCGGTGGGGAACTCCACCATCCAGCTGAGCTCGGCACGCACCATGCGCGGCCGGGTGCTCTCACTCTGGCAGCTCGCCTTCCAGGGGACGACCCCGATCGGCGGCCCCGTCATCGGCTGGGTGATCGCCGAGTCCGAGCCCCGGATCGGCCTCGTCGTCGGCGCGGCCACCTGCCTGTTCGCCGCCGGCCTCGGAACGGCGATCGCCCACCGCCGGTTGAACCCGGGCCGTACCCCTGAGGCGGTCGCGCTGGTCCCGAGGGAGGCGTCGACCCAGATCGCCTGAGGGGCGCGGCCGGCCGACCTGCCGGCGAGAAAGCCCGAAGGGCGCGCCAGGCTGGTCGGACCCCGTCGTCCGCGCCTTTCCGCCGGGGGAGCTCGGGGATCCGGCGCGCGCGGCCCGGGCCCGAGCGCCCCCGTCGCCCTTTTGGTCATGGTCGCCAAGCGGCGGGACTCCCGACGAGGGCGAACTCGGCGGCGGCGGTCGCCTCGCTGGGCCATCCCGCTGGCCGATGATTCGCCTCCCCGAAACGGTTACGAAGGCGCCAGCCGGGGGAGAAGACCGCACCGAGCTGCGCACCTGGTGGTCGAACCGAGCCGCGCTTTAATCCCGTGCCCTTATGCGGGTCTTTGCCGCCCTCGGCGAGCCGGTTCAGGTGTGGCATGCCGCTTAGAGACCGACCGAACCCGACAATCACTCGCCGGGGCGCCGCACCACCCCCTCCCGGCATCCCCCGGGGTCGGTGCCGTGAGCCACTGCCAGGGATGCGGGGGAGAAACTCCCGGGGGTGAGGGGAGGGCCGGAATTCAAATCCGTGACCGGCGCGAACGGTGTCACGCGACCGGGCACGGGTGGGCGAGGGGGGACTTGAACCCCCACGTCCTTGCGGACACAGGAACCTGAATCCTGCGCGTCTGCCAAATTCCGCCACTCGCCCAGGCGAGGTCGCGATGCTAACCGACACCGGCCGGAACGGCTCTGTCCATCCCGGTAGGCTTGAAATGGCATGGGACTCCAGCAGTTCGAGCGCCGGCTCGAGCGCATGGTGGAAGGAGCGTTCGCCCGGGCGTTCCGTGGCGAACTCCAACCGATCGAGCTCGGTCGACGGCTGACCCGGGAGATGGACCTACACCGTTCGGTGTCGGTTCGCGGCCTCGTCGCTCCCAACGTCTTCGAGGTGGTGGTTTCCGAGGACGACTATGAACGTTTCGTCGGCTTTCTCGACGTGCTCGGCAAAGAGCTCGCCGAGGCGGCACGCGAGCACGCCCGGACGGAGGGCTACACCTTCCTCGGCCCGGTCGTCGTCAAGATCACCTCGGACCCAGCCTTGCCCAAGAGCACCTTCGAGATCGGGAGCGAGGTCGTCGAGAACACCGAGACGCCCGTCGGCTGGATCGTGCTGCCCGATGACCGGAGGATCGGCATCGGTTCCGAGCCGGTGACGATCGGTCGCCTGCCCGATTGCACCGTGCCGCTCGCCGATCCCAACGTGTCGCGGCATCACGCCGAGATTCGCCGTGACGGCGACCGGGTCTACCTCATCGACCTCGGGTCGACCAACGGCACACGGGTCAACGGCATCCCCATTCACCAGCGGCAACTCGCTGACGGCGACGTGGTCATGGTCGGGACTACCGCGTTCCGCTTCCAGGCCAGCTAGCCGGGCTGCAATGACGCACGGCATCCTCGACATCCTCCGCTACTTCCTGCTGGCACTGATCTGGCTCTTCCTCCTCTACGCCGCACGCATGGTCTACGTGGAGGTCCGCAGGGGTCAGCGCGAACGGGTGGCATCCGAAAGCCACGCCGCGGCCGGAACCGTGCCGCGTCTGCCCATCCGGGCCCCTCACGTCCGGATCCTCGACTCCAAAGACCACCGGGGCGAGCGTTACCCGCTCGGCGAGGAAACGACGATCGGCCGTTCCTCCGACTGCACGATCAGCCTGGAAAGTGACCACTTCGTGTCGGCGCGGCACGCCCGCATCGTCGAGCACGAAGGGTCCTGGTGGATCGAGGACCTCGGCTCGACCAACGGCACGTTCCACAACGCCCGGCGCATCGGCAGTCCTGAGCGGCTGCGGCGCGGCGACCGGTTCACCGTCGGCAGCACCGTCTTCGAGGTCGCCCGGTGACGAGGCTCGTCACTGCCGTCGCGACCGACCCAGGGCGGGTGCGCGCCTCGAACCAGGATCGGGCCATCGTCGGCAACGGCTTCCTCGCGGTCGCGGACGGGATGGGCGGACACGTCGGGGGGGAGATCGCGGCACGGCTCGCCGTCGAATCGATCGAGCGTGCCTACAAGGCGCACCCTTCGGCCGACGGACTCCTGGCCGCGGTCCACGGCGCCAACGACGACATCTACGCCCACAGCTCGAACGACCGTGGGCTGCGCGGCATGGGCACGACACTCACCGCGGCCGCCCTCGTCGAGACGGGCCACGGCCCGCGAGTCGTCGTCGCCAACGTCGGCGACTCCCGCGCCTACCTGTTCGGCCATGACGGGCTCCGCCAGCTCACCGAGGACCACAGCCTCGTCGAGGAAATGGTCCGGCGGGGCGAGATCACCAAGCACGAGGCCCTTTTCCACCCCCATCGCCACATTCTCACCCGAGCCCTCGGCGTCGACCGTCGGCTCGACGTCGACTCCTGGACGGTCGAGGTGGGCGAGGGCGACCGGATCCTGCTGTGCAGCGACGGACTGACGAACGAGTGCCCCGATGGCGAGATCGCCGAGATCCTGGTGGCGAACGCCGGCCCCGACAGGGCGGCACACGCCCTGGTTCAGCGGGCGCTCGAGCACGGGGGGAACGACAACATCACCGTGATCGTCGCCGATGTGGAGGGCGTCACCTCCCGCGCCGACCAGGATTCGGACCGTCAAGTCCTGTCCGCCAGGGTCGGGCACCCTGGTGGCAAAATCCCCGCCACGACGAAGCGGGGAAAGCGGGCCTCGGCCCCAGACCCATTCGGGGACTCACCCACTGGCGCCGGCAGGCGCCCGGCATCGCGTCGAAGCCGAGATCCCAGCGAGCGACTCGTCACCCCCTGGTCGGTGCTATTCGTGCTCGCCCTGCTCGGGGTGCTCGCCGGGGCCGCGGGCTTCGTCACATGGTTCGTCAAGGCCTCGTACTTCGTCGGGTTCTCGGGAAACAAAGTCGCCATCTTCGAGGGGCGACCGGGAGGATTCTTATGGTTCAAGCCGATCCTCGTGGAGAAGACCTCACTCACCAGAAGCGCCGTGTACCCGCCGAGCCTTCCCTTCCTCAAAGCGGGACTGCTGGAACCCTCCCGATCGGCGGCCGTCGGCGTGGTGAACCGCCTCATGCACGAAAAGGCCGCCCTCGGCCTCTCGGTGGCGATTCCCACCGCGCCCTCGACCACGCCCGGAGCTCCGCCGAGGAACGCCCGAGGGGGGATGTGAGGTGAACAGCCGGATCCGCACCTTCGCGCTGGTGGCCCTCGCCTGCTTCGGGGTGCTCCTCCTGCAGCTCGGCAACCTCCAGGTGCGCCAGGCCACCGCGCTGCAGAAGTCGCCCGACGAGCCGCCCGCCATCGTGGGCGATCCCTTCGAGCAGTCGCGCGGCGAGATCGTCACCTCCGACGGGGTAGTCATCGCCGAGTCGACGCCGACGAACGACGGCTACCGGTACCTTCGTCACTACCCGGACGGGCCGCTCTTCGCCAGCATCACCGGCTACTACGACGTGACGGCGTCCGCCGCGCCGTACGGAATCGAGGCCGAGTACAACCACGACCTCAGCCCGAACACGCCGACCGTGAACAACCTTAACGACATCCTCACCGAGCGGAGCGGGACCGACTCGGTTGAGATCACGGTCTCGGCCGCCCTCCAACAGGTCGCCGCTGAGGCACTCGGCAACTACCGGGGCGCGGTCATCGCGATCGATCCGCGCACCGGTGCGATCCTCGCGTTCTACTCCAACCCGACGTACGACCCCAACAAGCTCTCCTCGGGGAACCTCAAGGCGGCCGCGGCGTACTACGAGTCCCTCGACCCCACCAGCGGCGATTCGCCGCTGGTGAACGGTGTGACCGCCCAGCGCTATCCGCCGGGCTCCACCTTCAAGGTCATCGACACCTCGGCGATCTTCGACCACGACCCGTCGCTCGAATCGATCGTGGTGCCACCGGCGTCGTCGATCGCGCTCCCCGACACGGACCTGCGGCTCCACAACTTCGCTAGCGAGACCTGCGGTGGCACCCTCCCGGTGGACCTGGCCGCCTCCTGCGACACCGCTTTCGCCCAGATCGGAATGAAGCTCGGTGCCCAGAACCTCTACCAAGAAGCGACGTCATTCGGCTTTGACGCGACCCCACCGATTGACCTGCCCTCATCCGAGGTCATCCCGGCGACCTTCCCGTCGCCCGCCAGCTTCGCGAACAACATCCCGGGCGTCGCCTACTCGGCCATCGGCCAGGAGAACGTGGCGGAGACGGCGCTGCAGGACGTGCTCGTCGCCGCGGCGATCGCCGACAACGGAACGATCATGACGCCGCACTTCCTGTCACGGGTGATCGACGCCGCGGGCCACGTGGTCGAGACCTACACCCCGCACCCCTGGCGGCAGGCGACCTCCCCGACGACAGCCGAGAAGGTGCGCTCGCTGATGCTCGGCGTTACCCGGCCCGGAGGAACCGCGTACGGTCTCTTCCCGACCAACCTTGCGGTCGCGGCCAAGACCGGCACGGCACAGACCGCGATCAGCGCCTGCACCGACGACTGGCTGATCGCGACCGCACCGGCCGGTCCGGGGCAGATCCCCCAGGTCGCGGTCGCCGCCGTCGTCGTGCAGCCGCCGGGTTACGCCTGTGACGGGACCGGTGCCGAGATCGCGGGCCCGATCATCGCCAAGGTGCTCCTCGCCGCACTGGGATCGGGCTCATGAGCACCACGTGGCCCGGGCATGTCGCCGTGGTTCGCACGCCTAGGCTCACGGGCACATGACGATGTCCCCGCACACGGTGGTCGGCGGGCGCTACGAGCTCGGCGACCAGATCGCCCGCGGAGGAACCGCGCAGGTCTTCCTCGCCCGCGACCTGCTGCTCGGGCGCCCGGTCGCGCTGAAGGTGCTCTTCTCAGAGCTCTCGGCGGACAGCGCCTTCGTCGAGCGCTTCCGACGCGAGGCACAGGCGGCGGCGAACCTGTCGCACCCGAACATCGTGCCCATCTTCGACTGGGGCGAGACCGACTCCACCTACTTCATCGTCATGGAGTACGTCGACGGGGAGGCGCTCTCCTCGATCATCCGCACCCAGGCGCCGCTCACCTCGGCACAAGCGGCGTCCGTCGCCTCGGACATCGCCAAGGCGCTCGCCTACGCGCACCGCCACGGGGTCGTGCACCGCGACATCAAGCCCGGCAACGTTCTCATCACCGCCGATGGTCAGGTCAAGGTCACCGACTTCGGGATCGCTCGGGCACTCGGCGCCGACGAGCAGATCACCCAGACCGGCTTGGTGATGGGGACCGCCACGTACTTCTCGCCCGAACAGGCCCAGGGACTCAGCGTCGACGGTCGTAGCGACGTCTATGCCCTCGGCGTCGTCCTCTACGAGATGGCGACGGGCCGACCCCCGTTCGTCGGTGAGTCGCCGGTCGCGATCGCCTACCAGCACGTCCGGGAGCGTCCCCAGCCACCGAGCGTGTTCAACCCCGAGATCCCTCCGGCACTCGAAGCGATCATCCTCCAGGCCATGGCCAAACTCCCCAAGGAGCGCTACCAGTCCGCCGAGGAATTCCGTGCCGACCTCGAACGCTTCATGATCGGCCAACCGGTTCTCGCCCGGTCCCACCACGAGGAACCGACCACCATCGCCGTCCCGGCGATGTCGTCGGTGGCCCGCAACCTTAAGCCCGCGGTGGCCAGCACCGACCTTCCACCGGGCAAGCGGACCACCCCGTACTGGCTCGGCAGCGGCGGCGTGTTCGCCCTGGCGATCGGGCTCATCGTCTATTTCGGTGGGCACTCGCTCGGGTATTTCGGCGGTGCGCCCTATTTCAACGTCCCGAACGTCCAAGGACTCGTGGCGAAAGCCGCGGTCGCCAAACTCAAGACCGATGGCCTCGACCCGGTGACGAAAAAGGTGAAGGGCACCCTAAAGACGGCCGGAAAGGTCATCAAACAGGATCCGACCAGTCCCGGCCAGGTGACGAAAGGCCAAAAAGTGACGCTCTACGTCGCCCGGCCCCCCGCTCCGGTCTCGATCCCGAACGTCACCAGCCTCCTCGTGGCCGACGCGGAGGCCACGCTGAAAAGCCACGGGTTTCGCTACAAGATTCACTGGGTGTCCCCTAACTACCCGGGGCTGACCAGCGGTGAGGTCGTCGACGAGAGCCCCCAGGGGAGCGCGCCGCTCGGCTCCATCATCACGCTCGACGTCATCCACGGCACCCTCATGGTCAAGGTGCCCTCCTTCAGCGGGATGACCGAGGCCCAGGCCGACGCTGCAATCACCACGGACGGGCTCAACGTCGGCTCCTCGACCACCCAGTACTCCTCGACGGTGCCTCAGGGCCAGGTCATCTCCTCGAGTCCCGCCTCTGGACAGAAAGTGCAGGACGGCACCACCGTGAAGCTCGTCATTTCCGCCGGTTCCCTGGTCACCGTGCCCGACGTCGAGTACCAAACCGTCCGGCAGGCCCAGCAGGTCCTCAAGGATGACGGGTTGAGCGCCTTCATCATCCCGAAACGAACGAGCACGCCCGATGTGGACGGCCTGGTCGTCAGAGAGTCCCCGGCACCGGGACGATCGGTGCGACCTGGCTTCCAGGTGACTCTCTACGTGGCGTTCGAGAATCCGACGACGACCACCACTTCAACGACGACGACCACCACTTCAACGACGCTGCCACCCGCCACGACGACGCCCACCACGACACCGGTAACCCCGACCACGCTGCCTTCCTCGACCACCACCACCACCTAATGGGGATCGACCACCTCGCTTTATCAACGAGCGAGGCTGGTCAACCGAGCCACCGACGGGTGAGCACTGCGACCGCCAGGGCCTCGAGCCCTACGTCTAGATCGTGCCCCGGTCGGTCGGTGAGGTCTCCTTCGACGGCTGGTGGGATGTCGTGCCTCGAGCACTGAACCATTAGGAAGCTGCTGGGGTCCTCGGGCTCGACGCTGGTGCCATCGATGGGAGGAGTCAGATGATCTTTGTCGGAGTGGACTGGGCCGAGGCCCACCACGACGTGCACGTTGAGGACGCAGAGGGTAGGCGCCTCGCGGGAGGCCGGCTGCCCGAGGGCGTCGAGGGGATCGCCCGTTTCCACGAGCTCGTCGGTGCGCATATCGAAGATCCGAGCGAGGTGATCGTCGGGATCGAGACCGACCGGGGCCTGTTCGTCGCGGCGCTCGTCGCAGCGGGCTACCTCGTGTTCGCCGTGAACCCGATGTCGACCTCGCGCTATCGGGACCGCCACTCGACCTCGGGCGCGAAGTCCGATCCCGGCGACGCCAAGGTGCTCGCCGATATGGTCCGCACCGACCGGCACAACCACCGCCCCGTCGCTGGTGACTCCGAGGTCGTCGAAGCGGTGAAGGTCCTCGCCCGGGCTCACCAGTCGATGATCTGGTCGAGAGGCCGGCAGGCCAACGCGCTGCGCTCGACGCTGCGAGAGTTCTACCCGGCGGCGCTCTCCACCTTCGACGACCTGGCGAGCGCTGATGCCACAGAGGTGTTGAAGGTGGCGCCGACCCCGAGCCTCGGAGCGGCGCTTTCGCTTGCAAAGATCGCCTCGGCACTGCGCCGTGGCGGGCGGCAGCGCCGGATCGACGAGCGAGCTCGAGAGATCCAGGCGGCACTGCGCGCACCCCAGCTTCAGGGCTCCGCGCTGGTGGCGAGCGCGATGGGTGCTTCAGTCAAGGCGTCGGTGACGGTGATCTCGACGATGAACGCCGAGATCGCGAACCTCGCGCAGCAGCTCGAAGCGGGTTTTGAGCAGCACCCGGCCGCCAAGGTGGTCCGTTCCTTGCCAGGACTGGGGACCATCCTCGGCGCCCGGGTGCTCGGCGAGTTCGGGGATGACCCGGACCGTTACGCCAGTGCCAAGTCTCGCAAGAACTACGCCGGCACGTCGCCGATCACCCGCGCGTCGGGCACCAAGCGCATCGTGCTCGCCCGCTACGCCCGCAACATGCGCCTCGCTGACGCGATCTACCTGTGGTCCTTTGCGAGCCTCACCGCGTCGCCGGGGGCCCGCGCCTTCTACGACGCCCACCGGCAAGCCGGCGACACCCACCATGCGGCGCTCAGAGCCCTCGGGAACCGGCTCGTCGGCATCCTCCATGGCTGTCTCGCCAACGGCAGTTTCTACGACGAGCACACCGCCTGGGGCCACCGTTCAGAGAGCCAACTCACCGAGGCCGCTTGACATCTTCGGGCCGTGGGATGTCTAGAGGCGGGGAGCGCGACCCCGACGTGCCCGGCCGGTGGGCCGCGCCGGCCGATGGGGCCATTCCACACCGAGGCCTTCCACTCGGTATCCTCATGGTCGGTGGCGACCAAGGCGAGAACCCCGCGTCAGGGCCGTGGCCGCGTGACCCCCAAGGGTCACCTGTCAGCCGGCCGCTACACGCCACCCATCCCGCGACAGGTCAGACGGAGCCCGAGATGGTATCCGTGGTTGCTCCTCGGGTTGCTCCTCCTGGGTGTGCTGATCATCCTGCTCAACTACATCGACGCCCTTCCCAAGAGCCCGGCGAACTGGTACACGCTGGGCGGATTCGTCTGCATCCTCGCCGGGGCCCTGCTCGCGACCCGCTACCGGTGACCCGCTTCACAACGTCGTAATTGTCCCCTCCGTGGTCCCCAAGTGCTCAAGTTGACGTACGACCAGGTAGACGCGCTACCTGGGGCGGTATTTGTCCCCAGGTTCGTCCACAGCTGGGGAGAACTACAAGGTTGTGGTCTGTTACTGGGTTCCCAAACCCCGCCAAGTTCGCGGCCCACAAAACCATCATCTCCAGGTTGGTCATGCGGCGAGCAGCCAGATAAGACCGAGATGTCGGGCATCGGCGCCCTACGCCAGGCCCTCCCGCCGACGGAGAATTAGCTCGTGCTCACCCGGGGGCGCGAACCGGTACTTGGCCGGCGGGGCTCCGGTGGGCAGGTCGCCTTCAGTCCGGTGCGCGCCGCAGATAGCGACGCAAGTCGACCAGCCAGACGTGCAGGTGCACCGGCCCGTCCGACAGCACCCCGCGTCGGACGACCACCGGCTGGAAGGGCGCCAGGGACTGCACCGCCCGGGAGAAGCCCTCACCGGTCACGCTCATGAGCAGGATCTGACCGGGACGTCGTTGCTCGATCTTGCCCTCGGCGGAGCGATCGAGCTGGGGGAAGGTGACGCCGACCAAGTTGAATCCGGAATGGAAGATGCCAATCGGCCCGGTCAACTCGCCCGTTTGGCCCAAGGGCCACCAGGTGAGGAGCTGCTCGCCGTCGTAGGTGGGGTGGCCGACGAAGCCCGGTAGCTCCGCCGTGACCTGGTACTGGTCGACCAAGACGGCGCCGCTCCCCCCGAGCGCCTTCGCGTAGGCGGGTGCCGGGTCGGTTATCGCCACCGAGTCCGGAAGGGGCGGGTGCGGGACCTGCGGCGCCACGGTGAGGATGAGGAGGGCCCCGGCCAGCACCACGAGCAGGGCCAGGGGGACCCCGGAAAGCGCCCCCGCCCACCTGCTCCGGCGCGACCAGGCCCCGAGCCGGCTCCCTCCCCACCAGGCGAGGGCGGCGGCCACCGCGCAGCCGGCCACCACCCAGCCCCAGGGGGTGAGCTCCAGGGCCGGGACGTGGGGGTCCGCCTCGTAGGCCAGGGCCACCCCGACCAAAAGGAGCCCAGGCAGGGCCTGGCGCACCACCCGGGCGCCATCGGCCCAGGCCGTCCCGGAGCGGGTGGCCCGACCGTGGCGGCGCTGAGCCCCCACCCGGGTGACGAAGGGGGCGGCCAGCTCGGCCAGGGTCATGGCCAAAAGCACCGCCACGAAGGACCAGAGCAGCGAGGAGAAGAAGTGAATCTCCAGCATCTGGACCGTCCCCAGGAACTGGAGGCCGGCCGCGACCCCGAAGGCGAGGAGGGCGGACCCTCCGGCGAAGGCCTGGGGGGTGCCGAGCCGGCGGCCCCGGCGTCCCACCACCAGGGCGAAGGCCCCCAGGGCGGCCGGGGGGACCAGCAGGTAGGGGTCGTAGAGCACCCAGCGCCAGTTGGCGGAGTGCCACAGGGCCACCTGGGCCGGGGTGCTGAGATAGCGGGCCGCCTGCCAGGTGGGGGTGAGGTAGTTCCACGGGCCGAGGAGCCACCAGGACCCCAGGGCCAGCCCCCCGGTGACCACCGCGGCGGTGGCCACCGTCACCCCGGCGTCCCGGGCGAGGTGGGGGCGCTCCCGGAGGAGGCGCAGGGCCAGGTAGGCCACCACCACCGCCGCCACCAGGGGCACCGCCGCCCCGTGGGACCACACCGCCAGGGTGAACAGGGCGGCCGCCCCGGCCACCCAGCCGGCTCGGCGCCGGGAGGGGGCCGGCATCACCAGGGCGCAGAGCCCCCCGGTGAGGTAGGAGAGGGCCGCCGAGTCCGGGTAGTCGGTCCCCCAGGCGGTGACGAAGACCGGACTGGAGAGCACCACCGCCACCCCGACCCACCCGGCCCAGCGGCCGTAGAGGCGGGAGAGCAACAGGTAGAGGGGCACCACCGCCACCAGGGCCAGGAGGTACCGGAGGGTGAAGAACCCCCCCACCGCCCCGAAGAGGAGGTAGGCGGCCCGGGCCGGGACCAAAAACCCCACCCGGGCCGCCTCCCGCAGCCGGGCGGTGGCGGCGAAGGCCGCGGCGTAGCGGGTGAAGATGTCCCGGGGGTCGACGATGTAGGTGGTGTGCATGCTCGGGTCGGGCAGTTCGACCGGGGCCATCCCCCGCAGCCGGAGCACCAGGTAGAAAAGACCCGGGGAGGCCAGCACCGCCAGCGCCTCCAGGGCGGGCGGGAACCAGCGGCGCGCCGGGGAGGTGGGTCCGGCCCCGGTTACCATCACTCGGTGCTCAACGGCCGACGGATCACCATCGTGCTACCCGCCTACAACGCCGGGTGCACCCTGCAGCGCACCGCCGCCGAGATCGACCGGTCCATCGTCGACGAGCTGGTGCTGGTCGACGACGCCAGCACCGACAACACCGTGGAGCTCGCCGAGTCCCTGGGGCTGGTGGTGCTCCGCCACCCCGAGGTGCGCGGCTACGGCGGCAACCAGAAGTCCTGCTACCGGGCGGCGCTGGAACGAAAAGCCGACATCGTCGTGATGGTCCACCCCGATTACCAGTACTCCCCGCTCCTCGTGCCGGCCCTGGCGGCGATGATCGCCTACGACCAGTACGACCTGGTGCTCGGCTCCCGGATCCTGGCCCAGAACTCGGTGGCCGAGGGCATGCCTCGCTACAAGTATGTCGCCAACCGGGTCCTCACCCTGGTCGAGAACGCGGTGCTCCACCAGAAGCTCTCCGAGTACCACACCGGGTTGCGGGCCTACAGCCGGGCCCTTTTGGAGGCCCTCCCCCTGGAGCGCAACTCCGACGACTTCGTGTTCGACAACCAGATCATCGCCCAGGCCATCCTGGCCGGGGCCCGCATCGGCGAGCTCTCCTGCCCCACCCGCTACCAGAAGGACTCCTCGTCCATCAACCTCCGGCGGAGCATCCGCTACGGCTTCGGGGTGCTGCACACCACCGCCCAGTACCGGCTGCAGCGCCTGGGCCTCCGCTCCTACCCCTACCTCCAGGTCTCCCCGCTCCCGCCGTCCGGGTCCTAGGGCAAGCGGAACACAGCTACCGAGGCGTTGTTCCCTTTCGAACGCGCCCTATCCACCGCCCGTCCGGCCGGACCCGAACACCGGGTTCATCGCGGGAGCATCGACCTTGCATCCGGGTCCAGCGGCCGGAGTTCCGCCAGAAACTGCTCCGACGGCCGAGACAAGGTCAGATATGGTGCGCGCGAACACCCGAGACGCCGGTTCACACCGACCAGCCCCCACCGATCCTCGCTGCCGGGTCAGCGGCCGGGTGACCGACATGATTTTTCTCGGCCGCCAATAGCCTGGGGTGGTCAGACCGACTAGGGAGGATCGGCGATGGCCAGAACCGGCGACAAGTGCATGGATCCCGGTACGTACAGGTCGGCTTGCGGACACTGGACCGTTCACATGAAGAACTTCGGCGACGAGTTCCCGCGGTGTCCGAACTGCCAGAGGGCGATCAGCTACACGAAGATCTGAGCCAAGAACCCGGCGACGTGCCGATGGGCACCCGTCGGCCGACCGCTCGCCCGGAAGGCGAACTTGGGGGGTCGGAACAGCTGCTCAGGCGTATGCCGCGGGACCGGGTTATGGCGCCTAGAGCAGTGACCGGGCCTCGAGCGCCCTGGTGATTCGGGCGCTCGCCGTGTCGAGTTCGTCGAGGCCGAGGTCGACAAGCCCTCGCACGACGAGACGCTCGCCGCCTGCGATCCCGATCACGACGGCCGGAATCCCGGCCTCCGCCGCCAGCCGCGTGAGCTCGTCAGGCCGGGACGTGGCAACGAGGACCCGCAGCGGCAACTCAGCGAACAGTTCTTCGTGGTTCTCCACCCCTTCGACCTCGGCTCCCCGGCGATGAGCCCGCGCACACTCGGCGAGCGCCACGGCGAGGCCACCATCGGCGACGTCGTGCAGCCCGCTTATGAGCCGCGGCGGGTCGTCGTCACCCGCTTCACGCGCCACCAGTTCTCGGACGAACCGACACAGCTCCCGGTGCAGCGTGAAATCAACGGGCGCGAGAACGCCTCCCGAACAGCCCGCCACCGATCGCGCCCAGCTCGAACCGGCGAGTCCACGACCTGGTAGGCCGAGGACCACCAAGGAGTCACCATCCCGCCAGCCGGGGAGGGGCGGCTTGCGGACCAGACGCCTCACCAGCCCAACCACCACGACGACCGGGGTGGGGTCGATGTCGCGCCCCCCGGATTCGTCGTAGAGCGAGACGTTGCCGCCGATAACGGGAATGGCGAGCGCTTGGCAGGCCTGGGACAGGCCGTCGATCGCCTCGGACAACTGCCACATCACCTCGGGATGCTCCGGGTTGCCGAAGTTCAGGCAGTTCACCAAGGCGAGCGGCGTCGCGCCCGCACACGAAACGTTGAGGGCAGACTCGGCGACCGTCGCCGCGGTGCCCACCGCGGGGTCGACGGCGCACCACCCGGGGTTGGCGTCGGCGCTCATGGCGAGGGCCCTTTTGCGCCAGGGGATCCCCGGGGCGGCGAGCTTCAGAAGCGTGGCGTCACCCTCACCCGGGCCGACGACCGTGTTCAAGAACAGCTGATGGTCGTACTGGCGGTAGATGGGAGCCGGATCCGCGAGCAGCGCGAGGAGGTCCCGCCCCGGGTCGGACGGTGCCGGCAGCCGCGACGGGTCGTCGGCCCGGCGCGCCTCGAGGTCCGTCGGCGCGGAAACAGGTCGGCGGTAGCGGGGGGCCGCGTCGGCGAGCGACGAAGCCGGGACGTCAGCCACCACCTCCCCGATGGCGCCCTCCAAGATGCGCAGCCGGCCGGCACCCTGCGGGTCCGGACCGGTGACTACGCCGATGGCGGTGGCCTCGACCTCCCAGCGGCGGCAGACCTCCTCGACCGCTCCAAGCGAGTCGGGAGCGACGATCGCCAGCATTCGCTCCTGGCTCTCGCTGGTCATGACCTCGACCGGGCTCATCTCGGGCTCGCGGCGGGGCACCCGGGTGACGTCGACGTCCATACCCAATCCGGCGTGCGCGGCGCTCTCGCTCGTGGCGCAGGACAGCCCGGCACCACCAAGGTCCTGGATCCCGACCACGAGACCAGCCTCGAGCAGCTCCAGGCACGCCTCGATCAGGCGCTTCTCCTCGTACGGATCGGAGATCTGGACGCTCGGACGCTTCGCGGTCTCCCCGCCGGCGTCCGCCTCAGCAAAGCCGGCGGAAGCGAGCACGCTCACCCCGCCGATCCCGTCACGTCCGGTTCGCGAGCCGAGCAGCACGGCCAGATTGCCGACCCCCGACGCCGAACTGAGCACCAGCCGGGATATTGGCAATACTCCGAGACAAAAGACATTGACGAGCGGATTGGAACGATAAGTCGAATCGAAGGTGATCTGACCGCCAACTGTCGGTACGCCAACCGCGTTCCCGTAACCGGCGATGCCACGCACCACCCCGTCGAGGATGAAACGGCTGCGCTCGTCCTCCGGGGGACCAAAGAACAATGCGTCCATCACGGCAATGGGTCTCGCGCCCATCGTGAAGATGTCGCGGAGGATCCCGCCGACTCCCGTCGCCGCCCCTTGGTAGGGCTCAATGTACGACGGGTGGTTATGACTTTCGATGCGCATCGCGACGGCAATTCCGTCTCCGACGTCAATAACTCCGGCGTTCTCACCAGGGCCAACCAGCACATGAGGTGCTGCCGTCGGCAGACGCGCCAGGTGGACCCGTGACGACTTGTAGGAACAATGTTCGCTCCACATCACCGAGTACATCGCGAGTTCCGTGTCGGTGGGTCTGCGGCCGAGAATCCCCACGACCATGTCGTACTCGTCGTCGGTAAGTCCGAGGCTCCGATGGCGTCGGAGGTCTTCAGATTCTGCGCGGTCGGTCGAGCCGTTCAACGACTTCTACCCCTTCCAGGCGACGTGGCGAAATAGGAAATCCGGGCCGGGACATTGACGAATTGCATTCGATCTGTCGCGCGGTCATAGTAGAGATATGACACCACCAAGGAAGCGAACTTCGATGACCTCCGAGCACAAGGCGGCACTTGCCGCCGGCCGAACGCAAGGGCTCGCCGTGCGGCGTTACCTGGAGGCGCTTGAACGTAACCGTCCGCGTCGAGGCCGCCGTCCGAGTGCCGAGTCGCTCCGCAAGCAGCTCAACGACATCTCCGCCCGTCTGAAGGACGCGGATCCGCTGCAGCGTCTCCACCTCATCCAACGCCGCAAGAGCATCGAGGCCCGTCTCTCGGCCGGTAGCGGTTCCGAGGACATCTCGGCCTTGGAGAAGGGCTTCGTCGCCGCGGCAGCCGAGTACGGCGCCCGCAAGGGCATCGACTACGCAACCTGGCGTGAGGCCGGGGTCCCGGCCGAGACCTTGCGACGCACGGGTGTCCATCGGGGCGCGGGGTCCTAGAGCGCCGCGTCGACCGGTGCCGAGCGCCGGTTAACACCACTCCAAGCGCTCGCCGCGGCGAGTAGCGATTCGAAAAGAATGATGCCGTCCGTGCCGACCCCGAGCGGGTCCGCGGCACGTTCGGGATGCGGCATCAGCCCGACCACGTTGCCGGCGGGGTTGCTCACGCCAGCGATCCCATGCATCGCACCGTTCGGGTTCTCCCGGTACCGCAGCACGACCTGGCCGCGATCCTCGATCTCGGCCAGCGTCGTCGGGTCGCAGGTGTAGTTGCCCTCGTAGTGGTTGATCGGGAGCCGGAGCACCGCTCCTGGTGCGGCACCCGAGGTGAGCACGCTCGACGACGACTCGACGGTGCACTCCACGGTCTGACAGATGAACCGGAGGCCAACGTTGCGCGTCAGCGCACCGGGAAGCAAGCCGGCCTCGGTGAGGACCTGGAAACCGTTGCAGATCCCAAGGACGGGACCGCCTCGCGCCGCGAAGTCACCGACCGCCTGCATGATGGGGGAAAAACGCGCGATGGCGCCCGGGCGCAGGTAGTCGCCGTGGGCAAAACCCCCCGGGATGACTACCGCCCCCACCTCTCCGACCCGGTCGTCGCCGTGCCACAGGATCCGCGCCGGCGCCCCGAGCGCCTCCAGCGCCCGGAGCACGTCGTGTTCGCAGTTCGACCCGGGAAAACAGATCACTCCGATCTCCGGTGTCACGCCAGGACCTCCGGCGAGTCCGCGACCACCCGCACCTCGGCCCGTTCGATCACCGGGTTGGCGAGCAGTCGGTCACACATCTCCTGCGCCGTCCTTTGCGCCTCAGCCTCGTCCGCCGCCTCGATGGAAAATCGGATGACCTTGCCCACGTGGACGCCTCGCACCCCGGAGAAGCCGAGCGAGGGGAGCGCTCGTTCGATCGCAAGACCCTCGGGATCGGCCAGCCCGGCGAGGCCGCGGATCTCGACCACGATGCCGTAAGTCACGATTCCTCCCCCTAGCTCCACCAGTCGGCCAGCCGCCGTCTGGAAACCTGCTCGTAGGCTTTGATGTAACGCGCGCGGGTGGAGGCGACCACTTCGGCGGGCAACGGCGGGGGCGGTGACACCATGTCCCAACCGGTCGCCGCCGCCCAATCCCGCATCGGCTGCTTGTCGTACGAGGGCGGCGTTTCCCCCGCCACCCAGGTCGCCGCGTCCCATAGGCGCGAGGAATCCGGCGTCACGATCTCGTCGCAAATCGTGAGCTCGCCGTCGACCAGTCCGAGCTCGAATTTCGTGTCGGCGACGATCACGCCCCTTTCGCGCGCGACGGCGGCGGCTTCTGTGTACGCCGCGACACAGAGCGTTCGTACCCTCGCGGCGAGGTCGGCTCCGACCATCGTGGACGCCTCGTCAAAGGAGATGTTCACGTCATGTCCGGTTGGAGCCTTGGTCGACGGCGTGAACACGGGCTCCGGCAGGCGGCAAGACTCCACGAGACCGGCGGGGACCGGCTCACCGTGCATCGTGCCCCGCTCTTGGTACTCTCTCCAGGCCGAACCGGCCAGGTAGCCCCGCACGATGCACTCGATCGGGAGCATCTCGGCCCGCCTCACCAGCATCCCGCGGCCCGCGAGTCCCGGCCAGTCCCGGGCCTCCGCGGGGAAGCGACCGGGGTCGGCGGTGACGAGATGGGTCGGCGCCACCGACGCGAGCTCACCGGCCCAGAAGGCGGTCATCGCCGTGAGCACACGTCCTTTGTCCGGAACCGGCGTGTCGAAGACGTGGTCGTACGCAGAGATCCGGTCCGACGCCACCATCAGCAGCAGGCCGCTACCCACGTCGAAGACGTCGCGCACCTTGCCCGAGTAGACGAGCTCGAGCGTCACCGTCCCACCTCTTGCACGGCGTCAATCGTCCGGTGAGCGTGGCGCAGCGCCCTTTCCAGGTCGAAGGCCTCGTCCAGCACCGCGCCGACCCGCTCAACCCCCAGCGCCCCGACGAGCTCCTCGTCCGCCTCGAGCACCTCGCGAAACGGCCTCTTTTCGGCGGCCGCCCGTTGCGCGTCGCGCTGCACGATCGCGTAGGCGTCGCCCCGATCACACCCGGCGCCGACCAGCGCCAGCAGCACAGGTTGGGAAAAGACGAGCCCGTGCGAGACCTCAGTCAGATTCTCCAGCATGCGGTCGGCGTGGACGATGAGCCCGTCTAGGAGCCGAGCGGCCTGCACCAGCGCGTAGTAGCAGAGCTGGCTGGCGTCCGGCAAGATGATCCGCTCGGCCGAACTGTGCGAGATGTCCCGCTCATGCCAGAGGGCGACATCTTCCAGACCGGTCACGAGATAGCCACGGAGCACCCGCGCGATCCCGACCAGGCGCTCGCCGGTTATCGGATTCCGCTTGTGCGGCATCGCCGAGGAGCCCTTTTGGCCCTGACCAAAGGCCTCCTCGACCTCGGCGACCTCGCTCCGCTGCAGATGACGCAGTTCGGTCGCGATGGCCTCGATCGTGGTTCCGGTCGAGGCCATCGCGTAGAGGAACTGGGCGTGGCGATCGCGGGAGATCACCTGATTGGCCGGGGTCGGGGTCAGCCCCAGCGCCGCGCAGACGTGCTCCTCGACCTTCGGATCGACGTTCGAGTACGTCCCGACGGCACCAGAGAGCTTTCCCACCGCGACTGCGGACCGCGCCTGTTCCAGCCGGATCCGGTCCCGTTCCACCTGCAGGCAGAACAGCCCGAGCTTCGCTCCAAAAGTCGTCGGCTCGGCGTGCATGCCGTGGGTCCGGCCGACGGTGGGGACGGAAGCGAATTCGATGGCGCGGCGCCTCAGAACCTCGATGAGACCGTCGGCGGCTCCGATGAGCAGGTCGGCGGCACGACACATGGTGACGGACAGCGCCGTGTCGACGACGTCCGAAGACGTCAGGCCGTGGTGGATCCACGCCCCCTCGGGCATGCCGACTGCCTGGCCCACCACATCGACAAAGGCGGCCACGTCGTGGTTCGTCACGCGCTCACGCTCGGCGACAGCGGCGACGAAGCTCGCGTCGACCTTCGGCGCGTGCGCCCGGGCCGCGGTGGCGGTCTCGGCGGTCACCACCCCCAGATCGGACCACCCCTCCATCGCGAGCAGCTCGATCTCCAGCCAGAGCCCCAACCGCGCCTCGTCGGTGAACAGTGCGGCCATCTCCGGAAACGCGTAGCGCCCGATCACGGCTGGCCCTCCGCCGCCTCCGGCCCGGCAATGTCACTCCGGTACTGCATGTCGTCGATCTCGACCGCGCCGACCGCCTCGTAGGCGCGCTCTCGGGCCTGGCTGAGGGTAGCGGCGACCGCGGTGACGGCGAGGACGCGTCCTCCGTCGGTCCGCAGCACGCCATCACCGCCAAGGCGGGTGCCGGCGTGCAAGACGGTCACACCCTCGACGGCGCTGGCGGCGTCGAGACCGCCGATCGAATCGCCTCGTCGCGGGTCCGACGGGTAGCCCTTGGCCGCGGCGACCACGCAGACCGCCGCCTTCGGCGTGAGCTCAACCGTCGAAGGCACCGATCCTTCCGCGGCCGCCGCCAGGAGCCCCGCGCAGTCGCCGCCGACACGGGGCAGCACCACCTCGGTCTCCGGATCGCCGAACCGCACGTTGAACTCGACGAGCCTCGGGCCGTCGTCACCCAGCATCAGCCCCGCGTAGAGCACGCCCTTATAGTCGACCCCCCGGCGTCGCAGCTCCGCGAGGGTCGGCAGCACGATTTTTTCCATCGCCTCGTCCAGGTCTTCGTCGGCCACGAAAGAAACCGGCGAGCAGGCACCCATCCCACCCGTGTTCGGACCGAGATCGCCGTCGAGCGCCCGCTTGTAGTCCCGGGCGACCGGGAGCGCCAGCGCCCGGGTGCCGTCGCACACCGCGAGCAACGAGGCCTCCCGACCGGTCAACGCTTCCTCGATCACGACCCGACGACCGGAGACGCCGAAAGCGGCTCCCGACAGTTTCGCCGCCACGTCCTGCTCGGCTTGCGCCAGATCGTCGGTCACCAACACACCCTTGCCGGCGGCCAGGCCATCGGTCTTTATGACGTAGGGCCCCGATTCACGGCGCAGGTAGTCGACCGCCTCGTCGACGCGGTCGAAGACCGCGAACCGGGCAGTCGGCACCCCGGCTGCCGCGACGAGCTCTTTCATGTACGCCTTCGATCCCTCGAGACGTGCGCCGTCCGCCCCGGGCCCGAAGACCAGCCTTCCGGTGCCACGCAGACGGTCAGCGAGTCCGCCGACGAGCGGTGCCTCGGGCCCCACGACGACGAGATCGGCCGCGATCTCCTCCGGAGGTGCCGGCGTCGACCGCAGCATGTGGCCCTCCGGCGAACGCCCTTCGATCCCGGGATTTCCCGGGGTCACCATCACATCGGCGGTGCGCGCACAGGCGAGAGCTAGCGCGTGCTCGCGAGCACCGGATCCGACGATGCAGACGTTCACGCGGCGAACCGCACGTACTGCTCGCGACCCGGTCCGACGCCCACGTAGGTAATCGGAACCTTCGCGTACTCGGAGATCAGCCGAACATACTCACGGGCCGCCATGGGGAGATCACCCATCTCGGTCGCGGACGACAGATCCTCCCCCCAACCCGGGAGCTCCTCGTAGACCGGGTGAACCCGGTGGAGCACCGACTGGTGGTAGGGCACCCGGGTGAGCCTCTCGCCTTCGTACTCGTAGGCAACACAGGCCTTCACCCGTTCGAAGGCGGACAATACGTCGAGCTTGGTGAGCGCGATCTCCGATATCGAGTTCAACCGCACGGCATGGCGCAGCATGACGAGGTCGAGCCAGCCAGGGCGGCGACGCCGACCGGTGTTCGTGCCGTACTCGTGGCCCCGCTCGACCAGTACGTCGGCGAGCTCCCCGTCGAGCTCCGTCGGGAACGGACCCGCCCCCACCCGGGTCACATAGGCCTTGGCGATCCCGACAACCCGGTCGATGTCTCGGGGCCCGATGCCGCTCCCGGCACAGGCACCCCCGGCGGTCGGGTTCGACGAGGTCACGTACGGGTATGTCCCGTGGTCGAGATCGAGGAAGGTCGCCTGCGCCCCCTCGAGCATGATGTTCTCGCCAGCCTCCAGCGCCTCGTGCACCAGCGCCACCGCGTCGCCGATCATCGGCGCGAGGCGCGGCGCGAACTCCTCGAGGTAGGCGCGCGCGATCTCCCGCTCGTCGAGGGCGAGCCGGTTGAAGACCTTGGTCAGGATGGCGTTCTTCTCGCGCAGCGCCACGTCCAGTTTCTGCCGGAAGATCCTCTCGTCCAGCAGATCCTGGACCCGGAGCCCGATCCGGGCGGCCTTGTCGGCATAGGCGGGCCCGATACCGCGTTTGGTCGTGCCCAGCTTGTTCTTGCCCAGGGAGCGTTCCGTCGCCCGGTCGAGCTCGTAGTGGTACGGCATGATGAGGTGGGCGTTGCCCGAGACCACCAACCGGCTCGTGTCGATGCCTCGTGCCTCGAGCGCGTCGCACTCCGCGATCAGGACAGCCGGATCGACCACCACCCCGTTGCCAATGACCGGCACGGTGTTGGGGTAGAGCACCCCGCTCGGGACGAGCTGGAGAGCGAAGGTCTCGCCGTCGACAACGATCGTGTGGCCCGCGTTGTGACCGCCCTGATAACGCACGACCAGCCGCATGTCCCTTGCGAGAAGGTCGGTTAGCTTCCCCTTACCCTCGTCGCCCCACTGGGTTCCGACCACGACGGTCGCGGGCACCAGGCTCCCCTCCGGCTCGACAGCCCCGATCCTACTGGCCAGTTCCAGCCACCCTGGAATTGGTGGGGTTCGCCGCTTCAGCTAAAGGAGAACTTCCCGTCGACGGCGTCGACGCGCACCGCGTGCCCGTCCGGATAGCGGCCCTCCAAGAGCGCGAGCGCCAACGGATCAGCGATCTCCCGCTGGATGACCCGGCGTATCGGTCGTGCGCCGAACTGGGGGTCGTAGCCCAACTCGGCGAGGAGCGACTTCGCCGCCGGGGTGACCTCGAGCGACAGGCCGCGGTCGTCCAATCGGCGCTCGAGCACGACGAGCTGGATGTCGACGATCGCCGCCAGGTCGCCACGGCTGAGCTCGCGGAATCGCACGATCTCGTCGATGCGGTTGACGAACTCCGGCTTGAAAAAGTCCCTCGGCTCGCCCCGCAGGTTCGAGGTCATGACCAGCACCGTGTTCGTGAAGTCCACGGTGCGCCCTCGGCCGTCGGTGAGACGACCATCGTCGAGAACCTGGAGCAGCACGTTGAACACGTCCGGATGCGCCTTCTCGATCTCGTCGAGCAACACGACCGAGTACGGACGGCGCCTCACCGCCTCGGTGAGCTGACCGCCCTCCTCGTAGCCCACGTATCCCGGGGGGGCGCCGACCAGGCGGGCAACGGTGTGCTTCTCCTGGTACTCGCCCATGTCGATGCGGATCATCGCCCGCTCGTCGTCGAAAAGGAACTCAGCGAGGGCGCGGGCGAGCTCGGTCTTGCCGACTCCGGTCGGCCCGAGGAAGAAGAACGAGCCGATCGGGCGGTGGGGGTCGGAAAGTCCCGCCCGGCTCCGCCGAATCGCGTTGGCGACCACCCGGACCGCCTCGTCCTGCCCGACCACCCGTTGGTGGAGGACCTCTTCCATCCGGACCAGCTTGGCGACCTCGCCCTCCAGCAACCGGGTGACGGGAATGCCCGTCCAGCGCGCCACGACCTCGGCGACGTCCTCGGCGTCGACTTCCTCTTTCAGCATGCGCTGGTCGGCTTGTAGCTCCGCGAGCTTGGTGGTCGCGGCGGCGATCTCCGCTTCGATACCGGGGATCTGCCCGTAACGGATCGCCGCGGCGCCACCGAGATCGCCCTCACGCACGAAGCGCTCCGCCTCGCCCCGACGCTCCTCCAGCTGGCTCTTCAGCGCACGGATGGCCGTGATGGCGTCCTTTTCCGCCTGCCAGTGCGCGGTCATGGCCCGCTCGGTGTCATGGAGGTTCGCCAGCTCGGACTCGATACCCTGACGCCGCTCCATCGAGGCGGGGTCGGTCTCTTTTTGAAGGGCGACCCGTTCGATCTCCAGCTGGCGGATTCGGCGGGTGATCACGTCGATCTCGGTCGGCATCGAGTCGATCTCGATACGCAGTCGGCTGGCCGCCTCGTCGATGAGATCGATGGCCTTGTCCGGGAGGTATCGGCCAGTCACGTAGCGGTCCGAGAGCACCGCGGCGGCGACCAGCGCGGCATCCTGGATTCGCACGCCGTGGTGGACCTCGTAGCGCTCCTTCAGGCCGCGCAGGATGGCGATCGTGCTCTCGACCGAAGGCGGACTCACGTAGATCGGCTGAAAACGCCGTTCCAAGGCGGCGTCTTTCTCAATGTGCTCGCGGTATTCGTCGAGTGTCGTCGCCCCGATCAGGTGGAGTTCGCCGCGGGCCAACATGGGCTTGATGATGTTGCCAGCGTCTATCGCACCCTCGGCCGCCCCTGCCCCGACGATGGTGTGGAGCTCGTCGAGAAAGGTGATGACTTCACCTTCGGAGTCGACGATTTCCCGCAACACCGCCCGCAGGCGCTCTTCGAACTCGCCCCGGTACTTCGCCCCGGCGACCATCCCCGACAGGTCGAGCGCGACGATACGCTTCCCCCGCATCCCCTCGGGGACGTCGGCCTCCACGATCCGGTTGGCGAGACCCTCGACGATCGCGGTTTTGCCGACACCCGGCTCGCCGATGAGGACGGGGTTGTTCTTGGTGCGGCGCGACAGCACCTGGATCACCCGGCGGATCTCCTCGTCACGCCCGATGACCGGGTCGAGCTTGCCCCGGCGCGCCAGCTCGGTGAGGTCCCGCCCGTAGCGTTCGAGGGCGCGGTAGGTGTCTTCGGGATCCTGCGAGGTGACCCGGTGTGCACCGCGCACTTGGCGGATGGCCTCCAGCAACTGCGCCCGGTCGACGCCGAGATCGTCCGTCAGGGCGAGTAACAGGTGCTCGAGCGAAAGGTAATCGTCGCCCATCTCGCGGCGGTTCTCGTCGGCGAGCTCGAAAGCCGCGACCAACGCCTTGGCCAGTTGCGGGCTCTGGCCGCCGTAGGCCCGGGGAAGCCGCCCGAGGGCGGCGTCGAGCCGGTTCCGGGCGGCCACCGGATCGACGCCCATGCGTTCGAGAAGTGCTGGCGCGAGCCCATCGGGCTGGCCCAGCGCCGCCACCAGGAGGTGGTCCGGGGTCACCTCGGCGTGGTGGGCGTCCTCGGCGTGACGCGTGGCCTCCCTCAGGGCTTCCTGGGTCTTCAGGGTCCAGCGGTTCGGGTCTAGGGCCATCAGCTTGGTTGTCCTCAGGAACGACGCGTCGCCGGCAGCTGCTCGCCGCGGACTGGCACGAGATCCCGCCGGTACTGCTTCTGGACACGCAGAACGGCTTCGCGCGCCGCGGCTTGGGCCAGGTCGAGATCGGCTCGCAACCGGGCCACTTCGGCCTGCAAGGCGAGGATGCGCCGTACACCCTCGAGGTTCACCCCGGCACTCGTGAGATCGTGGATCCGACGCAGCCGGGCGATGTCCCAGTCCGAATAGCGGCGGCTTCCGCCTCCAGTCCTCGCCGGATCGAGCAGACCCCGGCGTTCGTAGATCCGGAGCGTCTGTGGGTGGACACCAGCGAGCTCGGCCGCGATCGAGATCACGTAGACGGCCCTTGGTGCTTGGCGGGGTGTGTCGGACGGTGACATCGGATCAAACTCCGAGGTGGGCACGAGGCGACGCCGGCGCGGCCTGGGCGAGGGCCTCGATGGCCCGGCGCTCGGGCTCGGTCAGCTTGGCGGGCACCACAACCTCGACGGTGACGAGCAGGTCGCCGGCCTGTGACCCGTGCTGCAGGCCCCGACCCCGCACCCGGAGCACCTGGCCGGTCCGGGTCCCCGGCGGGATCTTCAAGGTCACGGGACGCCCGAGCGACGGAACCGTGATCGTCGCGCCGAGCGCCGCCTCGGGGTAGGTGACCGGGACGTTGAGGGTGAGATCGCCTCCCCGCCGACCGAAGAGCGGATGCGGGGTGACGTGGAGCGTCACGAAGAGGTCTCCGGGGGGTCCCCCGTCGCGACCCGGTTCGCCGCGTCCTTTGACGCTGATCCGCTTGCCGTCCTCGACCCCCGCGGGAATCCGGACCTTCACCCGGCGCTCCCGACGCTCCAGCCCGGTTCCAAAGCAGGTCGGACAGGGGTCGACCACCTTTGTTCCCCGTCCGTGACACTCCGTGCATGTCGTGGACAACGAGAACAGCCCCTGGTTGTCGTTTACCACCCCGGAGCCGCCGCAGGTCGGGCACACCACCGGCATGGTGCCGGGTTTGGAACCCGAACCGCCACAGGTGCGACAAGCCACCGGGGTGGTGACGTTCACCGTCGTCACCACCCCTTCGACGGCTTCTGCGAAGGCAAGGTGCAGTTCGGCCTCGGCGTCCTCACCGCGCCGAGGCCCCCCGGCCGATCCGGCCCGGCGACGTCTACCCGTCTGCCGGAAGATCCCGCCGAAAAGGTCAGACAGGTCATCGATGTTGAAGTTGAACCCACCTGGTTGCCCGAACCCGGGGCCGGCCGCACTGAGCCGGCGCACCTCGTCGTACTCCTTGCGCCTCTCGGGATCGCCGAGCACGTCGTAAGCGGCTGAGATCTCCTTGAAACGGTCCTCATGGCCGGGGTTGGCGTCCGGGTGATGCTGCTTGGCGAGTCGACGATAGGCCCGCGTGATTTCCTTCTCGGGCGCGTCCGGCCGCACGCCGAGGACCTTGTAGTAGTCGACCTCGAACCATTCGCGCTGGGGTGCCACCCGACCCCTAGCCCTCCACCTTCACCATCGCGGCCCGTAGAACCCGCCCCTTCAGGCAGTAGCCGGCGCGCATCACCTCCACGACCTGAACGCCGTCGTCGCCAGGGTTGGCGACCTTACCGTCTGGTGCTCGCGGCGACTTGCGGGGGACGTGGGCCACGGCGTCGTGAATGATCGGGTCGAACGGCACCTCCGAGGCGTCAATCCGCTCGAGCCCCTCCTGAGCCAGGATGTCGCGCAGGAGCGAGCTGATCTGCCCAAGCGCCTCTTTCAGGTGGTCGGCGCTCGCCTCCTCCTCCCCGGCGTGGGCCAGCGCGAGGTCGAGCGCGTCGAGCACCGGGAAGAGCCGCTCCACCAGGCCCTCGGAAGCCCGCGTAAGCAGGTCGGTCTGCTGACGCAGCGTTCGTTTCCGGAAGTTCTCGAACTCCGCCTGGAGCCTTTTCAGCGCGTCGAGGTACTCGTCACGCTCCGCGACGAGTCGCGCGAACTCGCGGTCCGGCTCGGCCTCCTCGACCGCTTCCGGGCTCGGTTCCGCGACCGTAACCGCATCGTGCTCGCCGGTACCTGGCCCCAGCTCGTTCGGTTCGGAGTCGGGGAGGAGGTCGTCTCCGGTCATGTTGAGGGTGACCCCGCGTCGTCGACCACCTCGGCGTCGACGACCTCGTCATCAGATGGCGGCGTTCCCGTCGCGTCTGACGAGCCTCGCGCACCGGACGTCGCCGCCTGTGCCGACGCCTGTTCATACAGGCGCTGGGCGAACGCCTGAGATGCCGACAAGAGCGCATCGGACGCGGAACGGATCGCCTCGACGTTGGTACCGGCGAGCGCTTCCTTCAGCCCCTTCAGTGCCGACTCGACGCGGTCTTTCTCATCGCCGGTGAACTTCGAGCCTTCGTCTTTCAGGAGCTTCTCCGTGCGGTGGACCAGGGTGTCCGCCTGGTTGCGCGTCTCGGCTTCTTCCTTGCGTCGCCGGTCGTCCGAGGCGTGCTGCTCGGCGTCCCGGATCATCCGCTCGATCTCGTCGCGAGGCAACGAAGTCTGGCCGGTGATCGTCATCGACTGCTCCCGGCCCGTCGCGCGGTCCTTCGCCGAGACGTGCACGATGCCGTTAGCGTCGATGTCGAAGGTCACCTCGATCTGTGGCACGCCCTGCGGTGCCGGCGGCAGGTCGACGAGCTGGAACTTGCCGAGCGTCTTGTTGTACATCGCCATTTCGCGCTCGCCCTGGAGAACGTGGATCTCGACCGACGGCTGGTTGTCCTCCGCCGTCGTGAAGATCTCAGAGCGCTTGGTCGGGATCGTCGAGTTTCGCTCGATAAGGCGGTGCATGATGCCGCCTTTCGTCTCGATGCCCAGGCTGAGCGGGGTCACGTCGAGGAGCAGGACGTCTTTCACCTCGCCTTTCAGCACGCCGGCTTGAATCGCCGCGCCGACCGCCACCACCTCGTCGGGGTTGACGCCCTTGTGGGCCTCCTTGCCAGACATCTCGTGGACGAGTTGCTGGACGGCGGGCACGCGCGTCAATCCGCCGACCAAGATGACGTGGTCGATGTCGGCGTTGCTGACGCCGGCGTCCTTCATCGCCTGCTCGAAGGGACCGCGGCACGCTTGGACGAGGTCCTCGGTGAGCTCCTGGAGCTTCGCCCGGGTGAGCTTGATGTCGAGGTGCTTGGGTCCCTCTGAGGTGGCCGTGATGAACGGAAGGTTGATCGTCGTCTCCTGGACGGCCGAAAGCTCGATCTTGGCCTTCTCCGCCGCCTCCTTGAGGCGCTGCAGAGCCATCTTGTCGTTCGACAGATCGACCCCTTCGGTGTCCTTGAACGACTTCACCAGCCAGTCGATGATCCGCTGGTCCCAGTCGTCACCACCGAGGTGGGTGTTGCCCGAGGTCGACTTGACCTCGAAGACGCCCTCCCCGATCTCGAGGATCGACACGTCGAACGTCCCGCCACCGAGGTCGAACACGAGGATGGTCTGATCCGCGCCTTCCTTGTCGAGCCCGTAGGCGAGGGCGGCCGCCGTGGGCTCGTTGATGATCCGTAGCACCTCAAGCCCCGCTATCTGACCCGCCTCTTTCGTCGCGGTGCGTTGCGCGTCGTCGAAATACGCCGGAACGGTGATCACCGCTTGGGTCACGGTGTCACCGAGGAACGCTTCGGCGTCCCGCTTCAGCTTCTGGAGAATCCGCGCCGAGATCTCCTGCGCGGTGTAGGCCTTGCCGTCGATATCAACGTTCCAGCTGGTGCCCATCTGCCGTTTTACCGACCGGACGGTCCGATCCGGGTTGGTGATCGCCTGACGCTTCGCTACCTCGCCGACGAGCACTTCGCCGGACTTCGCGAAGGCCACGACCGACGGGGTCGTGCGGCCCCCCTCGGCGTTGGGGATGACCGTCGGTTCGCCCCCTTCCAGGACGGCGACCACCGAGTTCGTCGTGCCGAGGTCGATACCGACCGCCTTTGCCATTCCTTCTGCCTCCACTGGTGTGATGTCCGGTCCGGGCGTCTCGTGGCTCCCACCACTCACCCGGCTTGTTAGATGTGATTATAGCAAAATTAAGCGACCTGTTATCAACTCTTACCTTCCCTATAAACTCCCTGCTCACGCGCATGCCACACGAGTGTCTCGGGTCGCACTCCGGCCGGCGACGGGCCCGGCGATCACCTCGCCATGGAGTCCACCGGAGAGGCCCGGGCGAAGTTCCGAAAACAACCCCGCGCCCGGTTCGGCGAGATGCGACCGACGTCATCCCACGGCAGAGCTGGCACTCGCTACCCTGAGTCGGTGCCCACCCTTGTGATTCTTCGCCACGGCGAGAGCCAGTGGAACGCGACGAACCAATTCACCGGTTGGGTCGATGTCGACTTGTCGCCCAAGGGCGAAGACGAATCACGGGCGGCCGGGGCGCTCCTGGCCGCGGAAGCGGGTCTTGTCATCGACGTCGTCCACACCTCGGTACTCACCCGTGCCGTGCACACCTGCGATATCGCGCTCGCCGTCGCCGGTCGCAGCTACCTCCCGGTGCACCGCCACTGGCGGCTGAATGAACGCCACTACGGCCGTCTCCAGGGGATGAACAAGAAAGAGGCCTCCCAGCGCTTCGGAGCTGCCCAGGTCAAGGCGTGGCGCCGTGGCTACCTCACCCCCCCCGAGCCCGTCCCCCTCGACGACCCGAACCACCCGGTCAACGATCCCCGTTACGCGCATGTCCCGCCGGACGCCCTCCCGGCATCCGAATGTCTCGCCGACGTCGTCCGCCGGCTCGTCCCCTACTTCGAGGACCGCATCGGCAAAGACCTCCTAGAGGGACGCACCGTGCTCGTCGTCGCCCACGGCAACAGCCTGCGCGCGCTCGCCAAGTATCTCGAGCACATCAGCGATGACGACATCGTCGACCTCGACATCCCGACGGGCGTGCCCCGCGTCTACCAGCTCGACAACAGCTTGCACGTCGTGTCCGCCCGTGACCTCGGAGACCCTGAGGCGATCCGGGCCGCTGCCGAGGCGGTGGCCCGCCAAGCGGGTTGACCCACCAGGCAGCACTCGTTGCCCGGAGAACCGACCCGCCTCAGCGGCGGGGTTCGTCGCGAAAGTTCTCGAAATAGCGGCTCGGGGTCGGTCCGCGCTGGTGCTGGTACTTCGAGCCGAGCGTCGCCGATCCGTAGGGGCGGTCGGCCGGCGACGTCATCCGCAGGAAACTGATCTGACCGATCTTCATCCCCGGGTAGACGGTGATCGGCAGGCTGGCGACGTTCGACAGCTCCAGGGTGAGGTGCCCGTCGAATCCGGGGTCGACGAATCCGGCGGTCGAATGGATGAGCAGACCGAGTCGGCCGAGGCCGGATTTACCCTCAAGACGCCCGACCAGATCGTCCGCCAGCGCCACCCGTTCGAGCGTCGAACCGAGAACGAACTCCCCCGGGTGCAGGATCAGCGACTCCTCTGGTCCTATCTCCACGAGCTCGGTGAGCGAATCCTGGTTCTCTTTCACGTCGATCACCCGAGCGGTGTGACTCCGGAAGACACGGAAGTAGCGGTCGACATGGAGGTCGACCGAGGAAGGCTGGATGGCCGACTCATTGAGCGGTTCGATGACGATGCGACCAGCTGCCAGCTCTTCACGGATGGACTTGTCGGACAGGATCATTCTCGGTTCGCACGATACAGTGACGGCGACCACTTGGCGGAACGGGAGCCGGGCGAGGGCCCCGAGACGCCCGGCCACGCGGGCGTAGTTCAGCGGCAGAACATCAGCTTCCCAAGCTGAGAACGCGGGTCCGATTCCCGTCGCCCGCTCGCCCTACCGATAGCCGCCTGCGCGATTCTCGATCGACGACGGCCCCGACGGCGACCCTTCGACACACCGCAAGTCCCACGGAAACTGCCACCACGGGGTCGGTTGGACGCGGCCTCCTTGCTACCATCTCGTCGTGCCATCGGCGCCTGGCTTGTTGACCCAAGACGTCGAGGAATCCCAAGTTGCGGCGGAAGCCAAGCCCTTCACCGCGATCCACCATCGGATCATGCTGACGGCCGTGATCGCACTCACCGTCGGCGTGCCTTTTTTCCTCGCCCTCGCCACCGGCAACCTCTCCATCCCCCACAACGACGGTTGGTCCTACAGCAAAATCGCCCAGGTATTCGCCGAGACCGGCCACATCCACCTTCTGGATTGGAACCGCACCGCCTTGATCGGCCAGTTGGTCATGCTGGGGCCCCTGGCGCGGTGGATCTGGGTCCAGCAGTTCGCGATAAGCGTGCTCGCCGTGGTCGGACTACTGCTTACCTACCAGGTTCTCGCCAGAAGGCTGACCCCGATGCGTGCGGTGTTCGGCACCGCCCTGGTGGCCGTATTCCCCGGTTTCGGGCTGCTCGCCACCTCGCTCATGGAGGACATCCCGGCGTTGGTCGCCGCGGTGGGTTGCATCGCGGTGGCTGACCTCGCGCTCGAGCGACGGTCCGAGGTTCTCCTCGCCACGGCACTTGCCATCGGGTTTGTCGGCGTCACCATTCGGGAGGAGGACCTGGCGGCACCTGCAGCCGTCGTGGTGGTCACACTATTCCGGTGGGGCCGTCGGAACGCACGCTCCCTGGTTTCGATGGCCGTCGTCTTCGCCGTGGCTTTTGCGGCGTTCGAGATTTGGCGAGGGACCCTGCCCCACGGGGACCGTCCGGTCCTCGCGCTGGCTCTGCACGCCGGCGCGGTGAGGTCGGCGCGCGAGTACCTGACCCTGGCGCTTTTGTTGAGCCCGGTCGTGCTCCTCTCCGGAGCGTCTCGTCGCTTGCCTCGCCTCGGCGCGGCGTTGTCTGTCCCCGCGGCGGTGCTCGGCGTGACCAGCGTGGTGTTTCTGCGCGGGTCCATTTTCCTCGGCGACTATCTCACGTCCAGTGGCTCCTACGCCGTAGCTTTCATCGGGAACCGGGTCGTGATCCCGGGCCCCGTCATGGACCTGCTGATCGCGTTGGCACTGCTTTCCGGTTTGCTCCTCCCAGCGGTGGTCGTGACCCGATGGCGCGATCTCGATCCCCTGCTGCGTGGCGTCGCCATCCTGACCCTCCTCGGCACGATCGGAGAATGCTTCCTCGGCCAGCCGGTCTTCGACCGGGATCTGATCCTGCTCCTCGTGCCCGGCGCGGTTCTCTGCCTACGCGTGCCGGTCCATCGCTCCAAGCGATGGCTGGGGATCGTGCCCCTCGCCGGGCTGGCCGTGGTGTCGCTGTTTCTCTGCGCCAACGCGCTGGCCCGTGACGCCGCCGTCTGGGGGACCGCGAACCGGCTGGTCTCCCAGGGTGTCCCAGCGACCAGGATCGATGCCGGATTGGACTGGGTCGGCTATCACGCCACGACGCCAGCGCATCGCGGTCGATTCAGACGCCCACCGAAGCGAGATTTCTGGGACCGGATGTTTCCCCGTTCCCATATGTGCTACATGGTCACCGTGCATCCGATGCGCCACCGCACGCCAATCGCGCGTGTTTCGTATCGAACCTACGCGGTCTTGGGCCGTTCTCAACTTGACATCTACCAGGTGCGGAGCTGCGCTTCCCAATCCACCCCGTCGAGCCAGTTCATATCCTTCAGTTGAAACCACTCGAACCCGACTCCCACTGAACGCCGTCTCCCCAGCCAGACGTCTTGACACGTCCGGCTCACAACACCACCCATCCCGCATCTACCGGCTCGTCCTGAGGGCCGGAACGGGCACCGAGCCGGGTGTCGCCACCCCTTTCGTCCCCCGCGTTGCAAAGGGCCTCCCACCGGCCGCGATCGGCGGTGCGCGCCGCCTGGTCCTGGGCGTCGCCCACGCCATTCATGCGGGCCTTCACGCGTCGGTATGAGCTCGGAAGCCACCCCCTCGTGATGTGCCCTCGGGCTAGAACGCGGTGGGATCCGTCTTGCCCATGCCCGGATAGGCGATGGCAGGTCCATCGTGCCGGAGCAGCCGGTTGGCGCGGCAGGCGGCGGACAGCCACCCGCCAGACGGAACCGAGCCCCCGGTTCCCAGCCGATTCCGATTGCTCGCACAGGCCCGCCACAGGGCGCCGTCTCACAGTTGAAGCGATTCGCGCCGGCGGCCGTCGTGCAAAGGTCGCCCTCGTCTTAACCTTCTCGGCGGCCGTCGGGCGGATCGCCAAAGACCCGGTCGCCCCGCCCGCGCCGACCGGTCCTACCCGCTGGTCGTCGGACCGGACGCCGCCGACACCACCGCCAGGCGCAACGGGAACCGCGCGATGACCCCCCAGGGTGCGATCACCTTCAGCTGGCCGACGATCGAACCAACGGGTTTGTCGGCCAGGGCGGCGGGCGACAAACCAGCTTTACCGGTGACCTTCTTCGTGAGTACGAGACCTCGCCAGGCGATCGCGAAGCTCGGTCGGTTCGGGGCCACCAGAGTCGCGTCCCCCCGCCCCCCGGAAGCGGCACCGTCGCCACCGTCGCGCCCGTGGCCACGACCTTGAAGGCGACGAGTGCGCTCGTCGTCTGGGCCAGCAGGGCTTCGTCGACAACCGCGGCGTCCCAGATGCCGCCTGGTTGGCCGAGCGCCACCGCGACGACAAGCACCCCCCGGTGTCTCACGGTGCGAAAAGCAGCCGTGGCCAGACAGCCGGCGGCCTTGACGGTCCAGCCGGACTTCACACCGATGATGCCGTCGGTCCCGATCGCCGGGTTGGCGTTCCAGATCTTCTTGGCGACCGGGAACGCGAGGTACGGCCGACGGACGATGCCGCGCACCACGGCGTAGCCCATCAAATCAGCGGCGAGCCTCGCCTGATCGGCGGCGGTGCTCACCGAGGCGACACTGACGCCGCTCGCGTCGGCGTAGTGCGTCGAGGCGAGCCCGAGGGCTGTCCCCATCGCGTTCATCCTCACCACGAACCGGGGGATGCTTCCCGCGTCCCAGGTCGCGAGCAGATCGGCGATGTTGTCGCCGGACGGGACGAGCAGCGCCTCGAGCAGCTGGTACTCCGAGAGCGACTCGCCTGCGACGACGGGAACCGTGCTGTCACCTTCGGCGGCCTCGGTCTCGTAGGTCTCCACGTCGGCTGCCGTCGTCCGGACCCCTGGACCGCTCTCGCCGGGCACCAGCGGGTGGTCGTGGAGGATGACCAGGGCCGTCATCATCTTGGTGAGGCTCGCGATCGGCACCGGTCGCTCCTGCGCTGACCGGCCGACCAACCCGATCCCCCGCACCGCCACCGCCGCCTGTCCGTACTTTGGCCACCCGAACGCCGGCCTCGAGCCCGGCACGACTGCGATGGTCTCGCCTCGGATGGCTCCCGTCACCGGGCCCCTCGCCCGGGGAGCCGGACCGGTCCCCGCAGCACGACCAGCCCCTGCTGGCCAGGCAGAACCCTCGATCATGACCACCGCGAGCACCAACACGCCGACGACCGTCACGGCCGGGCGCCACACGAGACGAGTCCGTAGAAGCCCCGGACCATCTCCCCACCCCTTGGCGCGCTTCTCCAGCGCAGCCCGCGTGCTCGTCTCGGTCACACCTCAGCCCTTCGATCAGCGCTGGCGAAATCACCGGGAATCTACCCGGTGTCGTCGGAGCCGATACATATAGCCCGCGTTCCCCGCGCCACGGAGAGGTGAATCGCCACCATCCCACCGCACCCCGACCCGGCGTAACCTCGGTCGATGCCCACCGTCCGCCGTGGTCACCTCACTGAAACCTCGCAAGCCCCGGTCGTCGGTGAGACGACGAGCGAGCTACTCCGCCTGCACGGCGTAGTGGTCGAGGAGATCCTCAGCGGCGAGCTCGCCGCGCCGGTCGAGTACGACCAGGATCACGACGAGTGGGTGGTCCTGCTCGCCGGCGACGCCGAACTCGAGGTGGGTGGCGAACGTCTCTCCCTCGTGCCGGGGGACTGGGTTCTTCTTCCCTGGCACACGCCCCACCGCCTGGTTCACACCGGTCTTGGCTGCCGCTGGCTCGCCGTCCATTTCCCGAGGGAAGCGCCCAGCGACACCCCAAGGCCGATCCGGCGCGCCCCCACCCGATGACGGCGGACGACCCCTACGACCTCGAACGCTTCGTGCGGGCCCAGAGTGAGGGCACCTACGAGCACGCCCTCGACGAGCTGCATCGTGGCCGCAAGACGGGCCACTGGATGTGGTTCGTCTTCCCTCAGATCGCCGGGCTCGGTCACATCGAGATCTCCCGGTACTACGCCATCTCCTCGCTCCCCGAGGCCCAGGCCTACCTGGCGCACCCCATCCTCGGACCGCGTCTTATCGAATGTGCCACCGTTGTCGCCTCGGCGAACCAGACGGTCGCGCCACAGATCTTCGGCGAGACCGACGCGCTGAAGCTGCGCTCATCGATGACGCTCTTTCTGCGGGCCGCTCCCGATCAACCCGCCTGCCAGCAGGTGCTCGATCGGTACTTCGCGGGCCTCGCCGACCCTGCCACCGACGAGCGGCTCTGAGACCACCGGCAGCTATCGCCCGGAAGAGGAAGCAAGCTCCGACCAGATGATCCTCGACATCCCGTTGATCGTCGCGACCCCGTAGCCCTCGGTCGGATTCTCGTTGGTGAGCACGGCGACGAGGTAATCACGGCCTTGGCCGCTGATGTAGCCGATGCTGTTGATTTGCCAGTTGCCCTCGACGATCGGCACCCAACCGTTCTTTAAGGCGACCGTCACGCCCGCCGGCGGTCCAGCGGACACGCCCCATCGCTCCCAGGAGACGACGTTCTCCATGAGCCCGAGCTCGTACGCCCGCGAACGCGCCGTCGAGGAGCGAATTGGCCAGCACGATCCGCTTCAGCAGCCGGACCTGGTCGAGCGCGGTGGTCAGGGTCTCGCCCCAATACCCGTCGGGGTTCGGGGTGGTATCGGTCAGATCCGCCAAGGCGTCGAAGTGCGCGATCGCCGGGGCTCCGCCCACCTCGTCCCACAGGTCTGTCGCGTCGTCGTTGTCGCTGGCCTCGATCATGCCGGTGGCGAGTATCTCGTCGTCGGCGTCGATCGGTCGCGAAGCGGCCTGCTCCTCGTGGAGCAGCGTGGCCAGGATGTCGACCTTCACGATGCTCGCCGTCTGCTCGGTGACCCCGGGACGATACCGGTAGAGCCGGCGCCCCCTCAGGTCGTAAACCGCGGCCGTGATGTCGCCGCGGTGAGTTCCCAGGTACGCCCGCATGGCGGCCGTCGTGAACGGGTTGGTCGATGGGAGCGGCGTCGAAGCCGTGACCGGGCGGCGCCCCGCTCCTGCAGGCGACGCTTCCTGGGGCCCTCCCCTCACCGCCTGGGCCGGCGGAGAGAGGGTTCCCGACAAGGCCACCACCAACAAGGCGGCCGTCGCGCAGGCCACCAACGAGCGGCCTGATCGCCGCCGCAAAATCTGACCAAACATCGGCAATCCCCCGTCGAGGCCACCGGCTGGCTAGTTGCTAGCAGATGGGAGGCCACCGGGCGTGCCCCGCCGGCCCCGGCGCCTTCTCAGCTTGCGGCCTCAGGCGAGGGCCACTTCCCCCGGGTGCAACGGCGCCGACAGGTCGGTCGAGCCCATGAGGTAGGTGTCCACCGCCGCGGCGGCGGACCTGCCCTCGGCGACCGCCCACACCACCAGGCTCTGGCCCCTCGACATGTCACCGCAGGCGAAGACGCCACTGACGCTGGTCATGAAATCGTGGTCCACCGCGACGTTGTGCCTGGCGTCGAGGGCCAGCCCCAACTCGCCCACGACGCCCCCCGTCTCTGGGCCCAAAAACCCCAGTGCCAGCAGCACGAGGTCGGTCGGGATCTCTCGGCGCGTGCCGTCGATGACCTCGAAACGACCGTCGACGTTGCGGACCGCATCTACCACCAGCTTTCCCACCGCGCCCTCGCCGTTGTCACCGAACGACGAGGTGGCCATCGAGTAGAGCCGCTGCCCGCCCTCCTCGTGGGCGGCGGCCAGGTGGAGGGTGCGCGGCCAGGTCGGCCAGGGGTTATCCGGGGCCCGGGATCCGGGTGGTTCGGGCAGGATCTCGACCTGGGAGACCGACGAGGCGCCCTGGCGATGCACGGTCCCGAGACAGTCCGCCCCGGTGTCGCCGCCACCGAGGATGACGACCCGCTTGCCGGCCGCGTCGATCGGCGCGTGCTCGAGCACACCCTCACCAACCAGGTTGGCCCCTTTCAGGTAGTCCATCGCGAAGTGGATCCCGCCGAGATCGCGCCCGGGTACGGGAAGATCGCGTGGTCGGGTCGAACCGACTGCCAGTACCACCGCGTCATGGGCGGCGAGGACTTCGGCGGCGGAGATCACCGTCGCGTCCGGAGCCGCCGCCCCGGGGACCTCCCGGGTCGATCCCTCGCCGATGGCGGTGCGCACCACGAAGCGCGTACCCTCGGCTCTCATCTGCTCGAGACGCCGGTCGATCACCGCCTTTTCCAGCTTGAACGCCGGCACCCCGTAGCGGACGAGGCCGCCGATGCGTTCGGCCCGTTCGTAGACGGTCACCGCGTGACCGGCCCGGGTCAGCTGCTGGGCCGCGGCGAGACCGGCGGGACCGGAGCCGACCACCGCCACGTGCCGGCCGGTCGCCGGCGAGCAGGGCTGCGGCTGGAGATCGGCGGCCGCCCACTCGGCGATCTCGTACTCGACCTGCTTGATCGACACCGGGTCGGCGTTGATCCCGAGCACGCAGGCACCTTCGCAGGGGGCGGGGCACAGCCGCCCGGTGAACTCCGGGAAGTTGTTCGTCGCGTGCAGACGCTCGGCGGCCTGGGCGAAGTTGTCGTGGTAGACGAGGTCGTTCCACTCCGGGATCAGGTTGCCCAACGGACACCCTTGATGGCAGAAGGGGATCCCGCAGTCCATGCAGCGTGCCGCCTGGAGGCGCAGACGGTCGCCCGCAAAGGGCAGGTAGACCTCGCGCCAGTCGTGGATCCGCTCCGGGACGGGCCGGCGCGCCGGGCCCTGGCGCTCGAACTTCAGGAAACCACGGGGATCAGCCATGGGCGGCGGCCATTACCGCGTCGTCGACCGACTCGCCGGCGGCGACCGCCCGGCGGGTTGCCTCGAGCACCCGGCGATAGTCGAGCGGCATGACCTTCTTGAACTGCTCGAGGGCTTCGGGCATCCGGCTGATGAGGCACGCCGCCACGGCCGAGCCGGTCAGCCGCCGGTGCCGTTCGATCACCTGCCGCAGGAAGGCCCGGTCCTCGTCGTCGAGTGGATCGAACTCGACCATCTGCCGGTTGAGCCGCCGCTCCAGCAGGCCTTCCGGGTCGTAGACGTAGGCCAGGCCGCCCGACATCCCAGCCGCGAAGTTCCGGCCGGTCGGCCCGAGCACCACGGCGCGGCCTCCCGTCATGTACTCGCACCCGTGGTCGCCGACCCCTTCGACCACGGCCGTGGCACCAGAGTTGCGGACGCAGAAGCGCTCGCCGACCTGACCCGAGATGAACAGCTCGCCTCCGGTCGCCCCGTAGGCGCACACGTTGCCGGCGATGATGTTCTCGTCGGCCACGAAACCGGCGTCGGGGGGCGGACGGACCACGACGGTGCCGCCGCTCAGGCCCTTGGCGAGGTAATCGTTGGTGTCCCCGTAGAGGATGATCTCGACACCGGCCGGAAGGAACGCGCCGAAGCTCTGGCCGCCCGAGCCAGACAAGGTGATCTCGATGGTGCCCGGCGGCAGGCCCCCGCCGCCGTAGCGGCGGGTCACCTCGGCGCCGAGCATGGTGCCGACCGTTCGGTGCACGTTACGGACCGGAAGAGAGATCCTCACCGGTTCCCCATCCTCGAGAGCCGGCCGAGCCAGCCGGATCAGTTCGTTATCGAGCGCCCGGTCCAGACCGTGGTCCTGGGCCCGCACCTGGTGCAGCTCGGTCGAGCCGAGGAGCGGCTCGACCCGGCAGAGCAACGGCCGCAGGTCGAGCCCGGACGCTTTCCAGTGGGTGACGGCCGACTCCACGTCAAGGCACTCCACGTGGCCGACCGCCTCGTCGAGAGTCCGAAATCCCAGTGCCGCCAGGTACTCGCGCACCTCGGAGGCCACGAACCGGAAGAACGTCTCGACGTACTCCGGGCGCCCGGAGAAGTGCTTGCGCAGCTCCGGGTTTTGCGTTGCGATCCCGACCGGGCAGGTGTCGAGGTGGCAGACCCGCATCATCACGCAACCCGACACCACCAGCGGCGCGGTCCCAAAGCCGAACTCCTCGGCACCGAGCAAGGTCCCGATGATGACGTCCTGGCCGGTCTTCAGCTGGCCGTCAATCTGCACGACGATGCGGTCCCGCAAGGCGTTGCGCACCAGGGTTTGCTGGGTCTCGGCCAAGCCCAGCTCCCAGGGGGCGCCGGCGTGCTTGATCGAGGTGAGCGGCGAGGCCCCCGTCCCGCCATCCTCACCGGAGATGAGGACCACGTCGGCATGCGCCTTGGCGACCCCCGCCGCCACCGTCCCCACCCCGACCTCGGCCACCAGCTTGACGTGGATCCGGGCGCGGTTGTTGGCGTTCTTCAGGTCGTGGATCAGCTGGGCCAGGTCCTCGATCGAGTAGATGTCGTGGTGCGGCGGAGGCGATATCAGTCCGACGCCCGGGGTCGAATACCGGGTCTTGGCGATCCACGGGTAGACCTTGGCGCCCGGCAACTGGCCGCCCTCGCCGGGCTTGGCACCCTGGGCCATCTTGATCTGCAGGTCGTCGGCGTTGGTCAGGTACTCGCTCGTCACCCCGAACCGGCCCGAGGCGACCTGCTTGACCGCGCTGCGCCGCGAGTCGCCGTTCGGGTCCGGCACGTAGCGCGCCGGGTCCTCACCGCCCTCGCCCGAGTTCGAACGGGCGCCAAGACGGTTCATGGCGACCGCGATGGTCTCGTGCGCCTCGGACGAGATCGAGCCGTAGGACATAGCGCCGGTGGAGAAGTGCTTCACGATGGCCTCCACCGGCTCCACCTCGTCGAGCGGGACCGGTGGGCGCAACGCCGCCTCGCCGGTGCGTAGCTTCAGCAACCCTCGCAGGGTGGCCAGCCGTTCGGACTGGTCGTCGACGAGGCGCGTGTACTGCTTGAAGAGCCGGTAATCCTGCGCCCGCGTCGCCTGTTGCAGCTTGAACACCGTCTCGGGGTTGAACAGGTGGTACTCGCCGTCGCGCCGCCAGTGGTAGTCGCCGCCGGTTTCGATCTCGCGATGGGCGAGCTCGCCCTCGCGTTCGTCGAAAGCGAAATGGTGCCGGCGCGCCACCTCCTCGGCGAGCACGTCCAGGCCGACGCCCCCGAGCTTGCTCGTCGTACCCGTGAAGTAGCGGTCCACGAGACCCTGGTCGAGGCCGACCGCCTCGAAAACCTGCGCGCCCGTGTAGGAGGCGATGGTCGAGATGCCCATCTTCGACATCACCTTGAGGACGCCCTTCCCGGCGGCCTTCACGTAGTTGAGCACCGCCTTGCGCTCCGGCAGCTCGATGAGACCGCGCCGCGCCATGTCGATCACCGAGTCCACCGCCAGGTAGGGGTTGACCGCGGCGGCCCCGTAGCTGACCAACAGCGCCATGTGGTGCGTCTCGCGGACGTCGCCGGCCTCGACGATCAGCCCGGCGCGACTGCGGGCCTTCTCGCGCACCAGGTGTTGGTGGACCGCCGACACGAGCAACAGCGAGGGGATCGGTGCGAGCCTGGGGCTGGCATGGCGGTCCGACAGGACGATGATGTTCGCGCCGTCATCAATCGCCTCGATCACCTCGGCACAGATCCGGGTGAGCGCGTGACCGAGGGCGTCACCACCACCGGCCACCTCGTAGAGGCCGTCGACGACGAAGGACTTGAACCCCGGCGTCTCGCCGTGCTCGTTGACGTACACCAGCTTGGCAAGTTCGTCGTTGGAGATGATCGGGAACTCCAGGGTGATCTGGCGCGCCGACCGGGGAGTCGGCTCCAACAGGTTCTGCTCGGGCCCGATCGTCGCCGACAGCGAGGTCACCAGCTCCTCCCGGATGGCGTCGAGCGGCGGGTTGGTCACCTGAGCGAAGAGCTGGGAGAAGTACTCGAACAGGAGCCGCGGACGGGCCGAGAGCACCGCGATCGGGGTGTCTGAACCCATCGAACCCACCGGCTCCATCCCGGTGCGGGCCATGGGCCCGACGATCACCCGCAGCTCCTCGTCGGTGAAGCCGAACAGGCGTTGCTGGTGCACCAGTGAACCGTGCTGCGGCACCAGCATCTCCCGCCGCGGCAGGTCCTCGAGACTGAGGAGATTCTCGGCCAGCCACTCCTCGTAGGGGTGCTCGGCGGCCAGGCTGGCCTTGACCTCGGCGTCGTCGATGATCCGTCCGGCTTCCGTGTCGACCAAGAAGATCCGTCCCGGCTGGAGGCGTCCCTTCTTCACGATGCGGGAAGGAGCGATGTCGAGCACGCCCACCTCGGAGGCCATCACGACCAAGCCATCGGCGGTCACCCAGTAGCGCGCCGGGCGGAGCCCGTTGCGGTCGAGGGTAGCGCCGATCACGTTGCCGTCGGTGAACACCATCGCGGCCGGACCATCCCAGGGTTCCATGACACAGCCGTGGAAGCGGTAGAAGGCCCGGCGTGCCGGGTCCATCTCGGCGTGGTTCTCCCAGGCCTCGGGGATCATCATCAACAACGCGTGTGGCAGCGATCGACCACCGAGGTTCAGCAGCTCCAGCACCTCGTCGAAAGATGCCGAGTCGCTCCCGCCGGGGGTGAGGATCGGCAACAGCCGGTTGATGTCGCCGGGGAAAAGCGGGCTCTTCAGCTGCGCCTCCCGCGCCCGCATCCAGTTTCGGTTCCCCTGCACGGTGTTGATCTCACCGTTGTGCGCGACCAGTCGGTAGGGATGCGCCAGCGGCCAGGACGGGAAGGTGTTCGTTGAGAATCGCGCGTGCACGAGCGCGAGCGCACTCTCGAAGCGCGGGTCGGACAGGTCGGGGAAGGCGCGCCGCAGTTGCAACGACGAGAGCATCCCCTTGTAGATGAAGGTCCGCGTCGAAAGCGAGGGGAAGTAGCAATCGGTGATCGAATGCTCGGCTCGCTTACGCAGCACGTACACCACGCGCTCCAGATCCATGCCCGACAACCCGGGTCGCGGTCCTGCACCGTCGGCCGCCAGGAACACCTGCCAGAAGCTGGGCGCCATGGCCGCCGCCGTCACGCCGGCGACGCACAGCTCCACCGGGACCTCACGCCATCCAAGGACCTCCAGGCCCTCGTCGGAGGCGAGCAGGGCAAGCTCACCTCGTCTCTCCTCTGCAGCCCCGGGATCCTTCGGCAGGAAGGCGATCCCGCTCGCGTACGAACCGACTGCCGGGAGCGAGACGCCCGCCTCCGCGCGGAAGAACCGGTCCGGCATCTGCACCGTGATCCCCGCGCCGTCGCCGGTCTCCGGGTCGGCACCGAACGCGCCACGGTGGGCGAGATTCTCGATGGCGGTGATGGCGAGCTCGACCACCTCGTGACTCGGGCCTTGGCCGAGCTGCGCGATGAAGGCAATGCCGCAGGCATCGTGTTCGAAACGAGGGTCGTACAAACCTTGTTCGGTCTTGGCTTCGTTCACCTGGATCCATTTTTCTGTACAGCGACAACACCGTGCGGATTCGTCGGGTTGCCGGGTCGCCATGGGCCGAGCACTAGAACTTTACCGGCCCACGGCCGAACTCTCGAATGCCGAGTTACCCGAGATGCGCCGGGAACAACGCATCTCGGTCACCGACGGTTCGCGAGCCTCACAGGCAGGTCTTCTCCACCCCATCTGTCCACAGGTTTCGAACCCTGCCCGCGCAGGTGGCCAGCTCGGCTCGGGCCATCAGCCGTCACCATTCCCGTTCACCGCGGTCGGTTCGGTCGGGGACGGCCGGCCTCCCGCGCTGGCCGGCAGCGACTCGCCAGTGAGCGAGGGGCCACGCCCATCGGCGATCATCTGGAGCAGGCGTTCGTCGTCGACCGAGAGGTCCACGTACTCCGCGTGTACCGCGAGGTCACCGATGTTCAGCTCCCGCTCGGTAAGCCGCAACGGAATGACCAGGCCGATGATCTTCAGCAAGATGAACGTCACCACCCCGTCCCAAACGATGATGGTCAACGCCGCCAGGAACTGCACCCAGATGAGACCCGGGTGGCCATAGAAGGCGCCCGCCACGCCGGTCGCGGGATCGCGCGTCGAGAAGTACACGATCATCTTCGGGTCGGCGAACACCCCCGTCAGCAGGCCGCCGAACAACCCCGCGAAACCGTGCGTGTATACGACGCCAAGCGCGTCATCGACCTTGCTGAAGGGACGAAAGCGAGAAAGCTTGTTGAAGGCGAGCCACACGAGGACCGACGAAGCCGCGCCAATACAGAGCGCCCCGTATCCGTTCACATAACCGGCCGCGGGCGTGATCGCCACCAGCCCCACGATCATCCCGTTGACGCCCCCCAGGAAATTCGCCTTCTTGGGGCCGAAGTGCATGTCGATGAGGACCCACACCAAAAGGGCGGTCGCCGTGGCGAGGTTGGTGTTGAGCACTGCTGCCGAGGCGTTGGCACCCGCGAAATACGAGTCGCCGCCGTTGAACCCGTTCCAGCCGAGCCAGAGCATTCCCATACCCACGGCGACCAGCATGAGGTTGGTCGGCGGGAAAGCACAGCGGTCTTTGGCAAGACGGGGACCGATCACCCAGGCGGCAACGAAGCCGGATACCCCGGCCGCCAGGTGGATGACGTAACCACCCGAGTAGTCGAGCGCGCCACGGGCCGCCCAGTACCCGCCGCCCCAGAGCAGCATCGCGTTCACGGTGTAAACGCACGTCGTCCAGGCGGGAACGAAGACACACCAGGCCTTGAAGCTCATCCGTCCGAGCACGCTGCCCAGAAAGAGCAGAGGGGTGATCGCCGCGAACACGAACTGGAAGTAGGCCAGGCTCGAGGTCGGGAAGTGCATCGCCGGCATCGCGCCCTTCAGGAGCGGGATCACCGCCTGGCCTTCCTCGTAGGCGTGGGACAGGATCGAGCCCGGTAAGCCGATGAAGGGGCTGAGGGTGCCGTGCCAGAGGTTGAATGGATGGCCAAACGCCATCTCGTAGGCCCACAACACCCACACGATGAGGACGCCGGCAAATCCGGCGAAAGCCATCAGCATCGTGTTCACAGACCATTTCCGCTTCACGATGCCGCCGTAGAGAACGGCAATGCCGGGTAGGCTCATCAACCCGACGAGGGTGGCTGCGGTCAGCTGCCACGCGTTGTCGCCCGGATTCAGCCAATGTGGATACGGAACCAGCACACAGTCTCCCCGGCGGACGTCGGCTCCTCGAGCTTCTTGGTCGCTCGAAGGCTACGAAAGCCCGATTTCCAGGCTGTGGCCAATGTGAGAAGGTTGTGTTTCCCGGCTGTGAACGGAGAATGAACGGCCCTAGCCGCGGCGCCGCCTTCGCTGTGATGCGTCGGTGAGTGCCGGTGGCTGCCAGCCCGCGTCGGCGAGGTTGAAGGTCACACCGGGAGGGACGATCTCGTCGATCCGGTCGAGCACCTCCACCGGTAAGACGACGTCCGCCGTGGCAAGCAACGTCTCCAACTGCTCCAAGGTGCGCGGCCCGACGATCGGCGCGGTGACCGCGGGATGCTCGAGCACGAACCCCATGGCCAGCTCGATGAGGGTCAGCCCGGCTTCCTCGGCCAGCCGTTCGAGGTCCGATACCACCTCCAGCTTCCGCTGGTTCTCCGGCGTCGACAACTCGTAGCGCGCTGGGATACGGGTCGACCGGCGACTCGTGTTCGGCTTGCCCTCCCCGAAAGCCCCGGATAGCCAACCCCCCGCCAGCGGGCTCCAGGAAATCACCCCGATCCCGTACTCAAGACAGACCGGAAGGACGGCGCTTTCCACCCCGCGGGCGAGGATCGAGTAGGGCGGCTGCTCAGTGACGAAGCGCTCCCGCCCCCGGCGTTCCGCGACCCACTGGGCCTCGATGATCTCGTGGGCAGGGAAGGTCGAGCTCCCGAAGTAGCGGATCTTGCCCGCTCGAACGAGATCGGTGAGCACGCCGAGCGTCTCGTCGATGTCGCAGGTCGAATCGGGCCGATGGATCTGATAGAGGTCGATGTGGTCGGTGCCGAGCCGGCTCAGACTCGCCTCGCACTCCGAGGTGATCCATCGTCGTGAGTTGCCCCCTTGGTTCGGGTCTTCCCCCATCGTGCCGTGGACCTTGGTGGCGAGAACGACCTGGTCGCGCCGCCCGCCCGCCAGGGCCCTGCCGACGATCTTCTCGGACTCGCCCGACGAGTAGACGTCGGCGGTGTCGATGAAGTTGATCCCGGCGTCGAGGGCCCGGTGGATGATGCGGATGCACTCCGACTGATCGGTGTTGCCCCAGGCACCGAACATCATCGCCCCCAGGCACAACGGGCTGACCTGAACACCGGTGCGGCCGAGAACCCGGTACTCCATGACTCGATCGTACCGGGGGCCAACCCGAAGTTTGAACGGCTCGGACTCCGAGGACTCCCGTCCCCGGAACCGGTCACCGCCGGCTGCGATCCTCTCGTATCCGGTGGGCCCCGCCCCGGCCGGCGAGCGTCCTTCGCCCATCGACCGTCAAGACCGGGACTGAGTGCACCTTCCTTCGCCGCACCCGACTAGCGGGCAGGCCCCTCGGATGCTGGCGCGGCAGGGTCGACATCCCCCGCGTCCGCGGGCCGCGAAGCGATCGGGAGCTCGACGATAAAGGTCGCCCCGCGGCCCATTTCACTCTCGGCGCGGGTCGTGCCGCCGTGGGCCTCGGTGATCGACAACACGATGGCGAGACCGAGACCCAACCCACCGCTCTGTCGGGTCCGCGAGGGGTCGGCGCGGTAGAAGCGCTCGAAGACCCGGGGGAGATGCTCCGGAGGGATCCCCGGTCCGTGATCCGCGACGGTGAGCACCGCCCGGTCGCCGTCTACTCGGACGGCTATCTCGACGGGAGTGCCCGCTGGCGTGTGGTCGAGGGCGTTGTGGATCAGGTTGGCGACGGCCTGGCGGAGCCGTTGCTCGTCGCCCGACACGATGATCGGTGTCGACGCCTCAAAGGTGATCGGCCGTTCCGGCTCGATGACGGCCAGGTCCGCGGTCACCTCCCGCGCGATCGCCACGAGGTCGACGGGGGCGCGCTCCAAGGGCCGGCCCTGGTCCAGCCGAGCCAGCAAGAGCAGGTCGTCGACGAGGACGCCCATCCGCGCCGCCTCATCCTCGATGCGACGCATCGCCGAGGCCAGGTCCTTCGGCCGGTCTGAGGCCCCCCGCCGGAACAGCTCCGAGTAGCCGCGGATCGACGTGAGGGGGGTGCGCAGCTCATGCGAAGCGTCGGCGAGAAACTGGCGCAGGCGGGCTTCAGAGGCTTGCTGCTGGGCGAAGGCCTGCTCTATCTGGGCCAGCATCTCGTTGAGGGAGGCCCCGAGACGACCTACTTCGGTGTGGGCGTCGGATCGTTCGACCCGGCGCGAGAGGTCACCGGCCGCGATCGCGGCGGCGGTCCGCTCGATCTCCCCGAGCGGTCGCATACCGACCCGCACCACTACCAGGCCCAGGACCGCGAGCGCCAGGAGCACCACCGCTGAGACGGCGAGGTCAATCGTCACCAGTCGGCTGAGCGTGTTGTCAAGCGAGGTCAGCGGGATGGCCACCACGGCGTAGCCGGGAGCCTGGCCGCCGAAACCCCCACGGCTGCTGATGATCACCGGCTGGGCCAGGACCTGATAGCGGAAGGACGGATCGCCCTCGGCACCGACCGAGAAGTAGCGGGCCGTCGAGGAGCTCGACGGGTTGCGCAGGCTGGAGGGAAAGTCCGGCGCCGGTCCATCCAAGCTGGCGACCGGCGTTTCGACCACGATCCCTGTCGAGTCGATGAGCGCGCCACAGGTACCGGATGGCGTATCCGGGCCGAAACCGAAGTTTCCCTGGAACGTGCCACCCGACCGGAGCTGTGCCACGACGGACGGCAGGGCCGTGTTCAGCTCGGAGTCGACCTGGCCGACCAAATAAGACTGAACCTGCTGGTAGATGACGATGTCGGCGACGACCAGACCGACCCCGACGATGAGCACCAGACCGAGCGACAGACGCGCCCGCAGCGACATGCGGCGCAGTCGGCCCCCAAGCGACGAGACAACGGCTCGCGTCGACTGGAACCATCGCATCGGGCGGCCCTAGCTGGTTGCCGGGTTCCGCAGGCTGTATCCGACACCACGCAGGGTGTGAATCAGCGGCGGCCCCAGCCTGTCGACCTTCTTGCGCAGGTAGCTCACGTAAGTCTCGACCACATTGGCGTCGCCGCCGAAGTCGTACTCCCACACGTAGTCGAGGATCTGGGCTTTCGAGAGCACCCGGCGCGGGTTCAACAAGAAATACCGGAGCAGCTTGAACTCCGTGGGCGTGAGCTCGATGGGCGTCTGCCCGCGAAACACCTCGTGGGTCTCCTCGTCGAGCTCGAGGTCGGCGAAGACGAGACGCGAGGGGGCGCCGACCCCCCCGGCCACCCGCCGCAGCACCGCGCGCACCCGGGCGATCAGCTCTTCCAGGCTGAACGGCTTCGTCACGTAGTCATCGCCACCCAGCGTCAACCCCCGAACCTTGTCCTCGGTGGCGTCCTTGGCGGTGAGGAACAGGATCGGCACCCGCCGTCCGTCCTGGCGGATCCGTCTCGCCACCTCGAACCCGTCGAGGTCGGGGAGCATCACATCCAGGATCAGCAGGTCGGGCCGGGCCGATTCGACCTCGTTCAGCGCGGCCCGTCCACACTGGGCCGTCGTCACCTCGAACCCCTCGTAACGGAGCGCGGTCGCGACCAGGTCGGTGATGTTCGCCTCGTCGTCCACGACGAGGACACGGCCGGCCGGAGCGCTCACCGGGCGATCATGCCCCGTCCGGCTGAGAAAATCCTGTGAGCCTCCTGTATGAAAATCGAAGGGCCGAGAACTAGACCCGCGCCATGTTGGCGAAGCGCGCGTAGTTGGTGACGAACGCGAGCTGCACCGCGCCGGTCGGGCCGTTGCGGTGCTTGGCGATGTGGATCTCGGCTGCGCCGCGGTCCGGCGAGTCCGGGTTGTAGATCTCGTCCCGGTAGATGAACATCACGACATCGGCATCTTGTTCGATCGCGCCGGATTCACGCAGGTCGGCGAGCATCGGACGCTTGTCGGCACGACTCTCCAGCCCCCGTGACAGCTGGCTGAGGGCGACGACGGGGATCTCGAGTTCGCGGGCGAGGATCTTCAGTCCCCGGCTGATCTCGGAGATCTCGACCTGGCGGTTCTCGGCGCCGGTTCGCCCGCTCATCAGCTGGAGGTAGTCGACGACCACCAGACCGAGGCCGTCACGGGCCCGCATCCGGCGCGACTTGGCTCGGATGTCCATCACCGTCACGTTCGGGTTGTCGTCGATATGGAGCGGCGCACTCCCGATCCGGCCGATGGCGCTCGAGATCTTCGGCCAGTCGGCCTCCAACAACTGGCCGTTACGCATCCGGGAAGAATCAACCCGCGCCTCGGCGCACAGCACACGCTGCGCCACTTCGAGGTGGCTCATCTCCAACGAAAAGAAGAGCACCGGGGTGCCCAGCATGGCCGCGTTGGCCGCTAGGCCGAGCGCGAAAGCAGTCTTGCCCATCGACGGTCGGCCCCCGACAACGACGAGGTTCGACGGCTGCAGTCCGGAAAGGTGTTCATCGAGATCTGTGTAACCGGTCGGCACCCCAGTAATCCTCAGGCGTTGGTCGTAGAGCTCCTCCAACCGGTCCAGACTGCGACCAAGCAGATCGTGCAACGAGACGATGCTGTCCACCGACCGGCGCTGGGCGACCTCGAAGACCATCGCCTCGGCCTGGTCGATCGCGTTCGTCACGTCGCCCGGCAGCCCGTAGCCGATCTCCGCGATCTCCTGGGCCACACCGATCAGGCGACGCAACAGCGAGTTCTCCTCGACGATGCGGGCGTAGCGGCCGGCACTCGAGATAGCCGGGGTGTTCGACTGCAGCGATCCGAGCATGGCGGCGCCGCCGACTTCCTCCAGGGTCCCGGCCCGTCGCAGCTCCTCGGCCACGGTGACGGCGTCAGCGGGCTCGCCCTGGGAATACAGCGCCGTGATCGCGCCGAAGATCTGTCCGTGCGACGGCTTGTAGAAGTCGGCTGGCGAACATTTCTCGATCGCGGTGGCAATCGCGTCGCGAGAGAGCAGCATCGCCCCGAGGAGTGACTCCTCCGCTTCCAGGTTGTGCGGCGGGACACGTGGGGCGACCGCAGGGACTGCAGATTGACGGGGGCGCCGTCTGGTGTCTTCAAACGACTGCAACATGGCCGGACTCACACTGCACCCGAGCAGCTGCGAATTGCCAGAAGCACATCCTGCGAATAAACCCAGCCATGCTGTGGGTTTCCGGTGGAGGACTGGGGTGAATCCGTCGGTTCCGCAGGCTGCCCGGGTCGCACCTGCCCTTCCGGCCGCTCGTTCACGCCTTCGAACCGTACGAAACCGGTGTAACGGTCCCTCTCGAACTCGAAGCTCGGGGTCACATTTGACCTAATGTGCCTAGCCGACGACCTCCACGGTGAGCACGAACTCAACCTCGGGATGGAGATGGACGCCAACTTCATGCGTCCCCACTGACTTGATCGGCTCGTGGATGACGAGCTTGTGCCGGTCGAGCACCACCGAGGTCTGGGCCTCCACCGCGGCGACGATCTCCGCCGGCGTCACCGATCCGAACAGTCGGCCCGCCTTGCCAACATGGGCGTTGACGGTGATCACCACCGGCACGAGTTGCCGCGCCGTCGATTCAGCAGCTTCCCGAGCACGCTGATCGGCGACATCGCGGGCGCGGCGCATCGCCGTCGCCTGTTCCGAGATGTGATGCGTCGCCACGATCGCTCTGCCCGAGGGCAAGAGGAAGTTCCGGGCGTGGCCGTCGCTCACCTCGACGACGTCACCCCGCTTGCCAATGCCCTCGATGTCGGTCCGCAGGACGATCTTCACGCGGAGATCTCCGGCCCCTCAGTCTCGGCGCCGTCTGCGGCCTCTTCGACCACGTCGTCGACGTTGCTCTCGACCTCAGGCTCCTCTGGCAACTCGACGACCGCGACTCGGGTCACCGGCCGTTCTGATAGCCGCGAGTATCCCGATCCGTGTCCACCGCCACGCCCACCACCCCGTCCACCGGGGCGCTCGCTCGTCGTCCGCTGCGTGTAGGGCAGCAGCGCGAGCTCGCGGGTCATCTTGATCGCCGTCGCCACGTCACGCTGGTGCTGGGCGCAGTTACCCGACACCCGCCGGGCACGGATCTTGCCGCGATCGGACATGAACTTGCGCAGCAGGTTCACGTCCTTGTAGTCGACATAGTCGATCCGGTCCTTGCAAAAAACACAAACCTTCTTCTTGGTCCGCCTGAGGTTGTCCTTCGGGACTCGACGCGTCGAGCGTTCTCTATCGTTGTTTCTCGCCATCAAAAAGGCTCCTCGTCCTCGCCGACCGCCGGCTGAGGCGCGGCGGCGCGATCTGGCCTCGGGGCGCCAGCTGAGGGCCGGGTGTCACCCCCGGGACCCCGCCGCTCGTTCTTCACGATCTGTGCGGTGGCCCAGCGCAGACTCGGCCCGAGTTCGTCAGCGATCACCTCGACCTTGGTGCGCTTGTCGCCGTCCGGCGTCTCCCAAGAACGTTGCTCGAGTCGCCCCGTCACGATGACCCGAGCACCCTTCACGAGCGACTCACTGACATTCTCGGCCATCTCACGCCAGCAAACCACGTCGAAGAACGAGGTTGCTTCCTCCCACTCTTGGGTCTGGCGATTCTGCCAACGTCGGTTGACAGCCAGCCCGAAGCTCGCGGTCGCTTGGCCCGCCGGCGTGAAACGCAGTTCTGGATCCCTTGTCACGTTCCCGACGAGCACGACCGTGTTGCCGTTCGCCATCTTCGTCTCCGTTTTCTCGATTAGCCCGACTGGCCGTCACTCGCCGCCTCACCGGGATGGATGCGGCTGGCCAACTTGTCTGATTGGCGGATGACCCGATGGCGCAACACCTCGTCGGTGAGCGCAAGCATCCGATCGACTTCGGCCATCGCCTCCGGTTCCGCGACGACTTCCATGAAGAGGTAGAAGCCTTCGGTCTTGTGCTTCAGCTCGTAGGCGAAGGTCCGACGACCCCAGCGCTCGATGTGACCAACGGATCCTCCCCGCGAGCGCACGAGCTCCGCGACGCGGTCGGTCGTCGCTCGCATGTCGTTCTCGTCCAGGCCGACATCGAAAATGACAGCAATCTCGTAGGGCCGCAGGGCGGCTCACCTCCTTCGGACCCGGCATGGTTAACGTCCGGGACCCCGGTCCCGCCGGGGCAGGGGTGAATATAACCTCGTCATGGTAGCCGAAGACTCCTGTTCTCCCCGCCAGTACCAGATCGCAAATTCTCGCAGCCGGCGGTATCGCTTCCCCTACCGACATCCTCCCGGCGGCTCACCGCGGGGGACTGCCTCCGAGCTCCCGCTGCAGATCGGGCGACGCGTGGTACGTCTCGTCGGGTGACGGGTAGCTGCCCGAACGCACGTCCGTGGCGAAACCCGCAACCGCCTCGCGGGCGACCGCGGAGAGATCCGCGTAGCGGCGAACGAACTTGGGCACATGCCCGTAGGAAAGACCGAGCAGGTCGTGCAGAACGAGCACCTGGCCATCGCACTCGGGACCGGCTCCGATGCCGATCGTCGGGATGTCGACCGCCTCGGTCACCCTCTTCGCCACGAGGTCCGGGATACCTTCCAGCACGATCGCGAAACATCCCGCTTCGGCGAGCGCGCGGGCGTCGAGTTCAAGTTCCCGCGCCGCCTCGGCGCTCCTACCCTGAATGGAAAAGCCGCCCATCATGTGTCGCGACTGCGGGGTCAGCCCGAGGTGGCCCATCACGGGAATCTCGGCATCAAGAATCGCCCGGACGGCCGGAACCCGACGCCGTCCCCCTTCCAGCTTCACGGCCTCCGCTCCGGCGCGCACCAGCGCCGCGGCGTTGCGCAGCGTGCTCGGCAAATCGACGTGATAACTCATCCAGGGCAGGTCGCCGACAACGAGCGCGCCCGGTTTGGCACGGGCGACCGCGCCGACGTGATGGACCATCTGGCCCAGGTCGACGGCCAGCGAGTTCTCGTAACCCAACACGTTGTTCCCGACGGAGTCGCCGACCAGGATGATGTCGACGCCGGCATCGTCGACGATCCGCGCGAACGGGGTGTCATACGCCGTCACCATGACGATCGGCGACGCGCCCCGGGCCCGTTTGCGGCCAGCGATCGACGGGACTGACACGGAATCTCGCATCTCGACCTCCTGTCGTCCAGCGCGCGCGGCTGCCGGCGACCGTCCCAGGGTACCTGGACCTCATCCTCCAGGCGTCACGACTTATCCGGGCGCTGGCTCTCGGAAACCCTCAGTCAGACAAACGAGCGGGCGCGTGCCGTCCGTGCCGTGAACATCCTCACCAGGTGATTCCACGAGCAGTTCGTACAGACCTCGACGACGTAAAACGCGACGTCGTCACGGTTACGCGCGAGCGAGTGCAGTTCGCCGTCCATCTCGAGCGCTCTCCCACACGGAGGCAGGCGGGGACCGAAAGCGAAGGCGACGTGCACCAGTTTGGCCTCGTCACAGATGGGACAGTCGACCTCGGTGACCCGGCCCAAGTTGCGTGCCACGCGCATCAGCTCTGGGTGAGCGTCGCAGACCTCCAGCCTCGACAGTCGGCCCCGTCGGTACTCGCGCACCACCGCGTCTCGTGCCAGTCGATACTCGATCTGTCCGAGACCCGTCGGTGTCCAACGACGGGCAGCAGACTCGGCTTCCGGTCGCACGGCGACAGGTTACCCGTGCTCTCTGTCCGCCCGACGCCGCCGAGCGCCGTGAGACCATGTGGAGCGTTCCGGCTGGCTCGTCACGAAATCGACATATCGAGTCGATACATCGGCTGCTACTATTGCCGGATGCTCGAACTCGCGATCCTTGGACTGCTCAAGGATCGGCCGATGCACGGCTACGAGATCCGCAAGTCTCTGCGCGAGAACTTCGGCGTTCTGTCCAACCTGTCCTTCGGTTCGCTGTACCCCGCGCTCGCCCGCCTCGAGGCTTCGCTGGCGGTGCGGACCGTTGGGCCCTTACCGCCTTTGCGCCGAGGACGCCACATCGAAGAGGAGATGCCGCTCACCGGCTCCCTCACCGGTGAGCGTGCGGCCCTGGTCGCGCGCCGGACCACGGCGAAGGCGGCCATCGCCTTCGGCGGGCGCAGCACCCGGGCCCGCAAGGTCTACGAGATCACGCCGCACGGCGAAGAGATCTTCGAGCAACTGCTCCAGTCCGCCGACGCCCAAGCCGGTGACCCCCGGGGCTTCTCGCTTCGTCTCGCCTTCGCCCGTCATCTCAACCCCCAGGCTCGCATCCGTCTGCTGGAGAAAAGGCGGAGCGAACTTCTCGAACGGCTCCAACGCGATGAGAGCTCGCTGGCCCGCCGGACCCGGCCCCTGGACGAGTACCAGCAGACAATCGCCGAGCATGCCCAGGAAACAGTCGCCAACGACCTGTCGTGGGTCGAGCGGCTACTCGACCGGGAGCGAACGGCACTGAACCGTCCGGCCCACCGGGTCACCGGAACGGCACGCGCTCCCTTGCGCGCCGCGACGGCAAGCAAAGGCTTCAGCGACGTCCCCCTGCCAGCCCGCGCCGGCACGGAAGTCGTGAAGGACGCAAGGCAACGGCCATGAGACGGAAGGAAACGGCTATGACCAGCCCGAAGGGAAGAATCAAGCTCGCGGTGGCCGGGGTCGGCAACTGCGCCAGCTCGCTCATCCAAGGTGTCGAGTACTACCGGAACGCGAACGTGGACGAGACCGTGCCCGGCCTCATGCACGTCTCCCTCGGTGGCTACCACGTGAGGGACATCGACTTCGTGGCGGCCTTCGACGTCGACGCCGAAAAGGTGGGCCTCGACCTCAACAAGGCGATCCAGTCCGGGCAGAACAACACCTTCCGATTCTGCGACGTGCCAACGACCGGTGTGACCGTCGATCGCGGGCCGACCCTGGACGGGCTCGGCAAGTACTACCGGGAGGTCGTTGAGGAGTCGCCGGCTCCGCCGGTTGACGTCGCCGACGTCCTGCGCCGTACCGGCACCGAGGTCCTCGTCGCCTACCTTCCGGTCGGTTCGGAGCACGCTCAGAAGCACTACGCCGCCGCCGCCATGGAAGCCGGCGTGGCGTTCGTCAACGCCATCCCGGTATTCATCGCGAGCGATCCGGTCTGGGCGGCCCGCTTCGAGGCGGCCGGAGTGCCGATCATCGGCGACGATGTGAAGAGCCAGGTTGGCTCCACAATCATCCACCGGGTGCTCACGCGGCTCTTCGAGGACCGCGGAACGGTGCTCGACCGCACTTACCAGCTCAACTTCGGCGGGAACATGGACTTCAAGAACATGCTCGAACGCGAGCGGCTGGAGTCGAAGAGGATCTCGAAGACCCGGGCCGTCACGAGCCAGATCGACAACGGGATCGGGAGTGACTGCATCCACATCGGGCCTTCCGACCACGTCCCCTGGCTCGAGGACCGCAAGTGGGCCTACATCAGGCTCGAAGGACGGAACTTCGGTGACGTGCCCCTCAACGTCGAACTGAAGCTCGAAGTGTGGGATTCGCCGAACTCGGCGGGGGTCATCATCGACGCCGTCCGGTGCGCGCGCCTCGGGCTCGACCGCGGGCTGGCCGGCCCCCTCATCGGGCCGTCGTCTTATTTCATGAAGTCGCCGCCGGTGCAATACCACGACAACGAGGCCTACGAGCTGGTGGAGCGGTTCGCGGCGGGCCCCTGAGCCGGTCCCGACCTCACCCGGAACCGGATCGCTCCGCCGCCCACCAGGCGTCGAGTCGCCGACCGGCCTCCTCCGCGCCCACTAATCCCTCCTCGAGCCGGATCTCAAGGAGAAACTGCAGGGCTCGACCGACCGCCTTGCCCGGCGGGATTCCGAGCCGCGCCATGACGGCGTCACCGTCGAGCTCGGGTCGGATCGCGTCGAGCGCCTCCCGGGTGGCGAGATCGTCAAGCCGCCGTTCCAGTTCGTCGACTCCGCGTTCCAGATCGCGGGCACGATCAACGTTCCGCGTCGTACAGTCCGCCCGGGTCAGCTCGTTGAGGCGCCCCAACAGAGGCCCCGCGTCGCGCGCGTAGCGCCGGAGGGCCGAGTCCGTCCATCCCATCCTGTAGGTGTGAAATCGCAGGTGCAGTTCGATAAGCCGCCCGACGTCGTCGATCTCGTTCGTCGGGTACCGCAACGCCGCGAGGCGCTGCCGGGCCAGGCGTGCGCCCACCACGTCGTGGTGGTGGAACGACACGCCGTCCGGCCCGACGACACGGGTCCTTGGCTTGCCGATGTCGTGGAGCAACGCGGCCAGCCGGAGCACCTTGTCCGGGCGAGTCTTCCCGACCACCGCGATGGTGTGCGCCAGGACGTCCTTGTGGCGGTGGACCGAGTCCTGTTCGAGGGCGAGCGCCGGGATCTCCGGCAGGAACTGGTCCGCGAGGCCGCTGGTCACCATGAACCAGAGCCCCGCCTCGGGGTCCGGGAGCACGATCAAACGGTTCAGCTCGTCCCGGATGCGCTCGGCTGACACGATCGACAAGCGCTCCCGCAGCGCCACCACCGCCGCCACCAGCTCCCCGGTCGGCTCGAGCGAGTACCCGGCCAAGAAGCGGGCCGCCCGCAACATCCGCAACGGGTCGTCCATGAACGACGACGTCGGGTCAAGTGGCGTGCGCAGCTTCTTGGTCGCAAGATCGCCCAGACCGTCGAACGGGTCCACCAGCTCCAGCTCGGGGAGAGCGAGCGCCATAGCGTTCACGGTGAAGTCCCGGCGTGACAGATCGGCGACAATGTCGTCTCCGAACTCCACCTCTGGCTTGCGGGATTCTGGCGAGTACGCCTCGGCGCGATGTGTCGTGATCTCGAAACGGCGACCGGCGTGGGAACAGCCGATCGTCCCGAACCGCTTGCCCTGCAACCAGACCGCGTCCGCCCACCCGGCAACCAGGGCCTCGATCTCGTCGGGGAGCGCGTCGGTCGTGAGGTCGATGTCGGCGTTCGGCCCGAAAGGCTCGCCGCCTCCGGGTGGGCCGACGACCGCGTCCCGCACCGTCCCGCCCACGACGTAGAGGCGTTTGCCGGCCGCGATGAACCGACCGACCAGCTCTGCCGTCTCCTCCACGACGGGGCGGACGCGTTCGGGGACCACGGGTCGTGAGGGTAGCCTGCGGCCGCCCCCACCCCCGGGATCGGTGGCGTCCCGTCTGACCTGGGAATCGGCCCGACAGTAGGCTCCCGTCGGACCGGGTTCGATCGGAGGACATCGCCACCCGTGGCTCGCTCGCAGCTCTCGAACTCCCCCGCCGCGGTGCGACCCGTACGGGCCGCCTATTTCGTCGCCTTGCTCGTCGTGTCGGTCGCCGCGATCGGTGGCACCGGAATTTCCCCCTCGGCGGCGGCTTCCGGTAGCAGCAACCAGCACCGCACGGATGTCGTCCTCGTCTCCCAAACCAACTGGGTGACCGGTTCCTCGATGTCGCTCGACCTCTCGATCCGCTCGCCAGCTCGCAAGGCGGATCTCGGCTTGAAGCTCACCGTGTACTCCCGCCTCACGAGTCGGTACGCCTTTGAGCTGTCCGAGTCCGGCAAACAAGCGCCAACCGAACTCGTCCTCGAGTCGACTCCGATCATTCCCCTCGACGCGCTCCGGGTGGCGGGAACGAGCCCGCTGAGTGTCGCAATGCACGTTCGGGTCACCACGTCGGCCTCGGTCACCCAACGCCCGGTCGGATCTCCGGGACTCGCGCTCGACTGTCCGCCACTCGCTTGTGACGGCGTGTACCCCCTTCAGGTGACCGTCGTCAACACCTCGAATGACACGCCGCTCGCGTCGTTCACGACCTATCTCGTTTACGTCGCGGGCGAACCCGGATCCATCCCGTTGAGGGTCGCGTTGGTACTGGCCCTCGGCGATACGCCAGCGCTTACCGCCTCGGGTGTCCCCACACTGACCTCCGGGGAGATCCGTTCCCTGGCCATGACTTTGGCGTCGATTCGAGGCGATCCCGACTCCCGCTTGACGCTCGAGGTGTATCCACAGCTCCTCGCGGCCCTGGCGGCGACGCCGTCGTCGGAAGCCGCGAGGGTGCTGGCCGACTTGCGGGCGCTCGTGAAACGCCAGCGTTCGTCGCGAACGATCGAGTTCCTCGAGGCACCGTTCACCCCGGTGGACCTCGACGCGCTCACTTCGGTCGGGCTGGGAGACACGCTGCACACTCAGCTCGCCCAGGCCGCGAGCGTCTTTCGGGAGACATTGTCCGCCAAGGCGCCCACCGGCCCCTATCTGTCGACGACGCCACTCGACAACGCCGGTCTCGCCGACCTCGCCAAGGAGCACATCGACCAGATCATCATCCCCGACACCGGCCTGCCGACGACCGAGCTCATGACCCGGTCCTCGCCCTTCAACTTGGGCCCCTCCGCGGCAAAAGGGTCACCGGCGCACCCCATCCGGCTATCCGTCCTGGTCGCTGACTCTGGCCTTGCTTCGCACTTCGGCCCGAACCCCGACCCGGTGCTCGCCGCCCACCGACTGCTCGCCGAGGTCGCGCAGATCTACTTCGAGGAGCCTTTCGGGCGCCAGGCCCGGGGCGTCGTCGTCGCCCCCGCCAAGATCCCCAGCTCACCTGCGTTCCTCCACGCAGTCCTCGAGGGCCTCGAGTCGAGTCCCATCGCCCAACTTGCGACCGTGGCGTCAACCTTCTCGGCGGTCCCGATCGGAGCCGACGGTGCTCCACGTCAACTGACCGCGATACCAAACCACGCACCGTCGTCGTACCTGCTGGCTTCCTCCGTCCAAGGCGCGCTCTCGACGCTCCGAGCGATCGACTCCATCGTCCCGGACGACGCCAAGTTCCTCTCCACCGCCGAAGATTCGGTACTCCTCGCCGAAACGGCGGGGCTCCAGCGTTCGGCCTGGGCGCGCTACGCGGCACAGCCCCTGGCGGCGGTCGCCCAGATCGAACGTGCCATCTCGGTTTCGGGCACCAAGACGGTGACCCTCACCCAACGCACAGCCAAGGTCCCTATCACCATCGTCTCGACCTTCCCAAGCCCGGTTCACGCCACGCTCGAGCTTGCCAGCAGCACGCTGGTGATCGCACCAGGTGATCTGCGTCGACCGGTCGTGCTCGGGCACAAGAATTCGCCGTTCCAGATACCCGTGACGGCGAGGACATCCGGTGTGTCGACACTCGGCCTCGAATTGCTGTCCCCCCGCGGCGGCATCGTCCTTTTCGAGTACGTCTACACCGTGCGGTCCACCGCCTTCTCCTTTGTCGCCGTCGCCTTGTCGGTGGCAGCCCTCCTCGTGCTCGCCCTTTGGTGGCTACGCGCTCGCTCCCGCCACCGACAAGCTGCCAACCTGGCCGGCCCTGAGCCGTCCCCAGCGACCGACGAGTGAACCGGGCGACGCCACCCGACGCTGGTGTCGACGTCCTGGGTAGTCGCTCGCGCGCCGAGCGTCTCGCCCGAGCCTCGCTCGGCACCGGACTCGGCACCGTCGCCTCCCGCCTGACCGGGCTCGCCCGCCTCGTTGTGCTGGCCTACGCGCTCGGCGGGTCACGCCTCGCCGACTCCTTCAACCTCGCGAACAACACGCCGAACGCGGTGCACGACCTGGTCCTCGGGGGCGTGCTCGCGGCGACCTTCGTCCCCGTCTTCGTCGAGCGGTTGTCCACCCGCACCGAAACCGAAGCCATGGAGTCCATCTCGGCGGTCGTCACGCTCGCGAGCGTCGTGCTCGTCGTGGCGACCATCGCATTCGTCGCCGCCGCGCCGGTGCTCATCACCCTGTTCACCTTCGGCAAGGCCACCGCGGCCGAGCATGTTGTCGCCGTCGAGCTGCTCCGCTTCTTCGCGCCACAGCTGCTCTTTTACGGGGCGATAAGTCTTATGTCGGCGGTGCTTGCCACGCGCGACCGTTTCGGCGTCGTCGGGTTTGTCCCCGTCGTCAACAACCTCGTCGGGATCGGCATCCTGGCGGCCTTCGCCGCTGTCGCCCGGCACGCGACCGTCCCGCAGGTTCAGCACGACCACCGTCTACTCGTCCTGCTCGGCGTCGGCACCACCCTCGGCGTCGCCCTCCAGGCCGTCGCGCTGATCCCGTCGATGCGCCGGGCGCACCTTCGGCTGCGCTTCCGGTGGCGCCCGCGCGACCCCGCCATCCGTCTCATCGTGCGCCTGTCGGGCTGGACCTTTGGCTTCGTCGTCGCCAACCAGATCGCCCTCTTCGTCGTGCTGGCGCTGGAGTTCCACGTCGGGCCGGGCGCCGTCAGTGCCTACACCTACGCCTACGCGTTCTTCCAATTCCCTTTCGGCGTCGTCGCGACGTCGATCATCAACGTCACCTCGCCGGACCTCGCACGCCTGAGAACGGCAAGCCGGTGGCACGACCTCGGCATCCGTTTCGGGGCGGCCTTGCGACAGGTGCTCGCGCTCATCTTGCCGGCCACGGTCGGCTACCTGATCCTGGCCCGCCAGGCGGTCACGCTCCTCCTCCAACACGGCAACGAAGGGGTAGCCGCGGCCCACCTCACCGCCTCCGTGTTGGCGCTGTTCGCCCTCGGCCTGCCTGGCTTCTGCGTGTTCTTCCTCGCGACCCGCGCCTACCAGGCCATGCAGGACACCCGCTCGGCTTTCGTCCTGTACGTGCTGGAAAATGGCCTGAACATCCTGGTCGCCGTGCTCCTTTACAAGCCGCTCGGGGTGCGCGGCCTCGCGCTCGCGTATTCGATCGCCTACACCATCGCGGCCATTGCCGCTCTGTCGGTGCTGCGTGAGCGGCTGGGGACGATCGGCGGTAGAGCCCTCCTCACCTCGTCGGCCCGCTCTCTCGTGTTGAGCCTCGTGATGGCCTTCGCGGTCGCCGCCGTCGTGGCGGAGATCGGCACTGGCTACGGGATCGGCGGCTGGATCCGACTCCTCATCGCCGTCGCCACCGGTGCGGCCGTCTACCTCGGCACGGCTGGCATCGCAGGCACGGTCCACGGCTGGCAGACTTCCCGCCGAGGGGCGCGTGCGCATTCGGGACCGGTGAAGGGGAACCGTGAAACCTATCCGTATCGTCACTGACAACAGCTGTGACCTGCCGGGCAACCTCCTCAGCGAGCACGAGATCACCGTGGTGCCGCTCGACGTACGCCTCGGTGACACCGACCCCGCCGAGCTGCGAGGGATCTCGGCCGAGGGGTTTTGGAAGCTCGCCCGACAATCCGATGCCCTGGCCGAGACCTCCGCGCCGGCTCCTGGTGCCTTCCAGCAAGCTTTCGCCACCGCAGCCGACGAGGGCTGCGCCGGTGCCGTCTGCATCACCATCTCGTCGCGGCTGTCCGGCACCTATCAAGCCGCCCGCGCCGGCGCCGAGGCCTTCGAGGGAAAGTTCCCCGTCGCGGTCGTCGACTCGCTCACGGCGACCATCGCCGAAGGGCTACTCGTCCTGGAAGCGGCCGAGCTCATCGAGGCCGGCGTGGATTTTCAGCGCATGGCCGCCACCATCACCGATGAGGTCGGAAAGCTCTCCGTCTATGGCGCCCTCGACACCCTCGAGTACCTGCGCCGGGGCGGAAGGATCGGCAACGCCCAGGCGTTCTTCGGGTCCCTGTTGTCGATCAAGCCGGTGATTCAGGTTCGCGGCGGCGTCGTCGAGCCCGAGTCCCGCCAGCGCACCCGGGTCCGCTCGCTCCAGTACCTGGCCTCGAAAGCGGCCGCCCTGGGACCCCTCAAGCGGCTGGCCGTCGCCCACGCCGATGCCAACGACCTCGATTTCTTCCTCGACCTGCTGACACCGATCTTCCCCCGGTCCGAGACCCTGGTCACCTACATCGGGCCGGTCATCGGCGCTCACACCGGCCCGGGCACCATGGGACTCTGCGCCCTCTCCAAGTGACCAGGCCGACCCCGTCCGCCGGTCGGCGTCCTGCCGTAACCTCGCGCCCATGAACCAGGACGAGATGGTCTCCGAGAAGAGGGACTGGGCGGCACGGGTCGCCGGAGCGGTCGACGTATTGATCGGCGACGTCCGGGAGCGCGCCTTCCACCCGCTGTTCGTCGCGGTACGGGCGGTCGTGCTGGCCGCGGTGGTGGTCACCCTCGTGCTCGTCGTCGTGGTGGCCGTCCTGGCCGGTCTGTTCCGCTTGTTCGACACCGCGGTCTTCTCCGGGCGCGCCTGGGCGACGGACCTGTTGTTCGGGGGAATCTTCCTCACCGGTGGGATGTTGTGCTGGGCGCTGAGCGGGCGACCCAAGAAAAGGACCGCCGGTGACTGACCTCGATAGCCGGGTAACCTGCCCGCCAACGAGCGATGGCACGCGCGACGTCGTCGTCATCGGTTCCGGACCCGCCGGGCTCACCGCCGCCGTCTACGCGGCCCGCGCCGACCTGCGGCCGCTCGTGATCGCGGGTGAACCTTCCTCGACGAGCGACCAACCCGGTGGCCAGCTGATGCTGACCACCGAGGTCGAGAACTTCCCGGGATTCCCCGAGGGCGTCCTCGGTCCCGACCTGATGGAGCGCTTGCGCGCCCAGGCGGAGCGATTCGGGGCCGAGGTCGTCACCGCCAGGGTCTCCCGGGTGGCGCTGGGGTCGCAACCCTTCAGGGTCTGGACCGGCGACCCCGAGGCTCCCGAGCCCACCTACCGGGCGCGGTCGGTGATCATCGCGACCGGGGCCCGCGCCATCACCCTCGGCGTCCCCGGTGAGGCCGAACTCACCGGGCACGGGGTCTCGACCTGCGCGACCTGTGACGGTTTCTTCTTCCGGGACCGGCCGATCGCAGTGGTCGGCGGGGGTGACTCCGCCCTCGAAGAGGCCATCTTCCTGTCCCGCTTCGCGGCCTCGGTGGTCGTCATTCACCGCCGCAAGCAGCTGCGGGCGTCAAAGATCCTCCAAGATCGAGCTTTGTCCAACCCCAAGATCTCTTTCGCCTTCAACGCCGTCGTCACCGAGATGCTCGGTGAGAAGCAGCTCACCAGCCTGCAGCTGCGCGACGTCGTGACCGGCCAGTCGCGAGAGCTCGAGGTCGACGGCTGCTTCGTGGCGATCGGTCACGCCCCCAACACCGACCTCTTCCGCGGCCAGCTCGAGATGGACGAGGCGGGCTATCTCCACACCCGGGGGAGCACCGAAACGAACGTGGCCGGCGTCTTCGCCTGCGGCGACGTCCAGGACCACCGCTACCGCCAGGCGGTCACCGCCGCCGGATCCGGCTGCATGGCGGCACTCGACGTCGACCAGTACCTTGCCTCGGCGGGATCGGGCTGAGGTGGGCCCCGAACAGGGAATGTTCCCGGCCACATGGTTGTTTATTGAGGGCGTCCGCACGGTAGCGACCGCTGTGCGGACCAAGAAACGCTGAGGAGGACGAGTGTCAGCAGCAACGTCCGCGGTGACGGACAGCACCTTCGACGAGGAGGTGGCACATTCCGACACGCCGGTCCTCGTCGACTTCTGGGCCGAGTGGTGCGGGCCGTGCAAGATCATCGCGCCAATCCTCGACGAGATAGCCGAGGAGAAACAAGGCAGCTTGCGCGTGGTCAAGCTCAACGTGGACGACAACGTGGCCACGGCGCGTCGTTTCGAGGTGATGAGCATCCCCACCCTCATCCTTTTCAAAGGCGGTGAGATCCAGGCCCGTATCGTCGGCGCGAAGGGCAAGTCCGCGCTGCTGTCCGACATCGATCCCCACCTGTAGGGACCGGGCCCGTCGACGCGGGCTAAGCCGGTTGATCACTGGGCTGCGATCGCCCACCTAGCATGGCCGCGTGCCCGGCACCGAATCGAACCCGGTCGACCAGGGCCCCCTGCCGTTGAGAAAGGGCGACACGGGTGCCGCAGTTGCCGATCTCCAGAGCCGGCTGAACAGGCTCGGATTCCCCGCCGACGACCCACCAGGCCTTTTCGGTGATGCCACGGTTGCGGCCGTCTTATCGTTCCAGGCCGAGCGAGGTCTGCCGAGCGATGGTCAGTGTGACCGCGCGACCTGGTCGGCGGTCGTCGAAGCCGGCTTCCGGCTCGGTTCCCGCTTGCTGTACCGCAGGACCCCGATGCTCCGCGGCGACGACGTTGCCGAACTGCAGAGCCGCTTAAGCCGGCTTGGTTTCGACCCCGGGCGAGTTGACGGAATCTTCGGCGACCAGACGGTTACGGCACTAACGGACTTCCAGCGCAACGCCGGGCTTCCCGCCGACGGCTTCCTCGGCCGGCGCACGCTCGATGAACTCGATCGCTTCTCGATGCGGGCCGGCGCCTCGAAACTCGTCACGCCGTTGCGAGAGCGGCTCGCGGTGGCACGCGGCCGCTCCGACCTGCACGGCCGGCGCGTCGCGGTCGCCGAACCCGGGGGATTCGCGACCGGCGCCAGCGCGTTGTGCCGCGCCCTGAGCGAGGCGGGGGCGGCGGCGGCCCTTTCCTTCTCGCACCCTGATCCCTCCCGCCAGGCCGCCGAGGCCAACGCGACCCAAGTGGACTGTCTCATCAGCTTGCAGCTGGTGCCGGAGGTCCGCACCTGCCGCATCGCGTACTACCGCGGCTTCCGCTACGAGTCCGCGGCGAGCCGGCGTCTCGCCGAGCTTCTACAGGCGGAGCTCCCCGTGGCGCTCGGACTCGACGACGGCGGCACCACCGGCATGGCGCTGCCGATCCTGCGCGAGACGCGCATGCCGGCGGTCGAGATCCAGCTCGGGGCGCCGGAGATCGTCATCCCACGGACCGCGGAGCTCGCCCGGGTGGTCGTCACGGCCCTCACACGCTGGGTCGGGACCGTCTGGGAGTGACCAATCGCCATCCACAAGCTGTGCATGAGCTTGTGGATCAACTTCCATCGACGCGTTAGCCGAGTCCGGTCGCACCCCGGTCACGCGGTTGTCGTCCTGCGGTCATCGGGATGTATTCTCCCAGTTGAAAAGCTCTATTGGCATTCGCATGCCATTACTGCTCGATGCCGCCAAAGGACCGGTCAGCCTTCAAGGGCGACTTGAGGGTTCTCCGATCATCAACCGGTAGATCCGCTCGAGGTCTTCGAGGGTCGCGAACTCGATCGTCACCCGGCCGTGATCGGCCCTCATCGCCACCCGCACCCGGGTGTTCAGGTACTCGGCGAGCAGTTCCTCCAGTTCGAGCACCCCGGGTGGTCGCAGGCCGGACCCCTTGGACGGCGACGCCGGACCTTCCGGGCCCGAAGCCGTGGGCGGCTTCGGCTCGGGGGCCTCAACCATGTCGTGCACCAGCTCCTCGAGCACCCGCACCGACAGGCCTTCGGCGACCGCCCGGTTCGCCAGCGATTCCTGTAGGACGCGGTCCGGGGTCATGAGCAGCACCCGGGCATGACCCGCCGAGAGCTGCCCGTCCTGGATGAGTCGCTGCACCGCCGGCGGCAGCTGGAAGAGTCGTAGCGCATTCGAAATGGCGGCCCGGCTCTTGCCGACCCGGTGGGCAACGTTGTCGTGCGTGAGATGAAAATCCTCGATGAGCTGCTGGTAGGCGGCGGCTTCATCGAGCGGATTGAGATCTTCCCGGTGCAGGTTCTCGACGAGGGCCTGCTCCAGGCTGAGGGCGTCGTCGGCAGTCTGGATGAGTGCCGGAATAGCCAGCAACCCGGCGCGTCGCGCCGCCCGGCAGCGTCGCTCGCCGGCGATCAGCTCATACTCCTCGTCGTCCGCTTCGCGCACCAGGACCGGCTGAAGAACGCCAACCGCCCGGATCGAGTCGACCAGCGCGGCCAGAGCTTCCTCGTCGAAGTGTGTCCGGGGCTGGAACGGATTCGGTCGGATCCGCGCCAGGGCGATCTCACGCATCCCGGACGGCGAGACGCGGGTCGCCTCGGAGGGGATCAAGGCCCCGAGCCCCTTGCCGAGCCCTCTACGCCGGGCCACCGCTCAGCTCCTCTGCCAGGGCCCGATAGGCGACGGCCCCGGTCGAATGTGGATCGTGCACGGTCACCGGTTGGCCGAACGACGGAGCTTCCGAGATACGGACCGATCGCGGGATGACCGTCTGACAGACCTTATCGCCGAAGTGTTTCCGCACCTCACTGGCGACCTGCTCGGCGAGCTTGGTGCGTCCGTCGTACATCGTGAGCACGATCGTAGACAGATCGAGCGCCGGATTCAGGTTGGCGCGTACCAGGTCGACGCTGCGGATCAGCTGACCGAGTCCTTCCAGCGCGTAGTACTCGCACTGGATGGGCACCAGGACCTCCGAGGCCGCCGCCAACCCGTTGACCGTCAACAGCCCCAGCGAAGGCGGACAGTCGATGAAGACGAAGGCGAAGTCCTCGACTACGGACCCAACCGCCCGGTGCAACCGGAGCTCGCGGCTCATGGCGGAGACCAGTTCAATTTCCGCGCCAGCGAGGTCGATCGTCGCGGGAACGAGGAACAGGTTCTTCAGGTTCGTCGGCTCGATGCAGTCCTCGATGGGGAATCCGTGAAGCAGGACGTCGTAGATCGAGTTATCAAAGTTCCGAGCCTCTACCCCGAGTCCGGTCGTCGCGTTCCCCTGAGGGTCGAGGTCAACGATCAGCACTCGCCAGCCGAATTCCGCCAGGGCAGCACCGAGGTTGACCGTCGTCGTCGTCTTTCCGACTCCGCCTTTTTGGTTGGCCACCGCGAACAGACGCGCGGATCCTCGGCGTGTGCCGGCGTGCCTGGTGGCGGACCTCGTTCGTGCCCTCCTTGCGTGCGCGATGCCGAGCTCCTCTCGTCTCCGGCCCGGCTCTCCGGCCGCACCGCAGCTTGAACCCTGGCGCTTGTCGATCTTTCGCCTCGACAGGCCCGCAACCTTGGACTTCGCGCGATTCGGCTGCCTCAGCGCCGAATCGCGGGCCTCCATCCTCCACGTCCGTAGTCAGCAGGTCAAGGGCCCGTCACCGGAAAGCTCCCCGTGCCCTGGACGTCGAGAACCGACCCGGCGGGAAGGTTCCACGGGAAACAAGTTCCACTGTGGTACATATCACCCATGGCCAGTGACGAGGAGTGGGCCTGGGCCGCCGGGATCTTCGAGGCCGCCGGTGCCCTGGTCACGATCAACAACGGCCGGGACCTCCGGATGGCGCTGCACCTGACCGATGACGACATCGTGCGGCGGTACGCCGAAATCGTTGAGTCTCGGGTGCTCGGACCATATCCCGCACCGGTCGGCCCGGATGGCACCCCGCGGCGACCGACCTACCGTTGCAACCTGAACTGTCGCTTCGCGGTCGCGGCACTGGCCCGAATGTGGCCTTGGTTGGGCAGCCACCACCGGGCCCGGTGCCGCCAACTTGGCTTCGAACCCGTCCGTCCTCTCTCCCTCTGAACTGTCAGCGCCACCAACCGCTCTGCGACGCCGGTCGCACCTTCACCGGGTGGCCCCGGGCCAGATCTCGGAGATCCCGGCCCCGTTGGATTCGGTCTGCTTGGCTCTTCGTGTTCAGAACAATGGTCGGTGCTCGGGGACTCCGATACGTCGGGGAAACCTTGTCGGGCACGGCGCGACCCGCCGGAGAACAGCGAACGACCGGGGTGAGACCGTCACCTCTGCGAGCTCGAGGCCTAGCTCACCGAGCCGGTCGACGAGCCAGCGTTCCGGCGCTCCCCCTGGAGGACCGGACACCACGAGCACCCCCGCGGGACCGAGAAATCCGGCTCCGCATTCGGCCGTCGCCGCGGGAGACCCGAAACTCCTAGCCACCACCGCCGGAAAGGCTCCGCGCCACCTCGCTCGATGTGCCGCCACCTCGGCTCGCTCGGCGATCACCATGACCCGGCCGGTCCACCCCAGCTCACCAACCGCTCCTTCCAGCCAACGGGCCCGGCCGACTCGCCCGTCGAGCAGGTAGAACCGCACGCCGGGCAGTCGCGCCGCCAGGACCAGACCGGGTAGGCCGCCCCCGCTACCGAGATCGAGGACCGCGTCGGCCCGGGCCAGCTGGGGACAGGCCGCGAGAAAGCCGAGCGCGTGCTGAACTTGGTCGGCAATCCGGCCAGGACCTATTGCTCCTCGGTCCTGCGCTGATTTCAGCACGGCAAGAACATCCTCGGCGAGCGACCATCCCGGGCCGCCCGGGGTCTCCGGCCGTCGGGGCCTCACCACGCTGAGCCTGCGGCCTGGCGGGTGCCACGCACCGTCAGCCTTCGGCCGGCTCGGTCTTCGGTTCGGCCCCGCCGCCCGGACGAATGACAACGAACCGCTTCGGCTCGATCCCCTCTGAGCCGGTCTCCAATCCCTCGATCCCGCTCACCGTGTCATGAACGATCTTCCGGTCCGCCGCCGACATCGGTTCCAGGGCTTCAGCCACCCCGGATTCCAGTACCTCTGCCGCCCGGCGTCGGGTAAAGCTCTCCAGCGCCGCGGCGCGCCGAGCCCGGAATCCGGCTACGTCGACCACCACCCGCAAGGCTCGTTCGTCGCCACGCCGTTGCACCACCGTTCGCGCCAGCTCTTGCAGCGCGTCGAGAGTCGCCCCCCGGGGACCGATGAGCAAGCCGAGGTCCTCGCCCGCCACGTCAACGTAGAGTCGGTCCTCTTCGACACGGGTGGTCGTCGTGGCGTCGAAGCCGAAACGTTCCACCACCCCGCGCACGAATGTCCCGACCAGATCGACCTGTTCTTCGACGGTCATTGCTTCCTCCTCGCCTGCGCCCTCCGGCCGGGGGGGTGACCCGCCCCGACCGTTGCCTCGACCCCGACCACCCCGCCGCCGTCGGCGACTCCCCCCGGTGTGGGCCACCGCCGCGTCTACCACCGCCCGGCGCTCCCTGACCTCTTGCCCCCCCGACCGGCTGCCCGCGATCATGGCCTGACCGCCTCGCCCGGACTTATCGGGCTGCACCACCAGGGTGTCACCTCTCCGCGGTCCACGCCCTGACGACTCGGATCCGCCACGGGTTCCCCGGGAAGCCCGGGCTCGGTCGCGCTGGGAGCGCTTCGGACGGGGCCGTGACGGACGAACCCGAGCTCGCAGACGCGCCTCGCTCCGGCCCCAACCGAACAAGCCCGACCTCGGCTCTTTGATGATGACGACTTCGGCATCCTGCTCGTCCACGCCCAGCTCGTCCAGCGCGGCATCCAGTGCCTCGGCGATGCTTCTCCCGGTTGTCTCGATCCATTCCATCTTCAGCGAGGCTTCCGCGGCCGTTTTCCACGAGCGCGGGACTGGGGACGACGGGGGGCACCGCCCGGACCCCGCCCCCCCGGGGGAACCGATCGTGTCGCGGCCGGCGGTCGGACCCTCGACACCGGCGACGCACCGTCCCCCATTGGCTGGGGTGCCGGACCCGGCGCCTTACCTCCATCGCCACCCGCCGACAGAGCCGGTGGCGTGAGGAGCCGCTCGAACAACCCCTTCGGGCGCTGCTCGCGTCCTTGGGTCGCGACCACGGTGGGCTCCGTCTTGGACCGCGCGTTGAGCTTCGCCAAGGATTCTCGAATATGTGGATCCCGTCGATACATGTACTCCTGCTGCCCGATACGGAACAGGCTCGACACGATGAAGTACACGTTCACCCCGGCCGGGATGGCGATGTAGATGACCGCGAAGATGATCGGCATGATCTTCTGCATCTGCTGCATCTGCGGATTCGCGGCCGCCGCGGCGGCGTTCCGCCCGCTCACCTGCTTGATCTGGATGTACTGCAGGGCGATCGCCAGCAGAATCAACACCACGAGCGGCGCCTTCTCGGCCCAGGAGAGCCCTGCGGACCGCACTGAGTCGGCCATGTTGATCCCGAAGGCCATCAGCTTGCCGTTGGCGTGGATGACGGCGTGGTACAAGCTCGAAGAGTGGTCGATGTAGAGCGGCTGGGTGCAGACCCGCGCCGAGATCGGGTGCCCACAGGCCTTTATCGCCTCGGCCTCAGTGGCGAAGGTCTTCGTGTGAATCAGGCCGCGGATGGTTCCGTACAGGATCCAAAAGATCGGCAGCTGGAGGAGCATCGGCAGACAGCCGCCGGTCGGGCTGACGTTGTTCTCCCGGTACAACGCCATCATCTCTTCGTTCAACCGCTGCCGGGCTTCCTGGCGTTCGGCGACCGGCGTACCCGGAGGGACCTTGTAGCGCGTTTGTATCTTTTTCAGTTCCGGTGCAAGAAGTTGCATCTTCATCATCGAGCGCGTCGCCCGTCGGGTGATGGGGAAGACGACGATCATCACGACCAGTGTCAGCAAGGCGATGGCGATCGCGTAGTTGGGGACCAGGCTGTAGAAGCGTTCGATCAACCAGGCGAAAATGATGAAGAACGGGTGGGCGATCTCTCCTATCGATGAAGCGAGCAGCATGGCGTGTCCCTAACCGGGTACAGGGTCGAAACCCCGGCCTCCGGCCGGGCGGCAGCGTCCGAGACGTCGAGCCGTAAGCCAGCAGCCCCGGAGCGCACCACGGGTGCGAATCGCCTCGATGGCGTACTCCGAACAGGAAGGCACGAACCGACACGGTGACGGACGATTAAACCGCATCGCCTGATAGACGCGGATCGCCCCGACGAGGACCGCGCGCGTGGCCGATGACGTCCTTTTCACCGGGGTTCTCCGCTTGCCCGTCTCATCGTCTCGATGACTCGTCCTCTCAATTCGTCGAAGCGGAGATCGACCGCCCCGCGCCCGAGGCCAACCAGATAGGCCCCGTGGGCCAGCTCGGGGGAAATCTCGGCCGCGATGGCACGCAATCGACGACGCCAGCGGTTCCGAACGACGGCCCCACCAACGTGCCGACCAATCGCGTACGCGACGAGCACCTCGTTGCGATCATCGCCCGGCGGGAGAAAGTGTACCGTCACCGGACCGCTACGAGCCTGCCGCCGACTTGCGGCGAGCGCGGTGAACACGGTCCGGCCGTGCACCCGCCCAGGGTGTCCGGTCAAGCTGAGAGACGCACCCGCCCACGGCGACGACGGGCCTTCAACACGGCACGGCCGGCACGAGTGGACATGCGATGACGGAATCCATGCCGTTTGGCCCTCTTGGCGTTGTTTGGCTGGAACGTGCGCTTCATCGAACCCCTTAATTAGGAGCGCATATGTTAGCGCGCTCCTCTGGGCCGGTTCGCGTGAAATTCGCCAATCGCCCGGGACGGTCCCACGGAGCGCGCTATACGATGCTCGACGAGGGACCCAGGTGTCGCCCGTCTGTTGCGTAATCCACAGATGTGGACCCTCCTGTGGAGAACTTACTGGAGGAAGGCGCACGACGTTGCTCGACGCTCAAGAACTCTGGGACGGCTGTGCCGGCGCCATCCAATCCCAGGTCTCCGATGCCGTCTGGAGAACCTGGTTCGCCGGCGTCCATCCGGTCGGTCTCGTCAACGGAACCTTGGTACTTGCCGTCCCGAACGCCCTGGTACGGGAGCGCCTCGAAACTCGCTTCGCCGGTGTGGTACGTGCCGCGGTCACCGACCTCTGCGGGTCAGACTTCCCCATCCGCTTCGACCTGACGCCGGAAGCGGCTTCCGGCTCAGAAGACCTCCGGATCGGAGCTGTCGTCGTCGACCCGGTGGTCGCCCTCAACGGGGCGACCCCGGTCCTCGATCAGCCACTGCAAACGGTGACCAGTCCCTCTCGGCGTTACACCTTCGACGGCTTCGTAATCGGTCCCTCGAACCGTTTCGCCCACGCCGCGGCTCTGTCCGTCGCGGAATCACCTGGCAGCGCCTACAACCCCCTCTTCATCATCGGCGCCACCGGTCTGGGTAAGACCCATCTGCTGCAGGCCATCCATAACTACGTCAACGAAAACTTCCCTCGTCACGACGTTCGCTACGTGCCAACCGAGACGTTTCTCAACGAACTCGTGGAATCGATGCGGACTGCCTCAATGGCGGCCTTCAAGCGTCGCTATCGCGAGTGTGACGTGCTCCTAGTAGACGACATCCAAATGATCGAAGGCAAAGAGACGCTCCAGGAGGAGCTGTTCCATACCTTCAATACCCTCCACGAGGCGGGTAAACAGCTCGTCATCACCTCCGACCGTCCACCAGGATCGATCAAAACCCTGGAAAGCCGCCTGCGAAGTCGCTTCCTCTCCGGTCTTGTTACCGAGATCAACCCACCCGAACTGGAAACTCGCATCGCCATCCTGCGGACCAAAGCCCATCATGAGCGGTTGATCGTCGACGACGACGTTCTGGAGTTTCTCGCCAGCATCGTCACCGACAACATCCGAGAACTGGAAGGAGCCCTGATTCGCGTCACGGCCTATGCCAACCTCACCCGAGAACGCTTGACCCGCGACACTGCCGAGCGAGTACTGGCCGACCTGATAGCTGACCGCCAACCCCGGCGCATCACCGGACAGCAGATCCTTGAAGCCACGGCGGACCAGTTCGGCTTTACCGTGGAGGAACTCTGCAGCGCCAGCCGACGGCGGCCTCTCGTTATCGCACGACAGATTGGCATGTACTTGTTTCGAACACTTACCGACTTCTCATACCCGGCAATCGCCCGAGAGTTCGGTGGCCGAGACCACACCACCGTGATCCACGCTTGCGACAAGATCTCGCGACTAATGAAAGAACGACGTCAAATCTACGAACAAGTCACCGAACTCACCGTACGTATCCGCAACGGTCATGGAACCACCAGTTGAGATCAACTTGTGCAAGACGATCGGACGTCGTGGGGATAACGATGTCCATCCTGTGGAGGTGCAATAACCTTTCCACAAGCCAACTCCGTTGCTTCACGGCCCTGTGAGAACAAAGGAATGTTTCGCGTGAAACTACGATCGGATTAACCTGGAACTTTGTACCATTGTCCACAATCCACAAGCACTACTACTACTAAAGTACTTATTACGTAACTAACCGAGAAAGGAAGACACCGACGGTGAAGTTCCACACCGACCGTGACAGTCTCCTGGAGGCGTTGATTACCGCAGGACGGGCAAGTGCTGCACGGGCAGGGAGTGGGTTGGGTACTCAGACTCTGCGTCTGGGGGTACACGGCAATCAGCTCGAGGTGGTGGGAGCAGATCCGGATCTCGTTATCGAGGTTGCTTGCGGGGTGAGTGGTGAACGGGACGGCGGGGTGGTGGTGCCTTCGCGTCTGGTCACGGACATCATTCGGTCGTTTGACGTCGGTGTGGTGAGCCTCGACGGTGACGAGGAAGAAGTGCGGGTTACCTCGGGGCGCGCGGAGTTCATCGTGCGTGTACCGGTTGGAGCGGAGATCACCAGGCTCGCGCCAGCGGAGTCCGAGGGCATCAAATTAGCGGCCGCGCCATTCGCGGAAGGTCTGCGTCAAGTGGTTCCTGCGGCGCTGAACGACGATAGTCGCGCACCGCAACTTACGGGTGTGTTGATGGTTTCGGTAGAAGATGGGTTACGTCTGGTTGCGACCGATTCATACCGGTTGGCCTTCCGGGATCTACGAGGCATGAGCGCGCTGGAACCAGGGTCGGAGGTCTTGGTTCCAGCTCGGGCGCTGGTTGAGATTCAACGTTTGGTTGGTGCGGAGGCTGGTCCTGACCAGAACGGTGAGGTGGTCTTCCGGCACACCGAACTCGACGCGGTTTTTGAAGTCCACGACGTCCGATTGACGACCCGGCTGTTAAAGGGCCCATTCCCTGACTATCAGCGGTTGCTTCCGGCTTCCTATCCCAACGCCTTCCGGGTCGCCCGCGATGAACTTGGGGCGGCGCTCCGTCGTGTGCGGTTGATGGTGCGGGACGCGAAAGATGCCGCGACGCCAGTCCGTATCGGGTTCGAAGCCGATGGCGCGGAGCTCACGGTTCTCACAGCCGAGAGCGGACGAGCTGCGGAACGCGTGGATGGACAGTTCAGCGGAGAAGAGCTTGTCGTGGCGTTTAACCCCACCTACCTGTTGGACGGGATCGAGGCTGTTCGTGCGGAGACAGTCATCCTCGAGGTCATTGACTCTTCAAAACCCGCGACCGTTCGTGGCGAGGGTGAGGACGACTATCGGTATCTGTTGATGCCGGTGCGCGTCTCCTGAGCTCGGTCGCCTGGTTGGAGGTCAAGCAGTTCCGCAACCTTCGTGAGGTGAGGTTTCAACCCGACCCTGATGGACTGACCGTCGTGACGGGCGATAACGGCGCTGGTAAGACGAGCTTGCTGGAGGCCCTGGCCTACGCGTCGACGCTGTCATCGTTTCGGGGAAGCCCACGCGAATCCCTGGTAACCGTGGGGGCAAACGGGTGCATCATCCGTCTGGAATGCGTGGAGGGAGAACGTCGGTTCCTGGTCGAGATCGAGATAATCCCCGGTGGTCGTGATCGTGTCCGACGTAATCATCAGCGGGTGATCCGAACGCAGGACCTCCTGGAAACGTTGCGGGTCTCCGTTTTCACGCCCGACGACCTCGTGTTGGTGAAAGGTGGGCCCCAGGAACGGCGCAACTACCTCGATGACGCTCTGGTAGCGGCGCGCCCCTCCGAGCTGGTGGTGCGACAGACCGTCGAGCGGATCTTGCGACAGCGCTCCGCCTTATTGCGCCAGTGCGGTGGGGTGGCGTCGGCTGATGTCCTGGCGACGCTGGACGTCTGGGATGAGAAGCTCGGGGAAGCTGGCGGGAGGCTGGTCCGGGCCCGGGAGGCGTTCTTGGCCAAGCTTGAGCCACTGGCCCGGGAGGCCTTTCACCGGCTGACTCGGCGGGATGACGACTTGAGCCTCGTTTACCAGAGGTCGTTCTCGGGTGACCTGGCCGAAGCACTTCACCGGTCACGCCGTGAGGACCTGCACCGGGGGATGACGACCGTCGGGCCCCAGCGTGATGAGATCCTGATCACGGCCGATGCTCTCGACGCTCGCACCCGGCTTTCCCAGGGACGACAGCGTTGCGCCACACTGGCGCTGCGTCTCGCCGCGCATCGCGCGGTGACGGCGATCGCCGGGTCGTGTCCCGTGCTGTTGCTGGACGACGCCTTCTCTGAGCTCGACGAGGCGACGGTCGGGGCTCTCCTTGGCGAGCTCCCCCGGGGCCAGGCCATTCTCACCACCGCCGGGGCGGTACCCGCCGGGGCATGCCCGGCCACGGTGGTGCACCTGGTGGCGGGCGCGTTGGTGTGATGAACCCCGTTGGTGGATCTTCCGACCGACCGTCCGGACCCGCGGCGCCCGGGTCTGGCGACCGAGCCGGGCGGCATCGCCGACCTCGAGACGAACCGGAAACGCCTCCGAGCTTGGGCGGTTCGGTTGACGAGTACCTCGCGAGCCAGGGTCTGGTCGGTCTGCGGACCCTCGCTGACATTGACGCTTGCTGGGTGGCGGTGGTCGGCTCGGAGGTCGCCGCACATGCGAGGCCGCGGTCCCTGGCGGGTGACGAGCTCGTGGTCGCGGTCGACCATCCGGCCTGGGCGACACAGCTCGCGTTCCTCTCGGAGACGATCTGTAATCGGCTCGCTGACCAGCTCGGATACCGGGCGGTCGAACGGGTGAAAGGCCACGTGGACCCCCGGTTGCGCCTAGACTAAAGCAAGGAAATCGCTGGGTTGCGGCCACTTTGGCCCGCAAACCTGACCGACGAAACCGCCGTAGTTGAGGAGCCGCGCCCGTGGTCCGAATGGATGAGGCAGAACCCCAGGACGCGACTGTGGAATCTTACGAGGCGGCCGACATCACGGTGCTACGGGGCCTGGAGCCGGTGCGTCTCCGGCCGGGCATGTTCATCGGTTCGACCTCGTCGAGCGGGCTGCATCACCTGGTGTGGGAGGTGGTCGACAACTCGGTCGACGAGGCGATGCAGGGCCACTGTACGCGTATCGACGTCACGATCCGGCCCGACGGGGCCTGCCGGGTGGTCGACAACGGCCGGGGGATCCCGGTCGAGCCGCATCCCGACGAACCGAGCAAGTCCGCGGCGGAGATCGTCCTCACTGTCCTGCACGCCGGCGGCAAGTTCGGCGGGTCGAGCTACAAAGTCTCCGGCGGTCTGCACGGCGTGGGAGTCTCGGTAGTCAACGCCCTGTCTTCCCGGCTCGAGTTACAGATCGACCGGGGTGGCAACCGTTACGAGATGACCTTTGTCGATGGTGGCAAGCCGACCGGACCGCTGAAGATGACCGGGCCCTCGCCACGGAACCGGACCGGGACGACCGTTACCTTCTGGCCCGACGCCTCGGTCTTCGACGAAGTCGAGTTCCGTGCCCAGACCATCCTCGAGCGTCTCCAGATGATGGCGTTTCTCCAGCGGGGGCTGGAGATCCGCTTCAAGGACGAACGATCCGGCCACGAACAGGCGGTGACCTACCGGTTCACGGGCGGGATCGAGGATTTCGTCCGGCACCTCAACGAGTCGAAGGAACCGTTGTTTCGAAAGGTCGCCTACTTCGGCCAGGTTGAAGATGACCAGGAGATCGAGGTGGCGCTGCAGTGGAACACCAGCTACTACGAGAGCATCTGGTCGTTCGCCAACGGGATCGCCACGGTCGAGGGCGGAATGCACGAGGAGGGCTTCAAGAAGGCCCTCACTAACGTGGTGAACCGCTGCGCGCGAGCCCGGGGCGCGTTGAAGGAGTCCGACTCCAATATCCAGGGGGAGGACATCCGGGAGGGCCTCACGGCGATCATCTCGGTGCGGCTGCGCAGCCCCCAGTTCGAGGGTCAGACCAAGGCCAAGCTCGGCAACGTGACGATCCGGTCATTGGTGGAACGGGCGACGAACGAGAAGCTCGCGGAATGGTTGGACGAGAACCCACGCGAGGCGAATCTCATCTTGCAAAAGGCACTTCTCGCCCAGCGGGCGCGGGTCGCGGCGCGTCAGGCGCGGGACCTCACCCGGCGCAAGTCCGCCCTCGACGGCGCCGGCCTGCCCGGCAAGCTGGTCGACTGCGCCAGCCGAGACCCGCGTAACTCGGAGCTTTTCATCGTCGAGGGGAACTCGGCGGCTGGTTCGGCGAAGAACGCCCGGAATCCGCACACCCAGGCGATCCTGCCGATCCGGGGCAAGATTCTTAACGTCGAAAAAGCCCGTGCCGACCGGATGCTGAAAAACGCGGAGATCCAAGCGCTCATCATGGCGATCGGCGCCGGGATCGCCGAGGACTTCGATCTCTCCAAGATCCGCTACTACAAGGTGATCGTGCTCGCCGATGCCGACGTCGATGGCTCGCACATCCGCACGCTGTTGCTGACGTTCTTCTTGCGTCAGATGCGTCCGCTCATCGAGGCCGGCCACGTTTACGTCGCGCAACCCCCCTTGTACTCGACGTTGGTCGCCAATGCGAAGACCTACCTGAAAGACGACGCGGCCCGAGAACGGTTCCTGCGGGAACACCCGAACCACACCAAGGATTTCCAACGCCTCAAGGGGCTCGGGGAGATGGACTTCGAGGAACTACGGGATACGACGATCGACCCGGCGAAGCGGTCGCTATTGCAGATCACCATGGAGGAGGCGAGCATCGCCGACCAGGTGTGCTCGGAGTTGATGGGCGACGACGTCGAGGTACGACGGCGCTTCATCCAGACCAACGCGAAGGACGTCCGCTTTCTCGACATCTGACGGGTGGCGCGCTGCCGAGCGGACGGGGCGGCTGACCAGGGAAGGCAGGGCCGGGATTGGCACCGCGTAGGACGCAACCAGCGACTCAACCGACAGGCGAGGTGCTGGGGGGCGGCGCCATCGAGCCGATCGAGATCCAAGAGGAGATGGAGCGCTCGTACCTCGAGTACGCCATGTCGGTCATCGTGGCGCGGGCTCTGCCCGACGTGCGCGACGGGATGAAGCCGGTCCACCGCCGGATCCTCTACGACATGTGGGACACGGGACTCCGGCCAGATCGGCCCCACGTGAAGTGTGCGAAGGTCGTCGGGGACGTCATGGGGCGTTTCCACCCCCACGGCGACGCCGCCATCTACGACGCCCTGGCGCGCATGGTCCAAGTGTTCAGCCTCCGCCACCCCCTGGTCGACGGGCACGGGGACTTCGGCGCTCCCGGTCCCGACGGGCTCCCGGCCGCCATGCGCTACACGGAGGCGCGCCTCGCGCCGTTGTCGATGAGCCTGTTGGAAGGGATCGACGAGGACACCGTCGATCTGGTGCCGAACTACGACGGCAGCGACGAGGAGCCGGTGGTGCTCCCGTCCCGGTTCCCCAACCTTTTGGTTAACGGCAGCCAGGGGATCGCGGTCGGCATGGCGACGAACATCCCGCCCCACAATCTGGGCGAGGTCATCGACGCCACCCGGTACCTGCTCGGACACCCCGAAGCGAAGCCGGACGACCTGATGCAGTTCGTCAAGGGCCCGGACTTTCCGACCGGTGGTCTGATCCTGGGGCGGGCCGGGATTCTCGACGCTTACCGAACCGGCCGGGGCTCGGTGAAGACACGGGCCGTCGCCGAGATCACCGAGCTGCGAACCGGCGTGTCCCAGATCGTGGTGACGGAGATCCCCTACCAGACGGCAGTGGAAACCATCGAAAAACAGATCGCCGAGGGCGTCGAAGCGGGGGAGATCCCGGGCATCTCGGCGGTCGACAACCTCTCCGCCGGCGGCAAGCCGCGGCTCGTCCTGACCTTGAAGCGGGACGCGAACGCGAACGTGGTTCTGAACAACCTGTTCAAGTACACGCAGCTGCAGACGAGCTTCGGGATGCACATGCTCGCCCTGGTCGACGGGGTGCCCCGGCTGGTGAACCTCGCCCAGGTACTGACGGCTTACGTTGCTCACCAGGTCGAGGTGGTGACGCGGCGGTCGAAGTTCCGACTTCGCAAGGCGAGGGAGCGAGCCCACATCGTCGAAGGGCTACTGCGCGCCATCGACATGCTCGACGCGGTGATCGCGACGATCCGCGCCTCGGAGGATCGGGCGGACGCGCGCACCAACCTGATGGCAGAGCCGTTCTCCTTCTCCGAGGACCAGGCGAACCACATCCTGGACATGACCCTCGGGCGCCTCACGCGGCTCGGACGCGCCGAGCTCGACCAGGAGATGGCCGAGCTCGGCGCCACGATTGCCGAGCTGGAGGGGATCCTCGGCGACGAGGGGAAGCTCCGCCAGGTGATCTCAGACGAGCTCGCGGACGTGAAAACCCGGTTCGCCGAGGAGCGCAGGACTCGGGTCGTCCACGACCCGGGTGATCTGTCGGCTGAGGATCTGATCCACGACGACGAGATCGTGGTGACGCTGACGCGGGCCGGCTACGTGAAGGCGGTGGCGGCGGACGCCTTCCGCACTCAGTCCCGGGGGGGCCGGGGTGTGCAGGGAACTCGCCTCAAAGAGGAGGATCTCGTCCGGGAGGTCGTCTACACGACGGCGCTGTCGCACCTGCTGTTGTTCTCCAACCGGGGCAAGGTCTATCGGCTTCGCGCCCACGAGATTCCCCTGAAGGAACGCACGGCGCGGGGAACCCCGGTTGTCAACCTCATATCGCTCGAGCCGGGTGAGCGAATCCAGGAGATCGTCCCGGCCCGGGAGTTCGATCCGGATCACTATCTGCTGTTCGCGACGCGCTCCGGCCAGGTGAAAAAGACGCCTTTCAGCGAGTACGACAAGTCGCGCCGGGAGGGTTTCATCGCCATCACCCTCCACCATGGGGACGAGCTGGTGCGGGTGTTGCCGACCGGTGGCGACGACGACGTGTTTATGGTGACGCGCAACGGCATGGCGATCCGGTTCCACGAATCCGATGTTCGGGCGATGGGACGAGCCGCCGCCGGAGTACGGGGGATGAGGCTCCGTCCGGGTGACGAGGTGGTGGCGTGTGACGTTTCCCGGCCTGGGGTGGACCTTCTTATCGTGACCGATGGTGGGTTCGGCAAGCGGACGAAGCTTGATCATTTCAATCCCCAGGGGCGAGGCGGTCAGGGCGTGCGGGGTATCCGAATCACCCAACGGCGCGGGTCGGTCGTTGCCGCGCTAATGGCCACGCTCGACGCGGAGCTCTTCGTCGTGTCGTCCGCTGGGATCGTCATCCGGACCGCGGTACGCGAGATCGCGGCTCAGGGACGGGATGCAACCGGTGTCCGGGTGATGAACCTTGAGAAAGGCCAGACGGTCGCGGCGGTCGCGCCTCTCACAACGGCCGAGGAGACCTGAGAGCGTCGGGTGATTGGAGTAGGGTCGCGGACTCGCCGGGGCTATAGCTCAGCCGGTTAGAGCGCAGCACTGATAATGCTGAGGTCGCTGGTTCGATTCCAGCTAGCCCCACCTCAGGATCGAGGCTTCTGGTCGACCAGTGCTGTTGTGGGCTCGGAGGAATCGCGGCGCTTTGCAACCGCTTCGACGGCACGGCACAAGGCGACGGCCGGGCGCCCCGGGATAAACTACGGCGAATCGACTGACAGGTCCCGCCGCTCGCACAGCGTCGCAGCGCTAGTCCTTTCGGGCAGATGTTGACCGGACGAGAAATAAACTGCTGCACTGGTCGCGAGCGACACATCTTGACAGGGTCCACTCCATGAAGGTCGATCCCTTTGCTCGGTGGCCCAGAACGTTCGACTTCGGGAACGCGTCTTCGGTTGGGCGCAGTTGAACAAGGATGTGATCGAAGGGATCTTCTAGGGCGGTGTTGGACAAAGGCCTCTCCCGCCACCCAAGACCGGCGTAGCGTTGCTCTTGGGTCCTCGGGGGTAAGCCCGCACCGAAGAGCCGGGGTAGAGGGTGTGAACCGGCCGCGCTGGTAGGTCTTTCGACCACAGGTGTCGTTCCCTCCTTGGGACGCTCCCGAGGACCCACTACGTGGTGTCGAGCACCCAGCCATCCTCGAAGGCGAGCCCGAGCGCCAAGAGACGGCGGAGATCGAGGGCCGCGACGCGGATCTGGAGCCAGGAGTTGTTGCGCTCGATCCCCCGATAGCGAAGGCGGCGGTTTCCCTTCGCGACGAGCCAGGAGATCGAGCGCTCGGCCATCGGGCGGTGTCTTCGATAGGTCGCCTTCACCTCCGGGTCACGCCAGGCGGCCCGGGCGGCGACGAGCTCGGCGTCGTTCGGCCCGATCGTGAACGAGCGCGCTGGCGCCTTCGTGCAGCGGGAACGCAACGGGCAGGGCCCACAGTGCGGGACGAACTTCGCCACCCCGGTCGGGGAGAACCGGGCGGTGTGACCGGCCGGGCAGGTGACGGTGCGCGCTTCGTGGTCGACACAGAACTCGTCTCGCTGCAACCCGCTTTTGACGGCCGGGTGCGACGGGATCGGCTTGATGACGAGACGGTGGCGCCGCCGCTTCAGTTCTCTCCTCGTCGTGCCCGATCCATAAGCGGAGTCGGCGAGCACCTCGAGTCCGGGGGGCTCGTCCTTTATGAGCGCGACACCGATCGGCCCGTCCGGGGCGTTCGCCGGCGTGATCGCGGCCCTCGTGACAAGGCCGGTGTCCGGTTCGACACACAGGTGCGCCTTGAACCCGTCTTTCCTCACCGAGACCGATTTGTGGCCGTGACGGGCCTCTTGGTCGACGACCGAGATGAGGCGGTCCTTAGCCACCCGACGGGCGATGCGCCAGGTCCCTTCTTTCTCTCCGGGCTCGACGTCTTGGGCAGAGACGAGGGCGAGCAGGCCCAAGGCATCGGCTTGGTCTTGGTCGAGTGCTTCGTCGCCGACGGCGTCGATGAGCGTCGTCGCATCCTTAACGAGCACCGAAACGAGCCCGTCGCGCACCTCGGCATCCGACCAGTCGATGACGGGCTTTCTCGCCGTCGAGTAGTCCTGGCCGAGCTCGAGCGCCTCGAGCCGGGGGATCTCAGCCCGCACCCGGCGGATCGCCGAGATGATCTGGGTGACGGTGTCTTGGGTGGCGACCGAGTCGTCGAGGATCGTCGAGTCGAGCGCCCGGCGGTGCTTTCTCGCGAGTACGCCGGTCTCGGCAACGACCCGGCGGACGGCATCGAGGATCCGTTCGGGACGAGCCGAGTTGCGGAGCCGGGCGCGCCAATAGGTGAGGTTCGTGAAGTCGAAGCCCGGATCGTCGAGCGCCAGGCCGCAGGCGACCTTCCAGTCGATCCGCGTCCTTAGCGCCCGGATCGCGTCGCGGTCAGAGAGCCCCTCCAGGGCCTGGAGAACCATCACCGAACAGATGACGTCGACCGGGATCGAGGGCCGCCCGCGGCCCGACGGGAAGAGGTCGGCGAAGTCCCCATCCTGGAAGAGCTCGCCGCGGTGGTCGGCGAGGAAGGCATAGATCGTGCCCTCTTCGACGAGGCCGCGGCAGAACGCCGCCGCGTCGAGCATCTGACGGCTGGGATTCGATTTTCCCTGCATGTGCCCAGTCTTGTGGGTGCACGGGCAAATCGCGAGCACCCTCAATCGGGCGGATTAATCAACACCGTCCTAGTGTCCTGAGTCACTGGACAGTTGATAAATAGGAAGCGAGGCTCTCGAAGATCTCGTCGGCCGTCTTGTGCCAGACGAAGGGCCTCGGGTTCTCGTTCCAGGTGTCGATCCACGAACTGATCGCCGCTTCGAGCTCTTTTGTCGAGCGATGCGTTGCTCTTCTCAGCCATTTGTTGGTCAGCTCGGCGAACCAGCGCTCGACCAAGTTCATCCACGATGAGTAGGTCGGCGTGAAGTGGAGGGTGAAGCGCGGATGGCGCACCAGCCAACGGTGGATCTCGGGCGTCTTGTGCGTCGAGGAGTTGTCGACGATCACGTGGATGTCCAAGTCCTCGGGAACCGAGCGATTGATGAGGTTCAAGAACCGGTGGAACTCGTCGGCACGGTGACGATCGGTCATGTCCGCGATCACCTGTCCCGATGCGACGTCGAGCGCCGCGTAGAGGTTTGTCGTGCCATGGCGCAGATAGTCATGGGTCTGGCGTTCGGGAACTCCTGGTCGCAGTGGCAACACAGGTGCGGTGCGATCGAGCGCTTGGACTTGGGTCTTCTCGTCGACACAGAGCACCAGTGCGGCTTCCGGTGGGTTCATGTAGAGACCGACGACATCACGCACCTTTTCGATGAATTGCGGGTCGTTCGACAACTTGAAGGAGTCGACGAGGTGGGGCTTTAGGCCGAACGCTCGCCAAATTCTCGAGATTGCCGATTGGCTCATCCCCATGTCCTTGGCCATCGAGCGGGTCGACCAGTGCGTTGCGTCGGTGGGCATCTCCTCGAGCGTCTTCACGATCACTGCTTCGACCACATCGTCGGTGATCGTGCGAACCGCGCCGGGACGTGGATCATCTGCGAGTCCGTCGAGGCGTCGCGCGAGGAAGCGACTGCGCCACTTCCACACGGTCTGCTGGGACGTGTGGAGCTTGGCGGCGACGACCTTGTTGTCGAGGCCCTGCGCACAGGCGAGAACGATCCGGCAGCGGAATGCCAGAGATTGCGCCGACTTCGGGCGCCTCGCCCACCGTTCGAGCGTCTCGCGCTCCTCTTCGGTGAGCACCAAGGGAGCTTTCGGACGTCCGCGTCCTGCCATGGAACAACGCTACGCGACTCGCGCCATTAACGCGAGTATTCAGTGACTCAGGACACTAGTTGGAGACAAGCCAGCTGCAGAAGACGGCATGAGGCATAGACAATCTGTCCGCACAGCGGTCTGAAAGATTGTCGTCTTCTGGTTCGATCGCGTAGCCTGCCTTGGAAATGGAGGATCATCCCGTGTGGCGGGCCCCTGGCCAGTTACGTAATCAATCGATCGATCATCGTTCTGATGCGACGTCCATCGGCTCACACGGTGCCACGGCCGCTGAAGCGTCCGATCATGCCCAAACGCGCCTGATGCCGTAACGACGTGATGCTAGATCGAGTGTCTGAAGGCTCCTCGGACGAACCAGACGTGAGCGAGCAAAGCAACGAAACGCCAAGGTTCACCCACTTATTCGTGGTTCTTCGATGGGCCGGTTGGGCCCTAATCGTTGTCCAATTTATTGGGTTTCTTCTTTGGAGCTCGTATCTGATGGCACACGCGAGCTTCGGACATGACACGGCGATCTACTACCAGGCTTGGTATTTGATAGCTCACGGTCATCTGCTTCCAAGAAACTCCATTCAAGGCGGTTACTACTTCTGGCAGAACGACGGGGAATTCATCGTCTATCTCCTCGCTCCTTTGTACTGGCTGTTTCCCAACCACCTGCTCGGGCTCTTGTGGCTCCAGGACCTGGCGCTCTCGGGAACGATCGCGGTGTGTTACAAGTTCGTTTGTGATCGCTGGGTGAGCCCGAGGCTGCCGGGATCTCACAATCGAGGGTTTTTAGCTGGCCTTGCCGTGTGGCTGACCATCTTGGTCCTGTTGTTGTGTGACCCGTGGATCTACTGGGTGGTCAGCTTCGACATCCACATGGAAGTGTTCGGGGTGTTCTTTATTGCCTGCGCGTTGTTCGCGTTGGAGAAGCATCAGCGACGTGGGTATTTGTACGCACTCTTGGCGGCTCTGTGCGGCACGGCGTCGGTCGTCTATGTGTTCTCTTTGGGATTAGTCGTGGCCGTGCAATCAGTTGGGCGTTGGTACCTGACGCGGCGAAAGGATGGAGGCTTCAGTGGGACGAAGCAAATTCGCGCTGGCGCGGTTGTTGTCGCGACCCCGGGCGCGCTGCTCATTGTGGCTTCGGTGTTATGGCTTTATGCACTGAGCGCACTTCACGCGACGAAAGGTACTCCAACTGGCGGTTATTTGTACCTGCTAGGTCCAACGGGGGCCCGGGTGCTACGTGTCACCTTCGGTACGGTTGTGCGCAGTCTCTTCGAACACCCGTTGACAGCACTTCGAACACTCGCGTCACATGGTTGGAATCCGTGGGCGAACACGTCTGGGGCGGGTTTCGTTGGACTGCTGACGCCGGTGGGGTTCTTCATGGCGGTTCCGACACTGCTGGTTGACGGTTTGGTGAAAGGTCAGGAATCAAATTATCCGACGTTCCAGGCCCTTCCGGCGTTCATCTTTATTGCCTTGGGCAGCGCGGTCTTACTCGCGTATTTGATCAAACGTCCCAAGACTTTCTTTGTTGGTTTGATCGTTTTCGTGTTGGTCATCGTTAACGAGCTGGGCTGGTTCTTGGTGTGGTTTCCGAAGACGCGAGTTCACTGGATGGAGACCTCGGCCGCGGCGGCGTCGGTGATCTGGCGGACTGAGCGCGCGATCCCGGCCGGTGACGAAGTGGTGATTACGAATGGCGTGGCCGGACCTTTCGGGGGTCATGTGGACCTCTATGAGTTCGCGGGCCCGTCGCCGATACCCATTCGTGATCACGTGGTTTGGTTTGTGTTGTCACCCGCCCAGGGTATCGAGATCGTGCCGACCGCAGTGATGGAACGAGCCCTGGGGGACATCGCGGAGTTACCTGGTGCCAAGTTGATCACTGCATCGCAAGGTGTCTATGTATTTCGTTGGCGAGCTCCGTCCCGGTACCGATCGATATCTCTGGGGAGAGGCGATGAGCTGCAAGCCTGGACCGCGCCCGGAGTGGCTGGAATGCCGGTTTTCGCCGGCCCGGCGAGCCGTTGGCATCTTACGGCGGACGGTCAGACTGGTTATGTATTGAGCGGTGACTTTTGGCGGGAACCCCATGGATCCTATTCGGCTAATATTCGATACTCTTCAACGGGCCCCATCAATATGGAGGTGTGGGACGACACGACAAACCGACTTCTTGCAAGAGTTCGTGCGGGCCGGTCATCAATAGTGTCAAACGTCCGATTGTCATTTGAGCTTTCATGGGAAAAGCCGGGGTTTGTTTATCAAGGTGCAGGCATTTTCCGAGACCTACCGGTGCCGCAAATTCCAGGTGACGAGATCGAAGTTCGAGTCTGGACAGCTGGGACGGCTCGCGTGGGAATATGGTCGGTGGCGCTAGAGCGGAACTAGCACGGTGCGCAAAGGTGGATTTTGTAATTCGTTGGCGGGCAGGCAGTTCAGTGGAGGTTGGTGGAAATTGCGGGAGGCGAGCAGCCGCTGTATGGTGGCCAATGTGCAAGGAGATTTGAGACATTCTGTCGGTGGTGTTAGCTGGAGCGATCATGTCCTTTAGGTATGACGTCGCAATAGTTGGCGGTTGTGGACACGTTGGTTTACCGCTGGGATTGGCCTTCGCAAGTCGAGATCTATCGGTCGTCATTTATGACCTCAATGATTCATCGGTCGATCGTGTGAACAAGGGCGAAATGCCGTTCGGAGAGCGGGGGGCCCAGGAGGTACTGAGTCAAGTGATCGGCGGGAAGCTCGTGGCATCGACAGAGGCCAGCGTGGTTTCGGAGGCAGAGCACATCGTGGTGGTGATCGGTACCCCGGTGGACGAGCACCTGAACCCCGATCCGAATGCGGTGCTACGGGCGATCGGGGACCTGGGCGAGTCGCTCGTGGACGGGCAGCTACTCGTGCTGCGTTCCACCGTGTACCCGGGGACGACTGCGCTTGCCGCTGACATGATCCGCGGGCTGGGTAAGGACATTGATGTGGCGTTCTGCCCGGAGCGAATCGCGGAAGGCAAGGCAATGGTCGAGTTGTTTGAGCTGCCTCAGCTTGTATCGGGCTGCAGCGAGCGTGCCCTTGAACGGTCGGAGCGTCTTTTTGGCACGCTCGCGCCGCGCATGATTCGCGTATCTCCTGAAGAAGCGGAGCTTGCCAAGCTCTTCACGAACACGTGGCGTTACATACGGTTCGCAACGGCGAACCAGCTGTACATGATGGCCAATGACTTTCATCTTGATTACGAACGGATCCGGCAAGCCCTCGCGCTCGACTACCCCCGAGCTGCCGACCTTCCCGCCGCAGGTTTCACCGCAGGTCCGTGTCTGTTCAAGGACACGATGCAGCTCGCGGCTTTCAACAACAACAACTTCGTTCTCGGCAATGCCGCGATGCTCGTGAACGAGGGGCTCCCACTCTATGTCGTTTCTAGACTGGAGGCGTCGTATCCGTTGCACGAGACGGTGGTCGGCATTCTCGGCATGGCGTTTAAGGGAGAGTCCGATGACATTCGTTCCAGCTTGAGCTACAAGCTGAAGCGCATCCTTCGTTTCAAGGCGAGGAAAGTGCTCTGTCACGATCCGTACGTTACGGAGGATGACGACCTGTGCCCGCTGGACAAAGTGCTCTCAGAGAGTGGTTTGTTGATTATCGGTGCGCCACACAAGCTGTACCGCACTCTCGACACCAAGATCCCGGTTGTCGACATCTGGGGGCTGACTGGTCGCGGAACGCGCGTATGAAACCTCGCGTATCCATAGTGGTAACGGCGCACAATGAGGGCGAGGCCATCGTTCCCTACCTGGAGCGCTTGACCGAGTCCGTCGAGCTGACTTCAGAAGTCTTGGTGGTTTATGACACGCCGGAGGACACGACCGCTCCAGTCGTAAAGGCATATTCCGTCGATCATCCGCAGGTCGTTCCGACGCTCAACACCTACGGACGCGGACCGTCGAACGCCATCCGGTACGGGTTTGATCACGCGTCAGCTGATGTCGTCGTTGTCACCATGGCGGACGGTTGCGATGATCCGATGCAGATTGACCAGTTGACGCGGCTGGTCGAACGCGGGGTTGTCATTGCTGCAGCCTCTCGTTACATGCGGGGTGGCCAGCAAATCGGCGGGCCGGTAGTGAAATCGCTGCTCTCGCGTACCGCCGGATTGACGCTCCATCTCTTCGCGAGGGTCGGAACTCGGGACGCGACGAACTCCTTCAAGGCTTATTCGACTCGTTTCGTGAAAGCGGTTGGGGTCGAATCCGACGCTGGCTTCGAGGTCGGCCTGGAACTGGTTGCCAAGGCCCGCCGCTACCGCCAGCCCGTGGCGGAGATCCCGACGATATGGCTGGAACGCCTCCAGGGCGTCTCCAAGTTCAAGATCGCGAGATGGCTGCCTCGGTATCTTCGCTGGTACCTCTACGCGTTTGGAAGGCGGCTTCCGCTTCCCGACGTGAAGGAGGACTCGACGGTTTGAACTGGTGGTTGCGTGACTGAGTGGCTGGGTGCGTTCTCGCTGACGTCGTCGATGGGCAGCCGGGGAAACTGATGCTGGCGGGATTCACGGCAGCCGGCGGAGCCAGATGCCAAAGCAGGAAGGAGAAGACGAATTGAGCAAGGTGCTCGTGAGCGGCTCCGCGGGATTCATTGGCGGTTACGTCGTCGAGGAGCTACTCCACCGGGGTCACGAGGTGGTTGGCATCGACAATCTCTCCAAGTACGGAGCGGCGAAGAAGTCCTACGACCAAGACCCCAACTACCGGTTCGTCGAAGGCGATGCGCGCGACGTCGGGCTCATGACAGAACTCCTCGCCGACTGTGATCAGTTCATCGCGGGCGCCGCGATGATCGGTGGCATCTCCTACTTCCACACCTACTCCTATGACCTGTTGGCGACGAACGAGAGAATCACCGCGGCGTCGTGCGACGCGGCGCTCGAGGGCCACAGGAGGGGTCGACTCCAGAAGGTCACCTACCTTTCGTCCTCGATGGTCTTTGAGTCGACAGACCGGTGGCCATCTTCAGAGGGACAGGAACGCGAAATCCCTCCGCCGCACAGTTCGTACGGTTTCCAGAAGCTCGCGGTCGAGTACTTCGCACGGGCTGCTTTCGATCAGTACGGGTTGCCCTTCACGATCGTGCGCCCGTTCAACTGCGTCGGCATCGGCGAGCGGCGAGCGCTGGGCGATGTGAAGATCCTTTCCGGCAACGTGCGCCTCGCCATGAGCCATGTGGTGCCGGACCTGGTCCAGAAGGTGCTGAAAGGCCAAGATCCTTTGCATATTCTGGGTGATGGGAGCCAGGTGCGCCATTACACGTACGGGGGAGACCTAGCCGTGGGGATTGTGACTGCGATGGAGCATCCCGATGCTCTCAACGAGGATTTCAATCTCTCCACGCCAGTGTCGACGACTGTCCTGGAGCTTGCGGAACTCGTATGGGGCAAGATCAAGGGTTGGCACGTCGCATTTCGCTACGTGTCGGACGAACCGTTTGAGCACGACGTGGCCCGGCGAGTGCCTTCTACCGAGAAGGCGAAACGGGTGCTCGGTTTCGAGGCGACGACGTCGCTCGATTCGATGTTGGACGAGGTGATCCCATGGATCGGACAAGCAATCGGTGACGGCACGATCTAAGTGGGATCCGGCTGGGTGGAGGGGAGCTGGAAAGGTTCGACTTTGTCGCGTAGCAGATGCCTCACAGCTCCCTGGGTTACCTGACGCCGGCGGAGTTCGCGCGAAGGTGGCGGGAGGAAAACGACCGGCTCACCTCACAAAGGGCTGATGAACGGGGTCTGGGCATCTGCGACAACCTCGTTGCCGTTCATGCGCTGAATGCCAGGGCCGAGTCCTCGGCAGTTCGAAGATCCTGTCAATAGCACACGTTTCCCGACGACCGCGCGCGGAACGCGACCGATCCGATAGGAGCGACCCGGCCGATCAATACGACATCGTCGTCCAACGGTTCGGACAACCCTTCAACCACTCCCACTCGGCTCTCAGACCGTCGCGCAGCATTGTCATCGGTTCCCAGTCGAGCACTTCACGCGATTTCGCGGGCGATTGGACAAGCTGTTTCAACTCTTGTGGTAACCGCCGACGGTCCACAAATTGAGAGGCCTGTCCTTCAGGGACATCGTCATATATAGGTGGGACATCGAGACCAGTGACTTCGATCACCTCGCTCGCGAGATCGACAATCGTCGTACCAACACCTGTTGACACGTTGAAAATCTGATTCGCTGACTTATCTTCGGAAAAACAACGCAGGTTGTGGTCAACTACGTCATCTACGTAGACGAAGTCGCGTACCTGTGAACCATCACCGAAGATGACGATTGGTTCGCGATCGAGTGCTCGCCGCAAGAAGACTGTCAACACGCGTCCGAACCACTCTCTCGGACCGTACACGATTCCATAGCGCAGGCTCGTTATCTGAAGACGATGAACCGCATGGAAGATGCTCGCATACTTCTCATTCGCCAGTTTGCTAACACCGTAGGCCCAGTTTGGCTCGGTTGGATGGGTGTCTTCGTTCTGAGGAAGCGAAACCGCTTGGCCATATACCCCAGCTGAAGTAGCTTGCACGATCCGATCGATTCCCACCTCGGCGCAAGCGATGAAGACGTTGAGCGTTCCGATTGTGTTGGTTGTGAGATCCTCGACTGGATCAGCTATCGCACGCGTGATCTCAAGCTGCGCCGCATGATGACTCACGGCGTCGACACCGATGAGGCACTTTTGTAGGATTTCTTTATCCAGGATGTCACCACGGATGAGTTCGACCTCGTTGCGCACTGCGGCGATATTCTCTTCGAGACCAGTTCGATAGTTATCGAGGATTCGCACGGATGCGCCGGCCCGTACGAGGGCGTCAACGACATGGGAGCCGATGAATCCCAGTCCTCCCGTCACGAGTACTCGTGATCCTTCAATCCTCACCGCGACTCCTCATTCCAAAACACGTCAGGGACTACTGACGGCAATGATCGTATGCTGTCGTCCACGGCCAAACGCCCACTTTCACGGAGGCGAGGTGCGCTGGTTGAGGTTCTCGCTCCGTTCGTCGCTGCCCCGGCCTGGTCCCTGCACTATGGGCAAGTGGAATCACGGCCCGACGTGTGTGCGAAGTAGCCGCGCGGCGCTTCGAATTGGAGTCCCGACGCCGACAGGCGCGCGACCCATCCCGAGCATCGCGAGCACCACACGAGCCATGGTCAAGCCGACAATTACGCGTTCTCAGTGCTTTCAGCTGCTTCATCGGACCGAAAGATCACTCGATCGAGGATGAAAAAGCGCGCAATCCAAACAACGCCATAGCTTGCACAGGAACCAAGAATGATCAGAAGTGTGTCGATATGTCGATTGTCCACCAGCCTCACGGCATAGTGCTGCGTAAGCGCGACGCCAGCCGTGGACATTGCTAGTCCCACAAAGGCAAGGAACCAAAATGGTGCAGTCTGGCGAACGAGGTCCGCTTTCCCTCCCTGCTTCCACACCCATTTTCGATTGAGGATGAACGCGGGGCCGGTAACGATGCACGCAGAGACAAAGTTAGCGAGGACTGCCGGCCACTTGAGAATGTCATAGCCGATACCGAGTAACACCTGGCCGAACGCCACGGCCGCAATCGTCGCCACTATGTAGTAGCCAAATCGACCACTAACGACTCTACGTACGCTCACCCACACTGATCGCTCGCGATCACGCTCTGACCCCAAGGTTTCCAGCGGCTTCCAACCGAACGTACTGGACAGTGCCTCCGATCGGGCTCATCTTGATCATCGCTCCGTCCACCGAACGCCATTCATCACTGACCGTAACAGCCTCGCCGCGCCCCTAGGCGCAATCCCTTGTGAGTCCCAGCTCATGGAAGTCGATGGTCGCGCAACAACAAAGCTTGACCGAGCAGACTAAAGACCCCAGCGCCTCTCGGGTTGGTGCTGGTCAAAGTCGATGTTCCCGGAATCGGTCAGCCGGCTACCAACCATGGGCGCCCTGCGCTAACCAAGTCGCCTCATCCGTATCGGATGGGACGGCAATCAACTCGGCGTGCTCGCGCGTGCCTAAACAGCCATAGCGACAAGCAACGCGCTGCTACTAGCTCGTCGAGGTACCCACCCTGTGGGGTGCGCACGACGATTGCCGAACGTACACCGGGACAGATTGGAAGTACTCGGGTGAGCCACTCGCTGACCCCACTTCAAACCTCCACCTGATATAGCAGTTGTTTAGGAAGCGCCTCGATGCAGGGATGATGTTGGGCAAAGTGGCAGTCGGTGCGAAGCCATCAACGAAGTGGGGTCCGATCGCCTCGATGATGCATTTCGGACGTTGGCGCTCGAGCTCAGTCAAGAACACCTTACGGTAATAACTCGTGTCTTTCGAATTCTCAATCTGATAGTCCGTGTTGACATATCGGGTCGCCGGCATCCAGTTGTAGTAGGCATAGAGTTCCGAAGCCCACCCCCAGACCTGCACGTAAGAACCAGCAGGACACGCATCGCGCAACTCCGGCAACCCGTAATAGTAGTAGTTCACTGACGGCACATCCTGGTGAATGAGAACTGCAGCGGCGAACGTGCGAGTGAACTTTGCATCCTCCCACACCGGGTACACAACCATGAGCCCAAGAATGATGCAAGATAACCATACGACTGCGCGCAACAAGTTCGCACGAGTTGCACCTGTTTTGGCGGCGGCGCGTGAGATGCGAGCTACCCTGCAACCGAAGACCCCAGAAACCATTGCGCCCGCATAGAGGATGTTCGCATAGTGTTCGTAGATGTGACTGAGCGCGAAGAGCGTCAGCACCGCGAATGCGAGGGGCAGAGCCCAGGCACAGATTGAAACAACGCGGCGGGATCGTCCCCGCGCCATCCACTCGGAATCCCAGCCCAATAGTCCTCCGAGCGCCCATAGCACCGCGAATGGAAATGCCGCTACGAAGCCACCAACGGCCTCTGCGCGTGGTCCGATGGCCGCGACGGAAGTGCTTGCACTTCCGGTTTCGTTGGTGATGAATCCCAGCGAATCTTTGAGAAACGGCGTATAGCCGCCGGTGAGAACTACCAGCACCAACGCGACGATTGTCGGCGCGAGGAACGCTAACGCGCCCCAAACCGTGTCTTGTAGCGCTGACGAATCCTGACGCGACTCTGCTCCTCGTTGCACAGTCTCTCGAACCCCACGTTCGAGTTGTCGGAGCAGCACTGCGCTTATGACAAAAGCGACGGCGAGCGGGCCAAGCTGCGGCTTTGCCCAAATGCTGGCACCAGCAATGGCGCTTGCAAGAAGGAACCTGGCGGTAGAGATGTCCCGGTCAGGGGCAAAGAGAATCAATGTGGCAGTGATGATGATGGCTATGGGCAACAACTCGGTGCCAAGTGACAGAAAGTCAATTGATGGAAAACCGGCGAACAGGTAGATGGCGGGCGGTACAACGATTGCAGTCGCCCATTTCCAGCCGTGCTGGCGGTAGAAGAGATACCAGCCTGCAGAAACAAGATACGAGTAGAAGAGACCGCTGAGGACATGTGCGGTCAGGAGGGATAAATGGATGCCAATGTCGCCGAGGATACCTAGAAAGATTGGCCATAGAAACAGAACATCCGAGACCGTGTAGGTCTTGTAGGGTACCAAGTCGAGCGTTGCGCGCCTTCCCCAAGCGAGGAGCGTCGCTTCGTCTGGGTTGTAAAGTGAGCTTGAAAGCAGCGTTTGTCCGCGCAGAAAGACCATTAGCACAAGGCTTCCGATGACGGCGATCGCTGGCGGAATCACATGAGCCGGCCAATGGCTGCGGTCAGTACGCGCCGCGTGGCGCCGCTTCGTGGGCCTCAGTGTTTGGTAGGTCACGTTTCGGAAATGAGCCCGATTGTGGATTCGAGAGAATCGGCGCTTTGGTCCCTGGTCGGCATGCCGCAGCACCTGGCTCCCCGCGGCGCCACTCGCCAATGCTGCTCCGTCGTCAGCTCCCGATCTGTGCTCCGCGCCCTGCTCGAGCTTAAGTTGCTGAGATTCATCGTCTGATGGACGGCTCAAGTTCCCACCCCACGGTCGACGGTAAGTCGAACAGACTACGCGGGACGTCTAGTGCACCGGCCCAGCCCGGATCGTTGCTTACCAACCCTAATTCTGTCCCGAGTTCGGTACGATCTTCCTTGCTGAGCGTGTCCTTGAGCGTGTGATCATCGCGTTGTTACCCCGTAGTCGCGCAAGGGGCTTTTTGTAGAGACAACACGATCCTCGCCCAATTCCGCAAAAAGTCCCGGCCATGGCAGTCGGCGTACGTGAAGACGGCCATGAGCGGACGATCGAGCTCGTCACCCGTCGCACGCCGTTGCAGCACCAGGTCCTCGACGCCCTCGACACCCTCGCCGTCAACACCTCGAGCTGGGATCGCGCCGCAATCATCTCAGCCGAGGGTATTTCAGCCCATCCTCAAGGCCGGAGGTGACGACACGCTTCAGGCGCCACCACATGACCAGGGAGGACGCGAAAGTCGTGCCGAACTCGGGTCAGGACGACAAGTCTCCACTGACGTTGATCTTCGATTGTGTGGTGCTGGAGGCGTGATCAGTGACTCATACAACCTCAAGTGACGATCGGCTGAGATTTCAAAGGTGAAGTGCCTTTCGACGAGCGCGCGTCCACCCTCCGCAAGAGAGCGTGCTAGTTGTGGATCACGAAGCAACCGTACGATAGCTGTAGCCAGACCCTTCGGGTCGTTCTTGCCCACAAGTACGAGCTCTGTCCCACTTTGCAGCGTTATCCCAACGAAGCACTCGGGATTGGCCACCGCCACGATCGGTGTCCCCGCTGCCATGACCTCGAGAGTCGCTGTCCCTAGTCCGGACCCGAGGCCTTCTTCATGGCACTCAACATTCGCCGCTGCAATATAGGAGGGAACCTCGCCATATGGGACGGGTCCTGTGGCAATGACGTGACTTAAGACATTCAGCTCGCTTGCACGCCGCAGGAAGCGGCTATCGTTGACCGATCCGACAACTACGAGTACTGCATCCGGGCACGCGTCAAGCAGGTACGGAAGCGACTCCACGAGCAGCAGACGGTTGCGAAGCGGAATGACGTGTCCCAGTGAGAGGATCATCGGCCTTCCGCCAATCCCTAATTTCTCCCTTACGCGCTCCCCGTTCCCGTTTCGGAGTCTTGCAGCATCGACGCCAAGAGGTATGACCACGACTTGGTCGTTGTCCAATCTATAACGCTGAATCACGTAATCCCTCATGAACGCGTCCGTCGCTATGAGTTGCGGTGACCAAACGCGCAAGAGATTGCGTATGAATAACGTGTCTGCTGACCGCATGATTAGCGAGTAGAAGCGATTGGTATGCATAAGCGGGGTGTGGACGGTGAGCGCGACCGGGCAATGTCGGGAACGCGCCCATAGTCCACTCATCCACGTGATGTCGAAGAATTGACCGTGCTGGTGAAGAACGTCGGGCGCGAAATCATCGAGCAGGGCATAGACGCGTCGTATGTTGCGTGGCGAAAGCGCGAAGTTCACGTCGTACCGCATCGCGAACCCGAGAGGTGGAAGTGTTACGCAACGCAGGCGGGCGACACGATATCCGCCTACTTGGAATTCACCAGGCTTCGCACCCTGAGCCGCGGTCACGACCAGCACCTGATGTCCCCGATCCGCCATAGTTTTGGCGAGCTGTGCAGTTTGGTAAGCACTGCCGCTCGTTCTGGGCAGAAAGAAATTGTTGATGAGCGCTATACGCATTGTGGAATGCCTAGTCCGGTACGTGACGGGTGCCTAAAGACGTCGTGCGCGAACTGCCGAGGTATCTCTGTAAGTAAGGCGCCGATGATGGCGCGTGGTGGGGGCAAGTCACTGGGCTTATGAGGCGGTGCAGGCATGCGGACTTCATACCAAATTCGCGGCTCGCGCCTATGACTCATGGTTTTGGCCTGTCAAAGCGTGGCGAGCTGTCGTCGGTGTTGAGGTAGCGAGGAGGCTTGAAGCAGGTTGGATTGACCAAGTCCGAGCACCCACGGTATATCGCTGTCGCGAGAGGAACATCAGGAGGGCTGCGCCCCTACTTTCGTGCGCGATCTGTGCTGACGAACGACGTCATGGAAGACTACTGCGATCTCTTCGATGTCTCGCAGTGACAGCCACTGATGCACTGGCAACGATAGGACTTCCATGGTTGCCAGTCCAGCTTCTTTCAGACCAGAGGTATGAATGTTCGCGAGGCCGCGATAGCAGGGATAGTCATGGCACAGGCGTGGATAGTAGATGCCAGTTTCGACGCCTCGAGAGGCCATCTCGGCTGACACAATGTCCCGGTCCAGGCCGGCATCCCGTTGCAACCGAACAGTGAATTGATGGTACACATGGCGACGTGGCTGGATTTCGCGCGGCAATACCAAACCTTCGATATCTGATAGCAGCACTCTGAGACGCTCGGCATGCTCTCGACGGCACGCGGTCCATTCATCCAGGTGCGAGAGTTGGGACAGGCCAATCGCGGCTTGAAGTTCAGTCATTCGGTAATTGTTACCGCGGGCTTCATATTGATACCGGCGCCGCATGCCTTGATTCCTGATCAGCCGAAGACGATCTGCCCATTCGTCGCTGTTCGTCGAGATTGCGCCGCCTTCTCCAGTGGTAAGGTTTTTCGTTGCGTAGAAGGAAAAGGCAGCCATGCCCCATGAACCTACGGGCACACCGTCGATCGCTGCCGCGTGCGCCTGGGCAGCGTCTTCGACAATCACAATGTCAGTGCCTGAAGCAATCTCTTGGAGCGTGTGCAGATCTGCTGGGTAGCCGTAAAGGTGGATGGGGACGATTGCTCGGGTTCTCGGCCCGATGGCGTCGGCTACCGCCATTGGATCGATGGTGAAGTCGTCGTGGACAATGTCGACAAGTCGCACGGTTGCACCGGCATCGAGCGCCGCGTTTAGCGTTGCAACAAACGTAAACGGCGTGGTGATCACCTCGTCGCCTGGTGCCAACTGAAGCGCTCTGAGGGCCGCAACGAGCGCGGCTGTACCGGAACTCACGGCTACCACGTGCTTCGTGCCCGCGACTCTCGCGAATTCGTTTTCGAATTGAGCCACCATGGGGCCCTGGGCGAGCTGGCCCGATCGAAGCACCTGAATTGCTAGCTGTTCGGCTCGATCGTCGAGCCGAACCTCTGTAAGACGGATCATCTCGGTAGACCGACCCTTTGGGGCGTGGCTTCGACGGAGTTCTTACTGACCTCGCGGGCAACCTGATCAGCGATCTCATGTGGCCGAATGATGCTGTCGACCTCGAAATTGAAATCAGCATCATCGTGCACAAGACGCAAGAAGTGCTCGAACTGAAGAGCGAGCGGCTCTCCCGAATGGCGGATGAATGGGATGTCGACGACAGTCTCAGCACGGTATGTGAGCGGATCAGGTTGTTCCTGCCGGACGTTCCGGTAGACAGTGAGATCTGCTCGTAACAGGTCAAGTTCGAACAGCACTGTATTCGTGACAATGACCATTGAACGAACTTTCCGCTGGCCGACCCGACTGGCAGACATCGTGGCAACTCCACTCTCGGCGAATTCGATAGTGCAATCGACAAGCTCCTCGATGTTTCCAACACCGGGCCAACTTGTTGCACCAACTTTCTGGGTAGTCGTCTTGTCGCGAACCTGTAAAGCCAAATCGATGTCGTGAATCAACAGATCATAAATCACACTCGTCGTCATTCGAGGGTCTGCTGGGGAATGGCGGAGCGCGACCGTATGTATTGGCTCATCGTCTAGGAAATCGAGCGCTGTCTTCACCACGGAGTTGTGCCGTTCGACGAACCCACAGCAAAGTGGGACATTCGCGGATCGCGCAGCCGAGCACACCTTCAGGACGTCAGAGAGATTGGTTGCTATCGGCTTCTCAACGAGTAGAGGCAGGCCGTGAGCGATGAGTGCCAAGGCGATTCCGGTATGGGAGTCAGTCGAACTCGCAACTACGACTGCGTCGCAGTCCAGCACGCGATCAAATGAGTCGGTTGCCAGTACATCGAACTGCGACGCAAGTCGCTGGGCTCGAGCTTTGTCGATATCAACTATGACAGTGAGCTCTGCGTCATCAGACTCTGAGATGACACGCGCATGATTTGCCGCCATGGAGCCGGCGCCAATCAAGCCGATGCGTAGAGAGGTCATGACGGAGTCCCCACAATCTCGTCGCCGGTTGAGCCGTAGGAGGTATGGCAGAACAGGTGCGCATCGAGGGCCCGAAGTCCGAGGCGTCGGGCGAACTCGAGTTCGTAGGCTTCATTGCCAACATAGGTAAGTGCGTCGCGAACTCCTCGGTGTTCGAGCGCCACTGCGCATCGCCGGACTGCTCGAGCAAAACGGTCGAAATCCGTCTTCGGACCGCCGAGTTCGTCGCGTCCGATTATCAATGCAACGCGGCGACCTACTGCTGGGAAGCGGTCGAAAAACGTACGCACGCAGATCGTAGAATTGCTCGACACAACTGCGAATTGCCGGATCTTGTTGAGTTCATCGAAAATGGGGTGAATAGGCTCAGATATCATTGCAGCCGCGACCTCGGCTTCGGTGACCGCAGTCCATGATGAGGTGTGGCGTTGCCAAATGTCGACAATCTGGTGGATCCCGAGCTGACGGCGCAGCGATGACCAATCAACTGGCAGCTCGGTGATTGTTCCATCGAAATCAAGTATTGGGGTTGGGCCAAGCATACAGTGCGTCTCCGGGTACGAGTTGGTAGCCCATGTCTACCATTCTGATCCAATAGAGGTCGGGACGAAGGGGAGAGGTTCCAACCCGCGGTAGTCGTTCGCCCAGTGCACATCGCACCAGCATGTCCGGCATGTTCAGCCCGGCAGCGGCGAAGAAGTTTGACGTCGTGAAGAATCGTCCCGCATTGATCTCAGTCACTAGCCGCCTGCCGTTAGCGGCCTCTTTGATGTCAACACAGAACGCGCCGCATGGCGAGCTATCCAGCGCGTGGATTGCCCGAATTGCGAGTTCGTCTACGCCAGGCTCGGCGACTGTTCTCGCGACCGCCGGGGTTGATGTTTGACCGTGTGGCGTGAGATGTCCGTAAAGGTATTCAAGCCGCTCCCGGGCCTGACCTGCGACCAGCTCTCCGTCTTGCCAAACACTCTGGTATGCGAATTCACGTCCGGGGAGGAATTCAGCAGCCATGAAATCTGATGCGGAAAGTCTTTTCTCGTCTATCCACCACCTCACCCAGGCACTCGCTTGATCCGGCGAACGTACCGGAAGGGATCCTCGAGCGCCAGCGCCTCTTCGCGCGCGAACCCAAACTCGTTCGTGCCGTTCGAGGAGATACGCTGTCCTCTCGGGCACCGAGTCGATAGTCGTGTACTCGATCGATTCGGGAACCCCGACTTCTTTGGCCGCCATCGTGGCCGTAAACACGACTTTGTCGGAAGCATCGGCGAGGGCGCGTTGACTCGGAAGATATGTGCCGACATCGAGGTCGTCGCGGATCGCCCCTATCGCGAGGACGTCAGGATCGGGTTGCGGGTGGAGCACATCAGAGCGAGTGTGTTCAATGATTTCACGCAGCTGCTCTGCGTATCGGCCGTCATCTGAGCGGGTCGTCACATAGCGTTCGTCTGCCGTCGAGAGGTGCAGGCGGATCGGTGATGCGTCAATCCCGATCACTCGATAGGCGGCCGCCGAGCGCCGTAGCGCGTCAAGACAGTTGGCGGCCGCCGAGCCGCCAGCTCCGGTCAGCAGAACGGTCGGACGGTGCGAAGAGGATTCTCGCTTGGGCATTCTTGGTTGGTTCTTTCAACCCTCCGCGGCGGATTTGTTTCAGCGGGAAAGGAACGAAACCTAGTCTGCCAAATCTCGCAGAGCAGACCCAGTTACGCTCGTGGACGCTCTTAGGGTCCCGAGACGCGGACGGAAAGTCAGAATCGAGTTCGGCGCGACTTTCGCGTCCTCCCTGGTCATGAGGTCACGCGGGAAGCGTGCTGTCACTTCATCCGGTCTTGGGGATGGGCTGAAGTGCCCTCGGCTCAGGTGATTGCGGCGCGATCTCAGCTCGAGGTGCGCGTAGAGCTCGGCTTCGGTCGCCTTCTTGTGGGCGGCGACGGCGTCGAGCGCGCGATAGCACTGGTCGAACGAGGGCTCGGTCGCGAACGCGCCCACTGCCGTGTCGCGGCCCATCCAGTCAAAGACGCTGCCGCGCTTGGAGCGCGGGTCGATCAGGCAGTTCGCCACCATCGCGAAGGCGGTGTCCGCCAGCGCCTTCGACCGCCGGCGAACACCTAGGGAGGCCGAGTGCTCGACAAGGCCGAGGCGGGCGCAGTGATGAGAGACGGCGGCGGCGCTGCCGAAACTCGGCGTGTCAGGAGCTGCAGAGAGCTCTCCGGCCCGCACCCAGTGCCCCTCGGCATCACGCCGCCACGCCACAATGTTGCGGTCGAGCTGCCCCGAGGAGCGGAGCTCCTCGGCCTCACCGAGAGGCAGAGCTCGCACACGCCGGTCGAAAACGCCGCGCTGAGCGGAACGCGATGACCCCTAGGAGACGCCGGAGGGTGATCGACGAGTCCGCGGGAGATCACGTCCTAGAGGTGCCGGCCGCTATTTCAGTTCGGTCAGCGCAGTGTCCGGAGCGTCGAGTCTGCCAAGCAGGGAAACTGATCGATGACGCACGCCTTAGAACACTTGACACCGAATAGAGGAAGATCTGGATACGAGGCGTGACGGGTCAAGTGTTGAGGGGCCGACCGTGGAACGTTTACTTGAACAAGCGTTCTCGCCCGTAACTGTTGTCATTCTTTCCCGCTGCGGGCTGCGCGCAGGGACCTGTGTCTCGACAAGCCGGACAGCGTCGCGGGTACGTACATATAGCCCGCTGGTGGTTGTCGAGAATCTCGTTATGTAATGGGAGGAGATCCGGCAAATGGCAAGCGGCTGCAGGATGCGAAGCAACGGGCGACGAACGCACTCGTCCAGTGAGCGGAAGTGAATGTGCAGCTGGACTGAGTACAGCGCAACCCGCGCGACGAAAGACCACTCTTGGCGTGCGAGTTAGGTATCCGCGAACACGTCGTCGTTTCGGGAAACCACTGGCTCTCGGAAGACCAAGTTGAGCAGGAGAAACTTTCCGATCCAGGTGACACCGAAGGCGAAGAGATTCGCCGCGACGACGAGGGCGGTTCTGTCGATCCGGCTGAGGTGATAAGCGAGTCCAAGATGACGTGCTTCGGCCGCGGTCACGATGGAAAAGGCGATACCCACGAGAGTCATTGCCCAGAACGGCACGACCTCTTTCATGAGATGGGAGCGCCCGGACTTCCCCCAGGCCCAGTTGCGGGTCAGGTAATAGGCTGGCGGAATCGTCACGACGTTCGCGAAGAGGGTGCTTGGCACCTCTGTCCAAAGTCGAAAGACCCCGTAAACAAGGACCAGAACGACAACGGAAAAGACGACGTTAAATACCGAAACAAGGGTGTAGCGGACAAGCGTTCCACCGGTTCGTGTGGCGTAGAAGCGTCGAGCTCGTTGGAGCCCGCTGGACGAAAGAGCTGCGATTATCCGTTGACTCCTGGAGTCGCGACGCTCGCGGGTGTCTGTGCGCTTAGTCGCGTAACTCACTGTTTGACCGATCGTGCCGGGGAATACCACTTCACCTCGACTGGACTGGAATAACCGTAGTTGTAGGAACTGCTGGGGTGGATCCAACTGAGTAGAAAGACCGGCGCGCTGCGCGTTCCTTCCGGAACGGGATCGCTTACTCGGAAAGTCGCCACACCCGCCGCATTGGTTCGCGCGAAACGCGACATGCTTGGAACTCGGCCCACCGTTGACAGAAGCATGAGATTTCAAGGGTCCGTGTTGCCCGAGGGAAGTGCGCCACAATGCAACGTCGATGCCGGCGATCGACACCGGCACCCCAGACGAGTTCTCAACTTGGGCATGCATAACGACGGCCTGTCCCACCGGAACAGGATTGTCGACCTGGTTCGGCGTCAGGACGATGTGGAAGCGTCTTGCTTGGTACACCGCGCTCGAGGAGATCGCGTCGGGCGACGACGACATGGCGGAGATAACAAACGGCGTGGTGACCGAGGGATTGGTTTGAATATTGGGCGAGCTGAGGTCGTAGTAAGCGGAATGATCGCCTGGGAGTACGGCCGGTCCGGAGTCGATTGTCCAGTAGGCGCTCAATTGGCCGCCGGAATCCAAGGCGAAGTGCGGTCGAACAGGGTTGCCCGTCAGGTTCGTGGCCCGAACGACCACCCCCCAGATGTCTTGTCTTTGTAGCTCGACGCGTACCGATTCGATGCGCACTTGCAAAGGAGCAGTTGTCGAAAGGGCGAGTCCAACAAAGGCCAGCGTGGGAGCAAAGACAGCGGCCGTCAGCCCGATCCGGAGGCTGGCTAGCCGAGAAAGTGACCACGAGACGGGCGCCGGGCGCGGCGCCGGTCCCGGCACGATGACCGCCGCAAGCCACAGGGGCGCAACTTCAAGCCAATACCCATCCAAAGGACGCGTGCTGACGAAAAACATCACACCGGCGAGGACGATCCCGGTTCGCCACAACCCGCGGAACCACACCACATAGGCGACGAGAAGCCCACAGAGCAAAGCGAGCGCGGCGTCCGAATACCATCCGAGGTCTCCGCCGCCAAGGTGCAGAATGACCGTTAAGTCGACGAGACCTTCACCGTAGGGGATGGCATGTTGTGTGAAGGGGACGATCACGTCTCGCCACCAGGCGCTGGCTCCCCAGACGATAAAGGGAAAGTTCACCAGCCCGAAAGTGGCCAGCGTGACGAGCGTGAATCGCGCCGTGAGACGCGCTGAGCCGCCATTCCCGAGCCGGCGGGACCCAGTCCGCCAGATCCCCGCGACAAGAAACAGCGCCATGATCCAAACGATTTGCTCGACGGCGCACGCGAGGCCGAGACATATGGCACGTGCGACATCTCCTCCTGAAAGACGACCCGTTCGACCGATGTCGGTCCAGTTCCAGATTGCTATCAAGGCGAACGGCAGAAGCATCGGGTAGAAGGATCCGGCCATCTCAAATCCGAAAAGCAGCGGAATCTCGAAGACGGCGATAACCGCCAAGGGACGCAGTCCCCGGGGCAGCATCGCGTACAGCACCACCGCAGCGAGGCACTGGAAGAAAACCGCCGCCACCGAGACGGATTGCACGCCGTTGGTAAGCCAGTAGAAAGGCACGGTGAGCAGCAGCGGCAAGGAGGGATAGTCAAAACCGGTGGAGACTGATCCGTTCGTCAGTGCGGTGGGAACTGGTGACGCTCCGTACAGCTGGAGCCCCGGCGCCATGGAGTGGGTGAAAGGGTTCACGCCGCGGAGGAGCAGCCGGGTGCCGTACTGGACGAAGGCACCGTCGTCTTCGCCAAATCCGTGCCGGGCGAGAAGGATTCCGGTTGCTTCGGTTGCCGTGAGTGCGATGGCGACTACGAGTACCGCCAGCATCACCCAGTTCAGGGCACGCGTCGATCGAACGCCGCAAGCGGCTGCGGAGAGACCGAGCGCGAACACGAAGCCCAAGGGCGAGATTTGGGCTCTCCAGGGCGAGCTCACCGCAACTCCGAAGTTGACCTGTGCGAGAACGAGCAAGCCCAGGGCGGCAACGACGCAGAGCGCGCGCTGGACCGTTTCCGGTGGCAGGAATCCCTCATCTCTCAGGTGGCGTGGGGTCCGGCCGCGGTCGTTGGGAGCGCGAATGTCATAGCCCTCTTGATCGCTCTGGGCAGTTGAGTTCAGTTCCACCCCACCAGACATTGGCCCAAGAATCCTTCTCGCAACACGAACCGCTTGCCGTGGACTTCCCCGTTTGCGCGGCGCTTAGCAGATCCTGTGAACGGATTGCCTCATTCCGGATCGGTCAGGACCTGCAGCTACGGGGGAATCGCTTCGCTGATTCTGAATGCCGAGAGTAGTTCACGTCGCGCGCGAGAGACGATGGGAGCTGTCGTCCGGACCCGCGGGACAGGGAAAGCTGCATGGAGACCAGGCGAGGTGAGATGCAGTCGTTGGACCGATGTGGTTCTGCAGCTCCAAGGCTTAGATTCACGCCCGGTGCGCCGGCGGGCAAACGGGTTCTTGGACAGTTGCGGCCAATCCCTGTCGGTCGGCGGAGAGACACGGGTTCAAGGGAACTGCTCCTAGGAACTTGCCACGTGCCGAGAACCGATAAGCGGCCCGGGCTCGGTACGGGGTGGTGCAGGCCGCGCACCGGTCGTACAGCTGGAACTGGAGAACAATCTCGCTGTCACCGCCGTGCAACGTCGTAGATGTTTCGAGCCAAGGGAGGATCGAGTCCGTCTCGGCGGTCAGCCCGGTGGCGCCCGAGGCGAGGCGATAAGCCCGGCGGAGCTTGGCGTAACTGGGCGCCGCAAGGGATGGCAGGGGCGGGTGGAAGTACGGCTGGGCGCTGTTGAGCAGCAGGTAGTTGAGGTCGTCGTTGGCGGGGAACGAAGACAGCATGTAGCCAAGATCGACTTTTCCGGTGTCGACGAAAGCGATGAGGTAGGAGCCGGTGGAGTCAAAGAAGGAGACGGCCTGAGTCGAGGCCCCGTGAGCGCGCATGAACCGCACAAAACAGGCCCGATCAACGCCGGGCACAGGACGTCGACAGCCCTTCCACGCTTGGAGCTGGTCTGTCAGGGCCTGTTTCCACACCGCATCAGGGCCGATTCTTTTCGCTGTTGACAGACGGTGAGTGGTCGTCAGGGCCCCGGCGGGGATGGCGGTGGCCAACCAGACCAAGGATGTGATCGCCAGCGCCGTGGTGGCAATAAGACGCAAGTGAGTGGTCTGACGAAAGGAGAACTTGCGGGCGCGAAAGAAAGCCATCATGAGTTTGCGCTCGCGCCGCTCGAAGGTTGTCGGGCGACCAATTCGGGTACCTGTGTCGCGGACAACGATTCTGGGTGTATGCCTTTCCGAAGCGAGGATGCTCGGCTCATCCCTCCTCACATCCCCCTCGTGAGGTCGGACCGGTTGGTCTTACGGAGATTTGTGAGTCACGTGCTCATGACAAAACCCGGAACCGTTGCTTACTGGGTCTTGAGCGCTTCGGCCACCCGGTCACCGAGGTCGGTGTCTACCTGGCGCCAGTAGTCGAGCACCCTCGGGATCATGGACTGCGAGACACCGTTGTTCACGTGCTGGACAATGTTCCCAACGAGATGTTCGCGATCGGTCGTCGAAAGCACCTTGCGGTAGAGCGTTCCCGCCTGTCCGAAGTCGTCGTCCTCCTTGTGGAGGTCGTAGGCGGCACGAACCATCTCGCCGGCTGCCGTCCAGCCCTCGGGGTCACCGAAGCGTGAGGGGTCGGCGGCGGGTCCACCAGCCGAGTTCGGTGCGTAAACGGGATCGGCGGGGTTCTCGTACCGCATCGCCCCGTCCTTGTTGTAGGAGTTGACGGGGGATTTCGGTCGGTTCACCGGCAGTTGGAGGTAGTTCGTCCCGATCCGATGGCGGTGGGTGTCAGGGTAGCTGAACATCCTCCCCAGCAACATCTTGTCCGGGCTCGGCGCGATGCCGGGGACCATGTTGGAAGGCTCGAACGCGGCCTGTTCGATCTGGGCGAAGTAGTTCTCAGGGTTGCGGTTGAGTGTCAGTCGGCCGATCTTGATCGGCGGATAGTCCGCGTGGGACCACACCTTGGTGAGATCGAAGGGGTTGAACCGGTAATCGGCCGCCTCCTCATAGTCCATGATCTGCATCTCGAGGGTCCAGCTCGGGTGCTCGCCGCGTTCGATGGCCGTGTGCAGGTCGCGGAGGTGGAAATCCGGGTCTTCGGCGGCCATCGCCTTGGCCTCGGCGTCGGTGAAGTTCTCGATTCCCTGATCCGTCTTGAAGTGGTACTTGACCCAGGATTTCCTGCCGGCGGCGTTGACCCACATGAAGGTGTGGCTCCCGTAGCCGTTCTGGTGCCTCCAAGTGCGCGGCGTTCCCCGATCGGTCATGAGGAAGGTCACCTGGTGGGCGGACTCCGGTGAGAGCGTCCAGAAGTCCCACTGCATGTTGTTGTCGCGCAGGTGGGTGTCGGCCCGGCGTTTTTGGGAATGGATGAAGTCCGAGAACTTTTGCGGGTCGCGGATGAAAAAGATCGGAGTGTTGTTCCCGACCAGGTCGTAGTTTCCCTCATCGGTGTAGAACTTGATCGCGAAGCCGCGTGGGTCCCGCACGGTATCCGCCGAACCGAGTTCACCGGCAACCGTCGAGAATCGCACCAGCACGTCGGTCGCCACGTTCTTCTGAAAGACTCGCGCCCGCGTGTACTCGCTCATGTCTTCGAAGCATTCGAAGATACCGAAGGCTCCGCCTCCCTTGGCGTGCACGACACGCTCGGGAACACGTTCCCGGTTGAACTGGGCCATCTTCTGGACGAGGTAGTGGTCATGCAACAGAATCGGCCCGTTGGGTCCCACGGTGAGCGAGTGCTCGTCGCTCGGCGCGGGGATCCCAGCGTCGGTCGTCGTCGGACGCCGGGGGTCGGTGGATTTATCATTTCTTCCTGGCATCAAGGTCACCTCTTTCTTTCTTGTTGCGTGGCAAGCGAAGTGGGTCGCCGGCTGACGGGTCTTGGCGAGTCGACCTCGACGGGAGGCTGGCAGCGTGGGCACAAGCCCCAGAAGGTCACCTCGGCCTCGTCGAGGATGAAGCCGTGCAGCTCGGACGGTTCGAGACATGGCGCCGAACCGACGGCGCAGTCGACGTCAGCGGCCACGCCACAAACCCGGCACACCACGTGATGGTGGTTGTCGCCGACCCTTGTCTCGTAGCGGGCGGGACTTCCCGCTGGTTCGATCCGACGGAGGAGCTTTGCCGCCGCGAGGGAACGCAGCGTGTCGTACACGGCCTGACGCGAGACACTGCCGAGCTGGTCGTCGACCGCTCGGAAGATCGTCTCCACGTCGGCGTGGGGTCGCGCCGCCACCTGCTCGAGGACGGCGAGACGTACCGCGGTGACACGGCGGCCCGCGGAACGCAGAAGCTGGACGTCCTGTTGCGTCGCCATCACCGTGCCGGACACTATCGGATGATCTGGAGTTAGTCAAAAAACTGGATTTAATCCAGTCGATCGATCCGACACCGGCCGATCCGACATGATCACGGCATGGCTAAACCAAAGCCGCGCGTGGTGGCCCTGGCATTGATCCGCCGGCCGGGAACGAACGAGATCCTGGTCTCCAATAGCCGTGACGAGGTCGCTGGCGTCGACTTCCAACGGCCCTTCGGCGGCGGCGTGGACTTTGGCGAAAGGGGAGAGGAAGCGGTGCGTCGCGAGCTTCTGGAGGAACTGGGCGTCGAGCTCGGATCGGTCCACCTCGTCGGCGTCATGGAGAACCTCTTCGTTTTCGAGGGACTCCCCGGCCACGAGATCCTTCTCCTATATAGAGGTGAATTCGCGGACGCTTCCCTCTACGCCCGGGACGTCTTCAGGGGGGTCGAAGCGACTCCGAAGACCGGTGTGTGGCGAAACCTCGCTGAAGGTGACGGTGACCTGCCCCTGTATCCGCCCGGTCTCGCCCTCCGCGTGCTGACCGAGAGCTGGTGAGTCGCGAGGGGTGTTGTCCGTGTGTCAGCTGCCCGGTCAGTTGGCGCGAGGACGCCTGCTGCACTGGCGACAGCGTCCCCGCATGGCGAAGTGATGGGGATCGATCGTGAACCCGTACTCCGCAAGAGTTGCCTCCGCGAGGGAGGCGAAGAGATGATCGCCCACTTCGAGCACCGTGCCGCACTCCTCGCAAACCAGATGGCAGTGGGTCGTCGGGGCGAGGTGGTAGGTCGCGGGGCCGTGCCCGAGATGGACGTGGGTGACGACACCGAGCCGTTCCAGCTCTTCTAGGTTGCGGTAGACGGTCGAAAGGTGGACGTCAGGCGCTTCGTTTTGGATCTCGGCGGTGAGGTCCTCGGCTGTCCGGTGACGGGGCGAGGCGAAGAGCAGCCTCAGCAGCAGCCTCCGGGCGGTGGTCGCCCGTCCTCCGGCAGCCCGGAAGCGCGCGAGAACATCGGCAACGGAATCGTCGACCGCCGCGTCCGTGCTCTCGGCGTGGTCCGGTGACGGTGAGGCGACGGGAGACAACGGGGGCGGCCCGGCGGTCACCTGGTGGTGGCTCCGGTTCAGGCTCGCCGGGTTGAGGAGGTGACGACCCCGCGGGTACGCATCGTCGATCCGGCGACGCGTACGGCCTGGGGTCCGGGAACAGTTCCCGGGGTGTGGGGCATCCAGGCCTCGGGGTCGGCGGTGATGAGCCGGACGGTGAGGGGGATGTTGCGGGTGGCGATGTCAGCTACCGACACCGATTCGAGAATGGAGCGGATGTGCTCGCGTACGGCGATCCAGACCTCGACGAGCGGTTCGGCCGAACCCTTGTACTCGAGCTGGTCGGGCCGGACGTCGCCGACCTGAGCGAGGGGTCCTTCTACGGCCCGTACGACATCGGCGAGGGTGATCTCGCTGGCAGCGCGACCGAGTCGGAACCCGCCTTCATTGCCGCGCTGGCTCGCGACGATGCCGGCACTTTTCAGTTCGAACAGGATGTTCAACAGGAACTTGCCGGGGATGTCCTGGGCGGCGGCGAGAGTTTCCGCCTTCACCGGCCATGAATCCTCGAGCGTGGCGAGCTCGACCACCGCTCGGATGGCGTAGTCGGCCTTGGAAGAGATCCTCACCCCCCTATCTTGGCGCTTCTGTGACGACTCCACACGCGCGCTCCAAGCGGGGCGGCCGGCGTCGGGGAAAGGTCAGCTCATCTTGGTGACCTTGGCGGCGGTGCCGTAGGCGCAGATCTCCGTCCAGGTGCCGCCCATCTCCGAGGTGTCAAAGCGCATCGCGAGGACGGCGTTGGCGCCGCGTGCATTCGCCGCCTCGGCCATGCGGTCGATGACCTCTTGTCTGCTGTTCTCGAGGTTCTTGGTCATGCCTTTCAACTCGCCTCCAAGGATGGACTTCAGCCCCGCGCCCACCTGGGATGCCGCGTTACGCGAGCGCACCGTGAGGCCGAAGACCTCGCCGAGGATCTCGTTGACCTCGTAGCCCGGGACGTCGTTTGTCGTTGCGATGAGCATGCCTTTCTCCTTCCTGGTCGCTTGAACGCCGGTGACGGACCCATATTGGCCTCCCGAACCGAGGGCCATCAGACCTCTGCGGCCCGGAATGTCGCATCGACCGGGTTGTCCTTCGAAAGAGGAGCGATAGCCAGGTTCTGTCCATGGTGGTGATTATCGGACCGCGCGAGCAGCGATCCTCCGGGCCCGGGCGATTGGAGACTGACCGCTCGCGGAAGAAGGTCGGATGGCCCGGCTTGGCTGGTGGTGCTCGGGGGTCTCTGTATTAGTGACGGGTGGGCAGGAACGTGTACGTGATGAAGGGCTGCGGTGCCGTGATCGAACCGATGCTGGTGGAGCCGACCTTTATGTCCAGCCCCGAGACGTGGTTGTCAAGCACGACCGAGGCGGGGCCGACGAGCTTGATGGCTTCGGGGCTCTGCTTCGGCGTGATGGTGGCCGCGAACAGGTAGTGAGCAGACCCAGGTGGCGACTTCACCAGGGTGTAGCAGGCGTTGGAGGTCGACACCACGATGCTGAACCCGGTCGAGGTGGGAACCGAGTAGGTGATGTCGGACTTGGTCGCTGATACGAGGGTGAGCTTGCCGATTCTGGTCGCTGGCCGGGTGGTCGAGGAGCTGGTCGAGGACGGGTTCGTGGAAGTCGTGGTGCCGTGACCCGTCCGCTGGTGGGGGGTGGAGGCTGTGTTCCGGAGGAACCCGATCCAACTCGGGTGGAAGTGCTCGACGGCCAGCCCGACCAGGCCGACGATGAAGAGCACGAAAAGTACCCAGACCGCGAGTTGCAAAGCCCACGGAGCCGGCAGCCGCCGCTCGATGTCGGGATGCCAGCCGTCGGCGGTGCGGGGGAATTGCGGGCTCGGTGTCGGGGCGACACGCGGGATCTCCGCGGTCGTGATGACCGACTCGGGCTGCCGGGTGGCCCGGGGCGCAGTCCGCCGATTGACCCGGGTCGGCTTCTTGCTCTCCTCCGCGTCCGCTGGTTTCGTCACCGCAGCCCCCGGTTCGCCCGGCTCTTCACCGGTTGCGGAGACGGTACCGCGCGGAAGATGCCTGGGTGCAGGTCAGGATGCCGCTCCGGCGGGAATCCATGCCGCGCCGACGACCCCACCACCGGTGTGCACCTGCATCGCAATGCTGAACCCGCTGACGAAGTCGACTCCTCCGAGCATTTCGCGGAGACGGTCGGCCAGGTGCCGGGCGTTGGCGTGGAACACCGCCGAGCGTTCGGTCCCTCGGGGCGCGCTCGCCAGGAAGGCCGCGCGGATGGTCTCCAGGGTGTCCTCGGCCGTCGTCGCGTTGCCGAGCGGCTCGACCGTGCCGTCTCGCATGCGGAACACGCTGCGGAACCCACGCGGTCCGCCACCCCCGAGCACCTCATCGGGAACCGGCCCACTGCGCCGCAGGGGTTCCAGCGTCGCGAGCGAGGCGACGAGCTCGACGTGGCGTGAGGCCTCCTCCACGGCCCGGACAACCTTTTCGATGCTGGCGCCTCGGGCGGCGGCCTCCGCACCAGCGAGGACGACGAGCGCCTGTCCGGCCGCCGCGGTCCTGGCGTCGATCAACACCACGGGGCGAGCCGCGAACTCGGCGGCGAGCGTGGCGTTTCGGTACATGGTCGCGAACTCGACCGCGGGGGTGATAACGACCGCGGCGTCGAAGCCCGGGGCCTCGATGGCCTGCAGGTACTCTGTCACGAAGGGATGGTTGGCCCCGGCGAGTTCTTCTCGCGCCAACGTCTCGGGCAGGAGTAGGTCCTCGCCATCCGGCGGGTCGATGCTGGGAGCACCGTCCTCGGGTAGGAAGACACTGATGGGGAGCACGCAGACACCGAATCTGGCGACGAGTTCCGCGGGCACGCAGGCGCTCGAGTCGGTGATGACCCGCACTCGGCCCACGAAAGTGACGTTACCGCCCAGGACCGGGACCCGGGAGGGTCCCGGTCTGGACTGCCTCAGGCTCCAGCGGTGACGTCCGTCAGCGCGACCGTTCCGCGCCAGTTCACGATGTCCGAGCTCGTCGAGCGGACCGGTGTCGCTGCCGCGACCGTGCGCTACTACCTTGCGGCGGGCGTGTTACCGCCGGCGGAGAAGGTGGCGTCGAATCGCTTCCTTTATGACGAGCGGCACGTCGAGTTGATCCGGTTGATCCGCCTGGTGCGGGAGCGGCGCGGGTTATCCATCCAGACGATCGGGCGGTTGCTCCCCGAGCTGTTGCCGGATCTGTTCGACAAGCCGTCACGGGGGGTGTTCCACCCGGAGATGTGGAACCAGTTGCTTGCCGCGGAGACGCACCTGGAGGCGGGCACCTCCGTCGACGAGCGACTGGTCGAGGCCGGGCTCGCTCTGTTCAGCCACCGCGGCTACGCCGATGTCTCGATCGACGACGTCTGTCGGAGCGCACTCATCGCCAAGGGCTCCTTCTATCGCCACTATCCATCGAAAGGGGCGCTGTTCTTCGCGGTGGCGCAAGAGGCGGCCCACCGGGCCACCAGCGAGTTTGAAGCGTCGCCGATTGGCGAAGGCGATGCCGTTTCGGCGACCGACGGCCTGGCGGCCGCCCTCGTGCCCTATGTCACCTTGTTCCTCGATCTCGCCTCCCTCGCCACACAACGGCGGCCCGGCTATGGGCCCGAACTCGGCCGGGTCGTCCAGGCGCTGCTGGCCAGCGTGGCGCGTCACGCGGCCGGTAGGGCCGCCTCGGCGCAGGACATCGTGGGCCACGCGGTGTTCGAGGCAATCCGCCGGGCCGCCGATGAAGAGCTGGCGACCGCGGTGCTGAAGGACCTGCAGCCCAGGTAGGGTGACGGGCGGCACAGTCGGCTATGCCGCGACCCTGGGGACGCCTGACCCGCCAGGAGACCCGTTGACGACCCTCGCGTCATCTGGAAGGATGAGCAACGAGCAATCGTGGTGACTGACTGGTCACCACGACTTCGTGTGGAAGGGTCTCGCTGCAGAATTGACGGCACCGGGACACGGGGGCTGACCGCCTGCTGATCACGGATGGCGCGCTGGTAACGACGAGCGAAAGAAGACGTCGTGAGCAAAGAAGACAAGCCTTCCTACCCCCTCCTCGATTCGATCTCCTCGCCCGATGACCTGAAGGCGCTCTCCTTGGAGGAGTGCGAGGTCCTGGCCGAAGAGATCCGCCAGTTCATCGTGGAGGCGGTGACGACGGGTGGCAGCGGCCACCTCGGTTCAAACCTCGGGGCGGTGGAGATCACGCTGGCGATGCACCGAGTCTTCACGTCGCCGCGTGACGTTCTCCTGTTCGACACCGGCCACCAGGCCTATGTCCACAAGCTGGTGACCGGGCGACACGCGGGCTTCGCGCGCTTACGCCGCGAGGGAGGACTTTCCGGGTACCCGAGCCGTTCCGAGTCCGAGCACGACTGGATCGAGAACTCCCACGCTTCGACCGCCCTCAGCTACGCCTTCGGGATCGCAAAGGCGTTCAAGGCGAGCGGCGAGGACGCGACCCGCCGGGTCGTGGCCCTCGTCGGAGATGGCGCGCTGACCGGCGGAATGGCATACGAGGCGATGAACAACCTGGGCCACGCCGACGCACGGGTCTGCATCATCCTCAACGACAACGGCCGCAGCTACGCCCCGACGGTGTCACGGTTATCGGAGTCGCTGACCCAGTTGCGCTTGAATCCCAGCTTCAGTGCCATTCAGACGCGCGTGAAGCGCGCCCTGCAAGATCTTCCCGGTGTGGGCACGCTGGCCGGCCAGTCGCTCCGTAGCCTGACGGCGGCGATCCGCGAGCTCGTCGAGCCGCACGTGTTTTTCGAGGCGCTCGGCATCCGCTACGCGGGCCCGATCGACGGGCATGACATCGGGGCGGTCGAACAGGCCCTGAAGCGCGCCGCGACCTGGCCGGGGCCGATCGTCCTCCACGTCCTCACCACCAAGGGCAAGGGCTACGGACCAGCCGAGGAAGACACGGTGCAGTGCCTGCACGATTACAAGCTCCAACCCCAGCAGGCATCGCCCGGGCTCGCGATCGACGACGGCGCCGTCACCGTGGGGCCCCGCAGCCCGGACAAGAGCTACACCGAAGCGTTTGGCCGGGCTCTGCTGGAGGCGGCCAGTCGGGACGAACGGGTGGTCGCGATCACCGCGGCCATGCCCGGACCGACCGGGTTGCTGAGCTTCGAGGCGCGTTACCCGGATCGATTCATCGATGTCGGGATCGCCGAGAGCCACGCCATGACCGCGGCGGCCGGCATGGCGATGGCCGGGCTTCGCCCGGTCGTCGCGATCTATTCGACGTTTCTGTCTCGTTGTTTTGACCAGGAGAACCTCGACGTCGGCCTGCACCGGGCGCCGGTCGTGATCTGCGCCGACCGGGCCGGCATAACCGGGGACGACGGCGCGAGCCACCACGGCGTGCTCGACATGGTGCTCGGGCTCGCGGTCCCCGGCCTCGTGATCTTCGCTCCGGCCGAACCCGCCGAGATCGCCCCGATGCTCGGGGCTGCTCTCGAGTTCGACAAGCCGTCGCTCATCCGCTACCCGAAGACGCTGGCACCGCGTCCGTTGGCCCCGGTCGGGTCCGGACTCCGCTCGCGGGTGCTGCGTGAGGGCGACGGCGACATCGTGATCGTTGGCATCGGCAAACTGGCGTCGGCCTCGTTCGAGGCGGCGGCGATGTTGGCGCGGGACGGGCTCGACGTGACGGTGATCGACCCGCGCGTGGTGCGGCCGCTCGACCCGGCCCTCGTGGAGCGGTGTCGCAACGCCCGTCTGGTCGTCACTGCGGAGGACGGGCTGGTGCACGGGGGCGCGGGACAGTACCTGCGAGGTGTGCTCGAGCGCGCGGCCGAGCTCGTCAGCGAGCGTCCGCCGAGTGTGCTGTGCCTAGGCGTTCCGACCACCTACATCGATCACGCCGACCCCGACGTCATCCTCCAGCGCCTCGAGCTCGACGCTTCCGGGATCGCGGCGTCGACCCGCCTGGCGTCGGGACGGCTCGTCCGGCAAGCCGGCAATGGGTCAGGCGTGTTCGCCGTGGACAAGCGCCTGGGACGCCGGCACCGTCACGTGTCCCTGGGGGGCGAGGGGATGGTCGCCCGATGAACCCCCCGGTCGGGCTCGACGGCGTCGCCGAGGTGACGCCGGTCGGGCTTGACATGGCGGTGATCCAGGCCAAGGCGGATGCGGAAAACTTTCCGGTCGCGATGCGGGTGTTGCCGAGACCGATGAGGGAACAACTGCTCGCTATCTACAGCTACGCACGCCTGGTCGACGAGGTCGGCGACCGGGTGCCCGGTGACCGTCTGGCTCAGCTCGACTGGGTGGAGTCCGAGCTCGACCGGGCATGGTCGGGAACCGCGTCCCATCCGGTCTTTTCTGAGGTCGGCCGGCTCGCCGCGAGCTCAGCCTTGACCGAAGGCCCTTCGTCGACCTGATCCAGGCGAATCGCCAGGACCAGGTCGTGACCAGGTATCCGACCTACGGGGCGCTGACGGCCTACTGCGAGCTGTCCGCCAACCCGGTCGGCCGGCTCGTTCTCGCGGTCTTTGGCCGCAAAGACGAGCGCGCCTTCGGGCTCTCTGATCAGGTGTGCACGGCTTTGCAGCTCATCGAGCACTGCCAGGACGTCGCCGAGGATCTCGCCGTAGGGCGGATCTATCTTCCTCAGGAGGACCTCGCCAGGTTCGGGGTCGACGAATCGGTGCTCGCCGGTGGTGTCGCGACGCCGGCCTTCCGACGGCTGATGGCGTTCGAGTCGGCCCGGGCGCGACGGCTCCTGGAGTCGGGCCGCGCCCTCGTGGGGTTGCTGTCGGGGTGGGGACGCGTCGGCGTCGCCGGTTTCGTCGGCGGCGGCCTCGCCCAGCTCGACGCCATCGAGCGCCACGCCTACGACGTGCTGTCACGTCCCGCGAAGGCCTCCAAGGCCCAGGTCGGGGCGTGGGGTGTACGGGTGTACCTATTGGCGCGCCGGATCTGGCCGTGACCGAGCTTTCGCTGGCATACGGCCGTTGCGAGGCGATCACGCGCCGCGAAGCCCGGAACTTCTCCTACGGCATCCGCCTGCTGCCGGCGCCGAAACGGGCCGCGATGTCCGCGCTCTACGCCTTTGCCCGGCGGGTGGACGACATCGGTGACGGCGCCGGTGCGCTTGGTGACAAGCAGGAGGCACTCGCGCGTGTCCGAGACGAGATCGCCAAGGTGGCGAGCGGCGACCCACCTCGGGGCGATCCCGTCCTCGTGGCATTGGCCGACGCGGTGGCCCGCTACCCGATCCCGGTCGAGGCCCTCGGCGAGATCGTGACGGGCTGCGAGATGGACTGCCGTCTGGAGAGCTACGGGACCTTCGAAGAGCTCATCTCCTACTGCCGGTGCGTCGCGGGTTCGGTCGGCCGGCTCTCGCTCGGCGTGTTCGGGACGGCCGACGCCACCACGGCGTCGCCGCGTGCCGACACGCTGGGCATCGCCTTGCAGCTGACGAACATCCTCCGCGACGTCGTCGAAGACCGCGAGCGGATGGGACGGGTCTACCTGCCGGCGGAGGATCTCGTCCGTTTCGGCTGTCGCCCCGACGCGACGGGTCCGGCTGACGCGCTCGTCGAGCTTCTGCGGTTCGAGGCCGGGCGGGCCCGGCTGTACTACCAGGAGGGCCTCCGGCTCCTCGAGCTGCTCGACCGGCGCTCCCGCGCCTGTGTCTCGGCGATGGCGGGCATCTACCACCGGTTGCTCGAACGCATCGAAGCCGACCCGCTGGCGGCTCTTCACCATCGGGTCAGCCTCCCGGCCCGGGAGAAGGCTTGGATCGCGCTACACAGCTTCGCCGGGACGACGGTCGGATGAGGACCGAACCGGCGCACATCGTCGTCGTGGGAGGCGGGCTCGCCGGCCTGTCGGCGGCCATCGCGTGCGCCGATGCCGGTCACCGGGTGACCTTGTTCGAGGGACGACCTCGTCTCGGCGGTGCGACGTGGTCGTTCGAGCGCAACGGCCTGGTCTTCGACAACGGGCAGCACGTCTTTCTGCGCTGTTGCACCGGCTACCGGCGGTTCCTCGGGCGGCTGGGCACCGCCGATCGGGCCGTGTTGCAACAGAGGCTGGCGATACCGGTGCTGCGCCCCGATCCCCGCGGCGGCAAAGCGTGGGCCGCGTGGATCCGCCGGAACCGGCTTCCGGCCCCGGCGCACCTGGCCAGCGCACTGGTTCGGTACCGGCATCTGTCGCTGGGCGACCGGGCGCGGGTGGGGCGGGCGGTGCTCGCCCTGCGCCGGCTCGACCTCGACGATCCCGGACTCGATTCGGAGACGTTCGCCTCGTTCCTATCCCGCCACGGGCAGTCGGGCTCGGCGATCGACCGGTTCTGGGACCTCATCACGCGCCCGACGGTCAACCTGGCGGCCGCCGAGGCGTCGCTCACCCTCGGTGCCAAGGTGTTCCGGACTGGGCTGATTGACCACGCCGGGGCGGCAGACCTGGGTTGGGCTCGGGTGCCGCTCCGGTCGCTCCACGTCGAGCCGGCCGCCGCGCTCTTGGCAAGTTTGGGCGGCAAGGTCCACCTCCGGGCGAAGGTCGACGCCATCGACCTTGCCGCGGGAAAGGGACCCAAGGCGACGACCGGGGTGGTGGTCGACGGCCAACACGTGGAGGCCGACGCGGTCGTCGTGGCGGTCCCACACCGTGCCGCGGCCCAGCTTCTGCCCCGGGGCGGCATCGTCAACCCGGACCGTCTCGAAAGGCTCGGGGTGTCGCCGATCGTCGACATCCACGTCGTGTACGACCGCAAGGTCACCGACTACGGGGTTGCCGCGGGATTGGACACCCCGGTCCAGTTCGTGTTCGACAAGACGGCCGCCGCCGGCTGCGATTTGGCTGCTGGCCAGGTGCTGGCGGTGTCGATTTCCGGTGCCGACGTCGAGCAGGGGGAGCGGCCCGAGGTGCTCATCGAGCGTTATACGGACGCGCTCGGGAAGCTCTTCCCGCGGGCTCGGTCGGCGACCGTGGTCGACGCGGTCGTGAGCCGCGAGCGCGAGGCAACCTTCCGGGGGGTGCCGGGGACCGCCCGGTTGCGCCCCGGTCCGGAGACGGGGTTCGAGCGGCTCTACCTCGCTGGCGCATGGACGGACACCGGTTGGCCCGCAACCATGGAGGGGGCCGTACTCAGCGGCACGCGTGCGGCGACGCACGCGGTGCATGCCGTTGACGCGAGGGCGCCCTTCGTTCATTCCGACCAGGGGGTGGTCGCGTGATTCGGACGGACAAGTCACCCGCGGTGTTCGAGCGGACGCGTGATCTCATCGTGCCGGCGATGCGGGTGGCGATCAACCGGCTCTCGGCCGAGATGAGACCGGTCGTCGAGTACCACCTGGGCTGGTCCGACGCTGACGGGTGCTCGCTAGGCGGCAACGGAGGCAAGGGCGTGCGACCGGCTTTGGCGATCCTGTCTGCCGAGGCGGTGGGGGCCGAGGCCGTGGTGGGGATCCCCGGCGGCGTCGCGGTCGAGCTCGTTCACAACTTCTCGCTGATCCACGACGACGTGATCGACGGCGACGCGGAACGGCGTCACCGCCCGACGGTCTGGGCGGTGTTCGGCATCGGGCAGGCGGTGATCGTCGGCGACGCCCTGCTCGCGTTGGCGCAGCAGATCCTGCTCGACCCGGGCGGGATGTTGCAGTTCGGTCGGGTCGGCGAAGGTGACGCCGCGCGCCGTGCCGCACGGCGAATCGCCGATTCGACGGCCGCGATGATCGCGGGGCAGGCGCTCGACATGGCGTTCGAGACGCTGTCGGGCGTGGACGTGGCCGAATGCCTCGCCATGGAGGGCCGCAAGACCGGCGCCTTGCTCGCCTGCGCGGCCTCGATTGGTGCCGAGCTGGCCGGCGCACCGGCCGAGGCGGTGGCGGCGCTCGATCGCTTCGGGTTCGAGCTCGGGCTGGGTTTCCAAGCGGTCGACGACCTGCTCGGCATCTGGGGGGACCCGGCGCGCACCGGCAAGCCCGCCGGGAGCGACCTGCGCCAGCACAAGAAGACGTTCCCCGTCGTGGCGGCGCTGGCCTCCGGCGGCGGTGGTGCCGCGGAGCTCGCCGCCCTGCTTGCGACGCCAAGCCTCGGTGACGAGCAGATCGCCCGGGCGACCGAGCTGGTGGAAAAGGCCGGAGGTCGCGAGATCTCCTCGGAGGAGGCACGTCGCCGGCTCGCCGCGGCGCTGGCTGCCTTGGACTCGCCGGTTTTCGCCGCCGCCGCGCGGGCCGAACTCGCGGAGGTGGCGCGCTTCGTCATCGAGAGGGAGTTCTAGGCGTGGAGCAGACCGAGCCGATCGAAGCGTCCGAGCTCGACGCGGCCCGTCGCGCCCGGGAACGGGCACGCGCCCACCTGCTCGGGATGCAACAGGCCGAGGGCTGGTGGAAAGGTGAGCTCGAAACCAACGTCACGATGGACGCCGAGGACCTGTTGCTGCGGGAGTTTCTCGGGATTCGCCGGGCCCAGGACACTACCGAGGCCGCGGCTTGGATCCGCTCGAAGCAGCGGTCCGACGGGACGTGGGCCACGTATCACGGGGGCCCGGGGGACCTGTCGACGACCATCGAGGCCTATTGCGCGCTTCGCCTCGCCGGTGACGAACCGACGGACCCCCACATGGCCCGGGCCGCGGCGTTCGTGCGAGACGCCGGCGGCATCGAGGGCTCCCGGGTGTTCACGAGGATCTGGCTGGCGCTTTTTGGACTGTGGCCCTGGGACGACCTGCCGACGATGCCGCCGGAGATCGTGGCGCTCCCGGCGTGGGTCCCCGGCAACATCTACGACTTCGGGTGTTGGGCCCGGCAGACGGCGGTCGCCATCACCGTGGTCGGTGCCTACCGGCCGGTGCGCCCGATCGCGTTCCGCCTTGACGAGCTGCGTAGCGGGCGGAGACCGGACCTCCCGGGCCCGTCCCTGCGCGACTGGACCGGTCGATTCATACTGCTCGACCGGGTTCTCCACTGCTACGAGCAGATCGCGGGCCGACCGCCGTTGCGCCAGACGGTGCGGGAAGCGGCGTTGCGCAAGGCGGAGACCTGGATCGTCCAACGCCAGGAAGCCGACGGCAGCTGGGGGGGCATCCAGCCGCCGTGGGTCTACTCGATCCTCGCGCTGCACCTCCGGGGTTATCCCCTCGACCATCCGGTGCTGGCGGCGGCCTTCGCCGGTCTCGAGCGGTTCCTGGTGCGCGAGGGCGGCCTGCGCCGCCTGGAGGCTTGTCAATCCCCGGTCTGGGACACCGCGCTCGCCGTCATCGCGCTGGTCGACGACGGGCTCTCCCCCGAGGACGAGGCCCTCCAGCGGGCGACGAGATGGACCCTCGATCGGGAGGTCCGGGTGCGCGGGGATTGGTCGGTGCGCCGGCCGAAGGTTTCCCAGGGTGGCTGGGCCTTCGAGTTCGAGAACGACAACTACCCCGATATCGACGACACCGCCGAAGTCGTGCTGGCGTTGCGCCGGGTCGCCTATGTCGACCCGGGAGCGCTCGAGGCGGCCGTGCGGCGGGCGATCGCCTGGACTCAGGGGATGGCGTCCAAGGGGGGCGCCTGGGGCGCCTTCGACGCCGACAACGTCCGCGAGATCCTCTACGAGCTGCCGTTCTGCGATTTCGGCGCGGTGATCGATCCTCCGAGCGCGGACGTCACCGCCCACGTCGTGGAGATGCTGGCCTACGAGGAGGCGGCAGATCCGGCGGTGCTGGCGGCCGGGGTCGAGTGGCTGCTCGAGGCCCAAGAAGACGACGGGGCCTGGTTCGGGAGGTGGGGTGTGAACTACCTCTACGGCGTCGGTGCCGCGGTGCCGGCACTGGTCGCGGCCGGAGTCGACCCTGGGGGCCCGGCGATCCGCCGGGCGGTGGGATTCCTCGAAGCGCACCAGAACGACGACGGCGGCTGGGGAGAAGACATCCGCTCCTACGACGACCCGACCCGGCGCGCTCAGGGAGCATCGACCGCCTCCCAGACCGCCTGGGCCCTGCTCGCGCTGGTGGCCGCGGGTGAGGCCCGGGCCGCCGCGGCCCGCCGTGGGGTGGCCTGGTTGGTGGCGACGCAGCTCGCCGACGGGAACTGGGACGAACCGTGGTACACCGGCACGGGATTTCCCGGCGACTTCTACCTCAACTACCACCTCTACCGGCTCGTCTTCCCGCTCTCAGCCCTCGGTCGGTGGTGCCGGGCCGTCGACGGGACTTTGGCCGTCGGGGGCGCGCCCACCGAAGCCGCGAACCAAACCCGCCGCGTGCGCGGCGCGCTGCACGCCAGGGCCGGGTGCTGATGGGGCCGGTCCGCAGCGCTCGATTCGGGCTGACGATCGGGGTCCGTCCCCACTGAAGACCGATTTCCTCTCTCGACCAACCACACCAACAGACGGGTGACACTTGATGCCCATACCGATCCGACAGAACCTCCGCATGGCGACCTATCTCCTCCGGCAGAGGCTCGCGAAACGGGAGAAGTACCCGTTGATCGTGGAGCTCGAACCCCTGTTCGCGTGCAACCTGGCCTGTCCCGGGTGCGGCAAGATCCAGTTCCCGACCGAGATCCTTCGCCAGCGGCTCACCCCGGAGGCGGCGTTCGCGGCGATCGAGGAGTGTGGCGCGCCGATGGTGTCGGTCGCCGGCGGCGAACCGTTGCTCCATCCCCAGATCGAAGAGATGATCGCGGGCCTCATCGCGCGCAAGCGCTTCGTCTACCTGTGCACGAACGCGATCCTCTTGAAGCGGCGCATCGACCGGTTCAAGCCCTCGCCGTACTTCTCGTGGGTCGTCCATCTCGACGGGTTGAGGGAGCGCCACGATGCCTCCGTCGACCGCCCAGGAGTCTTCGACACGGCGGTGGAGGCGATCCGGTTGGCCAAGTCGAAAGGCTTCCGCGTCACGACGAACTCGACGTTTTTCACCAACGATTCCGCCAAGACAATCCGCGAGGTCCTCGATTTCTTGAACGACGAGCTGCGGGTCGACGCGATGATGATCTCGCCGGCCTACGCCTACGAGAAGGCGCCCGACCAGGAGCACTTCCTGCCGGTCGACCGGGCCCGGGAGGTCTTCCGCGAGGTCTTCGCTGACGGGCGTCGCAAGAAGTGGCGCTTCAACCACACGCCGCTGTTCCTCGACTTCCTCGAGGGCAAGGTTGACTACCAGTGCACGCCCTGGGGGATCCCGAGCTACTCGATCTTCGGCTGGCAGCGGCCCTGCTATCTGATGAGCGACGGCTACACCGCGACCTACAAGGAACTGGTCGAGACCACCGACTGGGACAAGTACGGGCGGGGGCGCGACCCGCGCTGTGACAACTGCATGGCGCATTGCGGTTACGAACCCTCTGCAGTCACCGCGACGACGAAGTCGGTGCGTCAGGCGCTGCGTGCCGCAGCCGGGACCCACTGAGTACCCGGTGGAATCGGTCCCGCTGGCGCGTAGGCTTGGTGCTGGCGGGGCTGTAGCTCAGCTGGTTAGAGCGACTGGTTTGCAACCAGTAGGTCACGGGTTCGAATCCCGTCAGCTCCACCCAGGTGGCCCGAGAGCACCGGCCCGGAACCGCGCCACCCGGGCGCGACAGAGTGCCGCGCTCGAAATCGCGGACACCGGGACTCGACGGACGGCGCCCGACCGGCGATCGGCGGGTGAGTGGAACGAGGTTGTCGCGCCTCGTCGAACCGGGCCCGGTCCTCAATTGAGAAGCAGTGAGAACGCGTTTGGCTAGGCGGCCCTCTTGGTGGTCGCGGACCTACCGAGGACGAACGCGCCGAGCGCGATGAGGAGGCATCCGGCGCCGCCGAAGTACCCGATGAAGTACTCGAGTTCGGTGAGCGCTGAGCCGGGAACAAAGTAGCTCAACACGTTTTGCAGAACGGGCCACGCCACCGCGCCGATGACGAACCAGGCTCCAGCGATCACCGCGAGCAAACCGGCCAAACTCGTCGCCGCGACATGGAACATCTTCGTTCCGACACCCGTCACGATGAGCAGTCCCGCCACGACCGCTGCCGCCCCGGGAACGAGCGACAACAGGGCGTGCGCAAGATCCCAGTACCACGATCCCGCGCCGTCGGCGCTGAATCCAAAGGTCGGGCCGATGAAGGGCACGATGCCGCCCCACGCACCGAGCAGGACGATGAGAAGACCAGCCAAGCCGACGCTGAACCGAGGTACCGTCATCCGCGCGCTGTGGCTGCCGTGCTGCATGTCTGTCGTATCCATCTCCATAGGTGCTTGTCCTTTCCTGCGAGCAGGACATCAGGAACTTCGCACCTACCACGCTAAATGTTTTTGGCGCGATGAGTCGGGGGATCGGTTTCGGCCCGGCGGGAAAGGCGCCGAGCCGTCGGGGGGCCACCATCCCGGAGCCTCCGTCTCACCTAGAGTTAGCTTGAGCCGGCAAGGTACGAGGTGACGCGTCGTCCAGATCAGTCCTCGGGCGAGGATTAGCTGGCTGGTGGGAGGAGGAAGATGGGTTTTGTGACCCCAGCCCAGCGCTACGACGTGATCAGCGTGGGGGACGTGGCGACCGACCTGTTCATCCGGCTGTCTGACAGCGAGGTGCAAAGCCGCGTCGACGAGCGGGGAACGTGGCTCGAGTTCCCGCTGGGCGCCAAGATTCCCTACGAGAAGGCCACCACCGTCGAGGCCGGGGGGAACGCCGCCAACGCGGCCGTGGCTTTCGCCCGCCTTGGGCTCCGCGTCGCTCTGGCGAGTTTCCTGGCCCATGACGAGGTCGGGCGCGACCTGCTCGGGGCGCTGCACACCGAGCGCGTCGACACGCGCCTCGTCCACATCGACTCGCCTGCCCACACCAACCGCAATTTCGTGCTGTCGTTCCATGGGGAACGGACGCTTCTCGTCTGGCACGAGGCGTTCGACTACCACTGGCCGCATCTGCGGCCGAGCGAGGTGCCGACCTGGCTCTACCTCACCTCCCTCGGGCCGTACGCGCTGGACTACCAGGACCAGATCGCCGACTGGCTTGCCGAGAACCCTGGGGTCCGGGTGGCGTTTCAGCCCGGCACCTTCCAGGTCGAGGAGGGGGTGGACCGGCTCGCGCGCCTATATGAGCGCGCGGAGATCCTCATCTGCAACCATGCCCAGGCGGTCGCCATCACCGGGAGCCACGTCGGCGATCTGGTTGGGCTGCTCGACCCGCTGCTCAAGCTGGGCCCCCGCCAGGTCGTCGTGTTGGACGAGGCGGGAGGCGCCGTGGCGACGGACGGCACCCAGCGCTACCTTGTCTCGCCCTTCCCCGACTCGAGCGCACCGCTCGACCGGACCGGGGCGGAGGACGCCTTTGCTGCGACGCTGGTTGCGGCGCTGGTCCGGGGCCTGCCGTTCGCCGAAGCCCTGCGCTGGCCGGCGGTGAACTTCATGAGCGTGTCGCACGAACTGGGCTCGCAGGCCGGTTTGTTGCACGAAGACGAGTTGCGAGGTCACCTCGACGAGATCGGCGACGCCTATTCGGTGCGTCCCTGCTGAGGCTGCGTCCAGGCGATGAGGTCGTGCCGCAGGTCGCGTCCTCCTGGGGTGTTCGGCGGCCCAGGGAGGCGCTGAGGCTCTCCTCGCGGGCCCCGTGGGGTTATTGCATATCTTCCCTAGCTGCATGCAATTCGCATTTGGTTAAACTGAGCCCAGGAATGTACAGGTCTAGGGCGATGGCCACGGGGGGTACTCGAAGGTGAGGGCGCCAGAATCGCTCAGCGTGGCGGAGTGGCGCCGGGTCGGTGGCATGACCCTGGTGATCGCGGCACTGCACGCTCTGGGGTGGGGCATCTTCGTATTCGCCATCTTGCCGGCGCACTACAAGTTGCTCGGGATCGGCGTGGCAGTCACCGCCTACACCTTGGGCTTGCGTCACGCTTTCGACGCCGATCACATCTCGGCGATCGACAACACCACCCGCAAGCTCATGGCCGAGGGCAAACGGCCGCTCAGCGTGGGGTTCTTCTTCTCCCTCGGCCATTCCACGATCGTCGTAGCGATGGGCGTGGCGTTGACCATCGCGACCAGGAGCGTCTTCCACGTGGTGCAGGACCCGCATTCGGCGCTGCAGAGTTTCGGCGGCGTGGTGGGGACGGCGGTCTCCGGCTCGTTCCTCTATCTCATTGCCGCAATCAACGTCGTCATCCTCGTAGGGGTGACGCGGATCTTTTTCCAGATGAGGCGCGGTATCTACGCGGAGGACGAGCTCGAGCACCAGCTCCAGGCGCGGGGCTTCATGTTCCGGATCCTCGGGAGGCGCCTCGGCGCGATCTCCAGTCCCTGGCAGATGTACCCGGTCGGCGTGTTGTTCGGGTTGGGGTTCGACACCGCGACGGAGATCGCGCTTCTCGCCGCGACGGCGGGAGCCGCCGAGTCGGCGCTGCCGTGGTACGCGGTCATGGCGCTGCCGGTTCTTTTCACCGCTGGGATGACGCTGCTCGACACGGTCGACGGTTCGTTCATGAACTTCGCCTACGGTTGGGCCTTCGCCCAGCCGGTCCGCAAGGTGTACTACAACCTCACGATTACGGGGCTCTCGGTCGCAGTGGCCTTCGTGGTGGGCACCATCGAGATTCTCGGACTCGTCGCGAACGAACTCCACCTCGGTGGCTTCTGGGGTACCTTCGCCGGGTTCAACATCAATCTCGCCGGATTCGTCATCGCCGGGTTGTTCGTCGTGGTGTGGATGGCGGCGCTGGCCATCTGGCGGTTTGGGCGCATCGAGCAGCGCTGGGAGTCCTCAGCCGAGGCGTATCGGGTCCTCCGGGGCGAAACCGTCCGGCAGCCAGCCGTATATGAGCCCGAAAAGGCCGCGATCGGCGGCTAGCCGACCACCCGGGAGCATGCCGAACACCGGCCGATGAGCTCGAGGCGATGGTCAGCGACGTCGAACCCGTTCTCGGCGGCGATGGCGCGCGCCGCCTCGGCGAGCGCCATCTCGAGGCGGGCTGAGCTGGTCGCGTCGATGACCAGGCCGCACGAGCTGCAAACCACGTGGTGGTGGTGGTGGCGCCCGCTCACCTCCTCGGCGAGTTCGAAGCGACCAAACTCGTCGGTCCCGTTGACCCGCCGTACCACCCCGGCTTCGCCGAGGACGGTGAGATTGCGGTAGGCGGTGCTGACCGGCAGGTCGGGAACGGCTTCCAGTAGCTCGCCGATGGTCGCCGGACGGCCGATGGCCCACAGCGCGTCGACCATGGTTCGGCGCAGCCGGGTGTAGTGCTGCTTATGGCGCGCAAGGCGCAGGGCGACCTGCCGATGGGTCACGTCCTCGGCCGGTAAGGGCTGGTCGGCCACGACCCAAGCCTACCGGGACCGGGGGGAGTCCTGGGGACCAAGGGGTCATTTTCTTAAGAGTCATTCCTGTTGGCCAGCGCACCCCAGAGCGTCACAGGAGCTCGACACCGAGGTAGGGGCGGTGAAGGTCGACCGGGTGGACGCCACGCCCAGGGTCGAGCGACTTCCATCGTGAGAATGGTTCCTAAACTAGTCTGTCGGATGTCCAGCCGCGGTGCCCGGGATCGAAGGAGACCAATGATTGGCAGGAAGGTCCGAGTCGCGCTGGTCGCCACGGGATTGCTGGTGGCTGCCGGGGTCTGGTGCACGCCGGTTTCAGCCTCGTCCACCCGGAAGGTCCACCCGAAGGTGATCGACGTCATCGCGGCGGAAAACACCTGGGGCAGTCTCGCGGCGCAGTTGGGCGGCCAGCTCGTGCGGGTGACGAGCATCATCACCAACCCCAACGCGGATCCCCACCAGTACGAGGCCAGCACCGCGGTGGCACGTGCCTTCGGCGAGGCGAGGTACGTGATCCTGAACGGCGCCGGCTACGACGACTGGGCGTCGAAGATCCTCGCCGCCAACCCGGAGTCGCACCGGCTGGTGTTCGTCGTCGCGGACCTCTTGGGCAAGCAACCCGGGGACAATCCGCACTTTTGGTACAACCCGTCTTACGTCTTCCGGGTGATCGACCAGATCAGTGCCGAGTACCGGTCGATCGACCCAGCTGGTGCCGCTTACTTCCGCCGTCGGCTCGCCACGGTCGAGGCGTCGTTCAGACCGTACCGGGCGCTCCTGGCCGAGATTCGCCGGGCCGACGCCGGTGACAAGGTCGCTTCAACCGAGAGCATCTTCCAGTACATGGCGGAATACCTCCACCTGGATCTCGTCACGCCGTACCCGTTCATGAAGGCGGTGGCCGATGGTTACGACCCGCCGGTCGACGCCGTGGCGACCTTCGAGCACCAGATCAGCGTGCGCGGTTTCCGCCTGCTCGTCTACAACACCCAGACCGTGACCGCGCTCACGACGACCATTCGCGATCAGGTGACGTCGAAGCACATCGCGGTGGTCGGGATCTCCGAGACCTTGCGACCACCGGGAGTGACCTTCCAAGCGTGGATGGTGTCCGAGCTCTCGGCCGTCTCACGGGCCCTCGCGACCAAGATCGGGCACCGGTGAACCGCCGAGCCGACCGACCGTTCGCGGTGGATCTCGCCCCCGTGGTGGGGGGTCAACCCGAGGAGGTGGTTCGCGCCGTCGACCTCGCCGCCGGATACGGGCCGGTGGCGGTCTGGGCGGGAGCGACCTTCGAGCTGGGTGCGGGGGAGTTCGTCGCGGTGCTCGGCCCGAACGGTGCCGGCAAGTCGACCCTGCTCCGGGTGATCCTCGGGCTCGTTCCGGCCCGGGCCGGGACGGTGGAGGTGCTCGGTAGCCCACCCAGGAGGGGCAATCCGGGGATCGGGTACGTTCCGCAGTCCCGGGTGCTCGACACCGGTGCCGCGATTCGAGGAGTCGAGCTCGTCGGTTTCGGGCTTGACGGCGGTCGCTGGGGGATCCCGGTCCCCGGGCGCGAGCGGCGGGCGACCCGGGCCCGGGTGGCCGCGGCGGTCGAGGCGGTGGGGGCCGCGAAATACGCCCGAAGGCGGCTCGGAGAGCTCTCCGGTGGCGAGCGCCAGCGGCTGCTCCTCGCTCAGGCGCTGGTCGGGGCACCGCGGCTGCTGCTCCTCGACGAGCCGCTGGCCAGCCTGGACATCCGCAACCAGGTGCTGATGGTCCAGCTCGTGGCGGCGATCGCCCGACAGCAGTCGCTCGCCGTGCTCCTCGTCGCTCACGACGTGAACCCGCTGCTGCCGGTGGTCGACCGGGTTCTCTACCTCGCCCACGGGCAGGTCGAGATCGGACCACCCGACGAGGTCGTGACTACTCAGATGCTTTCCCGTCTCTACGGCTCCGAGGTCGATGTAGTCACCGACCGGCGCGGTCGTCGCTTCGTGGTCGGCCTGGAGGACGAGGCGACCCATCCCCATCCCGGTGAGGGGCTTCCCGCCAAGCAGCCGGCCCGTCGTTCCACGCCATGAGGACGCTGGTCGTCGTCCACACCGCGGTGGTCGCCGGCTTGAGCTGGAACCCGGCGGCGGACGTCGGCGCCATCTTGTCGTGGCAGTTCATGCGGAGCGCCTACGAGGCGGGAACCGTGGTCGCTCTGGTGTCCGGGGTGGTCGGCTACTTCGTCGTGCTGCGTCGGACGGCATTCGCCGCTCACGCCCTTTCCGACATGGGTTTTCCCGGGGCGGCTGGCGCGGCCCTGATCGGCGTGAACCCAGTCCTGGGCATGCTCGTCTTCACGCTCACCGTGGGGGCGGTGATGGGGTTACTCGGCGAGCGGGTCCGCGGGCGCGACACCGTCATCGGGATCGTGCTCGCTTTCTCGCTGGCGCTCGGATATCTGTTCTCCTCGCTCTACACCGGGAACTCCACCGAGGCCTTCGCCTTGTTGTTCGGCCAGATCACCGGGGTGACGACCTGGGACGTCGCCGTCACCACCGGGGCGAGCGTCATCGCGCTCGGCGCCATCGCGATCATGTACCGGCCGCTGTTGTTCGCCTCGGTCGACGAGGGGGTAGCCGAGGCGAGACGGGTGCCGGTACGAGCCTTGTCGGTCGGGTTCATGCTGGTCCTGGCGTTGGCCGTCTCGGCGGCGGTGCAGGTGATCGGGGTGCTCCTGATCTTCGCCCTGCTCGTGACGCCGGCTGCCATCGCCGAGCGCCTGACCCGTCAACCCGGTGCCGCGATCGCCTGCGGGGCGGGGCTCGCGGTGTTGTTCGTATGGGTTGGGCTCGCGATCGCCTACTACCAGCCCTACCCGCCGAGCTTTTTCATCGTGGGACTCGCCTTCGCGGCGTACGTGCTGGTGCGGGTGGTGCCTGGCGCGCGGAGATGGTCGCGACGCGATTCAATTGGGACATGGGACGCCTCGACCAGATCGACCTCTCCGCTTCGCTGAGCCGCGAGAAGTCCGAACAGAAGATCGCCCGGTTGCAGCTGCGGCTCCTTCACCTACGACTCGTGTGCGGGGGGCTGCTCGGCAGCGGTGAACTCGGCCCGCCCCTGTGTGTCGTGTTCGAGGGTTGGGACGCTTCTGGTAAGGGCGGAGCGATCAAGAGGCTGGTGGCACGGATCGACCCCCGGCACGTCGCGGTGGCGGAGTTCGGCGTCCCCTCAGAAGAAGAGAAACGCCACCACTTCCTGTGGCGCTTTGGGGAGAGCCTGCCCGGTTGGGGCGAGATGAGCGTCTTCGACCGGTCGTGGTACGGGCGGGTGCTGGTCGAGCGGGTGGAGAAGCTGGCGGGTGAGGAAGAGTGGAAGCGCGCCTATGACGAGATCAACGCCTTCGAGCGCGGGCTCGTCGACGAAGGGACGACGCTGGTGAAGTTCTGGCTCCACATCTCCGACGAGGAACAGAAGCGCCGCTTCGAAGCCCGGCGTGAGGACCCGCTGCGGCAATGGAAGTTGACCGACGAGGATTGGCGGAATCGCTCCAAACGCGCCCAGTACGTCGAAGCCGTCGAGGAAATGCTCGACAAGACGGACCGGCGCTACGCGCCGTGGGAACTCGTCGCTGCCGAGAGCAAGCACTACGCCCGCGTCGCCGTCCTAGAAACCGTCATCGCCCGCACGGAGGAGGGGATGCGCCGGTGGGGCATCGAGCCCCCGCCGTCGATGGGCTCGGACTACGACAAGTCGCGTTGAATCGTCCGGAAACCTCATCCAGCGGGGGCTCTACGGGGCGGCTTGATTGTCGAGCGGACTGTCGGTGGTCGGCCTAGGTCATCCGGCCTCTTTCTGGGGGATCCGGTCGGCAAGCTCCTCAAGGCAGGCGTCGGGGACCGCGAGATTGCCGGTGCCGGTGCCGACGGCGAGATCCGGTCGGAAAGCGCCGTGGAAGTCCGATCCGCCGGTCGCGACCAGGCCGTGTCGACCGGCGATCCGGGCCAGGTGCTCCCGAGTGGCGGGGTCGTAGTGACCGTAGTGGGCTTCGAGCCCGGCGAGACCGGCCTTGGCGAGACCCGCCACCAGGGCATCGAGGCGGCTCGGGGAGAGCCTGAGCGACAGGGGGTGGGCGAGAGCCGTGACGGCTCCTGAGGCGCGGGCCTGCTCGATGACCATCGAAGGGTCGAGCGGGGTTCGCGCCACGTAGGCGGGCGCGCCGACTCGCAGGTAACGCCCGAAAGCCTCGTCGATCGAGCCCACGACCCCCCGGTGCACGAGCGTCGCGGCGAAGTGCAGTCGGCCGACGACCGGCCCCGGCGCCTGGGCGCGGACCTCCTGGTAGGAAAGCGGGATGCCGAGGTCGGTGAAGCGGCCGAGGATCGCCGTGTTGCGGTCTTCCCGGTCGGCGCGCACCCGGCTGAGAAGGTCGGCAAGCGGATTAGGCCCCTTCGCGACGAAGTAGCAGAGCAGATGCATCGGCCCGGCCTGCGCGGTGCAGGAGACCTCGCATCCCGGAACGAAACGGATCCCCATCTCTTCGGCGCGCCGCTGTGCGGAGTCGATCCCGAAGAGTCCGTCATGGTCGGTGAGCGACAGGGCCGTGCATCCGGCGGCGGCGGCGAGCTCGATGACGCGCCCAGGCGTTTCGCTGCCATCCGAGCACGTTGAATGGGTATGAAGGTCGATCACCGAGAAAACGGTAGCTGTAGCGGTTCATTCTGGGAAAAGGGATCAGAACGGGCGACAACCCCGGGATGGCACAATGACAGAAGTGAGGGAGGCCTGCGGCGTCTTCGGTGTGTATGCGCCTCGCGTCGAGGTCGCCCCGCTCGTCTTTGACGGGTTGTTCTCGTTGCAACATCGGGGCCAGGAAGCGGCCGGCATGGCGGTGAGTGACGGGGAGACGATCACCGTCGTCAAAGACATGGGCTTGGTCACATCGGTGTTCACGCCGCGCTCGCTCGGCTCGCTTCAGGGCTACCTCGGGCTTGGCCACGTGCGCTACTCGACGATGGGCAAGAGCAACTGGCGGAACGCCCAACCCGTTTACCGCTCGCACGGCGCGGCCGGCTTCGCGTTGGCACACAACGGGAATCTCACCAACGTGGCCATCTTGGAATCCCGGGCGGGGATGCTCCCGGGGTTCACGCCGTCGGACAGCGATTTGATCGGCGAGCTCCTCGCCCGGGCCTTCCCCGAGGCCGAAGAGGCCTCGGATGCCGCCGGACTCGTATCGGCCCTTGGCGCGGTGTTGCCAGCGCTGGAAGGGGCGTTCTCGCTCGGCCTCATCGACGCCACTCATCTCTACGCGGCTCGTGACCCGAACGGCTTCCGCCCGTTGTGCCTCGGCCGTCTCGAAGAGGCGGACGAAGTGGGCTGGGTCGTCGCTTCCGAGAGTCCCGCACTGGCGACCGTCGGCGCGACCCTCGAGCGGGAGCTCGAACCGGGTGAACTGGTCGTCATCGGCCGAGATGGAGTCCGATCGGTTCGACCGTTCCCGCCCGCCCGGGTGGCGGCCAAGTTGTGTGTTTTCGAGTTTGTCTACTTCGCGCGGCCCGACGCCAGCTTGTACGGCAAGGAAGTCCACGCCGCGCGCCGCCGGATGGGCGAGCGGCTGGCGGCGGAGTCGCCGGTGGAAGCCGATCTCGTAATCGGGGTTCCCGACTCGGGTGTCCCCGCCGCGGAGGGTTTCGCCATGCGCAGCGGGATTCCCTTTGGACAGGGACTGGTGAAGAACCGTTACATCGGGCGCACGTTCATCGCTCCGACGGTCGAAGCTCGGTCCGACGGGGTCCGGCGCAAGCTGAATCCACTGCGTGAGAGCGTCGGCGGTCAGCGACTCGTGGTGATCGACGATTCGATCGTTCGCGGCACGACGACGAGCCAGATCGTACGGGTTCTGCGTGAGGCGGGTGCGCGCGAGATCCATCTCAGGATCTCGTCACCGCCGTTCCGCTGGCCTTGTTTCTATGGGATCGATACCCCGGTGCGGGAGGAGCTGCTCGCCGCCGTCGCAGACACGGCGGAGATCGCCGGCCGACTGGGTGCGGATTCGGTCGCCTACCTCTCGTTGGAGGGACTGTTCGAGACCATCGGCGTGGCGGGGTCTGAGTTCTGTGCAGCCTGTCTCACTGGGGACTACCCGGTACCGGTCCCCCGCCCATCTCGGAACCGGTCGTCGTCTCCAGCCGATGAGCTGGAGGCCGGGTCAGCCGGTTCGGTAGTGCGACCCTCGGGCCCTGAGGGTGATTGGTGGTCGGAACCGGCATCGATCCGGTGACCTCGCGCTTTTCAGGCGCGCGCTCTGCCAACTGAGCTATCCGACCCAACCGACCAACGTCGGCACGACCATTGTGCCTGACGCGCGACGACAGAGGAGAAATCCGGTCGTTGAGGCTACCGGTAAGCGGACCTGACGGGATTTGAACCCGCGACCTCCGGCTTGACAGGCCAGCGTGCACTCCAGGCTGCACCACAGGTCCCTGTTCGTCCGTCCCTCGGGCCACCGGGGTGGCGCGCCCAAGGGCGGGCGGGAACGCCCGCTGATCCTAGGCGAAAGCGCGTCTTGGGCGATCGGGCGAGGGCCACCGGCGGTGGTTGCTCGCCAAACGTGCGGCCGCAGAACGGCCGAGGCAACCTCCGCGATGCCGAACGAACCGCGTCAGGCAGGCTCAAGACCTCCTAGCAGCTGTCGGACGAGCACTCGCGCCAGCTCGGGCTCCAACGGCTGGTGCTTCATGGTGAGGCGGTAGTAGAGCGGGGCATAGAGCTGGTCCATTACGGCTTCGATGTCGACGTCCGGTCGGACTTGGCCTCGTTGGATAGCGCGCCGCAAGACTTCGGAAGTCACCTCCCGCCGGGGTTGCAGCCACCGCTCGCGCAGTTCCTGAGCGAGGACGAGGTCGCACTGGGCCTGGCCAATCAGCTCGGCCATGACTTCACCGGCGCGGCCACGAAAAGCATCGATCATGCCCCGCATTTGTTCCACGAGGTCCCTCTCGACGTTGCCCGTGTCAGGGAAGTTGGTGGTCTGGCGGTAACGGAGGAAGTAGGCGTCGACGGCCACTGCCCCTCGGCTCGGCCACCACTTGTAGATCGTCACCTTGCTGACGCCGGCCCGGGCAGCAACGGCCTCGATGGTGGCCGCCGCGGTGCCACCCGCCACCAGCAGGTCGGCAGCCGCTTCCAGGATGGCGAGCCGGACTCGCTCGCTTCGGGGCCGGCCGGGCCGTGCTGACGGCGCATCAGGCACCATCGTCACGGCACACAACGCTACTTCGTGTACGGAACGTTTACAAAGTCTGATAGTGTACGTGGCGTCCACTATTCTGGAGGCGAAAGATGGGCGTCGCCGTCGACGGGACTCGCAAGGCGGTCTTGAGCCGCAAGACCATCCTCCTCTTCTCGGTCGCCTGCGGGCTCACCGTCGCCAACCTCTACTACGCCCAGCCAATCCTGAGCACGGTGGCGACAGCCTTCGGAGTTAGTGCAGGTACCGCAGGTCTCGTCGTCACCTTCTGCCAGATCGGGTACGCCGCCGGCCTGGCTTTGCTCGTGCCGCTTGGCGACATCCTCGTCCGCCGCCGTCTGGTCCTCGTGATGCTCGCCGGCACGACGCTTGCCCTCGTTGTCTCGGCGATTGCCCCCACCATGGTCTTCCTGATTGCTGCCGCCCTTGTCGTCGGCACTGGGTCGGTGGTCGCCCAGGTGCTTGTGCCCATGGCGGCGTCGCTGGCGAATGAACGGGACCGGGGCCGGGTGGTGGGCACCGTGATGAGTGGACTGCTCCTTGGCATCCTCCTGGCCCGGACGGTCTCCGGCATCGTGGCCGGTGCCGCAAGCTGGCGGGCGGTCTACGCCATGGCCGCCGTCCTCAACGTCGTGGTCGCCGTCGCCCTCGCACGAGCATTGCCTTCTGAGGAGCGGCGGCCCGGCATGAATTACGGCTCCTTGTTGGTCACGGCGGCTCGATTGCTGGCCCAGGAGCGTGTGCTCCAACTGCGGGCACTCTTCGGTGCTCTCGGCTTTGCGACGTTCAGCGTGTTCTGGACGACGATGGCATTCCTGCTCTCGGGCGCGCCTTACCGGTACGGGGACACATCGATCGGCCTGTTCGGGTTGGTGGGCGCGGCTGGAGCCTTATGCGCCAACTTTGCCGGACGTTGGGTAGACAAAGGGTTTACAAGAGTCACGACTCTGGTCTTCGCATTGTGCACGGCAGTTTCGTTCCCTCTCCTGTGGTGGGGGCGCTACGACCTTGTGCCGCTCATCATCGGCATTATCGTGCTCGACGTGGGAGTGCAGGGCCTCCAAGTCACTAACCAGTCGGTCATCTACCGCTTGGTGCCCGACGCCCGGAGCCGAGTCAATTCGGCGTATATGGTCTGCTATTTCGCCGGTGGTGCCCTCGGGTCAGCGCTTGGGAGCCAGATCTACGTCGCCGACCACTGGGCAGGCGTTTGCGTGCTGGGCGCAGCATTGGGAACCGTTAGCACCGTTGTGGCTTCGGTCGCTGCCGCTCGCAAGACATCTCGCAACAGCCCACCCGTGAATCGCATTCCGACTCTGTCACCGGGCACGTAAACGCACTCAGCCCGAGATCGACGCGGTTCAAGGCCGCCATTCGTCGGGCCTGTACCCGGTCGAGGACGGTGTGAGTCGACGCGGCCAAGACATCGGCAGCAGCGAGGACTTTGCGAACTTCAGGATGGTGCTGCGCCTCGCCGGGCAGCGCACGATAGGCAAGGCCACCGGGTGAACCCGTGAGAGATTCAGTGGGTGCGGCCAGGTGTTCGAGCAGAGTGCTCGAGGCGATGCTCGTCCGGGCGTCATCGGCTCGGTGAGGGAGTCGTTGATGCAGGCTTCCAGCGAGATCTCGGCTGTAGTCGACCACCAACCGTAGGCGGTCTGTCGGTCGGCGCCAGCTCGCTCGGCGCTTTTTACCTGGTCCCGGCGGCGCACCCGATGCCGCAAGGCATGTCATCCACCGCGGCCGGGCCGCCTCGCATCACGGGCCGTGGTCTACCAGCCCGGACACCGAACGGCTTTCATGTCAAGGCCAGGCTGCACCCCCAACGGGATTCGAACCCGTGTTTCCGCCTTGAAGGGGCGATGTCCTGGGCCGCTGGACGATGGGGGCCTATCCCTCGGAGGGCGCGCGGAGATTACCAGTGCGCGTCATGGCAATGGCACAGAGTCGGGTGGGGTGCCGTCGTGCCCACCTGCCAGCTGGGGTGTCACTCGGAGGCTCATGGCTCCGGGGGCACCGGGGTGCCATCCCAGCGCAAGCCGCCCGGGGGTTCGCCCCAGGGGTCATCGGGGGTCGCGTCCTCCGCGGCCAGCGGCGCCGGGGGAAGGAGCTCGGCGAGCGCGTCGACGACCAGTGATTCGAGGTAGGTGAGGTAGTCGTAACAGAGCCAGTCCGCGTACCTCGGGTCGTCGCGGGACGGCTCGGTCATTTCCTCGGTCACGCCGAGCGAGGCACCAATCACGATCCGCAGGTCGTTCAGCGCGGTGAGCCACGCCTCGACCTGTTGGTCGTCGAGGTGGGTGGCCGACGCGGTGGCCGCGAGGACCGCCAGGGCTTCTTGATGGTGGGCGATGAGGTCGGGGCGCACCAGGCTGACGTAACTCTCCTCGGCGGCGGTGTCGGTGGGATAGGCGGCGGGAAAAAGCCGGCGCAGTCTTTCTGGGAGCTGCTCGTCGGTGGCGCCGACCTCGGCGAGGGCCTTGGCGAGCTGGTTCGGGATCGAGGAGAGCAGGGCGCGCTCGTCGGGGGAGAGTGACAGTTGGAACCCGCCGTCTTCACGGACGAGAACAGGCGGGCGTTCCGTCTCGCTCAACTCTGGTGCTCCAAGGTCGCCCACAGACCGTGCCGATGGAGGCGGGCAACGTCGAGCTCGGCTCGTTCGCGCGGTCCGGAGGCGACTACGGCACGACCCTTCTGGTGCACATCGAGCATGAGACGGGTGGCCTTGGCAAACGAGTATCCGAAGAGCTTTTGGAAGACGTAGGTGACGTAGCTCATCAGGTTGACCGGATCGTTCCAGACGATGACGAGCCACGGTCGGTCGACGTTCAGCTCTTCACCCGTGGTCGGTGCCGTTTCGACGACGGGAACCGTCCCCACCCGGGCCCGAAGGCCCTCGCCGATCATCACCGCAACAGCCCCTGGCGATCCGCACCTTGCTTAGCACGCCGCATCAGCCGTCGCGGTGGTCGTGCGTCATACCCGATGCCAGCCACCGAGGCGTCCCGGGCCGATGGATTCTCCTGAGGCTGCCACGGCGCTAGCGGCGGCGGGAGTTCTCGAAGCGGTAGCCGAGGCCGCGGATGGTGGTGATGAGCTGGGGCTGCGAGGGGTTAGCCTCGATATGGGCGCGCAGTCGCTTGATGTGGACATCGAGCGTTTTCGTGTCACCCACGTAGTCGGCGCCCCAGACCCTCGATATGAGCGTGTCGCGGGTGAGCACCCGTCCCGCGCTGAAGAGCAGCTGCTCGAGTAGCTCGAATTCCTTTAACGGCAGGGTGACCTCTTCTCCCCGTACCGTGCACTCATGACGGTCGAGATCGAGCGTGACCTCACCGACTTCGAGCACGTTGCGGGGAAGCACGTCGGACGTCGACGAGCTGGTGTGGTCGGAAGATGGCGACCGTATGCCGGCCGCTGACTGGGCCCGCGAGACCCGGCGCAGCACGGCGTGCATGCGGGAGACCAGTTCGTGCAGTCGGTAGGGCTTGGCCACGTAGTCGTCGGCGCCGATCTCGAGGCCGACCACCGTGTCGATCTCGGTCGACTTGGCGGTGACCATGATGATGGGAACCGACGAGCGGGTGCGGATCGTCCGGCACACCTCGAGCCCAGAGATCTTGGGCAGCATGATGTCAAGCAGGATGAGGTCGGGTTGGCTCTGCTCGAATCGTTCGAGCGCCTCGGCACCGTCCCGCGCCACGGTGATGGTGAAACCTTCGCGCTCCAGCCCCACCTCGAGCGCGTCGATGAAGGACTCCTCATCCTCCACCAGCAGCACCCGGACCCGCTGGTCCCTCGGGGGGTGTGGGGTGAAATCAGCCAACTCCGTCATGTGTCACCTCTGCCTTGCAACGGGAGCCGCAGTGTGAACGTGGAGCCCTCCCCCTCCCGGGAGTCGACGTGGATGCTGCCGTGGTGGCTGTTAGCGACGTGGCGGACGATGGAGAGCCCGAGTCCGGTTCCGCCCGTCGAGCGGCTGCGTCCGTGGTCGACGCGATAGAAGCGCTCGAAGATCCGCTCGAGATCACGGGTCGGTATCCCCAGACCTTTGTCGGCGACGGTAATGACGATGTCGTCGCCGTCGGGGTATCCCGTGAAGTCGACGAGTGCTCCCTCGTAGGAGAACTTGACGGCGTTTTCGAGCAGGTTGTACAGCGCCGAGGTCAGCTGGCGCCGATCACCGAGCACGGCGACCGGCGGGGACGGTTCGACGAGTTTGATCTCGACATCTCGTTGTTCCGCGGCCGAGCGCACACGCTCGGCCGCTTCGGCCATGATGAGGTTGACCAGGACCGGTTCGCGCGGCGGAGACTCTTCGTTCTCGATGCGGGACAGATCCAGCAGGTCGTCGATGATGCGCGAAATGCGGAACGCCTCGGAGTGGATGCGTTGCGCGAGGCGTCGTGAAACCTCGGGCTCGGTCTCGGTGAGCAAGGTCTCGGCAAGCAGGCCGAGCGCACCCATCGGAGTCTTTAGCTCGTGACTGACGTTGGCGACGAAGTCACGGCGGACCTCTTCAAGGCGGCGCCGCTCCGATACGTCGTCGATGATCGCGATGACCCCCAGGGACCGCTGGCCGTTGTCGATGCTCTGGGTTCGCACCGACAGCGTCCGCCGCGGCGGGCCGTACAGCTCGAGGGTGCGCTCCTCGGAAGCGCCGGGGGAGGTGGTGCTGAGCAACTCATTGACGGCCTGGGCCGCGAGAGCATCACCGTGGCGGCTCCCCATCAAGGCGAGGGCGCGGCTGTTGCGGAAGACCAGTTCACCGCGTTCGTTACAGACGATCACCGCCTGTGAGAGGGAGTCGAGGACCCGACGAAGTCGGATGGCGTCGGCGCTCGAATCGGCGACCGCCTCGGCGGCATGCTCCGTCGCGCGTTCGACGTGGCCGAGCGCGTCTTCCAGCCGCTTGGGGTCGCGTGGCAAGGGGTCTGCCCCCAGTCGGTCGCCGAGCGCGACCAGTCGCTGCTTGAGGGCCGTAACTCCCCGCCGGCTCCCGATGACGTAGGAGGTGCAAACCAGGAGAACGACGACGGCGGCGGCGATCACGAGATCCGGGATCGTCGCGTGCAGGGAGGCGATCACGAAATCCGCCAAGCAACTTGCACACCTCCAGCATTGCAGCTCACCGGGGGGTGGCTGCGCCTATTATAGAAACAATTGAAACATCATGAAAAGTGTTGTAAGCTCACAGTCGCACGTCGGACCCTCGTGGTTGCGGTGGGGCCAGACACGTTGCCACTTGTCGGGACCGCCCGGCCTTCCGGTCGTTACGGCCGGACCCGCTGGTCGCCATCCTGAGGAGGTGCATGGTGTCGACGGTGCTGGCAAGCATTTTCGACCGTCTTGTCGAATCCGGCACGCTCTCGCTGAACCCGGACGCCCAGGGTCTGCCGGGGAGCGGCACGTTACAGCAGCTCGTCAACGGGATCGGCTTCTGGGGGCTGCTCGCCGCGTTGGCTGGCCTGGTGATTGGCGCCGCAACGTGGGCACTCGGCGCGCATACCAACAACTACCAGAACGCATCGACGGGTCGGCGCGCGGTGCTCGTCTCAGCAGCCGCGGCGCTGGTTATCGGCGCGGCGCCAACGCTGCTGAACTTTCTGTTCAACGCCGGTCAGAGTCTGCACTGATCCATGCGGCTGGACGTCGTGATCCTGTTACTCGTCAGGCACCAATCCGTGCTCGGCGGGATCATTTCGATCGGCGTCGGTGCGCTCGTCAACGGTTTGCTAAACGGCATCGCCAGCTGGGTGGAGAGCGGCACAGCGGCATTACTCGCGGCATTCGGCCACGCCATGAACTCCACGACGAGCACGCCCCTCGGCAACGGATTTGGCACCGAGTTCAGCGTGGTGTGGAGGATCGGCGCCGTGCTCACGTTGCCCTTCTTGTTGCTCGCCACCATCCATGCCATCGTCCGCCAGGACCTGAGCTTGATCACCCGCGCTGTATTCGTTCGGCTGCCTTTCGCGGTTTTGTTCGGAGGTCTCGCCGTCGAACTCGTCAACCAGGCGCTCGCGGTGACCGACGCGCTGAGTTCGGCGTTGCTCGCGGCAGGCGGCGAACCCGCGCGCCTCGAAATCGATCGTCTGATCGGGGCGTTTTCGCCGGTGGTCGGCGGCAGCGTCCTTGCGGGGTTCCTGGGCGTCCTGCTCTCGCTGCTCGCAGCGGTGGTGGCTTTCATTCTCTGGGTCGAGCTCATCATCCGATCAGCGGCGGTGGCGGTGGCGACTTTGTTCATTCCGATCGCGCTCGCCGGACTGGTGTGGTCGGCAACGGCGCACTGGGCTCGTCGGGTAGGTGAGACGCTCGCCGCGCTCATCTGCTCGAAGCTCGTCATCGCGGGCGTGCTCGCTCTTGCGGCGTTGTCGCTGGGCGAGGCCTCCGGACTGTCGGGGGTGGTCCAGGGCATCGCGCTGCTGATGCTGGCGGCACTGGCGCCGTTCGCTCTTTTGAAGCTGATCCCACTCTTCGAGTCCGGTGCGGTGGCCCATCTCGAGGGTCCGGCGCGCAGCGCCTACCGGGGCGGACTCGACGCTGCCATGTTCGCGGCTGGTGCGGGGGAACTGGCCCTGCGCGGCGAGGGCGAGCCGTCGGGCACGGAAGGCGCCGGCGTGGGGTTCGCCCAAGGCGCGCACCTGGGCGGGGCCGAGTACCTGTCGGCTGTCGCACACTTCCGCGAGGTGATCGAACAGCGGGACATCCTGACCGCTTCACCTGTCGCCGAACGTGAGGGTCGCGACACCCCGGATGCGCTACTCGATGCGGACGGCGACGATGACTGAGGAAAAGGATCGCTTTCGCTTCGGTCCCCGGGACCGGAGCGGACTGGTCGCCGGCGCTCGGACGGGACAGGTTGCGGTGGTTGGGGCCGCGCTCGTCATGAGTGTCGTGGTGCTGCGCGTGCTGTCCGGACCAGCACGCGGTCCGATCGCGCTGGGTGTCGCGCTGGGCGCGATCGGAGCAGTGAGCTGGCCATTCCAGGGACGCACACTCGACGAATGGGTACCAGTCGTCGTCCGGTACCTCTGGGGGGTGGCGATCGGCGGGAGACAGGACGCGGTCGCTGTCTACCGACGCGGAGAAGTCCGACGTGCGCCGTCGGTGTTCGGGTCGTTCGAGGTCTTCGAGATCGCGGCCGGTTCGGTGGAGCGGATCGGGGTCGTGCACGATCGACAGAACGGGACGCTGACGGCACTCCTCACCCTCGGCGGTGAGTCGTTCGCGCTGCTCGGCGAGGAGGACCGGGTCCGTCGTGTCGACGGCTGGGCGAGCGTGCTCGCCAGCGTGGCGCGAGACGCGGGAGCGGTGCACCGTCTGCAGTGGGTCGAGAGAACGATCCCGGATCCGGGGGCTACCCTGCTGACCCATCTCGAGCAGGCGGTGGCGGCGTCGGAGGAGTTCAACGCCGTCACGTTCGCCGCCCGGCGCTCCTACCGGGAGCTGCTTGCCGCAGAGGGTTCCCGGGCTTTCGCGCACGAGCTGTATCTGGCGGTAAGCGTCCGCGGTCCGCGGCGAAAACGCGGCCAGGACGAACCGGCGACGGTGTTGCTCGAGACAGAGATCACGCTCCTCGACGAGCGTTGCCGACGCGCCGGGCTCGAGGTGATCGGGGTTCTCACGGCCAGTGGGGTCGCGTCCGCGCTGCGACGTAGCTTTGACCTGATCCCAGCGTCGAACCCCGCGGACTGGTCGTGGCCGGTGGCGGTGGAGTCGACCTGGACCTCGTTGCGGACCGACGGGTTATGGCACGCGACCTTTTGGATCGCCGAGTGGCCACGCCACGAAGTCGGCAGTGATTTTCTCGTGCCGCTGCTCGCCAGCGCGGGAGACCGTCGTGCCGTTTCGGTCGTCATGGCGCCGGTGCCGGCGTTGCGTGCGGTCCGCACCGCGGAGCACGCCCGCACCTCCGGGGTCGCCGACGCGGAACTTCGTCGTCAACACGGCTTCGCCCTCACGGCGCGGGTGCGACGCGAACACGAGGCGGTGGTGCAGCGTGAGCACGAGCTCGCCCAAGGCCACGGCGCCTACCGCTTCTCCGCATACATCACCGTCAGTGCACCGAACCCCCGCGAGCTCGACCAGGCGTGTCGACGGGTGGAGCACGCCTCCGCCCTCGCGGGACTCGATCTGCGGCGCCTGTACGGGACCCAGGCCGAAGCGTTCTGTTGCACGCTCCCGGTCGGCCGGGGGTGCGAGTGAAGTTGCCGGCGCACCAGGCGACGACGGCGCAACTCGGCGCGGTCTACCCGTGCGTCGCCACGCGTCGGCTCCCGGCCGGGGGGGTGCTCATCGGGCGCGACGTGTTCGGCGGCTTGTTCGTCCACGATCCGTTCGAGTTGTACCGGGCCGGCGTCCTCACGAACCCGAACATGCTCGTGCTCGGCCAGATCGGGAGGGGGAAGAGCACCTTCGTGAAGACGTATCTCCTTCGGCAGGCCGCGTTCGGGCGTCGCATCGTCATCCTCGACCCCAAGGGCGAGTACGGGCCCTTCGCCCGGGCCCTCGGGGCCGAGCCCATCGCGCTGCGTCCCGGGGGCCCGGTCCGGTTGAATCCGCTAGACGTCGCCGACCGCACCGACGGTCGTGAACCGGACCGCCGCCAGGCGCGTCTCGGGGTCCTCACCCACCTGGCCTCGGCCTGTCTCGGTCGGCCACTCAACCCGGTCGAGCACACCGCCATCGAGCTCGCCCTCGACGACGCTTGCCGCTCGGCGTCTCCGACGCTCGCTTCGGTGGTCGCGGCGCTCCTCGCCCCGCGGGCCGCGTCGGCCGGCTCGATCGGTTGCCAACTGGTCGAGCTGGCGACGGCCGGACGTGAGGTCGGCCTGGAGCTGCGCCGACTGGTGGCGGGCGAGCTGGCGGGGATGTTCGACGGGTCCACGACACCCGGTGTCGATCTGACCGCGCGGGTCGTCGTCATCGACCTGTCGCACGTCTACAGCTCGCCGGCGCTCGGGGCCCTCGTCACCTGCGCCGCGGCGGCGCTCGAGCGTTGTTGGGACCAGGTCAGGCTCACCCAGACGTTTCTTGTTATCGACGAGGGATGGGCCGTTGTCCACAACCCCGGTATGGCGAGGTTCCTCCAGGCGTCCTTCAAACTCGCCCGGGCCCGGGGGGTCGCGAACATTGTCGTCGTCCACCGGGTCTCTGATTTCGCCGCCTCGGGTTCTGCCGGAAGCCTTTCCGCGCGGCTGGCCGAAGGCTTGGTCGCCGACTGCGAGACGGTCGTGTGCTTCGCGCAGAGTGACGCTGAGGTGCCAGAAGCGGTGCGGTTGCTGGGGCTTTCGGATGCCGAGTCCCGGCTGTTGCCGAGGCTCAGACGGGGCGTGGCACTGTGGCGCCTCGGTACGCGGCCCTACCTCGTCGAGCATCGGGTCGCCGCCGCCGAGCGCGAGATCGTCGATACCGACGCTCGGATGCGGTCACGGACGCCAGACCCTCGTCTGTGACCGGGATTTTCGGGCCGTGGAGTCGCGGAGCCCCCCGGGGTGTGACCCGTCGAGCGTCGGGCCCGGGCTGGACCGCTGGGCATCACCGGGGGGTGGCCCTAGCCAGCGTCGCTGGCTTGGTGGCGTTCTTCTGGTTGGCGGGGGGGTGTGCGATCTTCGTCGCCGGCCACGGATGGCACGACATCCGACCGAGCGCGTCGCTCGGTCTTCTGGTCGGCCTGCTCGTCCACCCGCGGGCGCCGAAGCTCGCGTGGCCATTCGCAGTGCGGCGCTTGTTGCCTTCTACGGCGATCATCTGGGTGGTCTTCGTCGGGCTCGCGATGGGTTGCGCCGCCACCGGGGTCGGCCTGCGACGGATGGCCCGTGCCTGGAGGGTCCGCGCCCGCCCGTCGGGTGACCGCGGAGCGGCCTGGGCGGCACGAGGCGATCTCCGACCGCTCGCCGTCAAAGGGCCCGGTGCCGGTCGATTGATCGTCGGACGGGTCGGACGGACGCTCGTCGCGGTGGAGCCGGGCCAGTCGCTACTCGTCGCGGGACCGACCCAATCGGGCAAGACCGCGGGGCTGGCGATCCCAGCGATCCTGGAATGGGAGGGCCCGGTCGTCGCGACCAGCGTGAAGACCGATCTGGTCCGAGGGACCGCCCAGGGCCGAGGGGCGGTCGGCCGTGTGCTCGTTTACGACCCGACCCGGGTTACGGACTCGCCGTGTGCCGGCTGGTCGCCGCTCGCCGAGGCCTCGGACTGGGCGGGGGCGCGGCGGGTGGCCTCCGGGTTGTCCTCGGTGCAGCGTCAGGGCGGAGTTCCCGAGGACGCCGCGTTCTGGCTCCTGCTGGCGGAGAAGATGCTCGGCCCGATGCTTCTCGCGGCCGCGAAGTCGGGACGGGAGATGGCCGACGTGGTGAGGTGGGTCGACTCTGGGGAGATCGCCGAGGTGCTCGACGCCCTGGAATCCGCCGGCGCCGCCGAAGCCCTGCGGGCCGCGCAGGCGAGTTTCTCCCGGGAAGAGCGCCAGCTGAGTTCCGTCTACGCGACGGTCGAGACGCTTGTCGCAGCTTTCGCGGACCCCTTCGTGAGCGCCTCGACGGCGAGCCACGATATCGACGCGGCCCGGTTGCTCGACGGCGGTGCCGCAACCTTGTACCTGGTGGCTCCGTCCCACGAACAGGAACGACTCCGTCCGGTCTTCGTCGCGGTCCTGCGGTGCATCCTCGAGGGGGCGATCACGAAGGCGTCGCGCGCCGGCCCGCTCGATCCACCACTGCTGGTCGTGCTCGACGAGGCCGCCAACATCGCGCCCCTGTCGGACCTCGACACGCTGGCCTCGACCGCCTCCTCCCACGGCATCCAGCTCGTCACGGTTTGGCAGGATTTCGCCCAGATCGAGGCGCGCTACGGGCCCGCGCGGCGACCGTGGTGAACAATCATCGGGCCAAGCTGGTCTGTTCGGGGATTGCCGATCCCACCACCCTGGAACAGATGTCTCGCCTGATCGGTGACGAACAGCGCCGGTCCGAGACGCTGACGGTCGACGACGGGGGCACCAGGTCAACGACCCACGGTGAGATCGAACGTCGGCTCGCCTCGGCTGCGTGGTTGCGGCGACTCGACCCCGGAGAGGCGGTCCTTCTGTACGGCCACCTTCCGCCCGTGCAGGTGGCGCTGCGGCCCTATTACGCGGAAGCTGACCTCCGCCGGATGGCGGGTCTGACGGGGCTGGGCGCGCCCGGGAGAACCCGCCCCGCGCGCCCTTCGTGTCGGCTTTCCCGGAACCGGTGACGCCGGGCGCCGCGCCGAGAGCGGGGCGGCGCGCCCGTTTCCGTCGCCGAGGCACCGCCCGAGTTCCGAGTGGCCGGGACGGTCGACCTTCGGTCGGTATGGAAATGGCGGCTGAACAGGTATTAGAAGGCTTGGAACCGCCGTAGGGAAGGATTCACGCGGACGTCATCGTGGGGTCACCTGCCGTTCTTCGTCGGTTCAGATCGCTTGGATACGTTCGGGCCGCCGTGGGAATTCCTCATGGAGCAAAGGTGGCCCCAGTGATCGAGAGCGATCGCGTCGTCGGCACCACGCTGCTCGAGGACACCGAGGTGATCCATGCTCACCAGGTATCGCTCGGCTTCGGCGCTATGACGATCATGCGAGACATCACCGTCGGTTTCCCGAAAGGCACGATCACCGCGCTGATCGGTCCGTCGGGGTCCGGCAAGACGACGTTTTTACGATCGCTCAACCGGATGAACGACAAGGTCCGCGACTTTTGGCACCGTGGTCAGATCTCGCTCTACGACGACGAGATCTACCGAGACGGCATGGATCCGCTCGTGTTACGCCGACGGGTCGGCATGGTCTTCCAGAGGCCGAATCCCTTCCCGATGTCGATCCTCGACAACATCGTCTCGGGCGTGCGGGCCCACCGGATGGCGAAGCGGTCCGAGTTGAGGGACATCGCGGAGACCCGTCTCGCCGAAGTCGGTCTGTGGAGCCACGTGGCGGATCGTCTCCACGACTCGCCGTTCCGACTCTCCGGTGGTCAGCAGCAGATGCTCTGCCTGGCCCGCGCCCTCGCCGTCGAGCCGGAGGTGCTGCTGCTCGATGAGCCGACCTCGTCGCTCGACCCCCGCTCGACCGAGGCGGTCGAAGAGCTGGTCCATCGGCTGACCCCCGATCTCACGGTGATCATCGTCACGCACGACCTCCATCAGGCCCGCCGGGTGTCGGATAACACGGTCTTTTTCTACGAGGGTCGCATGATCGAGGCCGCACCGACTTCGCAACTGTTCACCCGCCCCGAACGCGTCGAGACCGCGCGCTACCTAGGCGGCGAGTTCGCTCCCGCCGCACTTTCTGACCCGGGAGCGACCCAGGTTCCAGGGGACCGGTGACGGATCCGGGATCCTCTGGTGGCAACTGCCCCGCAGACCGCCCGCCGGGCGGATGACCGAAAGGAGCACAGCAGCGAGATGCGACAAGACGCAGTAGGTATGAGGACGGCCCAGGGTGGGCGTCGGCGGCTCGGCCGTGCCCGGGTGATGGGTGTCGCCGCCCTCACCCTGGCCAGCACGCTGGGAGTCGGAATGGTCTTCGTGGCGCCGGGTGGCGCAACGGCGAAGCACCCGTCGGCGTCGCGCTCGCCCCGGGCAACCACCACGACGCCGACGCTGGCCCAGATCGAGACGGAGCTGTCGGCACTCGAGGCGCTGCCGGCCACGGGCGCCGGAACGCTCACCGAAGCCGGTTCGTCGCTTTTCTACCCGCTCTTTGAGGAGTGGGAGGCGGGTCACCCGCCGGCCTCGCTGAATGTTGCTGCCGGCGGTTCGGGTAAGGGTCAGTCCGAGGCGATGAGCGGCACGATCAACATCGGGGCGTCGGACGCGTTCCTGCCGACGTCGGACCTCCAGGGGGGGATCCTCAACATTCCCGTGGTCATCTCGTCGCAGGTCATGGCCTACAACGTCCCGGGCATCCCGGCCGGCAAGCACATCTTCCTCACCCCGGGAATCGTCAACGACATCTACGACGGTGCCATCACGAACTGGAACTCGCCACGGATCGCCAAGATCAACTCGGGCTTGACCCTTCCGAACCTGACCATCGTGCCGGTCCGCCGCCTGGATTCGAGCGGTGACACCTTCTTGTTCACCTCGTACCTCTACGTAGGTGACAAGCACAGCTGGAACCACCTCGCCCGGTACTCCGGGCCGTCGCTTTACTACGCGGCCTGGCCGAATGTCACCGGCGAGCTGGCCGAGTCGGGGAACACTGGCGTTCTCGCCGCGGTGAAGGCGACCACCGGCGCGATCGGTTACCTGGGGATCTCCTACGTGCCGACCGCGACGGCGGAAGGCGTCGGCTACGCCGCGTTGCAAAACGGCATGGGCCACTTCATCCTGCCCACCGCGAGGGGGGTGGAAGACGAGGTGGCGAGCTACACCCGCATCCCGTCGGACGGGGCGATCTCGCTGATCTACTCCAAGAGCGCGCCACTCGGGTACCCAGACGTGAACTTCGAATACGCGATCGTCCTGCAGCACCAAGCGACGGTGACCCTGAAGGACGCCATCCAGGCCACCCTGGCCTGGGCGATGGACCCCCGTGCCGGGGCGGCACCGTCGTTCCTCGGTCCGGTGCTTTTCAAGCCGCTCCCGGTCAGCGCCATGGCGGTGGCGGTGAAGCTCCTCAAGTCGATAACCGTCAGCTAGATGAACCTCGGCCACCCTGGTGATTCCCCGCGGCGACAGGTGCGGATGGAGCCCAACGAAGAGTGACCGGGAGGCATCGAATTTCGCCGGCTGAAGAGGTGGCCGGGGTGGAAGGTTCGCCCCGGCCACCTCGGCTGAGCGGCGCTCGCCCTGGCGGATCGGAAGACAGCGTCACCCTGAGACGGCGGCAGCGGATCCTCGAGCGGGCGCTGGCCGCGGGGAGCGGGTTTCTCGCCGTGGTGCCGCTCGGGGCGCTGGTGGCCATGCTCGTCGTATTGCTGGTCGAGGCCATGCCGTCGATCCGCTATAGCGGGGCCAGCTTCATCACTTCGAGCGCGTGGACGCTCGGCAACATCTACGGCAAGATCCTCCACACCGGCGGCGTCACCCACCTAGCGGGCGCGCAGTTCGGATCCTGGCCGCTCATCGTGGGAACCCTGGAATCGTCGGCGATCGCGCTCCTCGTCGGGCTGCCGGTCGCCGTCGGCGCCGCCGTCCTGGTCGTGGAGAAGCTCCCCGCTCGCCTCGGAGCGGGGATCGGGATCTGCCTCGAGATCCTCGCCGGGATCCCGAGCGTTGTGATCGGCGTGTGGGGCGCCCTCACCTTTGGACCGTGGATCGCCAGGGCGGTCTACCCCGCGCTCACCCATCTGCCCAATTTCCCGCCATTCTCGATCTTCCGGGGCAACGTCGGGGACGGCGAGGGTCTGCTGACGAGCGGTCTGGTCCTCGCGGCGATGATCATCCCGATCATCGCGGCGACGAGCCGCGACCTGTTGCGCCAGGTCCCTGAGACCACCAAGGAAGGGGCGGTAGCGCTGGGCATGACCGACGCCGAGGTCTTCCGGCGGGTCCAGGCGCGATGGGTGCGCACCGGGGTGATCGGGGCGGCGGTGCTCGGTCTCGGGCGGGCGCTCGGTGAGACGATCGCCGTGGCGATCATTAGCGGCAGCCAGGATCAGATCGTTCACAACATCTACGGCGTGATGACGACGATCGCCGCCACCATCGTGACGACGCTCGACGCCGCCCAGGCGGACCCGAGCGGCCTCGCGACTCGGGCGCTGGCCGAGCTGGCGCTGGTGCTTCTGGTCATCACCATCGTCGCCAACGTGTTCGCCCGGATCATCGTCCGCCGCTCCGCCCACGGGGCGGTGCTGCCGGTCGGGGCGGGCTTCTGATGGGGTCCATCCCGGCGACGGTCACGCCGGGCGGTGGTGCGCCCGGTTCGGTTTCCTCTGCGCCGTTCCGGATCTCCCACCGGCGCCGGGCCGTGAACGGGCTGTGGTGGGCGACGTGCGGGGTCGGCCTCGCGATTTTGGTCGCGCCGGTCGTGTGGATCCTTTACGGGGTGTTTTCCCGCGCCGTGAGCGGTTGGCACTGGAGCGTGATCTGGACGCCGACGATCGGAGCGGGCGGGGGACTCGCCGACGACATCGTGGGCACGCTGGTCATCACCCTCGGTGTCGGGCTGATCGCGGGAGTGGTCGGGATCGGAGGTGGGATCTACCTCGCCGAGTTCTGCCGACCGGGGGTGGTCGCCACGGTGCTGCGGAGCGCCTCGGAGGTGCTCTCCGGCGTGCCGTCGATCGTGTTCGGCTACGTCGGGTTCGTTGCGCTGGTGATCGGACTCCACTGGAAGTTCTCGCTGCTCGCCGCGTGGGTGGTGCTCTCGATGCTCGTCGTGCCCTACATCGCGAAGTCGACGGAACTCGCCTTGAACCAGGTGCCGCTCGCCTACCGCGAGGGCGGTGAGGCGCTCGGCATGGTGAAATCCCACATGCTGCGCCGGGTCGTGCTGCGCTCGGCGTTGCCGGGGATGCTGACCGGGCTGGTGGTCGCCATCGCGATCTCGGTCGGCGAGACGGCTCCGCTGCTGTACACCGCCGGTTCGAGCACCACCTATCCGACGGCGGCGCTCATCCACTCGCCGGTCGGGTTTCTCACCTACGCGGTGTGGGCCGACTACGACAGCCCGTTCGCCTCCCAGCACGCCCTGGCGAACGACGCGGCGTTGATCCTGGTCGTGATGGTGGTCGCCCTGATCCTCGGTTCCCGCCTCATCGTGCGGGTGACGCAGCGCTACTCGCCGAACCGGGCGCTTTCGGCGACCGGCCGCCCCGCCGGCGCTCGGTCGGGCCGGGCGCTGCGGGAACAGGGCATCGCCGGACTTTTCCGCTCCAAAGTGGCCCCGGCGGATCCGGACGAGTCGGCTCAGTAGGCCACCAACCGCCGTGCCGCCGCGGTGATGTCCGCGGTCTGCGGCAGGACCGCCCCTTCCAGACCGGCGTCGTAGCCGATCCAGGCGTCCTTGGCCCCGACCCGGCCTACCGGGGCATCGAGGTCCCCGAAGCACTCCGCGGCGACGAAGGCGGCGATCTCGGCGCCGAACCCGGAGGTGAGGACGTCTTCGTGGACGACGAGACAGCGGGACGTGTGCCGGACCGAGGCGGCGACGGCCTCCTGGTCCCAGGGCGCCAGGGTGCGCAGGTCGATCACCTCGGGCTCGATGCCCTCCGCGGCGAGCTGGTCGGCGGCGAGGAGAGAACGCCGGACGGTCGCCCCCCAGGTGACGATCGACAGGTCGTGGCCGATTCGCACCGTCGCCGCCCTGCCGAGCGGTAGGACGTAATCCGGGCCCGGGTAGGGGTCGGCGGCGTAACGCTGGCGGAACAGGTGCTTGTGCTCCAAGAACAGCACCGGATCCTCGCACCGGAACGCCGCCCGCAGCAGGCCGGCGGCGTCGCGGGCCCGCGACGGGAACATGACGATGAGCCCCGGGATGTGCGTGAAGATCGACTCGCCGGACTGCGAGTGCCAGATGGCTCCACCGCGCAGGTAGCCGCCGATCGCGACGCGCAGCACCAGCGGCACGCAGAACGCGCCGTTGGAGCGCCATCTCGTCGTGGCCGCCTCGGTGCGGATCTGCTGCATGGCGGTCCAGATGTAGTCGAAGAACTGCACCTCGACCGCCGGGTGCAGGCCGCGGATCGCCTGGCCGATCCCCCGCCCGACGATGTTCGCCTCGGCGAGCGGCGCGTTGTAGCAGCGGTCGTCGCCGAAGGCCCGTTGCAGCCCGTGGGTGAGCCCGAAGACGCCGCCGAGGCCTTCCAACTCGTCATCGGGGGAGTCGGCGACGTCCTCGCCGAACACCCGTACCCGTTCGTCGTTCCCCATCACCTCGTGGAGCGTGCGGCGAATCGCCTCGCTGAAGGTCACCACCTCGCCTTCTCCCCCCGGCTCGGGAGGTTCCGGAAGTTGGGGAACTCGCCAGAGGTGATCGGTCACCGTCGTGGGATCCGGCTTGGCGGCCCGGAGCGCGTCCCGACCCGCCGCGGCCACGAGGGCGTGCGCCTCGTCTCGGATGGCGTTGGCCCGTTGCTCGTCGAGGAACCCCGCGTCGATCAGCTCGTCGCGCAGCCGTTGCACGGGGTCGTGGGCGTGGTCCTCGGCGATCTCGGTGGCTCGGCGATACTTGGTCTGGTCGTCCGAGGACGAATGCGAGTGCAGCCGGACCACGTGAGCGTGGATGAGTGCCGGTCCGGCCCCGAAGCGGGCCCGGGCGACCGCCTCGGCCCCGACGGTGCGGGCGGCGAAGTAGTCGCAGCCGTCGAGTTCGGCGACCTCTAAACCGGGGAAGCCGGCGACGAGCTTGCCGATCGGTGCCGGATACTGCTCGGCGACCGGGACCGAGATGGCGAAACCGTTGTCCTCGATGACGTAGACGACTGGAAGGCGCAAGCTGCAAGCGCTGTTGAGGCTCTCCCAGAACTCGCCCTCCGAGGCAGCCCCGTCGCCGAGCGACACGAAGGTCACCTCGTCGGCGTGGCCCTCGATGCCCGGCAGCCCGCGGGCGGCGATGTAACGTCCGGCTTCGGCGCAGCCGACCGCCGGCAGGCACTGGCTGCCCGTCGCGCTCGACTGGGTGACGATGTGGAGATCTGGGTTTCCCCAGTGAGCGGGCATCTGACGCCCACCCGAACTCGGGTCGTCGGCCGCCCCGACGCACTGCAACAGGACGTCGTAGGGGGTGACGCCGAGGGCGAGCACCAGCGCGAGGTCCCGGTAGTAGGGGAAGAACCAGTCGTAGCCGGCGCGCAGCGACCGGGCGAGGCCGAGAAGCAACGCCTCGTGTCCCGCCCCCGAGATGTGGAAGTAGGCCGCGCCCTGCCGGTGGATGGTGAGTTGGCGATCGTCGACCGCCCGGGCCAGGCATGCCAGCCGGTAGTCCTCGATCGCCTCATCGATCGGCACCCCGCGCCAGGTCGCCGGGCCGGGACGGCCCTGCTTACCGGGGAGGGCCAGCGCCGCCGGCTGGTCCGGCGGGTCGCGCCAGGCATCTCGGCCGGATCGTATCGGCGTCGTCATGATCGACCATGCTCCCCGGTGCACACACCCTGGCGCTCTGGTGCCGGCCATGTCGGAGGGGGCACCGCGGACATCGGGCCACCTTACCGATCCTGGTGAGGTGCCCGCGGGGTACCTAGTGGGGGCCATACCGCGCGAGGTCGGTGCGGTCTAGCATTGGCCCCGCAACGAGAGGAGGGCCTGTGCCTGCAGGCGTGCTCGCAAATGTTTTCGGGCCGGACGGCCTCATCATCATCGCGGTCGTCGTCATCGTGTTGCTCTTCGGAGGCAGCAAGCTGCCCGAGCTCGCCCGCGGCCTCGGAAGCGCTTCACACGAGTTCAAGAAGGGCCTCGCCGAAGGCGAGGAGTCCTCGAAGGCGGCTGACGCGGCGAAGACCGCGGAAACGCCGAAGGACTCCGAGGCACCGAAGGACTCGAGCGGCAGCTGATCGACAGCGGCACCGAAGGCGGTTGACCCTCGGTGCGTCTCGGACGCCGGGCCACTGAACCGGGAACCAAGCGGGTTCCCGCACGTCGGCGCGTCCCGTTTCTCGGTCACCAGGTCGCCGAGTACGTCATCGCGATCGCGCTGATCGCCGTCGGTTTCCACCTGACCGGCGGGGCGGAGATCGTAATGGTGGCCGCGGGCATCTTGCTGCTGTTGTTGAACGTCGTCACCAAGGGCCGGTTGGGCGCGGTCGGTCTGTTGAGCCGGCGAGCCCACCACCTTGGCGACTTCGTCGTCGCGGCGGTGCTGATCGCCGGGCCGGTGTTCGAGTACGGGCGGCTGCATGTCGCCGGCACGGCGCTCTCTGAAGGGATCGCGCTACTCGTGTTGTGGATCGAGCGCTCAACCCTCTACACCGACCGGGTCCGCACCCCCGGGTTGGAGACTCCCAAGGACGTTCCAGGGCCACGGCGCGAACCGAGCACCTTCGAGACCGCCGGGATTGTGGCCGGGGCGCTCCGACCCGAGGCGGGTCGGGCGGCGCGTCAGGCGGCGCGCCGGATCGGGCTGGTCACCGGCGTCACCAAGCGGGTGGTCAAACAGCGCCGTGCCACGTCGTCGGATCCGGAAAGCTGATCGGTCACCGTTGTACGTTCGACCTCCCCGGGTGGCGCGGGTCACCGCGGAAGAGGTGCGCCCGGCCAGGGAGGGCGGGTCAGGGGCTTTAGTGGGCGGCCTTCAGCCGGACCAGCCCTTCTTGGACGGCACTCGCGACGAGGTGGCCTTGACGCGAGAACAGCAGACCCCGAGCGAGACCGCGTGCGCCGAAGGCGACGGGGCTGGTCTGGTCGTAAAAGAGCCATTCATCGGCGCGGAAAGGACGGTGGAACCACACGCTGTGGTCGAGGCTCGCGCCGACGAAGTGCTCGTCGAAAGGGGTCGTGCCATGGCGCTGGAGGATCGTGTCGACGAGGGTAAGGTCGGACGCGAAGGTGACGATGGCGGCGTGGACGAGGGGGTCGTCACCGAGCGGGTCTGTCGCGCGCAGCCAGACCTGCTCTTTGTCCGAGGGCGCACCACCCCGTAGCCACGGGTACTCCGTCACGAAGCGGATGTCGAGGCCGTAGGTGTTGAGGAAGATCGGCGACGGCTCCACCCCCCGGGCGCTCAGCGCCTCAGGGAGCGTCGGGAGCTCCTCGGGAGCGGGGACGTCGGGAATCCGGTCACCGTGGACGAGGCCCTCCTCGTCGCGATGGAACGAACACATCAGCCCGAGAATCGGCTTGCCCTTTTGGACCCCGATCACCCACCGGGCCGTGAACGAGGCGCCGTCGCGGATTCGTTCGACCTCGTAAAGGATCGGACGGTGGGAATCCCCGGGCCGCAGAAAGTAGGCGTGGAGCGAGTGCACGCGGCGCGATTCAACGGTCTGACCTGCCGCGACGAGCGCCTGCGCGGCCACCTGGCCCCCGAACACGCGGCGCCTCGTCTCGTCGAGGCTCACGCCACGGAAGTGGTTCTCCTCGATCTGTTCGAGAGCCAGCAGCTTGATCAGCTGGCCGGTCTTGGGGCCCACGTGGAGACGGTACACTCGGGCCATCATGCGTAAAGCGCTTCTGCACCCGTTCGTCTTCGCGTGGGAGCTAACCCAGCTACCGAACTTCCCCAAGGTCTGGCGCTTCACCTTCGTTTCTGTCATCTCGACGGTTTTCACGCTGGTCGCCCTGTATGTGTTCTTCCGCGTGCTGAAGGTCGGAACGGCGGCGGAGAGCAACCTGCTCGCCACCTCGATAGCGACCGCCCCGGCCTACTACCTCAACCGCACCTGGACCTGGGGCAAGACCGGCCGTTCCCACCTGATGCGCGAGGTCGTCCCGTTCTGGACGATCGCCATCGCCGGGGTCCTGCTCTCGACTGGCGCCGTGCACCTGGCGTCGGTGGAATCGCACCACATCACCAATTCGAAGATGGGCGTCACCATCCTCGTGGAGTTCGCCAACTTCTTCACCTACGGCGTGCTCTGGGTCGGCAAGTTCACGATCTTCAACCGCTGGCTGTTCAGCACGCCCACTGCCAGCCCCGCCCCGGCGACCCTGGTCCCGGACGGCGTCGGCCCCGGCAACGACGCCGTCGCGGCGGACGAACTGAGCGCCGTCTAACCCAACTCCGGGGGTGGTGCCGGCGGGCGTCGGTGCCGTCTTTCACCCAGGGCGCTTCGGCGCGCCGGATCGGTGTACCACCTCGCCCAGCCCCACGCCAGGACCAGCGCCGCGCCGATGAGCGCCGGCAAGTCGCCGAACCGCTCGTAGAGCGTCGCCCCGGTGCGCAACCCGGCGGTGACCCGTAATAGGTCCGGGGTTCCCAGGCCACTTTGCCGGGTGACCGTCCCGTTCGGTCCGATGACCCCGGAGTATCCGGTCGTCGCCGCCTGGACGAGCTCGCGGCCTTCGGCGATCGCCTGGAGTCGTGCCGCGGCGAGCTCGGCCGCGGGGATGACGTCCGTCGAGTACGAGGCGGTGTTCGTCGCCACGACGAGCAGCTCACCGCCGGCTCGTACCCCGCTGCGGGCCCGACTGGCGAAGAAGGTCTCAAACGAGTTGAGGACGGCAACGCGTCCCGTCGGCGTGGTGAGTTCTCCGTCGTTGTCGCCGACGATCACGTCTCGGGGCACGGCGGTGAGGCTGGCGAGGCGGGAAAAGAACGAGCGCCAGGGGACGTACTCTCCGAACGGCACCGGATGGACTTTCTCGACCGATCCGATCACCCGGCCGGACGGTCCCCAGGCAACGATCTCATTGGCGAACCGGGTCGCGCCGACCGGCGTGGTCACCCCGGCGAGGACCGTGGCGTGGAGCCGTCGGGCCAGCGTTGCCACGTGGCGGGCGGTGGCCGAACCGGCGAGCGGGCCCCGGAGCGCGATCGCGTCCTCCGGCCACACCACCAGGTCGATCGGCGGGGTGACCGGTTTCGTGGCGCGCCAGGTCGCGGCGAAAACGCGGCTCGCCGGCACCTGGAGCGAGCTGAGGCCACGCCGTCCTCCACCCTGGACGATCGCCACGGAGACCGTGGCGCGGGGAGCTCCGCCGTCCGGTGCCAGCCCGGCGAGGCCGCTCGCCAGGGCGACGAGTCCGACGGCCACCACCCCGGCGAGCGCGGCACCCCTCGGCAGGGCTTTGCTGGCGGCGTAGCGGGCCCAGGCGGCTGAACCCAGGGCGGCGAGGCCTGCGCCGGCGAGTCCCACCGCGGCGACCAGGAGGAGCGGCCCGCCCACCCGGGCGAGTCCGGCGAGCGGCCCGCCCGCTTGGCCGAGGGCGGCGCCTCCCAGGGGTAGTCCGCCGAAGGGCCAGCGGTCACGGGCCCACTCGAGGATGGTGAGCGAACCGGCAAAGGCGACCAGCCGACCCCGGCGGGGCGGGACGGCGACGAATCCGACCGCGACGAAGCACGACTCGAAGGCGACGAGCACGAGGTAACCGAGCCCGGTGAACTCCAGTGCCCAGACACAGCCGATCGCGAACTGTCCGATCCCGACGAGAAACCCCACCAGGGCACGCCGCGGGGCCCTCTGTCCGGTGATCATCCAGGCCCCGGCGGCGAACCCGAGCGGCGCGAGGAACCAGGGTCCGAACGGGGGGAGGGAGCAGCCGATGAGCCCGCCCGCCGCGAGCGCCGCGGCTCCGCGGACGATCGACCTCGTGACCCGCGGCCACGCGGGTGGGCCCATCAGCCGAGCTTCGCGGCGAGCGCCATGGCGGCTCGCTCGGCCTGGACGATGCAGGCGGGGATCCCGATGCCGTGCGCCCACGACCCGGCGAGGGCGAGCGGCCCGAGATCGGCGGCGAGGGACTCGATGCGCGCGACCCGGGCGAGATGACCGACGACGTACTGGGGGAACGACGCCGGCCAGCGCTGGACGAAGGTGTCGAGTGGCTCTTCGGTGATACCGAGGATCAGCGCGATCTCGTTTCGCAGTCGGGCGAGGAGGGTTGGCTCGTCGAGGCCGAGGGCCCGCTCGTCCCCGAAGCGCCCGGCTGACACCCGGACGACGATCTCGCCGGGTCGCGAGGAGCGTGGCCACTTCGAAGAGGTGAGGCTGAGCGCGGTGGCGAGCAATCCGTCGCGGCGGGGGATCAGCACCCCGCTCCCGATGAGGGCGAGCGTCGACTCGGCGATGACGCTCGCCGGCCAAGCGAACGAGACCGTGACCACGCCGGAATAGGGGATGGCGTCGAGGAGCGAGGCGAGTTCGGGGGCCTCGGTGGCGACGATCCTGGCTGCCGCGTGGCTCGGGACGGCGAGCACGACGCCGTCGCAGTCAAGCTCTTCCCCCCCGAGCGCCACGCGCCATCCCCGGCTGGCGGGGTCGCGGCCGATCGCCGCGATCGCGGTATTCGTCCGGATCTCGACGCCTTGTTCGACGCAGTCTTGTTCCAGCCGGCGGGCGAGGGCCTCGAGCCCGGGCGCGAGACCAAGGAAGATCGGAGTGGAGCGCGTCCGTGGCCTGACGGCAGTCCTGAGGTAGGCCCGCAGCGCGAGCAGGACGGACCAACGTCCGGCGATCGCCCGGGCGAGCTCCGGCGCGGTGGCGGCGAAGGAGAGCTGCCGTACGTCCCCAGCGTTGATCCCTCCGAGGAGGGGGTCGACGAGGGTGTCGACCACTTCGCGCCCGAGACGCCGGTCGACGACGGCGCCGACCGAGAGGTCGGTGCCGGGAGGGGACCCGTCGGCGCCGAGGTCCGTGGGAGCGACCGCTCCTCGGGGAACGAGGTCGGTCGCCGCCCGCGCGATGGCCATTGGCGAGACGACGCCCGAGCGCAACAGCGTCACGAGGTCGATGGGGATGCCGAGCGCGAGGCCCGGGGGGAAGGGGCGGAGGGCATCCCGGGCCCAGATGGCGGCGCGCGAGGTTGACGGCGGGAGGAGCTCGGCACCGAGACCGAGGTCGCGACAGAGCCGTTCGGCTCCCGGGTTCCGGGTGATGAAGACGTCCGGTCCGAGGTCGAGCGGGCGTCCCCGGAAGGCGACGGTGCGCAGCTTCCCGCCGACGACGCCTTCGGAATCGGCCAGGACGACGCGGTGGTGTTTGGCGAGCGCCCGTGCCGCGACCAGCCCGCTGATGCCGGCACCGGCGACCACGACCCGTTGCGGTGGCATTGGCAAGCGATCGTCCGGGTCAGAGCCGGGTGGGCGGATCGGGATCGGCCGCCCGGACGAGGCGCGCGAGCAGACCCGCGAGCCCGAGGTCGTCGTTGAGGGACGCGGTGCGCGCGAAGGCGAGCCCGAGATCGGCGGCACGGCGGGCCGCGACGATGTCGAGGTCGTGGCACACCTCGAGGTGGTCCGAGGTGAAGCCGGCCGCACACACGACCACCGCCCGTGCGCCCTGCGCGGCGATGGTGGCGAGAACCTCACCGATGTCGGGGCCGAGCCACCGCTCTCCGGTGCGTCCAGCGCTCTGCCAGCCGATCCGCCAGCGCAAGAGCCCGCAGCGTGCCGCCACGAGCGCCGCGGTCTCGGTGAGCTCCTCGGGATAGCGGTCTCCCGCCGCCACGATCCGTTCCGGGAGGCTGTGCGCGGTGAACACCACCTCGAGTTCCGAGGCGGGTCGGGGACCGAGCGAGGCGATCGCCACCGCGGTGCGATCGGCGAGGAGTTCGATGAGTTCGGGTTCGGCGCCCCACCGTTCGACAAAGGCCGCGGCCATGCCACGCGCCCCGGCTTGTGCCCGGGCCCGATCGAGGTATTCGCCGACGCTTCCCACCGAGTAGTGCGGCGCGAGGACAAGCCCAACGAGGGCCGAGACTTGGGCGTCCGCCAGCTCGTCGACGGCCGCTTCGATCTTCGGGTCGGAGTGCTTCGCGCCATAGGCGGTGCGGAAATGTCCGGGTTCGATAGCTTCGAGCGCCCGGCCGAGGGCGGCCACCTGCGCCGCGGTCTTCTCGGCGAGCGGTGAGACGCCGCCGATCGCTTCGTAGCGCGACTGCAGCTCGGCGAGCTGGGGCACGGTCGGTGGACGACCGTGGCGGATGTCGGTGTAGAAGGTCCCGACGTCGTCGGGACCGTTCGGCGTGCCGTACGCCATCACGAGGACGCCGGTCGTCATCGCCGAGCGCTCTTCCCGCCGGGTGCTGCGTGGACGAGCTCGACGAGGCGCCGGAGTACGTCGGGGTCGGTTGCCGGCAGGACACCGTGGCCGAGGTTGAACACGTGACCCGCGGCGGCGCGGCCTTCTTCCAGGACGCGGCGGGCGGCCGCCTCGACGGCATCGAAGCCCGCGAGACAGATCGCGGGGTCGAGGTTGCCCTGGAGCGCGGTGCGCGGCCCGACCCTCGTGGCGGCGCGGTCGAGCGGTACCCGCCAGTCCACCCCGACGACGTCGGCTCCAGCCGCGGCCATCAGATCGAGCAACTCTCCGGTTCCGACCCCAAACACGATGCGCGGGACGGCGCAGGTATCGAGACCGGCGAGAATCCGACGCGTCGGGGGGAGGGCGAAGCGTTCATAGTCGGCGCGTGACAACCCTCCCGCCCAGCTGTCGAAGAGCTGGACCGCGCTTGCCCCTGCCGCGATCTGGCTGCGTAGAGAGGCGAGTGAGATCGCAGCGATCCGGTCGACCAGCTCGAACCAGGTTCGAGGCTCACCGTGCATCAACGCTTTGGTCCGAGCGAAGTTTCGCGATGGCCCCCCTTCCACCAGGTAGCTCGCGACCGTGAAAGGTGCGCCGGCGAATCCGATGACGGGAACATCCACCATGGCGACGGCCCTTCGGACCGTCTCGAGGAGATAGGGCGTGTCGGCGACCGGATCGAGCATCCGGAGGCGCTCGAGATCCGCCGAGGCGCGGAAGGGATGGTCGACCACGGGGCCCGTGCCCGGGACGATCTCCATGCCAACGCCGATCGCGGCGAAGGGAACCATGATGTCGGAGAAGAGGATGGCCGCGTCCACCCCGTAGCGGCGTACTGGTTGGCAGGTGAGCTCGGCCGACAGTTCGGGGTCGCGCACCGCGTCGAGAATGTTCTTATCGCCCCGCAGGGCGCGGAACTCCGGGAGGGAGCGTCCGGCTTGTCGCATGAACCACACGGGCGTGCGGGTGACCGGTTCACAACGGCAGGCGGAGAGAAAGTCCGAGCTGGAGTCCGGCACGCAATGACCCTACCGCCGCGGCCCGAAGTCTCCCGGTGGGAGGCCGCGGATCTCGCCGCCGTGAAGCCGCGGTCGAGAGGCGAGATTCCGGGCCGGCGGAGAGGACGTCGCCCGCCGGTTTTCCGGGTTCGGGTCCAGGAGCCCCGGTTGTGGGCCGGAAGGCTCTTGAGATACTCGGGAGGCCTTCCGCGGACGGTTGCGAACGGTCATGATGTGGTCATGATCGATCATGTGTCAATCCAGTGTGCCGACGTCACCAAGAGCATCGCCTTCTACGACGCCGTGCTTGCCCCACTCGGTGGGGGGCGGGTGATGGACTTCGGGGAGGTCGTGGGCTTCGGTGCCGGCCAGAAAGCGGAGTTCTGGGTCGGCCCCCAGGAGACCGGTGAGGGTTTTCGCGAGTCCCACCTCGCGTTCCACGCCGCCGACCGGGGAGCCGTGCAGGCCTTCTTTGACGCCGCTGTGGGTCAGGCGGCCGAGGTGTTGCACGAACCCCGGCTCTGGCCGGAATACCACTCGGCGTACTACGGCGCCTTCGTGCGTGACCCGGATGGCAACAACGTCGAGGCGGTCTGCCACCTTCCCGAGTAGCACCAGACGGAGCTGACCGGCACGGGCGTCCCGCGTGGGATGCGAGGTCGGTCGGGCGGAGACGACTCGGGTGGTTCGGGGTTCGGCACCGGTTGGACTGGCTGACGGGCCCTGGTGCGCTCCTCGGGCGCAGTAGTCGATGGGTTGGGGGAGGACCATCGCCAGCACCACGCGTGCTAAATCGTCGGCGTACAGGCTCTAGCGAGAAAGCGCGGTCCGTTTTCGATGAGACGTGGTTCGCGAGATTGGAGCCGGTGGTGGGACTCGAACCCACGACCTGACGATTACAAGTCGTCTGCGCTGCCAGCTGCGCCACACCGGCCCTGGCGCGAGCATCGCGCGTCGTCGGGGTCCCTTGGGACACGGAGGCCCGAGAGGCCCAGGCGCCTATGCGATGCACGAGGACAGACCCACGCGACCCGATAGGTCACGACTCGACTAAGCTCGTCGCTCGCATAACCAATCTACAAGTGTCACGACGTTGTGTCGCGCCCCGGTTGGCATCTACCAAGCTCGCTGGTCCCCACGGACTGCGTTGCCGACTACCGGGGTGGACTGACAAGTAACTGGCACGCGACAGGAAGGACAGCCCGATGCGGATCCTGGTTCTAGGGGGCGACGGCTACCTCGGATGGCCGACTGCACTCCATTTCTCCCAGAGTGGTCATGATGTTGGAGTCGTCGATAACCTGGTTCGTCGTCATTACGACGAGGAGATGGGTACGAACTCTCTCGTCCCGATCCGTCAGCTCCATCGGCGTGTGGCGACGTGGAAAGAAGTCAGCGGACACTCCATCGAACCCTTCATCGGCGACCTGACCGATTACCCGTTCGTTTTTGAGATGATCCGTCTGTTCGAACCTGACGCGGTGGTCCACTTCGCGGAGCAGCGCAGCGCGCCTTACTCCATGATCGACCAGAAGCATGCCGTCTACACGCAGGTGAACAACGTCGTGGGGACGCTCAACCTGCTCTACGCGATCGCCGAGCTCAACCCGGCGACCCACGTCGTCAAGCTCGGCACGATGGGCGAGTACGGCACGCCGAACATCGACATCGAAGAGGGCTTCATCGAGATCACCCACAAGGGCCGAACGGACGTCCTGCCCTACCCGAAGCAGCCGGGTTCCTTCTACCACCTGACCAAGGTGCACGACAGCCACAACATCCAGTTCGCCTGCCGTATCTGGGGCCTGCGTTCGACGGATCTCAACCAGGGCGTCGTCTACGGGCAGCAGACACCGGAGACCGAAAAGCACGTGGATCTCGAGAACCGATTCGACTACGACGGGGTGTTCGGGACCGTGCTCAACCGTTTCGCCGTCCAGGCGGCGGTCGGCTACCCGCTCACCGTCTACGGCAAGGGTGGCCAGACCCGGGGGATGCTCGACATACGGGACACGCTGGCTTGTATCGAACTGGCCTGTTTGAACCCGCCGGAGGCCGGCGAGTTCCGGGTCTTCAACCAGTTCACCGAGACGTTCTCGGTGATCCAGCTTGCCGAGTGGGTCAAGCGGGTCTCGCCAGTTCCGGTGACGATCGAGTCGATTCCGGACCCCCGCGTGGAAAGGGAAGAGCACTACTACAACGCGATCGCGACAAAGTTGCCTGATCTCGGGCTGCAGCCACACCTGCTGAACGACGAGCACGTCGCCTCACTCATCGAGCTGGCGATCAAGCACAAGAACCGCGTCAATCCCGAGGCGATCCGGCCAACGGTCAACTGGCGGATGACGAAATCCCAGGTGAGCGTCAGTGGAGGTGCTGTCGGCGAGTAAGAAGCGGCGGTCGGACCGCCGCCGGACAGCCCACCATTCAATCACCCCTGGCAGCTAGCGTCGGCTTGATGTTGGATCCGCGCGGTCGTCGTATCACGCCGCGCTCCCGCCGCGAGCACTGGCGCGCCGTCATCTTGGTCGTCGTCGTTCTGGTGGTGTGTCTCGCCGTCGGCGAGATCATCGATCAGGTCGTAAAAACCTCGCCAAGTGTCGGCCAGCGGACCGACAAGACGTGGGCCGCCGCAGTCGCGACGATCGTCGACGAGTCGAACACCTTGTCTCCGACGCTGCACGCGATTCGTGCCCACGCCACCGATTCGGCGGTGTTCAATCGGGTCACGCTCGAATTTGCCTTGGAGGAGCTGGCGCGTGGCACCCGGTCCGACGCGAGTGCCTATACCTCACTCGACCTTGCTGCTCCCACCCTACGGGCTGGCGCGCTCGTGACGCGGGTGCTGAATCTGCGTCGTGAGGGGGCCGAGAACCTTGCCCGGGGAGTCGAGCTCGCGATCTCGCGTCGGACTGGCCAGTCGCCGCTTCCGACGGCGGGCCGGCTCCTCGAGACGGCTGGGTCTCGTTTTCTCGCGGCGGATGCGGGATACCGGACGCTCGTTCTCTCTTTGCACGGGGACGCCGATGCGCGGTCGCTCCCGCCGTCGGTCTGGGTCTCGTCGCCGAGCACATGGTCGGCAGCGGCGGCGGGTGCTTGGGCCAGTGCGTTGCGGTCCGCCGCGAGCCTGGCATTCGCCCCGGCGCTCTCCATCGTCGCAGTGACACTCGAGCCGCCACCTCTCAACATCACCGGGCTTCCCACGACGACAACCACCACCCTGGCGCCGGCGACCACCACCTCGGTCCCGACGACCACGTCGACCACCACGACATCGATCCCGACGACGACAGGATCAACAACTTCGTCCCTTCCTGAGCTGACGACGACCACGACGACCCTGCCGGCTCCGACGACGACCCTGCAGATCCCGCCCGCGGGTTCCGTTTCGGTCGTGGCTGCGACAAGGCGACTCGAGGTGGTTGTCATCGTCGAGAACAGCGGAAACGCAGCCGTCCGGAGTGCCTACTTGACCGTCGCGCTGACGCCAACGCGCTCGTCAAAATCCGGTGTGGCGGGGGTCAGCGCGCGGCACGCGTTGGTTACGCTCGCGCCAGGTGGTTCGCAGTACGTGGTGATGCCGAAGCTCGCGGTCAGGCAGGCGACGGGCTACGACCTTGTCGTGACTGCGTCGATCCCGAGTGGCCCTTCAGTCCAGCGTTCATTCGAGATCTACGTGTCGAGTTGAATCAGGCGTTTTCCGGCGGTTCGGGTTCCCGGTCAGATTGTTGCCACCAAGTTCGTTCAGCGCGCTTGATGACCTCGCGAACCGGACGTCCGGAGCGACGAGCGACTTCGACGGCGTCATCGTGCTCGACCTTGACCTGGCCGGCGCTTACCTTCACGCGGATCGTGTTCCCGTCCAGATCGACGTGGTCGAGGCGTCGCGCCGCGGCCATCCGGCCAACCTCAGTGGCGCGCACGCCGAGCGTTCCGGTCTCGGCGACGAGGACCGCCCAGAGCTGGTCGACGAGCGCTCTGTCCGAGAGGACGCTCAGTACGTGACCGGGACGACCCTTTTTCATCACCACCGGCGTCACCCAGGCATCGTTCGCCCCAGCTTCGAGCAGGGCCCGTAGCGCGTCGGCGAGCTGTTCACCGGTGGCGTCGTCGAGGTTCGCCTCCAAGAGAATGAGTGGCTGTCCGTGCGGATTGCCTCCGGTCGACCCCGCCGTGGCGCGCCTCCCGATCACGACTTGGGTGCAATTCGGCAACCCTTCGATCTCGCGGGCTCCGGCCCCATAGCCAGTGGATTCGACGATCATCGCCGGCATCGGACCGAACCCGGTCGCCATGGCGGCGAGGATCGCCGCGCCCGTCGGGGTCGTCAGCTCGACGTTGAGGTCGCGCCCCCACACCGGGGCGTCCACAAGGAGCCCGAGGACGGCCGGGGCCGGGTTGGGCAGCAGACCGTGGCTCGTTCGGACGATGCCGTTCCCCATGGCGACCGGACTCGAGAGGACCTCGTCGACGCCGAGCACCTCTAGCGCGGCGGCGGTGCCGACGACGTCGACGATCGTGTCGTGTCCACCGACCTCGTGGAAATGGACCTGGCTCGTCGGGCGCCGGTGGAGCCTGCCCTCGACGGTCGCGAGGGCGGAAAAAGTCGCCACGGCACGGTCGTGGACCCGCCTGGGCAGCTTCGCCTCGTCGAGGATCCCGAGGATGTGGGGGAAGGTCCGTACCACGCTCGTTTCGTTGACGGTGACGATGACCTGGGTGGCGGCGACACCTCCACGTAGGACGGGAACCACCTCAAACGACCAACCCTCGATGGCGAGCCGTCCCAGCAGGTCGCGCACCTCGCCGAGGTCGGCTCCCGCGTCGAGCAAGCTTCCGAGGGCCATGTCCCCGGCAATTCCGGCGAAACAGTGGAACCAGGCGATCCGGGGTTCGCGCGGCGGGTCTGTCGTGTCGACGCGACCACCGCGGCGCCGCGGAGCGTTCTCCGTCATCGAAGCGCCCGCTTGATCGCGCACGCCGCGCCGAAGCCGTTGTCGATGCCTACCACCGTGACGCCGGGCGTGCACGACGCCAGCATCGCCAGCAACGCCGTAACTCCTTCGAACGAGGCGCCGTAACCGACGCTCGTCGGAACAGCCACGACCGGCGCTGGCGACATGCCCCCTACGACACTCGCCAGCGCGCCCTCCATCCCGGCGACGACGACTACCGCGTCACACCGCGCGATCTCGTCTTCGTTGGCGAGAAGTCGATGGATCCCGGCAACGCCGCTGTCGGCGACGAGAGCTGGGGCAAAACCGAACGCAGTGAGCGTCGCGACGCACTCGTTGGCGACTGGGAGATCCGCGGTGCCGGCGGTGACAACCACGACCCGCTCCGTGCGTGGCGGCGCGGGACGCCACGCGACGGTGAAGTGCGCCTCGGGGTCTTTCGAGTCTGGAGTTACCGTGCCTCCCGGGCAGCGGTTGAGCGTGGCGGTGACCTGGGCGCGTCCGGCGCGCGTGAGCAGGACCGGACCCGAGCCGTGCTCGAGCATCTCGGCGATGATGGTGACGCACTGGCTCGCGGTCTTGCCCCGGCCGAGCACAACCTCTGGCAGGCCCTGGCGCAGTTGTCGATGGTGGTCGACGCGGGCGAATCCGAGGTCGGCGAATGGGAGCCGTCGCAGACGTTCGACGGCGGCGTCCGGCCCCACGCTTCCGTCCCGAACCCGCTCGAGGAGTTCCGAGAGCTCGTTCTCGTCCATCTCACCCCCTATCCTGCCAGCACCGTCCCTCTCAGCGGGCGACACAGGCCGACCGCCCGGTGTGCGGCTACCCTCCTGGGCCGATTCCGGCGGGTGGCCCCGGGGCGTCCCCGATTGCCTTCCTTCCTCGGTTCGCGAAGCTTTCACCTCGCCGGTCCACTCCGAAGGTCATTCCTTGTCCGGCTAGCGTCAGCCCGCGGAGGGATGGCAGAGCGGACGATTGTGACGGTCTTGAAAACCGTTGGGTGACAAGCCCCGTGGGTTCGAATCCCACTCCCTCCGCTTGGACAACTTCTCTAGTGTGCGATGGGGCGGGGAGGCAGTAACGAGAAGGGACACGGGGGCCATTGCCGGGGCGAGTGGTGACGGGACGCCTCGCGGGTGACTCCTGGCGTTCTCGGAGCTGCCGGCCGTGGCCAAGCCGAGTTGTCCTGAAGAGCGCATTGCACCGTCGGCACCGAATGAACCCGTTGATGAACCCCCGAAGCCGCAGTTGCGTTCGAGCGCCAGTTGAACGGAGAACGCGTTCGATGGATCGACAAGACCTGCGCTCCCTGGGTCTTGCAGTGACTGGCGTCGTCTTGCCATGAACAGTCGGAGACACGTGCCGCTATCGGATTTGGCCGAAGACAGCACCAGTTGGCGTCGGCCTCATCGGGAACTCAGGAGGCACCGGCGCCAGCGGATCCCCCTTCGATGTCTCTTGCGGTGCTTGATACACGGTGATCAGACGTGCATTCGTAGCTATTTCACCCCGGGCGCGAGGGTCCAGGCACCAAACCGGCGGGTAAAATTGTGCCGCTAGGGGGAGTGCGAGATGTTTGCAACAACTGAATTGATGCAATTACTGCGGGACCAGCCAGCGAAATTGTCCCGGCAACGCGTTGAGGAAGATCGCCAGAATCTGCTTATCGCGCTGGCCGAAATAGCGATGCTGTCCTGGTCGCCTGGTCGCTACGGACGAGCACGTTCGATCGCTCTCGAAGCGGTGATGAACGCGACGAACGGGTTGAACTTTTACGCGGAGCACGAAAGCGGAAGAGAATCGAGCGGCGCGACAGCAGATAATGAGCGACCGGGGCTGGTGAGAATTGAAGGTGAAGCGCGCGAAGCCTAAGAAGCACGCTCGAGTAGCGCCCGCTTATTGAACGACCTCGATTGGGTCAAAGAACCACGAACAGCCTAAGGGATCACGGAGCCGCAGCCCGCTAGTTTCGTTGGGCGGCTGAAGATCGCGGTTTTGATGATCCGCAGCCGTTCACGCGGCTCGCGGCCTCGCCTCAGAGAAGCCGGCGGGGATCCGGCCTGCCAGTCCAGTTGGCGGGCAACAGACCGGCTAGACGCCGAGGCGAGATGCCGACGACGGCACCGGGCCAGCCCCGCAACCGCCAGGAGGAGGTCGGCGTGATGTCGTCGCGCCGTTCTGGAGGAATTCGCCGCCCGCCGACCAGAGGCTGAGCCGGTTTCATCAAGAAGCCCGCGATGGATGCCCGGGCCAGGCCGATCGCCGGTGACTAGAGCATTTTCGGGCGGAGCCGAGTCGTTCCCGTGGTCGTCACGGATCGGCGTTCAGGGCTCAGGTCGTGCGTTTGTACGCCCGGATTGCCAGCGGGCCGAACACCACCAGGATGCCGACCATCCAGGCGCAGGTTTCGAGGAGGTTTACCTCGAGCGGGCCCCCGTAGGCGAAGGAACGCATCGAGTTGACCGCGAGCGTGACGGGATTCGCGCGCGCCACTGCCTGTAGCCATCCGGGCATCGACTGGACTCGCACGAACGCGCCGGAGATAAACGTCAATGGGAAAAGCCAGATCAGCCCGAATGACTGGACGGCTTCAGGGTTCTTCATCGTCAGCCCGATCGTCGCGGCGATGCAACAGATCGGGATGCCGAAGACGATGGCGAGGATCATCATTGCAACCGCTGGTACAGCGCCGTTCTCGAAGCGGAACCCGACGGCGTAGCCGACGCCGACAAGGACAATGACCATTCCGATACTGCGTACCGTGTCCGACGCGAGCCGTCCGGCAAGCACTGCGAAACGGGCGGTGGGCATGGCCCGGATTCGGTCGATGAGCCCCCGGCCGACGTCGAAATTTAGCCCCACCGCGGTTCCGAACGACGAGAACGCCGTCGACTGCACGATCGCGCCGGGGATGAAGTACTCGGCGTAGGTCGTCCCCGGCACCGGAATCGCCCCGCCGAGGATGTAGCGGAACAACAAGACGAACATCACCGGCTGGAGCAGTGCGAAGAAGAGAATCGTCGGGACGCGAACCAACTGCAGGGTGTAGCGGCGGGTCATGATCACGATATCGCTCAGCGACCATCGGACCCGAGCCGAGAACCGTTGGTTGGCACGGACAAGGTCGAGCGCGGCAGCGCTCATACCACGGCCTCGATCGCGTCGGGGACGTAGCGCGGCGAGTCAACAGTCCTGCTGTGCCGTGGGCTCCGGTCGCTTTGGCGGGGGGTGCCATCCGCCGATGTACCGGGTTCCTCAGAGGTCGCCGCATGTCCGGTGAGTGAGAGGAAGGCGTCGTCGAGCGACGGCCGGTGCAGTGCGAGATCGGAGAGGGCGATGCCGGCGGCGTCAAGCCGGCGTACCGCCTCGACGAGCGCTGTCGAGGCGGCACTGCCGACCGCGACGTGGAAGGTGCTGGTTACGCGGTCGACCTGAGGCGTGGAGATACCGAGTGGTTCGAGCACGCCGATCGCGTCGTCGAGACGGTCGGGCTCGAGGACCTGGCACTCCAGCACGTCCCCGCCCACGCGGTCTTTCAGGTCGCCCGGGGTGCCGGTGGCGATGACTCGACCGTGGTTGAGGACGGCGATCTGATCGGCGAGCTGATCGGCTTCATCGAGGTATTGCGTCGTTAGGAGCAGCGTCGCCCCGTCCCGGACGAGCTCGCGGATGATCTGCCAGAGTCCGAGTCGGCTGTGGGGGTCGAGGCCGGTCGTCGGTTCGTCGAGGAATATCACGGAAGGGTGGGCAACAAGACTGGCGGCGAGGTCGAGGCGTCGGCGCATCCCGCCGGAATAGGTCTTCACCCGCCGGTCCGCGGCGTCGGCGAGGTCGAGGCGATCGAGAAGGTCACGGGCCCGGCTCGAGGCTAGGGACCGATCGAGGTGGAAGAGTCGACCGGCCATCACGATGTTCTCGAACCCGGTGAGGTGGTCGTCGACCGCACTGAACTGCCCGGCGAGGCCGATGAGCCGGCGCACCCGGGGGGCGTCGTGCACGACATCGTGTCCTTCGACGAATGCCCGTCCCGAGTCGGGGTGCGTCAGGGTGGCGAGGACCCGTACGAAGGTGGTCTTCCCGCTGCCGTTCGGTCCGAGCAGACCGAGCGTCGTGCCCGCCTCGATCTCGAGGTCGATCCCGTCGAGGGCGTGGATCGGGCCGAAGTGCTTCTTGATCCCTTCGGCTTGGATGGCCAGGTCGCCTCGCGGCGGCATCGTTACCTCCTGTGGTTGACGTCGGTCCTGGGAGCCGTCGACTGGCGCCAGGCTAACGGCGCTGGCGCGGAGTTCCGACCGGCTCAGGGGCGCGGCAGGACCCGTGGGGATTCTGGTCGCGACTGCTGTTACCGGTGACGGCTCGACCGTTCAAAAAAGGGGGCAGGGGGCGGTCAGAACCAGTGGAACCACGGGTGGCCGTTGCGCCACACCACGAGGAAGACTTTGCCGACGATGCGTGACGCCGGCACGGGACCCCAGTCTCGGCTATCGGAGGAGTTGGCCCGGCAGTCGCCGAGGACGTAATAGGAGCCGGCGGGTATCACGGTCCTCGGGATGTCAAGGTCTGGCGAGTAGCACCCGAGGCTAATCGGCAGGGGTTCGTTGAGGTTCGGCAGCCACGGCTCGGCGAGCGGCTTTCCGTCGATGTACACGGTGTCGCCCTTGGAAGAGATCGTCTCGCCGGGCAACCCGATGACCCGCTTCACGAGGTCCGACGGCTGTCCCCGGCCGATGTCCCCCACCACCGCGTGGAAGACGACGATGTCACCCCGTCGGATGTCGTCCGAGACGAACGGCAGCTTGTCGACGAGGATACGGTCCCCGGCGAGCAGCGTCGGCGCCATTGAACCCGACGGGACGTAGAAGGTCTGGACGGCATAGGTCCTGACGAGAATGGCGAGGCCGACCGCGGCCGCGACGATGGTGATCCAGCCGAGCGCCTGGAGACGGCGGGTTCTTCGCCGGCTGCGCCGCTCCTCGCTGATGGCTCTCGCCTCGGCGCGGATCGATTCTTCGCTCTCGAGCATCCAACTGCCCTCGGAATCTGGCACCCGGTCGTCCATCAAAGGTCCATCGTTGCTCGCACGGTCGAGGTGATCATCCGGGTCCACGCCGGTCACTGGCGATGGGGCGGGGATGTCTCCTGCCGACGTGCCGGGAGTTCAGGGTAGGCACGCGACATGCCCGTCAGGCTAGGACACGTGCGAAGCGAGCGGTGCCGTGGGGCGACGACGTTGCGCCGGGTGTCACGCTCCGGTTCGCGGTCGGCATCGAACGCGTACGATGACCTGGCCGTGTGCCGACACTTCGGTGTCGAGCGATTGCGGCGTGGCCCGGGTAGCTCAGTGGCAGAGCAGCGCACTCGTAATGCGCAGGTCGTGGGTTCGAATCCCACCTCGGGCTCGAACCGGCCGTTGTCAGGGTGTCGGTCCGCTGAGTCCTAAGCGTGGGTGGCTCCGGCGAAGATCTGCCCGTGGCCGGGTGAATAGCGAGTTTTCTCTGGACAGGGCCCGGGTGCAGTGACGCCATAGTGTTTCGCGGCGGCCAGGCCCGGCATCGTGCTCGGAGGCGGCGACCAGTACCTCGGGAGCCTTGCCGGGCTGACGTGGGCCGGGGCGGTAAGCGGGTTGTCGACCGTCATCTCGTTCCTCGGCGGGGACCAACCGCGGAATCGACGCTCGGGCTGCGTCCGCCGTTCCCGAGAATGTTTCTCCGGCCGGTAGACGACAGGTCAACAGCAGGCAACCAGACGCTGTCGGGCTGGTGCTGCGAACTTCGTCGCGCCACAACTCTTCTGGCAAGATCTTCCAAAGGGGCCGCGAGGGAATTCAGGTTCGAGGACCGCGTCCCCGCCTTGGAAAGCGGACAGACGTCGTGTTTGACGTTCTGGCGAGTAGCGGGAGGGAAGCGTGGCTACCACGGACGGCGTGCTGTCGAGCACACCGCAGTCGGTAGAGCCGTTTCGCGTAGAGCAGCACGGGATCGACTTCATTCCGGCTGGCGAACGATGGGCCAAGCCCTACGACCTTTTCGGGTTGTGGGCCGGAGCCAGCGTGCAGGTCGAGTACTTCATCTACGGCGCAATCCTGATGACGTTCGGCTTCACCTTCGTTCAGGCGCTGAGCATCATCGTCGTCGGCAACGTCTCCTATTTCCTCCTCGGTGTCTGCAGCCTGCAAGGACCGGACGCCGGCACCACGATGTTCGGGACGAACCGCGCCGCTTACGGGCCCAACGGCTCGCGGCTGATCGCGGTGTTCAACTGGCTGACGATGATCGGCTTCGAGGTGGAAGGTCTCATCTTGATAGTCGGGGCTGCGCTCGTTCTCACGACCAAGGCGGGGTTCGGCGTCGGGGACCCGGCCAAGGTCGTCTACATCTTGCTCGCAGTCGCGGTTCAGTTCGTCCTGCCCTTCCTCGGGCACGCGACGATGGTGAAGGTACTGCGCTGGCTGATCTTCCCGTTCGCGTTCGTCTTCGCGATGTTCCTCGGACTCAGCCTCAATCACGCCAACCTCAATGCGGTCCAGCATGGGGCGGGGTGGCCCGTCTACATGGTTGGGATGGCCTTCACCATCGCGCTCAGCGGACTCGGTTGGGCGGAGTGCGGTAATGACTACACGCGCTACCTGCCCAAGGACGCCAGCAAGCCCGCCATCGTGGGTTGGGTGTTCGTCGGAACCGCGATTCCCGAGATCTTGGTGATGACGCTGGGAGCGGTGGTCGGAACCTTCATCGTCGGCGTCGGCAGCTCACCGGTGAGCGCGTTTGCGCCGTTCCTCCACCAGAGCGCGATTCCTTCATGGTTCGTCGTCGCGTTCCTCATCTTCGCGATCGTGCAACTCTTTGCGATCAACAGCCTGGACCTGTACTCCTCCGGAGTCACGTTGCAAGCGGTTGGAATCCACGTGAAGCGCTATCAGGCAGTCGCCGTGGACACCGTGGTGTGTCTGTTCATCACCTACTGGGCGGTGTTCGACTCGACGTTCACGCATTTCCTGATCGATTTCGTCGACCTGGTAATCGTGTGGATCGCGCCCTGGATGGCGGTCTTTCTGGTCGACTGGGCCCTTCGTCGGTACCACTACGTCGCGGCCGAACTTCAGCGGACTGGACGTGACAGCCTCTACTACCGGCGCGGCGGCGTCTACTGGCCGGCGATCATCGCTCAGTTCCTGGGCATGGCGGCAGCCATGTCGGCCCTGTCGACCTCGTTCAGCGTGCCATCGTGGGCGCACCCGATCACCGCCCACACGGGCGGAGCCGATTTCAGCATCTTCATGGGAGTCGCCGTTGGAGGGTTGGCGTATCTGGTACTGGGCAGGAAAGGCGTGCGGGACCAGGCTGACCGTCAGGACCAGATGCTCGTGGCGAAGAGCGTGTCGGGTTAGAGCCGGGATTCGGGCGTGCTGGCACGGGCCTCATCGCCTCCCTGACTGCTCGTCGTGTCGGTGGGCGGCGCGCGAGAGCCCACCAGTGGGAGGAGCTGGATTGGCGGGCCGATCCCCCCGGATCCTTTTCGACGTGGTGCGCGGCGTCGCGGGCGCGAGTTCCAACGTCGGGTGGGCCCGAACGCCGACGGATCACCCCGCCCAATCGCTGTGATGGTCGCGAAGAGCACCAGAGGCCCAACCAGCGCGGTCTTCGGGCCATGGCCGAACCGCCGCCCGATTAGGCGGGTCAACCGTGCGGTGACACTGTTGATCGGTCGACCTAGGTTTGGGAGATGGTGGGGTCGAAGCACGAGTGCAGCGCCGTAACGGGGATAAAAGCGAAGTTCCCGGCCAGGCCTCCCCGTCACGCGGGCGGTGAGGACGACGGTGCGTGATCCACGGCCCCCGAAGGAGGGGACCGGGGGCGCCAGGACCGCCGGGGCTTGGACGCTCGCCGCGTGCACGCTCGTCATGGCGGTCGTCGTCTTTGGTACGGCGCCCGTCGCGTGGGCCGCCCCCTCCTGGTTCGTACCGGCGAGGATCGCTTACTTGGAGCGCACCACCGCAAGGCCAGCCGTGGCGAACGCCGTCGGTCTCCGGATCACTTTGAAGGTCTCCCCCGGGCGCCCGGCGGTCGGTACCGCAGTCACCTTCCGGGTACACCTGGTCGCCCGGCATGCCATCGGCGCTCTCGGTTACCGGCTGAGCTTCGGTGACGGCACCGAGCGCGCGAACGTGATTCCGCTGTACTGCCGGGCCGGGCCGGGGGTGCCGGCGACCGGCAGCTGGCGATTTAACCACCGCTACACGCGATCCGGCGTCTACGACGTCACGGTCACCGGTTATGTGAACTGCACCGCGTCTCATGTCGTCACGAGGGCGACCGTCACCGTCACCTGACCGGGTCGGGAGGGATTGGCGCCGCGGCGGCACAGACCTTTCTACCGGCGCCTTCTTTGCTCCAACGACCTTCAGGCGACCATCCGGACTCCTAGTCCCGGGCACAGGGGACAGCAGATCGGCGGGCCCATCGCTTTCGACCGGTTAGGGAGTCCGCCTGCCGGAAGGTGGTTGGGGTGCGGACGCCAGGCAGAGCGCGGACCCCGTTGGGTGGCGCCCCGTTATAGTCCGGCCGTTCGGTGGCACAGACTTAAGGAGGCGGACCCGTGCGCACTAGGTCGATCGTGAATGTGGCGGCCCTCTTAGTTGCGGCCGGAATGCTGCTGTTGGTCAGCGGGGGAACGGCTTCCGGGACCGGGCGCGTCCCCTCCAGCAGGTTGTCGCCCCGGATCATGACGTGTGCCGGCAAAGTGGTCTATGAGCCGTCGGCCTACGTCATCAGCTGTGCCGACGCGAATTCGGAGCTGGTGGGAGTCCACTGGTCGTGGTGGACACCCAACGGCGCAACGGCACTCGCCACCTATTCCGCCAATGACTGCACGCCGAACTGTGCTGCCGGGAAGTTCCACAACTACCCCGCTGCGGCGTCGTTCTGGGCGCCGAAAAGGACCAAGTACGGGCTGCTGTACAGCCGACTTCGGGTGGTCTACAAGGTGGGAGTGAAGATTCGCTCGTTTGAGACGACGCTGCCCCTTCGCGGTCTGTAGCCGCGACGGGCCATCGGTGCCGCCCTGGTGCGAGTCCCGTCATCGGTCGGATTCCCGACGGCCCGTCGTGTTAGCCGGCCGCGAACCGTTTGAAGCCACCATTCCGTGGTCGATGCCGCGTAGTTGGGGAAGTGACCTGGTCTAAGGCTGCTTGTTGCCGTCCGAGGTAGTCTCGGGTTGTGGCCGATCAGGACCGGTTCGTCGACGACACGATGGAATACATGCCATCGCTCTATACGGCGGCGATGCGGATGACCCGCAATTCAGCCGATGCCGAGGATCTGGTCCAGGAGACTTATCTGAAGGCCTATCGCGCCTACGGACGATTCGAGGCGGGGACGAACCTCAAGGCGTGGCTGTACCGGATCCTCACGAACACCTTCATCAACGCGTATCGGGCCAAGAAGAGACGGCCCGAGGAGACTGACGTCGAGGATGTCGAGGACCTCTATCTGTATCATCGACTTATCGGTGACGCCGGGTCGCAGACCGGGCGTTCCGCCGAGGAAGAGGTTCTCTCGCACTTCACCGATGAAGCGGTCAAGACGGCGATCGAGTCGCTGCCCGAGTCGTTCCGGATGACGGTGCTGCTCGCGGATGTCGAGGGTTTCTCCTACAAGGAGATCGCGGAGATCATGGAGGTACCGGTGGGAACGGTCATGAGCCGTCTTCACCGAGGAAGGGGCGCGCTCCAGAAGGCGTTGCACGACTTCGGCCTGGAACGCGGTCTTGTTGAGGCGCAGCCGCTATGACGTACGTGTGGGAGTTTCACCGGTGTCCGGGACGCTTACCGCGGCGCCGGATCGGAAGTCGGAGGTCGATCGCTGATGGGTGAACAAGGACGGATTGGACCCCCGAGCGGCGCGTGGGGCGCGGTCGACTGCGAGGAGACCATTCACCACCTCTACGACTTCCTGGACGGTGAACTGACCGATGATCGCCGCCGTGAACTCCAGGCACACCTCGACAGTTGTGCGCCGTGCGTCGAGAAGTACGAGTTCGAGGCCGAGCTGCGACGGGTCATCTCTGACCGGTGCAAGGACCACGTTCCTGACGAGTTACGCCGGCGCGTCGCCAACGCCATTGACCATGAACGGCTGAAGAACAAGAGCTAGGACGTCCTCGTCCCATGGGCACGACGGACGACGGGAACGGCCCCGAGCTGGCGGCGTGGAATGTCGCGTTGCGCGTCGGTCGTGAGGCGTTGCGGTTCACCGCCCCGCTCGACGCGAGGACCCGTCGGCGGCTCGATGCGGATTTTGACGAGGCGACCGCGCGAGCCGAAGAGCTCGTCGAGGCGGCGACCGGTCTCCGGTCGACAGCCGGACCGGCCCGCGGGCTGGTCGTCGACCGGGTCGGTTGGGTCGAGGCGAACATCGGATCTCTGCGCCGGTTGCTCGCGCCGGCCGGACGCGCACTCGCGGAATCCGAATCCGGCGGGCGCGACATCCTGTCGCCGGCCACGCGGGCGGCCGCGGGTGTCGAGTTCGGCGTGCTGCTCGCCTGGATGTCGAGCCGGGTACTCGGCCAGTACGACGTCATGCCGCTCACCGGGGACGGTTCCGGAGGGTTCGTGTACTACGTCGGGCCCAACGTCGTGGCGCTAGAGCGCCGGCATGGCTTCGCGCCGCGAGAATTCCGGCTCTGGATCGCCCTCCACGAGGTGACGCACCGGCTCCAGTTCACCGGGGTGCCGTGGATGCGCGAGTACTTCCTCGGGCTTGTCGAGCGGGGCACCTCCTCGGGGGTCCCGGACGTGCGAACGGTGCTGGAGAGCTTGCGGCGCGCGGCAACCGACTTCTGGGAGGGCCGCAACCCGCTCGCCGAAGGGGGTGTCGTCGGTCTCATCGCGTCGTCGGACCAGCTCGCCACCTTGCGGGAGGCACAGGCCCTGATGAGCCTGCTCGAGGGGCACGGCGAGTTCGTGATGTCCCGGGCGGGCGCCGCCGAGCTACCCGACGCCCCGCGGTTCGCCGCGGTGCTCGCGGCCCGCCGGGCGAGCGCGAAGGGAGTGGTCAAACTCATCCAACAGGCGCTCGGCCTGGAGGCGAAGCTTCGCCAGTACTCCGCGGGTCGGCGTTTCATCGAAGCTGTCGAGGACGGTGGCGGCGACGAGCTGTTCTCGCGGGTGTGGAGCTCACCCGAGATGCTTCCCACCTTGGAGGAGATCGGCGCGCCTGAGCGTTGGATCGCCCGCGCGGGCGGTGTCACCGCCCCAAGTCCATAAGAACGGGCCTTGCTCTCCGAACTCGCTGCCGCGTTGCTCGAACGGTGCGCCTTCCCGCCGAAGGGAGAGCCACTCGCCTGTGCCGTGTCCGGGGGGGCCGATTCGCTGGCGCTTCTCGCCCTCGCCGTGACGGCCGGTTGCGACGCTACCGCCTACCACGTCGACCACGGGATCCGCCCGGCCTCCGCGGGCGAGGCCGACGTCGTGCGGGCCGCCGCCGAGCGGCTCGGAACCGGATTCGTCGGGCTGCACGTCGACGTCGCCGCTGGCCCCAACCTTGAGGCGCGGGCTCGCGCGGCGAGGTTCGCCGTTCTCCCCCCCGACGTCGCCACCGGCCACACCGCCGAGGACCAGGTGGAAACGGTGTTGTTGAACCTGTTGCGGGGCGCCGGGGCCGACGGGCTTTCCGGGATGCGTGTCGGTCGGCGACATCCGATCCTCCGATTGCGCCACGCGGAAACCGTGCGACTCGTTGAATCGCTCGATCTGGAGGTCGTATCGGACCCCTCGAACACGGACCTTTCCTACCGACGGAACCGGATCCGGCGGGAACTGCTTCCGCTGCTCGCCGACGTCGGGGGTCGGGACGTGGTGGCGGTGATCATGCGTCAGGCCGAGCTCATCGCCGACGACGTCGCGCTGCTTGACGATCTGGCCGCGGAAATCGAGGTGACGAGCGCCGCAGGGCTGACCAAGGCGCCCGTCGCCCTGGCGCGCCGGGCGGTCAGGGCCTGGCTGAAGGAACAGTCGGAACCGGCCTACCCACCTGACGCCGCGACCGTTGAAAGGGTCCTCGCCGTCGCGCGGGGGAAGTGGTGGCCTGTGAGCTCCCCGGAGGGCGCAGATTGCGTCGAAGCCGCGGACGTCTGGTGCTCGACGCCTAATGGGGATCGACCACCTCGCTTTATCAACGAGCGAGGCTGGTCAACCGAGCCACCGACGGGTGAGCACTGCGACCGCCAGGGCCTCGAGCCCTACGTCTAGATCGTGCCCCGGTCGGTCGGTGAGGTCTCCTTCGACGACTGGTGGGATGTCGTGCCTCGAGCACTGAACCATTAGGAAGCTGCTGGGGATCGACCACCTCGCTTTATCAACGAGCGAGGCTGGTCAACCGAGCCACCGACGGGTGAGCACTGCGACCGCCAGGGCCTCGAGCCCTACGTCTAGATCGTGCCCCGGTCGGTCGGTGAGGTCTCCTTCGACGGCTGGTGGGATGTCGTGCCTCGAGCACTGAACCATTAGGAAGCTGCTGGGGTCCTCGGGCTCGACGCTGGTGCCATCGATGGGAGGAGTCAGATGATCTTTGTCGGAGTGGACTGGGCCGAGGCCCACCACGACGTGCACGTTGAGGACGCAGAGGGTAGGCGCCTCGCGGGAGGCCGGCTGCCCGAGGGCGTCGAGGGGATCGCCCGTTTCCACGAGCTCGTCGGTGCGCATATCGAAGATCCGAGCGAGGTGATCGTCGGGATCGAGACCGACCGGGGCCTGTTCGTCGCGGCGCTCGTCGCAGCGGGCTACCTCGTGTTCGCCGTGAACCCGATGTCGACCTCGCGCTATCGGGACCGCCACTCGACCTCGGGCGCGAAGTCCGATCCCGGCGACGCCAAGGTGCTCGCCGATATGGTCCGCACCGACCGGCACAACCACCGCCCCGTCGCTGGTGACTCCGAGGTCGTCGAAGCGGTGAAGGTCCTCGCCCGGGCTCACCAGTCGATGATCTGGTCGAGAGGCCGGCAGGCCAACGCGCTGCGCTCGACGCTGCGAGAGTTCTACCCGGCGGCGCTCTCCACCTTCGACGACCTGGCGAGCGCTGATGCCACAGAGGTGTTGAAGGTGGCGCCGACCCCGAGCCTCGGAGCGGCGCTTTCGCTTGCAAAGATCGCCTCGGCACTGCGCCGTGGCGGGCGGCAGCGCCGGATCGACGAGCGAGCTCGAGAGATCCAGGCGGCACTGCGCGCACCCCAGCTTCAGGGCTCCGCGCTGGTGGCGAGCGCGATGGGTGCTTCAGTCAAGGCGTCGGTGACGGTGATCTCGACGATGAACGCCGAGATCGCGAACCTCGCGCAGCAGCTCGAAGCGGGTTTTGAGCAGCACCCGGCCGCCAAGGTGGTCCGTTCCTTGCCAGGACTGGGGACCATCCTCGGCGCCCGGGTGCTCGGCGAGTTCGGGGATGACCCGGACCGTTACGCCAGTGCCAAGTCTCGCAAGAACTACGCCGGCACGTCGCCGATCACCCGCGCGTCGGGCACCAAGCGCATCGTGCTCGCCCGCTACGCCCGCAACATGCGCCTCGCTGACGCGATCTACCTGTGGTCCTTTGCGAGCCTCACCGCGTCGCCGGGGGCCCGCGCCTTCTACGACGCCCACCGGCAAGCCGGCGACACCCACCATGCGGCGCTCAGAGCCCTCGGGAACCGGCTCGTCGGCATCCTCCATGGCTGTCTCGCCAACGGCAGTTTCTACGACGAGCACACCGCCTGGGGCCACCGTTCAGAGAGCCAACTCACCGAGGCCGCTTGACATCTTCGGGCCGTGGGATGTCTAGACGGGCAGCTCGTTTTCGCGGTGTGGGCGCCGGGGCTACGCCCAGGCGGCAGTCCACTCCAGCGAGCCGTCGGCACCCGGTAGGGTCAATGGTGTGGAAGAGCGCGACGGGAACGACCTCGAGCGTGGGGACGATCCGCTCGCTGGTCTCAGTCTCGGTCGGGTGCTCATCACCGAGGACGAAATCACGCGCCGGGTCGCCGAGCTCGGCGAGATGATCACGCAGGACTACGCGGGGCGGCCCCCTCTGCTGGTCGGGGTCCTCAAGGGAGCGTTCGTCTTCATGGCGGACCTGGCCCGGGTGATCCGGCTTCCCGTCGAGATGGACTTTATGGCCGTCTCGTCCTACGGGACCGCAACGAAAACGAGCGGGATCGTTCGGATCGTGAAGGACCTCGATGTGGACCTGGTCGACCGGCACGTGCTCATCGTCGAGGACATCGTGGACAGTGGGCTGACGCTTTCCTACCTGCGCAAGGGCCTGTCGGCGCAGAATCCCGCCAGCCTCGAGATCTGTGCCCTCTTGGTGAAGACCGACCAGCAGCGGGTCGACCTCAAGATCCTCTACGTCGGCTTCGAGATCCCCCCCGACTTCGTGGTGGGCTACGGGCTCGACGTCGCCGAGGTGTACCGGAACCTGCGGGATATTCGCGTCATGAACGGTGCGACTACGTGACAGGTGAATCCGGGCGCGCGAGCCGGGCGTCGATGTCGCGCGAACCACGGCGGCGGTGCGCGAGTTGCTCATCGCGCTCGGCGAGGACCCCGACCGGCCGGGGTTGCGGGAGACCCCCGCCCGGGTGGCCGCGATGTACGGCGAGCTCCTCGAAGGCCTGGTGAACCCGGCCGACGTGCACCTCGAGGTGACCTTCTCCGCGAACCACGACGAGATGGTGATGGTGAAGGACATCCCGTTCGCCTCGCTCTGCGAGCACCATCTGGTCCCTTTCATCGGTCTCGCCCATGTCGCGTACATCCCGAACATCGACGGCCGGATCATCGGGCTGTCCAAGCTGGCGCGCCTGGTCGACAGCCACGCCCACAAACTCCAGGTCCAGGAGCGCCTGACGACCGAGATCGCCGACACGATGGAGCGATCGCTAAAGCCACGGGGCGCGCTGGTCGTGCTGGAGGCGGAGCACCTGTGCATGACGATCCGGGGGGTTCGCAAGCCGGGCGCCCGCACGGTCACCTCGGCGGTCCGGGGTCTATTCCGGACCGATGTCGCGACCCGGGCCGAGGCGATGGCGTTCGTGCGGGACAAGCCCTAATCTCCGCGTCCGGCCTGGTCAATCGCCCGAACCCGGGAGAGGACTTCCCGTGGACCGGTAGGCTTGCGGCGTGAGGCCGCTTGTCATGGGCGTCTTGAACGTCACGCCGGACTCGTTCTTCGACGGAGGTCGCTACTTCGACCATGAAGCTGCGGTGGCCCACGGCCAGGAGATGATCGCCGCGGGTGCCGACATCATCGACGTCGGGGGGGAGTCGACGCGACCCGGTGCCGAACCGGTGCCCGAAGACGAGGAGCTCCGCCGGGTGCTGCCGGTGGTCGAGGCGCTGGCTCCGAGCATCCGGGTCTCGATCGACACGATGAAGCCGGCGGTCGCCACTGCGGCATGCCGGCGGGGCGCGACCCTGGTCAACGATGTGGCGAACCATTCAGCTCGGGCCGCCGCCACAGCCGGTGCTGGGCTGGTCGTGGTGCACATGCGGGGGACTCCGAAGGATATGCAGGAACACCCGCGTTATGACGACGTCGTCCGCGAGGTCTTCGCCTACCTGGATACGGCCGCTGCCGCGGCCCGGCGGCTCGGAATCACCGAGATCTACGTCGACCCCGGCATCGGCTTTGGCAAGACCGTGCAGCACAATTTGCAGTTGTTGCAGTCGCTGCCGGAGCTCGTCGCTCGGGGCGTCCCGGTGCTGGTCGGGACCAGCCGGAAGTCGTTTCTCGGCCGTTTGGCCGTCTCGGGCGGGGGCGATCCGCTCCCGCCGGGTGATCGCTTCGAGGGATCCCTCGCCACCGCGGTTTGGGCGATGGCCGCCGGCGTGGCGATCGTCCGGGTCCACGACGTCGCCGCGACGGTTCAGGCGTCGCGGCTGATCGGCGGGAGCGAACCGAACCGCCGCGGCCCGACGCGCGTGTCGGTCGGCGGGGCGACTCCGTGAAAGGCCGGTGGGCTGCTGGGATCATGCCGCGCAACTTCGCGTGGATCATCAAGGGCCGCCTCGCCGTCAGCGAACGACCTGGGGGGAGCGCACCGGACCACCGTCGGGTACGACGACAAGAGGAGATCCTCTGGTTGCGGGCGCAGGGTTTCACCCGGGTCGTCTCCTTACTGGCCTCCTCCCACAACCTTCACGCCTACGAGGAACTGGGGCTCGACTGCGCGCACGTGTCCATGGGGGTGCGCGCCGACATCCCCACCGTGCTTGGCGAGCTGTATCCCCAACTCCTCGGCTGGTTGCGGGCTGGGGAACGGATCCTCGTTCACCAGGACGAGCTCGGTGACCGGGTTGCCGGTGTGTTCGCGGGCTTCCTCTGGTGGAGCGGCATGATCCCCGAGCCGCCGCTCGCCATCTCCGCGATCGAGCACCTGCTGCGCCGACAGCTCGGGAGCACGGGTCGCACGATCGCCATGCTCGCCACGGAGGTTCCGCTTCCGGCCGAAGACGACCGTCGGCACCCGGCCCCGCGGTCCGGCGAGACCGTCGTCAACTTGCGGGTCGAGAGCCAAGGGACGGGCGAACCTGGGGCACCCGCGGGGCTTAGAACCGGTCCGGAGGCGATACCTGAGGCTCGATCGACCGGGGCGATGGGCGTCGCGCTCACGCCGGTCGTGCCGATCGCGGTTCGGCCCTCGCGGGCACGATCCGGCCGGGTTACTCCGAAGGTCGCCGAGCTGCAACCCCTGCACCTGCCACAGCCGGCTCGTGAGAAGACAGCTCGTGTCCCGGTGGACCAGCCGGCTCCCAAGCCCGCCAAGACCCCCACCCGCCGGACCGGGTCCCCACCTGCCAAAGCGGCCGCGCGCCAAGCCACGGCCAGACGCCCAACCTCTGGCGGCAAGCCCGCGTCCAAGCCGGCGAAGACCCCCGGCGGCAAGGTGGAGGTGGGGCCGGCGACGGCCCCGGCGCGCCAGAAGGCGCCAAGCGCGAAAGTGACCTCCGGTGCCAGCGCCAAGCCGACGTCGCGTCGGCACGTGGGGGCCCGATGAACGACGCGATCGAGATCCGCGGCCTGCGAGTCCTCGGCACGCACGGGGCGCTGCCCATCGAACAGGACCACCCCCAACCGTTTGAACTGGAGCTGCTGATCGAGACCCCGCTGGCCGTGGCCGCGGCGTCCGACGACCTCGGGCAGACGGTCGATTACTCGACGGTCGTAGAAGCGGCGCGGGGACTGGTCGCCTCGTCGCACTTCCAGCTGCTCGAGACCTTGGCGGAGGCGGTGGCGGCCGCGGTGCTCGCCGACCGGCGCATCGAGTCGGTCACCGTCACCGTCCGCAAGCTGCGACCTCCGGTCGCCGCCGACGTCGAGACGGTCGGCGTACGCCTGACCCGCCGTCAGGGCGAAACCGTGGCGCGGGCCGGCTGAGCGCCCGGAGCCGTCATGAAGGCCTACCTCGGCATCGGTTCGAACCTCGGCGACCGCTGGGCGCATCTCCGCTCGGCCGTCGCAGGCCTCGCCGTGCTGGACGTCGACCTGGTCGTTTCGCCTGTCTACGAGACGGCGCCGGTCGGGGGTCCCGCGGGACAGGGTCCCTACCTCAACTGCGTGGTGCGCCTCGACACGTCGTTGGAGCCGAGGCAGCTTCTCCGCGTCGCCCGGCGACTGGAAGAGAAAGCCTCGCGGATTCGCCTCGAACGCTGGGGACCGCGCACGCTCGACGTGGACATCCTGCTGCTCGAGGGGTTCACGAGCGACGAGCCGGACTTGGTCGTGCCGCACCCGAGGATGCACGAACGGGCCTTCGTTCTCGCCCCTTTGGAGGACCTCGAACCGTCGCTCGTGCCGGCCGGCTGGCGTACCCGTGTGGCCACCGATCGGGACGGGTTGCGTCGGGTGGGGGCACTGCTCGGTCCGTTCGTCACCACGTCGGGGGCGGGTCGCGCGCCGGCGGGCGCTCCCGCCTCGGGTGGGTCGGTCACGGGGGCAGGCGAGCCGGGGCTCGGGCGTTGATCGCGAGAGGGTCGGACGTGGCCGACGGTGTGCTCGCGGAGTCGATCGGCGAACTGGGCGAGCTGCTGGCCCCGCCGCGCCGTCAGGGGTCCTCGATCGGGTTGGTCCCGACGCTCGGTGGGCTGCACCGGGGACATGCCGCTCTCATCGAGGCCGCCCGGATGACCAACGACGTGGTGGTGGTGTCGGTGTTTCTCAATCCCCTCCAGTTCGGCGACCCCGGCGACCTGGCGCGCTACCCCCGCGACCTGGGGGCGGATCGAACGGTGGCCGTCCGGGCCGGTGCCGATGTCGTGTTCGCGCCCTCCGTCGAGGTGATGTACCCGCAGGGGCGTCCGGAGGTGACGATCGATCCGGGAAGGCTGGGGATGGTTCTCGAAGGGGCGGCGCGACCCGGCCATTTCCGCGGCGTCGCCACGGTCGTGGCGAAACTGCTCGCGCTCGTGTCGCCCTCCACCGCCTACTTTGGCAAGAAGGACTATCAGCAGCTCGTCATTGTCCGGCAGCTCGTAGAGGACCTGTCCTTGCCGGTCAGGATCGTCGCGTGCCCGACGGTGCGTGACCCGGACGGCCTGGCGGTCTCGAGCCGGAATGCATTTCTCGACGCCGGGGAGCGCCAAGCCGCGACGGTCCTCTTCCGAGCGCTATGCGCCGGATCCGAGGCGGTCCGATCCGGCGTCACCGACGCCAGAGAGGTCGTGTCCACCGTGCGTGCAACGGTGGCGTCCGTTCCCCCGGTGGCGTTGGACTACGCGGAGGTGGTTGCCGACGGCCACCTGGAGCCGCTCTCCGAGATCGCCGGGGACGTGGTGCTCCTCATCGCGGCCCGGGTGGGACCGGTGCGGTTGATCGACAATCTGCGAGTCCGGCGATGAACGGCCAGGCAACCCGCCGGTCTTTCGACGTGGTCGTGGTCGGCAGCGGCGTCGCCGGATGCACCACCGCTCTCGAGCTCGTCGCGCGGGGCGCCGGTCGTGTCGGGCTCGTCACCAAGGGTCGGCTGGAGGAGTCCACGACGGCGTGGGCCCAAGGAGGGATCGCGGCCGCGCTGTCGGTCGAAGACGACTCGGTGGAGCTTCACGAGGCGGACACGATCCGAGCCGGCGGAGGACTCTCCGATCTCGACGCCGTGAGGGTGCTCGTCGCCGAGGGACCGGTCGCGGTGCGGGCGCTGCTCGGGCGGGGGGCGGTTTTCGATGTCGACGAGCAGGGCGAACTCGCGCGGGCCCGGGAGGGTGGTCATTCGGTCGCCCGGGTGGTCCACGCCGGCGGCATGGCGACCGGTGCCGAGGTGAACCGCGCGCTCATGGCCACGCTGGCGACCAGCGGCGTCACCGCGCTGGAGCGATTGTTCGTCACCGATCTCGTCGTCGAAGGGGGTCGGTGCTCAGGAGTGTTTTGTCTCGACCACGCGCTCCGGCGGATCCGCCTCGACGCCGAAGCGGTGGTGTTGGCGACGGGCGGGGTGGGCATGCTCTTCGACGTGACCACAAACCCCTCGGAGACCACGGGCGACGGCGTCGCGGTGGCGTTGCGCGCGGGAGCGCCGGTTGCCGACCTCGAGTTCGTGCAGTTCCATCCGACCGCCCTCTGCGTCGATCGGGAGCCCAGGCCGCTGCTGTCGGAAGGCCTGCGCGGGTATGGGGCGTTGCTCGTCGACCAGCAAGGTGAGCGTTTCGTGGACGAGCTCGCCTCACGCGACGTGGTCAGCCGCGCGATCGTCACCCGGATGACCCGGGACGGCGTCAAGAACGTTTTCTTGGACGCCAGGGGGATCCCCGATTTTGCCGAGAGGTTCCCCACCATCGCCTCAGAACTCACCGAGGCGGGGCTCGACGCCGGGCGGGACCTGCTTCCGGTGGCGCCGGCCGCCCACTACCTGTGCGGGGGCGTGGTCACGGACCTATCGGGACGCAGCGGTCTGCGGGGGTTGTTCGCGGTCGGCGAGGTGGCCTGCACCGGGGCCCAGGGCGCGAACCGGTTGGCGTCGAATTCCCTACTCGAGGGGCTGGTCTTCGCTTCCCGGGCGGCGCGCGCGATCGTCACCGGGGCAACCGACCCCCAGCCCGAGGGCGCTCTCACCGGCGTGCTTGCCCCCGAGCGGGCCGCCGTCCCGGTCCGTTTCATCGACGCCGGGGACTTCGCGCCCCAGGAGTCCGCCGAGCGACCGGCGCCTCCCGGCGACCTCGACCAGGCACGGGCGGTGCTCCGGGAGGCGATGAGCCGCGACGCCGGGGTCATCCGCGACTCGACCGGCCTGGCCTCGCTCGTGCCCATCCTTCGTCGCACGGCGTCCGCGGCGGCCAGGGCCGAAGGGATCGCGGCCGAGGAACTGAAGAACCTGGTCGAGGTGGCGTCGTCGCTGGCGGCTGGCGCGCTGGCCCGCCGGGAGACCCGTGGCGTTCATACGCGCTCGGACGCTCCCAAGCGCGATGATGCCCACTTCCGGGTGCGCGTGGCGGTGAGACGGACGATGGCACATGACGATGTTTGACGACGTCTACCCGCCGATCGACGAGGTCCGTCGGGCGGTGGTGGCGGCCCTCGCCGAAGACATCGGCCCACTCGGCGATCTCACCGGGTCGCTGGTGCCGGGGGACGCGGTGGCCCAGGCTTCGTTCATCGCCCGACAGGCGGGTGTCATCGCGGGGACGAGCTGTGTGCGCGAGACCTGTCGCGAGCTCGATGAGGGGCTCGATCTCACCGTGCTCGTCGAGGACAGCGGGGTGGTCGAGGTGGGTAGCGTCGTCGCGCGGGTCGTCGGCCCCTTCCGGTCGCTGCTCATCGCCGAGCGGACCGCCCTCAACTTCCTCTGCCATCTCTCCGGGGTCGCAACCCTCACCCGCCGTTACGTGGAAGCGGCCGCCGCCGCCAACTCCGCGGCCAGAGTGCGCGACACGCGCAAGACCACGCCAGGTCTGCGCGCCCTGGAGAAGGCCGCGGTGCGCGCCGGTGGCGGCATCAACCACCGCGCCTCGCTCTCGGGCGGGGTGCTCGTGAAGGACAACCATCTCAGCGGCGTCAGTCTGTCGGACGCCGTGCAGCGGGCCATCGAGCGGTGGCCGGGTCGCTTCATCGAGGTCGAGTGCGACAACCTCGTGCAGGTGACCATCGCGGTCGCCGCCGGGGCGGCCGGGGTCATGTGCGACAACATGCCGCCCGACGACGTACGCCAGGCCGTCGATATCGTGCGGGCCGACCCCCGGGGGCGTGCCGGCGGGATCCTGGTCGAGGCGTCCGGCGGGATCACCCTCGACAACATCGCCGCTTACGCCCGTGCGGGCGCCAACCTCATCTCCGTGGGGGCAATCACGCACTCGGCGCCGATCCTTGACATCGGCCTGGACATCGAAGACTGAGAAGGCGCCGGCATGACCGAGGAGGGGTCGAAAGCCGGTCGCTTGCTGCGCCATCGGGTAGACCGTTAGGCGATGCTCCTCGCCATCGACGTCGGCAACACCCAGACGGTGATCGGGATCTTCGACGACCCCGCCGGGTCCGTCGACCCTCATGACCGGGTCCCGGGTGAGCTGCCCGGACTGCGCCACAGCTGGCGAATTTCGACGGTCGGAGATCGGACCGCCGACGAGTACGCCGTCATGACCGGGCAGCTGCTGGCGACGGCCGGCATCGCGCTGTCGCCGGGCGGCGAGACGGGCGCCCGCCCGGGCCAGGCCGCGTTCTCCGGGGAGATCGAGGGGGTGGTTGTCTCCTCGTCGGTCCCGTCGGTGACTGCCGCGCTGCGCGAGATGGTGGGTTCGGTTGGGCTGCCTCTGGTGGTGGTGGCGCCGGGGATTCGCACCGGCATGCCGATCCTCTATGACAATCCCAAGGAGGTAGGGGCCGACCGCATTGTCAACGCCGTCGGCGCGATCGACCTGTTCGGCGGGCCCGCCATCGTCGTCGATTTCGGCACCGCGACCACCTTCGACGTCCTGTCGGAGGCCGGCGAGTACCTGGGCGGGGCCATCGCGCCGGGCCTCGAGATCTCCATGGACGCGCTCTTCGAACACGCCGCCGCCCTCCGGCGGGTGGAGCTCGTCGCGCCGGCGAACGTGATCGGTCGCTCGACGGTCGAGTCGATGCAATCGGGCGCGGTGTTCGGTCACGCCGCCCTCGTCGACGGCATCTGCCGGCGGATTTTCGCCGAGTTCGGCGAGGCGACGGTCATCGCCACCGGGGGGCTCTGCGGCGTCGTCGCGCCGTACACCGAGGTCGTGCGGTGGGTCGAACCGTGGCTGACCCTTCACGGCCTGCGGATCCTCTACGCGCGCAACATCTCCCCCGAGACGATGGACGCCCCGCGGTGAGCGGCGGAGGCACCTCCGAGGCGCCCTACCGGTTCCCGGGGGTGACGGAGACGGCCGCGGTGGCGGCGGCTCACGGCGGGCTCGCCGCGGGCGAGTCGGCGCACGTCGAGGTGACGGTGGCGGGTCGGATCATGCTCTTTCGATCCCAGGGGGGCGCCGCCTTCGCCGACCTGCGGGACTGGTCGGGCTCGATCCAGTTGTTCGCCACCGCCGACTCGACCGAGCGGTTCGACAAGTTCATCCGTCTCGGGCTCGGGGATTGGATCGGCGCCACCGGCGAGGTCATGCGCACCCGCCGGGGGGAGCTCTCCGTGAGGGTGGCGACCTGGAGCCTCCTCGCCAAGACGCGGCGGGGCTTCGGCGACAAGTGGAAGGGGATTCACGACATCGAGACCCGCTACCGCCAGCGCGAGGTCGACCTCTGGGCGAACGACGGGGTCCGGGAGACGTTCCTGTTGCGCTCGAGGGTGGTGCGCTCGATCCGGCAGAACCTCGAGGCGCGGGGCTTCGTCGAGGTCGAGACCCCGGTCCTCCAGCCCCTGGCTGGTGGCGCCAACGCCCGTCCTTTCCTCACCCACTTCAACGCCCTGCACGCCGACTTCGTCCTGCGGGTGGCGAGCGAGCTCTATCTGAAGCGCCTCGTCATCGGGGGGTTCGAACGGGTTTACGAGATCGGGAAGGACTTCCGGAACGAAGGGCTCTCGCCGAGCCACAATCCCGAGTTCACCATGCTTGAGGCCTACCAGGCCTACGCCGACAGCACCGACATGACCGCCCTCGTTGAGGATCTCGTGCACCAGGCGGCGTTGGCCGCCGGGGGGAGCGGGGTAATCACCCACCAGGGACGCGTCATCGATCTCCGCCCACCGTGGCGAACGCTCACGGTGGAAGAGGCGATCCGCGAGGTGACCGGGGTCGCCTGCTCGCTCGGTGGCGGCCTCGAAGCGCTGCGGACCGACGCCGCCAAGCTCGGGGTGCCGGTGGAGGAGCCCTGGGGACCGGGCAAGGTCCTCTTCGAGATCTACGAGCACACGACCGAGCATGAGCTGTGGGACCCGGTGCACGTGATCGACCACCCCGTCGAGGTCTCACCGCTCACCCGGCGGCACCGTTCCAAGCCCGGAGCGGCCGAACGGGCGACCTCGGTCGTCGGCGGCCAGGAGATCGCGGAGTCCTACAGCGAGCTCGTCGACCCCGTCGACCAGAGGTCGCGATTCGTCGACCAAGTGGCGCAACGGGCCGCCGGCGACGACGAGGCGATGGCCCTGGACGAGGACTTCCTGCGGGCGCTCGAACACGGGATGCCGCCGACGGGCGGGACCGGCGTCGGGATCGACCGCCTCGTCATGCTGCTCGCCGACAAGGTGAACATCAAAGAGGTGATGTTCTTCCCGGCGCTGCGCCCCGAATCGGCTGACCATCCGCCCGCGGCCGAGCCCGAGGAGGCACCTGGCTAGCTGGCCAGCTCCCTCATCGAGCGGTCGAGGTCATCGACGAGTCGCATGCCCAGTCCGCGCAGGGCGCGCGCCACAATGCCGTCATCGAGGCGCCGCGCGATCTTTCCGGCTTCGGCGGCATAGTGGCGGGCCACCTCCTGGGCCTCGGCGATCCCGCCGGACTCGGCGACCAGGGCCCGGGCGAACTCGACTTCAGCGTGGTCGAGGGGCCGGCCGAGAAGGTGATGGAGCTCCGGGCCGACGTGCCGGTCGACCAGCGCCCGCTGGACGGGAAGGGTGTAGATACCCTCGGCGAGGTCCTGCCCCGGCGGTTTGCCGGACTCCTCCTCGGTCGCCACGATGTCCAGGATGTCGTCGCGGATCTGGAAGACGAAGCCGAGGCTCTCGCCGAAGGCGGTCAGCGTCTCGGTGTCGCGTCGATCCAGTCCGGCGGTGAGGGCGCCGATACGGCAGGCGGTGCCCATCAGCGCGCCGGTCTTGTCGGAGATGGCGCTGAGGTAGTCCTCCACGCTGCGGTCGATGCGGTAGACGGAGCGGACCTCGGCGATCTGGCCCTGGCACAGCCGCGCCAGGGTCGTCGCCAGCGTGGCGGCGATCTCGGTGCCGAGCGAAGCGGCGATCTCGGCAGAGCGAGCAAGCAGGAAGTCGCCGACGACGACGGCGAGGAGATTCCCCCAGCGACCGTTCACGGTGACCACGTTGCGGCGGCGGACGGCCTCGTCCATCACGTCGTCGTGGTAGAGCGAGGCCAGGTGGACGAGCTCGACCGCCACCCCACCGAGTAGCGTGTCCTCGCTGACTGCAGCCCCGTCGAGACCCGCGGCGGCGAAGGTGAGGGTGGGCCGGAGGCGTTTGCCCCCCGCTTCGATGAGATGGGTGGCGATCTCGTCGACGAACGGTTCGCCGGACAGGACGTTCTCGCGCAGAGTTTTTTCCAGACGGACGAGATCGGACGCGGCGACAGGCAGCGCGAAGGGGTCCTGGGCTTTCATCAGACCAGCACGATACGCCACCACCGTGCGTGCCGGTAAACGTCGCCAACCGGCGGGCCACCCTCGCCTTCCGCGGGGCCCGGGGGCGAACGCGGTTGGTGGGGGACCTCCCGATAGACTGCGGGCAGCGTCAAGCGACACATGAGGAGTGGAATTTGTTCGAGCGGTTCACCGATCGGGCGCGGCGGGTGCTGGTACTGGCCCAGGAAGAGGCGCGTCTGCTCAACCACAGCTTCATTGGGACCGAGCACATCCTGCTCGGTCTCATCCACGAGGGTGAAGGTCTGGCGGCCAAGGCGCTCGAGTCCCTCGGTATCTCGCTCGAAGCGGTGCGCGAGAAGGTCGAAGAGACCATCGGACCGGCCGGAACAGCGCCAACCGGGTCGCCGCCTTTCACCCCGCGGGCGAAGAAGGTTCTCGAACTGTCCCTGCGTGAGGCGCTTCAGCTCGGACACAACTACATCGGGACCGAGCACATGCTGCTCGGTCTGGTGCGGGAGGGTGAAGGAACCGCGGCACGGGTTCTCCAGAGCCTTGGTGCAGACCTGCCCCGAGTCCGTCAGCAGGTCATCCAGCTGCTCTCCGGTTACCAGGGTCGCGACCCGGTCGGCGCGAGCGCCGGCTCGGCGGGTTCCGAGCAGAGCCCGGGCAGTTCGCCGGTGCTCGACCAGTTCGGTCGCAACCTCACCCAGCTGGCCCGGGAGCACAAGCTCGATCCGGTGATCGGGCGCGAGCGCGAGATGGAGCGCGTCCTGCAGGTGCTCTCCCGTCGCACCAAGAACAACCCTGTTCTTATCGGCGAGCCCGGCGTCGGCAAGACCGCGATCGTAGAGGGGCTCTCCCAGAAGATCGTGGCGAACGACGTTCCCGAGACGCTGAAGGGCAAGCAGCTCTACACCCTCGACCTCGGCGCGCTCGTCGCCGGCAGCCGCTACCGGGGCGACTTTGAGGAGCGCCTCAAGAAGGTGTTGAAAGAGATCCGGACCCGGGGCGACACCATTCTTTTCATCGACGAGCTGCACACCCTGGTCGGTGCCGGGGCTGCCGAGGGGGCGATCGACGCCGCCTCGATCCTAAAGCCGATGCTCGCCCGGGGGGAGCTGCAGACGATCGGTGCCACGACGCTCGACGAGTACCGCAAGCATCTGGAAAAGGATGCCGCGCTGGAACGCCGTTTCCAGCCGATCAAGGTGGAGGAGCCGACGCTCGCGCACACGATCGAGATCTTGAAGGGGCTGCGCGAACGCTATGAGCAGCACCATCACGTGACGATCACCGACCAGGCGCTGGTGGCGGCGGCGAACCTCGCCGACCGGTACATCTCCGACCGCTACCTGCCGGACAAGGCGATCGACCTCATCGACGAGGCGGGGAGCCGCCTTCGGATCCGCCGGATGACGACGCCACCGGAGTACAACCAGATCGAGACCGAGCTCGCGAAGATCCGCGAGGACAAGAACGCCGCGACGGCGCGCAACAACCTGGAGCTGGTCGACAAGCTCGCCGAGCAGGAGCGGATGAAGCTCGAGCGCAAGACCGCCCTGGAAAAGGAGTGGCGCGCCGAGGGCGTGGAGCTGTTCGACGTGGTCGACGAGGACGTCATCGCCGAGGTGCTGGCGAACTGGACCGGGATCCCGGTCTACAAGCTCACCGAGGAGGAGACGGCGAAGCTTCTTCGGATGGAGGAGGAGCTCCACAAGCGGATCATCGGCCAGGATGACGCCATCAACGCGTTGTCGCGGGCGATCCGGCGTACCCGGGCCGGCCTGAAAGACCCGAAGCGCCCGTCGGGATCGTTCATCTTCCTGGGCCCGACCGGCGTCGGGAAGACCGAGCTCGCCAAGGCGCTCGCCGAGTTGCTCTTCGGCGACGAGAACTCGCTGATCCAACTGGACATGAGCGAGTACATGGAAAAGCACACGGTGAGCCGCCTGGTCGGCTCGCCACCCGGCTACGTCGGCTACGAGGAGGGCGGTCAGCTCACCGAGGCGGTCCGGCGCAAGCCCTTCGCCGTCGTGCTTTTCGACGAGATCGAAAAGGCCCACCCCGACGTGTTCAACACGCTGCTGCAGATCCTCGAGGACGGCCGGCTCACCGATGCGCAGGGCCGAACGGTCGATTTCAAGAACACCGTGCTCATCATGACCTCCAACCTCGGGACGGCGGACCTGAGAAAGACTCAGGTCGGCTTCTCGCGGGCCTCGCAGGCGGTGACCTACGAACGCATGAAGACCAAGGTCCAGGACGCGCTGAAGCAGCACTTTCGTCCGGAGTTCTTGAACCGGATCGACGAGGTCATCGTGTTCCACGAGTTGTTGATGGAGGAGGTCATCCAGATCGTCGACCTCATGATCCGTCGTCTCGCCGACCAGCTCGACAGTCAGGGCATCGGACTCGAGCTGACCCGGGCGGCGAAGGAGCTCGTGGCCGGGCGCGGCTATGAGCCGAACCTCGGCGCGCGACCCCTGCGGCGGGCGATCCAACAGCTCATCGAGGACCCGCTTTCGGAGAAGATCCTCTGGAAGGAATTCCGGGTCGGCGAGACGATCATCGTCGACGCGGAAGAGGGCACCATCGTCTTCAAAGCCGTCGACGGCATCACACCAGCGCCCGTCGAGCTTGCCGGGGCGGGCGCAGACTCCTAGCGGCCGGGCGGTCCCTGGTTCTTGCTGGGGCCCATCGCGCTACGACCGCTCCCGAGTGGCCCGGGCCGGAGTTGCCGGCGGCTATTTCGCACCCTCCGGGCCGGTCGGGAATGCCGGCCTACTCGCCGGCGTTGGAACTCCCGAACGGGAGACCACTAGGGAGTGGGGTGGCCGTGGGCGCGGGGGACAACGACAACCGGAAGATCGTCGAGAAATTCCGAGCTCACGACGGCCGTGTCGGCAGTCAGCTCGCGGCCACTGCGCCACTCCCTCTTCACCGCACCGGTGTGAGATATGACCGTGAGCAGGTGAACCCGTTGACGTGCCAGCGGGTTCGTGGGGGCTATGCGATCTTCGCATCCAAGGGGGGAGCCCCCGCGAACCCCGACTGGTACTAGAGCCTCGGGCCACACCCAGCGCGGCCAGGTTCGGCACCGAAGCCTTCCCGTCCCGTCTGCAGGCGGCGCAAGCGCCGCGCCGATTCTGGCCCGGTTGGCGACTGCGGAGGCGAACCGCCCGGCAAATGCTGTCGTCGTCGGCGAGTGCCCCCGGGTTCTGCGAGCGGCCCGGCACCGGGAGAGTTCTCTTCGCTCGAGGCCCGAAAAGGCCTGGCAGAATCCTCGTGCAACGCCACTCAACCCTCCGTCCCCGGGCCGGTAAACTTAGGTCACGTCATGGCCGCGGGTTGGACCGTGTCGCGGATCCAGTCAGTGCGGCGAGAGAGACCTTCTCGACAGGTGAGGAGTCGCAAGTGTTTGACGTCGGCGACAAGGTGGTCTACCCCCATCACGGAGCGGCGGTGGTCGAGAGACGCGAGATGCGAGAGGCCTTTGGCGAGCAGCGGGAGTACCTCGTCTTGCGTCTGGCCTACGGCGACCTCACGCTCATGGTCCCGTCGGACAACACCGAAGAGGTGGGGCTGCGCGAGGTCATCAACGACGAGGAGGTCGAGGAGGTCTTCGCCGTCCTTCGCAAGAAGGAGGCGCGGATGCCGACCAACTGGTCCCGCCGGTACAAGAACCACGTGGAGAAGCTGAAGTCCGGTGATATCTACCAGGTCGCCGAGGTGGTGCGGAACCTTTCGATCCGCGACAAGGACAAGGGGCTGTCTGCCGGGGAGAAGCGGATGTTGAACCGGGCCCGGCAGATCCTCGTGTCCGAGCTGACGTTCGCCATCGGCGTGAGCGAGGCCGAGGCGGAGGAGCGGCTCAACGCCGCGCTCCCCTGATCCGGGATCTACAGGCTGAATCCGTGGCCGACCGCGTCTGGGCGATCGTCGTCGCCGGCGGCGAAGGTCGCCGCTTCGGCGGGAAAAAGCAATTCGAACGGATCGGTGGGCGTCTCGTGGTCGAGTGGGCGGTCGACGCCGCGCGCACCGCCGCGGAGGGCGTCGTTCTTGTCGTGCCGCCCGAGTACGTCGAGGACGCGTCGTGCCACGCCGGATGCACCGCCGTTGTCGCCGGTGGTCCGACTCGGGCGGCGTCGGTCCGTGCCGGTCTCGCTCAGGTGCCGGACACGGCCGAGATCGTGATCGTGCACGACGCGGCGCGCCCGTTGGCTTCTCCCCGCCTCTTCGCCGCGGTGATCGGGGCGGTCCTCGCCGGTTCGGACGCAGCGATCCCCTGCATTCCGGTCGCCGACACCCTCAAGCGCGTGCGCGACGGCTGGGTGGTCTCGACGGTCGATCGCCGCGGGCTGGGCGCGGTCCAGACCCCCCAGGCGTTCCGCACCGCCGTTCTGCGCCGTGCGCACCACGGCGAGCCCGAGGCCACTGACGACGCCGCGCTCGTCGAGGCCCTGGGGGGCTCGGTCGCGGTGGTCGAGGGCGAGGCGCGCAACCGCAAGATCACCGACGCGGACGACCTGGCGCTGGCCTGCTCCTGGCTCGTCGATTCCGGGACTCGAGAGACGGGGGAGGCGTGAACGAGCAGCGGGTCGGCCTCGGCTTCGACGTCCACCGTTTCGTCGACGAGGCGTCGGCCGGGCGACCGCTCGTCCTGGGCGGTGCGACGTTTGCCGGGGAACGGCCCTTGGCGGGACACAGCGACGCTGACGTGATCGCGCACGCCGTCGCCGACGCGGTCCTGGGGGCGGCCGGACTGGGCGACCTCGGGAGTCACTTTCCCGACACCGATCCCGCCTGGCGGGACGCCGACAGTCTCGAGCTCCTGGCCGAGGCGGTGGCCAAGGTGTCCGAGCAGGGCTGGCACCTGGTGAACGCCGACTGCACGCTCGTCGCCGAGCGTCCCCGGGTTGCCGGGGTCCGAGACGAGATGGTCGAGCGGCTGTCGTCGGCGGCGGGCGGGCCGGTCCATGTCAAGGCGACCCGTCCCGAAGGTCTGGGGAGCCTCGGCCGGGCCGAGGGGGTGGCGTGCCTCGCCGTAGCGCTTCTCGAGCGATAGAGGGCGGCGCGGCGCGGCCGCCCCGACTCGGCGACCATCGCGGGGAGGGAGGCCTCGGCGGGGAGCAGGTCGAAGGGCGCCGTGCGGTGCGTGAGCTCCTCATTGCCGGTCGGCGAGAGGTGCACGAGGTCATCGTTGCCGGCCCCTCGGGCTCCTCACCAGCTCTCGAGGAGGTGATCGCCCTCGCGCGCGCTGCCGAGGTGCCGCTGCGGCGGGTGACGGCCCGGGACCTGCGCGCCGTGGCCCGGACCGAGGCTCCGCAGGGTGTGATCGCCCGGGCCGCGCCGGTGGAGCCGGTCGAGCTCGACGGGCTGGTTTTGGAGAACCCCGGGCGCGGGCCGGCGCGCACGCCCGACGGCGCGGTGCCCTTCCTCGTCGTCGCCGCCGAGGTGACCGACCCCCACAACCTGGGGGCGATCCTGCGCAGCGCCCTCGGCGCCGGGGCGACGGGTGCCGTGCTCACCCGGCACCGGACGTCCCACCTCACGCCCGCCGCGGTGAAAGCGGCGGCGGGGGCGGTCGAACACCTGCCGATGGCCTTGGTGGCCGGGACGGGGGCGGCGCTGGCGGCACTGAGGGCCCGGGGAGTGTGGACCGTCGGCTTGGACCCCGAGGGGGAACAGTCGCTCGAGGAGCTGGAGGTGGCGGCCGAGCCCTTGGCGATCGTCGTCGGCGCCGAGGGACGGGGACTGACGACGCTGGTGAAGAGGCGTTGCGACGTGCGCTGCCGGATCCCGCTCTACGGGCCGATCGAATCATTGAATGTCTCGGTTGCCGCGGCGGTCGCCCTCTTCGCGGTGGCGGGACGGCGTCATGCGGCGGGGATCGTGGCGCGCCCGGGGGTGCCGGGGGCGCCGCCGGCCCCCTCGTCCCTGGCGGGGAGACAAGAACGCCCCTGGTGACCCGCCTCAGGTCGAGGCCGGGTTGTCAACCCCGCCCGGCCCGGCCCGAGGACGAGCGGCCGGCCGCAGACCCCACCGATCGGGGATGACGACCAAAGGGAACTTGCTGCGACCACCAACGCCAAACCTGCGTTGCCAGGCCCGAAGGCCGGTCCCGGGTGCTCCAGACCGGCCTGGCGAGGCGGCACCGGACGGCGAGAGCTCGGCTCCTAGGCGCGCTGATCGATCGGGACATAGTCCCGCCGCGCCCTACCGGTGTAGATCTGGCGCGGACGGAAGATCCGTTCGTTGTCGTCGAGCATCTCGGCCCAGTGGGCGACCCAACCGGAGGTGCGCGCCAGGGCGAAGAGCACGGTGAACATGTCGGGCGGAAAGCCCATCGCTTGGTAGATGAACCCCGAATAGAAATCGACGTTGGGGTAGAGCCGGCGTGACGTGAAGTACTCGTCGGCGAGCACGGCTTCCTCAAGTTTCAGCGCCACGTCGAGCAATGGGTTCTTGCCGGCGATCTCCATGACGTCGTAGGCGATCTTGCGGATGATCGCGGCCCGGGGGTCGTAGTGCTTGTAGACGCGGTGGCCGAAGCCCTGGATCCGGCCGTGGCTGTCCTTCACGGACTTGATGAAATCGTCGACGTTGTCGACCGACCCGATCGAGGTCAGCATCCGCACGACCTGTTCGTTCGCGCCGCCGTGGCGCGGACCGTAGAGTCCGGCGCAGGCCGCGGCGCACGACGAGTAGGGATCGGCGTGAGCGGAGCCGACCACCCGCATGGCGGCTGTCGAGCAGTTCTGCTCGTGGTCGGCGTGCAGGACGAACAGGACGTCGATGGCGCGGGCCAGAATCGGGTCCACCTCGAAATCCGGTTCGCCGGTGTTCCACATCATCGACAGGAAGTTCTCGCAGAACGGGAGCTTCTCGTCCGGTGGCACGAAGGGTTCCCCGACCGAGAAGCGGTGTACGGCCGCGGCGAGTGTCGGCATCTTGGCGATGAGCCGCATCACCTGGAGCTGGCGGTTCACCGGGTCAAAGATGTCCTTGGAATCCGGGTAGAAGGTCGAGAGCGCGGCGACCGCCGAAACGAGCATCCCCATCGGGTGGGCGCTGTGGTGGAAGCCCGCCACGAACCGTTCCACGAACTTTTCTTCGATGGTGGCGTGGTGGGCGATCTCGGCGTTCCAGGCGGCCAGCTGTGGGGCGGTGGGCAGTTCGCCGTGGATCAGCAGGTAGGCGACCTCGAGGTAGGTGGATTGCTCGGCGAGCTGCTCGATCGGGTAGCCCCGATGCTCCAGGATGCCGGCTTCGCCGTCGACGTAGGTGATCGCGCTCTCACACATCGCCGTCGCGGTGAATCCCGGGTCGTAGAACCAGACGCCCGGGAGCAGCTTGGAGAACTCCGAGGAGCTGAGGCCCCCGTCGACGATCGGGATCTCGACCGACTGCCCGGTTCGGTTATCGGTGATGGTGACGCTTTCAGCCACTGCGGCGGCCTCCTCGGATCGGCTTCGTGCCGTGACTTGCGATCCTAGGGCGCCGATCCCAGATCCCCTACCAGCCGGCCGGGCTTGATGGCGCGCTTTCCACGTCGGCACTTGTCCGGCGCCCCGGCGACCAGCCTCGGTGCCGGAAGGTTTCGGCCGACCCCTTTATCGGTCGGCGCTGTCGTTGTTCCCCGACGTGGGCAACCAACCGGGATCCGAGGGACCCGGCGGCGAGTTGCCGCGGGCCGGTTCAGTCCGCGGCTCTCCTGGTGGAACATTGTCGAGACGACGACAGCCGGGCCTTGCGGCCGCGCTGGCCCTCCGGGTCAGCTGGCAGGGGCCGATCCCCCGGTCGCCGCAAGATCACGGGGTCCAGAGGACGAACGAGGAGCCGACGGCGCCAAACGAGCTCCGGACGGCGTAACCCCCCGGGGCTCGTCGATCGGGCTGTCTTCGGATCCGGCCGCCGGCGTCAGCCCTGGAGGGAGATTCGGTAGACGTTGGTCTCCCGGCGGGTGAAACCGAGCTGTTCGTAGAGGCGGTTGGCCTCCACCCGCGAGGGGCGCGAGGTGAGGTCCACGGTGCGACAACCGGATTCGGCCGCCAGCCGGAGGGCCGCGCCGATGAGCCCGGAAGCGACACCGTGCCCGCGGTGCCGGGGATCGACCACGATGTCCTCGATCCAGGCTCGCCGACCCGTCGGGACGGCGAACATCGCCAGGGACAGGGTGCCGACGATGCCGCCTCCGAGGCGCGCCACGAACACCGTCGTGGCTTCCGAGGAGGCGAGATCCCGCAGCTCGACGGCGTCGGGTGGTTGCGCCGAGGAGAGATGGGGGACGAGGCGCGCGATCGCCGCGGCGTCCTCGGCGGTCGGTTCGGTGAGCGCTTCGATGGTGATCGGGGCCTCGGGCATCCTCGCCGAGCGTACCGAAGCGCACCGGCCGGCCGCCGAAGGGCGCGATCTGGGACCGTTAGGCTGAAGGTCTTCCCGGGGAGGTGGCCGTGCGAAGCGTCCGGCGAGGGAGAGCGATTCCCCGCCCGTTCCGTTTCCTATCGCGCCGCAAGCTGGCTGGGGCGGTCCGCCTCGGCGAGTTCCCCGCGTCGACCACCCCCTGGTGGTGGTGGCCTTCGAGGGCTGGAACGACGCGGGCGAGGCGGCGTCGTACGCCCTCTCGAGCCTGGCCGGCGCCTGGCAGGCCGCGCCGTTTGCCGAAATCGATCCCGAAGAGTTCTTCGACTTCACCGAGGCGCGTCCGGAGTTCACCGTGGTCGAAGGGATGGCCCGACAGATCAGCTGGCCCGCCACCGGCTTCTCGGTCGCTCCCGGCCGCGTCGACGTGGTCTTGGCACGGGGACCCGAACCCCAGCTCCGCTGGCGCACCTACTGCGACGCCTTCGTCGATCTCGCCGCCGGCCTGCGTGCCAGTCAGGTCGTCCTGCTCGGTGCCTACCTCGCCGAGGTGACGCACTCCCGGCCGGTGCCGCTGGCGGTCACCGGAAATGACGCCGCGACGGTGGGACGGGTGGGCCTCGCCTTGTCGAGCTACGAAGGGCCGACCGGCATCGTCGGCGTCCTGGGGGCTGCGCTCGCCGAGGCCGGGATCCCGACCGTCTCCATCTGGGCGAGCGTCCCGTGCTATTCGATCCCCGTCTCGGCCAAGGCGGCCCTCGCCCTCGCCCAGGCCGCGGCTCGGGTGGTCGGCCGGCACGCCGACCTGCGCGAACTGGACCGGGAGGCGCTCGAATACGAACGGAGGATGGACCAGCTGGTGGGCGGGGACGAAACCGTGGCGGCTTACGTCGCCCGGATCAGACGATCCGAGGAGGCGCTCGCACCGGAGCAGTCGTTGGAGGGTCTGACGGACGAGATCGAGCGTTATCTGCGGGACGACTCCCCGGGGTAGGGCGCCGACCTCCACTCTCCCCGAACCGCGTGCGAGGATGGCCCATGGCCGTGCGTGAGGACTGCCGCCACTACGTCATGCAGACCGTGCGCGGGGCGGAGCGGCTGGAACGGTGCAAGCTCGGCGCCAACGACCTGTTCCCCTTCGCCTGTCCGGACGGTTGCGTCTTCTATGAGAAGCGCAGCACCTCTTCAGCCGGCTGGAGCGTCGCCCGGGAAAGCGAGGAAACCCCGCCACCTGCCTAGGCCGACCTGGCCCTCGCAGTCCCCGGTCGCCTCGTCGCGCCGGTTCACCCGGCGACGTGGGTGGCGCCGCCGAGCCCGTTCTCGAGGGCCGCGCGGCTCAGGTTGCCCGAACGGAACCCTTCGAGGTCGAGCGTGACGTGGCGGTAGCCGGCTGACCGGACCGCCTCGACGACGGACTCACGTGCCTCTAGCGCCCGGCCGAGCTCGTCGAGACCTAGCTCGATGCGGGCGCTCTCGCCGTAGTGGCGCACGCGCACGACCCGGAAACCGAGCGCCCGCAGCGCCGATTCCGCCCGTTCGACCCGGTTGAGCACCTCGCGGGTGACGGGGGTGCCGTGCGGGATACGGGAGGCGAGGCAGGCCGCGGCGGGTTTGTCCCAGGTGCGTAGGCCGAGTTGCCGGGACAGCTCCCGCACGTCGTGCTTGGCGAATCCCGAGTCGACCAGCGGGAAGACCGCGCCCCGCTCCCTCGCCGCCCGTTGGCCGGGCCGGAAGTCGGCGAGGTCGTCGAGATTGACCCCGAGCGCGATCGTCGCGCCCTCCGATCTGGCCGGCCCGGCCAGCACGTCCATGAGCTCGCGCTTGCAGTGGTAGCAGCGGTCGAGGTCATTGCGGACGTAGGACCGGTCGGCGAGCTCGTTCGTCTCGACGACCAGGTGGCGCAGCCCCCACTCGGTGGCGAGGGCCCGGCATTCGGCGAGTTCCTCACCGGCGAGCGAGGCCGACGAGGAGGTGACGCAAAGCACCCGCTGGGAGCCGAGGGTCCGGTTCGCGACGTATCCGAGGAGCGCCGAGTCGGCGCCGCCGGAGAACGCCACGACGAGGCGCCCAAGCCCACGGAGGACGGCTTCGAGGCGGCTGAGCCCGGGCGCTGGCGCGGTCACTGGGTCACCGGGGAGCGGGTTAGGCGCGTCCGAGCGAGGTGAGGATGGCGGCGGGGGACTTGACCGTCCCGGCGACGAACGGACCGAAATCGGCGTAACGCGCCGAGGCCTCGTCGTAGCGCATCGCGTAGACGCAGGACTTGATGTCGTCAAAGGTGACCGCGAACAAGGTGACGCCCCACTCCCAGTCGTCGAGGCCGGTCGAGCCGGTGACGAGCTGGAGCACCCGGCCGCGAAAGGCGCGCCCGACCTTGCCGTGATTGACCATCATCCGGAGGCGCTCCTCGTAAGGGAGCCGGTACCAGTTGTCGTCGCCGTCACGCCGTCTCGACATCGGGTAGAAGCAGAACGCCGGCATTCCCTCCGGTGGGAGCTGGGGGCGAAGGCGCGCCTTTTTCATCTCCTCGGGCGCGTTCCCGGCGTACTCGGACACCTCGGTGAGCGAGACGTAGGAGTATCGGGGTACACACCCGGCGCGACGCAGTTCGCTCTGGACCTCGCGCAAGCGCCCGAAAGACGGACCGAGGGCGAGCACCCCGAGGTCGCCCTTGTGGCCGACGATCTCTACGGTGACGATCCCGTAGCCGTCGGACTGGCACCGGGCGAGGGCGGACACGACAGCCTCGGTGTCGGCACCCGCGGCGAGGTCGCAGAACAAATGGAGGACCGCCCACCCGGGCGTCCGCTCCGGAGAGAGGGTCCCTTGCTGGTCCGATGCCGGCACGGCCCGGTTCGCCACGCGGCGAGTCTAGGGCGCCCCCGGCGGTGACCTTCCTGGTCCATCCCACCCGCGGGCCAGGCCCACGGGTCCGATGCCGCTACTAGTAGTCCTCCATCGGGGCCTGGGGAGCGGGAGGCTTCACCTCGGGCTTGTCGACCACGACCGCTTCGGTCGTCAGGAAGAGCGCCGCGATCGAAGCGGCGTTCTGCAGAGCCGAGCGTGTCACCTTGGCCGCGTCGATCACCCCAGCGGCGAACATGTCCTCGTAGACGCCGGTTTCGGCGTTGAGGCCATCGGCGAGGTTCTTCAGCCCCCGGACCTTCTCGATCACGACCCCGCCCTCTTCCCCGGCGTTCACCGCGATCTGCTTCAGCGGCTCCTCGACCGCCCGGGCGACAATGCGGGCCCCGGTGGCTTCGTCGCCTTCGAGCTTTTCGGCGAGGTCGAGGATGGCCCGCTGGCAGCGGAGCAGCGCGACCCCGCCACCGGGCACGACGCCCTCTTCGATCGCGGCCTTCGTCGTGGAGACGGCGTCCTCGATCCGGTGCTTCTTCTCTTTCAGCTCGACCTCGGTCGCCGCGCCGACCTTGATGACCGCGACGCCGCCGGAGAGCTTGGCCAGCCGCTCCTGGAGCTTTTCCTTGTCGTAGTCGGAGTCGGTGTTCTCGATTTCGGTCTTGATCTGGTTGATCCGGCCCTTGATGTCCGCCTCTGCCCCGGCGCCCTCGACGATCGTCGCCTCGTCCTTGGTCACGACGACCTTGCGGGCCCGGCCGAGCAGGTCGAGTGTGGCGTTCTCGAGCTTCAGGCCGACGTCTTCGGTGATGACCTGGGCGGCGGTGAGGATCGCCATGTCCTGGAGCATCGCCTTGCGCCGCTCGCCGAAGCCCGGGGCCTTGACCGCGACGCTCTTGAAGGTGCCGCGGATCTTGTTGACAACCAGCGTGGCGAGCGCCTCGCCCTCGACATCCTCGGCGATGACGACGAGCGGCTTGCCGGTCTGCATCACCTTCTCGAGGACCGGGAGCAGGTCACGGACCGCGCTGATCTTGGAACCGGAGATCAGGAGGTAGGGGTCTTCGAGCACCGCCTCCATACGATCGGGGTCGGTGACGAAGTACGGAGAGATGTAACCCTTGTCGAACCGCATCCCTTCGACGAGGTCCATCTCCATGCCGAAGGTCTGCGACTCCTCGACGGTGATCACACCGTCCTTGCCGACCTTGTCGATCGACTCGGCGATCATCGACCCGATCTCGGGGTCCGCGGCGGAGATCCCCGCTACCTGGGCGATTTGATCCTTGGAGTCGATGTCCTTGGCGATCTCCTTCAGACGCGTGACCACGGTTTCCACCGCCGACTCGATCCCGCGCTTCAGCGACATGGGGTTGGCACCCGCCGCGACGTTGCGGAGACCCTCGCGTACGAGCGCTCCGGCGAGCACGGTGGCCGTTGTCGTGCCGTCGCCGGCGACGTCGTCGGTCTTTTTCGCGACTTCCTTGACGAGCTCGGCCCCGACCTTCTCGAAGGCGTCCTCGAGCTCTATCTCCTTCGCGATCGAGACACCGTCGTTCGTGATCGTCGGCGCGCCCCATTTCTTCTCCAGGACCACGTTGCGACCCTTCGGTCCGAGCGTGACCTTCACCGCGTCGACGAGTTGGTTCATGCCCTGCTCGAGCGCACGTCTGGCCTGCTCATCGAACTCGATCAACTTCGACATCTCGGGCGTCCTCCCTTGGTCGCTCGGGTGGTCCGAGCATTAGCACTCTCATCTATCGAGTGCTAATAGCAAACCACGCTGACTACCCGGACGCAACACGCCCAGCTCAGGAGCGGTGTTGTGGCGAAGGTCAGCCGCCGGAGATCGCCGGGACGACGGAGAGGGTCTCGTCGTTTCCGACGGCGGTGTCCAGCCCGTCGAGGAACCGGATGTCCTGGTCGGCGAGTAGGAGGAGGACGAAGTGGCGCACCTGGCCGTCGTCGTCGACGATCCGCGCCCTCACGCCGGGATGGAGGGCTTCAACGGCCGCCAGGGCATCGCGCACCGTCGCGGCCTCGACGACGACCTCCCGCTCACCGCCGGTGAGCGACCGCAGCAGAGATGGGATGCGGACGGTGACGCTCACCTCGAGATCCCCCAGTTCGCTTCCGCCTTGGCGAAGACATTTAGCCTAGTGAAGGCGTCGAGTGTCGGCTCGATGACGGCCACCGGCGCGGCGGTGTCGCCGAAGGCCTCGACCGTCTTCAACCCCGTGCCGGTGATGCAGGCGACGACGCGCTCGTCAGGGCGTACGACCCCGTCGTGCGCGAGTTTGCGGAGGCAGGCGATCGTCACCCCGCCCGCGGTCTCGGCGAAGATCCCCTCGGTCCGGGCGAGGAGCCGCATCCCTTCGAGGATCTCGTCGTCGGTCGCGATGGTGATCGAGCCCCCGGAGGACCGCACCACCTCGAGCGCCGCCTCCCCGTCGGCCGGGTTGCCGATGGCGAGCGACTTCGCGATGGTGGCGGGTCGTACCGGTGTCGGGACCTCCTGGCCGTCGGCTAGGGCCTGGGCGACCGGTGCGCAGCCCGCCGCCTGGGCGCCGGAGATCCGCACCCGGCGGTGGTCGGTGACGAGGCCGGTCAGACCCAGTTCGCCGAACCCCTTGTCGACCTTGGTGAGCAGGCTCCCCGAGGCGATCGGCACCACGACGTGGTCGGGGAGATCCCAGCCGAGCTGCTCGGCAACCTCGAAGGCGAGTGTTTTGGATCCTTCGGCGTAGTAGGCGCGCAGGTTGACGTTGACGAACGCCCAGTCCTCGTGGTCGTCGACGATCTCGGCGCAGAGGCGATTGACCTCGTCGTAAGCGCCGTCGACGGCGACTACCCGCGCCCCGAACACCGCAGTGGTCGTGATCTTCGTGTATTCGAGATCCGCCGGCACGAACACGTAGCACTCCATCCCGGCACGGGCCGCGTGGGCGGCGACGGAGTTGGCGAGGTTCCCGGTCGACACGCAGGCGGCCACCTTGAAGCCGAGCTCTCGCGCCCGGGTCAGCGCGACCGAGGCGACTCGGTCCTTGAAAGAGCCGGTCGGGTTGCGGGTGTCGTCTTTCAGCCAGAGCTCGCCGAGCCCGAGTTCGGTGGCGAGACGGTCGGCCCGGACGAGCGGCGTGTAACCCGCGCCGAGATCGACCGCGCCGGCCGGCTCGGCGGGAAGGAAGTCGGCATATCGCCAGATCGAACAAGGTCCGGCGGCGATGTGGGCCCGGTCGACCCGGCGGGCGATGGCGTCGTAGTCGTACACCACTTCGAGTGGGCCGAAACACCACTCGCAGACATAGAGGGCCTCGGGGGGGAAGAGCCGTCCACAGCTACGACAGCGCAGACCACTGATCGGCGAGATCACAAGAGCCTCCTCATCGATCGGGCATTGGCACCTGGTGACGAGTGGTTTCACTCGAGACTGGTTGCCGCGGCGTCTTCGGGCCCGTCCCTCAGCCGCTCTGGATGATGGGTTCAGTCTGGACGGCGCGGCCCCGGGAGTCAAAACGACCCCCCGTTGCCCATCTGCGGGCACCAGGCGAAGATGGTCGCCGTGAGGCCCTTTCCGAGGTGACCGTGACCACGGGAGCTTGGTCGGGGATCCCCTCGCCTGCCGGAGAGCCTGGCGGGGGAGGCGGTGACGGGCCAACGGAGCACCGGTGAGGCGGTCGACCGGGCGCGCGGTGAACGGGCTGGTCGTAGCCGCGAACCGGGCTCCGTTCTCGCTCGTGGTGGACCAAGCCCAGCTGGTCGGGGGCGCGCCGCCGGCGGGCTCGCGCCGAGTCTCGCCGCGGCCCTACAAGGACGGCGGGCCCTGTGGATCGCCGCAGCGAGCTCCGACGCCGAGCGAGAAGCCGCCGCGGCCGGGTTGACGATTCCGTCGGGCGAGGATCTGGAGGTCCACCTGGTCGGGATACCCGACGAGGTGGGTGCCGCCGCATGCCGGGTGATTGCCAACGGCACGCTGTGGTTCCTGCACCACGGACTGTTCGACCGGACCCGCCGGCCTATCGTCGACAGGCGTTGGCACCAGGCGTGGGAGGCCTACCGTGCCTACAACGCGCTCTTCGCTGACTCCATCGCGCAGTTGGCGCCGGACCGGGCGAAGGTCGTCGTCAACGACTATCAGCTCTCGCTCGTGGGCGCCCGTCTCGCCGAGCTGCGCCCCGATCTCGAAACGATTCATTTCTCCCACACCCCGTTCTGTGACCCGGACGAGATCCGCACGCTTCCCCGGGAGGTCGCCGGGGAGCTCGTCGCCGGGATCGCGTCGTGCGGTGCCGCCGCGTTCCACACCGAGCGCTGGGCCAACAACTTCCGACGCTGTGCCGCCGAGCTCGTCGACGACGGTCCCAACGTCGTCGTCGCGCCGCTGGGTGTCGACGCGCGACGCCTCGATGCGATCGGCGCCTCCCCGGGGGTCGAACGGGCGCGGGCCGGGCTCCTCGCGGCCGTCGGCGGACGACGCCTTGTCTTCCGCAGCGACCGGCTCGAGCTGTCCAAGAACATCGTGCGCGGTTTCCTCGCCTTCGAGGAACTGCTGGAGGACGAGCCTGGTTTGCGGGACTCGGTGGTGTTCTTGGCCCATCTGTACCCTTCGCGGGAGGAACTTCCCGAGTACCTCGCCTATCGCAACGAAGTCGAACGCATCGCGGCGCGGGTGAACGAACGCTTCGGGACCAGAAACCGGTCGCCGGTCATCTTGGAGATCGCCGACGACCACGACGCCTCCATCGCTGCGCTGAGCTTGTCCGACGTGCTCGTCGTGAACGCGCTGCGTGACGGGATGAACCTCGTCGCCAAGGAGGGTCCGGTGCTGAACCGCCGGGACGGGGTGCTCACGCTGAGCCGGGAGGTCGGCGCGTTCGCCGAGCTCGGCGAGGATGCGGTCGCGATCGAGCCGTACGACATCACCGGAACGGCGGCGGCGATCCATCGGGCGCTTTCCATGCCGACCGGCGAGCGTCACGCCCGGGCACGGCGACTGTCCGACCAGTCGGCGCGCCACCCGCCTCGACAATGGCTCGCCGAGGTGGTCCGACAGGCGCAACCGGGCCGACGACGCCACCCCTCCTAGGCGGGATCGGGGCCTTCCGGTTTCTGCGCTCGCCGGGTGGCACGGCCACCGGCGGCGAGGAGCCGAGCGCTCAGCGGGCGGATCAGCCAGCCGCCCGCTTGGCGAGCTGCTCGAGGAACCAGAGCGCGCCCTCGGGTCCCTCGACGACCAGGTCGGAACGGGCGACGAGGGTCTGGGGGACCTCCGGGCTGGTCACCGCGACGCGCACACCTCTTAAGCCGCGCGATCCGGTGAGCATCTCGACCGCCGCGAACGCCGGGATGTCGCCGACGTCATCACCGAGGACGCACCCCGCCGAGCACTCCGAGAGCAGCCGCGCCACCACCGAGCCCTTGTCGGAGGCAACCGGCAAGACCAGTTCGATCGCTTTCCTGCCCTGCCAGACGGCCAGGCCGTGCCGGCCGGCGACCTCCTGGGCGAGCTCCATCGCGGCCGGCGCGGCCTCCGGGGCATGGCGCCAGTGGAGCGTGAGAGCGAGGCCCTTCTCTTCGACGATGACGCCCGGGGGTACCGCGGCGCGCACTTCACGGGTCGCGGCGTCGATCGCTCCCGTGTAGTCGTCGACCAACGGGTCGCAGACGATCGACCCGTCGGGTGTCCGGTATTCCAGGCCGTAGTGCCCGTACACGCCGAGCCGGTCGAGCGACGGCCCGATGCCGAGACGCGCGACGAGGAACGCGACCGGTCGGCCGGAGATGATCGCCACGACGCCGTAGCGTGCGGTGAGACGCTCGAGGATGCCGACCGCTCCGGCCAGCGGACGCGCGTCATCAGGATCTGAGACGATCGACGAAAGCGTCCCGTCGTAATCGAGGACGATCCCGGTCGTGGACGGCGCCTCACACAGCAGCGCGAATGCCCCGCGAAAGCCGGGTTCAGTGCGGTCGCCGTTGACGCGGAGCTTCGGTGAAGAACGCGGCCCGCCTCCGTTCGGCACGCCGACGCCGCGCCCGGTGGACGACGAGCGGATCGTACGCGGCGGCATCATCGGAGTCGACGAGCGTCGAGACGATCGCGTAGTACCGCGCCGGGGAGATGCCGAGCCGGGCACGGATCGCGTCCCGCTTGCTCGATTGGTCAGTCGTTGTCCACCACCCGCGCTCGAAATCGAGCACCGCGCGCTCAAGTGGTGTCAAGGACATGGCGTGTTCTCCACGGCTCGACAATGCCGTGACGCGACCCGCGAAGCAAGCACCCTCCCGGGTTCGGCCCCGTTGGCGCAAGGCATCGTCGCGTAGATCAGGGCGTGCGGCGCACAGGCGGAGAAGAACCGCGGCCCGGAGATGACCGACGCCTGACATTGCGGAGATCGGCGAAGCCGGTTACTGGCGGACCAGGTGGTACAGGGCGAACCCCGACACGCGTTCTACGGTGCCGGCGCGGCGTTCTTCCACCAGGTCGAAATCCCGGCCGAAATGCCGGCGAAGCTCGACAGGGTCGACACCGCCTGCGCCGAGCAGTCGCCAGGAGAAGGGCGGATGGGCGATGCCGGCGAGGTAGAAGTCGGCACCGGGTCGCGTGACGAAGGCGACCCCCGCCGCGTACCGATCGCGCCGGCCTTCCGGAATGGCGTGGTAGCAGCCGATGTCCACGACGAGGTCGAACGGGCCCGTCACTCCGGTCTCGGCCAGCCGCGTGACGTCACCCCCGAAGAAACGGGCCGCGGATCCCTGGGCGAGCGCCCGGGCCCTGGCGGTTTCGATCGCCTCAGGGACGAAATCCACGCCCACGACCTCCCAGCCTTGGCTGGCGAGGTACAAGGCGTCGGTTCCGGTCCCGCATCCGAGGTCGAGGGCGCGTCCCGGTTGGTGGTCCCGGACGAATTCCGCCAGCTCGGGCCGGTGCTTGGCGGAGTCCCATCTCGCTCGGCCGGAGCGGTAGGCGTTTCGGTAGAACCACAAGTCCAGTCTCACGCAGCTCCTTTGGTCAGCGGGAAGAAAGGCAGCACCGACCGGTGCGGCGGAGCGGGCTGTCCCTGCGATGGATATTACTTATCTACTAAGTCGCTTAGTAAATAAGTAACCTAGGTCCCCGCTATAGTCCTGTCAATGGCGGCGGCAAGACCCGAGGAGATGGTGGCCAGCCTGCAACGGTTTGGCCTCGAACGTGACCGTATGCGGGCCGCGCTCGTCGGCGAAGCGGGGATCGGGGCGACGGACCTCGATGCTCTCGAGCACCTGGAAGCCGATGGCCCCTTGACGCAGAGCCAGCTGGGTGACCGGCTGTCACTCACCTCGGGCGCGATCACGATGCTCGTCGACCGACTGGAAGCGGCCGGCTGGGTTCGACGCACTCCTCATCCGAGTGACCGCCGTTACACGCTGGTCGAGTTGTCCGCGCAGGCGCAAGAGGGCACCCCTTCCGGTTTGGTCGCCTATCACGCCCGGGTGAGGGCGATCGCGACCAAGGTGCGGCCGGAGCATCGAGACGCGATCCGAGGCTTCCTGGTGGCCGTGGCGGAGGCGGCGTCAACGGCAGCTGAGGAAATGCGCCGCTGAAGCCCGGTCGCGAACCCGCTCCGGGGCGAGCCCTCGCCGGGCGTGACCTTGTGGACCGCGTAACCGCGCAGCAAAGCCACGTGGCGGGGGCGTCGCGGCGAGACGGCGCATGGCGCACGATGAGTCGGCGCGGCCACCAGTTCCTGGATGCCCGGCGCCCTCCGGGCCGCGCCGATAGCGTCCCCCGGCGCTCAGTGCTGGAGCCGCTTGCGGACGATGTAGGGGAGGATGCCGCCGTGCCGGTAGTACTCCTCCTCGGTGGGCGTATCGATCCGAACGATGGCCTGGAAAACCTTCTCGTCTGCGTGCACGGCGACGTGCTTGCCGATGAGGCCACCACCCGAGGATCCGGCCAGGCCGGTCACCGAGTACACCTCGGCCCCGGTTAGGCCGAGCGTCGCGACGCTCTGGCCGGGTAGGAACTCGAGGGGGACGACGCCCATGCCGAGCAGATTCGATCGGTGGATCCGCTCGAAGCTCTCCACCAGGACGGCGCGCACCCCGAGGAGGGCGACTCCTTTTGCGGCCCAGTCCCGGGAGGAACCCGATCCGTACTCCTTGCCCGCCAGCACGATGAGCGGCACGCCTTGTGACCGGTAGGAACTGGCGACGTCGTAGATCGAGCCGGCCGTCCCCTCCGGGAGGTGGATGGTGACGCCGCCTTCCTCCCCGCCCGCCAGGGCGTTGCAGATCCGCGGGTTGGCGAAGGTCCCCCGCACCATGACCTCGTGGTTGCCCCTCCGGGTCCCATAGGAGTTGAAATCGGACGGGGCCACCCCGTTGGCGACGAGCCACTGGCCAGCCGGGCTGGACGGCTTGATCGAGCCGGCCGGCGAGATGTGGTCGGTCGTCACGCTGTCGCCGAGGACGGCGAGAACACGGGCGCCGGTGATGTCGGCGATCGGCTCCGGGCCGGGACGTATCCCGTCGAGGAACGGCGGCTTGCGGATGTAGGTGGAATAGTCGTCCCACCCGAAGCGCTGTCCGCCCGCGGCGTCGAGGGACTGCCAGATCTCGTCGCCGGCGAAAACGTCGGCGTAGTCCCTGGTGAACATGGCGGACTCGAGCGCGTCCTCGACGACCGCGGTGACCTCGGCCGTCGTCGGCCAGAGATCGCGTAGGAACACCGGCCCGCCGTCTGGCCCCGAGCCGAGGGGGTCACGGTACAGGTCGACGTCCATCGTGCCGGCGAGGGCGTAGGCGACGACGAGCGGTGGCGAGGCCAGGTAGTTCATTCGCACCTCGGGGTGGATGCGTCCCTCGAAGTTGCGGTTGCCCGACAGGACCGAGGCGCAGGCGAGCCCGCGGGCGTTGATTGCGTCCGACACCTTCGCCGCGAGCGGTCCGGAGTTGCCGATGCAGGTGGTGCAGCCGAAGCCCACCACCCCGAATCCCAGCTTGTCGAGATAGGGCGTGAGCCCGGCCCGATCGAGGTAGTCCGCGACGACCCGGGAACCGGGGGCGAGCGACGTCTTCACCCAGGGTTTGGTGGTGAGCCCCCGTTCGACGGCGTGCTTGGCGAGGAGCCCTGCGGCGACCATGACCTGGGGGTTGGAGGTGTTGGTGCAGCTCGTGATGGCCGCGATGACGACACTGCCGTCGGTCAGCTCGGCTTGCTGGCCGTCGGGGAATCGCACCGCCACCCGGCGGTTCTCCGGTCCCTCCGGTTGAGGAGCGGGTCGCGAGGCGGCGAGCGACCGGTGGAAGGCCTCTTGCGCCCGGTCGAGGGCCACGCGGTCTTGCGGGCGTGACGGCCCGGCAAGGCTCGGGACGACCGTCGACAGATCGAGCGAGAGCGTCTCGGAGTACGCCGGCTCGTGGGTGGGGTCGTGCCAGAGGCCCTGTTCTTTCGCATAGGCCTCGACCAGGCGTACGAGTGATTCTGGCCGTCCGGTGAATCGCAGGTAGCGGAGTGTCTCTGCGTCGATCGGGAAGATCGTCACGGTCGAGCCATACTCCGGCGACATGTTGCCGATGGTGGCCCGGTTCTCCAAGGGGACGTTGGCGATGCCGGTGCCGTAGCACTCGACGAACCTGCCGACGACGCCGTGGGCGCGTAGCAGCTCAGCAATGGTGAGGACGAGATCCGTCGCGGTTGCGCCTTCCGGGAGCGCCCCGTCGAGACGGAGCCCGACCACCCGGGGAATGAGCAGCGAGATGGGCTGACCGAGCATCGCCGCCTCCGCCTCGATCCCGCCGACGCCCCAGCCCACGACGCCCAAGCCGTTCACCATCGTCGTGTGGGAATCGGTCCCGACCAAGGTGTCGGGGTAGGCGGCCCCGGACTGGTCGGTAAAGACCACCCGGCTCAGCAACTCCAGGTTCACCTGGTGGCAGATCCCGGTGTCAGGCGGCACTACGCGCAGGTCGGAGAACTCCTGCTGACCCCAACGGAGGAAGCGGTAGCGCTCGCGGTTGCGTTCGAACTCGAGCCGCGTGTTCGCCGCCGGGGCGTCAGGACGGCCGGCGACGTCGACGATCAACGAGTGGTCGATAACGAGATCCACCGGGATCTGGGGATTGACGAGTCCGGGATCCCCGCCGAGCGAGTCGACGGCATCCCGGAGCGCCGCGAGATCGACGACACAGGGCACGCCGGTGAAGTCCTGGAGCAGGATGCGCGCTGGGGAGAAGGCGATCTCACGTTCGATGGTGCCACGCGTGCCGACCGAGGCCAGCGTGGCGATGTCCTCCGCGGTGACGTTCTGACCGTCCTCGTGACGGAGCAGGTTCTCCAGGAGGACTTTCAGTGAGTACGGGAGTCGCGCCACGTCGAAATCCTCGGGCAACGCGTCGAGCCGCTGGACCGTGTAGGTGGAGTCTCCGATAGCGAGGTGCCCGTTCGTGCCGAACGAGTTCAGCCCCATGGCTGCCTCCTGTGCGCCAGTTTCCGCTCCCGACGCTAACGGGACAGGGGGTTTCCGGGAACCTCGGCGTCTCCGGAGATGCGCTTGGCTTGCGGGTGGACGCGGTCGCGCAGCTTGCCGAGCAGCGAGACGAGGGTTTCGATCTCGTCTGGATCAAAGACCCCAGCGAGCACCGCGTCGATGTCGTGTTCGTGATGACGAAGCACTTCGACGGTGCGCGCCTGTCCGAGGGGAGTGAGCATGGCGAAGGCGCCGCGGCGGTCGTTCGGGCACTCTTCCCGACAGACGAACCCGGCACCGACGAGGCGGTCGATCGCCCGGGTGAGCCCACCCGGGGTGAGACCGGTTTGCGCCGCGAGATCGGTCATCCGGAGCCGGGTACCCGGAGAGCGGGTGAGGCGCACGAGGACCTCGAAGGCGAGCCCCCCCAGTCCGAGTTCGGACTCGATCCCCGGAGCGAGGGCACGATGCAAGCCGCCGGCGGTCTCAAAGACCAGTCCGGCGAGGGTGATTCCGCTGCCGCTCGGGACCATCGCTTCGGAGTCCACGCTGCTGACGTGCTCGTTTGCTGTCTCAACCTGCTCCGGCGGGGGTTGGCGCTCGTTCGCCACGGTTGCAGTGTAGCGGATTTTCCACCTGATGTTTGAGTCCACAATAGTTGTTGTTACAATAGCTGTCGGATCAAATGCTAAGCACCCCGAGCAGTACCACGAGGAGGGAACACACGATGGCAACAGCAGCCTTAGAGCTCACGCGGATCGTTGACGATGAGACGGTGCCAGCTCCAGGCGTCTACACCCTGGACAAGGCTCACACCGTCATTGCCTTCATCGCCCGTCACCTGATGGTGACCAAGGTGCGCGGCACCTTCGACGAATTCGAGGGAACGGTCATCGTGGCCGAGGACCCGATGGAGTCGAGCGTTCAGGCGACGATCCGGACCGACAGCGTTTCGACCGCCGAACCCCAGCGGGACGCGCACCTGCGCTCGGGTGACTTCTTCGAGCAAGACAGGTACCCGACGATGACCTTCTCGAGCACCGCCGTGCGCCCGGCCGGGGGTGGCAAGTGGCAGGTCACCGGGGATCTGACCATCAAGGACGTCACCCGTTCGGTGGTGCTCGACCTGGAGTTCAACGGGGCGACGCCGGACCCATGGGGCGGTGTGAGGCTGGGCTTCTCGGCTTCGACCGAGATCGACCGCACCGAGTTCGGGGTCTCGTGGAACTCGGCGCTCGACGGTGGGGGCGTGGTCGTCGGCAACCGGGTGAGGATCGAGATCGAGGCGGAAGCGGTTCGCGCCAGCTGATCGGTCGGGTCCCGGCACCCGGAGGAGTCACCTTTCGACCCGGCACTGCGGTGGGTCACGAGCCTCGCCCAAACGGTTCAGGGACTCCACCACCATCCGTTCCGGTCCGTCTGCATCGAGGTTGAGCTGGCCTTTTGCCGGTCGGTGCCGGTTGACCTGGGACCGGCTGTCGGCACGGTTTCCGCGCCTCCGCGGGATAACCGTGGGACACCCCACGACGGAGTTCAGTAGGAGATCTCGGCTGATCCTCGACAGGCCGGCATCGGGGGATGACTCATATGGCGATGGGTGACGTTGGGCAGAGCCGGGGAGGATGCACTTCGCCCTGGGGCGAATCCCGACCTCTCGACGAGGCCGGCGGTCGATGCGCGGTCAGCCCCCGAGGGCGGTGCGAACCGCGGCTAGTCGGTCTGGAACAAGTCTCCACCACGTCCACTTGCCACGCTTCTCGCCGGTGATCAACCCGGCCTCGGAGAGAAGCCGGGTGTGATGGGAGACCGTCGGCTGGCTTCGCCCGAGAGGAGCCTCCAGCTCGCACGAGCAGATCTCGTCGGTCGCGACAAGCATCGAGAGGATTCGGAGGCGAACTGGATCAGCAATAGCTGCCAGGAGGCGAGCGAGATCCATTGCCTCGCGCTCGTTGAGTGGGGCGTCGGTCAACGAAGCGCAGCAAGCCGTTGTGGCGTTCGAGGTCTTGGCGGCCATCGGGTTCTTCAGATTGACTTCCTTCGATATGACTGGCATACTCGGATCGACAAACTTCAATCTAACACGAGAAAGGCCCGACGTCCCGGATGCAGCTCGGGCGCAACTTCCCTGATCCCGATGGATAGACGCGTTCTACTCGAAGCTGTTCTCCACCTAGCCGGCGAAGGTTCGGCCTCGCTAGGAGAAGTTCCCCGTCCCCGTCCCGTTCCTCAAGCTGGGGGTGATCGGAAATGACGCAAGGGAGCCGGGATTGCTGAACCACCTTGATGTCGAGGTTGGGGACGCAGCCCAGGTCGCCCCGCCAGGGAGGGATCGAGCGATGCCGGCATGCCGGTTGCTGTCGAGGACGGGGTGACGTGCTGTGGCGCGCCTCGAGGCCAGGCGGGGGCCGGTGGATCTGGGGGAGCGCCGTGGGAGGTCTACCCGGTTTTCGCCAACGCGGAGATGCCCGCGGGAGAACGCAGGACCCCCGATCTGGCCAGTGCCGCCAGTGGTGGGAATCGAACCGACCTCGCCACCACGACGCCAGCGGCCTGTCGCTGAGCCAGAGCTATCGAGCCGATCGGAGGAGAAGCGTGTCAGGTCATCCTCTGTGGCGCCGAATTGCAGCGGAGCTGCTGGGCAGCGCCTTTCTTGGTGCCACTGTGGTGGGATCGGGGATTGCGGCACAGCACCTCTCACCGGGCAACGTCGGTCTCGAACTCTTCGAGAACGCTGCCGTCACGGCTGCAGGACTATTCGCGATCATCCTGATGTTCGGGCCGGTGTCAGGCGCTCACCTGAACCCAGTGGTCTCCTTTGTCGATGCCGCGATTGGCGGCCTTCGCTGGAGGGATGCCGTTGCTTACTTGCCTGCTCAAGTGGCTGGTTGCATAGGCGGAGGCGTCGTCGCCAATGTCATGTTCAATCTCGCGGCGGTGAGCATTTCCACGAAGGATCGAGCCTCGGGCGCTCATTTCTTATCGGAGGTCATCGCGACACTTGGTCTGATTCTGGTGATCTTTGCGCTCGCCAGATCAGGGCGAAGCCGTACGACGCCTGCCGCTGTGGGTGCTTACATCGGGGCGGCCTACTTCTTCACCAGCTCGACGAGTTTCGCCAATCCTGCGATCACCGTCGGCAGAATGTTCTCCAACACTTTCGCAGGCATCGCTCCATCGTCGGCGCCACTCTTCGTCGGCGCCCAAGTTGTCGGGGGCGTTCTCGCCTTCGCGGTCCTCCGTGTTCTCTACCCGAGAATCACGCTGGATGAAGCATCCGCGGTGTTGGTACCCCATGAGGGTGGAAGGAAGCCGGTCTCCGCGGCGAGAGCGCGGCCATGGCCTCCCCCCACAGAACAGGAGACGTGATGGGTGACAAGCCAGTGGTTCTGTTCGTCTGCACTCACAACGCCGGACGGAGTGTCGCCGCTCGGGTCTTGCTCGATCACTATGCACGGGGGCGGGTGGATGTCCGTTCAGCCGGTTCCGCCCCGGGGGACGAGATCAATTCGGCGGTCGCCGCAGTGTTGCGTGAACGCCAGCTGGACCCATCACGGGAGTTCCCTAAGCCTCTGACGGACGAGGACGGCCTCGCCGCCGATGTGATCGTCACCATGGGATGTGGCGACTCCTGTCCCGTGTACCCGGGAAAGCGCTATCTCGACTGGGAGCTTCGGGATCCCGCCGGGCTGTCCGTAGCTGAGGTCCGGCCAATAGTCGATGAGATCGATCGTCGGGTTCGAGACCTGTTGACCGAGTTTTTCCCAACCTCCTGAGGAAAGAGGGTTATCCACAGGCGGAGGAGTTATCCGGTGCGTTGCGCATTCCCTGGGTTGGCTGCTCGAATTCTCACGTGGATCCCGAAAGAGGAGGCCGTGCCGCCGCCATCCTCGAGGACGCCTCGGTGGTGCTTGGCGGGCGAACGGTGCTCGGCCCGGTGTCGCTTGAGATCGCCCGGGGTGAGCACTGGGCGCTTCTCGGTCCGAACGGGGCGGGCAAGACAACGCTGCTCTCGTTGCTCGGCGCGGAGCGTCATCCGACTTCCGGGACCGTCGAGGTCCTCGGCCAGCGTTTCGGCCGGGTCGATCTTCGGGGGTTGCGTCGACGGATCGGCGTGGTCGGCCACCGGGTCGCTGACCGCCTGCCACCAGTCGCGACCGCGCTGGAGATCGTGCTCACCGGCCAAGATGGGCTCCTCGCGCCGTGGTGGGGACGGTTCGACGCGGTCGCGCGCGCTGAGGCGCTGGCGATGCTGGGACGCGTGGGCTGTAGCCAGCTGGCCGATCAACCTTTCGGCCAGTGCTCGCAGGGGGAGCGTCAGCGGGTCCTGGTCGCGAGGTCGCTGTTCGGAGGGCATGAAATGCTGCTGCTCGACGAGCCGGCGCTCGGCGTCGACCTTCCGGGGCGGGAGGCGCTGATCGAGACGCTCGACGAGCTCGCCGGGACCGGTGGCCCGACGACGGTGCACGCCGCGCACACCCTCGAAGAGCTGCCCAGCCTGACGAGCCACGCCATGCTCCTCGCGGCCGGCCGTGTCGTCGCCTCAGGGATCGCGCCGGAGGTCCTCATCGACGAGCCGTTGAGCGAGTGCTTCGGCGCGGCTTTCGTGGTCGAGCGGAGGGGTCGGCGCTACAGCGCCCGGGCGGCGGGTTCCTGGTCGTCGCGGCTCGCGACAAGCCGACCTGAGCCGTATCCCCCGGTCACTCGTCCTCCCGCTTCTCGTTGGCGCGATTCCGGGCGATGACGTGAACGTCGAATCCCTGCGCCGCGGCGAAGCGCAGAACCCTGGTGACGACCGATCCTCTGGCGAGCTCCTCGAGGCGTGATCGTCGGCTCGAACCGAGCACGATTTGGGTGATCTGGTGGGCCCGCGCGCACTCGACAAAGGCCCGGGCAGTGTCGTCGCTCATCATCTCGTGCCAGGTCCCCCGGACGTCCTCGGCGAACCTGCGGATCTCGCGCATCACCTCCGCCGACGAAGAACTGGCGGAACTGTCCGTCCGGACGTGGACGACCTCGAGGTTGGTCTTCAACCGCTTCGCGATGCGGGAGGCGCACCGCAATTCGTCGTCAACCTCCGGGCGTGTGCCACAGGGTGCCCGGTAGAGTTGCCGCAACGAATCAGGCGCGGGACGGCATGACAAAAATTGGGCAGTACCTCGTTCGCGTGCTCATCGTCCTGGCGGCGATCACGGCCATCGGCTTTGCCTTTCTGCCTTTCCGCGGTCATGTCGACCGCGAGACGATCGGCCTCGTCCTCGTCATCCCCGTGTTCGTCGCCGTTGCGGCCGGCGGATACCTCGCCGGCGTGGTGGCGGTGGTCGCGTCGTTTCTCATCTATGACGTCCTCTTCATCCCGCCGTACGGCTCGTTGGCGATCGGGCCGGGCCAGAATTGGGTGCCGCTCGGCGTCTACATGGTCGTCATGCTGGCGGTAGCCAGAATTCTCGCCAGTCTGCGGCGTGCCCGCGCCGAGGCGGGGAGGCGTGAGGCGGACACGCGGCGCCTGTTCCTGCTCTCGGAGACGCTGACGGCGGACCAGCCCCTTCCGGTTCTGCTCGCCACCATCGTCGATTCGGTTCACGAAGCGTTCGGGTTGTCGAGCGTGTCGTTGTTCCTGCCCGAGGGTGACGGCCTCCGTGTGGCCGCTCAGGCTGGCGAACCGTTGGCTGCCGACGAGCTGCGGGCCGTCTTTCCGGCCGCCGGCGAGCTTCGAAGCCTCGGAGCCGTGACGACGCAGACCGGTTCCCTGTTTGGGATTCCCCTGGCGGCCGCCGGTCGGCCGATCGGTCTGCTGGTTGGCGCCGGGAAGGCGCTCGCATCGGACGACCTGGCGTCGCTGCGTACTTTCACCAATCAGGCGGCGCTCGCCGTCGAGCGGGCCCGCCTTCGTGAGCAGACGGTGCAGACGGAGCTGTTGCGGCAGGTGGACGGGTGGCGTTCCGCGCTGTTGGGGGCGGTTTCCCATGATCTGCGGACCCCGCTGGCCTCGGTCAAGGCCGCGGTTTCCGACCTGCGTCGCGATGATCTCCACCTGTCGAAAGAGGACGCCGACGAACTGCTCGCGCTGATCGAATCGCAGTCCGACCGGTTGGCGCGACTCGTGACCAATCTGCTCGACATGACGCGCATCGAGTTCGGAGAGCTGGAGCTGCGCCGGGAGACGACGACGCTGGACAAGCTCCTCGCCGAGGCCCTTTCCTCGTTCGGAGCCGCGCCGTGGATCGATCGGGTTGTCGCGTCGTTCCCGAACGATCTTCCGCCGGTCGACGTCGATCGGCTCCTCGTCTGTCAGATCCTCGCCAATCTCCTCGAGAACGCCGAGCGGTACGCACCGGAGGGGACCCCGATTTTGGTCAGCGGTCGCCTGGTTGGCGGGTCGGTCGAGGTCTCGGTCGAGGATCGCGGCCCGGGGGTTCCGAAGGCGGACCGGGAAAGGATCTTCAAGATGTTCAACCGGGTCTCCGGGGGAGGACGGGCGGGTATTGGTCTCGCCATCGTCCAAGCCTTCGTCGAGGCGCACGGGCAGTCGGTGCGGGTTGACGACGCCCCGGCCGGTGGCGCCCGGTTCGTGTTCACCCTGCCGGTGTCGACGGCTGCTGTCGAGGTGGCCTGAGTGGCCCGGGTGCTTGTTATCGACGACGACTCCTCGCTGCTCAAGGCCCTCCGGATCGGCCTTTCCGCCCGTGGCTACGAGGTCTTGCTGGCCCGCACCGGTGAGGAGGGGATCAACCAGGTGGCGCTCGGGTCTCCCGACCTTGTGGTGCTCGATCTCGGACTTACCGACCTCGACGGTTTGGAGGTTTGCCGACGGGTCAGGTCTTGGTCCAGCGTGCCCATCGTCGTCCTGTCGGCCACGGGTTCAGAGTCGCGCAAGGTCGCCGCGCTCGACGAGGGAGCCGACGACTATGTCACGAAGCCTTTCTCGATGGCGGAGCTCGAGGCGCGGCTGCGCACCGCGCTGCGCCACGCCGGGGCCAACTCGACCGAGCCGACGGAGATCCGTGCGGGGCGAATCTTCCTCGATCTCGCCCGGAAGAGCGCTCGGCTCGACGACCGGCCGGTCGACCTCACGCCGCACGAGTTCTCATTCCTCAGCTTCCTCGCGCGTCACGCCGGCAAGGTGTGCACGCACCAGATGATCCTGCGAGCCGTCTGGGGACCCGGTTACGGCACCGAGACGCGCTACGTCCGGGTCTACGCCCACCGCCTGCGTCAGAAGCTCGGCGACGCCGACGGTCGGGTGGTGCGCAATCACCCGGGGATCGGCTACGAACTCGTGGCGGACTGAGCCGGTCGGACTTCGCGGTCCCCGAGGCTCACTTCGCGCGAGCGAGCGCCTCGTTGAGCTGCAGCACGTTCACATAGGCGTTGCCGAGAAAGCCGAACTGAGGGCCGACGACCTGGGAGGCGATGAGGCGCTTCACCACGCCGAGGCCGAGCCCGCTCGCCTTGGCGACGGCCGGGGCCTGGGCGTAGGCATCTGCGGGGCTGATGTCGGGGTCGACGCCGCTGCCGGAACCGGTGAGGAGGTCCGCCGTCGGGGTGATGCCCTCGCCGCGGAGCAACGCCAGGCGAGCTTCCAGGACCTTCACGAAGTCTTCCGAGCGCGGCCCGTAGTTCGCCGCTCCGGTCGCGGCGGGGTTGTCGGAATCGTCCCGACCTTGGAACCACCTCGGGCCTTTCCATTGCTGGCCGACGAGGGTCGACCCTTTGGCGGTCAGGGATCCGGCCGCCTGGTGGCTGAAGAAGGCACTGCCGAGGCCGGTCTCGAGGGCCGGGTAGGCCAGCCCGAGCAGCAAGAAGAAGAGAACCGAGACGACGATGGCGCGACGCACCTGCAGCAGCATCAGTAGCCTCCGGTCGCGGTGAGGATGAGGTCGATGAGTTTGATCCCGATGAACGGCAGGATCACGCCTCCGATCCCGAAGATCCAGACGTTTCGTCGGAGGATCGCGGCCGCGCTCATCGGGCGGAAACGCACGCCGCGCAGGGCGAGTGGGATCAAAGCGATGATGATGAGGGCGTTGAAGATCACGGCGGAGAGCACCGCGCTGCTCGCGTTGTGCAGATGCATGATGTTCAAGGCGTTGAGCGCGGGATAGGTCGCAACGAAGAGCGCCGGGATGATGGCGAAGTATTTGGCGACGTCGTTGGCGATGGAAAAGGTCGTGAGCGCACCCCGCGTGATGAGGAGCTGCTTGCCGATCTCGACGATGTCGATGAGCTTCGTCGGGTTGGAGTCCAGGTCGACCATGTTCCCAGCTTCTTTGGCGGCTGAGGTTCCGGTGTTCATTGCCACCCCGACGTCGGCTTGGGCGAGGGCGGGCGCGTCGTTCGTCCCGTCACCGGTCATCGCGACCAGCTTGCCGTCCTCCTGCTCGGAACGGATGAGGGCCATCTTGCGCTCCGGGGTCGCTTCGGCGAGGTAGTCGTCGACGCCAGCCTCGGCCGCGATCGCCGCCGCGGTGAGGGGATTGTCGCCGGTGATCATGACGGTCCGGATGCCCATCGCCCGCATGGAGGCGAACCTCTCCTGAATGCCCTCCTTGACGATGTCCTTCAGTTCGATCACCCCGACGACGGTCGGCCCATCGGCGACGACGAGCGGTGTCGAACCGGCTCGCGCCACCCGTTCGACGATGCCGTCGAGCTCAGGAGGCACGGCGCCCCCCTTGGCGCTGACCCATTGGCGGATGGCGTCGGCGGCGCCCTTCCGGATCTGACGGTCGCCGACGTCGAGGCCGGACATCCGGGTTAGTGCCGAGAACGGGATGAACTCGTGGTCGCGGAGGGCCTGTTCGCGGATGTTGAAACGTTCCTTGGCGAGCACCACGATCGAACGTCCTTCGGGCGTCTCGTCGGCCAGCGACGCGAGCTGAGCTGCTTCGGCGACCTCGCGTTCAGGGTGCCCGCCGACCGGAAAGAAGGAGGCAGCCATGCGGTTGCCGAGCGTGATGGTGCCGGTTTTGTCGAGCAGCAGGGTCTGGACGTCGCCGGCTGCTTCGACCGATCGTCCGCTCATCGCCAGGACGTTGCGCTGCACGAGTCGGTCCATTCCCGCGATGCCGATCGCCGAGAGCAAAGCCCCGATCGTGGTCGGGATGAGACAGACGAGCAGTGCGACTAGCACCACGACGGAGACCGAGGCGCCGGCGAAGTGACCGAAGGGCTCGAGCACCACGACGACGGGCACGAAGATGATCGTGAGGGCGGCGAGAAGGATCGTGAGGGCGATCTCGTTGGGGGTCTTCTGGCGGCTCGCCCCTTCGACCAGGCTGATCATCCGATCGAGGAAGGTGTGCCCGGGCTCGGCGGTGATCCGGACGAGGATGCGGTCGGAGAGGACCTTCGTCCCTCCGGTGACCGCCGAGCGGTCACCACCCGACTCGCGGATTACCGGAGCCGACTCACCGGTGATCGCCGACTCGTCGACCGACGCGACGCCTTCGATGATCTCGCCGTCCGACGGGATGATGTCACCGGCTTCGCACACCACCACGTCGCCCTTCGCGAGCTCATTGGCGGCGACGCGCGTCTCGGTGCTATCCGGGTTGACACGCCGAGCCTCGGTCTCCGCACGCATCCGGCGGAGGGTGTCGGCCTGGGCTTTGCCGCGGCCCTCGGCGACCGCCTCGGCGAAATTGGCGAACAGCACCGTCAAGATCAGCCAGATGGTCACCGACCAGGTGAAGATCCCGGGATGGGCGATCGACTCGATAAAGGTCACGACGGCGCCGATCAGCACCACGAACATGACGGGGTTGCGGATCTGCAACCTCGGGTCGAGCTTTTTCACGGCGTCGATCGTGGCCCGGCCGAGGATCTCTCGGTCGAAAAGCCCTCGCTTCTCGGCCACGCCGTGGGCACTCGGCCGATCGGCGACTACGGCGTTGTTTGACGGCATCAGAAGAATCTCCGGCTGAGCAGCTGCTCGACGATGGGACCGAGGGAGACGGCCGGGAAGAAGGTGAGCGCGCCGACGACGAGGATCACCCCGAGGAGGAGCCCGGTGAACATCGGGGTGTCCGTCCGGAAGGTGCCCACGGAGGCGGGAACGGCCTGCTTGGTGGCGAGCACGCCGGCCAGGGCGAGGCAGGGGATCATGATGGCGAACCGCCCGAGCAACATCGCGACCCCGCCGGTCACGTTATAGAAGGTCGAGTTGGAGGCCAGGCCCGCAAAGGCCGATCCGTTGTTGTTCGTCATCGAGGTGAAGGCGTAGAGGATCTCCGTGAATCCGTGCGGGCCGAGGTTGAATACCGCCACGCGCCCGGCGTGGATCGAGACCGCGACCGCCGCGAAGATGAGCACGACGATCGGCATGACAAGCACGCCGAGGGCGGCGAGCTTCACCTCTTTGGATTGGATCTTCTTACCCAGGAACTCCGGTGTTCGCCCGACCATGAGGCCGCCCAAGAACACCGCGATGATGGCGAAAAGGAGAATCGTGTACAGCCCGCTTCCTACTCCTCCCGGGCTCACCTCGCCGAGCATCATGCCGGTGAGCAAGGCAAAGCCCCCCATGGGCGTGTAGGAGTCGTTGGAAGCGTCGACGCTCCCGGTCGAGGTCTGGGTGGAGGAGATGTTGTAGAAGACCGAATCGGCGACCCCGAACCGGACCTCTTTGCCTTCCACGTTTCCGCCGGGCTGATACCGCAAGCCGGCCTGGGTGACGGCGGGGTTGGCGCCGTGCTCGGCGATCTCGCCCATCGCCAGCCACGCACCGAACAGGATGACCATCGCCGCGACGACGGCGACGCCCTGGCGGAAGCTGCCGACCATCTTGCCGAAGGTGTAGGTGAGCGCGAAGGGAATCGCGAGCAACAGCACCACCGACAAGATGTCCGTGAACGGCGTGGGATTCTCGAAGGGGTCGGCACCGTTGGCGTTGTAGGTCCCGCCGCCGTTGGTCCCGAGCTCCTTGATGACCTCCTGGGAGGCGAAGGGGCCGCGGGGGATCACCTGGGTCACATGGTTCAGCGAATCGTGGATCGCCACCGGCCCGGCGAGGGTCTGGATGGCGCCCTGGCTGATGAAGATGATGGCCGCGACGAGCGCGATCGGGAGCAGGACGTAGATCACTCCCCGAACCAGGTCGACCCAGAAGTTGCCGATGGTCGACGAGCCGCGGCGGGCGAAGCCGCGTACCAGCGCGATGGCGACCGCTATCCCGACCGACGCCGACGCGAAGTTCTGGACGGCGAGGGCACCCATCTGTGACAGGTACGACATCGTCGACTCGCCGGAGTAGTTCTGCCAGTTGGTGTTGGTGAGAAACGAAACTGCCGTGTTCCACGACAGAGCGGGTCCGACCGCGCCGCGGTGCTGCGGGTTGAATGGCAGGGAACCCTGTAGGCGGAGCATTCCGTAGACGACGAGGAGCGCCACCGCGGAATAGGCGATCAACGACCCGGCGTAGCGCTGCCAGCTCTGTTCGACCTCGGGGTCGACGCCCACCAACCGGTAGATGGGCTGTTCCAGGAAGCCGAGGAAGTTCACGCGCCTTTCGTAGACGGCGGCCAAGTACGAGCCGAGGAAGCGCCAGATCACGATCATGACCGCGGCGAAGACGACGAGCGTCCAGGTGAGGTTCACTAGAAGCGCTCCGCCCGGAACATCGCGAAACCGAGGTAGATGAATACGACGATGGAGAGCGCGAGCAACACGCCCTGGACGTCGGTCATACGCGTTCGAGCGCCCGGACCAGCCCGAACATGACGGCCGCGAAGATGAACACGCTCAGGACCGCGAGAAAGTCAGCCACGAGAACAATCTGCACGCGGTGGCGTCAAGAAAACGTCAAAGGTGGAGGCCGCGGCGTCAATAAGTCGTTAACGGGTTCCAGGGGCCTCGGCCTCGCCGAGCAGGCCGGCGTCGCGCGTCGTTTCCTTGCTCGCCAAGGCCCTTTCGTATGCTGGTGCTATGCGAGTGCGCCAGCCAACCGAGATAGCTGCGCCGGAAGCACCGGTCGCCGGGTCGCTCTGGCGCGAATCAAGCGGACGCGTCGGATGGCTCCTGGCGGGGTTGCTCGTCGGGCTCGGAGTGTCCGTGTCCGCCTGCGGTGGCCCGGACGGGATCGCGGGCTACGGCCCGTATCCGGCGACGCTGCCGAGCGCGTCAACCCTGTGTCCGACGCTCGCCGAGGTCGACTACTACGTATCCGTCCCGCCGTCCGTCGCGTCCGGCATCATCGAAAAGTCGATGACTGCCGGAGTGGAGTCCACGGTGCGCTGCGTCTACGGAAATCTCGGTCAGCAACCGCGGCGCGCGGTGTCGGTGGAGATGGTGCTCCGGCCGAGCGCGACCGAGACCCGGCCTCCCGGCGTGGTGATAACCAGGGTCAAGCGCCTCGGCTTGTGGATGATCAGCTATCGGCGGCGGGATCTGTTCTCGGTGGTCGTCCACCAGGGAGGCGTCGACGTCATCGTCACCTCGGCGGCACCCCGAGCCGAGCTCGAGGGACTGGCCGAAGAGGAGCTGTCGAGGATTCCCGAGACGGATCGAGCGTGACGGCATGGAATCGACGCGAACACCGATGAGGGCCGGTCGGCCTGCGCCCTCGGCGGGATTCGAACCCACGCGCCCGGCTCCGGAGGCCGGTGCTCTATCCCCTGAGCTACGAGGGCCTGGTCCGTGCCGGTCGTGTCTCTCAGTGCTGGACCCGAGCACGACGCCCGGCACGTCACCTCGACTGCATGGTAGTCGCGGCCCCACCGGCGGCTTCGCGCCGTGACGAACGACCAACGCGTCATCGACGGGATCGTGCAGGGGCTGCGAGCCGCCGGGATCGAGATCGAGCCGGGCGAGGTGGCGCTGGAACGCCCGCCACGGCCCGAGTACGGCGACCTGAGCTCCAACGTCGCCCTCGCGGTGGCGTCGCGGGCCGGTCGAACTCCTCGCTCGATCGCCGAGGACCTGGTGGGTCGCCTCGTCGCGCTCCATCTGCCCCACGTCGAGACGGTGGAGGTGGCCGGACCCGGGTTTGTGAATTTTCACGTCCGGCCCTCGTACTTCCACCAAGCACTGGCGGCGGTGCTCGAGGAGGGGACGGAGCACTATGCGTGCCCCGACGTCGGTCGTGGCGAACAGGTGCAGATCGAGTTCGTCTCCGCCAATCCGACCGGGCCGCTCCACGTCGGCAACGGCTGGTTCGCGTCTTTCGGCGACGCGTTGGCGCGCCTACTCCAGCGTTGCGGCTACGCGGTGGAGCGTGAGTACTACTTGAACGACACCGGAAACCAGATCCGCCTGCTCGGCGAGAGCCTGCTCGCCCGCCGCGCCGGCACAGCGCCACCGGAGGAGGGCTACCAGGGCGCGTACCTCGTTGAGCTGTCGACCAGCTACGACGGCCCCGACGACCCCATGGTGGCCGGCCGATTCGCCTCGGATCGCGTCGTGGAGAACATCCGCGCGACCCTGGCGCGTCTCGGCGTTCTGTTCGATCAGTGGTACAGCCAGGCCTCGATCGAGGAAAGCGGCCAGGTCGAAGAAACGATCGAGATCCTGCGGGCCCAGGGCGACGTCTATGACCAGGACGGGGCCACCTGGTTCGCGTCGAGCAACTACGGGGATAGCCGCGACCGTGTCCTCATCACCTCGGCGGGTGAGAAGACCTACTTCGCGGGTGACCTCGCCTATCACCGTGACAAGTTCCTCGTTCGGGGATTTGATCGGGTGATCGACGTGTTCGGCGCTGACCACCACGGTCAGGTGCCGAGCCTGCGGGCCGGTGTCGCGGCGCTCGGCGTCGACCCGAAACGTCTGGAAGTCGAGCTCGGCCAGCTCGTCTCGCTGGTGAGCGGCCGGATGTCAAAGCGGTCGGGCCAGTACGTGCGGCTCGACGAGCTCATCGACGTCGTTGGACCGGACGCGGCGCGCCTCTTGGCGCTGATGGGATCAATCAATCAGGCGACGACGATCGACCTCGACGTGGTGCGCCAACAGTCGATGGAGAACCCCGTCTACTACGTGCAGTACGCGCACGCCCGGATCACGTCGATCGAACGTGTCGCCAAAGAGCGTGGGGTCAAGCGGCCCCAGTACGACAAGGTCGACCTCTCGGTCCTCGTCGACCCCCACGAGCTCGAGCTCATCCGGCGTCTCATCGACCTGCCACCGGTGCTCGCGGACGCCGCCATCGCGCGTGCTCCATACAAGGTGACGAACTGGGTGCGGGAGCTCGCGGCAGACTTCCACGGCTTCTACCACGAATGTCGCGTGCTCGGCGACGAAGTTCCGAGGCCGCTGACCGATGCCCGCCTCGCCCTGGTCGGCGCGGTGCGGATCGGCCTGACCATCGGCCTGGGCGTGCTCGGGGTGTCCACCCCCGAGTCGATGTGATGTCGTTCGGGATAGGCGGTGACGCCGATCTGGGAGTCGCGCCGAACGAGGCTCCGGTCGCGAGACACCTGTTGCCCGATAGCGCCGTGGTGACCGCTTCGGGAAGCCTCGAGGTCGGTGGTGTCAGCGTCGTCGCGCTGGCCGACGAATTCGGCACGCCAGTTTTCGTCTACGACGAGTTGACCCTACGGCAGCGTTGCCGAGAGATCGTGGGTTCCTTCGGGCCGGGGAGTGCCTACGCCACAAAGGCGTTTCTGTGCCGACAGATGGCCCAGCTCGCCACGGAGGAAGGACTGCGGCTCGACGTGTCGACCGACGGCGAGCTCGGAGTGGCGCTGTCGGCGGGCGCCGCCCCGGATCAGATCGTGTTCCACGGCAACAACAAGTCCGACTCTGAGCTCCACTCCGTCTTGGGCCTCGGAGTCGCAAGGATCGTCGTCGACTCGTTCGACGAGATCCGGCGGATCGAGCGCCTCCTCGACGCTCCGAAGCGGGGCGCCGACCAGCGGCTCCTGGTGAGGGTCAACCCGGGGATCGAGGCGCACACCCACGAGTTCGTGGCAACTGGTCAGGAGGATTCCAAGTTTGGTTTTTCCGTGCCCTCGGGCGCCGCGCAGGAGGCGATCGAGGCGCTGCGGGGATTGCGAGGGGTTGAAGTCGTCGGCGTCCACGCCCACATCGGGAGCCAGATCCAACGGCTCGAGTCCTTCGAACGGGTCGCTGAGGTACTTGCCCCGATCGTCGCCACGAACGGTCTCACCGAACTCTGCGTCGGAGGTGGGCTGGGGGTCGCCTACCTGTCGGACGAGACGGCTCCGACGATCCGGGATTGGGCGGAGGCGGTACTGGCCCGATGTGGGGACGCCGGACTGGGGCCAGGCGTGCGGATTACCGCCGAGCCCGGGCGGGCGGTCGTCGCCACTGCGGCGATGACCTGTTACCGGGTCGGGACGATCAAGGAGCTGCCGGGGATCCGCAACTACGTCGCGGTCGACGGGGGCATGAGCGACAACCCGCGGCCAGTGCTGTACGGGAGCGGCTACGAGGCCTTCCTTCCGAGAGCCGTGACGGCGGACCGCCCCTATCCGGCACGGATCGTCGGCAAACACTGCGAGTCGGGAGACGTCGTCGTCTCCGAGGCGCGACTACCCGGCGACCTCGCCATCGGCGACGTGCTTGTGACACCGGTGACCGGTGCCTACGGGTTCTCGATGGCTTCGAACTACAACCGAGTGGGGCGTCCACCGGTGGTTTTCGTTGGTGACGGGCGGGCCCGTGTCATCGTTCGACGGGAGACGGTCGAGGACCTCCTTCGCCTGGAACCCTGAAAGTCGATAGATTGTGCCGATGACCAGGGGTAGCCGGCGTGCGACGTCGCGCGTCGTGCGTCTCGGGCTTCTCGGTCTCGGTGGGGTCGGGGCCGCCTTCGCCGACCTGGTCGACAACGACCATGAGGGTATCGATCGTCGGGTCGGGCTGAAGCTCGAGATCACCCGCATTGCGGTCCACGACATGACGAAGCCCCGTGGTTCTCTCGCGCGACTGGACCGGATCACGAACGACGCCTTCGAGGTCGTCACCGACCCCTCGATCGACGTCGTGGTCGAGCTCATCGGCGGGATCGAGCCGGCCAAGACGCTGATCTGCTCGGCGCTGCGTGCCGGCAAGCCAGTCGTGACGGCCAACAAGGAGCTCCTCGCGCAAGACGGGCCCGAGCTGTTCGCCACGGCCGAGGAAACCGGACGCGCGCTGCTGTTCGAGGCGGCGGTCGGCGGCGCGATTCCCCTGGTACGCGCCCTGCGCGTGTCGCTCGTCGGCGAACGCGTCCGTCGTGTTCTCGGCATCGTGAACGGGACGACCAACTACATCCTCACCGAGATGAGCGAGAAGCACCTGACCTACGCGGCGGCCCTCAGCGAAGCCCAGAGCCTGGGCTACGCCGAGCGCGATCCAGGTGCCGACGTCGGCGGGAGTGACGCCGCGGCTAAGGCGGCGATCCTCGCTGGCATCGCGTTCAGCGCTGACGTCGTCGCCACCGACGTCTACCGCGAGGGGATCGAGGCCATCGAGACCGCGGACATCGAGTTCGCCCACCGCCTGGGATACGAGGTGAAGCTGCTCGCGGTGGCCGAGCAGCTCGATCCGTCAGACGACGGTACTCCGGTGATCGTGGTGCGGGTGCACCCGGCGATGGTTCCGGTCGACCATCCGCTGGCGACGATTCGCGGCCCGTTCAACGCCGTGTTCGTCGAGGGTGACGCCGCCGGCGAGCTCATGCTCTTCGGGCGTGGCGCCGGGGGGCGCCCGACGGCCAGCGCGGTCCTCGGCGACGTGATCGACGCGGCCGGCTCGCTCGACGCGAAGGGGGGACTGCGCTTTGCACCGCGGCGCCGGGCCCAGATTCGGCCGATCGGGGAGCTGCGCGCCCAGTACTACGTGGCGATCGACGTCATCGACCGCCCCGGTGTCCTCGCCATCGTCGCCGCGAAGTTTGGGCAGCACAACGTGTCCGTGCGCTCGATGGAACAGGTCGGACTCGGCGACGAGGCTCGGCTCGTCTTCATCACCCACCTCGTCCGGGAGTCCGACGTCCAGGCGACGCTGGGTGAGCTCGCCCGGCTCGACGTGGTGCGGCGCGTCGGCGGCCTGATCCGGGTCGTCGGCCAGGAACGGTAGGGGCGGGGTCGACCGGTGAAGCGGGCGAGCTCTGGCGGGGAAGCGACGGCGGGGCCGGCGGCGGTCAGGAGCTGGCCCGGCGTGATCCGTCGCTACGCGGCGTTCCTCCCGGTTACCGATGCGACGCCGGTCGTGACGCTTTTGGAGGGCAACACGCCGTTACTCCCGGCGCCGAGGCTCTCGGACCGGGTCGGCGCCGAGGTCCACTTGAAGGTCGAGGGGTTGAATCCCACGGGGTCGTTCAAGGACCGGGGTATGACGGTCGCAATCTCCAAGGCGCTCGAAAAAGGCGCCCGGGCGGTCGTCTGTGCGTCGACGGGGAACACCTCGGCGTCGGCCGCGGCCTACGCGGCCCGCGCCGGGATGGCCTGCGTCGTTCTCGTCCCGGAGGGTCACGTCGCGTTGGGCAAACTCGCCCAAGCGCTGATGCACGGTGCGCAGGTCCTGCAGGTGCGCGGCAATTTCGACGCGGCACTGGTGGTGGTGCGCGAGCTGCCGTCCCGGGCCCCGGTCGTCGTCGTGAACTCGGTCAACCCGATGCGAATCGAGGGTCAGAAGACGGCCGCCTTCGAGATCGTCGACATCCTCGGCGACGCCCCCGATGTTCACTGCATCCCCGTCGGCAACGCCGGGAATATCACGGCCTACTGGCGGGGCTATCGGGAGTATCAGGCCGCGGGAAGGTCGACCCGGCTGCCCCGGATGCTGGGGTTCCAGGCCGCGGGAGCGGCACCGATCGTCGAGGGTCACCGGATCGACAAGCCCGAGACGGTCGCGACCGCCATCCGCATCGGCAATCCGGCCTCATGGGCCGGAGCAACCGCCGCCGCAAATGAATCGGCTGGCGCGATCGCCGCGGTAACCGACGACCAGATCCTTGATGCTTACCGTTTCCTCGCCGAAGAGGAGTCGGTGTTCTGCGAGCCTGCTTCGGCGGCTTCGGTGGCCGGCCTGCTGAAAACGGAGGTGCCGGCGGGCTCCAAGGTCGTCTGCGTCCTCACCGGGAATGGACTGAAGGATCCCGACGTGGCTATCCGCGGGGCGCGCCTCCCCGAGGTGGTCGACGCCAACCTCGAATCGGTCCTCGCCTCGCTCACTTTCTGAAAGAAAGCGTTGCCGGGGTAGCCTGGGCCGCTTTCGGGGTGCCACCTGCCAGATGGCAGTGGTTCGAGTTCCAGCCAACCGGGCTGGCTTCGTTGCCGTGAACTTCATGAGCCGTTACACTGTCGATGTCACCAGCGCGTCCGGGGTGATTTCGCGCGCAAGCCGAGTCCCTCCAGCCGGTGGCAGGAGATCCCGTATCTGTCGAGATCGCATCCCGTAGTTCCCGTGCGAATCGCTCGTCGAGCGTCTTGGGGGCTGTGACGGCATTGCCCCTCTTTTTTGACCACTAGGCGTCCGGTCCGCAGCTCCACGGGAATCGCTGGCCCCGGTGCAACGATCCCCCGGCCGCGATGGATTGGTCGGGGACGAGGTACGGAGGCCTCTGGCGATCTCAGATTCACGACATAGCAGGAGCAGAACCGATGGTCGAACAGCAGCTCGAGCGCTCAATCCTCGAACGCAAAGAACGCGACGAACTCCACGCGATCGCGTCCGCGATGTCGCTGACACCCCCGCCCCGATCGAGGAAGGCCCAGATCATCGACCTCATTCTTGAGGCGACCGGTGTCGGCGCCGACGGCGGCGAGTCGGGCGGCGATGGAGCTCGAGAGACCGCGACGGTGGTCCCGGTCGAGGTGGCGAGATTCTCGACCGCCGGCACAACCGGTGTCGCCGAGGCCTCCTTCGAAGATGAATCCCGAGGTGAGGAGGCAGTGGCCGATCCCGCCGACCAGGTGGCGACCCGGGTTCTTGCCTCCGACGGCGAGGTCTCGGTCGTCGTGGCCGAGGCCCCGGCGGTGACCGGAGGGGCGCCTCGGTTCGACGGCGGCGACGTCGCCGGTGTCACCTCGGCCGACGGCGACCTCGACGAGCTGCGTTCCCGCCCACTCGACCGTCGTCCGCCGCGTGGTGGCACGAATCGCGAGGCCCGCCAGCAGGGTGACGGTCACGTCGACACGGCGAACCGGCGTAGCCGCCGCCGCCGTGGTCGCGAACGTGGCGAGGTGCAGCCGGGTCAGGAGCTCCCGTGGCAGGGTGAGCTCGTTCCCGTGAAGGGCCTGCTCGACCTGCGGGAGGAGGGCTACGGCTTCCTCCGTACCGGTGGGTACCTTCCGAGCACGCGGGACGTCTACGTCTCGGTGAGCCAAGCGCGTCGTCTGGCCCTGCGCCGCGGCGACGCGATCGAGGGCGCCTGCCGGCCGGCCGGCCCGAGCGAGAAGTACCCAGCGCTGATGCGGGTCGATTCGGTCTCCGGGCTGTCTCCCGACGAGGCCAGGCAGCGCCCCCGTTTCGAGGATCTCACGCCGCTGTTCCCGGACAGTCCGCTCCACCTGGAGCTGGCCGACGACCCGAGGAACCTGACGGCACGGATCGTCGACCTCATCTCGCCGATCGGACGCGGACAGCGGGGGATGATCGTCTCGCCGCCCAAGGCGGGCAAGACCTTCGTGATGAAACAGATCGCCCATTCGATCGAGGCGAACGACCCCGACGTGCACCTCATCGTGCTGCTGATCGCCGAGCGCCCCGAGGAGGTCACCGACATGCGCCGGTCGGTGAAAGGCGAGGTGATCGCCTCGACGTTCGACCGGCCCGCCGACGAGCACACCGCCGTGGCCGAGTTGACGATCGAACGGGCAAAGCGGCTGGTCGAGCTGGGAAGGGACGTCGTGATCCTGCTCGATGGGATCACGCGCCTCGCCCGCGCCTACAACCTCGCCCAGCCCGCCACCGGTCGGATCATGTCCGGCGGTGTCGACTCCGGGGCGCTCTATCCGCCGAAGAAGTTCTTTGGCTCGGCGCGCAACGTAGAAGAAGGCGGATCGCTCACGATTCTCGCGACGGCCCTCGTCGAGACGGGGTCGAAGATGGACGAGGTGATTTTCGAGGAGTTCAAGGGGACCGGGAACATGGAGCTCCGGCTGGACCGACGGTTGGCCGAGCGCCGCATCTACCCGGCGATCGACGTCAACGCTAGCTCGACCCGCCACGAGGAGCTGCTCTTCGAGCGCAACCAGCTCCAGCAGGTCTGGAAGCTGCGCCGGGTGCTCAACGCGCTGAGCAGCGAGGGCAATTCCGCGGCCGGTCTCGAGCTGCTGATGGACAAGATCCGTACGACGGCGTCCAACGACGAATTCCTCGCCGAGATCGCCAAGGCGCCGCAATCGACCGCCTAAACGGCCCGGCCGGCGGATGACACCGTCGCCACCAAGAAGGGAACATGAAGACCGACATTCATCCGAACTACGTCACGACGACGGTGCGGTGTTCCTGCGGGAACACCTTCACCACGCGCTCGACGAAACCCGAGCTGCACGTTGAACTGTGTAACGAGTGCCATCCCTTCTACACCGGCAAGCAGAAGCTCGTCGACACCGGTGGTCGCGTCGAGCGCTTCGAGCGCCGTTACGGTTCGCGGGCCAAGCGAAATCGCTGACCCACCACCCGGCGGAAGCCCCCGACGACCTGCGGGTAGCCTTGGTTCGTGCGAGAGGTGGACCGGTTCGCGGAACTTGAACGCGAGTACGAAGACCTGCTGGCGCAGCTGTCGGAGCCTGGCATCGCCGGAGATCGCAAGCGTTTCCTGGAGTGTTCACGGCGTCTCAAGGCGCTCGAACCCGTGGTGCGGACCATTCGTGCCCGGCGCGGGGCGGAGGGCGACCTCATCGCGGCGCGCGAGATGGTCGATGGTGCACCGCCTGGGGAGCGCGAGCTCGCCAAGACCCAGCTCGCCGAGGCGGAAGGGCACGCGGCTGAGCTCGACGCCGAACTCGGGCGCCTGCTTGTTCCCCGCGACGAGAACGACGGCCGGAACGTCATCGTCACGATCCGCGGGGCCGAGGGAGGCGACGAGGCGAACCTGTTCGCGAGGGATCTTTACGACATGTACCTGCGTTACGCGGACCGCCGTCACTGGCGCGTCGAGGTGCTGAGCCTGCAGGCTTCCGACCTCGGTGGCATCGATGAGGTCACCTTCTTGGTAAAAGGTGCCGACGCTTGGCAGCGGTTGAAGCACGAAGGCGGCACCCACCGTGTCCAGCGCGTGCCGGTGACCGAGTCCCAGGGACGGATCCACACCTCTTCGGCCGCGGTGGTGGTTCTCCCCGAGGTCGACGAGGTCGAGGTGGAGATCGACCCGGCCGATCTCCGGATCGACGTGTACCGCTCGACCGGTCCTGGAGGCCAGTCGGTGAACACGACGGACTCGGCGGTGCGAATCACGCACGTTCCGACCGGGCTCGTCGTCGCCATGCAGGACGAGAAGAGCCAGATCCAGAACCGTGCCAAGGCGATGCAGGTCCTTCGGGCCCGGCTTGCCAAGCTCGAGCGGGACCGGGTCGAAGCCGAGCTCTCCCGGGAAAGACGGGAGCAGGTGAGAGGCGGCGGTCGCGCCGACAAGATCCGCACCTACAACTTCAAGGAGAACCGGGTCACCGATCACCGCATCGGTCTCACCCTCCACAAGCTGGACCGCATTCTGCAGGGGGACCTCGATGAGCTCGCCGATGCGCTGCTCGCCGATGAACGATCCCAACAGCTCGGTGCGACCGGTTGAGGCTCTGACGTGGCGTGATCTCCTGCACGCCGCGCGGACCGAGCTGGCCGACCCGCGAGGCGCTGATCCTCGCCGAGGAGGTCGCCGGGTTGTCGCGGTCCGGGCTGACTCTCGCCCAGGACACCATCCCGGGGCGGTCTGTCCGGCGACGTTATCGGGCGCTCGTCGACCAACGCAGTCGTGGCGCGCCGCTCCAACACGTCGTGGGGCACTGGGGGTTTCGCCAGCTCGACCTGGTCATCGACCGGCGCGCCCTCGTGCCGCGGCCCGAGACCGAGTGCACGGTCGAGGTGGCGCTCGGTGAGCTCAACGCCCGACCGGCGTCCCGGCCTCCGCCACTCGTCGTCGAGCTCGGGACCGGATCGGGCGCGATCGCCTGCTCGCTCGTCTCGGAGCTGCCGGGCGTTGCCGTCGTGGCGACCGATCTTTCTCCCGCGGCGCTCGAGGTCGCACGCGCCAACCGGTCGAGGCTGGACCCGGAGCAGGCCTGCCGGGTCGAGCTCCAGCTCGGTGACTGGTACCAGGCCCTTGATTGCTCGATCGCTGGCAAGGTCGACCTCGTCGTGGCGAATCCGCCCTATGTCGCGGCGTCCGAGTGGCACGACCTCGACCCGGTCGTGCGCGATTTCGACCCGCGAGAAGCGCTCGTCGCCGGCGATACCGGCCGCGAGGCGATCGAGGAGATCCTGCGAGGGGCGCCGCGGTGGCTGTCGGGTGGCGCCGCCGTAGTGGTCGAGATCGCGCCACATCAAGCGCCGGCCGTGTTGGAATTCGCCCGGGGCTGTAGCGCCCGCCAGGTCGATGTCCGGCGCGACCTCGCGGACCGGGACCGCGTCGTCGTCGCCCGGTGGTAAACGTGGAACAGGGTTCAAACTCCATCGGTGAACTCGTTCGTGCGCTCGAACAAGGCCAGGTCGTCGGGCTCCCAACCGACACCGTCTACGGGCTCGCCGCTTCGGCCCGCCTGCCGGCCGCGGTCGGTCAGCTTTTCGACCTCAAGGGCCGACCCTCCGCTCTGACCATTCCGGTTCTCGTCGCCGATCTCGCCCAAGCCGAGGACGTTGCCGGTGGAGCCGATACTCGGCTCACCATCCTCGCTGACTGCTTCTGGCCGGGCGCGCTGACGATCGCGGTCCGCCGGGTCGGAGACTCGGAGATTGTTCTCGGTGGCGACCCGACGACGGTCGGTGTGCGCTGCCCGGACGACGACGTCGCCCGGGCGCTGTGCCGACGAATCGGGCCGCTCGCGGTGACGAGCGCCAATCGCCACGGAGGTCGTCCCGCTCGCACCGTGCAGGAATTCCGTTTGATTTTCGGACAAGACGTCGGCACCGTTCTCGACGGGGGGTTGCGCGACAACCCGCCGTCGACGGTGGTCTCGATCGTCGCGGGCGCGCCACGCTGCGTACGACACGGGGCGATTCCGTTTGCTGAGGTGGAGGCAGCGCTGGCCGGATGAGGGTGACGCGCCATGGCCGCCGACGAGGCCTGCGTTCGACGGCGTGGCCGTACATTAAAGTCTCGGGCCGTACCGCAACGACCAGCGCTGAGGCGCCACGAGGAGCCACGGTCGACGGTGGGTTGCGAGCAAGCGGGGCCTGCGGGCCGCGTAGACTGCACGGCCGTGCGCTTCGCCCTCGGTTCGGATCACGCCGGTCTTCAATTGAAAGATGTCCTCGGTGGACACCTCGCGGCGGCTGGACACGAGGTAGTCGATCTCGGCACTCACTCAGAGGCGGCGGTCGACTACCCGGACTTTGGCGCCGCGGTGGGCCGGGCGGTCGTCGCCGGTGAGGTCGACTTCGGTTTGTGCGTCTGCGGGACCGGCAACGGCATCGCGATCGCGGCGAACAAGGTCCGTGGTGTGCGCGCCGCGCTGGTCCACGACGTGACCTCGGCGCGCCTCGCCCGGGAGCACAACGACGCCAACGTCATCTGCTTTGGTGCCCGGCTTACCGGGCCAGTGGTGGCGACTGACGCGTTGGACGCGTTCATCTTGTCTTCCTTCGCAGGTGGGCGTCACATACCCCGGCTCGAGAAGATCACGCGCCTCGAAGAGGGCCAGTGACCGAGTCCTCCCACGACGTGCTGGGGGACGACCCCGAAGTCGCGCGCATCCTCGCCGATGAACTCAATCGGCAGCGGACCACGATCCAGTTGATCGCGTCGGAGAACTTCACTTCTCCCGCGGTGCTCGCCGCGACCGCTTCGGTGTTCACGAATAAGTACTCCGAGGGTTACCCCGGTCGTCGTTACTACGGAGGCAACGTCTTCGCGGACGAGGTCGAGGAGCTCGCGCGTGCCCGTGCGAGGTCACTGTTCGGAGCCGAACACGCCAACGTCCAACCGCATTCCGGTGCGTCGGCCAATCTCGCGGTGTACTTCGCCCTCGTCGAACCGGGGGAGACCATTCTCGCGATGCGGCTCGACCAGGGAGGCCACCTCACCCACGGTTCGCCGGTCAGTGTGACTGGCAAGTTGTATCGGTTCGTCTCCTACGGCGTGACCCCGGCGCAAACCGACGGGTCCGGTGAGCGCATCGACCTCGACGAGGTGGCGGAACTCGCGCGACGGGAGAGGCCGAAGCTCATCCTGGCGGGCACGACGGCGTACACCCGCCGCATCGATCCCGAACCGTTCCGGGCGATCGCCGACGAGGTCGGGGCGCTGTTCATGTTCGACGCCGCCCACCCGGCCGGCCTGATCGCGGCCGGGGTGCACCCGAGCCCGGTCGGGGTCGCCGATGTCGTCACCTTCACGACGCATAAGACCCTGCGCGGGCCACGCGGGGGAGCCATCCTCACCGACGAGACGCATGCCCGGGCGATTGACTCGGCGGTCTTCCCCGGCCTGCAGGGCGGACCGCTCGAGCACGTCATCGCGGCGAAGGCGGTCGCGTTCGCCGAGGCGGCGCAGCTGTCATTCAAGGATTACTCGGTCCAGGTCCTGCGCAACGCGGCAGCGCTGGCGACAGCGCTGGCGGACGAGGGCTTCCGCTTGGTCGCCGGCGGGACGGAGAACCACCAGGTCATCATCGACCTGCGGTCCTTCGACCCGGAGCTCACCGGCAAGGTGGCGCAGGACGTGCTCGACCGGACCGGGATCACCTGCAATCGCAACCAGATCCCGAACGATCCCCGGTCTCCCTTCGTGACCAGCGGACTGCGGCTCGGAAGTCCTGCCGAGACCACGGCCGGGATGGGCGAACCGGAGATGACACGGGTCGGCCAGCTGCTCGCGACGGTGCTGCGCCACCGGGACGACGAGGCGGTGCTGGCCGAGGTGCGGGCCGAGGTGCGAGAGCTGTGCGCTCGGTTCGATCCATACCGTTCGCTCGCGCTCGCGCTGGACGCGGCGAACCAGGGAGGCGAGTTCTCCTAGGTGGGCCGGTACGGCGACTACGCCCTCGTCTTCTGCCTGGCGGCGGTGGCGACGTACCTGTTCGCCTTCCCGGTCCGCCGGATCGCCATCCGCTTTGGGGCGGTCGACCGCTCCGACGACCTCCGCCCCCACGCCGGGCCCGTCCCGACGATCGGGGGGGCGGCGATGTTCCTCGGCTTCGCCCTCTCGCTGGTGATGGCCTCCCAGCTCGGCGCGTTGGGGCAGATCTTTCGGGGGTCGTCCGAGCCGATCGGGGTGGCTCTCGCCGCGCTGGTCATCTATCTCGTCGGCCTCGTCGACGACATTCGCGACATCTCCCCGCCAGCGAAGGTGGCGGGTCAGGTGCTCGCCGCCATGATCCTGTTGTTCCTCGGGGTCACGATGTACTACTTCAAGATCCCATTCGTTTCCACGATCTTCGTGCTATCGCCGTCGATCCTGCCGCTGGTGACCGCAGTCTGGGTCGTCGTCATGGCCAACGCGGTGAATCTCATCGACGGGCTCGATGGTCTCGCGGCGGGGATCATCGCCATCGCGGCAGGCACGCTGTGCATCTACGGACTCCGTCTGGAGGTGCTGGGGAACCTCTCGGTGGACAACCTCGGTCCACTTATCGCCGCCATCACGTGCGGCGTTTGCATCGGGTTCCTCCCGCACAACTTTCATCCAGCCCGGGTGTTCATGGGTGACGGCGGCGCGCTCTTCCTAGGCCTGCTGATGGCGGCGGCGACCATGGTGATCGGCGGCCGGACCACCGTCAACGGGACCGGAGCCACCGACGTCACCGGGCTCACCTTCTTCCGCTTCGCCCCGCTTTTCATACCCGTCTTCATCCTGGGCGTGCCGATCCTCGACACGGCGTTCGCCATCGTGCGCCGGACGGTGCACGGCACGTCCTTTGCCGAGCGGGATCTCGGCCATCTCCATCACCGCCTCGTGCGCCTCGGCCACGGTCATCGGCGCGCCGTGCTCATCTTGTGGGCTTGGACCGCGGTGTTGTCGATCTTCGTGTTGTTGTTGACGTTCGGGCTGCGGTTCAATGCTTTTGTCCCGTTCGTCGCGGTGTTCCTCGTGGCAGTGCTCTACACCGTGTTCCGACCGGGAACCCGCGCCCCGACCCCGGAGCCCGTCGCCGCCGCCGAGAGCGCGGCGCACGCCGCAGACCTGGTCGACCAGCCTGGCGGGCTGCCGCTCCCGGTGGTCATGTCGGCCGCCGCGGGTGTCGCCGTGGCCGGGGAGCCCGATCTCGCCTCGCCGAAGCGGCGTCGGCGTCGTCGGGTCATCCGGCGGGCGCGACGTGGACGCACTGCCAAGGTGGCGCCCCGCGAAGATCCCGGAAGTGACCCGCCACCGGCGAATGTTGCCTGGCCGGCCGAGGAGATAGGAGAATAAGCCCAGCGTGAGAAGGCGGCCGGGCCCGACGTACGTCGAGCTCGCCGGCATGGGCATCACGGCCGCAGCCTGTGTCGCCGTCGGTGTCGGCGGCGGCTATTGGATCGGGACGGCGTCCGGTGCCGGGCCGGCCGTGACGTTCGCGGGACTTGCCCTGGGAGTGCTCGCCGCCGTGGCGGCGACTTACTCCAAGATCAACAAGTACCTGTAACCTCCCTCCCGCGCGGCCCGAAGCGACGCACCAGATGCCATAGAGACGAGAATGGACCGGATTTCAATTCTTTTCGAGCAGTTGCCGGTGCCCGAGGTCGCGCGGGTCGTGCGACGGACGGTCTACGCGGGCATCGTTGTCGCGGTGGTCATGGTGGTGGTGGCAGCACTGGTCGGGTATCCGCTGGTCGGCGTGGGTGGTTGCGTCGGTCTTGCCCTCGGTCTCGGCAACATCCGTCTCGTCTCGCGATCGGTGGCGAAAGTGAGCGCCAGCGCTCGACCACACCGGCGGCGTGCGCTCGCCTCGGGAACGCTCTTGCGTCTCGGCGTGACGACCGCGGTCGTGGTCGGGCTGGCGTTCGCGTCGCTGCAGCTCGGTTTCGGAGCAGCCGGCGGGATTGCCGTTTTCTACTTGGTCTTCGTCACGAGTCTGGTCCGATCCCTGTTGCGACATGCCACGACAGGGGTCGCGCGATGACGGGTGGTGTGCTAGCGGCGACGATCACCGTCGGCTCCCATATCACGAGGACAATCTTCGGGCAGACGATCGACGTGGACACCGTCCTGTCGACCCTGGTCGCGGCGGCAATCGTGCTCGGGGCCGGCTTCTACCTGCGCGCCAAGGCGACCTCCGGGGTGCCGGGGAAGTTCCAGCTCGTGGTGGAGTCGATCCTGGGCGTCGTCGACGGGCAGGTCGAATCGACGATGGGCGATGCCGGACGGCCCATCGTGCCGCTGGCGCTCACCCTGTTCGTCTTCATTCTCATCGCGAATTGGCTCGAGCTGATCCCGACCGGGCATTCTCCGCAGTACCTGCCGGCCCCGGCGGCGGACGTGAGTTTCACCGCCGCTCTCGCCGTCTTCGTCATCGTCCTCGTGCACGTGACCTGGATCCGCAAGCAGGGCTGGAGGCGCTACCTGGGTCACTACCTGCGCCCGTTCAAGGTGTTTCTGCCGGTCAACATCATCGAAGAGCTGGTCAAGCCGGTCACGCTGGCCTTGCGGCTCTTCGGCAACATCTTCTCGGGGGCCCTCATGCTGGTCATCATCGCGGGACTCTTTCCGGCGTCATGGATCGCGCCCATCCCGATTCTCGACGTCGTCTGGAAGCTGTTCGAAGGGTTGCTCATCGGACCGATCCAGGCGTTCATCTTCTCGTTGCTCACCATCCTCTACTTCGAATCAGCCATTACCGGGAACACCTAGCCTGGCCCGGGCTCTCGCAACGGGCGCGGACCTCATAATCGACAACGACAGGAGAACCACATGGCAGACACGACGCAGCAAGCGATCCAGCTTGCCGGCGCGCTCATTGGTGGGGGAATCGCGCTCGGCGGCGGCGCCATCGGCGCCGCCATCGGTGACGGCCTGGCCGGCAGTCAGACGATCGCCGGAGTCGCGCGCCAGCCGGAAGCGCAGAGCCGGCTGTTCGTCATCATGTTCACCATCATCGGGCTCGTCGAGGCCATGTACTTCATCAACCTTGCCTTCATGGCGTTTTTCGTCTTCGTGCTCTACAAGAAGTAACGGGAACGATCGTGTTGTTCGCCAGCTCGTCGGGCTCGAGCAGTGACTTCATCCTGCCCAACGGCACCTTCTTCGTCGAGCTCATCATCTTCCTCGTCGTCCTGGGGGTGATCGCGAAGTTCATCCTGCCGTCGCTGCGCAGGGTCCTTGACGGGCGCGCCGCGGTGATCACCGACGCGCAAGAGTCATCCCAAGTCGCACGCGCGAAGGCCGCCCGGCTGGAGAAGGAACGGATCGCCGTCCTGGAGGCGGCGCGCTTGAGCGCGCGCACGATCCTCGAGGAGGCCGGGAGATCGGTGGAGGAGCTGATGCGCGAGGCGCGGGCGCGAGGTCAGGTCGAGCGCGAGCGCCGTTTAGCCGAGGCGTCCGGCGCCATCGAAACCGAACGGCGACGCGTACACGAGGCGGTGTTGTCAGAGGCGGTGGAGCTGGTCATCGTGGCCGCCGAACGCATCGTCGGGGGTGGCCTGGAGGCTGATCGTGACCGGAACACCATCCTGTCCGAACTCACCGACGCGCAAGAGTCGGCGCCGAGCGAGTGACGGGCGCGCCCGGAATGCTGGCTTCGTCGGACTTCGGATTGACCTTCGGCCTGGAATGGGTGGCGCTCGCCATCGTCGTGGTGGTGATCGTTCGCTACGTCGTCCCCGTGGTGAGGCGGTGGATGAACGCCCGAGCCGAAGCGATCCATGCCGAACTGGCGGCCGCAGACCAGGCGCGGCTCGCTTCCGAACAGCTGGTCGCGACCCGGACCACGGCGCTCGAGGAGGCCAAGGCGGAGGCGGCGGCGATCGTCGCCCGGGCGCACCAAGACGCCGGTCGGGTCGTCGCCGAGGGTCGGGCCCGGGCCGACGCGGAATACGCGCGCGATCTGACCCGAGCCGAGGTCGCCATCGATCTCGCCCGGGCCCAGGTGCGCGAAGAGGTGATCCAGCGGGTTGGTGCCCTGGTTGCCTCGGTGGCCGCCAAGATCGTCGCCGCCGAACTCGACGATCGAAGCCACCACAAATTGATCGGTGAAGCGATCGCCGCTGCCGAATCTGAGGGGGCAGGGTAGCCGTGCGAGAACTCCTCCGCGGCTACGCCGCTGCGGTCTTCGAGACCGCGGAGTCCGCGAACCGGCTCGACGGGACGCGCGACGATCTCATCGCGTTTGCCCGGGCGCTGAACGCCTCCGAGAAGCTTCGCCTCGTACTCATCGATCCCATGAACGCGGCGTCGACGCGCCGCGCGATCGTGGCGGATCTCCTCACCGGCAAGGCGACCCCTGAGGCCGCCGAGCTGCTCGCCTTCGCGGTCCGGGTCGAACGCCCGGCGGAGCTCCCGGTGTCGGTCGCGCTCCTCGTCGAGCGGGCGGAACACGAGTGCGGGCGGGCCCAGGCGGGCGCGACCGCCGAGATGGAGCCGGCGGCGGCGCGTGGGGCCATTCGGGAGCGGATTCGCGGATACGGGGAGCGGGTGCTGAAGGAGCTCACCGTGCCACGGCAACTCGACGAGGTCGAAGACGAGCTGTTCGACGTGGCGCGTCTGCTGGAATCCAGCCGCCCGCTGCGCCAGATCCTCGGTGACGCCAACCTGCCGCTGTCGGGGAGGTTCGCCGTCGTCGACGACCTTTTCGAATCGGCCTGCCATCCGGCGACGGTCCGGATGGTCCGCTACCTGCTGCGTGCCGGGCGGGTACGCGATCTCGTCGGTACACTCGAATGGCTGGTCGGTCTGGCCGCCGCCGAACGCGGACGCCGGGTTGCCACCGTGCGCAGTGTCGTCGCGCTGAAAGCCGCTGAAAAGAAGCGGATCGCCGCGGCCCTCAGCCGGATTGTCGAACGGAACGTGGAGGTGCGCGAGATCATCGATCCGGCGGTGATCGGCGGGATTCTCATCTCCGTCGGCGACCTCGTCATCGACGGGACCGTCCGGCTACGCGTGGAACGTCTCCGAGACCTGCTCGTGCAAGCGGGCTGACGACTAAGAAAGGCGGGGCATGGGCGAGCTGTCGATCAACGCCGACGAGATCACCGCAGTACTCGCGCGGCACGTCGACGAGCTGAGCACCGAGGTCGGCGCCGAACAGGTCGGGCGCATCAGCGAGGTGGGCGACGGGATAGCCCATATCTCCGGCCTGCCGCACGCGTCGGTGAACGAACTGCTCGAGTTCGAGAATGGGATCTACGGGCTCGCCCTCAACCTTGACGAGGAGGAGATCGGCGCCATCGTGCTCGGCGAGGTCGAGGGGCTCGACGAGGGCCAATCCGTGCGCACCACGGGGAGGCTCCTTTCGGTTCCGGTCGGGGACGCCCTGCTTGGGCGGGTGGTCAACCCCCTCGGCGAACCGATCGATGGCAGGGGCCCGCTTGGCGACGTCGAGTTGCGCCGTCTCGAGGTGCAGGCCCCCGGGATCGTCAGTCGCCAGAAGGTGTGCGAGCCGTTGCAGACCGGGATCAAGGTGATCGACGCGATCACTCCAATCGGCCGTGGCCAGCGCGAGCTCATCATCGGGGACCGCAAGACCGGCAAGACGACGATCGCCGTCGACACGATCATCAACCAGCGCGGCGCCGGGGTGAAGTGCATCTACGTGGCCATCGGGCAGAAAGGATCAACGGTCGCCCAGGTCGTTTCCACCCTGGCCGCGCACGACGCACTCGAGTACACGGTGGTGGTTGCGGCCCCGGCCTCGGAGCCGGCACCGTTCAAGTACCTCGCGCCCTATGCCGGCTGCGCGATGGGACAGCACTGGATGGAGCGAGGGGAGCACGCGCTGATCGTTTACGACGACCTGTCCAAACAGGCCGAGGCCTACCGCCAGCTCTCGCTGTTGCTCCGCCGACCCCCGGGCCGGGAGGCGTATCCGGGCGACATCTTCTATCTCCACAGTCGTCTGCTCGAGCGGGCCGCCAAGCTCTCCGACGAGCTGGGCGGCGGTTCGCTGACGGCATTGCCGCTCATCGAGACGAAGGCCGGGGACATCGCGGCCTACATCCCGACCAACGTGATCTCGATCACCGACGGCCAGATCTTCCTGGAGACCGATCTTTTCAATTCGGGGGTGCGACCCGCGATGAACATCGGGAACTCGGTCTCCCGGGTGGGCGGGGCAGCCCAGGTGGAGGCCATGAAGTCGGTGGTTGGTTCGCTGAAGATCGACCTCGCACAGTTCCGTGACCTCGAGGCGTTCGCCACCTTTGGCTCCGAGCTCGACCGGGCCTCCCAGTCCCAGCTCGACCGGGGCCACCGCCTGGTCGAACTGCTCAAACAGGGCCCGAACGATCCGATACCGGTGGAGGAAGAGGTCGTCGTCATCTACGCCGGGGTGCGTGGATTCACCGACCCGGTCGCGGTCGCCGACGTCCGGCGGTTCGAGTCGGCGCTGCGCAGCGAGTTCCGATCGGTCCACCCCAGGATGCTCGAGCACATCCGCCAGACGGGGAGCCTGCCCAAGATCTCCGATTTCGACGCCGCGATCAAGGGTGTGGCCTCGCAGTTCGCGGGGGATGCCGAGGCGGAAGCCGCGCCCCTCAACCTCGCGCCGGGCCTCGCGGCCGGCTCGGCGTCGGGGGGCCCACCCGGAAGCGACCGGCGGGACTGATCGATGTCATCCGGACAAGAGCGCGTCCTTCGACGCCGGATTCACAGCGTGGAGTCGACTGGGAAGATGACCCGAGCCATGGACCTCATCTCGGCGTCTCAGATCGTGCGCGCCCAGGGACGTATCCAAGGGAGCCGGCCCTATGTCGGAGAAATCGAGGACATCTTCGGGATCACCGTGTCCGACCTGGGTCCGTCCGTCCCTCGAACGGCACCGCCGGCGGACTCGCGACGGGTGTTGGTCGTCGCCATCGTCTCGGACCGCGGGCTGTGCGGTGCCTACAACGCCAACGTCCTGGGTACCGCGGAGCGGTTGATGCGCGCCGGGGAAACCGAGGGTCGCACCTACACGCTGGTGACCGTGGGGCGCCGCGCCCAGCGTTTCTTCCGGTTCCACGGGCGGGAGGTCGCCTGCTCGCTGGTGAAGATGACCGAGCGGCCGATCTACGAGGACGCCCGCCGGGTCGCGGCCGAGACGCTCGGACCGTTCCTCGCCGGGGAGGTCGATCTCGTCCAGCTGGTCTCGACCCGTTTTCGCTCCGGCGGGGTTCAGGTCGTCGAGGTGCGCCAGGTGCTGCCGCTGGTGCCGCCGGAGCCACGAGGTGGACAAGGACCGGCGACGCCGCCACCGGCCCAGGGCTTCTATGATTTCGAGCCGCCCGCGGAGGAGCTGCTGGGGCTGGTCCTGCCACTCTTCACCGAGGCGGTGCTCTTCCAGGCGCTGCTCGAGGCCTCGGCGTCGGAGCACACCGCCCGGCAGCGGGCGATGTCCGCGGCCACCGAGAACGCCGAAGAGCTGGCGACGACGCTGCGCCGGCTGTTGAACCGTATCCGCCAGGATTCGATCACCAACGAAATCATGGAGATCGTCGGTGGTGCCGAAGCGATGCGGGTCGCCGGAGGGGGCGGCAGGTCCCAGAGGCCCATGGCGGGTCTCGGCGAGGAGTAGAGGAGATGTCGACAAAAACCGACCCGGCGAACCCGGAACCACGATCGCTCGAGAACGGCCGAGTTGTCTCGATCGCCGGTCCCGTCGTCGACGTCGAGTTCCCGCCACACGCCCTGCCGGAGATCAACACCGCCCTGGAAATCGACCTGGAGCTCGAGGGGAGGCGAGTGGTCATCACCGCCGAGGTCGCCCAGCAGATCGGTGAGGGACGGGTCCGTTGCATCTGCCTGAAACCGACCGACGGCCTCGAACGCGACGCCGTCGTCCGTAACACCGGTCAGGGCATCACCGTCCCGGTCGGGGACAACGTCCTCGGCCATGCCTTCAATGTCATCGGCGAGCCGATCGATACCGACGACATCGGCGCGGTCGCTGATCGTTGGGAGATCCACCGCGAGCCGCCACCTTTTGACGAGCTCGAACCGAGCCGCGAGATGTTCGAGACCGGGATCAAGGTGATCGACCTCCTCGAGCCGTACGTGCGAGGCGGCAAGATCGGCCTTTTCGGCGGAGCCGGCGTCGGTAAGACGATCCTCATCCTGGAGATGATCAACCGTGTCGCCAAACAGCACGGCGGCGTGTCGGTCTTCGCCGGGGTGGGCGAGCGGACCCGGGAGGGGAACGATCTTTGGCTCGAGATGCAGGAGTCGGGTGTCATCGACAAGGCAGTCCTCGTCTTCGGCCAGATGGACGAGCCACCCGGCGTCCGCCTCCGGGTAGCGCTGTCAGCCCTCACCATGGCGGAGTACTTTCGGGACGTGAAGCACCAGGACGTGTTGTTGTTCGTCGACAACATCTTCCGCTTCGTCCAGGCCGGTTCCGAGGTTTCGACTCTGCTCGGCCGGATGCCGTCCGCCGTCGGCTACCAGCCGACGCTCGCCGACGAGATGGGCCAGCTCCAGGAGCGGATCACCTCAACGCGGGGCCGTTCGATCACCTCGGTGCAGGCGGTGTACGTGCCCGCCGACGACTACACCGACCCGGCTCCATTCACCACCTTCGCGCACCTCGACGCGACGACCGAGCTCTCCCGGCAGATCGCCGCCCTGGGGATCTATCCCGCGGTTGACCCCCTCGCCTCGACGAGCAGCATTCTCGCTCCCGAGGTGGTCGGCGACCGCCACTACGCCTGTGCGAGCGCGGTGAAACAGATCCTCCAGCGTTACCGGGACCTCCAGGACATCATCGCGATCCTCGGCCTCGAGGAGCTGTCCGAAGAGGACCGGGTGACCGTTACGAGAGCGCGCAAGATCCAGCGCTTCCTGTCGCAGCCCTTCTTCGTCGGGCAGGTCTTCACCGGGCTGCCCGGGGTCTACGTCGATGTCGACGAGACCATCCGCAGCTTTGAGGCGCTCGTTGGGGGGGACCTCGACGACGTTCCCGAGCAGGCGTTCTTGAACGCCGGCGGGGTCGACGATGTCCACGAGAAGTCCAAGCAGTTCGAGAGCGGATGACGGGGCCGGGACCGTGGGGACCCCGTTTCACGTCGAGCTCGTGACCCCCGAGCGGGTGTTGTTCTCCGGCGAGGCCGACGAGGTCTCGATGCGCACCATCGAAGGCGAGATCACCTTCCTCGCCCGACACGAGGACTACATCGGCGTCGCCGACGTGACCGTGGTGCGCATCCGTGAGGTGGGCGAGGCGGGTGATGAGGAGGCCGAAGGCGAGGCGCGCGTGGTACGTGCCGCCGTCCACGGGGGCCTGGTCCACGTCGACCGCGAAGGTGTCGTCATCCTGGCGGGGGTCGCCGAGCTCGCCTCCGAGATCGACGTCGCCCGGGCCCGCGCCGCCCTCGAGAAGGCCGCCGGGCGGCTTGGCGCCGGAACGCCGCCGGACGGCGAGCCAGGCCCCGCAGGCACCCCCGACCCTCTCACCCCCGAGGAGAGGCTGGTCCGCGCGGCCACCGACTCGCCGCAGGCCGCGATGCACCGCGCCCGGGTCCGCCTCGAGGCGGCGGGGGTCACCGCTGCGACGTGACGGTGAGCCACGGTCCTGCGGACCCTGAGCCGAGCCGTCGCTTCGCTCGCTCGGTGACCCGCCGGCGCTTGCTTGTCGCGCTGACCGTGACCGGGCGCGCCGCCGCCGAGATCGACGGTTTGCGGCGGGCCCTCGGGGGTTCCGGGCTCGGCCGGATCGCGCCGCACATCACGCTCGTCCCTCCGGTCAACGTGCGGAACGTGGAGATCGTCGACGTACTCCGCCTGGTGCGGACGGTCGCGGCCGACGACCCGGCCGAAGTGCGGATCGGCCCGGCGCACACCTTTGCCCCACGAACGCCGGTCGTCTATCTGGCGGTGAACGGGGACACCGCCCGAATCGTCGAGCTCCAGCGGCGACTCGCGGCCCCGCCGCTCGTCCCGGCCGCGCCGCGGGTGGGGCGGCCCTTCGTCCCGCATATCACGATCGGTGGCCGTGTGGAAAGGGTGAAGATCGTCGCCGCCCTCCAGGTGCTGGCCAACTTTGAGCTGGCAGCGATGCTGTCGACGGTGGCGCTGTGCGAGCAGGACGACCAGGCCCCCCGACACCCCTGGCGTGTCATCGCCGACGTCATCCTCGGCTCGGGATCGACCGTCGGTCGGGGAGGCCGCGAGCTCACCTTCGTCGGATCGACGATGCTCGACCTCGAAACGGCGGCGTGGATCGCCGCCACCCCGGGCGAGGGCGGGATCGGCGCTCAGGCGACGACCCCGCCGGTCGAGGACCCGTTCGTGTTGACCGCCTACGCGACGGACCGGCCGGTCGGGGCGGTGATCGGATCGGCCTCTGGTAAGACCCTTACGGTGCACACGTTGCGGGTCGACGAGAACCGGCGCAACGAGGGCATCGGTGGGCAGCTCGTGCGGGCCCTGGAACGGGCCGTGGCGGGACGGGGTGGTACGCGAGTCACCTTCGACGTGGTGGCCGACGGGCCGGTCGACGGGTTCTTGTCGCACCTGGGTTACCGGCGCGCCGTCCTCCCTGTCGCGGCACGCCCCGACAGGCCCCAGGTGGTGCTGGAGCGGCTGATCGGCTGACCCGGCGGGCTGGGCCTCCCGGCGATGTCGCCCCGGTCCCCGGGTGGTCATCGAGACCTCAGCGGGGCGGTAGCGTCGGGCCGATGCAGCAGTTCATCGTGCGCTCGGCGGGACCACTCCGTGGCGAGGTCACCATCCAGGGCGCCAAGAACTCGGTTCTGAAGCTGATGGCGGCTTCGCTCCTTGCCGAGGGGACGACCCGGCTCGAGAACGTGCCGCGCATCACCGACGTCGAGACCATGGCGGAGGTCCTGACGGCGATCGGCGCCGAGGTGACGAGGAACGAGGCCGGTGAGTTGCTCGTCACCACCCCGGAGCGCTGCACACCGGTCGCGCCCTACGAGCTCGTGGAGAAGATGCGGGCGTCGATCGTCGTCCTCGGGCCGCTGCTCGCCCGGCACCACTTCGCGCGCGTGTCGCTGCCCGGCGGGGACGATTTCGGCTCCCGACCGATCGACATGCACCTACGCGCTTTATCTGAGCTCGGCGCCGAGTTCACGACCGAGCACGGCTACGTGGAGGGGCGATGTGAGCGCCTGGTCGGCGCCCGCGTCGTTCTCGAGTACCCCAGCCATACCGCCACCGACAACATCCTCTCGGCGGCGGTCCTCGCCAAGGGGACGACGGTGATCGAGAACGCGGCCCGTGAACCCGAGGTGAAGGACCTGGCGGAGCTCCTCGAGGCGATGGGTGCCCACATCTCGGGCGCGGGTACGTCGCACATCGAGGTCGAGGGCGTCGATGAGCTGCATGCGGCCTCGCACCGGGCGGTCGCCGACCGCGTCGAAGCCGCGACGTTCCTTGCCGCGGTCGCCATCGCTGGCGGCGAGGTCCAACTGCGGGGGGCGCACCACGAGCACATGGACATGTACCTCGAAAAGCTCGGCGCCATGGGGGTGGGCATCGAGGCGACCGCCTGGGGGATCTCGGCCCGGTTCGGCGGGAGGCCGCTGGCGGTCGACGTGTCGACGCTTCCCTATCCCGGGGTGGCGACCGACTACAAGCCGCTGCTGGTGACGGTGCTGGCGGTCGCCTCGGGGGTGGCGATCGTGAGCGAGAACATCTACGCCGGACGCTTTCGCTACGTCGACGAGCTGCGCCGGATGGGGGCCGACATCCGCACCGAGGGACATCATGCCCTGGTGCGAGGGGTTGTACGTCTCTCTGGCGCGCCGGTGAAGGCGCCCGACATCCGGGCCGGCGCGGCGCTCGTCCTCGCCGGGCTCGTCGCCGACGGCGAGACCGTGGTCACGGGGGTCGAACACATCGACCGGGGCTACGAGGACTTTGACGGAAAGCTGCGCGCCCTCGGCGCCGACATCACCCGCGCTGATGATCGGCCTCCTGCCGGGTCGTGAGACCGACGGATCACTGACGTGATGGGACCCGAGGTCACGCGCCCGTTCGCAACCCGCCAGCAGTCGCTGTCACCGTCGGGCTGGCGCCTGCAGCCCGACGATCCTCGATGGTACGAGCGGGCGGTGTTCTACGAACTGTCGACGCGGGGCTTTTTCGACTCCAATGGCGACGGGACCGGTGATCTCGCGGGGGTGGTCGAGAAACTCGACTATCTGGAGTGGCTGGGGGTCGACTGCTTGTGGTTGCTGCCGATCTACCCGTCTCCTTCGCGCGACGGGGGCTACGACGTCTCCGACTACTTCAGCGTGGCGCCGGAGTTCGGCAACCTCGATGAGATGGAGGTGCTCGTGCGGGAAGCGCACGAGCGTGGCATGCGGATCATCATCGACCTGGTCCTCAACCACACGAGCGACACCCACCCCTGGTTCGTCGAGTCGCGTTCGTCGCGGGACAACCCGAAGGCCGACTGGTATGTCTGGAGCGACGACAACACCCGCTATTCGAACATTCGGGTGATCTTCTCCGACTCCGAGGCCTCCAACTGGACCTGGGACCCGGTCCGCCAGCAGTACTACTGGCACCGGTTCTTCCACTTCCAACCCGACCTCAACTTCGACAATCCCGAGGTCGTCGAGGCCTTGATGTCGGTGATCCGCTTCTGGCTCGACCTCGGCGTCGACGGCTTCCGACTCGATGCGGTGGCGTATCTGTTCCAACGCGAGGGCACGACGGGGGAGAACCTGCCCGAGACGCACCAGTTCCTGCGTCGGGTCCGGGCGGAGATCGATCGCGACTACCCGAACCGGGTGCTGTTCGCCGAGGTGAACGAGTGGCCCGACGACGTCGCCGACTACTTCGGCGACGGCGACGAGTGCCACATGTGCTTCCACTTCCCGTTGATGCCACGGATGTTCATGGCGATACGCCGCGAGCAACGCTTCCCGATCACCGAGATCCTCGCCCAAACGCCGCCGATCCCCACCGGCTGCCAGTGGGGGATCTTCCTGCGGAACCACGACGAGCTCACGCTGGAGAAGGTCACGCCGGGGGAGCGAGACTACATGTACGCCGAGTACGCCAGCGACCCGCGGATGCGCAAGAACCTGGGAATTCGCCGCCGTCTCGCGACGCTGGTGGACAACGACCGCGGCGTCGCCGAGCTGCTCTTCGCGCTGCTGCTGTCACTTCCGGGGGCTCCGGTCCTCTACTACGGCGACGAGATCGGCATGGGCGACAACATCTACCTCGGTGACCGCGACACGGTGCGGACGCCGATGCAGTGGACGCCGGACCGCAACGCCGGATTCTCGACGGCCGACTTCGCCCAGCTCTACCTGCCGCCTCTCATGGACCCGGTCTACGGCTACGCCGCCGTCAACGTGGAGGCCTCGCTGCGGGACCCGTCGTCGTTTCTCCACTGGTTGCAGCGCATGATCGCGGTGCGCCGTCAGCACCCGGTCTTCGCGACCGGTTCGATTGAGGTGCAATCGGCGGACAACCCGTCGGTGCTCGCCTACCTGCGGACCGAGAGGGACCGGACGACCGGCGACGTGCAGTCGATCGTCTGCGTGAACAACCTCTCGCGCTTCGCACAGGCGACCGAGCTCAGCCTGGTCCGATGGAAGGGCACGCCCCCGGTCGAGTTGATCGGCCGTTCGACGTTTCCACCGATCGGCCTGGAGGGCTATCCGATCACCCTCGGCCCGCACGGCTTCTTCTGGCTCCAGGTCGAGGGGCGCTGATCGTGCCGCTCGCATTCGAGGAGCTCGGGTCGCTCGCTCGCGGGTACCTCGACCGCCAGCGCTGGTTCCAGCTGACCGTCCCGGGGGCGCGCGCCGACGAGATCGAGCTCGTCAAGGTCGAGATGCTCCGCGAGGAAGGCCCGCCTTTGTACCGACTGCTGCTCCGCTGTCGCGGCCGGTCCTTCAGCCTCTTTACCGGTTGGCGGGATGCGTCGGAGGCTTCCGACGCGTTGCCGGGGCGGGAGGGCGCCATCTACGGATCTGCGCTGGACGGAGGGCGTACGGTGCTCGTCTACGACGCTCTGGCCGACGACGAGCTGGCGATCGAGCTGCTCAGACGGGTGACGGGCGGCCGGGAGGTGGTGACCCGAGTCCGGCAGGTCGCGTCGGCGGTGTCGCATGCGTCGCTCGTCTATGACGGGCGGTTGCTCATGAAGTGCTATCGGGTGCTCGAGGACACCACCCGCCCGGAGATCGAGGTGTTGATGGGGCTCGACGCGGTGGGCTTCAACGCGATCCTTGCCCCGGTCGCGGCGTGGCAGTCCGACGGGTACGACCTCGCTTTGGTGCGCGAGTTCTTCCCGTCGGCCCTCGAAGGCCGGCTGCTGGCGCTGACCTCGTTGCGCGATCTTCTGGCTCGCGCCTCTGGCTACGACCAAACCAACACGGGGGGCATGGCGGGAGTGGAACTCGGCGGTGCCTTGGACCCCGTCGCGACGACAGCCTCCGCCGGCGGGGATCTCGCGTCGGAGATGCGTCGTCTGGGTTCGACCGCGGCACATCTGCATCTCGCGCTCGGTGACGCTTTCGGGACGAGCGAGGTCGTGCCGGCGACGCTCGCCGAGGAGGTCACGCAGCTCGTCTCGAACGGGATGTCAGGGCGAAGCGTGGGGGGCACCTCCCTGGATACGTCCGACCTCGTCGCGCGCCTGGGATCCCTGCGCCCCGGCGAGGCCGGGTCCGTGATCCGGGTCCATGGCGATTTCCACCTGAGAAGGGTGATGCGCGCCGAGACGGGATGGGTGGTCGGAGGATTCGGCGACGACCCGTTGTTCGCCGAGTCGCTCTCGCTAACGTCGCTCTATCCACACTCGGGCACCCCGGTCGAGGATCTCGCCGACATGTGGTTCTCGATCGGCCGGGTCGCCCGGGAGGCCGTCGCCCAGCGGCCGAAAGCCGAGGTCGAGGGGGCCAGCCGACTCGCCCAGGCGTGGGTACAGCGCAACCGGCGCGCGTTCCTCGAGGGATATCTGGCCGCCCGGGATATCAGCCGGTTGCTGCCGTGGGACGGGCGCGTCGTCGAAGACCTGCTCGTGGTGCTTACCGCAGCGCGAGAGTTCCGCTTCGGAGGGATGGTCCCCGAGGCCTGATCGATCCGTTGCCGGAGATGCCGGACGGCTCACCGGACGACGGCGGTGGCCCGGATAGGCGCGCGACCCACCGCATCGAGTGGACTAGGCGACCGTGAACGAGGAGGGGATCCTCCAGACCGATCGGCGGGGTGTCTATCTGGACCACGCCGCGACGACGCCGATGCGAGCCGAGGCGGTGGCGGCGATGCTGCCGTTCATGAGGGTCGAGTACGGCAACCCGTCGGGTGTCTACGCCGGGGGCCGTCGGGCCCGACGGGCGCTCGACGACGCCCGGGACCAGATGGCGGCGTTGCTCGGCTGCCAACCGGGCGAGGTGGTGTTCACGTCGGGCGGGACCGAGGCCGACAATCTCGCCGTGCTGGGGGTGCACAGGCGCCTGGGGGGCACCGTCGTCGTCAGCGCGATCGAACATGACGCGGTCTTGAACCCAGCCCGGCGGGTTGGCGCGCGCCTGGTGAGGTCCACCCCAAAGGGCCTGGTCGACCTGGAGGATCTCGCCAAGGCGCTCGATGAGTCGGTGACGCTGGTGAGCGTGATGGCGGTGAACAACGAGGTGGGGACCATCCAGCCGATTGGCGACATCGTCGCCGCGGTGCGAGCCCGGGCACCGCGGGCCTTCATCCACTCCGATGCCGTCCAGGCGGTGTCGTGGTGCGACGTTGCCTCGACGCTCGCGGACTGCGACCTGGTGTCGGTCTCCGCCCATAAGTTCGGCGGGCCCAAGGGCGTTGGCGCGCTGGTGGTGCGGGGGCGCGCGGTCAGTGCGGTCGCGCCCTTGAGCTTCGGCGGTGGCCAAGAACGGAGCCTGCGACCGGGGACCGAGAACGTCGGGGGGATCGCCGCCATGGGGTCGGCCGCCGCTGCCACGGCAGCCGAGCGTCTCGATGCCAGCGTGACGACCCGCCAGCTACGAGACCGGTTTGTCGACCGCCTGGTGGCGGTGGTGCCGGAGATCTGCGAGTCGGTCCCCCGGTCCTCGACGGTGCCCGGGCACGCCCACGTCCGGTTCCCCGGCGTGGTCGCCGAGGAACTCCTCTTCCTCCTCGACGAGGCCGGGGTGGCCGCGTCCGCCGGCTCGGCCTGCTCCGCGGGAGCGCTGGAGCCCAGCCACGTCCTGCGCGCCATGGGCTGGAGCGGGCGCGAAGCCCGCGAGGCGGTGCGCTTCACGCTGGGGCCGACGACGACCGCGGACGAGATCGACTACGCCTGCGGCGTCGTCGAGGAGGTGGTGGCGTCGCTCGCCGGGCGGGGCGCGATGGGAGACTGAGCGGATGCGGGTGCTGGCGGCGATGTCCGGTGGGGTCGATTCCTCGGTCGCGGCGGCGCTTCTCACCCAGGCCGGCTACGAGGTCGTCGGTGCGACCATGCTGCTGTGGGGTGGTCCCGGCGACTCGGGGTGTTGCTCGGTCGCCGACGTGGACGACGCCCGCCGGGTCGCCGACCGACTCGGGATCGACCACCGGGTCTTCAACTTCACCGAGGAGTTCACCTCCGACGTCGTGGACCCGTACGTCGCCGAGCACGCTGCCGGCCGGACGCCGAATCCCTGCGTCGCCTGCAACCGCGCCGTGAAGTTCGGTCATTTCGCCCGGCGCGCCCGCCGGCTCGGATTCGACGCCGTGGCGACGGGGCACCACGCCCGGGTCACGACGGTGGACGGCCAGGTGAGGCTCCGCCGAGGTGCCGACCCCTCCAAGGACCAGTCCTACGTGCTCGCGACGCTTTCGGCGCCGGATCTGGCCGCGGTGTTGATGCCGATCGGTGACCTCACCAAGGTCGTGGTGCGGGAGCTCGCCGGGCGGCTGGGATTGCGGACCGCCACCAAGCCCGACAGCCAGGAGGTGTGCTTCATCGCCTCGAAAACCGCCGGCCTCGGACGGTGGGAATTTTTGTCAAAGAGGATCCCCCTCCATGCCGGTCGTGTCGTCGACGTGACGACCGGCGACGAGCTGGCCAGGCTCGAGGCGATCGAGCTCGTCACGGTGGGCCAGCGGCGGGGTCTCGGCGTCGCGGGCGGCACGCGCCGCTACGCGGTCCGGGTCGATCTCGCCTCGTCGACCGTGTTCGCCGGCTCGCCACAGGACCTGTTGGTGGGTGGCGTCGTCTTCCGGGCACGCACCTGGTTCGATACCCCCCTGCCGGAGGGTTCGGAGGTGCTCGCCCAGGTGAGCGCCCACGGCGTGCCGCGTCCGGCGATCGTCACCGCCGAGGGGATCGAATACCGTCGGCCTGAGCGTCGGGTTGCTCCCGGACAGGTCGTGGCCTGCTACGTAAACGACATGGTCGTCGGTTCGGGCATCGCCGGATGATGGCCAGCCCTCCCGAAGACGCGCCGCTCGTCGAGGGGCTGGCGAGCGAGCAGGCCACCAGCGCGGGCGCCGACCCGGCGGCGCGGGCGGCCGAGCTGAGGGCGCTGATCCGCTACCACTCCGAGCGCTACCACCGGGACGACGCGCCGGAGATCGCCGACGCCGAATACGACGCCCTGGTCGTCGAGCTACAACGCCTGGAGAGCGCGCACCCGGAGCTGGTCAGCGCCGACTCGGTCTCCGCGGCGGTCGGGGCCGCGCCCTCCCCGCAGTTCGCCCCGGTGCGCCACGCGGTGCGGATGATGAGCCTCGACAACGTCTTCTCGCTTGAAGAGCTGCATGCCTGGGGGGAGCGGGTCGAGCGGCTGCTGGCCGCGGAGCTGGGCGCCGGCGGCGAGGCGGTGTGTTACGTCTGCGAGCCGAAGATCGACGGGCTCGCCGTGTCCCTCCGCTACGAGCGCGGCCATCTCGTCCAGGCGGCGACGCGGGGCGACGGGACGACCGGCGAGGAGGTCACGGCGAACGTCCGCTCCATCCGGGTGATCCCCGAACGCCTGGCGCTCGAACCCGAGGAGGTGCCCGAGGTCTTCGAGGTGCGGGGCGAGGTGTACCTGCCGATCTCGGCGTTCGAGGAGCTCAACCGCCGACAGACCGCGGCCGGCTTGAGGCCGTTCGCCAACCCGCGCAATTCCGCGGCGGGGTCGCTGCGGCAAAAGGATGCCTCGGTCACCGCTTCGAGGCCGCTGGCCTTCTGGTCCTACCAGGTCGGCGAGGTGGACGGGGGCTCCGCCGGGCCGGGCGGGTCCCGCCTCGGCTCCCACACCGCCTCGCTCGAGCTGGTGAGGAAGGCGGGGCTGCCGGTCAACCCCGAGACGCGCACGCTGGACGGCCTCGAGGACGTCTACCAGTTCTGCCGTCATTGGCAGGACCACCGTCACGACCTCGATTACGAGATCGATGGCGTCGTCGCCAAGGTGGACGACCTCGCGCTCCAACGGGTGCTCGGTGCCACCTCCCGCGCCCCGCGCTGGGCGATCGCCTTCAAGTTCCCACCCGAGGAGCGCACCACGCTGCTCGAGGACATCCTGGTCTCGATCGGCCGGACCGGACGGGCGACGCCGTACGCGAAGCTGACCCCGGTCGTCGTGGCCGGGTCGACCGTCGAATACGCCACGCTCCACAACGAGGACCAGGTCCGCGCCAAGGACGTCCGGCCCCGCGACACGGTGATGGTGCGCAAGGCGGGCGACGTCATCCCCGAGGTGATCGCGGCGGTGTTGGCCCGACGGCCGGCCGGGAGCAAGCCCTGGCGTTTCCCGGACCGCTGCCCGAGCTGCGGCGGCCGGCTCGTCCGTCTCGACGGCGAGGCCGACACCTACTGCGTGAATCTGGAATGCGCCGCCCAGCGGGTGCAGCGCATCGCACACTTCTGCTCGCGCCAGGCGATGGACATCGAAGGGCTCGGCGAGCAGCGGGTCACGCAGCTCGTCGAGGCAGGGATGCTCTCGGACGTCGCCGACATCTACGTGCTCTCGGCGGAGCGCCTCGCCCCCCTGGAAGGCTTCGGCGTGATCTCTGCGGGCAACCTCGTCGCCTCTGTCGCAGCCTCGAGGAACCAGGGACTGGCGCGGTTGTTGGTCGGGCTGTCGATCCGCCACGTCGGTTCCACCGTCGCCGACGCGCTCGCCGTGTGGTTCGCCGATCTGGATGAGGTGGTGGCGTCCGACGCCGCCCGGCTCAGCTCCATCGAAGGTGTGGGACCCGTGATCGCCCAGAGCGTGTGTGCCTTCTTTGCCGCCGAGCGCAACCGCGCGGTGGTCGAGAAACTGCGCGCCGCCGGGGTGAGCTTCGCCTCGGGCCGTCACCTGGCGGGGGCGGTGTCGGGCCCGGCCCAGACGCTCGCTGGCCGTTCCGTCGTCGTCTCCGGGACGCTCGAGGGCTTCACGCGTGAGGGGGCAGAGGCGGCGATCGTCGCCCGGGGAGGCAAGTCGCCAGGGTCGGTTTCCTCGAGGACCACGGCGCTGGTCGTGGGCGCCGGATCCGGCGCCCAGAAGACGGCCAGGGCTGAGGCGTTGGGTATCCCGGTGCTCAACGAGGCCGGGTTCGTCCACCTGCTCGAAACCGGCGAGATCGTCGAAGGGTCGTCGTCCGCGACTACTCGGTGATCGCGCGGATCCGCTCGGCCATCTCGAGCTGGCGTGGTGGCGGTGTGGCCTGCTGGAAGGCGAGGAGCTTCGTCACGTCACCTTCCATCCGGACCCGTCCCGCCATGAAGGCCTCGAGACCCGCTTGGACGTCGCCCTCAACCAGGACGGTCTGGGCCAGCTGGTAGTCGAGGCGGACGGTGAGCTCGGGCGATTCGAGGTGACCGACGTCGACGTCGGCGATGCCCTCCGAGGTGTCCAGGTGCGCCTGGATCGTTCCGTCGCCGAAGGGCACCCCCTCGATGATGAGATTCATCCGGACGCTCGTCGTGACCGGTGCCGCCGGGTCGGCGTAGTCGGCGTGGATCTTTCGCGCCGCGTTCACCCACTCCGGGCTCAAGAAGGCGTGCTTACGGGTCACCGTTCTCCTTTGGCCTCGCCGGCGTTCGATCGACCGCCAGACGGTGCAAGGCAGACTAGTTGTTGATTCGGCGGCAACTTGCGGCTCAGTACGATGAGGGAGTGGCTCGCCACCGGCTCGGGACTCGCGCCGGGGTCCGTCGAGGAGATCGTGGGTAGCTGATGACCGGATCGTTTTCCCGTGACGACGTGGTCTACGTGGCGCGTCTCGCCCGGCTCGATCTTGATCCGGGCGAGGTCGACCTGTACGCCACCCAGCTCGGCTCCATCCTCGATCACGTGGCCGCGGTGACCGGGCTCGACACCACCGAAGTGCCGGCCACTGCCCACCCGCTCGAGCTCGCCAACGTGCTGCGAGCGGACACCCCCGGCCCGACGCTCGACCGTGACGAGGTGCTCGCCCAGGCGCCGCAGGCCGAGAGCGGTCGATTCCGGGTCCCGCCCATCCTGGGCGAGGCGCCGTGAGTGCCGGCTTGGTGTCGCCTCCGCTCGGCGCGATCGAGACCGCGCGAGCAGTCCGGTCCGGCGAGATGCGGGCCCGCCAAGTCGTCGAGGCGGCGCTGGCGCGCATGGAGGCCCTGGACGGCGCCCTGCACTGTTTCCACACCGTGACCGCCGAGGCCGCCGTCGCTGGGGCCGACGCCATCGACACCGCGGTGGCGGAGGGCCGCGACCCAGGCCCGCTGGCCGGGGTGCCTATCGCGCTGAAGGACAACCTCTGCACGCGGGGGGTGGTGACCACCGCCGGGTCGCGCATCCTCGAGGACTGGATCCCGCCGTATGACGCGACGGTCGTGCGGGTGGTCGCTGCTGCGGGAGCCATCGTCGTCGGCAAGACGAACCTCGACGAGTTCGCGATGGGTTCCTCGACGGAGAACTCCGCGTTCGGACCGACCCACAACCCGTGGGACCCGAGCCGGGTGCCGGGTGGTTCTTCTGGAGGGAGTGCCGCCGCGGTCGCCGCCGGCCTGGTGCCCATCGCACTGGGCTCGGACACCGGCGGCTCGGTGCGCCAGCCGGCGTCGCTGTGCGGCGTGGTGGGCGTCAAGCCGACCTACGGTCTGGTCTCCCGTTACGGGCTGATCGCCTTCGCCAGCTCGCTCGACCAGATCGGCCCGTTCGCGGCGACGGTTGCCGACGCCGCGGCACTGCTCGACGTCGTCGCTGGCCACGACCCGGCGGATTCCACGTCGCTCGACGTCGGCCGGGAACCGCTGAGGGACCTCCTCGGGGGGGGTGTCGAGGGGCTGCGGGTCGGCGTTATCTCGGATTTCTTGGTCGACGCCAGTCCCCCGTGCGCCACGGCGGTCCGCGACGCGGCCGAGGTGCTCGCCGCGGCGGGAGCCATCGTCGAGGAGGTCGCCGTCCCCGCGCTCATGCTCGGTTTGTCCGCCTACTACCTGGTAGCACCGGCCGAGGCCTCGTCGAACCTGGCGCGCTACGACGGTGTGCGCTACGGGTTGCGCGTCAACGGCGCCGACGTGGAGCAGATGAACGCGCGCTCGCGCTCCGCCGGTTTCGGACCCGAGGTGAAAAGGCGCATCATGCTGGGCACCTACGTGCTGTCCGCCGGGTACTACGACGCCTACTACGGCCAGGCCCAGCGGGTGCGCACCCTCGTCGCCCGCGGTTTCAACGAGGCGTACGAGCGTTTCGACGTGCTCATCGGTCCGACGTCGCCGACGGTCGCCTTCGAGATTGGCGCGAAGACCCAGGACCCGCTGGCGATGTACCTGTCCGACCTCTACACGATTCCGACGAACCTCGCCGGCCATCCGGCGATGAGTGTGCCCTTCTCGCTTTCCGAGGGACTCCCCGTCGGTGTCCAGGTGCTCGCGCCCTCCCTCGGCGAGGGGCCGATGTTCCGGGCCGCGGCCGTCATCGAGCGGGGTGCACAACCCGGGGCCCGGGGCCCGATCGAGCCCCACCTGAAGGGGGTCCCACGATGAGCGCGCCGGCGTCCCCGAAACCGGGCTGGGAGGTCGTCGTCGGGCTGGAGGTGCACTGCGAGCTGTCGACCGGGACCAAGCTCTTCTGCTCGTGCCCGAACGCATTCGGTGCGGAGCCGAACACCAACGTGTGCCCGGTCTGCCTCGGGCTGCCCGGGTCGCTGCCGGTGCTCAATGAACGCGCCGTGGAGTACGCGATGCGCATCGGGACCGCGCTCGGATCCCATGTCGAGGCGTCGGTCTTCCACCGGAAGAACTACTTCTATCCCGACATGCCGAAGGACTATCAGATCAGCCAGTACGACGAGCCGATCAATGTCGGAGGACACGTCGAGCTCGCCGACGGCTCGCTCATCGGCATCGTGCGGGCGCACATCGAGGAGGACACCGGCAAGACGACCCACGTCGGCGGGGGAGGACGGATTCACGATGCCGACTACGCGCTCGTCGACTACAACCGGGCCGGCGTGCCGCTCGTCGAGATCGTCTCCGCTCCGGACATTCGCAGCGCCGAGCAAGCCCGCAGCTACGTCAACGAGCTGCGGGCAATCCTCACTGCGACGGGGGTGTCCGACGTTCGGATGGAGGAGGGCTCGCTGAGGATCGACGCCAACATCTCGGTCCGCCCGGCGGGGTCGGAGGAGTACGGGACCCGTTGCGAGGTGAAGAACCTCAACTCGTTGCGGTCGCTGTCGCGGGCCATCGACCACGAGGCCGCCCGTCAGATCGGGGTCATCGAGTCCGGTGGGACCGTCGTGCAGGAGACCCGGCACTGGAACGAGGAAGCGGGTCTCACCTTGCCGCTGCGCTCGAAAGAGGAGGCCTACGACTACCGGTACTTCACCGAACCCGATCTGGTCCCGCTGGCGCCGGCGGTGGCGCAGATCGAGGCGGTGGCCGCCGGGCTGGGCCCGCTGCCCGCGGCGCGACGCCACCGGCTTGGCGAAATCGTCGCGGCCGAGGGCGTACCGGCCCCGGTCGACCAGCTCGCCACCGTCGTCGGTCTCGGGCTGGACGATCTGGTCCTCGCCTCGGTCGGCCAGGGGGCCGACGCGCGCCTCGCCCTGGCGCGGGCGGCCAACGAGGCGGCGAGCCGCCCTGAAGCGGCCCGCGTCCTCGACCCGGCGTCCTTCGCCGAGCTCGTGCGGCTGGAGGCCTCCGGACAGCTGTCGGCGACCCAGTCCAAGACCGTCCTCGCCGCGATGCTCGAAGAAGGCGGCGAGCCGAAGCAGATCGCGGCGCGCCTGGGCTACGAGGCCCTCGACGACACCGAGCTGGAGGCGGCGATCGAAGCCGTCCTCGCCGCCCACCCGGCCGAGTGGGCCCGTTATCAGCAAGGCGACACCAAGGTGGCCCAGTTCCTGCTGGGTGCGGTGATGCGGGAGACGAGTGGTCGGGCGAACGGCAAGGCGGTCGCGGCACGACTGGCGGCCCGCCGGGCCTAACCGGCGCCGGACCCGTTGCCTAGTGTGGTCGCCATGCTGCGCCGCGTTGGGCACGAAGAGCCACGACAAACCGGCCTGTCTTGGAAGATCCGCAGCCAGGACGTGACCGAGGGGCCGCGCCGCGCCGCCGCCCGGGCGATGCTGCGCGCGGTCGGGATGTCCGATGATGACTTCCGGCTGCCGCAGGTCGGGATCGCTTCGACCTGGAACGAGGTCACGCCGTGCAATCTCCCGTTGCAGCGGTTGGCGAGCCGGGCGAAACAGGGGGTGCGCGACGGAGGCGGTTTCCCGCTCGAATTCGTGACGATCGCCGTCTCGGACGGGATCGCGATGGGCCACGAGGGGATGCGGGCTTCGCTCGTGAGCCGGGAGGTGATCGCCGACTCGGTCGAGACGATGATGCACGCCGAGCGTTTCGACGCCTTCGTCGGTCTGGCCGGCTGTGACAAGTCCCTTCCCGGGATGCTCATGGCGGCGGCTCGTCTCGACCTGCCGATGGTCTTCGTCTACTCCGGCACCATCCTGCCGGGACACTGGCGGGACCAGGTCCTCGACATCACCAGCGTCTTCGAGGCGGTCGGTGCGCACGCGCGGGGCGACCTGGACGACGAAGCGCTCCACGAGATCGAGGCTCACGCCTGTCCCACCGAGGGATCGTGCGCGGGGATGTTCACCGCCAACACGATGGCCTCGGTGGCCGAGGCGCTCGGCATGGCCTTGCCGGCGGGGGCGACGCCCCCCGCGGTCGACCGGCGTCGTGACGACCTCGCCTACGAGTCCGGCCGTGCCGTCGTCAAACTCCTCGAAAAAGGCATCCGGCCCCGCCAGATCATGACCAGGGGGGCATTCGAGAACGCCATCGCGGTGACGATGGCGCTCGGCGGGTCGACGAACGCCGTGCTGCATCTCCTGGCGATCGCCCACGAGGCGCAGGTCGACCTGTCGATCGACGACTTCAACCTGGTCGGCGGTCGAGTGCCGCATCTGGCGGACATGAAGCCGCACGGAAAGTTCCACATGGTCGACCTCGACCGGGTCGGTGGCGTGCCGGTGGTGATGCAGCTGCTCCTGGAGCAGGGTCTCCTCCACGGCGACTGCCTGACGGTCACCGGGGAGACGGTGGCGGAGAACCTCGCCCGTCTGCATCCTCCCGCTCCCGACGGCACGGTCGTACACGACTTCGGCTCGCCGATCCACTCCCGCGGCATCGTGGTTCTGCGCGGCACTCTGGCTCCCGAAGGCGCCGTCGTGAAGCTCGCCGGGTCCGATATCGACCGGTTCACCGGGACGGCCCGAGTTTTCGACGGCGAGGAGGCGGCGATGGACGCCCTCCTTTCCGGTTCGATCGCGCCGGGGAGCGTCATCGTCATCCGCTACGAAGGGCCCCGGGGCGGTCCGGGGATGCGGGAAATGCTCGCCATCACCGGTGCACTGGTGGGTGCCGGCCGGAGCCAGGACTTCGCCCTCGTCACCGACGGCCGTTTCTCCGGCGGGACTCAAGGCTTCTGCATCGGTCATGTCGCCCCCGAGGCGGCGGTCGGCGGTCCGATCGCGCTGGTCGCCGACGGCGACCGGGTCGTGATCGACGCCGCCGCCGGAACCATCGAACTCGGAGTCGATCCCGCCGAGCTCGGCCGTCGTCGCGCGGCGTGGTCCCCACCGCCGGCCCGCTACACGACCGGGGTGCTCGCGAAGTACGCGAGTCTCGTCACCGGCGCGGAACGCGGCGCGGTCACCGAACCCTGAAGGCTTCGGCGGGCGCGGTTTGCCCCGTCCGGCCGCTTCTGACAGACTCGTTGCGATGCCGAGGACATCGCTCAACAGCTCGATGGTGGTAGTCCTTGAATAGCGCACGGCGGTCCTGACCGTCCGTGCGCTTTCGACCTCCCGAAAGGGAGGTCGTTTTTTACCCGGCGTGCAGTAGGCGGAACGGCAAGAACTTGGGGCAGGAGCACCGAACACCTCGGGAACGGAGACCACAGTGGAAGTGACTGGAGCACAGGCCCTCATCAAGAGCCTCGAGGCTCAGGGCGTCGAGGTCGCCTTCGGCCTTCCCGGGGGCGCCATCCTTCCCGTCTACGACCCGATCCTCGACTCTTCGATCCGTCACATTCACGTGCGCCACGAACAAGGCGCCGGACACGCCGCCGAGGGCTATGCCGACGCGACCGGAAGGCCCGGTGTTGCCATCGTGACCAGCGGTCCGGGAGCGACGAACATCGTCACCCCGCTCGCCGACGCGTACATGGACTCCGTCCCGCTGGTCGTCGTGGCCGGGCAGGTCGCGGCCGGGGCCATCGGCACGGACGCCTTCCAGGAGGTCGATACGACCGGTGTCACCATGGGGGTGACAAAGCACAACTACCTGGTGAAAGACGTTGCCGAGATCCCGCAGGTCGTCGCCGAGGCCTTCCACATCGCGACGACCGGAAGGCCCGGGCCGGTGCTGATCGACTTCCCGAAGGACGTCGCCAACATGATGATCGACTGGAAGGAGCCCGCGGCGATCGACCTACCGGGGTACTCGCCGCCGACGCTTCCCGACCCGGAGGCGATCCGTCGCGCGGTAGAGCTCATCCGAGCCGCCCGCCGTCCGATCTTCTACGTGGGGGGCGGCGTCGTGAAGTCCGAGGCGTACGCGGCGCTCGCCACGCTCGTCGAGGTGACCGGGATCCCAGTGGTGACGACGCTGATGGCGCGGGGTGCCTTCCCCGACTCGGACCCGCGTTGTCTGGGCATGCCGGGCATGCACGGCAACTACACGGCGGTGACGGCGATACAGCGCTCGGACCTGTTGGTGTCGCTCGGTGCGCGCTTCGACGACCGGGTGACCGGCAAGGTCTCGGCCTTCGCGCCGGACGCGCTGGTCGTCCACGTCGACATCGACCCGGCCGAGATCGGCAAGGTGCGCCGACCCGATGTCGCGGTGGTCGCCGACTGTCGCTGTGCCATCGAGGCATTGCTGGCCGCGCTCCGAGAAGGCGAACCGCTCGACCCGGCGCGGCTGGCCCCCTGGATGGCTCAGCTCGCGGAGTGGCGGGCGCGACTCCCTTACACCTATGACCCGGGCGACGGCTCGACGATCAAGCCGCAGTACGTCATCGAACAGCTGCGGGACGCCACTCCCGAAGACGCGATCCTCGTTTCCGGCGTCGGTCAGCACCAAATGTGGGCGTCGCAGTTCTGGCGGTTCGACCACCCGCGCACCTGGATCAACTCCGGGGGTCTCGGGACGATGGGTTTCGCCGTCCCGGCCGCGATGGGAGCCAAAGTTGGGCGACCCGACCGCATGGTCTGGGCGATCGACGGGGACGGCTGCTTCCAGATGACCGCCCAGGAGCTCGTCACCACGACGGCGGAGCGCATCCCGGTGAAGATCGCCATCTTGAACAACGCCTATCTCGGCATGGTGCGCCAGTGGCAGCACATGTTCTACAACCAGCGCTATTCGGCGGTGTATCTGTCGCCCGACCTGCCCGACTACGTGGGATGGGCGGAGTCGATGGGCTGTGTCGGGCTGCGGGTCACCGCGCCGGAGGAGGTGCGGCCGGCGATCGACAAGGCCAACGAGATCGACGACCGGTCCGTCGTCATCGATTTCCGCACCGATGTGACCGAGCAAGTCTACCCCATCGTCCCAGCGGGGCGGTCGAACGACGAGATCGTCGTCCACCCGAGCCAGGCGGGTCTCGCCCAGTGAACCCCACCACGAACGGCAAGGTCCCCTACCACCTGCTCACGGTGAGGGTGGAGAACCGGGCAGGGGTGCTGGCCCGCGTCGCCGGACTGTTCGCGAGGCGAGGCTTCAACATCTTCTCTCTGGTGGTCGCGCCGACCCAGGACGAGCGATTCTCGCGAATCTCGATCGTCGTCGACGTCGAATCCGCGCCCTTGAACCAGGTGATCGAACAGCTGGCCAAGCTGATCAACGTCGTCGAGATCAGCGAGCTGCACCCCGACCGGGCGCGCGAGGCCGAGCTGCTGCTGGCGACCGTCGGCGTGCCCCGAGGGGGCGATCCCGGTTTGGTGGAGCTCATCGGGCAATTCCACGCCCGGGTGCTCGAGGAAAACGACGACGCCACGATGGTCATGCTGGTCGGCGGCACCGAGTCCCTCGACGAGTTCGAAGCCGGATTGGCCCGCTTCGGGATCGTCGAGATCCAGCGCACCGGACGGATCGGGCTGCCGACGCTCAGCCCGTCGACATGACGGGGGCCCGACCGGCCCCGGGGTCGCCGGTGTCGGCGGCCACGACCGAGCGTCGGGGAAAGGCGAGGTAGCGACCAATGGCCAAGCTCTACTACGAAGCGGACGTCGACCGGCAGGCGATCGCCGAGCGCCGGGTCGCCATCCTCGGCTACGGCTCCCAGGGGCACGCCCACGCCCTCAACCTGCGCGACAGCGGGATCGACGTCCGGGTCGGGCTCCGTTCTGGTTCGTCCTCGCGGAAGAAAGCCGAAGATGCGGGGCTGCGGGTTTTGGACATCGCCGGAGCCACCGCCGAAGCGGATGTGGTGATGGTGCTCTTGCCCGATACCGAGCAGCCGAAGGTCTACGCGGCCGAGATGGCGTCCCACCTCGAACCGGGTGACGCGATCCTCTTCGCGCACGGCTTCAACATCCGATTCGCGACGATCACCCCGCCGCCAGAGGTCGACGTGGCCATGGTCGCGCCCAAAGGACCCGGCCACCTCGTACGGCGGACCTACACCGAGGGGGGTGGCGTGCCGGCGCTGGTCGCGGTGGCGCAGGACCCGTCGGGGGGCGCGAAGGCGCTGGCCCTGGCGTATGCGGACGCGCTGGGCGCCACCCGGGCTGGGGTCCTCGAGACGACGTTCACCGAGGAGACCGAGACCGACCTGTTCGGCGAGCAGGTGGTGCTGTGCGGCGGGCTGACCGCCCTCGCCACCGCGGCCTTCGAGACCCTGGTCGCGGCGGGATACCAGCCCGAATCGGCCTACTTCGAGTGCCTGCACGAGATGAAGCTCATCGTCGATCTGATGTACGAGCAAGGCATCTCGGGCATGCGATTCAGCGTCTCGGACACCGCCGAGTACGGGGACCTCACCCGGGGCCCCCGTGTCATCAACGAAGCTGTCCGTGCCGAGATGCGACGCATCCTCGACGAGATCCAAGACGGTCGCTTCGCCGCGGAATGGATCGCCGAGAACGAACGTGGCCGGCCGCTTTTCACCGAGCTCCGGGACCAGGGCCGCGCCCACCAGATCGAGACCGTCGGTGCCCAGCTGCGGGCGATGATGCCCTTTATCGCGGCGGGCCGTCAGCGTTTCGAAGACGTCTCGGGCGGCTAGAGCCCCTCGGTCAATACAGCTGCTCGACCACCCAGTCGATGCAGGCCGTCAGCGCTTCGACGTCGGCCGGCTCGATGGCGGGGAACAGCGCGATCCGCAGCTGGTTGCGGCCGAGCTTGCGGTAGGGCTCGGTGTCGACGATGCCGTTGTCCCGCAAGGTGGCGGCGATTCGCGCCGCCTCAACCTCACCGGTGAAGTCGATCGTCGCCACCGAATGGCTGCGGTCGGCGGCGTTCGAAACGAAAGGCGTCGCGAATTCCGCCCTTTCGGCCCAGCCATAGAGGATCTCCGCTGAGGCGTCCGAGCGTGCCACCGCCCACGCCAGCCCGCCTTGGGCGTTGATCCACTCGATCTGCGCGGCGAGCAACCAGAGCGTGACGAGCGCCGGGGTGTTGTAGGTCTGGTTGAGCCGGGAGTTCTCAACCGCCACGTTGAGGTCGAGAAACGTCGGCACCCAGCGGTCGGCTGCGGTGAGCCGGGAGCTGCGCTCGAGGGCGGCTGGCGAACAGGCCGCGAGCCAGAGGCCGCCTTCTGAGCCGAAGCCCTTTTGGGGGGCGAAGTAGTAGGCGTCGCACTGGCTGATGTCGATGGGCAGGCAGCCCGCGGCGGAGGTGGCGTCGACGATCACCAGGCCCTCGGCGGTGCTTCCGTCGTGGTGACGGGGACGGAGGACCGGCATCGCGACACCGGTCGAGGTCTCGTTGTGGGTGAGCGCGTAGGTATCGACGGCGTCGGAGGCGACCGGATCGGGGCGCCTGCCGGGCTCGGCGACCAGGATCTCCGGGTCCAGCAGGTGGGGGGCCGCCGCCACCGCGGTGGCGAACCGGGCGGAGAAGTCACCGAACGAGCAGTGCTGACTCTTCGACTCGATGAGGCAGAACGTCGCCAGGTCGAAAAACGCCGTGGTGCCGCCGTTGCCGAGGACGATCTCGTAGCCTGCCGGGAGCTGGAAGAGGGTGGCGAGCCCCTCACGAATTCGTCCGACGACGTCGCGCACCCCGGCACGGCGGTGCGAGGTTCCCAGGTAACTCGGGGCGATCGAGGCGAGCGAGGTGAACGCCGCGGTGCGGATCTTGGACGGCCCGGAGCCAAAACGGCCGTCGGAAGGGAGCATCGACCTCGGGATCTCGGGGGTGGCCACCTCAGGTCTCCTTTTCGGTGATCGGCTTTTGGCGCAGGTCCCGCATCGCAGCAGACTGTGCAAGCATGACAGCTATGAGCGCTGACCCCTATCTTGGGCGGAAAAACGGCCCGGCTTCGCCGGCGCGCCCCGTGGCCGGGGTCCCTGGAGGCGTCTCGCGCCGAATCGGCGGCGTCCCCGCGTCGGCCACCCTCGCCATCGATGCCAAGGCGAAGGCCCTGCAAGAGTCGGGGGTCGACGTCATCAGCTTCGGTGCGGGCGAACCCGATTTCCCGACGCCCGCCGCCATCGTGGAGGCCGCCGTGGTGGCGTGCCGCGACGCGAAATGCCACCACTACACGCCGACGGCGGGGCTTCCGGCCCTGCGTGAGGCGATCGCCGAGAAGACCCGTCGGGATTCCGGGTATGCGGTCGCCGCCTCGCAGGTGCTCGTCACCAACGGCGCCAAACACACGCTGGCGAACACCTTCGCGACGCTGCTCGATCCGGGCGACGAGGTGCTCATCATCGCTCCCTACTGGACCACCTACCCGGAGTCGGTGGCGCTGGCGGGAGGGGTGCCGGTCATCGTCCCAACCGACGAGGCGACGGACTTCACGACCTCGCCGGAACAACTGGCGGCCTTCGCCACCGACCGGACCAAGGTGTTGTTGTTCGCTTCGCCGGCGAATCCAACGGGAACCGTTTACCGGCGCCAAGCCGTGGCCGACATCGGCCGGATAGCTGTCGAGCGGGGTTGGTGGGTGGTCACCGACGAGATCTACGAGCACCTCATCTACGACGACGCCGAGCGGCATTCGATGCCGGTGGTGGTGCCCGAGCTGGCCACGCGCTGTGTCGTCGTCAACGGCGTATCCAAGACGTTCGCGATGACGGGCTGGCGGGTCGGCTGGATGATCGGACCGCAACAGGTCATCGCCGCGGCGACCAACCTGCAGAGCCAGGAGACCTCGAACGTGAGCAACGTCGCCCAGTTCGCCGCGCTCGCCGCGCTCTCCGGCGACATGTCCTCGGTGCGGACGATGCACCAGGCCTTCGACCGCCGGCGCCGGATGATCCATCGCATGCTTAACGAGATCCCCGGTGTCACCTGCACCAATCCCCAGGGGGCGTTCTACGCCTTCCCCTCGCTGAAGGGCGTGCTCGGGCGGGCGATGAACGGCCGGCGGGCAGAGACGACCCTCGAGCTTGCCGAGATCGTGCTCGACGAGGTGAACGTCGCCTTCGTCCCCGGTGAGGCGTTCGGTGCGTCCGGTTACGCTCGCTTTTCCTATGCGCTTTCCGACGACGACCTCGCCACCGGCGTCAGCCGTTTCGCCGCGCTGGTACAAGGGTCCGGGGACTGACGGGCCGGCCGAACGGGACAGCGGGACGCGCGAGGGGGACGGACCATGACACGCATCCTCGTCACCGAAGAGCTCTCGCCGCGCGGGCTCGAGGTGATGGCGGCGGCTGGGCACGAGGTCGACGTGCAGCTGGGTCTGTCACCCGAGGCGCTGCTCGCGGCGGTCGCCGGGGCCCACGCCCTGGTCGTCCGTTCGGCGACCGTAGTCGACGCCGCGGTGCTGGCGGCTGGTCGCGACCTGGTCGTCGTCGGGAGGGCCGGTGTGGGACTCGACAACGTCGACGTCGACGAGGCGACGCGACGCGGGATCATGGTGGTGAACGCGCCGGAGTCGAACACCTTGTCGGCGGCAGAGCTCACGATCGCCCTTCTTCTCGCCCAGGCGCGCAACATCCCCCAGGCCCACGCCGCGCTGGTCGCTGGCCACTGGGAGAGGTCGAGATGGGAGGGCACGGAGCTGCACGGCAAGACCCTCGGCGTCGTCGGCCTCGGACGGATCGGCGCCCTGGTCGCCCAGCGGGCGCTCGGTCTCGGGATGCACCTGGTCGCCCATGACCCCTACGTGGCCCCGGAGCGCGCGAAGAGGATGGGGGTCGAGCTCACCAGCCTCGAAGATCTCGTCGCGAGAAGCGACTTCATCACCATCCACCTGCCCAAGACCCCGGACACCATCGGGCTGTTCGGCAAGGACCTGCTCGCCCGCGTCAAGCCCGGGGTGCGTTTCGTGAACACCGCCCGGGGCGGGATCATCGACGAGGAGGCGCTCGCCGAGGCCATTCGGGACGGCCGCGTCGGCGGCGCGGCCATCGACGTCTTCGCCGTCGAGCCGACCACGGCCTCGCCGCTTTTCGATCTGCCGTCGGTGGTCGTCACCCCCCATCTCGGGGCGAGCACCAACGAGGCGCAGGACAAGGCGGGTGAGCAGATCGCCGAGCAGGTCGTGCTGGCACTGGCGGGCGATTTCGTGCCGTTCGCGGTGAACGTGGAGGCGGGGGTGGTGTCGGAAACGGTCCGGCCCTTCCTCGGGGTCTCGGAAATCCTGGGCCGATTCATGGCCTCGCTGTCCGGCGGGCTGCCGGACGAGCTCACCGTCGACTGCCAGGGCGCGCTGGCGGGGGAGGACGTCAGCATCCTCACGCTGGCCGTCCTGAAGGGCCTGTTCGCGGCGGTGACCGATGAACCGGTTTCCTATGTGAACGCCCGCCGGGTGAGCGAGAAACGGGGACTCGTCATCCACGAGACCCAGACGACGAGCTCGCCCTACCGGGTGAGCGTGGTAGCGGTGCGGTCGACCGTCCACTCCATCTCCGGCACCCTGGTCGGCGGGGCTCCGCGAATCGTCGAAGTCGACGCGCACTCGATCGAGATGCCCCCGGCGGACGTGATGGTGATCGTGCGCAACTATGACCGCCCGGGAATGATCGGCCTCGTCGGGACGGCCCTCGGCGACGCCGGGGTCAGCATCGTGAACATGACCGTCGGACAAACCGCCGGCGGCGAGACCGCGCTCATGGTGCTGGCCGTCGACCATTCCGTGCCGGTCCCGGTCCTCGACCAGCTTCGTCGCGCCGCGGGGATCGTCGACGTCTACGAGGTGAAGACCGTCTAACGGTCAGTCGGGCCGTGTCCGGTCGCCGTCGTGCGTCGTTCCGGCGAGCGGGGCGGACACGCGCACTGGCTCGCCGGGCCGTGAGGGGACCGGCGGCCAGAGTTCCTCGGTCGTCTTGGTGGCTGCCAGCTTGCGGTATGACCGCCGGGCGATCAGTCTCGGGATGAACTTGGCGGCCGCGACGGTCACGCCGCCCAGGATTCCGGTGATCAACCCGACGCGCAGGATCCGCCATCCTTGCCGAGTTCTCATGACCCCATCCGCTTTCTGGTCGTTTCCACCGACCCCCCGAACGCACCGGGCGATCTCGTGGCCTGCCGCCGGCCGCAGGTTAGTGGGACGCGCACGCAGCGTGACCGGTCACGCGCGCATTGTGCTGTTTCACGCGACCTAGATGTAGGTCGTAGACTATAAGAGGAAGGAGAACCGCCATCGCCGCCTCCCAACGCCCCGACGCGCGTGCCGTCCAAATCCTCGTCGTCGACCACGACCCCATCGCTGTCGGAGGGCTGATCGCCGCGCTTCCCCCCGAAGTCGAGACGATCGTCGCCACTTCGGTCGCCGACGCGCTCCGGGTCGGCGACCGAGGCGAGTTCGACCTGGTGGTGGTCGGCGTGCCCTCCGGTGAAGGCGGCGGCCTTTCGGTGTTGGACGACGTCACCGTGGCGTTCCCCGCCAGCGTTGTGCTCGCGCTGATCGACGACTCGGACCCGTCGTTCGCCGAGGAGGTGCGGGGCCGCGGCGCCGACGCCGTATTGGACCGCCGGGGGCTCGCGGCGCCCGAGTTCGCCACGGCGGTCACCGGCCTCGTCAAGACCTCGGATCCTCGCCACGAGATCGCCGAGCGCGTCGCGCACGTCGAAGGGCTGCTGGCTGCGGTGGCGGAGGGGATCCTCGTGCAGTCGGCGACCGGACGGGTCGTGCTCGCCAACGACCGCGCCCTGGAGATGCTCCAGGTTCCCCGCGAGGTTCTCATCTCTTCGGACCTGGCTGCCGCGGGGATCGAGATCCGTTCCGCCGCCGGAAGGCTGCTCGAGCGGGATCAGCTCCCGGACGCGGTGGCGCGACGGACCCGCGGCCCGGTGCCGCCGGTGCTGTTGCAGGTGCGGCGCCGTGACGGCCAGCTCCGCTGGTTCGAGGCGACGACATCGCCACTCATGCACGCCGACCAGGATGCGCCCTACGCGGTGGTCACGGCGTTCCGCGACCTGACGGAGACGCAGGCCGTGCAGGAGACGATGGTGAGCGCCGAGCGCCGGGAACGGCTGCTGCTCGAATACGCCGGCGAGGGCTACCTCCTGCTCGACGCGCAGGGCATTGTGAGCGAGACGAGCCAGCTCGTCGAGCGCTTCTGGCCCCGGCAGCAGGTGGTCGGGCGGAACCTGCGCGATCTCATCGTGGAGGACGACCGCGCCGATCTCTCGGCCCTGCTCGATGACGTCGTAACCCACCGCGTCTCGCCGGTGCGAGCCGAGATGCGGGTTCTCGATGCCCAAGGGAGTATCCGTTGGACCGAGCTCACCATCGCCAACCGGCTCGACGAGCCCTCGCTCATCGGAATCGTCGTCAATCTCCGCGACATCACCGACCGCAAGCTCGCCGAGGAGTCGGCGACACGACTGTCAGCCATCCTCGAGTCGTCGGACGACGCCATCTTCTCCGAGACGCCGGACGGGGTGATCACGAGTTGGAACTCGGCCGCCGAGAGGCTGTACGGCTACTCCGCCCATGAGGCCATCGGCGGCAGTTCACTCGTCATCGTGCCGGCTGACCGGTTGAACGGCGTCCTCGACGTGCGGTCCCGCGTCCTGAAGCACAAGCGGGTCGAACTCGCCGAGACGGTCCGTCGGCGCAAGGACGAGACGCCGGTCGCGGTCTCCCTGACGGTCACGCCGCTGGTCGACTCCTCGGGCAACCTGATCGGCTCGTCGACGACCTCACGGGAGTCGTTGGCGCGCCGTGACGCCGGCGGGGAGATGCCGCGGGACGAGGACCGTTTCCGGATGGGCTTCGAACAGGGCGCCATCGGGATGGCGATGATTGATGCGTCCGATCGTTTCACGCTCGTCAACTCGGCGTTGTGCCGGTTGCTCGGGCGCGCCGAGGAAGAACTGCTCGGTCATCGCCTCGGCGAATTCCTCCACGCCGGGGACTTCGAGGCGCGCCCCGACCAGCCGCCGGCAACCAGGGATGCCAGCCGATACCAGGGCGAACGAAACTTCGTCCGTCCCGATGGAACCATCGTCTCGACCCGCGTCGAGATGTCGGCGATTCCTGGCGAGGACGGCACCGTCTACCACTTCTGCCAGGTGCAGGACGTCACCGGCTGGAAGAGGAGCGAGGCGGCTCTGGGCCACCACGCGGTGCACGATCCGCTGACGGGGCTCGCCAACCGGGAGATGTTGTCGGCGCGACTGGATCACGTCATCGTCCGCAACCGCAACGGCGAGAGCCTCAGCGCGGTCCTCGCCATTGATCTCGACCACTTCAAGGTGGTCAACGACGGGCTCGGCCACGCCGCCGGCGATCGTGTCCTCGTCGAGGTCGCTCATCGGCTCGTCGACGGCAGCAGGCCTCAGGACGTTGTCGCCCGGATCGGCGGTGACGAGTTCGTCGTGCTCTGCGACCGGGTCGCGGACGTACAGGATGCCGACGCGGTAGCCAAGAGCACGATCCGGCAGTTTGACGAGCCTTTCATCGTCGAGGGGCAGCCGGTGTACCTCACGGTCTCCTGCGGCCTCGCCGTCGTCGGCGGATCGACGAGTGTCGACGACGCCTTGCGGTCCGCGGACGCGGCGATGCACCGTGCCAAGGAGCGCGGCGGCGACCAAATCGAGCATTTCGACGACGAGCTTCGCGAGGAGGTGGCTCGGCGTTTCGATCTCGAACGGGAAATCCGCTTCGCGCTGGAGCGGAATGAGCTGCGCGTCTTTTACCAGCCGATCCTCACCGTCGGCAGCGCCCAGCTCGTCGGTGTCGAGGCGCTGGTGCGTTGGGAGCATCCCACCCGAGGGCTGCTTCGCCCGGACGAGTTCATCCCCGTGGCCGAACAGAGCGGGCTCATTTCAGTGATCGGGACACACGTTCTCGAGAGGGCGTTGCGCCAGATCGTCCGCTGGCGTAGAGACCTTCCCGGCTGCGAGAACCTCTGGGTGTCGGTGAACATATCGTCACGGGAGCTCCTGATCACCAACCCGGTGACGATGTGCCTCTGGGCGCTCGCAGCGACTGGTGCGCCGGCGGACGCGCTCCGTCTGGAGCTCACCGAGACAGCCGTGATGAAAGAGATCGACAAGTCGATCAGCCGGCTCGAGGACCTGCGGGCGATCGGCATCAAGATCGCGATCGACGACTTCGGAACGGGGCAGTCGTCGCTCAGCTATCTCAACCGGCTCCCCGTCGGGCTGTTGAAGGTCGACCACTCGTTCATCGCGGCGATCGAGTCGCCCGACTCGGCCGCGATCGTCGAAACCATCATCAATCTCGCGCGCACGCTCAATCTGGAGTTGTGTGCCGAAGGGGTGGAGAGCCAGGACCAGCGCGTCGTCCTGTACGGGCTGGGATGCGAATACGGCCAGGGATTCCTGTGGTCGAGGCCACTTGGGGCCGAGGAGTTCGGGCGGTGGGTCACGGAGAGGTTCGCCGAGACGGCGACCACGCCGTCTTGACGCGAAGATCGGCGTGAACGAGACTGAACCCGCAATGAGAACGACCCTCTATATCCTCCTTATTAGCTGACGACGAGCGCACCTGCGCGCTCGTCTGACCTCCTGTGCCGTTGGCCAGGAGGTTTTTTGTACCCAGGGTTCATATTTCGAAAGCCATAGGACAGCTGATGCCACCCTCACCGGTTAGCCCGAGCAAGATGCCGTTCGACAAGTACCGCTCCTACCCGGCGGTCGACCTTGCCGACCGAACCTGGCCGAACAAGGTCATCAAGACCGCGCCCTTGTGGTGTTCGACCGATCTTCGTGACGGCAACCAGGCCCTCATCGACCCGATGGACCCGGCCCGTAAGCGCCAGATGTTCGACAGGCTGGTCACGATGGGCTTCAAGGAGATCGAGGTCGGGTTTCCGTCCGCGTCACAGCCGGATTTCAATTTCGTACGCCAGCTGATCGAGGAGGACCTCGTACCCGATGACGTGACCATGCAGCTTGTCGCGCAGTGCCGTGCGCCGCTTATCGAGCGCACCTACGAGAGCCTGCGCGGTGCGCGCCGCGCCATCATCCACCTGTACAACTCGACCTCGGTGTTGCAGCGCCGTGTCGTGTTCCGTCTCGACAAGCCAGGCATCACCGCGATCGCGGTCGAAACGGCGCAGCTGTGCCGCAGTCTCGAGTCCTCGCTTCCCGGGACCAAGATCCAATACGAGTACACGCCGGAATCGTTCACCGGGACCGAGATCGACTACTCGTTGGAGATCTGTTCGGCGGTGATGGACGTCATCGAGCCGACGGCCGAGGCACCGATCATCCTCAACCTGCCGGCGACCGTCGAGATGTGCACGCCGAATGTCTACGCCGACCTGGTGGAGTACTTCGGTCGCGAGATTCCGCGGCGCGACGCCATCGTGCTGAGCATCCACCCCCACAACGACCGCGGCACGGCAGTCGCCGCCGCCGAGCTCGGGGTGATGGCCGGCGCCGAACGCGTGGAAGGGTGCCTGTTTGGCAACGGCGAGCGGACCGGAAACGTCGACCTGATCACGCTGGCGATGAACCTCTTCGTGCAGGGTGTGGACCCGCGTCTCGACCTCTCTGACATCGACGAGCTGCGTCGGGTCGCCGAATACTGCAACCGCCTGCCGGTGCACCCGCGACACCCCTACGCCGGTGACCTCGTCTACACGTCGTTCTCCGGATCGCACCAGGACGCGATCAAGAAAGGCATGGCCGCCCTCGACGACGACTACGAGGTCTGGGAGGTTCCCTATCTCCCCATCGACCCGCACCATGTCGGGCGTAGCTACGAGGCGGTGATCCGAGTGAACTCCCAGTCGGGCAAGGGAGGCGTCGCCTACATCATGGAGGCGGAGCACCAGATGGTCCTGCCACGCCGGCTCCAGATCGAGTTCTCACGGGCGGTCCAGCGTGTGGCCGAGGTGTCGGGTACCGAGATCTCCTCCGAGAGGATCTGGGAGGTGTTCTTCGCCGAGTACCTCGCCAACGGCCCGGTCGGGCTGTCCAACGTCGAGATGGCCACGAGCGGGGACCGTGACAAGGTCACCGCCGATCTGGTTCTTGACGGGCGTCATGTCACCGTGTCCGGCGAAGGCAGCGGCCCGATTTCGGCGTTCGTCGCGGCGGTGCGCGACGGGACCGGATTCGAGATCGATGTGCTCGACTACCACGAGCACGCGGTCACCTCGGGAGCGAACGCCAACGCCGTGGCCTACGTGGAGACCTCGGACGGCAACGGGATGAGGCGCTGGGGGGTCGGGATCGACAAGAACATCGCGACGGCGGGCATCAAAGCCGTCGTTTCGGCGATGAACGCGAGGACTCGCGGCGGAGCTTGACCCTCCAGGGTGCCCTCGGGGTTGTCCGGGGTGTGACCGGCACCAGGTGACCCGCGCCCCGCTGGCGTTGGCCCGTACCAGGTAGGCGGCCGGGAGCGCGATCCGGCGGTCCCGTCGGCCGGCAGTCGACGCGCCTCGAGGTCGCTAGGCCGTGATCCGGGGCAGCCAGGCCGCCCGGTGCAGCTCGAACTTGCCGATCTCGGCGGCGTGGCTGAGCGTAAGGGCAATGTCGTCGAGCCCACCGAGAAGGCGCTCGCGGGCCGCGTCATCGATCGTGAAGGCAGCGGATATCCCGGCGGCCGGTGCCTCGATGAGGCGCCGGACGACGTCGACGGTGAGTTCTATCGCCGGGTCGTGGAGGACCGCGTCGAGTAGCTGCCGCCCCACCTCGGGGGCCACCTCGGCCGGGACGAGGCCGGAACGCGTGGAGTTGCCCTTGAAGATGTCAGCGATCCGGGGGCTAACGACGACCCGGAACCCGTAGTCGACGAGCGCCCAAACGGCGTGCTCTCGGGAGGATCCGATGCCGAAGTTGTCGCCGGCGACGAGGATCACGGCACCGGCGTACTCCGGCCGATTGAGGACGAACCCCGGGTCCTGACGCCACTCGGAGAAGAGTCCGTTTTCGTAGCCGGTGCGTTCGATGCGCTTCAGCCATTCGCTGGGGATGATCTGGTCCGTGTCGACGTTGGCGCGGTCGAGGGGCACCGCTCGTCCCGTCACGACCCGTACAGGTTCCATCGTTCCCCTTGTCGATCCTGGTCGACCCGTTCAGGCGAGCGCATCTGGCGTCGCGAAATGTCCAGCGATCGCGGTGGCAGCGGCAACGGCGGGCGAGACGAGGTGGGTCCTGCCTCCCGGGCCCTGGCGACCTTCGAAGTTCCGATTGGAGGTCGACGCACATCGCTCGCCGGGCCCAAGCTGGTCCGGATTCATGCCGAGACACATCGAGCAACCCGGTTCGCGCCATTCGAAGCCCGCGTCCAGGAAGATCTGGTCGAGGCCCTCGGATTCCGCCTGGGCCTTCACCCGGTGCGACCCGGGGACGACGAGGGCGCGCAGACCCGGCTTCACCCGGCGCCCCCCGACGACACCGGCGGCGGCCCGGAGATCCTCGATGCGCGAATTCGTGCACGATCCGATGAAAACGGCATCGACCGGGATGTCGACCATCCGGGTGCCAGGTTGGAGGCCCATGTAGGCGAGCGCCCGGGCGGCCGATTCGCGGGCAACTGGATCCGTGAAAGAGTCGGGATCCGGTACTGCGTCGTTGATTGCGACGACCTGCGCGGGGTTCGTGCCCCAGGTGACACTGGGCCGCAGAATGGAGCCGTCGATCTGCACCACGTCGTCGAAGCCCGCCCCTTCGTCGGTCGCCAGCCGGCGCCAGGCCTCGAGCGCCTGCTCCCAGCGCGCCCCCGTAGGTGCGTGAGTCCGCCCTTCGATGTAGGAGAACGTCGTGTCGTCGGGAGCGATCATGCCGGCGCGGGCGCCCGCCTCGATCGACATGTTGCAGACGGTCATGCGCGCCTCCATCGAGAGCGCCCGGATGACACTGCCTCGGTATTCGATGAGATACCCGACGCCACCGGCCGTGCCGATGGTTCGGATCACCGACAGGGCGATGTCCTTGGCGGTCACGCCCTCCGCGAGTGCACCGTCGATCTCGATTGCCATCGTCTTGGAACGCTTCTGGGGGAGGGTCTGGGTGGCGAGCACGTGTTCAACCTCGGAGGTGCCGATCCCGAAGGCGAGGGCCCCGAACGCCCCGTGCGTCGCGGTGTGGCTGTCGCCGCACACGATGGTCATTCCAGGAAGCGTCAATCCCAGTTCTGGTCCGATGACGTGTTCGATGCCCTGGTTCAGGTCCCCCATCGGGTAGAAGGTCAGGTCGAACTCGGCGGAGTTGCGCGTGAGCGCGTCAAGCTGGCGCCGGGAGACCGGATCGGCGATCAGTCCTTCGACCCTGGTCGTCGGGACGTTGTGGTCCGCGGTCGCGACGGTGAGGTCTGGCCGGCGCACGCCTCGGCCCGCCAGGCGCAGCCCCTCGAAGGCCTGGGGGGAGGTGACGTCATTGACCAGGTGGAGATCGATGTAGAGCAGGTCTGGCTCGGAGTCGTCCTGGCCGGTGTGCACGAGGTGGTCGTTCCAGAGCTTCTCCGCGAGCGTGTGGGGTGTCATCGAGAACTCAGTCAACCGTGACGATCTCGACTTCAAGCTGGCCGTTCGGCGCTTCGTAGGAGATGCGTTCCCCAACGCGGTGGCCCAAGAGGGCCTGTCCGAGCGGGGATCCGACTGAGATCACGGCGACGTCGTCCCGACGCTCCTCGATCGAGCCGACCAGGTAGCGCTCGACGTCGTCTTCGTCTCCGTAGCGGATGCCGACGATCGAGCCGGCGGCCACCCCGCCACTTGACGGGGAGGCTTCCAGGATGACGGCGGTGCTCAGCATCGCCTGGAGCTGCCGGATCCGCGTTTCCATCTTGCCCTGAGCGTCCTTGGCCGCGTGATAGTCGCCGTTTTCGGAGAGATCACCGAGTGCCCGTGCCGCCTCGATGGCCCGGGCGATCTCGATCCGGCCCCGCGTCGTGAGATCCTCGAGCTCTTCGACGAGCCGAGCGTGCGTCTCCCGGGACAGTTGGGTCTCGCTCATCGCTTCGAGGATACTGGGTGGAGCGAGGGGTTTAGGTCGGTGTCGGGTCCCGCAGATTGACGGAATCGTGCGTGGCCCGTCAGACTTGTCCTGTCTTGGCGATCGGGCCACGGGCCGACGTCATCTGGGGGGTGCCCCGACCCGAGTGCGCCTTCTTGTCCATTCCGTGGTCGGCATTGCTCTCGGTGGTGGCCGCCAGGCGATATCCACCGAGGTTCGGTTTGGGCGAACGGAGTCGAGGGAAGTTGAGCGCCTACAAGGTCGCAGTGATCGGCGGGGACGGCATCGGACCCGACGTCGTGGCCGAGGCGCTGAAGGTGGTCGCGGCCGCAGGCGTCCGGTGTGAGACGACCGAGTACGACCTCGGCGCGGGACATTATCTGCGGACCGGAGAGGCCCTTCCCGACCGCGTGCTCGAGGAGCTGCGCGGCCACGACGCGATCCTGCTCGGCGCGGTCGGTCCGCCGGTCGGGTCTGCGCAGGTGCCTGCCGGAGCTCTGGAGCGGGGTTTGCTGCTCCGTCTCCGGTTCGAGCTCGATCTCTGCGTCAATCTGCGGCCCTGCAACGGGGTGCCCGGCGCGATCGCCCCCGATGCCGACCTCTGCATCGTCCGGGAGAACACCGAGGGTCCCTACGCCGGAGAGGGGGGTCTTTTGCGGCGCGGCACGCCGTGGGAGGTCGCGACGCAGGGATCGGTGAACACACGTCACGGGGTCGAACGCTGCGTGCGCTTCGCGTTCGAGCTCGCCCGGACGCGTCCGCGGCATTCTGTCACCCTGGTCCACAAGGCCAACGTGCTCACCTACGCCGGTGACCTGTGGACCCGCGCGTTTTACGAGGTGGCGGACGAGTTCCCGGAGATCGGCACCGCGTATCACCACGTCGACGCGGCGTGCATCTACCTCACCACCGAGCCGGCCCGCTACGACGTCATCGTCACCGACAACCTCTTCGGCGACATCCTGAGCGATCTGGCCGGTGCGGTGACCGGGGGGATCGGGCTTGCGGCATCCGCCAATCTCAATCCGGGGCGCACCGCACCGTCCCTTTTCGAGCCGGTCCACGGAGCCGCCCATGACATCGCGGGCACGGGCCGAGCCAACCCGCTCGCCGCGATCCGTTCCGCCGCGATGATGGTCGAGTGGCTCGGTGAGTACGAAGCGGGGGCGCGCATGACCAAAGCGGTACTGGACGTGCAGGCCGAAATGGCGGCGCACTGTGCATCATTGACGACGAAGGCGATCGGCGATGCGGTCGCAGAAAGGTTGTAGGGATGGCGATTACTCCGACTGCGAAGATCTGGATGGACGGTGAGCTCGTCGACTGGGCCGATGCCAACATCCACGTGCTCACGCACTCGCTGCACTACGGGACCGGAGTATTCGAAGGCATCCGCGCCTACGCGACGGCGAACGGCCCGGCCGTCTTTCGTCTCGGCGACCACATCGCCCGGATGGATCGGTCGGCACGGACGCTGTTGATGAAGCTGCCATACAGCAAAGCCGAGCTGTATGAAGCCGTGAAAACGACGGTGCGCGCCACCGGCCTTGATGTCTGTTACATCCGACCCATCGCCTATTACGGCTACGGGGACATGGGCCTCAACCCACTGGTCTCGGAGGTGCATGTGGCCATCGCCGCCTGGCCTTGGGCCGCCTACCTGGGCGACGAGGCGATCGCTCACGGAGCCCGGACAAAGGTCAGCTCCTGGGCCCGCAACGACCCCCGGTCGGTGCCGGCCTCGGCGAAGGCGACTGGCACTTACATCAATTCGTCGCTCGCCAAGGTCGAGGCCCTCCTTGCTGGCTACGAGGAAGCGGTGATGTGCACGACCGACGGCTACCTGTCCGAATGCACCGGAGAGAACCTCTTTCTCGTCCGTCGAGGCCGTCTGCTCACCCCGCGGGCCACGACTGCCGTCGCACTGGAGGGGATCACCGCCGACTCCGTGATGACGATCGCCCGCGACCTCGGCTACGACGTCGCCGAGGAGCCGCTGCGTCGCACCGACCTGTACGTCGCGGAAGAGGCCTTCTTGGCTGGCACGGCGGCCGAGTTGGTACCGATCGCCTCGGTCGACGACCGCATAATCGGCGACGGCACACCCGGTCCGATGACCCGGGCGATCCAAGGGGTCTTCTTCAAGGTGGTGCGGGGCGAAGTCGACCAGTACAAGGATTGGCTTGACTACGTCGACTAGTCGGGCGGGCAGCCGACCATTGGAGCCCAGGACCAGAACCCGATGACCCAACCGAGGTTTGCCCCCATTGCCTTGGCGGACGAGGTCCGGCCGGGGTACCGTCTCGGCCCGCCGCGCCCGTGGATCGCCAACCGACCGGCTGATTTCCAGGCCGGACCGCCCCCGTCGGGCCCCGGCACCGGTACGGCCGGGCCCGACCAGGGCTTCGCCCTGCTCCTGGCCCAGCGGGTGGCAGACCGGCTGGTGCTCTCGCCGGGGGAGCGCCGGGAGGACGTACTTGCCGGCGCGGTGGGCCTGGCGCTTCGGCGCGCGAGCCTGTTCGGTCGGGCCCCGGTGCTCGTCGACGTCGAGCTCGCGCTCGCGATCTTCGGCTACCTGGCCCCGGCACCGCCGGAGCTCGTCGAGTTTCGCCGGCGGCGGTTCGACGGGGTCAGTCAGGACTACTGGGCCCAGCGCGAGCTCGTCCATCAGGTTCCGGAACAGACGCTGCGGTGCGCGGCGGGCGAGGTCGACCCCACGACGTCGGACTGGCGGGCACTCGTCGGAGGCTGAAGCCGGTCTCGGCCGAGCGCCTGGTTGACAAGGGGGGGATCCTGTGACCAGACCTGCCGAAGAGATGATCGTCGGTCTTTCACTTGTCGAGTCCGGCGGATCGGGCGGCGAACCAGGCGACCGGGGGATCGCGACCGTACGTCCGCATACGACCCGGGTGAGCCAGGTCGTGACGCTCGTCGCTGTCGTGGTGCCGCCGGTCGGGATCCTCTCGGCAGCGGGGATCCTGTGGGGCGTCGCCTTTCGGCTCCTCGATCTCGAGCTGTTCGTCGCCTTCTACGTTCTCACCGGGCTCGGGATCACCGTCGGCTACCACCGCTACTTCGCTCACCGCTCGTTCGAGACGATCCAACCGGTGCGGATCGCCCTGGCTGTGCTCGGTGCCATGACGCTGCAGGGCCCGGTGACGCAGTGGGTGACGGACCATCGCAAGCATCACGCCCGCACCGATGTCGCCGGCGACCCGCATTCTCCCCACCTGTCCGGCCCGGGCTTCCTCGGGGCGGTGAAGGGCCTGTATCACGCGCACGTCGGTTGGCTGTTCACGACGAAGGGCATGGAACGCGGTGACATCTACGGGCGGGATCTCTACGAGGACCGGACCATTGTCGCCATCGACCGGCTCTACCTCGTTTGGGTGGTGCTTTCGGTCGGCCTGCCGTTTCTTGTCGGCTTCGCGGTGACCGGTAGCGTCGCCCGTGGCTTCGAAGCGCTGGTGTGGGCGGGGTTGATCCGGATCTTCGCCTTCGAGCATGCCACCTTCGCGGTGAACTCCGTATGCCACACCTTCGGTTCCCGGAGGTACGACGCGAAAGACGAGAGCAAGAACAACTGGGTCGTGGCGTTGTTGACCTTCGGCGAAGGCTGGCACAACAACCATCACGCCTTCCCGCGTTCGGCTCGCCACGGCCTCGAGCGCTTCGAGGTCGACACCTCCTGGGTCGTCATCAGGGCGCTTGAACGTCTCCGTTTGGCTTCGACCGTCCGGCTTCCGACGCCGGCACAGATCTCGAGGGTGGCGCGGATCTGAGGTGGACGTCCCGCGCCCGGCGCCGTTAGCTGCGGGGGGCAGCGAGGCGGTCGGCCCGAAAGCCTGACCGGGCGAACAGGCACTGGACGTCGGAGATCCGCCGCTCCAAGAACGCGGCCTCGCAATAGCACAGGTAGAAGTCGAAGAGCCGGTGGAAGGTCTCGTCGAGCCCGAGCGCCGCCAGCTCGGTGCGGTGACCTTCCAGGCCAGCCCGCCATCGCCTGAGGGTCTCAGCGTAGTGGGGCCCGATGTCGTCGAGGGCCACGAGCTCCAGATCGGACACCTTCGACGTCGCGCCGAGGATGGCCGCGACCGAGGGTAGGCAGCCTCCCGGGAAGATGTAGCGCTTGATGAAGTCCCGGCTCTGCTTGGCGCGCTCGAAGTACCGATCGGCGATGACGATCGCCTGCAGCGCCATCAGTCCTTCTGGCTTCAAGAGCCGCTGACAGGTGGAGAAGAACGTCGGGTACTGGCGCCAGTCGACGGCCTCGATCATCTCGATCGAGACGAGCTTGTCGTAGGTGCCGGTCAGGTCGCGATAGTCGCCGAGCAACACGGTTACCCGGTCGGCTAGGCCCTCCCGGGCCACCTTGTCGGCCGCGAACTCGAACTGACGTGGAGACAAGGTCGTCGTCGTGACCCGGCACCCATACTCGCGCGCCGCATGGATAGCCAGGCCACCCCAACCGGTACCGATCTCGAGCAGATGGTCGGGCGCGGTGAGCTGCAATTTGCGACACAGCCGGTCGAGCTTGGCGAGCTGTGCCTCGTCGAGCGACGTCTCGGCGGAGCTGAATAGCGCGCACGAGTAGGTCATGGTCTTGTCGAGGAAAAGGGAGAAGAACTCGTTTCCGAGGTCGTAGTGGGCACGAATGTTCCGGCGGTCAGCGGTGCGTTGGCCCAGACGTTCGAGAAACCGGACGCGTACCCACAGCAACGGCGAAAGAAGCCGATGTGCCACCCGCTGGGAGCGTTCGGTCGAGTCGAGATTGCGGATGATGGTCCGGACCGCCACCACCAGGTCGTCAAGGTTGTCGACCGTCCACCATCCGGAAAAGAAGCCCCGGCCGAGGCCGCTGCTACCCCCGGTGGCGACTGCAGTCCATGTCGCCGGTGAGCGCACGGTGATTTCCGGAACCGCCAGGTCATCGACCGGTTGGCCGAACACCTGGCGCTTCCCGTCCTCGGTGACGGCGAGCGCCCCGCGATGGAGCGCCCCGAGCAGGCGCACCACTATCGCCCGGGCCACCCGGTCCCGTAGGCGGCGGCGTCCCGGCGGCTTCGGGTGTTGGGGGACGATGGTCGGATCGGTGGTCATCGCGGTCACCTGACCCTGGTGAGCTGGGTGGTTGGAGCTGGTCATTTCCCAACCTAGGCACGGCAAGCCGCGATTCGTCAAGGGCACGCCCATGGTGGCGATCGAGGGGCGGTGACCTCGGTCGGGGCTCACCGGCCCGGCCGGGTCCTCTTACTGTCCGATGGCGTCGAGGATCGCGGGAGCGGCGAACCGGCCCACTTGGTCGCCCTCGTCTGCGTGTTGGCTGTCGTTCTCGGCGACCGACGGGGTCTCCCGCCGCGAACCAGGGCCGCCGGGGCTCGCCGCTAATCTTGAACCAGGACCCGTTAGCTCAAAATCTCAGCGAGTTCCCAGGCTGGACCCAGATGGATCCGAGACGGCGACTCCATGCTCGAGGGTGAAGAGGAATCTCGACGGCGTGGGCGCCGTGGACTCGAGTGGAGAACCGAAGAACGAGGACCGATGGATGACATGAACGAGAATCCGACTCCGCCCCAGGGCGGGGAAGTGATACCGCCCGGGGTCAGCAGCACCGGCTGGGGCGGTAAGGTTCCGGCCTACCGGTCCGCTGGTCCCGAAGGGTCGACCTCTACGACGCCACCGGGCGCCGACACCGGCGGTTGGCAGTGGGGTCCACCGCCAGCGATGCCGGCTGAGAGCGTCGGGCGGCCATCACACAATGGGCGTTACATGCTGGTGCTCGTAGTGGTGGTGGCATTGCTCGCTGGCGCCCTCGGTGCCGGTCTTGACGCCGCCTTGCGCAGTACTTCGACATCTCCGGGCGGCTCCGCCTCGACTCCTCCGGCGACGAGCGTGACCACCGGGCCCGGGCTTGCTAGGGGCACCGGATCGGTCGCCCGAGTGGCCGCGGCCGTCGATCCGGCGGTGGTCGACATCCAGACGAACGTCGCGAACGAAGTCGGCGCCGGGGCCGAGCAGGCCGCCGGGACGGGGATGATCATCACGCCTACCGGCGAGGTGCTCACCAACAACCACGTCGTGGCGGACTCGACGAAGATCTCGGTCAGTGTCGCCAATCACGGCACCTATCACGTCCGGGTCCTCGGAGTGGACGTGACCCAGGACGTCGCGCTCCTTCCAGCTCGTCGGCGCGCCGACGAACTTGCCCTACGTGAAACTGGGCAACTCGGCGAAGGTCAAGGTCGGGACCTCGGTTGTCGCGATCGGCAACGCGCTCGGTCTGGGCGGCAAGCCCACCGTCATCAGCGGGACCATCACCGCGGTTGGTCGCACGATCACCGCGGGTGATGTGCTGTCGACGACGACCAACGAGACGTTGCACCACCTCCTGCAGACCGATGCGCCGATCGTGTCAGGCGACTCGGGAGGGCCTCTCGTCAACTTGAGTGATCAGGTGATCGGCATGGACACGGCCGCCGCGTCGGCGAACGGGACCGGTGGGGTCGAAGGGTTCGCGATCCCGATCAATGAGGCACACACCATCGCCGTCCAGATCGCCCAAGGACAGTCGACGAGTCGCATCCAACTCGGCGAGACCGCGTTCCTCGGCGTCCTCACCGGCGAGCCCTATTCGTCCTCGCTCAATCCCTTCGGCTCTCCGTTTGGTGCTACCGGGACGAGCTCGAGCCCGGCGGGCGTGTACGTCAGCGGGATCATCGCTTCCACCCCCGCACAGCAGGCGGGTCTCCAGTCGGGCGACACGATCACCGCCATCGACGGCACGACGACCACCACCAACCAGGAGCTGTTGACGGCGATCGAGTCTCACAAGCCGGGTGCTTCAGTCACGGTCTCCTTCGTGGACACGAGCGGCGCGTCCCACACCGTCAAGGTCAGCCTGACGGGGATCACCCGGTAGCCGAACCCGCTGGCCTGCCTCAGGTCTCGAGGACCTGAGGCAGGTGCACGTCAGGCTGGTGTCGGTGGTCTCGGGAAATCTCGGGTTGCGAACTGGACCTGCGGGCCGATTCGGGAGCCGTTGCCGTCTTGAGCGCACCATGATGGTGGTACGACTGATCACGGATCGGCATCGATGGCGCGCCTGCCGGTCATGGGCAAAGGTTGCAAGATGCGCATCATGATCGTGGCGCCGCCGTGGCTACCGGTTCCGCCGCCCGCCTACGGCGGAACCGAGGCCGTTCTTGACGGTCTCGCCCGGGGATTGCAAGCCGCTGGCCACGAGGTTCTCCTCTACACAACCGGTGATAGCACCTGCGAGGTCGAGCGCGGCTGGGTCTTCGAGCGCGCCATCGGCATCGGCGCAGGCGGGGCGGCCCAGGAGGTCCGGCAAGTCGTGCACGCCTACGAGGCGGCCGACCAGGTCGACGTGGTGCACGATCACACGCTGATCGGGCCCCTGTACTCGGAGCGGTTCCCGCGCCTTCGTGTCGTCACGACGAATCACGGCCCTTTCGAGAGCGACCTCATCGACCTCTACCGGATCGTCAAGGACCGGGTGAGCATCGTCGCCATCTCGCGCCATCAGGCTTCAACCGCCCGCGACGTGCCCATCGCGGCGGTCATCCACCATGGGGTCGAGCCCACCGAATTCCCCTTCGGTGATGGTTCCGGGGGATATGCCCTGTTCCTCGGCCGGATGAACCCGGACAAGGGGGTACACGTCGCGGCGCACATCGCCCGAGAGGCCGGAATCCCGCTGCGGATCGCCGGAAAGCGGAACGAACAGCTCGAGCATGACTACTTCTACTCGACCATCAAGCCACTGCTTGGACCAGGTGTCGAGTACCTAGGAGAGGTCGACTACGCGACGAAGGTCGAGCTGCTCGGCGGGGCGAAGATGCTGCTCAACCCCATCTGTTGGCCCGAACCGTTCGGCATGGTGATGATCGAGGCCCTCGCCTGCGGCACACCGGTGATCACGACGCCCTTTGGCGCGGCCCCCGAGATCGTCGACGACGGGGTGACGGGGTTCGTTCGCTCTGGCGAGCGGGCGCTCGTCGAAGCGGTGCGCCGTATCGACGAGATCGACCGGCACCGCTGTCGTGCCGCGGTAGAAGGGCACTTCTCGCGGAGGCGAATGGTGGACGACCACGTCGCGCTGTACCAGCGTGTGCTGAGCGGCGAACCATGACGCCGCCCCCGATCGGACCTGGCGTGACCCGCGACGAGCCACCTCTCTGCGAAGACCCTCCCCGAACGGATCGTCGGTGACCGTCGGCGCCTGGGTGTTCGGCGGCCAGCCCGCCCTCGGTGGCGTCGCCGGGAACACGGTCACCCTGGTCGAGGGGACCAGCTTCGTGATCTCGACGACGAACGGCGACATCGACCCGGGCGGTCCGCAGGGGCTCTTCTATCGGGACACGCGGTACCTGTCGGTCTGGCAGCTGACGATCGACGAGGTTCCCGTGCAGCCATTGGCAGTCCTCCCGAGCGACCCCTTCGCCGCGAGATTCCTCGGTCGTGTGAGGCCGCGCCAGGGTCAGGCGGACAGCACGCTTTTCGTTGTGCGGGAGCGGTTCGTGGGTGACGGGATGCGAGAGGATCTCGTGCTGCGGAACCTTGGCGGCGAGACGACCACCTGTTCCATAGCGATTGAGGTCGAAGCGGACTTCGCCCACCTGTTCGACGTGAAAGAAGGTCGGGCCCGAGCCCGTGGCAAGACCAGTTTCGTTGTCACCGACTCGGCGCTAACCATCACGCACGCCCGCCGCGAGGGGACGCGCCGGATCACGGTGCATCTGCCCGCGGGTTCCCGAGTCGCGTCTGGCGCCATCACGACCGAGGCGGTTGTGCCCCCCCGGGGCGAATGGCGGGCCTGTTTCGAGATCAACCTGGAAACGGATGGCGAGCTGGTCGATCCGCGGTACCGGTGCGGTGAACCGGTGGACCGTTCGACGCCCGCGACGCGCCCTTCGCTCCTGGGAGCGCACGACCCCGAAGGTGCACACCGACAATGAAGACATCAACCGCACGCTCGACCGCAGCGTCCCCGATCTCGGCGTTCTCCGGATCTTCGATCCCGACGAGCCGGGTTTGGCCGTCTTCGCTGCCGGCGCTCCCTGGTTCATGACACTTTTCGGGCGCGACTCGCTCATCACGTCATGGATGACGCTCGGGATCGACCCGACGATCGCAGTCGGCACACTTAGTACGCTCGCCCGCTATCAGGGTGAGCGGGTGGACGCGCGCTCGGAGGAAGAACCGGGGCGGATCTTGCACGAGGTGCGCTCCGGAATGGCCGGGGCCTCGGCCCGGGGTGCCGAGTCCATCTACTACGGATCGATCGACGCGACGCCGCTCTTCGTCATGCTCCTCGGTGAACTGCACAACTGGGGAGCCGACCGCGAGACCGTCGACCGCCTGCTGCCGCACGCCGACCGGGCGCTCGACTGGATCGGGGAGTACGGCGACCGGGATGGCGACGGTTTCGTCGAGTACCAGCGCGCGAACGGATCGCGGCCTCGTAAACCAGGGATGGAAGGACTCCTCCGACGGGATCAGCTTCGCCAACGGCCGAATTGCCGAGCCGCCGATCGCGCTCTGCGAGGTTCAGGGTTATGTGTATGCCGCCTATCGCGCCCGGGCCCGCATCGCGCGATCCCGGGGCGACGGCGATACGGCGGGGAGGTTCGAAGAAAGGGCGCGGCGCCTGCGGCGGGCTTTCAACGAGCGTTTTTGGCTCGCCGATCGAGGCTACGTCGCCGTCGGTCTCGACGGTGAGAAGCGCCCGATCGACTCCCTGACATCGAACATCGGCCATTGCCTGTGGACCGGCATCGTCGAAGAGTCCCACGCCGCATCGATCGCCGCGCACCTCGTGTCGAAGGAGATGTTCACGGGCTGGGGCGTCCGGACCCTGGCGAGTTCGATGGGTGCGTACAACCCGATGAGCTACCACAACGGCTCGGTGTGGCCGCACGACAGCGCCATAGCCGCGGCAGGGCTCATGAGCTACGGCTTTGTCAACGAGGCCCAGGCCATCGCGCAGGCGCTTTTTGAGGTGGCGGCGACCTATGACGGCCGCCTTCCCGAGTTGCTCTGTGGATTCGCGGGGAGGAATTCGCCTCGCCGGTCGGATACCCGACTTCGTGCTCCCCGCAGGCCTGGGCGTCGGCGGCACCGTTCAGCCTCTTGCGCACGTTGTTGCGATTCGACCCCGTGGTGGGCGACGGCACCGTCTGGCTCGCGCCGCAACTGCCGGCACCCTTCGGCGAGGTGCGGGTCCAAGATGTTCCGATCGGGCAGAGCCGTGTGACCATCAGGGCGAGGGGTGCGACGGTGACCGTGGCCGAACTGGGAAGGGACCTGCGGCTGGTGACCGGGCCGCGCCCCCTCGAGGCCCCTTGAGGCCGGGCGACGAGGATCTGTTCTGACCCGGCCGAACTTCTGCGGGGCAATACTGCAGCAAGCAACGTCTGAGTTCCGGATCGGAGGACCTTGTGGAACGAATCGAAGCACCGTTCATCGGCGATGAGCGTCCGATGCTCGAGGCGTGGTTGGACTTCCAGCGCGGAACCCTGGCGATGAAGTGTGAGGGTCTTACCCCGGAACAGCTCGCGACGCGGTCTGTTCCACCTTCGACCCTGTCGTTGCTCGGCCTGGTCCGCCACATGGCGGAGGTCGAACGCCACTGGTTCCAGCGGTGCTTGGCGGGGGCCGACCGGCCGCCCCTCTACTGCACCTCCGCTGAGCCTGACCTCGACTTCGATGGCGCACAGCCGGCCAACGCGCCCGAAAGCCTTGCGGCCTGGGAATCCGAGTGCGTCGCTTCCCGCATGAACGTCAACGCCGTGCGCTCTCTCGACGCGCTCGCTCGCCAGACCTGGCGGGGCAACGAGATCTCACTGCGGTGGATCCTCGTCCACATGATCGAGGAGTACGCACGCCACAACGGTCACGCCGACCTCCTGCGTCAGAGCATCGACGGCGCGGTCGGGGTATGAGGCGGCGTCTGACTCCGAAACCCCCGAGACCGAGGAGTCATGCGGTTGCGGACTCTCTCGCGGTGTCACGGGATTCCTCTTTACCGGCGCGCTTTCACAGACGCTGGGGTGCGCCACGACAGGATCACGGCCTGGGGAAAGGCGCCTGTTCTGAGCGATCGTAAGCCATACTTAGGTCGGGTGGAGATGGGAGAAATCACGTGACGGAGACGTCGAACTTTGGCGCATCGCGGCGCGAGAACCATGACTCAAGCCCGTTCTATGGGAGATTCGTCGCCCCGGTGATGTCCGACGACGACGAGGTCCGTGCCTGCACACTGAAAGACTCGATCATCCTCGGCGATTCCCGGGACATGGCCAGCGTGCCAGCGAAGTCGATAGCGCTGGTGTGTTCCTCGCCTCCCTACTTCTCCGGCAAGCAGTACGAGGAGGAGATGGGACGTGGGCACATTCCCGCGACCTACGTGGAGTACCTCAAACAGCTCGCGGAGGTGTTCGCCGAGTGCTTGCGGGTTCTCGAACCCGGCGGCCGGATCGCCATCAACGTAGCCAACCTGGGACGCAAGCCCTACCGCTCGCTCTCGGGCGACGTGACGCGCATCTTGCAAGATGATCTCGGCTTTCTTCTTCGTGGCGAAATCATCTGGCAGAAGGCCCTTGGAGCAAACGGTAGCTGTGCATGGGGCTCGTTCATGAAGCCCTCTAACCCCGTGCTCCGCGACGTCACCGAACGCGTGATCGTGGCGAGCAAAGGGCGTTTCGACAGGGCGCTCGACCCCAGACGCCGTAAGGCGCAGGGGCTTCCTTACGAGGCCACCATCGCCAAGGAAGACTTCATGTCCTGGACGCTCGACATCTGGCACATCCCGCCCGAGTCCGCGACCCGGGTAGGCCACCCCGCACCTTTCCCGGTGGAACTACCCCGTCGCCTGATCGAGCTTTACACCTACAAAGGTGACGTCGTCTTGGACCCGTTCATCGGCTCGGGCACCACCGCAGTCGCCGCCATCGCGACTCATCGCCACTACGTCGGGTACGAGACCGACCCCGACTACGTCGGACTGGCTGAGCGTAGGGTTATGAGCGCACGAGAAGCCCACGAGGAAGATGCCGCTTAGGGGGTGATGATGGACGAGGTCGAGCGGGAGGCTCGGGCCGTCGACCCGAGGTCCCGCTTCGATGCAGGAAGTGCCGCCGGCCGGCTTGGCTTGATCAAAGAGGTTGTCGCCCTTGCGAACAGCGGGGGAGGCGAGATTCGCCTGCCCGTCAAAGAGCACGGTGCCGGTCAAGCGCTGGTCGCCGACCAGAACCAAGCGTTCTTTGAGGCGGCGGCGCTGACGGATCTGGTGGACAGCTACATTGCCCCGGACCACGTCGAAGTCTCGATCAACTTGGAGGGCGTGGACAGCCCCGGTCATCGGGTGGTGCTGATCACGGTCAGTCCGCACGAGATGCCGCCGCTCGTTTTCTCGAAAGACGGCCAGTATCTGGCCGAGAAGGAAAACGTCGTGGTCTTCCGGCGACACACGGTCGTGAGTCGACACGGGGTGAAGGCCGAGCTCGCCACGCGTGCTGATCACCGCGGGTGGGTCGACGCTGCCGTTCGGGCGGAGCGAGAGCGCATGCGACAGATCCTCACGGTGGCCGCGTCGCTGCCTGACCACGCCTCGATCCAGGTGGTGAGCGAGTCGGGCGAGACGAGCTCGGAGCCACGGGTGATGCTCGACCGGTCGGTAAGGAGCTGGGCCGCCGATCCGTCGAAGCTGCTCAGTCGCCAAGATCTCCTCGTTCTGTTCCTCGCGCGCAAGACGCTGGCCCTGGAGAGATCCGCCGGGGACCTGGTACTGCACAGCGCGTTACGACGAAGACCGACGCTGTGGTTCTGGGTCGACCTCATCTACCCCGAGCCGAACCGGTTGTCGAGGATTCTGCTGGAAGCGGTCGGGGGAAGTGACCGTGACCGGTCGGACGCGGCGTCCTCGATCCTCGACCTTTCCGCCCTGCTGCTCGGTCCAGAGCAGCACGAGCAGATCGTCGCGGCCCTCGTCGCATCCCGCTACAAGCACTTCCACGATGCCGCGGATCGGGGTGGTAACCGACGGCAGGTACTGGAACGGCTCGGCCGGCTGCGCGATCGGCAACTGAATGGCGAGCCGCTACGTCGCGCCAGACAGAGCGACGTCGATGAAGTCGCGGAGGAACTGGGTCGATCGCTCTTGGGGGCAAAGCCATCGAACACGGCGGCGAACCGATTGCTCGGACCGCTCGGCTTCGAGCTGATGCTGCGTCACCGTCCCGAGCTGGCGGCGGCCCTCGAGCTCTGAACAGAGGTCAGCTAGCGGCACGGGCACCGCGCCAGATGGAGGGCGAACGGCCTGGGCGGAGGTTCCCGGTCCGCACCGGTCAGGAGATCCGGCTCACCCGGTCGTCACTGGCTCGTCCCGCCGAGGTGGTCGGTGACCGGAAGCCAGCGACCTGGGGACGGGAGCCCGTCGGGTCCAAGAACGGTCGCGCCTACAGTTGAACGGTGCTTGTCGTGGCGGGTTCTCCCGCGCTTGATCGGCACGAGGTGAGCTACGGGCACCCGGAGCGCCCGGGCCGCGTGGAGGCGGCGCTGGCGGGGATCACCCTCGCGGGACTGTCGGAAGCCGTCGTCTTGTTAGAAGCGCGCCGGGCGACGGAGGCCGAACTGGTTCGGGTCCACGACCCGTCGTACCTGAACCGACTGCGGAAGTTTTGCGAGGACGGTGGGGGCGCTCTCGACCCCGACACGTTCGTGAGCCCCGGATCCTGGGACACCGCGTTGCTCGCCGCGGGCGGTGTGCTTGCCGCGGTCGACGCGCTCGGAGACGGGATGGGTGAGGCCGCCTTCGTCGCCGCGCGTCCCCCCGGCCATCACGCCCTGGTGGACCGGGCGATGGGCTTCTGCCTCCTGAACAACGTCGCCGTCGCCGCCGCCCAACTCGCCGACCGGGGAGAGCGTGTTCTCATCCTTGACTGGGACGTGCACCATGGGAACGGGACCCAGGCGACCTTCTGGGATGATCCGCGGGTGCTCTACGTCTCGACCCACCAGTGGCCCCTGTTTCCCGGAACCGGCCGAGCCGACGAGGTCGGCGGGCCCAACGCACGCGGCCAGAACCTCAACGTGCCCCTGCCGGCAGGGGCGACGGGGGACGTGGTCCTGCAGGCGTTCAGCGAGGTCATCACCCCGGCCGTGGAGGCCTTCTCGCCCACGTGGGTTCTCGTCTCGGCGGGGTTCGACGGGCATCGGGCCGATCCACTCGCCGATCTCGCGCTCACCTCGGGCGACTTCGCCGACTTCGCCAGACGCACGCGCGACCTCGCCCCCCGGGCTGGCCGACTCGTGCTCGTGCTCGAGGGCGGCTACGACCTCGAAGCGTTGCGGCTCTCCGTGGGCGCGAGCCTCGCGGCAGTACTCGGGGTGGCCTTCCCGGCCGAAGCCCCCTCGTCCGGCGGGCCCGGAACCGAAGCGGTGCGGCGGGCCCGGGCAATGCGGGAAAGGCAGCTCGAACTCGGAGACCGCGATTTGGATGATCTGTTCTAAAGGGGGTCGCGATGGGCCTTCGGCCGATGACGGCCGCCATGCTGATCGGAGAAGCGGTGCTCTGGGTCCAACCGGCGATCGGTGCGGCGGGCCATGGCGCGCTCGGTCACCGTCGGGTCGGTGCCCGGCCGGTTGCCGGGGACCGCGACCATGCGAACTTGCCGCTCCGGGGCGGCGGCGCTCATCTGTCTTGTTGAAGGCATTCGCTCGGGTCACGGAGGCCTCGGCGGGAGTGCCGGTGGCCGACTCTCTTCTCGCACTCTCTCGGGGCCCATCCCGCGGCCGCCCCGGGCAGCTGACGTGGCTTAGCGATTGGCGGGGGACCTTCGCCCGCCGGCGGCCCGGAGAGGCAGCCGTGGTCGGGCTGTGAGGAGGATGGCTACGGTCGCGGCACGTGCGACACAGGAGGACCTGGGCTCCGATACCCTTCGCCGAGCGGCATCCGGCGCCAGGCGTCTCGGTCGGCCCCCGCGGGCTCCCGCCAGGGCGGCTGGGGTGGTGGCCGACGGGCAACGGACCTGGGACTTCCCTTCGTCTTCGCCCTCGTGTCCACGGTTCTTTGGATAAGGTCACGAGGCAAGAGAGCGTTTCGGCGTCCAAGGAGCGCAGCCGATGCGTGTCGTGAGAAGGCGGACCGGTATCGCCGCTTGCGCGGCGCTCATCTTCGCTGGGACCGTCCTAGCGGCGTGCGGGAATGCCCCGACGAGCCTTTCACGCGCCGGGAACACCCAGGGCGTCTACCCGAACCGGATCGTCGTCGGCGGGCTTGCCTCGATCACCGGGCCCCTTCCCGCGGACTTCGCTCCGGCGATCGCCGGGGCTCAGGCCTACTTCGACTGGGTCAACGCCCAGGGAGGCGTCAACGGCCGGAGGATCGACCTGGCCTACAAGCTCGATGATCAGTCGGACCCCTCGATGGACGCGAGCCAAGCCCGCACGCTCATCGAGCAGGACCACGTCTTCGCCGTCGTCCCGGTCGCGACTCCGTCGTTCTCGGGTGGCCCATTCCTTTCCGAGCACGACGTCCCGACGTTCGGGCTCAACGTCAATCCCAACGCCGACTGGGCGGGTCCGAGCATGTTCGGTAACACCGGGTCCTACACGGCGTTCACCTCACCCCAACTCCAGGCGGCCTATCTCGCCCAACAGCACCACGTGCGTGCCGCAGCACTCATCGCTTACAACATCAGCCAGTCGATCCAGGGCTGCCAAGGGGTCGCCAACGCCTTCCGGCGGTACGACATCCGGATCGTCTTCGAGGACCTGGCGGTGCCGGTGCCGGCGTTCGACCTCAGCGCCGACGTCACCCGGATGAAGGCCGCCGGGGTCGACATGGTCACGTCGTGCCTCGACCTCGCTGGGAACATCCTGCTGTCCCACACGATGCAGCAGGACGGGATGACTGGAGTGATCCAGTACTGGTTCGACGGCTACGACCAATCGGCGCTGCAGACCTATGCCTCGGCCATGCAGGGCGTCTATTTCATGCTGCCGCACGTGCCGTTCGAGGTCACCCAGCTCGATCCGGGGCGGTATCCGAGCATGGACCGCTTCGAAGCTGCTCTGAAGCGGTATGCGCCGGGCAACCCCCCCTCGGAGGCGGCGCTCGCCGGATGGACGAGCGCCGACCTTCTGGTGACGGGGCTGCGCGCTATCGGTCGTGACGTCACGCGCACCCGCCTGGTCGCGGCGATCAACAAGTTGACCTTGTACACGGCGCATGGCCTCGTCTCGCCGATCGACTGGCGCACCGACCACACCGGCGTCAGCACGATCTACAACTGCAGCGTCTTCGTCCAAGTCCGAGGACACCGGTTCGTTCCCGTCGACGGGACGCCCCCGAGCGTGTTCAGCTGCTTCCCGGTGCCGAACCCCACCCACGGGCCGATCCACCGGGTCGTCCCCCTGCCACCGGGTGTCCCACCCCTGACGGTTCCGGGCGGCGGGGGTGGCTAGCGGTCTAGGACACCACCTCAGTTGAGCGAGTTCCTCTCCTACGCGCTCCCCGGCGTTCCCTACGGGTGCGCCTACGCCTTGATGGCCGCCGGTCTGGTCCTCACCTACCGGGCATCGGGCGTGTTCAACCTGGCGTTCGGTGCCCAGGCCTACGTCTCGGCGATCGTGTTCTACGTCGCCGTCGAGGACGGCTGGTCGAAGTGGGCGGCATTCGTGGTTGCCGTGGTCCTGCTCGGCCCGGCCATCGGGTACCTCCTCGACCGACTGCTTTTCCAGTACGCGGCGAACCGCGCCGGCGCTGGTCCGGCTCGTCCCGGCGCTGGGGCTCCTGGTCGCGATCCCGAGCGTGACGCAGATGATCTTCGGGACGAGTCAGCGGCTGGCCCCGCCGGCGATCGCCCTCAACCCGGACCAGGTCTATTTCCGGATCGGCAGTGTGGCGCTGACGGGCGAGGAGCTGCTCACGACCGGCGTCACCGTCGTGGTCGTCGTCGCGCTCGGGCTGATGTTCCGCTCGAGCGGATTGGGGCTGCGGATGCGGGCCGTCGTCGAGAGCCCGCGGATGACCGAGCTGGCCGGCATCCGGGCCGACCAGGTCGGCACCTTGGCCTGGATGCTTTCGAGCTTGCTCGCCGGGCTCGCCGGCGTGCTGCTGGCGCCGATCTACGCCATCCTCGACCCCTCGTACTTCACCGCGCTGCTGGTGGCGGCCATCGCGGCTGCGGCCGTGGGCGGGTTCGCCAGCCTGCCGTTGACCCTGGTTGGTGGTATCGGGCTCGGGGTGGTCCAGGAGGTTATCGGCGGCTACCTCCCGTCGGGCACCGTGCTGTCGTCGGGCCTCCGGCCGGCCTTCCCGTTCGTCGTGCTGGCAGTCCTGCTCGTCGCCCGCCGGTCGTTCCGTCCCGCCGGGCCCTTGGGAGATCCGCTCTCGGCGTGCGACCCGCCTCCCGCGTCCTTGAAGCCACCGGTCCGAATGACCGAGGTCGCGCTGGGCTCTCGGGCCTTCATCGCGCTGCTGGTGGCGGTTTTCATCGTCTTCACCCTCGTGTTGGTGCCGGGGAACTGGGAGTTCGCCCTCACCCAGGGGCTCGTTTTCTCCATCATCCTCCTCTCCATCACGCTGCTCACCGGGATGAGCGGCCAAATCTCGTTGTGCCAGGCCTCGTTCGCCGCGGTCGGCGCCTTCACCGCGGGACAGCTCGCCACCCACTTCGGAACGGCCCTGTTGGTGGGCATCCTCGCCGGCGGTGCGCTCGCCGGGCTGGTAGGGCTGGTAGTGGCTATCCCGAGCCTCCGGCTGGGCGGGATCGCGCTGGCGCTGCTCACGCTGTCCTTCGCGCTCCTCGGAGACAACGTGCTCTTCCAGTACTCGTGGTCCGGCAACGGCGCGACGGGCCTCAGCATCCCGCGGCCGACGATCGGGAACCTGAGCTTCGCGGGGAGCGGGGCGTACTTCTGGCTCGCTCTGGTGGTGCTCGCCCTCGCCGCCGGCATCGTGTGGCTGCTGCAACACGGGTCGGTCGGCGGGGAGCTCGGCGCGCTGCGAGCGTCCGAGGTGGGGGCGGAATCGGTCGGCATCAACGTCCGGCGGCTGCGGGTGATCGCCTTCATGCTCTCGGCGGCGCTCGCCGGGGTCGGTGGCGCGCTCTACGCGTCGCTCGAGCAGACCGTTTCCCCGGCTGACTTCAACTACGAGTTCTCGCTCATCTTCGTCATCGTCGTGGCGACCGTCGGGGTCTACTCCGTCGCCGGGGCCATCGAAGCCGGCCTGGCCTACACCGTGCTCCAGCAGCTGATCAACACCTTGCCGGGCCGGTTCGGCTCGCTTGTCGCACTGATCTTCGGGCTCGCCGCGGTCACCTACGTGCGCCACCCGGAGGGAGCGGTCGAGTTCCTGCGCCGCTTGGTGCTCGACCGGGCCGAGCAATTCGCCCACTTCCTCACCCGCAACGACCAACCGGCGGCGGAGCTGACCGTCGGGTCGGGCCCGGGGGGTCGCTGACGGTGGCGCTGCTCGTCGCTCGGGACATTTCGAAGAGCTTCGGCGGGATCGTCGCGTTGAGCCGGCTCTCGGTCTCGATCGACGCGGGGGAGTCCGTCGGACTCGTCGGACCGAACGGGGCGGGCAAGACCACCCTGTTCAACTGCCTGCTCGGCCTGGAGCACCCCGACTCGGGGACGGTCGCCTTCGACGGGGTTTCCCTCGACCACCTGCCGACCTTCCAGCGCGTGAGGCTCGGGATTGGACGCACCTTCCAGCGTCTAGAGCTGTTCGCGGGCATGACCCCGCGCGAGCACGTGCTGGTCACCGAGCAAGTGCGCGGCGGGGGCGGGAGGATTTGGAAAGACCTACTGGGCGTGGGTCGCCCCAGCGCCGAGGAACGGCACGCCACGGACGACCTGTTGGAGCTCGTCGGTCTTGCCGACGAAGCTGACGTTCCGGTCGAGGCGCTCAGTCTTGGCCACGGGCGTCTCGTCGAGCTCGCCCGCGCGCTGGTGGGCGAGCCACGGCTGTTGATGCTCGACGAACCCTCGTCGGGTCTCGACCGGGCCGAGCGGGTGGAGCTGGTCTCGATACTGAGGAGGATCCGCGAAGAGCGCGGCGCCGCCGTGCTGCTCGTTGAGCACGACCTCGAGATGGTTGCCGCCGCCACCCAGAGACTTATCGTCCTCGACTTCGGTCGTCTGATCGCCGACGGAACCATCGACGCGGTGCTCAAGGACCCCGGTGTCCGCCGCGCCTACCTCGGTCATCTTCCGACCGGACCGGGGCCGCGCCCCCGGCGCCCCAGGGGCCGGTCATCAGTGTTGGACCCGAGGCCATCCCGACCCCGCCCGAACCGGCGTTGGCCCATCCGCTTCTTGAGCTGCACGACATCGACGTCGCCTACGGCCCCTACCGGGCTCTGTTCGGCGTCTCGTTTCAGGTCGCCGAGCGCTCGGCGGTCGCCCTCGTCGGTTCGAACGGGGCCGGCAAGTCGACGGTTGCCCGCGTGGTGTCGGGTCTCGTGCGTCCGACCGGCGGCAGGATCGTCTTCGACGGCCGCGACGTCACGGGGTGGCCGGCGTGGCGGATAGCCCGTCTCGGGGTGGCCCACGCCCCGGAAGGGCGTTCGGTGTTCGCGTCGCTCACCGTCGAGGAGAACCTCGCGCTCGAATTCCGTCGCGCCGTCGGTACCCGGAGGCTGGCCGACGCGTTGGACCGCGCCTACGAGACCTACCCGCGCCTCAGCGAGCGGCGGGAACAGCTCGCTGGGACGCTTTCGGGCGGCGAACAGCGGATACTCGCGCTAGCGAAGGTGCTCGCCGTCCCGCAGCGGCTGCTCATCGTCGACGAGCTTTCCCTCGGCCTCGCACCGGCGGTCGTCGACGAGGTGTTCATGGCCCTGCGCCGGATCGTCGAGCTAGGCACCGCGCTCTTGATCATCGAACAGCACGTCGAGCGGGCCCTGGAGCTCGCCGGTCGGGCCGTCGTGCTGTCCGAGGGGAGGGTCACCTACGAGGGACACGTCGACGATGTCCGCCAGGTGGCGTCCCCGATGCTCGGCCCCCTGCGCGACGTCCTCAGCTCGTAGGGTCGGTTCGTTCTCGCTCAGTCACGACGACGGCGTTCGGCCGGGCGAGAATGGAGCATGCGCACCGTTCTCGTCCTCCGGCACGCCAAGTCCGACTGGTCCCACGGGCCGAGGGAGCCGGACCTCGACCGTCCGCTGTCGGGCCGGGGTCGGCGCAGCGCCGACGCCATCGGACGTTTCATCGCCGAATCGGACAATATCCCGGACCGCGTGGTTCACTCACCGGCGCGACGGGTGATCGAGACGCTCACGCGGGCGATGGAAGCCGGCAAATGGCGATGTGCCGTGCGCGAGTCGGACCGACTCTACGGGTTCGGGGTGGACGCCATCGTCAGTGAGATCCGGGCCGAGAACGACTCGACCGGGGTGTTGCTCCTCGTCGGCCACGAACCGATGTGCTCGGAGTTGGTCGCCCAGCTCATCGGAGGAGGACAGGTCGTCATGCCAACCGCCGCGCTCGCCCGCGTCGAGATCGACGTGGAGCGCTGGTCGGACCTCACCTCCGGGATGGGGTTGTTGTTGTGGCTCGTCACGCCGCGCTTGTTGGGCACCGGATAGTCGCCGCGGCCACGGGCGCGGTGACGATGCGTGTAAACCGACACTTCACCTGTGCAACCGGGCTTATCGGCAATGCTGGTTGGTTCCTCAGGCCTGGTGATGTCCTTTGGTTTCACCTCGTTACACCACCGAGTACTGAGGGGTGGATTCACCGGGTGACGTTTACGCCAGAGAACCGGGCCTCCGGCGAAACCCGGCCGAATACCGGCAAGCAATCCGGGAACTCCAGCCACAAGGCGACGAGCATCCCGGACCCCGGATGCATCGCGACCTTCGCCTAAGGCATCGGCATCGCCTGATCCATCACGTCCGAGCCGCGTCGTTCCATGACGGCCTCGGGTTGTTGTTGCGGGCACTTCCGTCCGGGACACCGCGACACCTCATGAAGGTGCCGAGGAGGGCGGTTCAAATTATCTGGGCGTGCCGGTCCCGGATCCCCGATTCGGACCACAAAACCCCAGTTCAGCGCGTGGGGCCGGGAGGGATCGAACCTCCGACCCAAGGATTATGAGTCCTCTGCTCTGACCACTGAGCTACGGCCCCTCACTGGACTTCCAGACCGACACTCTTTCACCTGTTCGACCCGCGCACCGAACTCGGTGGGCCGCCCGATGCGATGCGGCGGCCACCGCGGACCACGATGTGACCTGGTGATGTTGACGAAAAGATCGCCAAAGAACCAGGTGCTGCGGCACCGCTTCCCGGTGTCGGGCAGCAGGTCGACGATGGCGATGACCGCCAACTCCTATCGAACGGCGAGCTGGGTGGCCGCCTACCGCACCTCCCCGCTCGAGAATCCGGCGAGGGTGCCCGCGGTCTCGTGGGTGGCGGGGTGGCGGTCGACCGGCCGGCTCGGTCACATCGTCATACCGGGCCGTCAGGCATCTCCTCCGTCCCGCTCGTCATCCAGGTGGCCGGGAGGCGTTCCTCGTCTGCCAACTCTTCCTCGCGGGCTCGGGTGAGTAGCACGCTGTGACCCCGCGCCACGACGACGACCGACCTGGCTGGCACGTCGTCCACGACGAGCGCGTGCGGGCCGATCCGGCAATCGTCACCGACGACCACCGGGCCCAGCACCGAACACCCGACGCCGAGCGTGACGTTGTTGCCGATCGTCGGGTGGCGCTTGGCGCCCTTGGTGTCGGTCCACCAGCCGTGACCACCGAGGGTCACGCCGTGATACATCATCACGTCGTCGCCGAGAACGGCGGTCTCACCGATGACGACGCCTGCGCCGTGATCGATGAACAAGCGCCTGCCGATCACCGCCCCGGGGTGGATCTCGATCCCGGTGCATAAGCGCGTGAGCTGGGATAGGAGGCGCGGGAGGAAGGGCACCTGCGCCTTCCAGAGCGCGTGGGCAACCCGGTACGACCAGATCGCCCAGACGCCCTGGTAGAGGACGACCTCCAGGGCGTGCACGCCGTGGAGAGCCGGGTCTTTGCGGTAGGCGACCCTCAAGCTTTCGAGCACCGCTCAGCCTCGGTCACAGTTTGGATTGTCCCACCCCGACCGCACCGGCTCCAGCGTCGTGCCGGGAGAGGCACCCGAGGTAAAAAGCGAGAAGCTCGCGCCGGGGATCCCTCCGTGGCGACTGGGGGTCGGCGGGCGTCTCCTGTGCTCCCTGGGCCGCGCCGGTGGTCTTCACCGGGAAAAGCCGTGGCGCTGGACTAGCGGTTGAGTGCCGGCCCTTGGACCCAATCCGGGGCTCCGGGGGAGAGACTCGAACTCTCAACCACACGGTTAACAGCCGCGTGCTCTGCCAATTGAGCTACCCCGGATCGAACGACGGCACGTTAGCAGCGCGTGCACCTCGCGGCGATCGGCGCTGATCAACGCCCGAACCGATGGAGCCAGGCCCGAGAGCCGCCGAACCTATCTGGCGGGGCGTCGGGGATCCGGCGGCTCTTCCGGGTGACCGGCAGGTGGGGACCTTCTACTTGTCGAGTGGCCAGACTGGGAGGATGTTCTTTTTCCACGTCGTATTCACGACGCTTGCGAAGGACACGTACCAGCAGAGGGCCGCGGTGATGATCGCGACGATTCCGGCCGCCTTGATGGTGTTGACGCTCTGAGCGAACCAGCCGGCCGTGGCGACCGCGAGGGTAACGGTCAGCGTGAGGAAGACGCTGAACACGGCGCCGTTCGTCCGCATCGAGGCGATGAGCATGTAGGCGGTGAAGATCGTCCAAGAAAGTACGAAGTAGCCGACCGCTCGGGGGCCGGATTCACTCGGGAGGCCTGCCTGGAAGTACCGGATGAGAAGGAAGTACGTGACCCAAAACGCGCCGTACGCGCTGAAAGCGACCGCCCCGAAGGTGTTTCCCCTCCGGAACTCCCACATCCCGGCGAGAACTTGGACGACTCCTCCGAAGGCCAACGCGAGGGGGAGGACGACGCTCATATCCCTGCCCAACACGTTGGAGTAGACGAGGCCCAGCATGAACAGCGATGCTGCGAACCCGGCGAACGCGAGCGGAGCCGGGTCGGCGATCGGCTCTGCGTGCTGTGCGCTAGCCATCACACTGTGGCCTTCGTATTGGTTTGTCATCTCGAGGTTTCCTCCTTGCTCTTGGTTATGACACGTCCATCCGGTCGCGGCCGCTTTCCGGCGGTCAGACGGCCTGGCGCATTTGCCTCCTTTCGGATCCCTGGTGCCTGGTCGATCCCCGGGCGCACCGTGGGTTCGGCTTCGCTGGCGCCGGATTCCACGTGACCCGCTCCGGATCTCACCAGACGCGCTCGCCGCCTCATTGGATCCGGACGGGCCGGACATCTGCCGGCCGTTCGGTGATTGCCCTGGCGCCGCGCCGGGCGGATCAGTCGCCTTCGAGGTAGTCGCGCAGCGGCAGGGCGAGGGAAGGCTGCCGGAGTTTGGCGAGTGTCTTCATCTCGATCTGACGGACCCGCTCCCGTGTCACCCCGAAGATCTGTCCCACCTCCTCGAGCGTCCGGATCCTCCCGTCGTCGAGCCCGAACCGGAGCCGGACAACTTGTTGCTCACGGGGGGAGAGCTCGTGGAGTGCGTGTTGAACCGCCTCGTTCAGCATGACCTTGGTTGCCGCGTCGAGCGGGACCTCCGCCGTCTGGTCTTCGACGAGGTCCGAGAGACTGAACTCCTCGTCGCCGCCGCCGATCGGTTGCTGCAGCGAGACCGTGTCCTGGCTGATGCGCTGGATCTCACGCACCCGCTCGACCGGGAATTCGATGCGTGCGGCGATCTCGTTGACCGTGGGGTCCCGACCGAGCTGCTGGGAGAGCTGACGCTGGACCCGGACGACCTTGTTGATGGTCTCGACCATGTGGACCGGGATGCGGATGGTTCGCGCCTGGTCGGCGACCGCGCGGGTGATCGCCTGTCGGATCCACCAGGTCGCGTAGGTCGAGAACTTGAAGCCCCGGCGATAGTCGAACTTCTCGACGGCGCGCATCAAGCCGAGGTTGCCCTCCTGGATCAGATCGAGGAAGGCCATACCCCGATTGCGGTAGTGCTTGGCGATCGACACCACGAGCCGCAGGTTCGCCTCGGTGAGGAGGTCCTTCGCCTCCTGTCCCTCAGCCAACTCACGCTCGGCTGTTCGGCGCTTGGCCAACGAGATGTTGTCGAGCACGCCGTCGTGCAACCACGACTCGAGCTGACGGTGCGCGGCACGTCCACGCTCGATGCGTTTGGCGCACAGCACCTCAAGGTCCGCCGAAAGCAGCGAAACCCGGCCGATCTCCCTGAGGTAGGCGCGAACGGGATCGCCGGTCGTCGTTGCCGAGGTTCCGTCAGTCGCGCCCGAGCGCAGCGTCCGGATTGCCTCGGTCGCCTGTTTTTCGAGGCTGGCCCTCGCGGTTCGTGACGGTCGCTCGTCTCGTCGCGCACCGGCTCGCTCGCGCCGAGGGGCTCCCGACCGCGAGGCACTCCGGCGAGGGAGATCGCAGGTGTCGAGATCCCCGTCGAGCGGTCCGGCGTTTGCCATCACCCCGCCTCCTGCTGTCGTTGCGTGAGCCACGCTACCAACCGTTTCGCGGCCTCTTCTGCGCCGGAGGCGTCACCTGGACGAACGAGCGGATCGCGCAGCAACTCGAGCTCGGTTCGCAACCAAGCGCCCGCGGTAAGCACCGTGACGACGTCGTCGGCTCGCCCTTCGTGCTCGGCGAGGCGGCCTTCAGATTCCAGTTCGCGCAGCACCCGTTCGCCGGCCGCCCGCACGAGCTCGATGTAGGTGCCGGTGACGTCGAGATCGTCGGGCACCTCGGAGACCGCGAGCCGGCGAAGCAGGTCGCCGGCTTCCGGGTCGGCCTTCTGGATCGCAACGGAGAGTTCCACGGAGCCGATGAGGGCGCGGAAGGCGTTCCTTTGCACCGGGTCGAGGAAGAGCACCTCGTCGAAGAGCGAACGGACCTCTTCCCTCCGGTCGAGGGTGAGGATGAGGGCGTCCCGTCCGGCCCGGAGTTCGGGGACCAGTTCGGGTGCCCGCCCACCCCTGCGGGCCGTCGAATCCGCGCTGGTATCGGGGCTGAGGCGGTCTTCGGGCCGAAGATCCCGGTCCTCGTCTCGCCTTCGGTCGGGTCCCGGGCCGCGCTCGCCCTCGCCAGGCTGTGGTCGGGACTGCACCGCGGCGAGGAGTTCACGCAGCCTCCGGGGATCGAGGCGGGTCCGGTCGGCCACGCCGACGAGGTACTGGTCGCGGACGAGCTCGTTGGGATGTTCGGCGATGGCGAGAAGGGCGGCCTCGGCGGCCCGGCTGCGTCCCTCTGGTGTCCGCAGGTCATGCGCGCCGAAGGCCTGTTCGACGCGGAAGCCGAGAAACGGCTGGGCGTGCTCGACCGCGGTGGCGAGGGCGGCAGGGTCGCTCTGGGCGAGTTCCCCGGGGTCCGACCCGGCCGGGAGCTCGGCTACGGCGAGTTCCAGCTCGTGGCGCTTTTCCCACTGGTAGAGACGCGCCGCGGCCGCCTGCCCGGCTGCATCGGCGTCGAAACACAGCACGATCCTGCTGGCGAAGTGCGAGAGCAGGCGGAAGTGGTCTTCGGTGAGCGCGGTACCGCAGGTCGCGACAACTCGGGAAACGCCGGCGAGGTGGAAGCCGATGACGTCGGTATAACCCTCGCAGACGACGACCTCGTGGGCCCGGGCGATGTCCGCCTTGGCCCAGTTCAGCCCGTAAAGCGTGCGGCGCTTGGAGTAGATGGCCGACTCGGGCGAGTTCCGGTATTTCGGTCCCGGTTCACGCTCCAGGGTCCGCATGCCGTCGGGCAGGATCCGTCCCCCGAAGGCGATGGCCTGGCCGCCCGGGTCGAAGATCGGGAACATGATCCGTTCCCGGAAGGCGTCCTGGAGTCGGCGGCGCTCGTCTTCGTAGGCGAGCCCGGCTTCTCGCAGCACCGAACCCGGGAGACGCAGCGCCCGGACGAGCTCGCCGAAACCGGCCGGAGCGAAGCCGAGTCGGAACTTGCGGACGATCTCGCCGTCGTAGCCGCGTGAACGGAGGTACTGCCTGGCGCGTCCCGCGTCGGGGTGGGTGAGCAGCCTTTCGTGGTAGTACTCGACGGCCGCCGTCATCGCGGCGAGCAGCTCCCTTCGCCGGCTGCGATCCTCGCTTCGGTCCCGTTCGTCGTACCGGATAGTGATCTCGGCGCGGTTGGCGAGGCGCTCGACGGCTTCGACGAAGTCGACTCCCTCGGTCGCCCGCACGAAGCTGATGGCGTCGCCCGAGGCCTGGCAGCCGAAGCAGTAGTAGAGGCCCTCCTCGGCGTTCACGCTGAACGAGCCGGTCTTTTCGGCGTGGAAAGGACAGAGCCCGACGAATCGCCGACCCACCCGCTTGAGGGCGGTTTGCTCGCCGATCAGCGCGACGAGGTCGGTCGCGGCCCGAACCCGAGCGACGTCCTCGTCGGGAATTGCCATGGTCCGGACGGTACCCGTTCGTCGCGCGGTTTGATCGGGGTGGGGCTGAGTGCTCCCGGTGTCCACGTCAGGGAAGGCTGGAGCGATCGGCGACGACGGCCAGGAGCAAGTGGTCGAACAACCCGAGTGCGAGGTCGGCCCCCCCGCATGACCGGGTCGTTTGGGTCGCTGGGGTGGGGATTCGCGCGACGCAGCCGGCCCATCCAGGCGACCGCGGGCGGTGGCGGCCCACCGGCGACGGCGTCGCCCGTCACGGCGGGTTCGTCCCCGCCCCGGACGACGATGGTGGCTTCTCGTCGCCCGAGGCACGTCGCCTCAAAGGGCCGAAAGGGACGCGACCCCGCTCCAGGATGACGCGGACCCGGGATGGTCGAGCGACCAGTCCGGCGGGCGCCGACCAGGACCCGGGGCCCAGACCGAACCGAGCCTGCCCGTAGTCTGTCCCCTTCTCCATTCCCGGTGCCCCGGGCGACCTCGGCGTCGCGCCGAACCAGACTGTTGGCTCGCCCGGGAAGCGCCCGGCCGCGGACAGCTGGGCTCAGGAATTGACGCGTTCCTGCAGCACGGTGACAACTTGTTCGATGGGTACCCGGATCTGATGGGTCGTGTCACGGTCGCGGATCGTCACCGTGTGGTCGTCGAGGCTGTCGAAATCGACGGTAACGCAGAACGGTGTTCCGATTTCGTCCTGGCGTCGGTAGCGGCGACCGATCGACTGCGTGTCGTCGTACTCGCACATCAGGGCGGCCCGGCAGCGGTGCAACACGTCGTGGGCGAGGGCGTCGAGCGATTCTTTCTTGGACAATGGGAGCACCGCGACCTGGAACGGCGCGAGCTGCGGGTGGAGCCGTAGCACCGTCCGTCGCTCGCCCCCGATCTCGTCTTCGTCATAGGCGGCGAGGAGAAAGGCCATCATCGCCCGTGTTGCGCCGGCGGACGGCTCGATCACGTGCGGTATGTAGCGCTCACCGGAAACTTGGTCGAAGTGCTCGAGACGCACTCCGGAATGCACGCTGTGCGCCTTGAGGTCGAAGTCGGTCCGGTTGGCGATCCCTTCCAGTTCTCCCCAACCCCAGGGGAAGAGGAACTCGATATCCGTGGTCTGGGTGGAGTAGTGGGACAGCTCTTCGGGGAGGTGCTGGTAGAAGCGAAGTCGGTCCCTGGTGATCCCGAGTTTTTGGTACCAGGCGAGCCGTTCCTCGCACCAGTAGGTGAACCACCGGCTGGCCTCGGCCGGGGGGACGAAGAACTCCAGTTCCATCATCTCGAACTCGCGGGTGCGAAAGACGAAGTTCCCGGGGGTGATCTCGTTGCGAAAGCCACGGCCCTGCTGGGCGATGCCGAAAGGCAGCTTGCGGCGCATCGTCGTCATCACGTTCAGGAAGTTGACGAACATCCCCTGCGCTGTCTCGGGACGTAGGTAGGCGACGGAGGAATCGTCTTCGACTGGGCCGACAAAGGTCTTGAACATGAGATTGAACGGTCGCGCCTCGGTGAGATCCGTCGAGCCGCAGTTCGGGCAGGCGCCGTCGATTTGGTCGGCTCGCCATCGTTCGTGGCACGACCGACAGTCGACGAGCGGGTCGGCGAACGTCTCGAGGTGACCGGATGCCTCCCAGACCTTCGGGTTGGTGATGATCGCGGAGTCGATGGGCACGACGTCGTCGCGCTCGCGCACCATCGCGCGCCACCAGGCCTCCTTCACGTTCCGCAGCATCAGTGCGCCGAGGGGTCCGTAGTCGTAGGTGGAACGGATCCCGCCGTAGATCTCGGCGGACGGGAACACAAAGCCCCGCCGTTTGGCGAGGTTGACGATGGCTTCGAACAGCTCCGCATTTTCCTCGGGGACGCGGTCAGCTGCGGGACTTTCCTCGGACATGGCCCGAGGATAGCCCGCGCCGTCGTCGCGGAATCCCGGCGGTTGAGCGACCCACGACCGACGCCGGCGGCTCGGGCTACGCCGAGGTGGTCTCCTCGGCGAGGTGGTGACGCGTGGTGCGCAAGCGGCGGTCGAGGTGGTGCTCGACCGCCGAGGTCGCAAGACGCTCCAGCGCGTCGACCGTTGGTCCGCCCGGTTCGGAGAGCGCCCGGGCGAGCCCGCCGGAGCAGATGCGTTGGGTGAGCGCAACCACTTCCGGCGATACCGGCTGTCCCCGTCTGCAGGAGTGGCAGAGAAAACCGCCCTCTCCGGGGTCGAACGCGACGAGAGGACCGGAACTGCCGCAGTGGGCGCAGGAGTCGGTGATCGGGCCAACGCCCTCGACCGCCAGGAGCCTCAGGCAGAACGCTGCCAGTGTGACCGGTGACCCGGTGAGTTCCAGGCTGCGCAGCGCGCCGACAAGCAGGGTGTAGAGCGCGGGTGAACCCTGGTGGTCGACGGTGACCTGATCGACGATCTCGAGCATGGTCATCGCCGGTCCGAGGCGCGTGAGATCGGAACGGATCCCTCGGAAGACGTCGATCACCTCGACCTGGGTCACGATGTCGAGATCTCGTCCCCGCCAGCACATCATGTCGATGTGGGTCAGGGGTTCGAGGCGGGCCCCGATGCGGCTCTTTACCTTGCGGACACCCTTGGCCACGGCGCGTACCTTGCCGTGCCCGGCAGTGATGATGGTCACGATCCGGTCCGCCTCGCCGAGTCGGATCGTTCGGAGGACGACCCCGGTGTCGCGATAGGTGGCCACTGGGCCTAGGTCTGGGCGCGCGAGCCGTCGACCACGGTCCACGCGGTGCGGCCAGCCCCAGAGGCGCGGCCGGGCGGTTGCCAGTGTCGTCGCGGCGTCATCGGCTGCGGCCGCCTCTCCGAATTGGCGGCTGCTTGTCGTGGGCTCAACGGTCGATCCCCCCGTAGCGACGTTCTCGATGCTGGTACTCACGCACCGCCTCGAAGAGGTCCTCGCGGCGGAAGTCCGGCCAGAGCACGTCGGTGAAGACGAGCTCTGAGTAGGCGAGCTCCCAGAGCAGGAAGTTGGAGATCCGAAACTCATTCGAGGTGCGGACGATGAGGTCTGGATCGGGCATGTCGGGGAAGTACAGGTGGGAGTGGAACCGGCGCTCGTCGATCTTGTTTGCTGAGATGCCCTCCGCGACGAGCGAGCGAACGGCGTCGATGATCTCGGCGCGCCCGCCGTAGTTGAAACAGATCGTGAACGTCATCTGCGTGTTCTTGGCGGTGAGCTCCTCGGCATCAGCCATTTGGCGCAGCAGGCGCCGCGGGACGTGCCAATCTCGGCGGCCCGCGAAACGGATCCGCACCCCGTCCTGGTTCAGTTTGTCCCGATTGCGAAGGAGGATCCCCTCGTTGAAGTTCATCAAGAACCGCACTTCATCCGGGGGCCGGCGCCAGTTCTCCGTCGAGAACGCGTAGACGGTGAACCACTTGACCCCGAGCTGAAGGGCGCCTTCGACGGTGTCGACGAGCGCCTCTTCGCTCGCGGCATGGCCCTCGGTGCGCGCCAAGCCGCGCTGGGTTGCCCAGCGCCCGTTGCCATCCATGACGACCGCGACGTGTCGAGGAACCCGATCCGGGTCGATTCCTTTGACGGAGGGAGGACTGGGCACTACGGCGAAGCTAGTCCGGTCTGGGACCCCTCCATCGTCGCCACCGAAGCGCCAACCGGACGTCTCGACCCCGCCGATCGCTTCGGAGAGGATCCGCCTGCCGGGAGCTGGCCAGACGGAAAGAAAGGAGCATGCGGGTCCCCCTCTCGGCCGTCCGGGCGCCCTTCGTTCCTCGGGCGGGATCAGTCGTGTCGCCGGCCCGTGCCGGAACCGGCCCCACCTAGCCGCCCGCCGTCGCGACCGGGCCGTATGCTCGCCGGGGTGTCCGGGAGCCTTCGCTTCGTCCGCTACGGGATACCCGCTTTTGAGGCGCTTGCTGAAGCGGTCGATGGATTTCAGCTCGATGATCCGACCGCGCCGGTGACCGTCGTCGCGGGAACTGCCCGCGCGGCTCGCGTCCTGCGGCACCGGATGGCGGTCCGCCCACGTCCGAATGGAATCCGTGGGCTCGTCAACGTCCGTTTTTTCGTGCCGGCCGACCTCGGGGAGGAATTCGGAAGCCGGGCCTGTCAGCTCGGAGGGCGCCGGGCGGTCACCCGCGCCGCTTTGGGGGCCGCCGCCCGTGCCGCGCTGCGCAACCGCCCGGCATTTCTCGCTGCTGTCGCCGAGCACCCTTCGGCCGAGCAAGAGCTTGTCGAGATCTACAAAGAGTTTCGCCAGCTCGGCACGGAGGGGTTGGAGTCTCTCTCCCGGGTGGGCCCCCGCGGCCGTGATCTGTCGGCGTTGTGTGTGTCGATGCGGCAGCGGCTCCTGGAGCGTTGGTTCGACGACGTCGACCTCGTCGAGGCCGCGGTGCACGAGATCGGCGGCGGTCGGCTGGATGGCGATTGGGGTCATCTGATCGTCCATCTTCCGGAGAGGTGGCGTCCCGCCGACGTTCGACTCCTGATGGCGGTCAGCCAGGCGAGCGAGCTGGTTGTCCATCTGGGACTGGTCGGGGACGGCGCGGCAGACGCGCCGGTCCTGCGGTTGGGCGATGCCCTGGTCGGGTCAGGTTTTGTCGTCAGTGGCGACGGACCAGTCGCGTCAGACCAGGTTGATCCGGACGGTCCGGTTCCCGCGGCCGAGAGCTTCGAGGCGCCCGATGCCGAGTCCGAGACACGCGCCGCGGTCCGCCTGGTGCTCGAGCACCTCGCCGCAGGCGGCGCACCGGAGGGCATGGCTCTGCTGTACTCCTCGCGCGACCCGTACCTCCGGCTGATCGCGGGAACGCTCGGTGAGGCCGGGATCAGTTGGAACGGCCCTGCACCCGACCGGATCGCTGATTCATCGACCTCTCAGGTGCTCGCCGGTCTGCTCGCGCTCGCCAGTTCGAGACTCGAACGCGCCTCGGTCATGGCTTGGCTTCGCTCGGCGCCGATGCGCCAGGCGGATGGAACGGCGACCCCGGTCGGAGACTGGGAACGAGTCTCGCGTCTGTCGGGGATCGTCGACGGAGACGCCGCCGAGTGGCGGCGTCACCTCGACGCGTTCGCCGAGGAGAGCCGGCGTGCGATCCATGACGAGAGCCGGTTCGATGACGGCGCGGCGTCGGAGAGCTCTCAGGCGCGCCTGGCGGATTCAGAAAGCGCGCTCAAAGCTTCGGTCTCCTTGCGGGCATTCGTCGACGAACTCGATGAGACCTGCCACCGCGCCGCAACGATTGACACCTGGTCCGGTTTCGCCGAGTGGTCGCGGGTCGTGCTGGCCCGATATCTCGGCGTCCGGGACGGTCACCTGACGGGCAAGGTATCCGACGATCAAGTCGAATCGGTCGTCGACCAGGCGCTCGACGAGCTGGAGGGACTCGACAGCGTGGATGGTCATCCCGACCTCGCCCGGTTCTCTCAGGCGTTGGCCGACGCGTTGGACCATCCTGGTCCACCGGTGGGTCGGCTGTCGGCGGGAATCATGGTCGGTCCACTTGATGCAGCGGCGGGTGTCCAGCTCGATCTCGCGGTAGTGCTCGGGTGCGTCGAGGGCGAGCTGCCCCGTCGGGCGCGCACCAGCGCGGTCCTATCCGCCGAGGAGCGCGAGAAGGTCGGGCTCGACGCCGCAACTCCGGTCGGCGCGGTCGAACGCGACCGGCGTCGGCTTCTGGTGGCGGTTTCCGGGGTGACGAGAACGGTGTTCGCGCGTCGGGCCCGTGACCTAGAGGATGGTCGTGCCCGGATTCGCTCCCGCTTCATAGGCCGGGACACGGCCTCGTGGCGCGTCACCAGTTCCACCGAGGCCCTGGCGTCGGTGGCCGCTGGATCAACCCCAGCGGTCGGAGAGGCCGAACTCGTGAGTGCGACGCTGATCGCCGGCTCCGCGCCCCACGGAGACCATTCGTCGTCCTTTCTGGTCGAGACGTCACCCCATCTCCGTGCCGGTAGCCGAGTCGTAGCCGCCCGGGGGGCGCGCGCTTTTAACCGGTTCGCTGGCCGGCTGGGGGTCGGAGCCGGCGCCGACGGTCTGGTGAGCGGTGTCTTGTCGCCGACAACCCTCGAGGAGTACGCGGTCTGCCCGTTCCGGTACTTCCTCGGCCACGAGCTGCGCTGTGAGGTGATCGAGCCGCCCGAACGCCGGGCCGACATCGACCCACGCGAGCGCGGCCAGATTGCCCATGAGGTGCTCGAGCGGTACATGCGAGAGGTCATCGATCGTCCGGAAGCCGAAGACCAGGATCCGGCCGGGGGCGCGGCCCGGCTCGCTACGATCGCGGCGGAAGTCTGCGATCGTTTCGAACGACTCGGTCGTACCGGCAAGCAGGTTCTGTGGGCGAGGACCCGTCGCGAGCTTCTCGAGAAGCTCGAGGCCGAACGAGCGCGAGACGCCGAATCGAGACGAGTGAGCCGAGGAACGCCGGTCGCGGTCGAATGGCCGTTCGGCACCGCGGCGACGCCCGCGGTCGACTTCGCCATCGGGGAGAAAGTGCTCAGTTTCCGGGGCAAGATCGACCGCATCGACCGGCGGCCGGACGGGGCGCTCGACGTCATCGACTACAAGACGGGGAAGGCGTCGTCGTACGAGGGGATCGCCTCCGACCCGGTCGACGGCGGGCGTCATCTCCAGCTTCCGATCTACGCGCTGGCGGCGCGAGCCGCCCTGGGGTCGGGCGACCCGGCCGTTCCGGTGCGGGCGAGCTTCCGTTTCATCGACGAGCCTGAGGACGAGGTGGAGGTGGAGCTGGACGACGAAACGGTCGCGCGCACCGGCGAGGTGCTGTCGGTGCTCGTTGGAACCGTCGAATCCGGCTGTTTCCCGTATCGACCCGGCGCGCGCCGGCAGGAGTCGTTCGAGCACTGCAGCTGGTGTGACTTCGATCGCGTCTGTCCCGCTGAACGGGACGTGCTGTGGAGGGTGGCGCGCGCGGCACCCCCGCTTGCCGGGTACGTCGCCCTGGTCGAGCCGGAGACGAACGATGAGTGAGGCGCGGCCGATGGCCGACGACCTGGCGCGCGCCGCGATCAGGGAGAACCTCGACGCGACACTCTTTGTCGAGGCGGGCGCCGGTACCGGCAAGACGAGCGAGCTCGTGCTCCGGGTGCTGGCGCTCGCGGCCCAAGGGCGCGTCTCGCTCGGCGAGGTCGCCGCCATCACCTTCACCGAGGCCGCGGCCGCCGACCTACGGGAGAGGATCCACGACGAGCTCGTCGAGGTGTCGGCGATCCCCGGGGGAGGCTGGGCGAGGACCGCGCTGCACGAGCTCGACAACGCCTCGATGACGACCATTCACGGGTTCGCCCAGCGGATCCTGCTCGAGCACCTTCTCGCCGCGGGGCTTCCGCTCCGCATCCGGGTCCTCGACGAGATCCAGTCCGATGCCGACTTCGAGCGGCGCTTCGAGACGCTCCTCGATGCGCTGCTCGACGGGGTCGAGAACGAGACGCTCGTGACGGCTTCGTTGGCGGTTGGCGTCACGCTGGGCCATTTGCGGCTGCTCGCCCTCGAGATCGACCGGTCTTGGGACCGTTATCGCCACCCCGCCGCGCCCCCGGTGCTCTTGGCAGGTCGTCTCGGTCCTGCCGTCGATGCCGCCACGAAGCTGCTGGTCGACAGCATGCGGGCGGTGTGCGGATGGCGCGCCGCCTGTCGCAACGACGCCGACTCGCTCGTCGGGTTGATCGGAAGGATCGGGGCCGATCTCGACCGCTTCGACGGTCTCGCCGACTGGGCCGACCGGCTCGAATGGCTCTGCTCTATTGGCCCCTGGAAGTCGGGAAACAAGGGACGCAAGGCCGACTGGACCGGCCCGGAAGTCGACGCGGTGCGAAACGAGGTCGCCATAGTTGACAGCTTGAGGTCGACACAGGCGGCCCGACTGCGGGAGACAGTGCTTGGCGTCCTCGTGCGTCGGCTGGGGGTGGAGGCGGTTTCAGCGGCTGAGCGGCGTCGTCGTGCGGGCGAGCTGTACTTTCACGACCTTCTCGTGTTCGCGCGCGACCTGCTCGAGAACGATCAGAACGTGCGACGCCTGGTGAGCGCTCGCTACAGCCACATCCTCGTCGACGAGTTCCAGGACACCGACCCGCTGCAGCTCGAGATCGTGCGACTTCTCGGACAGGACCACGACGGAAAGCCCATTCCGGGAAAGCTCTTTTTTGTCGGCGATCCCCGTCAGTCGATCTACCGATTCCGCGGGGCCGAACCTGAGCTCTACGAGGCCGCGATGCGTGATCTCGTCCCCGGGGGTCCCGTCCGGCTGACCACGAACTTCCGGTCGGTCCCCGGCGTCATCGGCTGGGTGAACGGCGTCTTCGCCCCGCTGTTCGCGTCGACCGGGGACCCGGCGGTCTCCGCCAAGCCCGAAACTGGCTACGCGCCGCTCGAACCACATCGCCGGCGCGGTCCCCGCGTGCCGGTGGTCATTCTCGGCGCGCAGGCGGACTCGAAGCTGTCTGCCCATGAACGCCGGGTGCGTGAATCTGCCGACATCGCCGCGGTGATCATCGCGGCGATGCGGGACGGATGGCCCGTCGAGAGCGGCACCGGGATGCGGGCCGTTCAATACGGCGACATCGCGGTCCTCGTCACCCGCCGCACGGGCCTCTCTGAACTCGAGACGGCGTTTGACGCCGCCGACATCCCCTACCGAGTCGACTCGACCTCCCTCGTCTACTCCTCGCCCGAGGTGCGGGACCTGCTCGCCTGCTTGCGGGCCGTCGACTCACCGGGGGACGAGGCCGCGCTAATTGCCGCGCTGCGGACGCCGATGCTCGCCTGCGGCGACGACGACCTCCTTCGCTATCGGCGACGAGGCGGCATTTGGCGTCTCGAAGGGGACCCCGGTGCCGATCCCGGCGATCCGGTGGCTGGAGCGATCACCCGGCTGGCAGGGCTTGCCGGGGATCGTCACCGGCTCGGGGTGGTCGGTACCCTCGAAGCCGTCGCGCGTGATCTCGGAGTGTTCGAGCTGGCCTCGATGACGCGGCACGGGCGAGAGGCGGTTCGCCGGCTTCGCTTCGTCTTCGGCCAGGCGCGGGCCTTCGTCGAATCGGGCGGCACGACCATCGCCGAGATGCTGGAGTGGATGGACCGCCAGGCCGTGGGCCGGGTCCGGGCCCGTGAGACGACGATGGGAGAGGCGGACGATGAGGTTCGGATTCTCACCATTCACGCCGCCAAGGGCCTCGAATTTCCGGTCGTCGTCGTTGCCGAGCTCGGCGGCAACCAACCGAGCCCGACGGCGAGCGCGACGGTGCTGTTCGACTCCACCGGTCAAGCCGAGGTTCGCTTGCGCCGCGAGGTCGAGACACCCGGCTTCGCGTCGCTTGCCGAGGCGGAACTCGACCGAGCAGCCCAGGAGGATCTACGCCTTTGCTTTGTGGCGATGACTCGGGCGCGGGACCATCTCGTGGTCTCGCTCCACCGTTCGCCCGCCTCGGCGCGAGGTCGCCCGTCGCTCGCCGAGCGGGTCGCGTCACGGCTGGGAGATCTCCAGGGTCTCTGGGAGGAAGGCCCGATTGGCGCCGAGTCGGCCACCGGCAGGACGCGCCGGGCGAGTGCAGGGCAGAGAGGCGGCCTGGAGGGCCCGGCCTCGACTCCGGCGGCATTCGCGCGCTGGCGGGCCGATCGCTTCGAGATCTCGCGACGGACGGCCCGACCGACCAGTCTCGCTGCGACCGAGCTCGTCGACTTCGCCGGCCGGGTCTTCCCGATGGGTGCGGCCCCACGGACGGGCGACGACGAGCCGGCGGACCAGGTCCGTTGGCGGTCACGCCGGGCGGCGACCTCCCTCGGTCGGGCCGTCCATGGCGTGCTGCAACGCGTGGATCTGGCCGAAGGCCGCCTGCTCGACGAGATGGCGGCCAGCGAGGCGTCACGCGAAGGATGCGCCGACCGGGTTGTCGAGGTGATCGCACTCGCTCGGTCGGCTCTTGGCACGCCCATCGTGGCCGCTGCGGCCGCGCAGAAGGAGTGTTGGCGAGAGCTGCCCGTCACGGTCCCGGTGGATGCCGGTGTGCTCGAAGGCGTCGTCGACCTGTGCTTCGCCGAGGGCGATCACCTGGTGGTCGTCGATTACAAAACGGACCTGGTTTCGGACCGGGACAAGGTGCCCGACGTGGCGGCCCGCTACCGGATCCAGGCCGGCGCGTACGCGCTCGCGCTCGGAACGGCTCTCGGACGGCGTGTCGACCGGGTCGTCTTCGTCTTCCTCGCGGCCCCGGGCGGCCCCGCTGAGCACGAAGTCGCCGATCTCGACCGGGCAGTGGCGGAAACGCGGCGGCAGCTCGCGGCCGCGTGGGCATGAAGACCCGCGGCGCGTCGCGCCATCGGGGCGTGCAAGTCGAAAACCTACGCTGGCGAGGTGCGGGCGCTGACGACGGCTGAGGCCTTGCGCCGGGTCACCACCCGGCTTCCCGACGGCGGCGAGCTACGCGAGGGTCAGCTCATGATGGCCGACCACGTGGCGGCGGCCATCGGCTCGGGACGTCATCTCTCCGTGGCCGCGGGCACCGGGACCGGCAAGTCCTTGGCCTACCTCGTCCCCGCGGTGCTGTCCGGCAAGCGCGTCGTCGTCGCGACGGCGACCAAGGCCTTGCAGGACCAGCTCGCGAACAAGGACATCCCCCTGGTGCGCACCGGGCTGCGCCGATTCTCGTCGACCGTTCTCAAGGGACGGTCGAACTACCTCTGTGTGCAGCGGCTCGGCGAATCCCGAAGCGCCGGAGCCCAAGGTTTGCTCGGTGAGGACGAGCAGGCCCGGGGCGAGCGCGCCGTCCAGGCCCGTCGGATCTTCGACTGGGCAGACACCACCTCGACCGGCGACCAGGCGGAGCTCGCCGAGGAGCCGGACCAGAGGCTGTGGGCGTCGCTCAGTGTGACCGCCGACGAGTGTCCGGGGGCCTTCCGTTGTCCAGCCGGCGGCGAGTGTTTCGCCGAAAGGGCCCGGGCCGCGGCGGCGGCCGCTGACGTCGTCGTCGTCAACCTCCACCTACTCGGCGCCGACCTGGCGAGCGACGGGGCCGTGCTGCCCGAGCACGACGTGCTCGTCATCGACGAAGCCCACGCCCTCGAGGACATCGTGACGGAGAGTCTCGGGGCGTCGATCAGTGCCGGCCGGTTGAGGTCGGTGGCCGCCGCGGCGCGCGCCGCCCTGGGCGCGGCAGCCCGGGGCCCGCGCTCCTCGGCGGCTGACGACCTCGCCGGGCTGGCGGAGCGCCTCGAGGAGGCGTTGCTCACCTGCCCCGGGGAGCGGCTCGTCGGTCCTCCCGCCGGGAATCTGGGCGGAGTAGTCGGTCTGGCACGGGCGCTCCTCGGCCGCCTCGAAGCCGTCCTCGGCCCGCTCGCCGGGGCGGGTGGCCCGGACGCCGCGGAATCCGGTCAACCGGCGATGCGCGCCATGCTGGCGGCCGGCCGGCTGCGCACCGACATCGACCGGCTGGTTGGGTCGGACGACGAGGACGTGGCCTGGGTCGAGCAGGGGTCGCGACCGGCCCTGCGGGTCGCGCCCATCGACGTGGCGCCGACGCTCGCCGAGAAGTTGTTCACCCGGCGGACCGTCATCCTTACCAGTGCGACGATCCCACCGGGTCTCGGGGTCCACCTTGGCGCGGATCCCGCTCGGATCGACGAGGTCGACGTCGGAAGCCCGTTCGCCTTCGACGAGCACGCCCTCCTCTACTGCGCGGCCCATCTGCCGGACCGGCGGCGCGACGAGGCCGAGGGGGCGATCCATGAGGAGCTCGCCAGCCTTATCGAAGCGGCCCAGGGCCGAACGCTGGCGTTGTTCACGAGCTTCGGGGCCATGAGGCGTGCCGCTGACGCCTGCCGACAACGTCTCGCGTTCCCGCTGCTGGTGCAGGGGGATCTCGGGAAGGCGGCGCTGCTTGCCCGGTTCAGCGGGGAACCTGCGGCGTGCCTGTTCGCGACGATGGGCTTCTGGCAGGGGGTTGACGTCCCGGGGTCCACCCTGTCACTCGTTGTCATCGATCGGATCCCGTTCCCTCGCCCGGACGACCCGTTGATCGCGGCTCGCCGGGAGCGCGCCGGTCGTGACGCCTTCGAGACCATCGACCTCCCGCGGGCCGCGACCCTGCTCGCACAAGGTGCGGGTCGGCTCATCCGCCGCGCGAATGACCGCGGCGTGGTCGCGGTGCTCGATTCGAGGCTCGCGACCGCCAACTATCGCTGGCAGCTCATCCGGGCGTTGCCTCCGATGCGCCGGACCAAGGACCGCCGGGTGGCTGAGGCGTTCCTGCGGTCCCTGGCTGCCGCGCCGGCTCAGTAGCCGAGGCGGTCGAGCGTCCCGGCGCGCCGCTGCCAGTCACGTTCGACGCGCACATGCAGATCGAGGTACGCGCCCGGCGCGAGCTCGCGACGTACCGCCGTGCCGACCACCTTGAGCAGCTCACCCCGGCGGCCGACCACGATCGCGCGCTGGCTGGGTCTCTCGACGAGGATCTCGCAGTGGATGTACGGCCAATCCCACTCCACGACCTGGCAGGCGATGGAGTGGGGGAGCTCGTCGCGCATCGTCTTCAAGAGCTGTTCGCGTACGAGCTCGGCGACGAAGAAGGCTTCCGGGACGTCGCTCACCACCCCTTCGGGGTAGTAGCGGGGCCCGACCGGGAGCCGGCCGACCAGGCAGGCGGTGAGGGCGGTTACCCCGCGTCCGTTCTTGGCCGAGACCGGGAAGTACTCGGCCCGTTCCAGCCCGAGCTCGGCCGCGGCCCGCCCCAGCTGGGCCAGCGTCGTGGCCTTCGACGCCGCGTCGACCTTGTTAACGACGACGATGGCGTCGCCGGGGAGACGGGCCGCGATGTACCGGTCGCCCGGTCCGACAGGCGCTGCCGCCTCGATGACGAGGACGCACACGTCAAGGTCGGAGAGCGCTTGGGCGGCGGCCGAGTTGAGCCGAGCCCCGAGGGCGGAGCGGGGTCTGTGGATACCGGGCGTGTCGACGAACACCGCCTGGTAACCCGGGCCGTTCAGCACCCCGCGCACGCGTCGGCGCGTGGTGTTCGGCGTCTTCGCTGTGATGGAGACCTTCGTGCCGAGGATGCGGTTGACGAGCGTTGACTTGCCCACGTTCGGTCTACCGACGACGGTGACAAAACCCGAGCGGAACGCCGTCCCGTCGGAGGGGTCCCCCGGAAGCCCCCTATCGTCTCCGGCTGGGCCGGTGGAGGGCCGCGGCGCCGGGGGCGCCGGTTCGTCGGTCACCGTGGCGCTGGCGGGGCGTCGGTTTCCCCCTCGTCGGCGTGGGGTGCGGGATGGTCGGGGATGATCCGCACCTTGCCGATCCGACGGCGCTGCACGCTGTCAGCGACCAAGGTGTAGTGGTCCACGACGACCGCTTCGTTCTCGGTGGGTACCCGGCCGTGCAGGTGCAAGAAGAGACCGGCGACCGTGTCCCAATCGCCGGTTGGCAGGTCCGCGTCGAGGATCTCGTTCACCTCGTCGACGGCCATGCGACCCGAGACGATGTAGACGCCACCACCGAGCGGCTCGACCAGCGGATCGTCGGCGTCGAACTCGTCGGCGATCTCGCCGACGAGTTCCTCCAACAGGTCCTCGAGCGTGACGATGCCCGCCGTCCCCCCGTACTCGTCGACGACGACCGCCAGGTGGAACTGCGCTGACTGCATCTCCCGGAGCAGTGGTGCGACGCGCTTGGTTTCCGGCACGAAATGCGCCGGCCGGCACAGCTGCCCGATGGGTCGTTCTTCGTGGCCCTGCTGCACCGCGCGCACGACGTCGCGGGTATAGGCGATGCCGACGACGTCGTCGAGCGAGGAGGAATAGACCGGGATGCGGCTCAACCCGGAGCTCATCGCCCGCTCGAGGACCGCGCCGGCAGTCATCTCGGCCTCGACGGCGACGACGTCGGGACGGGGCGCCATCACCTCGCGCACGATCGTGTCGCCGAAGTCGATGATCGACGTGATGAGCTCGCGCTCTTCATCCTCGATGACGTCTTCGTCCACGGCCACGTCGGCGAGCGCGAGGAATTCGGCCTCGGTGACCTCGGGCTCCGCATCGGTTCCGTGGCCCGGGGTGACGAGATGGGCGAGACCGATGAGGAGCGACGCCACCGCCCGCACCGGGGGGAAGTTGATGGTCGTGGTGACGAAGGGGGCCGCGAACAGGGCGGCCCGATCAGCGTGTCGCACGGCCCACTGTTTGGGGATCGCCTCGGCGACTACGAAGATGATGACCACCTCGAAGACGATGGCCACGGCGAGGCCGAGCGCTCCGAAAAGGTGCGAGGCCTCGTCGCCGACGAGGCTCGCCGCGACCAGCTGGCACACCAAAACGAGGAGCAAGAGCGGCGCGAGAAAGTGCTCAGGATGCTCGACCAGCCTCCTCAGGGACCTGGCGCCGTGCCGCTTCTGTTCCTCGAGGGCCCGGGCCCGGGCCTGACTCGTGCGCACGAGGCTCGTCTCGGCGAGGGCGAGGATCGCCGAGAGCCCGATGAGGACGACGACGGCGGCGAGCAGGCCGCCGTCGGCCGCGCCGAACGACGCCGCCAGCATCAGTGGCCCTTGGTGCGGAAGAGCTGGTCGAGGAGTTCCTCTTCGCGGGCCTCCATCTCCTCGGCCTCCGCGGGTCGTTCATGGTCCATGCCGAGCAGGTGGAGGATCCCGTGGACGAGGAGGAGCGCGATCTCCTCGTCGAAGCTGCCGGTATGGCCGGGTGCATTGCGCCAGGCGACCTCGGGACAGATCACGACGTCGCCGACGAGGACGGGGACCGAGCCGTCGTCGGGGGTTTCCCAGCCGGGGCCGCTCCCGCCGTTGTCGGGCGAGCGGCCGAAGGCGGCTTCGGTCTCGTCGATCGGGAAGGCGAGCACGTCGGTCGGGCCCGCAGTCTCCAGGAACCGCTCATTTAGCGCGGCGATCGCCTTCTCGTCGACGAAGAGCACCGAAAGCTCGGCGTCCCCCCGCACTCCTTCGGCGGCGAGCGCCGCCTTGGCAAGCTCGGCCCAGCGTGCACAGTCGATCGCTCGCTGGTCCTGCTCGTTGGCGACGAAGACCTCGACGGCCGTCACGGCATCAATGCGCCGGTTCGGGATCGTCGTGGCGCTCGTAGGCGGACACGATCGACCGCACGATGCGGTTCCGGACGACGTCGGATTCGCCGAGTCGCACGAAGCCGACTCCTTCGATCGGGCCGAGGATCTCTTCGATCCCGACGAGCCCGGAGCGTCCCCCCGCCACGTCGATCTGGGTGATGTCGCCGGTGACGACGGCTTTGGTCCCGAAGCCGATGCGGGTGAGGAACATCTTCATCTGCTCGGGCGTCGTGTTCTGGGCCTCATCGAGGATGACGAAGCTCGCGTTGAGCGTACGGCCCCGCATGAAGGCGAGCGGCGCCACCTCGATGGTGCCGCGTTCGATGAGCCGTTGCGTGCCTTCGGGCTCGAGCATGTCGTAGAGGGCGTCGTAGAGGGGCCGCAGATAGGGGTCGACCTTTGCCATCAGATCGCCGGGCAGGAAGCCGAGGCGTTCACCGGCCTCGACGGCGGGGCGGGCGAGGATGATCCGGTGCACCTCTTTGGACTGCAGCGCTCGGACGGCGGCCGCCACCGCGAGGTAGGACTTGCCGGTCCCAGCCGGACCGATCCCGAAGGTGATGGTGTTGGCGGTGATGGCGTCGACGTAGCGCCGCTGGCCCGGAGTCATCGGACGCACCGGCCGGCCGCCGGCTGGCCGCAGGACCTCGGTCGCCAGCACCTCGGAGGGTAGGACGTCGGATTTCACCATCTCGATCGTCCGTCCGACCTGCGCGGCGTCGATCCACTGGCCGCGCTCGAGGTGCTCGACGAGCTCGTTGAAGATCTGCCCGACCCGATGGGCGTCGGGTCCCTCGATCGTGATCTCGTTGCCGCGCACGTGGATGGAGGTGTCATCGAACTCCCGCTCGACCAAGAGGAGGAGCTCGTCCCGTTCGCCGAGCAGGCCGACCATGAGGTCGTTGCCGGGCACCTGGATCTTGATCTGGGTCGCGGACACGTCTACCGCCCCGAGGGTACCAGTGGGCTCCCGGGGGTTCGCGCGAGGGTTCGGCCGGTCTGCCATTAGCCGGAAGGTGAGGCGCTCGCCCGGTCAGAGGGAGCGCCGCGGCGGGACGTCGCTGGGTTCTGCGGCTCGGCACCGGTCGGATCCCGGGTGGAGTCGTCACCAAGGGGAGGTCGCGCCAGGGCCGGGACGAAATGACCGGCCACCGGCCCGAGGTGCCGGACGGCAGTCGGGCAGTCGGTCGCGCCGTTGGAGCCGATGGGGGGCTCCCCGGCGGCGAGGGTCGAGAAACGGTGGTCCGGTGTTGGATCGGCGATCGGGTTGGCCCGGTGGTGGTCCGCGCTCAGCGGCTGGCTTGGCGTGTCGGTTCGGGGTAGAGGTGCTCGAGGCTTCCCGGGGTGATGCGGGCCGACTCGACGAACGCCTCGACGTCGAATTGGCGAAGGCGGATGACGCGTCCGAACTTGAAAGCCGGCAGTCCCCCCTCGTCGATGAACCGGTAGAGCGTGCGCAGATTGACGCCGAGGTACGCCGATGCCTGCTTGGTGCTCATCCAGACGGCGCCCTCCACCATGGCCCCCCATCATACCATCTGACCATGCAGTTCGTATCCTCTCATGTCATCCGCCAGCAGCACGTGCGACGAGCTTGCCCTCGGCGGACCGCCACCGTGGGCGGCGTCGCCAGGTGGCGCCTGCAGCCGGACGGCGACCTCGTTGGCGAGGAGGCGGCCCCGACGGGTGAGCACCGCTCGCCCGGCGCGCCGCACGACGAGGTCCAAGAGCTCGGGCTCGTCGGGCAGCGCCGACACGGGCACGCCCTCGCGGGTTCGCAAGGCGAGCTGGAGGGATTCGAGTTCCCTTTCGGCCGGGCCGAGGAGCTCGGTCGAGGCGATGGGCGAGACCCCGGCCCGGACCCGGTCGATGTAGCGCTCCGGCGAGACGACGTTGCCGAAGCGCCGTCCCCCGAGGTGGCTGTGCGCGGCGCAGCCGAAGCCCAGGTAGTCGGCTCCACGCCAGCAGGCGAAGTTGTGGCGGCACTCGTGGCCGGGCTTGGCCCAGTTGGAGATCTCGTACCAGCTGAGCCCGGCGGCGTCGAGCGTGTCGTCGACGAGTTCGTAGCGGCGGGCCTCGACGTCGTCGTCGGGGTGACGATTCGGGTCCCGACCGAGCGGCGTCCCGGCTTCGACGGTGAGGGCGTAAGCGCTGACGTGCGGTGGCGGTGGGTCGAGGGCCATCACCCCCGCCAGGGTCGCGGCGAGGTCGTCGTCAGATTCGGCGACCGAACCGAAGACGATATCGACGTTGTAGGTCAGGAATCCCAGCTCGGCGACCAGGTCGACGGCCCGGGTGACGGAGCCGGCGCGGTGGCGCCGGCCGAGGTCGGCAAGCACGCGCGGCACCAGCGACTGGACCCCGAGCGAGATCCGGGTGACGCCGGCGCGGCGCGCCGCGGTCAGGAAGGCCCGCGTCGCGCTCTCGGGATTCACCTCCACGGTCACCTCGGCACCCGGTGCCCGGTCGATGGCGCCGAGGAGCCGGGTGAGCAGCTCCGGGGGGAGCAGCGACGGCGTGCCGCCCCCGAGGTAGACGGTCGTCGCCGGCCGCAGCCGGTCTACCGAGCGGGCCCGGCCAATCTCGGTGAGACAGGCGTCGATGTAGGGCTCGACGAGGCCGGACCGGTCGGTCCAGGTGGCGAAGGCGCAGTAGTCGCAGCGGTGGGCGCAGAAGGGGATGTGGACGTAGATGCCGAACTCGCCGTTCACGCCCGCGGGGGCGTCGGGTGGCACTAGGCGGCGTAGATGAGGCCGAGCGTTTGCAGCCTCTCGACCATCTCGATGACGTTGAGGCCGAAGGTGGCACCGATGACGCGCAGGTCGTCCACCCGGATGGTGAGCACCTGGCCGTTGAAGTCCTGCCGGTCGAGCTGGACCTTGCTGAGGAAACGCTGCAGCGCCTCCGCCTCGGGCCCGTCGGTCGCCTTGAGACGGACGAGGTCGATGCGGATCTTCGCCCCGATTGGTGCCCTGGTCAAAGGCTCCGAGGCCAGGGTCGAAACCCCCTCACGACTACCGGGCAGGAGCTGGTCAAGCGGGACGTCGTAGATGTGGGCGAGACGGCGTAGCCGCGGAACCGAGATGGCCCGTTCACCGCGCTCGTAGGCGCCGAGGACCGAGGCCTTGAACTCCTGCTTCGACGCCACCTCGACGGCCTGAAGTGACATGTGCTTCTGCCGGCGCACGGCGCGTAACCGGACGCCGACCGTTTCGGCGTAGCTGTCCTCGACCTCACCGTTGAGTTCTCGGGAGTCGGTCATCGCTATTCCTCGGCCGTCCGTTCTCCATGGGGCCGTGCGCTTGTGCACACGGCCTGGCGCCATCACGGTACTGCACCACGGAGTGTGGTGGAAGGTTGTCCTCCGGTGACCGACGGCCGACTAACCCGCCCGGATGCGTCCGGCGCGGATGGACACGAGCAGGACACCGGCGGCGACGGCGGCGGTCTCCGTCCGCAGCACCGTGTCGGCGAGACCCACGAGCGCCGGCGCACGGGCGAGTTCGTCCTCCGAAAAGCCGCCTTCCGGGCCGACGAGGACGCAGGTGGTCGTGGCCGAAAGGGGCGGCCCTCCTGGCGTGGCGACGGCGAGCGATGTCGGGGGGTTGGCGAGCACCGTCTTGTAGGGGACCGGGTCGTCGATCAACGGCAGGCGGAGCCGACGGCACTGGGCGGCGGCCTCCTTTGCCACCCGGCGCAGGTGTTCGCCGCGTCTGGCGGCCGCCGCGGCGTCGAGGCGGATGACGGTGCGCGCCGTCGTGAAGGTGAGGATGCGGTCGATGCCGAGCTCGGTGAGCTTCTGAACCGCCCACTCGGGCCGCTCGCCCTTGTGCAGGGCGAACCCGACGGTGAGCGCGGGGTCCGGTGGCGGGGTGGTCGCCACCGGCCCCACCGGGGCGAGCCGGACGAGGAGTGCCCGGCGCCGGCCAGCTCCCGTCCCGTGGCGCGAGCCGGTCTCGAGTCGGCAGGTTCGGAAGGCCCCGCGGCCGTCCGCGGCGATTACCTGGTCGCCCTCCTCCAGGCGCAGGACGTTCGCGAGGTGGTGGGCATCGTCGGGCGAGAGCTCCGGAGTGGCGAGGTCGGCGACGAACACGACCGCGTCGGCTCGTCGTGCCGCGTCGGATTCGGCGTTCGGGATGGCAGTGGACCCGGTCGCCCGCTCGGTCAGCCGAAGCTCGACCGGAGGCGGGAGATGATGCCGGGCTCCTCGGAGGCGAGCTCCTCACCGCGCAGCGCCGCGAACTCCCGCAGCAGGCGCTCCTGGTCCTTCGTGAGACCCGCCGGCGTGTCGACGATGATCTGGACGTGGAGGTCGCCGCGGTTGCGTCCTCGCACCTCGGGTACGCCCCGTCCTTTCAGCCGGACGATCTTGCCGGTCTGGGTGCCGGGCGGGATGGTGATCGTCTCCGATCCATCGAGGGTCTCGACTTCGACGTCGGTACCGAGGGCCGCCTGGGCCATCGACACGTGCTCCGAGGTGACCAGGTCGGTGCCGGATCGTTCGAATTTCGGGTGGGCGGCCACCCGGAGGTGGACGTAGAGGTCCCCGGGAACCCCTCCGCGCACCGCTGGTGCGCCAGCCCCGCTGATGCGGAGCGTGGTGCCGTTGTCGACGCCGGAGGGCACGTCGACGGTGATCGTCCGCTCGTCAACCCGACGACCGTCGCCCCGGCAGTCGGTACACCGCGACTCGATGACCTCGCCGAGTCCCCGGCAGCGCGTGCATGGTGTCGCGCTCACGACCTGACCGAGGAACGACTGGCGGACCCGGCGTTGCTGGCCGGTCCCCCCGCACTGGGTGCAGACCACCGGTCTGGTCCCCGGACGGGCGCCGGTCCCCGAGCAGGTGGGGCAGGCCACGATGCCGCGAAAGGTGATGGGCCGTTCCATGCCGAAGACGGCGTCTTCGAAGCGAAGGTCGACGGTCACCTCGACGTCCTCACCGCGCCGGACGGTGTTGGTCGGATTGGTCCCGAACCCGCTGCCGGAGAAGAACGCGTTGAACAGGTCGCCGAAACCCGCGGTGAACACGTCGCCCGCCCCCTGGGGAGCGAAGCGCTCTCCTTCGGGACCGAACATGTCGTAACGACGACGCCGCTCCGGGTCCCGCAGGGTCTCGTAGGCCAGCGTGACCTCCTTGAAGCGGGCCTCGGATTCGACGTCGCCGCTCGTATCGGGGTGGAGCTGGCGGGCTAACCGCCGGTAGGCGCGCTTGATCTCCTCCTCAGTCGCGTTGCGCGGGACGCCCAAGATCTCGTAATAGTCCCGCGCCACTAGCGGTTCACCATGCCGGGCGGCTTAATTGCTCGACAGCTCATGGCTGAGGCGTTGGCTTACGACGGCGACGGTGGCGAGCGCCTGCGGGTAGTTCATCCGCGTCGGACCTAGGACCCCGATCGTCCCGATGAGTTCGTTGTCGACCTCGTAGGGCGCGACGACGAGCGAGCACTCGGCGAGGGAGGGCAGTCCGCTTTCGGTGCCGATCGCGACCGAGCGACCCTCGGCCAACAGGTTGCTGATCAGAGAGACGACGACGAAGGACTGCTCGAGGATCGCCAGCACCTCGCGCACGGTGTCCGCGGTATCAAACTGTTCCGCCATATGTGAGGCGCCACCGACGTAGACGTCCTCGCCGGGGGAGTCGAACGGCCCGATCGCGGGGAGCACCGCGTAGCAAGACCGCACGATGCGGTCGACCGCGGACGCCCCCGACGTCCTCATCGGGGTCGGACGTCCCAGCGTCTGGCCGGGAAGCTGCTCGCGCAGTGCCGCGTTCGCCTTTTCGACGTCGGCGTCGGTCACGGCGTCGTCGACCTCGAGCGACCGTTTCTCGACCACGCCGTTCGACAGCACGACGACGAGGAGTGCGGTGTGCGGCCCGAGACGGGTGAGCAGCGATGACCGGATGCTGAGGGCTTCGTGGGTCGGACCGACCACGACCGAGGCGTAGTCGGTCAGCTGGGAGAGCAGCCGGGAGGTGTCACGCAGCATCCGCTCGAGTTCGCCGTGCGCCCTCCTGAAGAACTCTTCGACCTGCTCTTCACTCGCCGGGTCGAGCACGTTGGAGCCTCCGAGGTGGTCGACGAAGAAGCGGTATCCCTTGTCGGTCGGGATGCGTCCGGCGCTCGTGTGGGGATGGGTGAGGTAGCCGTCCCGCTCGAGCGCCGCCATGTCCGAGCGCACCGTGGCGGCCGAGACGTCGATCTCCGCGTTGCGCACCACGTGCGCGGAACCGATCGGCTGTCCGGTCTGGATGTGCTCGGAGATCACCTCGCGCAGGATCGTGGACTTTCTCGCGTCGAGCGCTGGGTCCTTTGATGCCACTTGCCCTACCCGCCTCACGCTCTAGATGGTCGGCGCCGCCTGCGGCGCACCCTGCGTCAGCACTCGATTCTACCGAGTGCTGACGCAGGGACGTCGAGCGGAACGGCCCGGGCAGGCGGTCTACTCCTCGAGGCGGAGCGCCGAGACGAAGGCCTCCGGGGGGATCTCCACCCGTCCGATCGACTTCATGCGCTTCTTGCCCTCCTTCTGCTTCTCGAGGAGCTTGCGCTTCCTCGTGACGTCACCGCCGTAACACTTGGCCAGCACGTCCTTGCGCTTGGCCTTCACCGTCTCGCGGGCGACGATCCGACCGCCGATGGCGGCCTGGATCGGTACGTCGAAAAGCTGGCGGGGGATGATCCGTCGCAGCTTTTCGGTCGTCCGGCGGCCGTACTCCTCGGCGCGCGAACGGTGGACGATGGCGGAGAACGCGTCGACGGGTTGCCCGTTCAGCAGGATGTCCACCTTGACGAGGTTCGCGGTCTCGACCCCGTCTGGCTCGTAGTCGAGGCTGGCGTATCCCTTGGTCCGGCTCTTCAGCTGGTCGAAGAAGTCGATGACGATTTCGGCGAGCGGCACGGTGTAAACGAGCTCCACTCGCTCGGAGGACAGATACTGCATGCGGTCCTGCCGCCCGCGTCTCGCCTGGCACAGGTTGATTACCGTGCCCACGTACTCGACCGGGGTCACGATCGTGACCCTTAGCACGGGCTCGTCGATGTGGTCGATGTGCTGTGCCGTGGGTAGCGCCGAGGGATTGTCGATGAACTGCGTGGTTCCGTCGGCCAGATGGGCGGCGAAGCCGACCGATGGAGCCGTCGCGATGAGCGAGAGGTTGAACTCCCGCTCGAGTCGCTCGCGGGCGATGTCCATGTGCAGGAGCCCGAGGAACCCACAGCGGAAGCCGAAGCCGAGCGCGGTCGAGGTCTCCGGCGAGTAGGTGATGCTCGCGTCGTTCAGCTGGAGCTTCTCGAGGGCGTCGCGCAGTGCCGGGAATTGGTCCCCGTCGAGCGGGTAGATCCCGCAGAACACCATCGGTTTGGGGTCCCGGTAACCGGTGAGCGCTTCGTGGGCCGGACGCGCGGCGTCGGTGATGGTCTCACCGACGCGGGCCTCGCTGATGTCCTTCACGCCCGCGACGACGTAGCCGACCTCCCCGGGCCCCAGGGTGTCGACCGGCGTCGGCGCCGGCGAACGCACCCCTATCTCCTCGACGTCGTGCGTCACGTTGGCCTGCAGGAAACGGATCCGCATGCCTGCCCGCAGGGTTCCGTCGACGATCCGGATGGCGCTGATCACCCCGCGGTATTGGTCGTAGTAGGAGTCGAACACCAGGGCGCGCAGCCGTGACCTGCGGTCGCCCGTCGGCGCCGGGATCCGGGCCACGACGGTGTCGAGCAGCTCCGGCACGCCCTCACCGGTCTTGGCCGAGATGCGCAACACGGTGTCGGCCGGGATCCCCAGCACGTTCTCGATCTCACCCGCGTAGCGGTCGGGGTCCGCGGCGGGCAGGTCGATCTTGTTGAGGACGGCGACGATCTCGAGCTCATTCTCCATCGCGAGGTAGCAGTTGGCGAGCGTCTGCGCTTCGATCCCCTGGGACGCGTCGACCAGCAGAACGACGCCCTCGCAGGCGGCGAGGCTGCGCGAGACCTCGTAGCCGAAGTCCACGTGCCCAGGGGTGTCGATGAGGTGCAGAACGTGGTCGTGCCAGCGGACGCGGACGTTCTGGGCCTTGATCGTGATGCCGCGTTCACGTTCGATGTCCATCGAATCGAGGAACTGCTCGCGCATCTCGCGAGGGTCGACGGCACCGGTCAGTTCGAGGATGCGGTCCGACAGCGTCGACTTGCCGTGATCGACGTGGCTGATGATGGAAAAGTTCCGGATCGTCGAGGCGTCGACCATGCCGCACATCGTGCCATCTCTGGCGGGTCCTGCCTTCGAGGCCAGCTCGCACCGTCGACGGTTCGGCCCTCCCGTCCCGCCTGGTATGATGCACCGCCCGTCTAGGCACGGAAGCACCGTTGTGAGCTCGGGGAATTTCATGGCGAACATCAAGAGTCAGATCAAGCGCATCGGCCAGAACGAGGCTCGGCGCGAGCGCAACAAATCGGTGCGTTCCGAGCTGAAAACTCGTTCGAAAAGCGCCCTGTTCGCGGCTGAAGACGGTACCGGCGAGGTCGCCGACAAGGTCGCCGCGGCAGCGCGCCGCATCGACAAGGCGGCCGCCAAGGGGGTCATCCATGCCAACCAGGCGGCTCGCCGCAAGTCGCGGTTGATGCGGGCCGTCGTCCGCACGGAAGAGCCGGCGGAAAGCTGACGGAACCGCCTCAACCGGAGGCGGTGACCGTCCGGTTCGGCGGTGAGCCGCCGTCGAGCGCGGTGAGCATCGCGGTCGCGTTCCCCTCGAAGCCGAGGGCCCAGACACCGACCCCGGCGAGGTGGAACTCGGCCGCCAGCGCGCGCTTCAGCGCCACGCTGACCGGGTTGTCGAACCAAGTCTCATGCCAGCGAGAGCCGACTCGGAAACGCGTCCACACGGTCTGCGACCCCGGATCCCACAGCGGGGTCCTGCCGGCCGCGACGATCGTCGAGTAGGTCTCGACCGACGGTGCCGGGGTCAGGCTCAACGAACCCGGTACCCCGCTCGCGGTGGTGAAATCGATGCCGTAAAAGGGCACGCCCAGGATGAGCTTTGATTCCGGCACCAGTCGCCGGTACTGGAGGATGGACTGTACGTCGCTTAGCCCCAGGTTGGCGCTGGCCAGCGGCGCGTTCGCCGAGGCGTTCGCGTACTGCTCCATGTCGTAGCCCATGACGAAGACCTGGTTGACGAGGGGCGCAAGCCGTGCGACGTCGAAGAAGTTCGTCGAGCTGCCCGCCGATTGCGGATAGCAGTCGAGAACGATCGTTTTTTCCATGCCGTCCTGCCGCAGCGAAGCGACGAGATAGGCGACAAAGCGGACAAAACCGCTGCGATCGGCTGGTACGGAGCCCTCGATGTCGATGTCAACCCCGTCGAATCCGCCCGACTGGACCGCCTGCGCCATCGCCGCGGCGAGGCGCCCACCCGTCGGTCCGGGGTTGCGCGTGAGGTTGCCGATGACTCTCGGGTCGGTCGTCGAGACGGTGAACAGCACGCGGTCGCCGGCACTGTGTGCCGCCGTGGTGAGTCCGACATACCCGGTGTCGGCGTAGTAGGTCCAACCCGGGCCGGACTTCAAAAACCTGCCGCTGCGTGCCACTTCGACCCCGTAGAGGGCGAGCACGCTGGTGTCGGCGAGCTCGGACGCGGTGATGTTCGAAGCTTCCCAGTAAGGGACAAACCCGAGTACCTCGACCGGGGCGAGCCGGGTTCTAAACAGACTCGCTGGCGTCGCAGGGGCGACGGGTGGCGGAGAGTCGTGCTGGGGGAGTTTGACCGCAACCAGGGCATCGGCGGTCCGCACTGCAGACGCCTCCTCGGCGAGAAGGCGCTTGGTTGCCCTCATTGCGCGCTGCGCGGCGATTTGTGCCGGCGTGAGACTCGGGGTCGAGGGTCCAAACACCCCTAACGTCGCTGCCGCGACGAGCGCCACGCCGAGCAGGGCCACGAGTCCGATGGCGATCCAGACCTGGTGTTTGATCGCCGTCACAGTGTCCCGAGCGTAACGGAGCGCCGCGCTCCGGTCCCGGCGCTGGCTAACCTTCGTCTTGCCGGGAGATCCGACCGATCGAGGAGGCTTGCGTTGCGTGTGGTTGTCGACTTTGACACCTGCGAGAGCAATGCCGTCTGCATGGGAATTGTGCCGCAGGTCTTCGAAGTCCGCGACGACGGTTACCTCTACCTCCTCGACGAGCATCCGGACGAGGCGCTGCGCAGCCTCGTCGAGCAGGCGGTGACGTCGTGCCCGACCCAGTCGATCTCGATCGTCGAGGAGTGACGGCTCCGGCAACGGTGCGCGTCAGATTCGCCCCTTCTCCCACGGGGTACTTCCACGTCGGGGGGGCGCGGACCGCGTTGCACAACTGGCTTTTCGCGCGGCACGCCGGAGGCAAGTTCATCCTCCGGATCGAGGACACCGACCGGGAGCGCAGTCACGCCGACTGGACCGAGGGCATCCTTTCGGCGCTCAGCTGGCTCGGTATCACCTGGGACGAAGGACCATACCTGCAGTCCGAGCGCCGGGAAATCTACGAGACCGCCGCGCGCCGGCTTTATGAGTCCGGGCACGCCTACGCCTGTGAGTGCACGCGCGACCAGGTAGACGAGCGGACGAAGAACAGGCTGGTACCCGGCTATGACGGTTACTGTCGTGACCGCAAACTCGAGCCGGGTCCAGGTCGTGCCCTCCGTTTCCGCGTTCCCGATGACGGCGTGACCATCGTGCAAGACGCGGTGCGCGGCAATGTCGAGTTCGCCAACTCGACGATCGAGGACTTCGTGCTGGTGAAGTCGAACGGGGATCCGCTTTTCGTCCTCGCCGTAGTCGCCGACGACATCGACATGGGGATCACCCATGTCATCCGCGCGGAGGAACATCTGCCGACCACGCCGAAGGCGGTCCTCGTCTGGCAGGCGCTGGGGGGACCCCCCCTGCCCGTTTTCGCGCACCTACCCGTTCTTGTGGACGACAAGCGCCAGAAGTTATCGAAGCGGCGCGACCGTGTTGCGGTCGAGGACTACCGAGACCAGGGCTACTTGCCGGAGGCAATGCGGAACTACCTCGCTCTGCTCGGTTGGGGACCTCCCGACCAGCGAGAAATCCTGACCCTCGAGGAAATGATCGACGAGTTCCGTCTCGAGGATGTCAACGTGTCGCCAGCGTTTTTCGACGAGAAGCGGCTTGCTCACTTCAATGGCGTGTACATTCGCGCTCTCGATGTGAACGAGTTCGTCGAGAGGGTGCGCCGCTTCCTCGAACTGACGACGGTTCCGTGGCGTGCGGAGTCATACGTCGACGAGGATCTTGTTCGTCTCGCCCCGCTCATTCAAGAGCGTGTAGCGACACTCAGCGAAGTCGTCGGATACGTCGGATTCCTTTTCGTCGAGCCGTTCGTCGTCGACCCCTCGGCTTTCGACAAGGCGGTGCGTCGAGATGACGGGGCACGAAGGATCCTCGAAGAGGCGGTCCGCTTGTTTCACGATGATCCGTGGACTGCAGTTGCCCTGCGAGAGACGCTCAGCGCGATCGCGGAGCGCTCGGAACGCAAACTCGGCAAGGCGCAAGCGCCAGTCCGCGTCGCAACCATGGGTTCGAGCGTCGGCTTGCCACTTTTCGAGTCACTTGAGGTACTCGGCAGAGAGCGGACTTTGTCACGAATCGGCGCCGCCCTTGCCGAACTGTCGTAACCTTCGGCGGCGAGACGATAGGGGGAATCGCAGGAATGCTGTTCGGACCCGTTCGCTTGATCAGTAGGCTCGTCTCTCTCGTAGTTATCGGAGTGATCGTCTACGTGATTGTTTGTGGCGTGCAAGTTGTGAGTGCTTCACGCCTTTCCACCGCGCCCACAGCGGTGCATCGCGCGACGGCGATCGTCGTTCTCGGCCAGCCGGTCGTCCGTGCCGACAAAGCCGACCTCGTCGCCCGTCTTCGACAGGCGGCCTTGCTCTATCGACATGACCGCGCTCGCCACATCGTTCTCACGTGGTTCCCGCCGTCGACAAGTTGGGTGGGGTCCAAGGCGTACGAGTCGAGTTGGCTCGAAAACCACGGCGTTCGGTCGTCAGCTCTGATCGATATCGAGGCGTCCGACGCGGCTGTCGCGCTGTCCAAGACCGCGAAGCACCTCGGTCGCGGAAGGGGCATCATCGTGGTCACCGACGCGATTGACGCCTTGTGGACCGAAGGTGCCGGGACGGCAGACGGACTAGCCGTTCAGGTGTCTCCGCCACCGGGTTCCAAAAAGCACCTGTTTTCCGAGATGGGACCGCTAGTGCGTGAGACAACCGGGGTCGCCGTTGGCCGGGTCTTCGGCTTTGGTCGCGCAACGTGGGCGGCTTACTAGATCCGACGCCGGTCGGTGCGAGGAGCGAGGCGCTCAAACGGCCTTGCCGCGATCTGGTGGCCGGTCAGCACCTCGACAACGACTGTTAAGATCGCCACACGCCCATTCGGGGGTGGTGTAATCGGCAACACGACAGGTTCTGGCCCTGTTATTGGGGGTTCGAGTCCTCCCCCCCGAGCTAGTTCCTTGGAACGCCCTCGAATCCCCGTGACCAGATCGTTCGTTGGGCACCGGAATTCTGGTGGCCGGCGAACGGCCGTAAGGTGCGCGACTCATCGTCTTCCGTCACACGGGTCGGCTCCCGGGCGGTGGCACGCGGGGCCGAGCCATAGGCGGGTACGCTGCTTGGCCGTCCACTTAGTGGGCGACGATCTTGGCCCCATCGTCTAGAGGCCTAGGACACCACCCTCTCAAGGTGGAGACACGGGTTCGAATCCCGTTGGGGCTGCGAGAGTTCTGCGTCCGGCGAGGCGCTCACCAACTACGGCGTCAATGCTCTCGATGATGTAGGGCCGACGGGACGCGGAGACCCGGTTATCGGAACGCACCACTTGTTCTTCCGGCTAGGGGGCGTCGCGCCCCTGGGAGTTCGATCTCCAGCGCCGCGGCCTGCGGTGCGGTGCGGCTTTTTAGTCCAGGCGTGCGGTCACGAGCAGCCGTGCTGAAATCCGAGGATCGCCTCCGGTGGCAGCGGACGCGGAAAGAGAAATCCCTGGAATACGTCGCAGTCGATTGACGCCAGCTCGTCGAGCTGCTCGCAGGTTGCGATCCCCTCGCCCACGACCGTCATGCCCAGAGCATGGGACATCGACGTGATGGCCTCGAGGATCTCGTTGTCACGAGCGGTGTGGCCTATCCGTTCGATGAAGCTTCGGTCAATCTTCAATATGTCAACCCGGAGCCGGTGGAGATGCGCAAGCGTCGAGTACCCGGTTCCGAAGTCGTCGATGGCGAGTCGCACCCCGTGCTTGGAAAGCGCCGCGAGGGTCGAGTCGACGTCTCCAGCCTCGCCGTCGAAAGCGGTTTCGGTGATTTCCAGACAAAGTCGGGACGAGTCTAGTCCGTGGCGCGCCACCACGTCGGCAACGCGAGCGGCGAAGCCCGGATCGACGAGCTGGCGCCCTGAGATATTCACGGCCATGGTGAAGTCGTCCGACCAACCGTCTTTGGCCAGCCATTCAGCGAGCTGTCGACAGGATTCGTCTAGCACGAAGCTGTCGATTCGACTAATGAGGCCTCGTTCCTCGGCCAAGGGGATGAACTCAGCCGGGGGGACGACCCCCTTGGTCGGGTGGTTCCAACGCACCAGCGCTTCGACACCGCGCAAGGAGCGATCTTCGATCGAGAAGAGCGGTTGGTAGAGAAGGAACAATTCCTTGGACTCGAGAGCCTTCCGGAGTTCGGCTTCGAGCACATGATTCGCCACTACTCGTTCGCGTTGGGAAGGCGTGAATACCTGGAAGCAGTTCTTGCCCGCTTCCTTGGCCTGGTACATAGCGATATCAGCGTCCTGCAGGATCTGGCCGGGATCGGCGTTCGGGTCGTCGGTCAGAACGATCCCGACGCTCGCGGTGACGGATAGGTCGAGGTCATCCTCGAGGAAGGGTCGGCCGATTACCCGGACGACCCGGTCACCGAGCAGACGCGGGTCATCGTCGTCACGAATGGCGGTGCAGATCATGACGAACTCATCCCCACCGAGCCGGGCGACGGTGTCGGCCCGCCTCGTCACACCGGACAGTCGTCGAGCGACCTCGCAGAGCACCTTGTCGCCGATGTCATGCCCGAACGAATCGTTGATGGTCTTGAAGTTGTCGACGTCGATGAACAACAGGGCGATCTTGCTGGGTTGGCGCTCCAGCACCGCGAGGGCCTGACAGAGCCGGTCCCTCATCGCGACCCGGTTGACCAGGCCTGTCACAGAGTCGTGAAGCGACTGGTAGGTGAGGGCCTGCTCCGCCGCGATCTGGGCGGTCACGTCTCGCGAGATGCCAAAGGTGCCGACGATGTTTCCGTCGTCGTCTCTCAGGGGGGACTTGGTGGTCGATACCCAGGTATTGGGACGGTCCCGGTAGGTCTCGCACTCGACTTTCCCGACGATCGACTGCCCCGATCGGATGACACGCTGTTCGTCCTCGAACGCAGCCACGGCGTGCGGCTCGCTGAAGATATCGAAGTCCGTCTTGCCTATGAGGTCGGACATCGACAAGCCTCGCGCCTCGTCGTTTATGAATCCTTGACTCACAAGGAGGAAACGACTTTCCAGATCCTTGAAGTAGACGTGCTCTTCCGGGCTACCGAGCAGGTTGTCCATGCAGCGACGTTTGAGTTCGGCTTTCGAACCCATAATGTCTCGGCTGTCAGAACTTGAGGTGGGTCGCTTTGTCACCGCGCACCTCACGAAGTATGGGCGCCGATCACAGCCCGACGATCGCGCTGGTCGAAACGCAAGCGCTTCGCGGCGAAATCTAGCTTCTGTCGAGCCGCTGGACGCAGATGCTCGCGGTCTAGACCCGAATCGGGTGAGCACGCACGTCCCCCCTCCTGATGGTTCCCGGCAATCCCGCGCTTGGGACTCCCGGACGGGGATAGTCGCCTACGGGCCAACGACCGCCGGTAGCCGCCCTCAGGCGCCTATCTCCCGTCTTCTGGGGCCATCGGAGGATTGCTACTCGGCCCCTCCGAAGGCTTCGATCTCTGCGGCTTCCTCTGCGGTCAGCTGGCGTGGCTGTTCGCCACGCTTGACCTTCTCACTTTGGACGTGGCGCCGAATCTCGTCGACGATCTCCGGATTGGCAAGCGTGCTCACGTCCCCGACTTGGCCGAAATTGGAGATGGCCGCGATCACCCGACGCATGATCTTGCCGGACCGAGTCTTCGGCATGTCCTGCACAACCCATACACTCTTGGGTCGAGCGATCTTGCCAATGAGGCGATCGACCGATTCCTTTACCTTGTCCTCGATTTCCTTGCTCGGTGAAAATCCGGGTTTCAAGGAGACGTACAACTCCACGGCGCGTCCACGCACTTCGTCGACGACCGGAACCGCAGCCGCCTCGGAAACCTCGTCGACCGTGAGAGCCGCAGACTCGATCTCCTTGGTCCCCAGTCGGTGCCCGGCAACGTTGATGACGTCATCGACCCGACCGAGGATTCGGAAGTAACCGTCGGCAGCCTGCACCGCGCCGTCACCGGCCAGATACGGCCAGTCGTGCCAATCCTTGCTGTTCTTGTCGGCGCAATACTTCCCGTAGTAGATCTCCACGAACCTCTCGGGCTGGCCCCAGACGGTCTGGCAGAGTCCCGGCCAGGGGTTCCGGATGCAGATGTTGCCCGCCCTGCCACTTCCGGCCGGCACCTCGTTGCGGTCATCGTCGTAGATCACGGGGTAGATACCGAGCACCCCCGGTCCGCAACTACCGGGTTTCATCGGATGCACAGCCGGCAGTGTGCTGCCGAGGAACCCGCCGTTTTCGGTCTGCCACCACGTGTCCACGATGACGGCCTCCCCCTTGCCGATCACCTCGTAGTACCAGCGCCACACCTCGGGCTCGATTGGTTCACCCACGGTCGTCATGTGCTTGAAGTGGTAGTTGTATTTCGCGGGCTCGTCCGGTCCGAGCTTGCGCAGCATTCGGATCATCGTGGGTGCGGTGTGGAAGATGTTCACGCCGAGCCGCTCGGCAATCCGCCAGGCACGGCCGGGGTCCGGGTACGTGGGCACGCCCTCGTAAATGACGGTTGTCGTCCCCAGCAACAGAGGCCCGTAGACGATGTAGGAGTGTCCGGTGATCCATCCGATGTCCGCGGTGCACCAGTAGGTGTCTTCCGGGTGGATGTCCTGGTAGTACTTCGCGGTTCCCGCAACGTATGCCAAGTACCCGCCCGTCGAGTGCTGGCACCCCTTTGGTCGACCCGTCGTCCCGCTCGTGTACATGAGGAACAGCGGCGCTTCGGCGGGCATGGAGACCGGTTCAACCACCTTGTCGTGGTACTTGCCAATGATCTCGTCGACGAAAAAGTCTCGACCTTCGATCATTGGGCTTTTCGATGCGTACTGGCCCGGGTGGCGCCTCCACACGAGCACCTTGTCCACCTCTTGGCCGAGCTTGGCAGCCGCCTCCAAGGCCTCGTCGGCCCGCGCCTTGTGATCGACCAGCTCGCCGTTGCGGTAGTAACCGTCCACCGTCACCAGAATGCGGCTTCCGGAGTCGGCGATGCGGTCTCCGCACGCGGCACCCGAAAACCCGCCGAATACTTCGGAGTGGATGACTCCGAGCCGCGCACAAGCGAGCATTGACACGGGAAGCTCCGGGATCATGGGCAGATAGAAGGTGATCCGGTCTCCGGTCTTCGCTCCGCAGAAATCCCTAAGCAGTCCGGCGAACTCGTTCACGCGCCAGTAGAGCTCTTGGTAGGAGATGGTCTTGGTGTCCTCCGTTTCCGGTTCGGGCACCCAGATGATCGCGGCTTTGTTGCGCTCGGTTTGAAGATGACGGTCGACGCAGTTGTAACTGGCGTTAAGTCGACCGCCGACGAACCACTTCCAGAAGGGTGGGCTGCTGGTGTCAAGCATCGTGCTCCAAAGCGAATCCCATGTCAGAAGATCGGCGTACTCCTTGAAGCAATCGGGGAACTTCTCTTCTGTGAACCGGTCGAAGATCCGAGGGTCCGCGGCGTTCGCCTGAGCGATGAAGGCTGGGGAGGGGTAGTAGTAGTCCTCTTCGCGCCAGTGGACGGCAATCTCAGCCTCAGAGACCTTCTCGATCTCGGACGTCCCCGTCGGGTTCTCTTCTGCCATGGTTCCTCTCCAATCTCAACCACATCCATTATCGACCCATTATCGCGAGCGCCACTCCGCCGCGCTGCCCGTGCGGGACCGTCGCACCCAATAAACCGGTGACGAAGTTGTCGTTCAGAGTAGGTTCAGGCTCGCTCTCCAAGCAGAACCCCAGATAAGGGAACGACAGAGAGGGGAACCCATGACGACCTATCCCTGGGAAACGCAGGGAACCGCAGCCGGGGGTGGGGGCGCCGGCCCTACTGTCCATCGCGTGGCGGATCCGGCTCCGCTCGGCTTGGCTGCCTTCGCTATGACGACGTTCGCGCTCAGCATCGGGAACACCAACATCTGGGGCGCTGGCGCAGAGGCCGCTCTCGCGCTGGCCCTCGTGTACGGCGGTGCAGCTCAGCTACTTGCCGGAATGTGGGAGTTCGTCCGGAAGAACACTTTCGGAGCAGTCGCCTTCTCCTCGTTCGGGGCATTCTGGATTGCCTATTACGTTTTCGTCAAGTTCGTCGAACCGGGGGTCAAGGCTTCCGATCTACCGGTGGCGGTCGGTGTATTCCTCTTGGGTTGGACCATCTTCACCGCCTATATGTCGGTGGCTTCCTTCCGGGTGAGTGGAGCCGTGGTTGCCGTCTTTGTCCTCCTCACGATCACCTTCCTGCTTCTCACCATTGGCGCGTTCCAATCCAACGTGGATCTCACCGAGGCCGGCGGATGGGTGGGACTGGCCACCGCCGCTGCAGCCTGGTACGCCTCGTTCGCCGGAGTCGTCAACGAGACGTTCAAGAAGACGGTAGTGCCGACGATGCCGCTTGCGCCTCGTTAGGAGAGTTCGCAGGCGGCCTGCTTGTGGGGACCGGCCTTGCGAGCCGACCCTGTGTCGAGATGAGCTCGACGCGTCGATTTCGCTTCCAAGAGGAGATCCGGCGTCCGACGGGAGCACCTCGAGAGGTGCATTGACCGAACGTTCGGCCCAAGCAGGTGCGTTCCAGGGAGTTGTCAGTGGACGAGCGCTGAACGGGTAAAGGAAGGGTCGCGTCGGCGGGTGCGGTCAGTCGATACGTTGACACCGCGCCGGCAGGTTGAGACGGAAAGGGCGAAGAGGCGGCCGTCGATCGCGTCCCGACGGGCTTGTTGCGCAACTGGGCCTTGTCCCAAGCGGTAGAGGGCCGACGTCGGCGAGTGATTCCAACCGCTTCTGGTGATGGTCGACCGTGAGACGGGAACTGGGGAAGGACACCAACCTCCGGACCTCCCCAGCGCCAGGGTCGGCTTAGCAACGAACGGATTCGACTCACGTCATAGATCAATCGGCACCGGCCATCGCTGCCGTTCGATGTCAATCGCCCGGTGGCTGGGGCCGTGTCGTGCGGTCTGTTGAACTGGATCAGATCCCGAATGTCGAAGGCACCACCATCGGTCATTGCCCCGTTGAGATCTGCTCTGAACAAGCCTTGGGTTTCCTGATCATCTGGGCGCGGGCAGCGGAAAGACGCTCATCCGACAGCTGATGGATTCGCGAATCTTCGCCTCGCATTGTTAACAGTCGATTAATATGAGCCTGCGGCCCCCGATTCCGGGTAGTTGTGCCTTAATCCTCTTCTAGGATCCGGAGGTCCGAGTAGGTCCGTCGGATTTTTCTAAATCACCTTCTGGAAGGGAGGCCACGTGCAGAAACGCAGCCCCGCGGAGGTCGTCCGCCTGGCGGCGGACGAGGGCGTCGAGGTTGTCGATCTCAGATTCTGTGATCTTCCAGGTCTGATGCAGCACTTCTCGATTCCAGTCAGTCAGTTCACCGAAGACGGGCTTCGTGAGGGCTACGGGTTTGACGGCTCGTCAATCCGAGGGTTTCAGCAAATCCATGAGTCGGACATGATTCTGGTTCCAGATCCTTCGACAGCGATCATCGATCCCTTCCGTCAGCACAAGACGCTGAACGTGAACTGCTTCGTTTACGATCCCGTGACCGGCGAGAGCTACAGCCGTGACCCGCGCCACGTCGCCCAAAAGGCGGAGCGATACCTCTCAACGACCGGAATCGCCGAGAAGGCTTGTTTCGGTCCGGAGGCGGAGTTCTTCATTTTCGACGACGTTCGATTCTCGCAGGACCAGCGTTCGGCCTTCTACCAGGTGGACTCTATCGAGGGCATCTGGAACTCGGCGCGGGACGAGGGGCCGAACCTCGGTTATAAGCCCCGCTACAAGGAGGGCTACTTCCCGGTGCCCCCCATGGACCACTTCCAGGATTTGCGGTCGGAGATGATCCTCACCATGGGGAAGCTCGGCATCGAGACAGAGGTGCAGCACCACGAGGTGGGGACGGCCGGTCAGGCGGAGATCGACATGCGTTTCGATACGTTGCTGGCGATGGCGGACAAGTTGATGCTGTACAAGTACGTCGTGAAGAGCGTCGCACAGCGTGCGGGATACACGGCGACGTTCATGCCAAAGCCGCTCTTCCAAGATAATGGCTCGGGAATGCACGTGCACCAGTCGCTGTGGAACGGAGACGAGCCGCTCTTCTACGCGGAGAACACCTACGCGGGGCTTTCGGACATGGGTCGCTTCTACATCGGCGGCCTCCTTGCCCACGCGGGCTCGCTGTGCGCCCTTGTCGCGCCCACCACAAACTCCTACAAGCGGTTGGTACCCGGCTACGAGGCACCGGTCAATCTCGTGTACTCGCAGCGGAACCGGTCGGCCTGCTGTCGCATCCCGTTGTACTCCAAGAGCCCGAAGGCGAAGCGGGTGGAGTTCCGATGCCCGGACCCCGCCTGCAATCCCTACTTGGCGTTTGCCGCGATGCTCATGGCCGGTATCGACGGCGTGGTGAACCGCATCGAGCCTCCAGACCCCGTGGACGAGGACCTGTTTGAGCTGCCTCCCGAGGAGCTGGCGAAGATTGCCCAAGTCCCGTCTTCGCTGGAAGAGGCTCTTGCCGCCCTCGAAGCTGACAACGAGTACCTGAGGGTAGGCGACGTGTTCACCAACGACCTGATCGAGACTTGGGTCGACCACAAGCGGCGGAACGAGATCGACCCGGTGCGTTTGCGCCCCCACCCCTGGGAGTTCATGCTCTACTACGACATCTAGGGGAATCGAATTCCGAACCCCTGAACGGTCGAGCCGGCTCGGCTGGACAGTTTTGGGGGTTGGAGCTGTCCTCGGCCGCGTGGCCAAGGCGACGAGGCTGGAGTCTTCCACCACGTGCGGGTCCGCATGCTTGGACGGCCGTTTGCGTATACAAGAACACCGAGTCGGCAACCCTCTAGCTGCTGTGGGCCCCCTAGGCCGAGTGAAAGGCCGAGGTCAGTCGCGCCAGTCTCGCTCCTGGGTGCCGTGACCGTGACCCTCGAGGACGCCCGACACCGCTCACGTGCCCGCGTGCTTGCGAGCGGTGAAGCGGTGCCGAGACGATCCTCGGGGAGATCTCCAGCTGACTTGCTGGTGTACGACGGTTAGGAACGCTTCCTCGCGAACAGCAAAGGAATGCCCGCGAGCAACACGAGCAGGATTCCGGGAACGATGAAGAACCATGTGAGGGCGTTGAGATTCGGCAGGCTGTCGACTGCCGCGTAGTTGCTCACCTGGGCTTGCATGGTATCCACGATGGGCTTGTACCAGGCGAGGCCGGGCGGAACCTTCGCGAAGATAGGAACGAGCTTGGGGAAATTCGTAAGGATTCCACCAAGGATGGGGGACTTCGTGGTCAGGAGGCTCTCCACCTGTGCGGGAGTCGTGTGCAATGCCGCGGCAATCGCGCCTACGAACTGGGGCACTTCAGGCGCGGCCTGCACGGCTCCCGTGGCGAAGGGACCCAACGGCGTAAACGTGTTGACGTCGTAGCTGACCGTGGTGCGAACGCTGGCAGGTTGCATGATCCGGTGGAAAGAGTTCAAGAGATTCTGACCAGCACTCGCCCTGCTCGGTAGGGAGACCGTGAACGGCAACACGATCAGCAGAACACCGATGACAAGCACTGGCCAGTGGAACATCCGGCTGCTATTCGCGTTCATGTCCTCACTCCTGATTGATACCGAATGGGTTCGCTGCTTTTGGACAACGGTGATTAGGTTGTCGTCATGGCAGCGGTAGGCACAATTCTTGCTAAGTATTTCAGCCGCGCCCACCGATGACGACGACCCCCCTTCTTCACGAGTGAGCGTGGCGAGTTCCCGCGGGCCAGCTTAGAGTCGAACGCCTCCACGTGAGAGTGGTTCACGTGCGCAGATCGGGGCACCGTTTGGGTCGGTGGTGTGGTTCGGTTTGACCCCGATGTGGAAGGCGCCAAGCGGGTCGAGTTCGCCTAACCGGGTGTGTCAACTGGGTGTTCGACGACGTGGGGAAGTCGCCGGACCATCGGCGCCCCACCGGCAGACCGCTGACCGCCCGGCCTCCCGGATGTCCTGGTCACGGGCCGAATCTCGTTGGTAAGGCGACGGGCTCCGGCTCGGCGTTCGTGTGCTGGGGGGATGGCGCGGGTCTGCGGTTGCTCGCGCCGCGCACCTACCGCGTGTCGCGTCAGGAGATTGGTGGCCACGGCTGGTTCACGACGGGCATCTTCCGCAGGTAGGCGGTTTCGGCTCCGTTGTCCCGTCAAGCCATCTTGGTGGAGGAAAGGGGCAAGAGTTCCGCAGCTTCTGTCGCGCGTGGGATCTGCCCACCTCTTGGTCGACGGGAGCGTCGCCGGCGTTGGCCCCGTGAGAGTTCGACCGACAAGTAAAGTGCCCTGACGAGACGCTCGGTGATGCTGGCGTGACTCATGGAACACATCGAGGAACACCGCCTCGCGCGTGACGCGTCGCATGTTCTTCCTGCTACACGAACCCAACGGGAGACAGCCATGTGGCGTGGTCGATGGTGGCGAAAGAGGCCGGTCTGGATCCTCGCCGCACTAGCCACCTACCTCGCGGTCGCGTGCCTCGCCTATTGGCCGGTGGAACCGCTCAGCCAGACACAGGTTGTTGGATGCGCCTGCAGCGACCGGATTCAAGAGGTCTGGTTCTTCGCCTGGATGTTTCACTCGCTGAGCCACGCGATCAACCCGTTCACCACCACGGCTATCAATTACCCATACGGCGTCAACCTCGTCGACAACACGTCGATGCCGTTGCTGGGAGTCCTGGCATCGCCGATCACCGCGATCTTCGGTCCCATCGCCGCTTTTGGCCTCTTCATGAGGCTCGCCTTCTTCGCGTCGGCGACCTCGATGATGTTCGTCCTCTTGCGCTACACGAAATGGTTCCCAGCCGCGTTTCTGGGCGGGTTGCTGTACGGGTTCTCGCCGTACGTGGTCGACCAGGCGATTGGTCATCTGTTCGCCGCATTCGTGCCGATCCCACCGCTTGTCGTCCTCGTCGTCGATGAACTCTTCAGGCGCCAGGAGAGGAGCGTGCGACGTTACGGGGTGATCCTCGGATTGCTCTTTGCGGCTCAGTTCTTCATCTCTATCGAGATTCTCGTCACCACCGTCGTTTGTTGTGTCGTCGGAATTGTCTTTGCTGCAGCAATTTGGCGCTTGAGCGTGCGTCGACGCGCTGCCCATGCCCTACGAGGAGTCTGGTGGGCTGTTGTCACCTGCGGGGTGATCATTGCGTATCCCGCGTACACCTACTTCTTGGGTCCCTTCCACGTCACTCGTCCCCAGCACACGGCGGTAGAGCTTGCCCCTTACCAGGCCGACCTGTTCGGGACGATCATTCCGACCATCAGTCAGTTCTTCGCGCCCGCTCACCTCGCCGCTATTGGCACGACGTACGTCGGCGGAGACATATCTGAGAACGACTCATACCTCGGAATCCCTCTGGTCCTCTTGTTATTGGTCTTACTCGTTTGGAACCGTCGAGATCGGTTCGTGCTCTCGGTGGCCTTTGTTGGACTGGTGGCCTTTGTACTGTCCCTGGGGTCACCGCTCGTCGTCGGCGGTCACGTCACCGCATTCCCGTTGCCATTCACGATCTTGAGAAAGATTCCTGAGCTCAAGAACTTGATTGCAGCCAGATTCGCGCTGTACGTGACCTTGGCTTCTGCATTCGTCTTCGCAATAGGGCTAGATCGCTGGAAAGAACGCGCTACGTCTTGGGCCAGGACGAACCGAGTTGACGCCACCCGGCGACGCAACCGGCTTTCGACGCTTCGTAGCCGTGTTCCGCTAATCGGTGTCGTCGCCCTCATTGGCGCAGGGGTGCTCATTCCCCTGGTTCCCCAGGTACCGTTCGTCTCGCAAGCGGCGGAGATCCCCGCGTATTTCACCTCGGCCTCGTCAAAGGCGATTCCGAACGGGAGCGTTGTCGTCACCTATCCGTACGACATAGGCGGGGTCAACTACGGAATGCTCTGGCAGGCGGTCTCAGGCTTCTCCTTCAAACTCGTCGGCGGCGAGGCCGCCAAGCCGCCGCCAACCGCCCCGGGATCCACCCTGGCTGACCCCGTGCCGCCGGTGGACTTGCAGCACCTGTTCCGGGCCGGGTACTGGGGGTTGCTCCATCTGGCGCCGAGGCTTATCCCGCAGAGGGAGGTGTTGGTGCGTCGCTTCCTTACCCGATGGCACATCGGCACCATCATTTTGTACCCGATCGGTGTCCATCCCGAGTTCGTGATCCACTACCTCACCGTTGCGCTTGGACGAGCCCCAGTGAAGGTCGGAGGGGTCGACATCTGGTACCATGCCGACCGACGCTGATGGTCGAGTTCTCCGGTCATAGGCTTCGCATCACGGAACGGTTCCAACCTGCAATGAGCCCGTCGCCAGAGAACTCGGTTGGCTGGCTGGTCACCTTTGGCCTGCACAGACCATGTTTTCCTTGCCCAAACGCGGCTCGGAATATCCTCGGGGGCGTGCCAGAACGAGGGGGGAGAGATTGGTAAGAAGGGCATCCGATTCAGCGACGTTGGCCGATCCGGAGGCGGCGCAATGAGAGCATGTGTTTATCGCCAGTACGGTGGCCCAGAGGTTCTCGAGGTTATCGACCGCCCCAGACCCGTTCCCGGTCCCGGAGAAGTTCTCGTGCAAGTGGCCGTGTCCGGGGTGAACCCGACGGATTGGAAAACGCGCCGCGGCGCGCCGGTACCCAGCGTGTTCCCTTACCCCGAAGTCGTCCCGCAACAAGACGGGTCGGGGGTCATCGTCGGGATCGGTCAAGGTTGCGATCCGGCCCGAATGGGCGAGCGAGTCTGGCTCTGGGAGTGCGGGTGGCAGCGTGCCGACGGAACGGCGCAGGAGTTCGTCGCCCTGCCGCAGAACCACGCGGTATTCCTACCGGTCGGGGCGTCGTTCGACCTGGGGGCTAGCGTCGGCATCCCGGCGCTAACGGCGCACCGGTGCCTCACCGTCGGTGTGGATTCGAACGGCAGACTAGGCAACGGCATGCTAGCTGGGTGCACCGTTCTCGTCGCGGGGGGGGCGGGAGCGGTCGGTCACGCGGCGATCGAACTCGCCCTGTGGTCGGGTGCTTTGGTCGTGACGACGGTCAGCTCTCAGGAGAAGGCTGTGTTGGCTGCGGCCACCGGGGCACATGCCGTGATCAACTACCGGAAGGAGGAGGTCATTGGCACGGTTCGAGATTTCGCACCGCAAGGCGTCGATCTCGTCGTCGAGGTCAACCCGCCTGCCAACGCCGAGATCGACCGCGCCGTCCTCGCGCCAAATGGCACCGTGGCGGTTTACGCCAGTGACACGTGGGATCTCTCGATCCCCGTGCGATCGGCGATGACGCGCAATGCCCGATACCAATTCATCTTCGTCTACACGGTTCCGGTTGCGGCCAAGTCCGCCGCGGTCGAAGACGTGTCGACGGCGATCGCTGCCGGAGCACTCCGGGTGGGCGAAGCCGCTGGTCTACCCCTTCATCGATTCTCGCTCGAGGCCACCCGCGAGGCCCATGAGGCAGTGGAGCACGGCGTCACCGGCAAGGTGCTCATCGAGGTCTCCGAGCCAACTCGGTAGGGCCAGGCGGATTGGTCGCATGATGGCAGGCCACGCTGGTCCCCGAGCCGTCGGACGCCCAACGGCGCGGTCACGTCAACCGTTCGAACCGTAGACCTGCTGCCAGTTGGGTACCGAGGGTTGAAAGTCGCCTGCCGGGCCCCGGCCGAAAAGGGCGAGGAGATTCCCGGTGATCTGTCGGGTAACCATCGCCGGACAGTTGTGGGCACCGCGTGAACAAGGCGTGAGGGAGGCGATCCAGGAAGTCGCCCCACTGTCGAAGAGCCCAGCCCGACTGGTCGGGTCGGTCCAGTAGGTCATGTCAGAGTACAGGAAGCCTTGTTGCGCGCCGCTCTCGCTCATGGCGTCCGAGAGATTGACCGGTGAATGCGCCAGGATCTCAAGGTCGCTGGGGTGATCGCCGGGGTCGAACTCGTCGAGGTCGCCTTCGACGACCCCCGGCACGCTGGAGCCGCTGTGAAGCCCCGTGCCGCGGAAGATCCAAGACGAAGCCCCGCGCGCGACAACCAGTGGTCCAGGCGCCGCCCCCGCCAGCAGATAGCCGATGTACTGCTCGCCAACGAAGTCGATCTCTGGCCAATTGGTGGGCGGCGAACTCCAGGTGTTCCCCGTCACCTCGAGGGGGTTGCCTTTGCCGTTGAGGGGATCAGCCGCTGAGTCTCGATAGTCGATCTCCTCACGATCGGGGCCCAGCGCCGACGCCTGGAGGCGTACATGTCGCAAGATGGCGCTTGCGCCAAAAAAGATCATGTTCACTCCATGGGCTTCGGCGCGGTCAGCGGCTTGCCTTTCGGTCAACGACCAGCACTCATCGTGACCGAGGGAGATCATCGCTCGATGGGCTCGTAGCAGCGCCGGGTGCTGTTGGACGGTGACATCGGTGACGTAGGTGACGTCGAGACCCTTCTGCTCGACGAAGCGCACCAGCGGGTACTCGCTGCTGAGGAAGTCTCCAGCGCCGTCTCCGTAGGCGTAGGGACGGTCGAAGGAGACGACGCGGGCACGAGTGCAAAGCGGATACACGCCCGGCGGGCAGGTGCCCAGACCGGCGTAGAAGTCATAACCACCGTAAGGGTTCCAGGCCTGCCAGGTGTAGACGTCGTTCTTCACGAGGTAGGCAGCCGTGCTGGTCGGATCCCAGACCGTGAGCGGTACGTAACTCTGCTGGCCGGTACTTCCGACCAGCTTGAGGAGGTAGTCGCCCTGGACGAACGCCTTGGTGATCTTGAAACTGAGGGTCGGCGCCCAGTTTTCACAGGCGACCATGTTGGTTCCTGCCGTTCGAGGGCAGGTCGGCTGCCGCCGTCCAGGAACTTCGCGCGACCGCCAAACGAGGCGTGCGCCCTTCCCCTGGTAGTAGCCCATCCGAAAAGCGTCGACGTGGAGGCGCGCCGCCGCCGTGGTGACGTAGAGCGTTACGTGGTCACCCTGAGCCGCGTACGTCGTAGAGGCGAACCCCGCGATCGCTTCGGAAGTTCCCGGGGGGATCTCCCAGTCGGTCGTGCCCGGTCGCTGGTTCTCCTTGACCACCCACCCGGCCTGCACCCCGTCGGGGGTCTGCGTGGTCCGGGAGCCGGCTCCGGTGCCCGGAGCCGTTTTGAGCGGGGCGCCGTAGACCCCATGGGTGTCGTGGCCCTTCATGGCGCTGGCGGCGCTGGGGGAAGGCGTTGGCAGTGCTAACCCGATCACCATCACGCCAACGGCGCCGGTGATGGCCATACGAGGCGTCAACACTGCAGCTCTCCGGAGGATGCGCCCGCGCCACCGGTGGTGTGAATGACCGGAGAGGTGGCCGGTTCGTCTTTCGAAGACGAAGGCACCAGCTCCCGCGGGCGGGCCAAGCCGCGACGCGACGTCATTGCGGCACCTCGGCGGAGGGGTTTGCGAATGTGAAAGAGTCCTTCTTGGCGGGCATGACCGTGCGCCGACCTCGACTCGCGTTGTTTTGATCGCGCGTTCGGATCGGTGAGCAACGTACGCCGGATGATGTCACAAGATGCGTCGTTTCGGTCGTCCGACCTTGGTGGCAAGCTCCGGTGTCGGCGTCATGGTGGTCTCCTCCGCGGCCAGCGAGCTGCATCGACGGTTGCTCGTAGCCGTCGGTGGGGCGCGTCAGGCACACCGGACATTGTGGATTGACGTCCCGAACACGGCGCGGTGCATCGCTCCTACCTCGTAGATCCCTTGGTAAGATCAACCGGCTCGATTCGATCCTTTCTCTGACGGGTCGGCAGCTTCCAGCCGGTAACGGAGCGCATTGGGCCAGTTTGCGACTTGTGCAGATCTCGGGATTCAGGTTCATCCACCTTCTTCCGTAAGGATGGCGATGGCAAAGCGGCCAAAGTCAAGCCCCGAGAGCCCCGGCCCGGGCAAGTCGAGGGACGAGATCGAGCGTATCTGCATTCGCAACCTGCTCGATCTGCCCGGCGAGCACATTTTCTTCAAGGATCTCGATAGTCGTTTCCTCGCGGTAAGCCGCGGACTTCTTGAGGACCAGTTGCCGGGATGGTCGGCGGAAGACGTACTCGGCAAGACGGACTTCGACATCTTCAGCGAGCCGCACGCGGTGGCCGCCTTTGAGGACGAGCAGCGCATCATTCGGACCGGTGATTCGATCGTCGGGAAGGTTGAGCGCGAGACCTTCCGGAACCGCCCCGACGTCTGGGTCTCGACGACAAAGTTCCCGCTGCGAGACGACAGCGGGAAGATCATCGGGACCTTTGGTATCTCGCGGGACGTTACCGCCCAGATCGTCGCGGAGCAGGCGCTCACTTTCCAGTCGCTCCATGACGCGGTGACGGGGCTTTCGAACCGGGTTGCACTGCGGGACCGGCTTTCCCAGGCCCTCGCCCTGCTCGAACGCCAACCCGGCCAGATCGCGCTGTTGTTCGTCGATCTCGACAACTTCAAGACGATCAACGACTCCTTCGGGCACGAGACCGGCGACAAGGTGCTCTGCGAGGTCGCCCGACGCTTGACCGGTGTGGCGCGCCGAGCCGACACGGTCGCTCGGCTCGGGGGCGATGAGTTCGTGATGCTCTGCACGGGGTTGCGCGACGATGACGACCCGCGGATACTCGGCGACCGGGTGGTGCGGGCGGTCGCCCGGCCCTTCATCGACAACGACCTCGATCTCTCCATCACCGCCAGCGTGGGGATCGTCCTCACCGGCGACCCGATCGCCGACCCTGGCCAGCTCTTGCAGGACGCCGATATCGCCATGTACCGCGCCAAGGACGCCGGCAAGAACTGCTTCCAGGTCTTCTCGCCTTCGCAACGCGCCCGGGTGGTCGCGAATCACATCCTCGAGGTCGAGCTGCGCGAGGCTCTTGACAGCTCCGAACTCTTCTTGCTCTACCAGCCTCTCTTTTCCATCGAGGACCAGTCACTGCGCGGTGTCGAGGCCCTGGTGCGCTGGAACCATCCGACGCGGGGCATCGTGCCTCCGATCGAGTTCATTCCACTCGCCGAAGAGCGCGGACTCATCACCCGGATCGACAGCTTCGTGCTTGACGAGGCCTGCCGCCAGCTTGCCGCTTGGCTTGCCGAGGGCGGCTGGCCCGAGGACTTCACCATGGCGGTCAACAGCTCGGGTCGTCAGCTCGTCGATCCGAGCTTCGCCGCCCACGTCTCCAAGGTCCTTGCCTACCACGGCCTCGAGCCCGGACGGCTCTGCCTTGAGATCACCGAGACGACGCTCAACGGCGAGGCGGGGGACGTCGAGCCGACGCTGTCAGCGCTCTCGGAGCAAGGGGTCCGGCTCGCCATCGACGATTACGGCACCGGCTATTCGACGCTCGCGCACCTACACCGTCTGCGGGTCGACATCTTGAAGATCGACCGCAGCTTCATCGAACAGATCGGTCACACCGTCCGCGACACCGAGATCATCGCCGCCATCACGGCGATGTCCCACGCCCTTGGCATGTCAGTTGTGGGCGAGGGGATCGCAACGCGCGAACAGCTTGAGGAGCTCACGTTTCTCGAGTGTGACACGGCCCAGGGCTTTCTTTTTGCCCATCCACTTCCGCCCGAGGCCATTGCCGAGTTCCGGCGCGGCGGCGTACCCAATCCCATCTAAATAGCTCCGGTCGTCGGGCGGGCGAAGGGCCGTTATCGTCGCTTCTGCGACCTGGTATCAGTCGCCGCGATTGAGGTGACCAGGAGGGAGCGTCCCTCATGTCCGGGGGCTCGTCGTGGTGCACTCGGTGATGACGGTCGGCGAGCGGTTTCCGGGGCTGGTCCCTGGGGGCGGCTTAGCCGAGAGACGAATTGGCGGGATCGAGCGTCGAGAGTCTTGGGCGGGGTTGATGTCCAGGTCCTTCCCGGTTGGTCAGTCGGCGCGCCTCTTCCGAGACTCGCCGCCGGCTCGAACGACGGTCGAGGTCAGGAAGAGGTCAGAAGGTCGCTGGGTTGGGTCGATGTCATGAGAAGGCTCACAATTAGTCGGTCCATCGCCGGTGCCGATCTTGAGTTCGGAGCTCCGGGAGGCGGCAATGGGCGGCGGCTGCCGTGGGGGTTCGGCCGGACCTCCCGACCCGCCTCGGTCCTGGAGACCGGCGCCCGGATTCCACACCGTGACCGCCGCCGCGAGCTTGTCGTGCTGGTGGTCGTGGTGGGCGTCTTGATGGCCGCGGTCGACACGACCATCGTCGTCTTGGCGCTTCCCGAGATGGAGCGGTCCTTGCACATCGCTCTGTCGGCTGTCGTTTGGGTGATCATCGCCTACATCCTCGTCGTAACCATCTTGGCGACTCAGGTGGGCCGTCTCGGAGACATGTTCGGCCGAACACGCATGTACGAACTCGGCTTTCTCATCTTCATCATCGGGTCAGCCTTGTGTGCGACGTCCACCAGCGAGACGACCATCATCGTGTTCCGGGTCATTCAGGGTGTGGGGGGAGCGTTTCTCACCGCCAACAGTGGTGCGGTCCTGGCGGATGCCTTTCCCCGGCAGGAGCGAGGTAGAGCCTTCGGCTACAACGCGATCGGGTGGAACGCCGGAGCCATCCTCGGCATCCTCCTGGGCGGGATCATCATCACGTATGTGTCATGGCGGTGGATCTTCTGGATCAATGTCCCCGCGGGGCTGTTGGCTTTGGCAGTCGCACTGAGGGTTCTCCGTGACAGCAGTCCCCGCCATCGGCAGCGCCTCGACCTTTTCGGTATGGCCCTTCTCGGTATCGGGCTTTTCGGCGTGCTCTGGACGACGACGAGACTCGCGACGTCAGAGCTGTCGGGGTTCCTTCTCGTTGCGCTCATCGGTGGCGTGGTCGCGCTGTTCGGCTTCGTGTTTGTGGAGCGGTATCGGGCCGCGCCGATGGTCAACTTGCGAATGTTCCGGATACGGACTTTCACTCCGACGCTTCTCGCCGCACTCTTCCAGGGCCTGGCCAACTTCGCGGTGCTGTTTTTGGTCCTCATGTACCTCCAAGGGGTGCGACGTCTGACGCCACTCGATGCCTCCTTGCTCCTCGTGCCCGGGTACTTGGTCGGGGGCGTTATCGGGCCCATTTGCGGCCGGCTGGCGGACCGGTTCGGCGCGGTCTGGCCGGCGACGATCGGTCTTGGCGTCGAGGTCGTCGCCCTCGGTGTTTACTCGCAGCTCACCACCACGACCCCCCTCGCGGTGGTTACCCTGGCGGCCGTCCTGAACGGGATCGGCGCCGGTGCGTTCATGCCCGCGAACAACTCGGCGGTGATGAAGGTGGCGCCGGGAAAAGACTTCGGGATCGCCTCGGGGATGATGCGCACGTTCGCCAACGTCGGGATGGTGTTTTCGTTCTCGGTTGCAGTTCTCGTGGCTGCCCGCTCCATCTCCCGCCAGCTCGCCTTCGCCATTTTCGTCGGCACCACGAGCCTGCCCCGCAGGCTTGGACCGGCGTTCACGACCGGTCTTCACGCCGCGTTCTTCTCCTCGATTGGTTTCATGGCGCTGGCGGCCATACTCTCCGCGACTCGCATGCTCAGCGGTGGGCGCAGGTCGCTTCCGTCTCCCGCGAGCGGCGTCGAATCTGCCGTCGAGAAGCCGTTGTAGCCCCTCTAGGCAGCACCCGATCCCGTTCGGCGGCGGAGGCCGATCCAGTGAGCCGAGGTGCGAATCTCCGCGGGAAGACGAGCTCGATGCCTTTGTAGGACGCGGCCTCACCACTCAAGGTCCAGCACCCACGAGGTGTGCGGGTGCGGGGCGACCTTCGCTCAAGCCCCTCGCCCGTTTCACCGCGGTGGGTGGGCTTGGTCCGCGACCGGCCTCTGGGGAGGCTCCGTGACGCCAGAGGCCGCCCATCCCGCCAGCACGTGCCATCTCAGGGCATGACCTTGGTCGGTGGCCCAGATCTGGGCGGCGGGCGTCCTGGCGACGATGGCCGAGCCCCACCGGTCACCGGAAGCAAAGTCCACCCGATGTGGTGCGTTGCATCTGTGCTGGTGGCTTGTCGATGGGCGTTCCTCGCCCGAAGCCACCGAAATGTGGTTAGGTGAGGCCCGTGCCAAGCGTGCCAGGGAGCGCCTCCGAGGCCGGACAGGCTGCCCGGTCGGAGCCGGTGGTGACGGACCGTCGGTTCACCCCCGAGGCGCTTCCGGCACCCGACCTCTTGGCGCTGCCCGAGACCGGCCGTTACCGGTTCAAGAACACCCTCCTCGGGCCCCCGATTGCAACCGAGCGTCAATCGGTGGAACGGCTGGGGAAAGTCGCCGGTCTCGGGGTCCTGGCCCCCGACATGATCTCGTCCTCGGCCTATGGCACGGAGCAGATGCTCACCCAGCTCGTCCCGTGGTTCGGCGTGGCCGCGTTCGCGCTCCTCGTGCCGGTGACCTTGGTGATCTTGGGGGTGCTGATCTTCGTCACGCTGTCCTATCTGGAGGTGATCAAGGCCTACACCAAGGCCGGGGGATCGTATGTGGTCGCTCGGGACAACTTCGGCCCCCGGACGGCCCAGGTGGCGGCGGTAGCGCTGCTCATCGATTACACGGTCACCGTCGCCGTGCAGTGCACGGCCGGAACGGACTCCCTCACCTCTTTGCTGCCGGCACTTGTTCCATACACCGTGCCCATCACGGTCGCCGTGATCGTGCTCTTGTGCTACGGGAACCTGCGCGGCATCCGTGAAGGGGCGAAGACGTTCGCGCTGCCAACCTACCTATTCATCTTGGCGCTCGGGTCGGTAGTCGTTGCCGGGCTGGTCCGTGAGGCTATCGGCGACGTGCCGGCGCAGATCTCTCGACAATCCGGCATGCTCCCCTTCGGGCAGCACAGCGGGCTGATCGCGTTCGCGGCAATCACCGTGATACTGAGGGGTATCGCCAACGGGGGTTCGTCCCTCACCGGGCTCGAGGCCATCTCCAACTCGGTGGGAGCCTTCCGGCGGCCCGAGGCGCGCAACGGCCGGATCACCCTCGTGATCATGAGCTCGGTCCTCGGCTTTCTGGTGCTCGGGGTCACGTTGCTGGCGCACTGGTCACACGCGTCTCCCTACTCGGTGGGTTCTCCGACGGTGGTCGCACAGGTCGCGGGGTGGGTGTGCGGGACGCACGGCATCGGTGCCGCACTGAAGGACCTTGTGCTGGTCGCCACGATGCTGATCTTGTTCACGGGGGGCAACACCAGCTTCAACGGTTTTCCCTACCTGGCGAGCTTCGTGGCTTCGGACTCGTTCCTGCCGCGCCAGCTGACCAGGCGCGGACACCGCCTGGCGTTCTCCAACGGCATCATCTTGCTGTCGATCGTGGGCATCGCGCTGGTAGTCGGGACCAAGGCCGATCTCACCAGCCTCGTGGCGCTCTACGCCATCGGCGTGTTCACCGGCTTCACCATGGCCGGGGCCGGAATGGTGAAGCACCATCGCACGCTTCGCGAGCCCGGTTGGAAGTGGCGCCAGGTGATCAACGGCTTTGCCGCCGTGCTCTCGGCCGTGGTGGTGCTGATCTTCGCAGTCTTCAAGTTCACTGAAGGGGCCTGGCTGGTGGTGGTGGCTGGGCCCGTGCTCTACGTGTTGCTGCTCCGGCTCCACCGCCAGTACACGACGGAGTCCGACGAGCTGGAGGTGGGCGCGGCTCAGGCCTGCGAGGCACCGGTGTTGCGTCGCCACATCGTGATCGTCCTGGTCGACCGGCTGGACCTCGCGGCCGCGCGAGCGGTGCAATACGCGCGCACCCTTACCCCGGACGAGCTGCGGGCGGTGCACTTCGCGGTGGACCCGCGGGAGGCGGCCAAGCTAGAGGCGGAATGGAGCCGTCTGGGCCTGTCGAGGCTCCCGCTCGACATCATCGACTGTCCCGACCGCCGTATTCCCCGTGCCGCCCTGGAGCTCGCCGCCCAGATACTCGCCCAGGACGACACCGAGCTCTCGATCCTCCTGCCCCGGAGAGCCTTTGCCACCGCCTGGCAACGGATCCTCCATGACCGCACCGCCGATCACATCGCGGCCGCGGTGTCGCAATTGCCGCACGCCAACGCGACGATCGTCCCGTTCCAGCTCTCCAGCGCCAGGGTGCAGAGCCGGGTCAAGGCGCTCTCGGAGCGGGCCGGGGCCCGCCGCTCCCGCCCCGTCGTCCACCCCGACGACCGGCTGGCACCCAAGGTGGTGGGCACCACCCCCATCTCCGACGCGCAGTGGCGCTCCCGGGTGCGCGTCGCCGGCCGGATCCGATCGGTGCGCGTGCCGGCCGGAGGGGCCACCGCCAATCTCGAATGCACGCTGGTGGACTCGTCGGGGGCCATCCTGCTCGTGTTCCAAGGGCGTCGACACATCCCGGGAGTCCAGCAAGGGGCGCGTTTGATCGCCCGGGGGATGGTCGGCGCCTGGCAGGGACAGCTCGCGATCTTGAACCCCTTCTACGAGCTCATCGCGGGTCCGGACCAAGATGAGGTGGAGATCCCCCGCTGAACCAACCTCCGATCCGGCCGCCTCGGCGCGAGGCGTTGCCGCGAAGGTGGTGGTCGGCGAGACAGTGGCGGAGCTGGGCGCGGTCGACTCTCACCAGAGGGACGGTCGCGCCGGCGACGTCGAATCGAACCCTGCACGGTGTCGCCGTCCGCAACCCCGGGTCTTTCACCTCGGCCCTTTCTGGAGCCTCGGCGGGGCCGTGTCGAGCTCGGACTCCGGCGGGTCACCATCGTGGTGGCCCAGGTCGGCGCCTTCGCGTCATCCGGTGGCCACCGGATGGGGGTTGTTCGACGTCCCAAGGCGGTGTTGCATGGTGGCGGTGCACATCGTCGTCGTGGGTTGCGGGCGGGTCGGTGCGGAGCTCTGTGTTCGTTTTGTCGAGGAGGGCCACGCCGTGTCCATCATCGACAAGAAGTCGCAGTCGTTACATCTGCTTCCCGACGGTTGGCAGGGCCAGACGATCGTCGGTTCCGGGTTCAACCTCGACGACCTGAACAAGGCCGGGGCGTCCACCGCCGGAGGCCTGGTTGCGGTGACGAGCGGGGACAACACGAACATCCTCACCGCGCGGATCGCCCGGGAGCACTTCGGCATCGCCAACGTGGTGGCGCGCGATCTACGACCCGCGGCGCGCCGTCATCTACCAGCGGCTCGGGATACCGACGGTAGCGACGGTCACCTGGACGATCGAGCAGGTGATGCGGCGGCTGGTGCCCGGGAGGGATACCGGGGTGTGGACGGACGCGACGGGTCGCCTCGTGCTGGTGGAGCGGATGCTCCCGGAGGCCTGGGCGGGAAGACCACTGGGCGGAATCGCCATCGAGGGCAAGGCCAAGGTCGTGGCGGTGATCCGGGCCGGTGAGCCACGCCTCGACGTCGAAGAGCTGGTCGGCCAGGAAGGCGACCTGCTGCACCTGTTTGCGGTCAGGGATGCGGTGGAGGACCTTACCCAGCTGCTCGAGAGCCCGGCGCCGGCCGTGCTCGCTGAGGGCGGGAAGAAGCGCTCGTGAAGGTCGCGATCGCGGGTGCGGGAACTGTCGGCACGGCGATCGCGAAGGATCTCCGCGCCAACGGGCACGAGGTGCTCCTGATCGAGCAGAACCGCGAGGTCGTCGCGCTCCTGCAACCGACCATCGACGTGACCTGGATCGTCGCCGACGCCTGCGAGGTGAGTTCTCTCGACGCTGCTGGCATGTCCGAGGTGGACGTTGCGGTGGCCGCCACCGGAGATGATGAGGACAACCTCGTGATCTCGCTTCTCGCCAAACAGGAATTTGCCGTGCCACGCGTCATCGCGCGGGTGAACTTCCCGGAGAATGAGTGGCTGTTCAACGATTCGTGGGGCGTGGACGTGTCCGTTTCGACCCCGGCGTTGCTCACCTCCCTGGTCGAGGAGGCCGTTTCGGTCGGCTCGCTGGTCCGGCTGCTGGGACTGGGCGACAGCGACACGCATCTCGTCGAAGTGACGCTCGCCGCCGGGTCGCCAGCGGAAGGGATGGCGCTCGCGGATCTCGAGCTCCCGCGTGAGGCGACGGTGGTGGCGGTGGTGCGCACCACCCACGTCGTGACGCCGCGCGCCGAGACGGTGCTCGCCGCCGGCGACGAGATCCTCGTTCTCGCCGCCAAAGACACGGAGGACGCCGTATACCGGCTGCTCGTCGGTCCTTAGCGACGCCGTTGGGCCGGCCTCCCGGATCCCGGCCCCGTCGCGCCCGGGGAGAACGGTGGGGTCACCGGGAAGCGGCACCAGTGGCTCGGAGCACCTCGGCGAACCGGGGATCGTTGCTCGCGGTGATCAGCGATGGAGCGGGCCGCGTCGTATCGTGCCGGGCACCGGCGATCTTGGGCCGAACCGGGGCGCATCGGGTCCTATGGGTGGAAAGGTTGTAGGAGTGATGAGATTCGCCGTGCGGTTGATCGTGCTTCCGGCCCTGGTGGCGGCCCTATTCGCGGGTGCGGCCGGCGCTTCGTCGTCACCGGGTGCGAGGGGACCGGCGGTCACGTCGGTGGCCGACGCGACGATCATCGTGCGGGCCCCGGTGGCCTCGGCGAGCGCCCTCGTGGGTGACGAAATCCGAGTCGAGCTCCGGGCGTGCGCGGCGAGCTGTGGTTACACGTGGCGGGTGACGCGTGATCCCACGGCCTCGGTGGCGCAGTACGTGTCGACCAGCTACCGCCGCTTTCCAGCTTCCGTGGGCCTTGTCGGCGGATACGAGATCGAGAGTGTCACCTTCCTCGCGACCGGCCAGGGGACAACCGTGATCGTGCTCAAATACTTCCCACCAGGTCGTGACCGCACGCCGACCAAGACCTACCGGCTGTTGGTGCGGGTGCACTAGTCGGGCAGGTCCCGGCGCCCGGCTCAGGGAAGCAGCAGTCGCGCCAGTCGTCGCGAGGTGACCGTCAGCCCGGCGATCCCCAGGATCGCGAGGTAGGCAGTGTGGCCGAGGAGGGACACGGACAGTGCCCCGGCGTCGAGGCCGCGTTCGAGTGCCACCGCCTGGTAGAGCGGCGTGCAGCGCACGACCAGCTGCAACCACCCGGGGTAGACGGTGAGCGGGTAGAAGGTCGCCGAGAACAAGAACATCGGGATGATGGCGAGTGACACCTTGTCGAAGTCCTGCCAGCTCCGCATGAACGAGGTCGCCGCCAGCCCGACGCCGCCGAAGGCGAACCCGATGAGCACCGCGGCCGGGTAGCAGAGGACCACCCACGGAGTCAGGACGTAGCCGAACAGAGCCATCACGACGATGAACACTCCGGAGTAGGTCGATCCCCGGATCAACGACCATCCCAGTTCGCCGAGCGCGACGTCACTCGGCCCGAGGGGCGTGGAAAGTATCGCGTCGTAGGTCTTGGCGACTTTCAGCCGGAAGAACATGTTGAACGTCGCGTCGAACAGGGCCCCGTTCATCGCCGAGGACGCCAGCAGTCCCGGTGCGACGTACGCGGTGTAAGCGACGACCGCCTTGCCGATGTGGAGGGCCCCGACGAGTTTGTTCAGTCCCACACCGATCGAGAGCAGGTAGAAGAAGGGCTCGAAGAACCCCGAGACGAAGATGAGCCAGCTCCGTCGGTAAACGAGCAGGTTCCGTTCGATGAGACGCAGCGCTCGACGCGAGCCGATCATGCCGAGCGGCGTGATACGGATCGGGATGGCAAGGGTCGAGCTCATGTGACGAGACGGTTGCGGTAGCTGCGCGCGGCGAGCAGGTAGCCGATCCCGGCCACCACGGCGAGGTAGCCGACGTGGACGGCACCCGCCGCGAGACCGAGGTCGCCGAGCACGAGTCCGCGACACAGGGCGACGCCGTGGTAGAGGGGCGTCGCGTAGGCGAGGAACTGGAGCCAACGGGGGAGCTGGGTGACCGGGAAGAACGTCCCCGAGAAGAGAAAGAGCGGGATGAGCCCCAACCGGTACAGGGTGGAGAAGCCCCGGTCGCTCTCTTGGGTGGCGGCGAAGGCGGTGATCGGGGCCACGAAGGCGAACCCGGTGAGAACCCCGGCCGGGATGGCCAAGGCGGCGAATCCGGAGCGCAGGGTGCCGAACCCCTCCATGATCGCGAGGTAGATCGCACAAACGGTGAGGAGACGGAACAGGATCCAGGCCAGGTGGCCTCGCAGCACGTCTTTCGTCGTGAGCGGGGTGGCCAGCATCGCGAGGTAGGTGCGCCCCCACTTGATCGCGTCCATCACCGGGTACATGGCTTCGTTGGCCCCCACCTGCATCGCCGTCGCCGCCAGCAGGCCGGGTGCGAGGAAGTCGAGGTAGCTCACCCCCGACACCGCATGGGCGTGGTGGTCGACGAGCGAGCCCAGCCCGACCCCGAGGGCGGCGAGGTAGAGAACGGGATAGAGGAAGCTCGTGGTCACCGAGCCCCGCCAGGTTCGCTTGTACTGGTACGCCCAGTAGGCCAAGGAGCGCAACCACCGCGGGGCCCCGACGCGGGGATCCCGGACGACGGCCAACGAGTTCACCGTGTCGCCCACCGTGCTCACTCCACGAGGGTGCGGCCGGTGAGATGCAAGAAAACGTCCTCCAGGCTCGCTCGTCGCACGAGGGCGCTTTCCGGCGTGAGTCCCCGGCCATGGACCTGCCCGAGGGTGGCGTCCCCGTCGTCGGAGTACATGAGGATGCGGTCCGGCAGCACTTCGTAGCGTTCGACGAGCCCGTCCAACCGTCCGGCGATGCCGGCCGGCTCGGCGTTGCCGAAACGCAGCTCGACCACCTCGCGGGTGGAGTACCGGGCGATGAGGTCGCGGGGGGCGCCTTCGGCGGCGAAACGACCGCCGTCCATGACCGCGAGGCGCCCGCAGAGCTGTTCGGCCTCGTCCATGTAGTGAGTCGTGATGATGAGCGTCACGCCCCGGCGCCTCAGGCGGTAGAGGCGGTCCCAGAGCAGGTGCCGAGCCTGCGGATCGAGGCCGGTCGTCGGCTCGTCGAGGATGAGGAGCTCGGGTTCGGAAATGAGGGAGCGCGCGATGGTGAGACGGCGCTTCATCCCGCCGGACAGCGAATCGACCTTGTCCCGGGCGCGCTCACTGAGCTGCACGAAATCCAGCAGCTCGTCGGCGCGCTCACGAATCACCCGACGCGGCAGGTCGAAGTAACGCCCGTAGACGACGAGATTGTCGAGCACGGTCAGCTCGAGGTCGAGCGTGTCCTCCTGGGGGACGAGGCCGATCCGGCTGCGGATCTCCGGCCCGTCGCGGCCCGGATCGAGGCCGAGTACCCGTAGGGTCCCCTCGGAGACCGGCGACATGCAGGCGATCATGCGCATCGTCGAGGTCTTCCCGGCCCCGTTCGGCCCGAGGAATCCGTACGACTCGCCCCGTGCGATCGAGAATTCGATGCCGTCGACCGCCACAAGCTCACCGAATCTCTTCACGAGCCCGCGTGCGACGACGAGCGGCTCGCCGCGGTTCGACGGGGCGCGTGTCGCCCCCGGGAAGGCGTTCGACGGATCCACGGTTCGCCAAGTTACTCGCCAGCAAAACCGCGCTGACGATGCCCTATTCGGGTGCCGAGGTGCACGGAGAGTCTCCAACTCGCCCGGGTTCCGGGCGGGGCGCACCCGACGTCGCACCCGTCTCGAGATCGGAGATGGCGCTCGTTGCCTGTCGCGGCTGGGTGCACCGAGAAGTCGATAGGCGCCGAGGGCGCCGGCACCTGGGCCTTAGCTTTCCGGCCGGATAAGGCGCGTCCAGTGGCCCCACTCGCGCCGACTAGTTTGGCGTGATCGGGAGCAGGGCGGGTGTTCCCGGCCGTCGAAGAAAGTCGCGGGATGCCGCGCGGTGGAAAGAAACCTGGAGAACTGAGGACGTGACCGATCTGTTCACCGTTCCGAGCGGACCTTCCATCGAGGTGCTCGGGCTGACGCGCCGATTTGGCGATCTCGAGGCGGTGCGCGGCGTGAGCTTTGAGGTCGTGGCGGGGGAGACCTTCGGCTTCCTCGGGCCCAACGGGGCGGGCAAGTCGACGACGATCGCGATGCTTTGCACGCTGCTCCACCCGACGGCTGGGTCGGCCCGGGTGGCGGGGTACGACGTGGTGACCGCCCAGGCCGAGGTGCGCCGCCGGATCGGTCTCGTCTTCCAAGACACGACACTCGATGATTACCTCACCGCGGGGGAGAACCTTCGGTTCCACGCCGAGCTCTACGGCGTGCCACACACAGAGGCCGCCGAACGGATCCACGACGTGCTCAACATGGTTGGCCTCTGGGACCGGCGCGACGGGTTGGTCCGCACCTTCTCCGGCGGCATGAAGCGGCGACTTGAGATCGCCCGCGGGCTCATGCACTCGCCACGGGTGCTCTTTTTGGACGAGCCGACCGTCGGGCTCGACCCGCAGACGAGGGCGCACATCTGGGGTTACATCAACGAGCTGCGCCACCGGGAACAGATCACCATGTTCCTCACGACCCACTACATGGACGAGGCCGAGAACTGCGATCGGATCGCCATCATCGACGAGGGCGAGATCGTCGCCGAGGGCACCCCGGAGGCACTGAAGGCCCAAGTCGGTGAAGACCGGGTGCAGCTCCACACCGCCGACGACGAGGCCGCCATCGCGGCGCTCGCCAGCCGCTTTCAGCTCACGGCGACCGTGAGCGAAGGCGCGGTGACGATTCACGTTCCGGCTGGAGAGCAGTTCGTTCCGCGCCTGTTCGCTGAGCTGGGCGTGGGCATTTCGTCGGTGAGCATCGCGAGGCCGACTCTCGACGATGTCTTCATGTCGCACACCGGCCGCACGATCCGGGATGCCGAGGCGTCGGTGTCGGATCGCCGCGCGGCCGCCTCTTGGAGACGCGCCCGGGCGAGGCGGAGGTGACCCGCTTGAACCACACCGACGCCGTGGCCAGCTCACAGGCCTCGTCCGCCACCGCGCCCCTCTCTGCCGCGACGACACGCCCGCGCGCGGTACCAGTGGCGGTCCGGGTGGCCGGGGCCGGCTGGCGGGACGACGTCCGGGGCGCGACGGTCGTTTGGCGTCGCGAACTGATCCGTTTCTCCCGCAACCGCCTGAGGATCTTGACGTCACTGGCCCAGCCGATCCTGTTCCTCTTTGTGCTCGGCACTGGGCTGTCGTCGCTCATCTCGCGGGGCGCGAGTTCCGGAAGTGGGGCGAGCTTCAAGACGTTCATATTTCCGGGAGTCGTCGCGATGACCGTGCTGTTTACGGCGACGTTCTCGGCGGTGTCGATCGTCTGGGACCGGGAATTCGGGTTCTTGCGGGAGATGCTCGTCGCTCCGGTGCGACGCGGAGCGCTCATCGCTGGCAAGTGCGCGGGGGGCGCCACCGTCGCCACCTTGCAGGCGCTCATCATGCTGGCGTTCGCCGGGCTGGTCGGCGTCCCCTATTCGCCGGTCCTCATCTTCACTCTCATCGGCGAGATGCTGATCGCCGCGGTGGCGATCACCGCGCTCGGCACCGCGCTCGCCTCGCGTATCGCCCAGGTGGAGTCGTTCCAGGTCGTGCTGCAGTTCGTCGTGCTGCCGCTGTTCTTTCTGTCCGGGGCCCTCTTCCCGCTGCACGGGCTGCCGACGTGGCTCTCAGTGCTGACGAGACTCGATCCGCTCGCCTACATGGTCGACCCGATGCGGCGGGCCGTCTTCGCGCACGTCGCGACCAACCCGGCGATCGCCCGACTGTTCGGAGCCACGATGACTTGGGGTTCCTGGCACCTGCCGATCGGGTTCGAGCTCGCGGTGACCGTCGTGTTCGCGGCGCTCATGCTTACCATCGCGGTCCGGGAGTTCTCCAAGACCGACTGAACTCGGGGCCGGGACGGCACCGTGGGCTGGCTTTTAGTGCTGCCGCGGATTCGGCTGGCGGTCCGAGCCGACGACTTTCCAGGCGGCGGGGAGGAGTCCGGCGGCGAGCGCGATCTTGATTCCCTCGCCAGCGAGAAATGGCGTCAGTCCCTTGGCGATGGCCTCGGCCGCCGTGAAATGGTAGGAGACGGCGAGCCAGGGGACGCCGACCGCAAAGATGATCATGTCCCCGAGCAGGATCGCCAGGACGGCGCTAGCGACCCGGCGATCCGCTCGCCGTTCGGCGAGCCGGCCGCAGACGGCGGCGGCGACGACAAAGCCCACCACGTACCCGAAGAGCCCGCCGGGCCATCCCGAGGCATGGCCGGCGAACCAGGGCACGCCGGCGAGTCCGGCGGCGGCGTAGAGGACGAGGGCCGCGACAGCGCGGCGCGTCCCAACGGCGCAGCCCGCCAGCACGACGCCGAGCGTCTGGCCGGTGATCGGCACCGGGGTCCACGACAAGGGGATGGAGACCTGGGCGAGCAAGCCGACGAAGCAGGCGGCCCCGAGGACGATGGTGGCATCCCGGGCCCGCACCTCGGGGAATAGGTCGGCGAGGACGAGCGGGCGTCGTCGGGGAAGCGTGGCGAGAGCCGTCGGCATGGCGGACACCTTATCGAGCGACTCTTCCCTGCCCAATCGGCGGCCGCCTGAGATCACCGACGAGCCCGCGAGGACCCGGGTGGCTTCGGGCAGAGCCGCTCGGTTCCGCCCGGTCATCAGGCAGGCCGCCATCTGAATGGCACCTCAGTCCGGTTGGCCCCGGGCCGGACCGGAAGGGACCGGATACCGGGACCGGCTCGGCGGACACCGTTCTTTCGTCTACCGACCGCTCGGCGGAGGCACAGCGGGTCGAGCTCGCCGAGCGACCCGGCTCCGAGCGGTGCTCAGGCACCGATCCGACGCTCTGCGCGCTGGTCGCGGCCAGACTCCAACGCGTATCCGGTGTTCGGCACCCGTTCGTGGGCTTTGTGCTGTCCCAGATCGAGTGCGTCCTCAACTGGTCATCGCAACACCTCTCTGATCGGCGAACACTGACGTCGTCGATGGGGAGGAACGGTGATGGCGAGGTTCACAGAAGCCGACAGGGCGACGATCTGGGAGATGCGGGAGGCCGGCGTGCCGGTGAAGCGCATCGCCAAGCACCTCGGACGCCAGAACTCTTCGCTTCGGAAGTTGATCGCCGACGCAGGGGGGAGACGACCGCACGAACGAGGGCGTGCTGAGCTCAGGCTCTCCCTTGAAGAGCGAGAAGAGATTTCGCGAGGACTCGCCGCAGGTCTCTCGATCCGGGTGATCTCGACCGGACTCGGGCGTGCGCCCTCGACGGTGTGTCGAGAGGTGAACGCGAATGGCGGCCGTCAGCATTACCGAGCGCTCGTTGCCGATCGGGGTGCGCAACGACGCGCGCTGCGACCCAGACGAGCGAAGCTTTCCCGGTGCCGACGGCTCAGATCGACCGTCGAACGAAAGCTCGAGGCCAGGTGGTCACCCGAGCAGATCTCCGCGTGGTTGGCTCTTAGCTATCCGAATGATCCGGAGATGCGGGTGTCCCACGAGACCATCTACCAGTCGCTGTTCGTCCAGGGCCGTGGAGCGCTTCGGAAAGAGCTCCACACCTGCCTGCGAAGCGGTCGGGCGATGCGAAGAGCCAAGGCCTACACCAAGGGCGGGATCGGCCAAGGACAGCTCCGCAACATGGTGATGATCTCCGAGCGACCGGCCGAGGTCGCCGACCGCGCCGTGCCCGGGCACTGGGAGGGTGATCTCATCTTCGGCAAGAAGATGACCGCAATCGGAACCCTCGTCGAACGTCACAGCCGCTACGTCATCTTGTTGAAGCTGCCCCACGGGAACACCGCCGAGTCGGTCCGCACCGCACTCGCGAAGCGCATCGTCACGCTTCCCGTCCAGCTCCGCAGATCGATCACCTGGGACCAGGGAAAGGAGATGGCCGAGCACGTCCAGTTCACGATCGACACCGGGGTGCAGATCTACTTCTGCGACCCGAAGAGCCCCTGGCAACGCGGCAGCAACGAGAACACGAACGGTCTCTTGCGCCAATATCTGCCGAAGTCAACGGATCTCTCTCAGTGCACCCAACGCGAGCTCGATGCCATCGCTCGTTCCCTCAACAACAGACCTCGACAGACGCTCGGGTGGATGACACCATCTCAGGCGTTCGTCAAGGCTGTTGCGTTGACCGCTTGAGCGCGCAAGGGTTCGTTCCGTCCGAGCGGCGGTGACCTGCGGTCGGGGTCGGTCCCAAACCTCCGATGCTCGTCGCCCTTGCCGCGATCGGGTCGCTTGCCGACCGGGGTGGCACCAAGCCTGTCGAGCTCGCTTTGGACTGCCGGCCACTGGGGCTTTGCCCTGGTGCCCATCGCCTCGTCTTGGTCCCGCGTCGGAGGCTCGCGCCCGATGCGTCCACCTCCGACGAAGGACCTACCCGCGTCTGACTTGCCCAGGATTTCAGGTCGTCGTTTCCCGGCAGTGTCTGCCAGATGAACTCCGCGTGAACCGTCGCGCCCTGCGAACTGGCCCGTGGCCGAGACCGCGTCGCGACACGCGGGACACGCGGGGTCGGGGTGGTCGGCGGGCAATCCCGCCCGGTGGTGGATGTCGGACGGCTCAGGCGGCGATGGCGTCGAGCCTGGCCATCACCTCGGGGGTCAGCAAGGGAAGCACCTCGATTGCCCGGAGGTTCTCCTCAACCTGCCCGACGCGGCTCGCTCCGGTGATCACCGTCGAGACGTGCGGGTTCATCAGGCACCAGGCGATCGCGAGCTGAGCGGGGGTGCAGTCGAGCTCGCCGGCAAGTCTGAGAAGCGCCGGGACGCGCGCATTCCTCTCGGGCGCGGCGACGATGTCGCGCAGCCACTCAAAACCGGGGACGGTCGCTCGCGACCCCTCGGGGACGCCGTCCAGGTACTTGCCGGTGAGCACGCCCCAGGCGAGCGGGCTGTAGGTGGTGAGGCCGAGTCCCCAGTCCTCGTAGAGGCGGGCGTAATCGACCTCCACCCGTCGGCGCTCCAGCAGGTTGTACTGCGACTGCTCGGTCACCGGTTTGTGCAGGTGGTGACGTTCGGCGATCTCGAACGCCGCCCGCAGATCGTCCGCCGGCCACTCCGAGGTTCCCCAGTAGATTGCCTTTCCAGAACTCACGATGTCGTGCATGGCCCACACGGTCTCTTCGACCGGGGTGTTCGGGTCGGAGCGGTGACAAAAGAGCAGGTCGACGAAATCGAGACCGAGTCGGGCGAGCGAGCCGTCAATCGCCTGGAGCAGGTACTTGCGATTGAGCGTGTTCTGGGTGTTCACGTCGTCGTGAAGACCCCAGAACAACTTCGTCGACACGACGTAGCTATATCTCGGCCAACCGAGCTCGGCGAGCGCCTGGCCCATGATCCGCTCCGATTCGCCTCCCGCGTACTGCTCGGCGTTGTCGAAGAAGTTCACCCCACCCGCTCGAGCCACTTCGAGGCACGACTTGGCGAGCCCGATATCGAGCTGTGGGCCGAAGGTGACCCACGAGCCGAACGAGAGCACGCTGACCCGCAGGCCCGCTTTTCCGAGCCGCCGATACTCCATGAACCGCTCCAATCGCTCGTGGCTTACGGTTCGCCCGCGTTACCCGCTGGGCTCCGGTGCGCGACCACAGTCCTGCGGGGTCCGTCATAGCATGCCCACGAGTCCGATCGGCCAGGGGCAGCGAGCGCAACCCGCGGAGGTCGGCAGAAGCGAGCGGCAGGGAGCCGATGGAATGACGGGATCGCCAGCGGTGGGAGCGCGCGACAACGTCGTGCTGGTCGACCGGAAGGGCACGCCGATTGGCACCTCGCCCAAGCTGGCGGCACACGCGGCACCGGGGCACCTCCATCTCGCCTTCTCGGTGGTCCTGTACCGGCCCGACGGACTGGTGCTGCTGCAGCAACGCGCCGGGACGAAATACCACTTCCCGTTGACCTGGGCGATCTCGTGCTGCAGCCACCCGCGGCCCGGCGAGGGCGTCGTCGAATCCGCCGAAGCTCGGGTGCAGGAGGAGCTCGGGCTGGACTGCCGCCTCGACGAGGTCGGCACGCTGACCTACCGCGTGGTGTGCCCGGTCTCCGGTCTCGTCGAGAACGAGTTCGACCACGTCCTCGTCGGTGTGGTGACGGGTGATCCGGATCCCGATCCGGCCGAGGTCGCGGCGGTGCGTTGGGCGGTGGCGGCCGACGTGCTCACCGCGCCGCCGCCGGACAGCGCCCCTTGGCTGGTGCCGGTGCTGCACCTCGCCGAAGAGGCGCGCGGCGTGGTGTCGTGCGCCTGACACCACCGGCTTGATCCCCGGCCACCCGGGGCCCCGAGGGGGGCCGGAGACCTCCTATGGGCTTTACGCGAAGACCAGGACGATCTTTCCGAGTTTTCCCGGAGTAGAGAGGTGTTCGTAGGCGGCGCCGGCCTCCCGGAACGGGTAGGTCGTATCGAGGAGCACGACGATCCGGCGCGAGGCGAGCAAGGGGATTACGTCCCCGGCGACACCGCGCACGACAGCGGCCTTCTCCTCGATCGAACGGGCCCGCAGCGTCGACCCCATCAGGCGTGCCCGTCGGGCCATGAGCTCGGCCCGGTCAATCTCGGTCATGGCGCCTCCTCCGACGCCGTTCACGACGATCCTTCCGCCCGATCCGAGCGTGGCGAGGTGGCCGACCAGGTGCGGTGTTCCGACGAACTCGATGACGACGTCCTATGGGGCGCCGTCCGCGGCTTCGAGGTAGTCCCGGTCTTTGTGGAAATTGGTGGCGGTCCCCCGCCTGATCCCTGCCAGCTGGTAGGTGTTCAGGCGTCCGTCCAAGAACACCGAACAAGGAAGGGGACCACCACCAATGACGTCGAAGAGAAAGCTACCCGTCGCGCCGGCCCGGAAGCGTGAAGCCGAGGCGATGCGACTCGCCGGGCTGTCGCTCGAAGCGACTATCGACACGAGCGACCTGGCCGCGGCGATCCGCGACGGCCTGATGGCCTTCTGCTGCAACGCCGGCCTCGCCGTCGTCGCGCAGATGATGCAGGACGAGCTCACCGACGAGATCGGCCCGAAAGGGCGCCACGACCCGGACCGTCAAGCGGAGCGCAACGGCTCGGCACCGGGCTCGGTCGTGCTCGGCGGCCGCAAAGTGCCGGTCCGCCGACCGCGAGCGGTGCGCAAAGAGGGTGGCGAGGTCGCCCTCGACTCCTACGCGGTCTTCTCGACCGCCGACCTGCTCTCCGAGCTCGCCACCGAGCGCATGCTCGCCGGTGTCGCGACGCGCCGGCACGGGCTCGTCGCCGAGCCGATCGGCGAGGGGCTCGAGGAGGCCGCCTTCGGCGACTCACGCTCAGCGGTCTCTCGGCGCTTCGTGCAAGCGACGCGGGCAAAAGTCGACGAGCTCTTGCACCGGACCTGTCGGGCCTTGACGTGGCGGTGCTGATGGTCGACGGGATCGTCTTCCACGACTGCTGCTGTGTCGTGGCGCTCGTGATCATGACCGATGGGACGAAGGTGCCCGTCGGGCTGTGGGACGGTGGCACGGAGAACGCCGTCATCGTGCGCGACCTCCTCGCCGATCTCGTCGCCCGGGGACTCCGCTTCGAAGAGGGGATCCTCTGCGTCCTCGACGGCGGAAAGGCCCTCGCCGCTGGGGTGAAGCGGGTCTTCGGCCGCCACGCCGTCATCCAGAGGTGCGTTCTCCATAAAAGGCGCAACATTGGCGACTACCTGCCCGACGACCTCGCCAAGGTCACCGACCGCCAGCTCCAAAAAGCCTTCAACGACGAGGACGCGGCGCGGGGGCTGCGGGTCGGCAGGGGCATCGCCGCGCGCCTCGAGGCGAACCACCCCTCCGCCGCGGCGAGCCTCCGGGAGGGGCTGGAGGAGATGTTCACCCTGCGGCGCTTCGGCGTGCCCGTCCTGCTCTGCCGCACGCTCTCTTCCACGAACGCGATCGAGTCGATGATCTCGGTCTCACAGGACCTCTCGCGGCGCGTGAAGCACTAGCGCGACACGACGATGGTGCGGCGTTGGGTCGGCCCCGGGATGCTCGAGGCCGAGCGCTCGTTCCGACGCGTGAAGGGCTACAAGCACATGCCCATGCTCATCGCCGCGGTGCGCAAGGAGGTCGCTTCGCGGCTCACCGCAGACGAGCGCGCGCAGCTCGGAGGAACTGGTACACCCGCCGAATACGATCAGGCTGTCGCCTGAACAGCTGTGGGGCCGTCACCGAAAACCCACAAGCAACGGGACATCCTCGAACAACCGCCCGAAGATCGCGAAGGTCCAGTTCAGCCCGACCGGCCAAACTGCGTGAGCTTAACTTCGGTTTAGAAGTCCATTAGGGGTTCGTTAGATCCCTGGCTCGAGTGGAAACCCATGCGTAACGTCGGTGGCAAGACGGAAACACCG
>CAVXGQ010000003.1:0-237121 GCA_963761425.1 uncultured Acidimicrobiaceae bacterium | reverse complement strand
CTAGTGTCCTGAGTCACTGGACAGTTGATAAATAGGAAGCGAGGCTCTCGAAGATCTCGTCGGCCGTCTTGTGCCAGACGAAGGGCCTCGGGTTCTCGTTCCAGGTGTCGATCCACGAACTGATCGCCGCTTCGAGCTCTTTTGTCGAGCGATGCGTTGCTCTTCTCAGCCATTTGTTGGTCAGCTCGGCGAACCAGCGCTCGACCAAGTTCATCCACGATGAGTAGGTCGGCGTGAAGTGGAGGGTGAAGCGCGGATGGCGCACCAGCCAACGGTGGATCTCGGGCGTCTTGTGCGTCGAGGAGTTGTCGACGATCACGTGGATGTCCAAGTCCTCGGGAACCGAGCGATTGATGAGGTTCAAGAACCGGTGGAACTCGTCGGCACGGTGACGATCGGTCATGTCCGCGATCACCTGTCCCGATGCGACGTCGAGCGCCGCGTAGAGGTTTGTCGTGCCATGGCGCAGATAGTCATGGGTCTGGCGTTCGGGAACTCCTGGTCGCAGTGGCAACACAGGTGCGGTGCGATCGAGCGCTTGGACTTGGGTCTTCTCGTCGACACAGAGCACCAGTGCGGCTTCCGGTGGGTTCATGTAGAGACCGACGACATCACGCACCTTTTCGATGAATTGCGGGTCGTTCGACAACTTGAAGGAGTCGACGAGGTGGGGCTTTAGGCCGAACGCTCGCCAAATTCTCGAGATTGCCGATTGGCTCATCCCCATGTCCTTGGCCATCGAGCGGGTCGACCAGTGCGTTGCGTCGGTGGGCATCTCCTCGAGCGTCTTCACGATCACTGCTTCGACCACATCGTCGGTGATCGTGCGAACCGCGCCGGGACGTGGATCATCTGCGAGTCCGTCGAGGCGTCGCGCGAGGAAGCGACTGCGCCACTTCCACACGGTCTGCTGGGACGTGTGGAGCTTGGCGGCGACGACCTTGTTGTCGAGGCCCTGCGCACAGGCGAGAACGATCCGGCAGCGGAATGCCAGAGATTGCGCCGACTTCGGGCGCCTCGCCCACCGTTCGAGCGTCTCGCGCTCCTCTTCGGTGAGCACCAAGGGAGCTTTCGGACGTCCGCGTCCTGCCATGGAACAACGCTACGCGACTCGCGCCATCAACGCGAGTATTCAGTGACTCAGGACACTAGGACGGTGTTGATTAATCCGCCCGATTGAGGGTGCTCGCGATTTGCCCGTGCACCCACAAGACTGGGCACATGCAGGGAAAATCGAATCCCAGCCGTCAGATGCTCGACGCGGCGGCGTTCTGCCGCGGCCTCGTCGAAGAGGGCACGATCTATGCCTTCCTCGCCGACCACCGCGGCGAGCTCTTCCAGGATGGGGACTTCGCCGACCTCTTCCCGTCGGGCCGCGGGCGGCCCTCGATCCCGGTCGACGTCATCTGTTCGGTGATGGTTCTCCAGGCCCTGGAGGGGCTCTCTGACCGCGACGCGATCCGGGCGCTAAGGACGCGGATCGACTGGAAGGTCGCCTGCGGCCTGGCGCTCGACGATCCGGGCTTCGACTTCACGAACCTCACCTATTGGCGCGCCCGGCTCCGCAACTCGGCTCGTCCCGAACGGATCCTCGATGCCGTCCGCCGGGTCGTTGCCGAGACCGGCGTGCTCGCGAGAAAGCACCGCCGGGCGCTCGACTCGACGATCCTCGACGACTCGGTCGCCACCCAAGACACCGTCACCCAGATCATCTCGGCGATCCGCCGGGTGCGGGCTGAGATCCCCCGGCTCGAGGCGCTCGAGCTCGGCCAGGACTACTCGACGGCGAGAAAGCCCGTCATCGACTGGTCGGATGCCGAGGTGCGCGACGGGCTCGTTTCGGTGCTCGTTAAGGATGCGACGACGCTCATCGACGCCGTCGGCGACGAAGCACTCGACCAAGACCAAGCCGATGCCTTGGGCCTGCTCGCCCTCGTCTCTGCCCAAGACGTCGAGCCCGGAGAGAAAGAAGGGACCTGGCGCATCGCCCGTCGGGTGGCTAAGGACCGCCTCATCTCGGTCGTCGACCAAGAGGCCCGTCACGGCCACAAATCGGTCTCGGTGAGGAAAGACGGGTTCAAGGCGCACCTGTGTGTCGAACCGGACACCGGCCTTGTCACGAGGGCCGCGATCACGCCGGCGAACGCCCCGGACGGGCCGATCGGTGTCGCGCTCATAAAGGACGAGCCCCCCGGACTCGAGGTGCTCGCCGACTCCGCTTATGGATCGGGCACGACGAGGAGAGAACTGAAGCGGCGGCGCCACCGTCTCGTCATCAAGCCGATCCCGTCGCACCCGGCCGTCAAAAGCGGGTTGCAGCGAGACGAGTTCTGTGTCGACCACGAAGCGCGCACCGTCACCTGCCCGGCCGGTCACACCGCCCGGTTCTCCCCGACCGGGGTGGCGAAGTTCGTCCCGCACTGTGGGCCCTGCCCGTTGCGTTCCCGCTGCACGAAGGCGCCAGCGCGCTCGTTCACGATCGGGCCGAACGACGCCGAGCTCGTCGCCGCCCGGGCCGCCTGGCGTGACCCGGAGGTGAAGGCGACCTATCGAAGACACCGCCCGATGGCCGAGCGCTCGATCTCCTGGCTCGTCGCGAAGGGAAACCGCCGCCTTCGCTATCGGGGGATCGAGCGCAACAACTCCTGGCTCCAGATCCGCGTCGCGGCCCTCGATCTCCGCCGTCTCTTGGCGCTCGGGCTCGCCTTCGAGGATGGCTGGGTGCTCGACACCACGTAGTGGGTCCTCGGGAGCGTCCCAAGGAGGGAACGACACCTGTGGTCGAAAGACCTACCAGCGCGGCCGGTTCACACCCTCTACCCCGGCTCTTCGGTGCGGGCTTACCCCCGAGGACCCAAGAGCAACGCTACGCCGGTCTTGGGTGGCGGGAGAGGCCTTTGTCCAACACCGCCCTAGTCAGGCACAAAGCGGTAGCCGGCCCTCGGTTGGGTGATGATCACGGGCGAACCGTCCCGGCTTTCGAGTTTGGCCCGCAGACGGCGCACGTAGACTCGCACGTACTCGGTTTCGGTGGCATAGCCGGGCCCCCAGACCCGTCGAAGCAATTGGGCATGGGTCAAGAGCTTGCCTCTGTTAACCGCAAGCTCTCGCAGGAGGGCGAACTCAGTCGGGGTAAGGTGCACCGCCTCCCCGCGTCGAGTGACGAGACGTAACTCCAGATCGATGACGAGATCTCCGGATTCGATCCGAAGCGGTGAAGCGTTCATTGGCTCTGCCGGACGGGAGCGTCGAAGTGTTGCCGTGATCCGAGCCAGAAGCTCCTCGATCCCAAAGGGCTTGGTGATGTAGTCGTCAGCACCGAAGTTGAGCGCTGCGACCTTGTCGTTCTGGCCGCCTCGCGCCGAGACGACGATGATGCCTACCGTGGAGCGTTCCCTGATCTCGCGGCACAACTCGAACCCGTCGGCATCGGGCAGCATGAGATCGAGCAGCACGATGTCGGGAGCTTCGGTCTCGAATAATTCGAGTGCATGCGATCCCTCACCACAGGTATAGGTGTCGTAACCCCGTACGGTGAGGTTGCTCCGGATGAGATCGACGATGTTCGGGTCATCCTCGACGAGTAGGGCCTTCGTCCGCCGTTCGACATGGGTCACGTCGGGATCTCCGCGGGCCCTTCCACCGGTAGCAGCATGAGTAAACACGTTCCGTTCTCGACCTCTTCCAGCCTGATCTGACCGCCATGTGCGTGCACTATTCCCATAGCGATCGACAGCCCCAAACCGGCGCCCCGAGGACTGGTCCCGTCGCGTGCCCACGGTTCGAACAGGTGGCTCCTCAACGGGTATGGGATCCCCTTGCCGTTGTCCAAGACACGGACTGCCACGCTGTCGCGATCAGCTATCGACACCTGCACATTGACCTGAATGCCTGGAACATTGTGGCGGAAGGCGTTCTCGATCAGGTTGACGAAAACCTGTTCGAGGCGGTCGTGGTCGCCCCACACCGGCCCGATCTCCGGCGGGCAGTTGATAGAGACGGCCTGTGTCTGCTCCGCGGGGAGGCAAGCAACTGCAGCCTCGATGATGAGACTGAGATCACACCAGTCTGGCTGCAGGCGTAGCAGGTCAGACTCGATGGCGGAGAAGTCAAGCAGGTCCCCGACCAGCCGACCCAGCCTGGCCGACTCCCCGGCGATCCGGTTCAAGAACCGTATCTTTGATTCGTCGTCCCAGGTGACGTCGGGAGCCAGCAGGCTGCTCGCGTAACCGCGAATCGCAGTGAGCGGCGTCCTCAGCTCATGGCTCAAACGGGAAAGGAAATCGCGCTGAAGCTGGTGGGAATGGAGTAAAGCCGCCGCTTGCCGGTGCGCTTGCTCTGCCTCCTCCCGCTCGAGGGATAAACGCACCGAGTTAGCTGCGTCCGCGAGCAGAGCCAGCGCGTCGTCGGGCAGGTCCGCCACGTCCCAGCGAGCGATCAATGCTGCCCGGCCACCAGGAGCGCTCAAAGTCGTCGCCACGACCTGCCCGGTGACTTCGTGACTGAGCGGGCGAGCATGCCCGAGACGGGTTGCGTCACGGAAGGCCCGAGTTGCATCCGTCTCGTCGCGACCCGCGGGCTCAGGGTGAGACCGGTTGTTGGCGTCGATAAAGGCGATGCATCGCGCCAGCCCACCGGACGGCTTCACCCAGAGTTCGATCTCCACTGCCTGGAGGCCTCGCTGCAACGATTGCAGGGCGGAGAGGAGCCCGCGCGCAACCGGTTCCGGGCCGGCGAGGGTCTCGAGGACTTCCCGGATCGTCTCGAGTACTCGGTTGCGGGCAGTCACCTCGCCAAAGAGCTGATCTCGCTCTATCGCGCCTGCGGCATAACCGGCGTAGAGGGAGACCAAGTCCATCTGGTCTCGGTGGGGGCGACCAACCAACGGTTGGCAACCGGTGAGCACACCGATCAACCCTCTTGAACCGATAAGGGGTACCGACCAAGAGCTGCGTATGCCAGCCGTCGTGCACAGCGATGAGAACTGATTCCAGGCTGAGCTCTTGTCGACGTCTTCATCGATCACGGTCCGCCCGATGGCTGCCGCCATCCCCATCGACCCGCCCGAACTGCCAACCGGAACCGTGTCCCAAGCATCGAGAACCGCGGGCGGGAAGCCTGTCGACGCGACACAACGAAGACTCCCATCCTCCAGGAGATGAATGCATAGCTGCTCGGCACGAAGCGCGGCGCCGAGCGCCGAGACGATGAGGGGCAAGCTGGACTGCAGCTTTGCTGAGGCAAGTTGGTCAACGAGATTTTGCAGCCGGCTGAGCTGGTGCCTGGCGGTCACATCTGGTGCGTGGCCCGACATGATGGCCACGACGTCGTCAGGGTGGGTCTCCGACGGAATTAGATCAGCCGCGACACGCCCGCGGTGCAGCACAAGGATTCGATCTGCCAGCTTGAAGACCTGCTCGACATCGTGGGACACCAACAAGATGGTGGTGCCCTGCGCCTTCAACTTGTCGATCAAATCCTCTACCTGTCTGGTCTCGTTGACGCCAAGCGAGGAAGTCGGCTCATCGAGCACGAGCAAACGGGGTCGGCCCTGCATCGCCCGTGCGACCGCGACCAACTGCCGCTGGCCGCTCGACAACGAGTAGATGGGACGTGTGTCGTCGATGTGGATGCCGTACGAAGAAAGGATTGACTTGGTGGCGAAGCTTGCTCTCCGGTCGGAGACCAACCAAGGGCCACGCTCATACCCGAGAAAGAAATTCGCGGCAACATCGAGGTTGTCACAGAACTCAAGGTCCTGCCAAACCACAGCCAGACCGCTGCTCGCGGCAATCGGGTGCGAGCGCACGCGCACGCCTTCGATCAAGACCTCGCCGGCGTTGGGAGTGATGTCGCCCGCGATGCAGCGCACAACGGTCGACTTGCCGGCACCGTTCTCGCCGGCGAGCGCTACAAGCTGGCCAGGCGCGACTTTGAAACTGACGCCGTTCAACACCCGGAGATTGCCGAAGCTGAAGAAGACGCTCTTCAGCTGCAAAAGTGAGGGCGCGTGTCGAGCACCCGGGGAGGGTGTTTGCAGGGCTGTAGTGGTCATCTCCTAAAGTGTGCTCCGTTTCCAGGCTTCACGCCGAGCCCCGTCGGGGGCGCAAGGGATGGCGGCACCAGCTAGCGCGCGAACTTCCGGCGCACGGCGTGGACCTGGAGGAACTCTTTAGACATCTTGACTAGCTACTTTGTATTTCAGTCCAGATGGGTCGCGTGCTCAGATCGACTTGCCAAGGTGAGGTGCGCGGTTTCGAGTTCCCTGGTTCGCTCGCACCATCGTGCGCTCAAGAAACCTAGCTCAGGGAATTCCCCCTGCCGCACGGCATCTGCCTTGCTCATGATGGGTGAGCGACGCATGTCTTCCAGATGAGTTTGATGCGATCCCATCTCGGAAGCCGTAAGTCTCGACTGAGTAGCCGTGGCGCCCAAAGCGTGAGGGTTAGCTGCCGGTCGCGTCGAGCCTCGCTTCTACGAGATACCGCTCGCCCGGGGAATGTCACTGCCTGTTACCGATTTGAAGAACTCCAGACGTGGCGACCAGGGCGCTCGGATGGAGTCCGGCGTCCGTCGATCCGGTGGCCCGGTACTGATCACCGACCCGTTATTCTCGATGGGGCTGGTAGAGCCGAAAGCCTGGCCGAACCGACCACCGGTCGCGGTGCCACCCACCCGGAGCCGAGCTCAACGATGCCGCTTCTCGGCAGGGCCGCGGCCCATCAGGTGCGCCTGCCGGTTGGGAAACGCTTGACAAGTTCGCGCCGATCCGGCATCGGCGGAAACGACGCCCCGCCAGCGAGGCTCGCCCTGGCCACCCGGCCACCCCGAGCGTCCCCATTAGGCTCGACGCGGCAAAGGACGGCTCCTGTGCGCATGCTGGTCAGCGGTTCCAGCGGTCTCATCGGACGTGCCCTCGTCGCTCGGTTGGTGGCTGACGGTCACCACGTCCACCGCGTGGTGCGCGGTGCGCCGGGTGCGGGCGAGGCCGCCTTCGACCTCGAATCGCACCGCATCGACCTGTCGGCGTTGCCCGGCGGCAACCTCGACCGCATCGATGCGGTATTCCACCTCGCCGGAGAGCCTCTCACCCCGATGCGCTGGACCGAGGCCAAACGCGAACGGGTACGCGCCAGCCGCGTGGTCACGACCGACCTGCTCGCCCGGGCGGTCGGAGCCGCCGACACGCCTCCCGCGGTGTTCGTGTCCGCCTCCGCCGTCGGCTACTACGGCACCCGGGCCGACGAGGTGCTCGACGAGACGAGTCCACCGGGATCCGGGTTCCTCGCCGAGCTGTGCCGAGCCTGGGAAGCGGCGGCTGCACCGGCCCGAGAAGCAGGCATCCGGGTCATCAACATCCGCACGGGGATCGTGTTGGCGCGTGCCAACGGGCTAATCCGGCTGCAGCTCCCGATCTTCCGCGTCGGGCTCGGGGCCCACCTCGGATCGGGTCGCCAGTGGATGAGCTGGATCGCGCGCGACGACGCCGTCGCCGCCATCATCCACGCTGCGCTGACCCCGGCGGTCGACGGTCCCTGCAACCTGACCGCTCCCAACCCGACGCGCAACCGCGAGTTCGCCGAAGCGCTGGCCCGCGCCGTCCACCGCCGATCGGTCTACGGCATCCCCCATTTCGTGCTGCAAGTCGCGATGGGCCGCGAAGTCGTCGAGGACATCGCCCTGGCGAGCCAACGCGTCCTGCCTCGCAAGCTGGTCGAGACGGGTTTCTCCTTCACCTATCCAAGGCTCGACGAGGCGCTCGCCGTCACCCTGGCCGAGGAGCCCGGAGCGACCCGGAACCCCGGCGACGACGCCAGGTGACCAGAGAGTTCGACGTCACCGTCGTCGGCGCCGGCCCGGCCGGCTGTGCCGCCGCCATCACCCTGGCGCGCCACGGCAGGCGGGTGCTCCTGGTCGATCGTGCGAGCTTCCCCCGCGACAAGTGCTGCGGCGGGGGACTGACCACCGCGGCGGTACGACGCCTCGAGGCGCTCGGCCTCGACCCCGGCCAGGTCGCCTCGTTCCGACCAACCGCCGAACTCGCCGTCCGCTCACCGTCCGGCCGGACGGTGCGGCTGCCGTTCGACCGGGCGCCAGGCGTGTTCGCCGCCGTCGCCCGACGAAGTCAACTCGACTTGGCGCTGCTCGAACTGGCTCGTCGCCGCGGTGTCGAGATTCTCGAAGGAACGCGCTGCGTCGGCGTCGCCGAACTTCCGGACGGCGCGCTTCGCCTCGCCTTTGACGGCGGTCGTGAGGCGCGCGCCCCCTACGTCATCGCCGCCGACGGCGCCTGGTCGCCGATCCGCCGGATGCTCGCCCCCCGGGAGGCGGCGAGCGGACCCGAGAGGCTGACCGCCCGGCAAGCCGATTGGATCGCCTTCCGGGCCTACGTCGCCGGGGTCCGCCCATCCGCCACCGAACGTCTCTGGGTCTGGTTCGACGCCGACCTCCTCCCGGGATACGGCTGGTCCTTTCCCCTGGCCGACCACACGGTGAACCTGGGCGTCTGCCTGCCGCGACGCCCGGGCCGAAACCTCGCGGCTCGGTGGGACTCCGCGCTGAAAAGCCCCTTCGTCCAGTCGCTGGTCGGCCCGGCCGCAACCCTCGAAGCCCCGGCACGGGCCTGGCCGATCCCGACCGGCATCGACCGCGTCGAGCTAACCGGCCTGGGGGGACGGGTGCTCTTCGCCGGTGACGCGGCGTGCGCCGCCGATCCGTTCACCGGCGAAGGCATCAGCCAGGCCCTGGCGACCGGCGCCCTGGCGGCCGAGGCGATCGCCGAGGCGGCCCCCTCGCCCGGCACGGTCGCCCACCGCTATCGCGACCGGGTCCGCGGCTCGATCGGCCGGGATCACCGGCTCTCGCGGGGCTGTCGTCAGCTCTTCTCGGCACCGGTCGTGGCCCGGGCCGCGCTGCGCGCCATCGATGGCAGCGACCTCCTGCGCCGCAACGTCGCCCGCTGGCTCTTCGAGGACTATCCGAGGGCGATGGTCGTCAGCCCCCGAGGGTGGATGGCGCTCTCGCGGCGCACCCCCGGGGCGTTCGCCGACCCAGACCGGTCCTGACCAACCGGGGAAGGGCCGGGTCAGTCGAGATTCGCGCCGTGATGCCGGACCTGGTCGATGACGGTGTAGTAGGCGTCAATCGACTCCCCGGCGTCCCCCCAGAAGCCCTCGTACACGTCGTAGGACATTTCGCCGCGCGCCACGTAGTGGTTGTTCACGTCGGTGATCTCGAGTTCGCCCCGAGACGAAGGGACGAGGGTCGTGATCACCGAGAAGACCGACGGTTCGTAGCAGTAGACGCCGGTAACGCAGTACTGGCTCGGCGGCACCTCGGGCTTCTCGACGATGCGCACCACCCGATCTTCCTCGTCGAGTTCGGGTACGCCGAGATGGCGGAGGTGCTCGGGCTCGGTGACCCGGGTGAGCAAGATGCGTGCACCCTTTTCCTGATCGGCGAAGCGCTCGACCGTCGATCGGATGGTCCGCCCGAAGACGTTGTCGGCGAGCATGACGAGCACCCGTTCGTCGCCGACGAAACGCTCGGCGAGCCCCAGGGCCTCGGCGATGCCCCCCGGACGGTCCTGATAGGCGTAGGTGAGCCGTCGCACCCCGTGCTCCTCACCGTTCGATAACAACCTCAGGAACTCGCCGGCGTGCGTACCCCCGGTCACCACCATGATCTCGTCGATCCCCGCCTTGACGAGCGCCTCGACGGCGTAGGAGATCATCGGCCGGTCGTAGATCGGGAGGAGGTGCTTGTTCGTGATCCGCGTGAGCGGGTCGAGCCGGCTCCCGGTCCCACCGGCGAGCAGGACACCTTTCATCGCGGCCCACCGCCCGGATCCGTCACCGCCCGAAGCGTAGTGGCGGCCTCGTCCGGCGGGCCCGGACCGATCGACCCGGGCCGCACCGGGAGCGATCTCGGAGGCGCCTCAGACGTCGAGGAAGCGCCGGATGGCGACGAACGACCCCAAGATGCCGATCAGGGCCCCGAACAATACGACGACGAGATCGGTGAAGAAGAGGTCACGGGCCGAAAGCACCGCCCGGGCGAACAACTGCACGCTGTAGTGACTGTGGAGGTAGCTGACCCCGAAGTTGGCGAGGAGCACGACGAAGACCGCGACCACCGCGCCGAGCAGGCCCTGAACCAGACCTTCCAGCATGAACGGGACCCGGATGAACCAGTTCGTGGCGCCGACGAGCTTCATCACCCCCACCTCGCGCCGTCTTGCGAAGATCGCCATGCGGATGGCGTTCAGAATCAACACGAGCGACGAGACGAGGAGCACCAGCGCGATCACGACGAGGATCACCTGGGCCGCGCCTTCCAGTTTCTGCATCACCCGGATGCTCTGAGCCGGGTAATCCACCGCGTACACGCCCGGGACGACCTTGAAGGTGCTGTACAGCGCCTTGGCGTCACCCGGGTTCTGTAGCTGGCATCGAAAAACCGTCGGCGTGATCGCCGGCGTGAGCGCCGCGATCGCCGTCGGCGCGTTGGCGAGGAGCACCTTGGCTTGGTCGTAGGACTGCAGGTGGTCGAGGTAGGAGAACTTCGTGATCTGGGGGGTTCGTTCGATGAGCGACCGCACCGACGCCAGCTGTCCCGGGGTGGCGTTGGCGTCGACGAAGACCTCCAGGCTCACGTTGTTCGACCACTGGACGAACTGGCTCTTCACCGCTTGGCGGAGCAGCAACGCCGTCCCGACCAGTGAGAGTGAGACCGCGACGGTGAGGATCGCGGCGATGGTCATGACGCGGTTGCGCCATAAGTTCGACGCCGTCTCCTTGGCGACGTAGTCGAGCGATACCGCCATCTCGGGCCCTACCGATTGCCCCGGCGGGCGCGCACCGCCGCCACGCGGGAGGTGACCGATTCGCTCTCGCCGGAACCGGCGAGGTCCCCCTCGTCGACGAGCGACACCGCGGGCACCCCTCGCGACGAGGTGTTGGACAATTCGCTCGCGTAGCCGTAGACCCCGCGGGCCTGGTCACGAACGATGCGGCCGTGATCGAGCTCGACCACGCGTCGGCGCATGGAATTGACGATCGAGACGTCGTGGGTCGCCATGACGACCGTCGTCCCGGTCCGGTTGATCCGGTCGAGGAGTTTCATGATCCCCTGGCTCGTCGCCGGGTCGAGATTCCCGGACGGCTCGTCGGCCATGAGAACGAGCGGGCGGTTGACGAAGGCCCGGGCGATCGCCACCCGTTGCTGCTCGCCGCCGGAAAGCTCGTCCGGCATCCGATCCGTCTTCTCGCCCAGCCCGACGAGGTCGAGGACGATACCGACCTGGGATTTCACGACTGACTTGTTGCGCCCGATCACCTCGAGCGCGAAGGCGACGTTCTCGAAGACGGTCTTGTTCGGCAGCAAGCGGAAATCCTGGAAGACACAGCCGAGATTGCGCCGCAGATACGGCACCTGCCAAGGCGAGAGCTCGCCGATCTCACGGCCCGCCACCCAGATCTTGCCGGTATCCGGCATCTCCTCTCGCAACAGCAGCCGCAGGAACGTCGTCTTGCCCGAGCCCGAGGGCCCGACCAAGAACACGAATTCGCCCTTATCGATGTCAAGCGAGATGTCCCGCAACGCGGTGACCGATCCCTTGTAGGTCTTCGTGACCTCCTCGAAACGGATCATCAGTCTCTTCCCCGTGATTGTCGTCGACGCCAGGTCGTTCGATTAGCCCTTACCGGCCGCCCAGAACCGACCCTCCTGCCGACACGCGAACGCTCTACATCCGCCCCTCGGCCACGTCGGGAACATCTCCCGCTCGATAAAGGCCGCGCCGCCAGTTCCGGTTCACCCTACCAGTCGACCCGTGTCGGACGGGTGACAAGCAACGACGAACCCGTTACGTTCCGCCACTTCGGCGCCACCGCAGGTAGGCAAGCATGAAGGCGTCGAGGTCCCCGTCGAGCACGGCCTCCACGTTCCCGGTCTCGTAGTCCGTGCGGAGGTCCTTCACGAGCTGGAAGGGCGCCAGAACGTAGGAACGGATCTGATTCCCCCACTCGATCTCGGTCTGCGGTCCGGCGAGCTTCCTGAGCTCGCGACGGCGCTCCTCGCGCCGGCGCTCGGCGAGCTTGGCCGCGAGGATCTGCATCGCCTTGGCCTTGTTCTGGTGCTGGCTCCGCTCGTTCTGCACGGCGACGACGATCCCCGTCGGCAGATGGGTGAGGCGAACCGCCGAGTCGGTCACGTTCACGTGCTGTCCGCCCGCTCCCGACGACCGGTAGGTGTCGACCCGCAGCTCCTTCTCGTCGATTTCCACCTCGCCGGACAGGTCCTCGAGGAACGGCGTCACCTCCAGGGACGCGAAGCTGGTGTGACGGCGGTGCTGGGAGTCGAATGGCGACATCCGCACCAGCCGGTGTACCCCGCGCTCCGCGGTGAGCAGGCCGTAGGCGTGGCGGCCGCGGATGATGAACGTCGCCGACAGGATCCCCGCCTCCTTGCCGGCCGTCACCTCCTCGAGCTCGCACGAAAAGCTGTGGCGCTCGGCCCACCGGAGATACATCCGGAGCATCATCTCCGCCCAGTCCTGGGCATCCGTGCCGCCGGCGCCGGCATGCACCTCGCAGACGGCGTCGCGATCGTCGTGTTCGCCGGAGAACAGGCTGTGCAGCTCGAGGTCGTCGAGCGCCCGCCCGACCTCGGCGACCGAGGCGGCGAGGTCACCCTCGACCGACGAGAGAGCGTCCGGGCCCTCGGCCAGGGCCACCTCGAGAAGCCCCGTGGCGTCGTCGAGGGCTGCGGCGAGGCTCCGGAAAGCCTCGACGTCGGACCGGATCCGACCGTAGGCGCTCGTCACCGAGCGGGCGTGCTCGGGGTCCGACCACAGATCGGGCGACCCGACCTCCGGTTCCAGGCGCGCCATCTCGGCGACCGCCTCGTCAAGACGCAGATAGGTTCGCGCCGCGTCGAGCCGGACCCGGAGCGCGTCGAGCTCCTCGGCGATCGCTGTCGGTTCGGTCCCCGTGTTCGGACGGGGCCCGCTGCGGTCCGCGGGCGCCATCGGGATTCAGGACGCGCCGTGACAGAGCTTGTACTTGCGACCGCTCCCGCACCAGCAGGGCTCGTTGCGGCCGAGCTTGGTCTTCGGGAGCCGCGGCACCCCGGCGAGGGCCACCGCGGCGGCCGGTCCGGCTTCCTGAGCCGAGGCACCCATCGCCGCCAAGGCGGCCTCGGTGGTCTCCGACCCCGGTCCGACCGAGGCCGCGAACGGGGTCGCCGGATCGACGGCGGCTTCGTAGGTGGCCTGACGGAAGTCCGGGGCCGACTCCTCGCCGGCGAGGACCTCGACGTGCAGGACGTAGCGGAGGTAGTCATCGTCGATCGCCTCCATCAGGAGACCGAACATTTCGAAACCTTCGCGCTGCCAGGCGACCAGCGGGTCGGTCTGGGCGAGGCTCCGTAGGTGGATCCCCTCGCGAAGAAAGTCCATCTCGGCCAGGTGGTACCGCCAGCGCTGGTCGATGATCTGCAGCATGATCTGACGTTCGAGCTGGCGGGCGCCGTCGACGCCGCCGGGGAAGGCTTGCTCGCGAGCCTCGTAGTACTCCAGCGCCTCGGCGCAGATGCTCTCGATGAGCTGTTCGGTGCTCTCGGCCTGGGCCAGGTCGGCGACGCTGAATCGGGTCGGATAGTACTGGGTGCACTCGGCGATCAGCCGCTCGAGGTCCCACTCCTCGGAGAACTCGGTCCGGCAGCAGGTGGCGACGAGACTCACGATCTTCTCCTCGAGGAGCTGGAGGGTGCGCTCGCGCAGGTCATCACCGTCGATGACCTGCATGCGGCGCTCGTAGATCACCTTGCGCTGCTCGTTCATCACCTCGTCGTACTTGAGGACGTCCTTGCGGATTTCGGCGTTGCGCTGTTCCACGGTCGCCTGGGCCTTCTCGATCGCCCGGGTCACCATGCGCGCCTCGATGGGCACATCCTCGGGAAGCGCCCGGTCCATCACCCAGCTCATGGCGCCGGAGGCGAAGATCCGCATCAGCTCGTCCTCGAGCGAGAGGTAGAAGCGGCTCTCGCCCGGGTCGCCCTGACGGCCCGAGCGGCCGCGTAGCTGGTTGTCGATGCGCCGGCTCTCGTGGCGCTCGCTGCCGAGCACGTACAGCCCGCCGAGGGTGAGAACCTGCTTGGACTCCTCGGCACAGGACTCGGCGAACTTGTTCAGCAGCTGCTGGTAGCGGGCGAGACCTTCCTCGGAGGTGGGGTCGAGACCCTCGGCAATGGTCGCCTCCCGGGCGAGGCCCTCGGGATTGCCGCCGAGGACGATGTCGACGCCACGACCGGCCATGTTCGTCGCCACGGTTATGGCGTGGAGCCGACCAGCCTGGGCGACGATCCCGGCCTCCCGGGCGTGTTGCTTCGCATTGAGGACCGTGTGCGGGATGCCCTGCTTTTCCAACAGGCGCGACAGGTGCTCGGAACGCTCGACCGAAGCGGTGCCGACGAGGACGGGTTGGCCGGAATCGTAGCGTTCCGCCAGGTCGTCGACGACGGCTCGGAACTTGGCATCCTCGGACTTGAAGATAAGGTCGGCGTGGTCCTCCCGGATCATCGGCTCGTTCGTCGGGATCGGGACCACCTCGAGCATGTAGGTCGAGGCAAACTCCGCCGCCTCGGTCTCGGCCGTCCCGGTCATCCCGGCGAGCTTGCCGTACATGCGGAAGTAGTTCTGCAGGGTCACCGTCGCCCAGGTGTGGTTCTCTTCCTCGATCCGGACGCGTTCTTTCGCCTCGACCGCCTGGTGGAGGCCGTCGGACCAGCGACGCCCCTCGAGCACCCGGCCGGTGAACTCGTCGACGATTTTCACCGCGCCGTCAGCGACGATGTAGTCCTTGTCGCGGTGGTAGAGCTCCTTGGCCTCCAGCGCCTTGCCGAGCTGGTGGACGTAGTTGACCGCGACCGCGTCGTAGAGGTTCTCCACCCCGAGCTGACGCTCGACCTTGGCGATCCCCTCCTCGGTCGGGACGACGAGGTTCTTCTCCTCGTCGACCTCGTAATCGACGTCGCGCCCGAGTGTCCGGGCGACGCTGGCGAACTGGTAGTAGAGCTTCGTCGCGTCCTCGGAGGGCCCGGAGATGATGAGCGGGGTCCGGGCCTCGTCGATGAGGATCGAGTCGACCTCGTCGACGATGGCGTAGTGATGGCCGCGCTGGACCATCTCGGCACGGCTCGGCGCCATGTTGTCGCGTAGGTAGTCGAAGCCGAACTCGGTGTTGGTGCCGTAGGTGATGTCGGCGGCGTAGGCGGCGCGTTTGTCCTCGAACGAATCGATCTCGGGCACGACGAGCCCCACGGAGAGACCTAGGAAACGGTAGATCTGCCCCATCCACTCGGCATCACGCCGGGCCAGGTACTCGTTGACGGTGACGACGTGGACGCCTTTCCTCTCCAGGGCGTTCAAGTAGACCGCCAGGGTCGAGACGAGCGTCTTGCCTTCGCCGGTCTTCATCTCGGCGATCCAGCCGAAATGCAGCGCCATCCCGCCCATCAGCTGGACGTCGAAGTGTCGCTGGCCGATCGTGCGGCGCGCCGTCTCCCGGACGACCGCGAACGCCTCGACAAGAAGGTCGTTCAGTTCTTCTCCGGCATCGAGGCGGGCGCGAAACTCGACCGTCATGTGCGCGAGCTCCTCGTCGCTCATCGCCGCGACCTCGTCTTCGAGCGCATTGATCAGCGGGACGACCTCGGCAAGACGGCGGACCTTTCGGCCTTCGCCGGCGCGCAGCAACTTCGCGAACACGCTCACGACGCGGCAGTCTAGGTCCGGACCCGATGGAATCCCGTCGGGGAAACGACCTCGTGCCCGCCGTAGCTGGCGAGAATCGAAGGCCGATCGGGTCTAGGACACCCGCAACGGGATGGAGATCGGCCTCGGTTCCGGCGACGACTTGGCGGGGGTTTCCCGGGACACCAGGTCACCGGCGAGATGGTGCGGACCGGCTGAGGTCACGCGGACCGCGCCGTAGGAGCCCGGTGGCATGGGCAGCTTCCCAGCGCCAAAGTGCACGAGCTTGCCCTGCCGGGTCCTGCTGGCAAGGACCTCGGGGTCCTTACGCGAAGAACCCTCCACGACGACCTCCTCGACACGCCCGATCCGCGCCCGATTGCACCGCAGGGCCGAGCGGTCGACCACCGACTTCAGCCGGGAAAACCGCTCCGCGACGGTGTCGGCGTCGACAAAGGCGTCGACCATCTCGGCCGCCCGCGTTCCGGATCTTGGCGAGAAGATGAAGGTGAAGGCGCTGTCGAAACCGGCCTCGGCGACGACCGCGAGCGTCTCGTCGAATTCGTCGTCGGTCTCACCCGGAAAGCCGACGATGATATCGGTCGTCACCGCCAGCTCGGGGATCGCGGCCCGAGCCGCGGCGAGCCGGTCCAGGTAGCGCTGCGCGGTATACCCGCGGCGCATCGCGGCCAGCACACGGTCACTCCCGGACTGCAGGGGCAGATGGAGCTGCTCGCAAACCGCGCCGGTCTCCGCTATCGCGGCGATCGTCTCGGGACGGAGATCCTTGGGGTGCGGGCTCGTGAACCGGACACGGCGGATTCCCTCGATCGCGCCGATCTGCCGCAACAGGTCAGCGAACACTGGCCGCACGGCGCGGCTGTCGTCGTTAACCCACCGCGCGCCAACGAGCCGCACTGCGTCAGGTCGCGAACTCGGCGCCTTCTTCAGCCAGAGCGTGAGGTCCCGGCCGTAGGAATTCACGTTCTGGCCGAGAAGCGTCACCTCGGAGGTGCCACGGGAAGCGAGACTGCGTACCTCTTCGACGAGCTCGCCGAACGGGCGGCTCTGCTCGGGTCCGCGCACCGACGGGACGACACAGAACGCGCAGGAGTTGTCGCAGCCGACCTGGATCGTCACCCACGCCGCGTAAGGCAGATCCGGTCGGACGAATTGCGCGGGAGGGAACGGATCATCTTCGTCGTCCGGCGCCTCGAGGATCTCGACCACCGGACGATCGGTACGTCGGGCCTCGTCCAGGAGCTGCCCCACCCGTCCGATGTTGTGCGTACCGAAGATCGCCGTTACATGGGGGGCCCGGGCGAGGATCGCCTCCTTCTCCTTCTGGGCGAGACAGCCTCCCACCGCGATCTGAACACCCGGTCGGCGAAGGGTGAGCGACCTCAGCTGTCCAAGATGGCCGTAGAGCTTCGTTTCGGCGTTCTCGCGGATGCAGCAGGTGTTGAGGACCACGACGTCCGCCTCTTCGAGATCGCCGGTCCGCTCGAAGCCGTCGGCTACGAGATCGGCGGCGATCCGTTCGGAGTCGTGTTCGTTCATCTGGCAACCGAAGGTGCGGATGAAGAACTTGCGCGCCACGCTCTAAGGCTAGGCGCGCGCCAAGCGGGTACCGTCCTGGGATGCTCATCGGCGCACACGTCAGTTCAGCGGGCGGCTTGGAGGCCGCGCTCGAACGGGGCCGGGAGCTCGGCGCCGACGTCATCCAGATCTTCACCCAGAACCCGCGCCGGTGGCACAGCCCGTCGCACCCGTCCGCTGAGCTCGACGCCTACCGCGCCGCACAGCAGGCCGACCCGAAGGTGCGGGCGACTTTTTGTCACGCGACGTATCTCATCAACCTGGCATCGCCTGATGTCGACCTCGCCGAGCGTTCACGGGCCTGTCTGGTCGAGAATCTCGTTGCCGCCTCGGCAATCGGTGCCTCCGGCGTCATCGTCCACGTCGGGAGTCACCGCGGGGGTGGCTTCGCCACCGTGGCCGAGGCGGTGGCGGCACGGCTTTCCTCAGCGCTCGACGAGGCCGAGGCGCGGTCCGGCTCCGGGTCCGGCCCGCTCCTTCTCGAGAACGCGGCGGGGGCGGGCGGCACGATGGGACGCACCTTCGACGAGCTCGCCGACCTCATCGCCGCCACTCGGGGCGATCGCCGACTCGGGATGTGCCTCGACACCCAGCACCTGTTCGCTTCGGGGATTTCCTACCGGGACGCCACGGAGGCCGACGCGGTCGTGTCTGCCCTCGACCGGACGGTCGGGCTCGACCGGCTCGCCTGCATCCATCTCAATGACTCCAAGGCTCCGCTCGGCACGAATCGGGATCGGCACGAGAACCTCGGTGAAGGAGAAATCGGGGCCGAGGCGCTCGGCCTCCTCCTCAGCCATCCCCGGCTCGACCAGGTTCCTGTCGTTCTCGAAGTTCCCGGTTCCGGCACAGGACCGCGTGCCAAGGACGTGACCCGCGCGCGGTCGATCCTCGTAGAGGGACTCGCCCGCCGAAGACGGCGCACCGATCCCACCGCCATCTGATGTTGCATCTCCAACACCCACGGGGCACGATCACGAGGTGACTGCACCCCTCGGCGTCTACCAGGCCCGTATTGGCTCGCAACAACTCGCACTGCCGCTGATGTCGGTGTCCGACGACCTCGCCATCGCCCTACTGATCAGTGTCGACCAGGGTGTGCACTTCGCCGAGGCGGCCGGACGGGAACTCGCGGCCCTCCTCAAGCCGCTCGGCGTGGAAGTCGTCGCCTCGGTAGCCACGATGGGCATCCCGATCGCCATCGAGGTGGTTCGAGCCCTGGAGATCGACGACTACCTGGTGTTCCAAAAGACCCCGAAGATCCATCTCGTCGATGCGCTCTCCGAGCCGGTCCGATCGATAACGACCGGCGGCACCCAGCGACTGCTCCTCGATCGCAATCGAGTCGACGTCCTAGCCGGCAGGAACGTCGCCTTGGTCGACGACGTCATCTCGACCGGGGCGTCCGTGCACGCCGCACTCGCCCTCCTTCGGCGCGCCGGGGCGAACCCGATCGCGGTCGGGGTCCTCGCGACCGAAGGTTCGGCCTGGCGCGAGACGCTCGGGCCCGACGCCGGTCTCGTCCGGTCTCTCGGGTTCCTTCCGCTTTTCCGGCGCGGGACCAACGGTGATATCTCGGAGATCTCCTGAACGGAGGTCGTCGTGCCGCGTGATTGGAAATTGGTGCATCTTCGGCACCAGCGTCGGAACCGTCGGAGGCACCGGTCCATCTCCACGACTGCGGTCGTCACCTCAGCCACCCACCAAAGGCGGTGCGAGCCTTCCAGGAGAACCGTAGCCACAGGGTGAGGTTCGCCGCGACCCGCGGCCACCTCTTCGGGAGCGGAATTCCGACCTTCCCGGCCTGAAGAGCCGACCGGGAAACTTGGCCCTTTCACTTAACCCACACCGATTGAGCCGTCGAGGGTAGCGTCGGATCTCGCGTGAAGCTCGTCGAGACCCTCAATCGGCTGAAAGTTCAAGCATTCGACAGGCGGAAGCCGCTCGTCCGAGAAGGTACCGCTCCAGTTCGGGGATCGACCTGGTTTGCTCGTCTCGGGCCGATTGGCGTCGTTCTGGCGCCGATTGTCTTCAGTGCCATCGAGTTGCGCGCCGAGATCCGGTACGTGCCGCACCTGAACGACTCCGCCATGCACTCCGAAATGGTCCGATACGCCGTCGGTCAGATCCGAACGGGACATCTCCCGCTCGACGGTTGGTTCCCCTATCTGGGACTCGGATCGCCCTTGTTCCTCCACTACCAGAGCCTCGGCGCGACGCTCGCCGGGATCTTGGGACTCGCCATCGGCGCCAACCAGGCGTTCAGCTTGACGCTGTATCTGCTCGTCGTTACCTGGCCAGTCAGCATCTATCTCGCCGGAAGGCTTTTTGGCTGGTCTCGCTGGGATTCGGCGTTCGCCGCGTTGGCGGCATCTTTCGTCGTCAGCACCACCGGCATCGGGTACGAGCAGATTGCCTACCTGTGGAAGGGCTTCGGGGTCTGGTCACAGGAGTGGGCGATGTGGACCCTGCCGCTCGCTTGGGGTTTCTCCTGGCGGGCCGTTCACGACAGCCGTAACTACCTCGCTGCTGCGCTGTTCGTCGCCCTCACCGCCGCCTTCCATTTCGAGACCGGCTACCTCGCCTTCCTCCCTCTGGCGCTCTGGGTGCTCGTCAAACCGTCTCGGTTCATGGAACGCCTTCAACGGGCCTTCGTCGTGGGCGTCGGCGGGTTCTGCCTCGCCGCCTGGGCGATCGTCCCCTTGGTCGTGTACAGCAACTGGGCGGCGATCAATGAGTTCCTACAGAAAGGTGCCGACGTCCGGTCCTACGGTGCGCCAGAGATCTTGCGCTGGCTGTTCACCGGGCAGATCTTCGATTACGGCCGGTTCCCGCTCATCACGATTGCCGCCGGAATCGGGTTCCTCACCTGCCTGGTCCGGTGGCGGCGCGACCCCAAGTCGACCACTCTCGTACTCGCCTTTCTCGCCAGTCTCGTGCTCTTTTTCGGCAGAGCGACCTTTGGCTCCCTCTACAACTTGCTGCCGGGCAGCCGCGACATCTTCGCCCGGCGGTTCATCGCGGGGGTCCAGCTGAGCGGGATTCTCCTCGCCGGGGTCGGCGTGGTGCGAGTGGGGCAGCTCGTCGCTTCCGGTGCTCGTGGCCTGTCCGACCACCGGATCCAGGAGTGGTTAGGCCAAGGAAGGCGTCTGGTGGTCGCCCGGGTCCTGGTCGCCGGCCTCGTCGTCGGGGCCATGGCCCCGTTGTGGACCGAAATCGCCAGCACCGATTCAGCCGATGCGAGCTTGATCACCGCACAGCGCTCGGCGTCCACCGCGGCGAGGCAGGTCGATCGACTGGTCGCCACCATCAAGGCCATGGGTGGCGGGCGGGTCTACGCCGGAATGGCTTTTTCGGGATGGGGAGAGAACTTCCGGGTCGGCTTGGTGCCGGTCTCCGAGTACCTGGCGAACGACGACGTCGACGAGATTGGCTTCACCAATCGCACCGCCTCGCTGATGAGCGACCCCGAGGCCTATTTCGACGACCAAAACCCCGCCGACTATGCCCTCTTCGGTGTGCGATTCCTCATCCTGCCCGCGCGCCACAACGCGGTGCCGCCGGGTGCGCGTCTCGTGAAGCACGCCGGTCCCTACCAACTCTGGATCCTTCCCGGGAACGGCTACATCCAGGTCGTCGACACCTACGGTCCCGGCCTGATCGAGAACAAGGCCTACATGGGCGTGGACTCGGCGCCGTTCGTGGACTCGGGTCTTGCCTGGGTGGGGCTCTACCCGGTGGTGGCCTTCGACGGCCGCCAAGCGGCCCGACCGACGGTTGTCTCCCCCAAAGATCTCAAGGGCAAGCCGGGAAGGGTTCTCGGCGAGACCGACGACCTCGTCGAAGGCGAGGCGACCGCCACCGTGACCGCTTACCGCAAGGCGGTCGTGCTGCTCAAGGTGAGTTACGACCCGGGGTGGACCGTCACCGTCGACGGCAAGGAGGAGCCGACGGAGATGATCGCCCCGGCATACGTCGGCGTCCGGGTCGGCCCGGGAACCCACGTCGTGGAGTTTCGGTATCAAGCCTTCTCCTACTACCCGGAACTGTTCGCCCTCGCCCTCGCCACCCTGGTCGTCCTCGGAGCCGGGCCGTCCTGTTGGCGCCGTTGGAAAAAGCCGCGTCCCGCGACCGCCGCAGCTTCGAACGGCGACGCCGCCGATCGAGACGTCTAGCGAGAGCGAAAGATCCCCCCTGGCCCTGAGGGTCCACGGCGATCGCGCGACCGGTGGCCGAATCTTTCGGGCGGTGCAGTGGCAGGTGCCGTTCCGACCCTGAAAGCCAGGTTGGCAAGGGCCTCATGACCTCACAGGACAGGACGGGGCCGCACGCCTCGGGAGCACCCCCGGCGTCCCTCCCAGCGGCTCGACGGTTCTGGTGCGAACCTGTCTTGGAGCCACAGAGCCGCCTTCCATCCAGTCGGTCAGACCTAGTTGGCCGATCTCAAAAGCGACCTCACGATCGGACACCTGGCGGCCCTCGCAGGTAGCGACGCAGGTCGACCAGCCAGACGTAAAGGTGCACCGGCCCGTCCGACAGCACCCCCCGCCGGACGACCACCGGCCGGAAGGGCGCCAGCCACTGCACCGCCCGGGAGAATCGGTCAACGGTCAGGCTCATGAGGAGGATCTGGGCCGGTCGCCGGGCTTCGATCTTTCCCTTGCCCTGGGCGTCGAGGTTGGGGAAGGGGCTCGATACCCCGTTGAACCCGGAGTGGAACATGCCAATGGGTTCAATCAGGAGGCTGGTCTCTTTCTCCGGCCACCACATGAGGAGCTGCTCGCCGTCGTAGGTGGGGTGGCCGACGAAGCCCGGCAGCTCCGCCGTGACCTGGTACAGGTCGACCAAGGCGGCGTCGCTCCCCCCGAGCGCCTTCGCGTAGGCCGGCACAACGTCGCCCTTCGCGGACGTGGTGGTCCGCGGGTGCGGGACCTGCGGCGCCACGGTGAGGATGAGGAGGGCCCCGGCCAGCACCACGAGCAAGGCCAGGGGGACCCCGGAAAGCGCCCCCGCCCACCTGCTCCGGTGTGACCAGGCCCCGAGCCGGCTCCCTCCCCGCCAGGCGAGGGCGGCGGCCACCGCGCAGCCGGCCACCACCCAGCCCCAGGGGGTGAGCTCCAGGGCCGGGACGTGGGGGTCCGCCTCGTAGGCCAGGGCCACCCCGACCACAAGGAGCCCGGGCAGGGCCTGGCGCACCACCCGGGCCCCCACCCGGGTGACGAAGGGGGCGGCCAGCTCGGCCAGGGTCATGGCCAATAGCACCGCCACGAAGGACCAGAGCAGCGAGGAGAAGAAGGGCGTCTCCAGCATCTGGACCGTCCCCAGGAACTGGAGGCCGGCCGCGACCCCGAAGGCGAGGAGGGCGGACCCTCCGGCGAAGGCCTGGGGGGTGCCGAGCCGGCGGCCCCGGCGGGCCACCACCAGGGCGAAGGCCCCCAGGGCGGCCGGGGGGACCAGCAGGTAGGGGTCGTAGAGCACCCAGCGCCAGTTGGCGGAGTGCCACAGGGCCACCTGGGCCGGGGTGCTGAGGTAGCGGGCCGCCTGCCAGGTGGGGGTGAGGTAGTTCCACGGGCCGAGGAGCCACCAGGACCCCAGGGCCAGCCCCCCGGTGACCACCGCGGCGGTGGCCACCGCCACCCCGGCGTCCCGGGCGAGGTGGGGGCGCTCCCGGACCAGGCGCAGGGCCAGGTAGGCCACCACCACCACCGCCACCAGGGGCACCGCCGCCCCGTGGGACCACACCGCCAGGGTGAACAGGGCGGCCGCCCCGGCCACCCAGCCGGCTCGGCGCCGGGAGGGGGCCGGCATCACCAGGGCGCAGAGCCCCCCGGTGAGGTAGGAGAGGGCCGCCGAGTCCGGGTAGTCGGTCCCCCAGGCGGTGACGAAGACCGGACTGGAGAGCACCACCGCCACCCCGACCCACCCGGCCCAGCGGCCGTAGAGGCGGGAGAGCAACAGGTAGAGGGGCACCACCGCCACCAGGGCCAGGAGGTACCGGAGGGTGAAGAACCCCCCCACCGCCCCGAAGAGGAGGTAGGCGGCCCGGGCCGGGACCAAAAACCCCACCCGGGCCGCCTCCCGCAGCCGGGCGGTGGCGGCGAAGGCCGCGGCGTAGCGGGTGAAGATGTCCCGGGGGTCGACGATGTAGGTGGTGTGCATGCTCGGGTCGGGCAGTTCGACCGGGGCCATCCCCCGCAGCCGGAGCACCAGGTAGAAAAGACCCGGGGAGGCCAGCACCGCCAGCGCCTCCAGGGCGGGCGGGAACCAGCGGCGCGCCGGGGAGGTGGGTCCGGCCCCGGTTACCATCACTCGGTGCTCAACGGCCGACGGATCACCATCGTGCTACCCGCCTACAACGCCGGGTGCACCCTGCAGCGCACCGCCGCCGAGATCGACCGGTCCATCGTCGACGAGCTGGTGCTGGTCGACGACGCCAGCACCGACAACACCGTGGAGCTCGCCGAGTCCCTGGGGCTGGTGGTGCTCCGCCACCCCGAGGTGCGCGGCTACGGCGGCAACCAGAAGTCCTGCTACCGGGCGGCGCTGGAACGAAAAGCCGACATCGTCGTGATGGTCCACCCCGATTACCAGTACTCCCCGCTCCTCGTGCCGGCCCTGGCGGCGATGATCGCCTACGACCAGTACGACCTGGTGCTCGGCTCCCGGATCCTGGCCCAGAACTCGGTGGCCGAGGGCATGCCTCGCTACAAGTATGTCGCCAACCGGGTCCTCACCCTGGTCGAGAACGCGGTGCTCCACCAGAAGCTCTCCGAGTACCACACCGGGTTGCGGGCCTACAGCCGGGCCCTTTTGGAGGCCCTCCCCCTGGAGCGCAACTCCGACGACTTCGTGTTCGACAACCAGATCATCGCCCAGGCCATCCTGGCCGGGGCCCGCATCGGCGAGCTCTCCTGCCCCACCCGCTACCAGAAGGACTCCTCGTCCATCAACCTCCGGCGGAGCATCCGCTACGGCTTCGGGGTGCTGCACACCACCGCCCAGTACCGGCTGCAGCGCCTGGGCCTCCGCTCCTACCCCTACCTCCAGGTCTCCCCGCTCCCACCGTCCCGGTCCTAGGGCACCGACAGAACAACTCCCGGCGTCGGTGGAGCCATCCAGCTCGCCGAAGACCGGCCCGACGGCAAGCCCCAACTCCAGCGCCTGGACCCATCGGCACAGCTGCCCGGGCGCCTCTGGCCGGCTCCTACGCCAGAGGAAACGGGCCCCCACGACGGTTTGGCCCGCCGTCATCGGATGATTGGCACCGGGTGACTCGCCGCAGCTGGCGCCCTTCATCAGATGGATGACCTCACGCCCCAGGAACAATAAATGGGCCCAAGTTGCAGCACTGCCCGCCACCGAAGTGGCGGGCAGTGCGAACTTCCTAGTTCGAAGGACGAACTTACGTTTCAGCTAGTGGTGCACGTAAACGTTGACGTGGTGGACCACAGCCAGGTATTCGCTCGATCCCGAATAGTTCACGAGCAGATGGTGACGCCCACGCCCGATCTTCGATGAACTCACCGTGCAGTGCCCTTTGCCCTTCACGAGCTTCGGCACACACAGGAGCGTCTTGCCGAGCATGAGCTTGGCCGTTCCCGTAACCGTGCCGCGACTACCCCACAGGTGAATCTTCAGGTGCACCGTCTTGTGGGAGAAAAGCGTCCACGGTCCGACGGCGGCGACGTTGATCTCGGGCTGCACCTTGCCGCGGATCCTGGGGGGTCCACCCTTTCCAGGACTCGTGACCGTGTTGGTGACCGTGTTGGTGACCGTGTTGGTGAGAGTCGAGGTGAACTCGTAAGCCGACAGATTGTCCCGACCCGAGCTACCGGTGTAGTTGGTGTCGCCAGGGTAGGTGGCGACCGCGGTGTAGCTACCCACCGCCACACCGGTGATCTTGCAGGTGGCCAGTCCGCCCGACAGCGTCGAAACTGGACAGGTCAGGCTGCCCGCCGGCCCGGTAACGGTCCAGGAGACCGTGCCAGTCGGGGTGGCGCCGGCGCCCGAAACCGTCGCCGTGAAGGTGACGGTGGCGCTGGTGCTAATCCCGGTCGGGGCCGAGTTGGTGACGTTGGTCGTCGACGGAGCCTTGGGAACCACAGTCTCGGTCCAGGAGCGGCAGGGGCTCGCCGCGTTATTCACGCTGGAGCCGCTTTCGACATACGTCGCGTACCACCAGTAGTTACCCGCCTGCATCGGGGTGAATCCGGCGGAGGAGCTGAACACGCCGTCCTTCGTCGTCACCGACGCCGTGCCTACCAAGGCCCAGCCGGTGCAGCTAGTGGGGGAGGTTGGGGCCAGGTCCTCGTAGAAGCTGATCGTTCCGGTGCTATTTCCGTCGACCAGATAAGCCTTAATGTTGCTCGCAGCGATCGCAGTTCCGATGGTTCCCGCCCTCGGGGCGGTCACCGAGAGTTTCGGACCGAACCCGGGACCAGGCCCGGAACCGGTGCAAGCAGACGCCGCGCCCGCATCGACAGTCGCCGCCAACAGCGCCACCACCATGGCGAGCATGGCCGCTTTCGACAGCGAGACGAACATCCGACGCATAACTTCCTCCGATCACCCTAGGAAACAATGTCTTCGAGAGATCCGAAGACCTAAGTCTCTGGAGCACCTTTCATCCAATATGCTCCAATAACTTGTGATCATCTGAGCACATAGCCGTAGTGACCGCTAGCTCACTCACCGTGATATTTCCGGTCACAATTCCTGGACAACAGATGTCACGCAGTGTGCTGAGACAAGCGCTATTAGTGAGTGCATCCGGGTCTGAATTTCGAACGTCCTGGTGGTGCGCAGCTGCCCATGCGTCGGCCATGAGCGAAAAACCCCGCCGAGAGCCGACCGACAACGACTCAAGACGAAAAGGGACCCACACTCCACGTGGCGGCGCACAATTCACAGGCCTCTCACCTGCGATTATCCGAGGCGGAATCGCAACAGGCACGAATTGACCCTTCTCCAACACAAATGTGTCAATTCCTCCGCAGCCCATTTTGGTCATCGTCAATGAAGCTTGCGGATGCATGTCGATCGGCACGAATCGTCTGTATCGAGTTGGGAAATTCACGATGACGTTCTTCGAACCCATCAGGTCCGCGCCGATCGACGCCACCCCGAAGGTATGCCTGGGAAAAGGGGATGGTCTCCGGCGAATTCGCTGGTGCCCTGCGCCCTACACACGCCGCTCCGTCCGCCGGCGGAAGAATTCTGCCCACCGGAGCTGAGCCCTTCCCGAGGGCGGTCAATTGAGGCTTAAGCGATAATCGGCGCGGGTCTACCCCGGTCGTTCTTCGCGTAATCTCTCAGTCGTGAGCGTCCATAACCTTGAGCACTTGTTCAATCCGCACCGCGTGGCTGTCGTCGGCGCAGGCCGCGAGCCCTCGCAGCTCGGTCATATCGTCCTGCGGAACCTGGTCGATGCCGGGTTCGATGGCGTGGTCTACCCCATCAACCCCGGTCGCGAGTCGGTAAGCGGTATCCAGGCGTACCCGAGCATCGCCGAGACACCGGCCAAGCCGGAGCTGGCGATCGTGTGCACCCCCGCGGCCTCGGTGCCCGAGGTCGTGCGTGCTTGCGGAGAAAGGGGGGTGCCGGCAATCGCGGTCCTCTCCGCCGGTTTCCGGGAAGCCGGTGCCGAGGGATGCGAGCTCGAGCGACTCGTTCGTGAGGAGCTGGAGCGCCATGAAGGCATGAGGCTGCTGGGTCCCAACTGTCTCGGGCTGATCGTGCCACGACTTGCCCTTAACGCCAGCTTTGCCAAGACGATGCCAATCGATGGCCACATCGCGTTCGTCTCGCAATCCGGAGCGCTCGCGACCTCGGTCGTCGACTGGGCAGCCGCCCAGCAGATCGGGTTCTCCCAGGTCGTCTCCGTCGGCAACACGCTCGATGTCGATCTCGGTGATCTGATCGACTACCTCGCTCAGGACGCACACACGCACGCGGTGTTCCTCTACATAGAGACGGTGACCCAGCCGCGTAAGTTCATGTCAGCTGCGCGCGCCTTCTCCCGTACCAAGCCGATCATCGTCTACAAGGGAGGACGCTTTGCCGCCTCAGCCCAGGCGGCGGTTTCCCACACTGGCGCGATGGTGGGTGAGGACGACGTCTACGACGCCGCTTTCCGCCGGGCGGGCCTGGTGCGCGTGGGCCAGATCGAGGAAGTCTTTGCCGCAGCCGAGTTGCTCGCCCGTGAGCACGCGATCCACCGCGCCCACCTGGCGATCGTCACCAACGCCGGCGGGCCCGGGGTGATGGCAGCCGACGCGTTGCTCGCCCGCGACGGTGTACTTGCGGAGCTCCAGCCGACGACTCTCAAGGCGCTCGATGAGGTGCTGCCTGCTGCATGGTCGCATGGCAACCCGGTCGACGTACTCGGTGACGGATCCGCTCAGCGCTTCGGCGAAGCAGTAAAGACGGTGCTCGCCGACGACGACGTGGACGCCGTACTGACGATCCTCACGCCACAAGCGATGACCGATGCCAGCACAACTGCCGACGCGGTGCTCGCAGCACGGCGCGGATCGCACAAGCCCGTCTTGGCCGCCTGGATGGGCGGGCAATCCGTGCGCGACGGGCTTCAACGTCTCAGCGCCGGCGGGGTAGCCGCATACTCCTATCCCGAGCAAGCGATCGGCGCCTTGATGGACCTCGTCTCGTACGGTCGCAACCTTGAGACCCTGCACGAGACGCCGCGCAGCATTCCGGTCAACTTTGCGCTCGACCGGCAACGCGCCAAGGAGCTGATGAGCGCGGTGCTGGCCGAGGGGACCGGCGTCCTGTCCGAAACTTCTTCGAAGGCACTGCTCGACGCTTACGAGATCCCGTTCACAAAACCACTGCCGGCGTTGTCGGCTGATGCTGCCGTAGAGGTCGCCGAGCAGATCGGCTATCCGGTCGTGCTCAAGGTCCGGTCGCCCGACGTCACGCACAAGAGCGATGTGGGCGGGGTCGAGGTCGAGCTCGAGGACGCGGCCAAGGTCCGGACGGCGTTTGACCGCATCGTCGCGTCAGTACGTGAACGGCGCCCCGAAGCCGAAATACAAGGAGTGACAGTCCAGCCGATGGTGCGGTCATCCGGCTACGAGCTCGTGCTCGGCGCCCGTAAAGATCCGATCTTTGGCGCCGTGATCCTGCTGGGCGCGGGAGGCGTAGCCGCCGAAGTACTGCGCGATCAGTCGCTCGAGCTTCCGCCGCTCAACGAGCGTCTGGCCCTCGGCATGCTCCAGTCGCTTCGCATCTGGCCACTGCTCGCGGGACACCGAGGTCGGTCGGCAGTCGATCTCGACGCCCTGTTGGAGGTCGTGATGCGCTTCTCCTACCTGGTCGCCGACTATCCCGAGCTCAGCGAGATCGAGATCAACCCCCTCCTGGCCACCTCGGACGGGGCAATCGCCCTCGACGCCAGGGCGGTGGTGGACCAGTCGCTCGTCGGGCGCCAGGTGCTGCCGTTCTCGCACCTTGCCATTCGCCCCTATCCCGAGGAGTACACCCGCGAAGCCACCACAACAGGTGGGCTTCAGGTGACCTTGCGCCCCATCAGGCCTGAGGACGAGCCCGCTTGGCACGAGATGCTCGACGCCTGCTCGGTCGAGACAATCTCCCTGCGCTTCAGCGCGATGGTAAGGCACACCCACGAATTCGCCACACGCTTCTGCTTCATCGACTATGACCGCGAGCTGGCGATCGTCGCCGAGGTGAAGGCCGATGACGGCACAACGAAGCTCGCCGGTGTCGGCCGGCTCGTCGCCGACCCCGTCCGCCATCGCGCCGAGTACGCGGTGCTCGTAGCGGATCCCTGGCAGCGACGCGGTCTCGGCAGCCTTCTGACCAACTACTGCCTCGAAGCCGCGCGTGCGTGGGGACACTCGTGGGGACTGCGCACCGTCTACGCGGAGACGGCCGTTGAGAACTCGATCATGATCGCCGTTTTCAAGAAGCAAGGCTTCAAGCTGACTCGCCGGGCCGACGAAGGGATTGTCTACGCCGAGCGCCGCCCATGAAGACCAGGTGATCTACCGGATCGAGGTACACGCGGATTCGGACCTTCATCGCGGGCAATTTCAGGGTGTCGATCGGCGCTTGGAGCAGAAATCGAGTTTCGTGGTCAACTTCCTTACCGGACAGGCCTCAGCCGAGGCCGCCATCCGACCTTCGTCGTTATGGTCCTGTTTGCACCAGGGACCGAGGCTGTGCACTTGTTCGCCCACGCCTGTTGAAGCCATTTGGGGCCGCTGCTGAAGATTCAACAACCGGACATGGGAGGTTGCCATGGCGGAAAACTCGGTAGCCGATGAGTTGTCAAAGCTGAATCATCTCCGCGATTCGGGCGTGCTCACGGAGGCCGAGTTTCAGGCAGAAAAACAACGCCTACTTTCGCGTCCCGCAACGAAGGAATCGGCCCCTTATTGGCGACCAGATTGGACGCCGAACCGCAGACTCAAGTCACGTCGGACACGGAAACGATCCCTCTCCTTGCGACGAGTGGTCGGCGTCACCGTCGGCTGTGCGGTTGTGGTCGCGATCATCGTCGTGGGCGCTGTGCATCACGGAAACAGCCCGAGCCCTTCCAGCACACCGAGCGCCACCAAGGGAATCGGACAGGTCGCCAAGGATGGAGACTTCGCCTTTGTCGTCAAGGGCGTGTCATGTGGCGCCAAAGCAGATGCGGTGGTCACCGGCGCTGGCGAGACCGTTCCGGCCGCTGCCCAAGAATGCTTGGTCAGATTGACCATCACCGATGACACGGGGACAAGTCAGACCTATTTCGCAGGCAATCAATACGCCTTCGACTCTGCAGGTCGGCAGTTCAGCGCCGACGCCACCGCCACCGAGTCTCTCGTCAGCGCGAACGATGACACCGAGCTTCGTCCCGGAGTGGCGATTACCGCCATCTTGCCGTTTCAGATTCCAGCAAACGACACGATCGTAAGGCTGGAGCTACACGACTCGGCGTATTCGGGCGGGGTAACCGTGCACTTGTAAACGCGTCACGTGCGGCAAGTCCGCATTCTCGCTGGCGCGTCCGTGGTTCTCGCTCGGCTCATCTCACCCGTCATGCCCTCATTCCGGTTCGCCCCTCTTGTCTTTGTGCCCGAGTCCCCAATCGCCGCCGAGCTCACGATGGGCCGCTTTCGGACGCGCTCCGACTGCTCATCCCCGATCCGGTCATTGAGTTCTCCGAACCGCACAGCTGACCAAGTGCCAGCTTGACCCTCCCCAGCGCCGTCCGAGTTTTCACCTGACCTCGGACGTCGGTCTGCGCCGTCAGCTCGCGCCGTGGAAAGGTCAGCGAGACGACTTGAAGATGAAGTTCGGTCCCAAGTCGTAGTTGATCGCGGCCATGCCATGGGCCCTTACGGTGAAGAACCAATTCGGTTCAATCAGTGTCCTGCTCACCGTGAGGCCCTTTGGGCCGAAACCCGCCATTGCCAGGTAGTGGATGGCAGGGTTGACGTCCGAAAGAGTCAACTTGGGCTTCTGCAGGTAGTAATTCGAAAGCGAGACCCAGACAACGGCATACCTGTGGGTCGTGTTCAGCGTGACGGGACGAGAAAGGGTGGCGTACCGGTAAACGCCCACCACCGGCTCGTCTTGACCCACGCTGGCCTCGCATAGGCGCCTCTTGGCGGTGAGGTCGAACACCGCGACCTGGACGGTTACGAACTTCTCTGACCCGTTGCCCAGTTTCGAGAGATTGGAGTCGTAGGCGCCGAGTTTGATAATCGAGATGGGAACCTTCACCTTGAACTCGAACCCTTGGAGATGGCTCCCCTTGGTGTAGTTGGACCCACCGCTCCCCCTGACCGGGACGGTGAGGGCGACCTCGCTGGTCTTACCGTCTTTCTTGTGCGTACGCGCAGACGACGCCCCCGCATTGCTGACTCCCCAGCCAGCGGTGAGAAGCGCGAGAACCAGGGCAGGTACCAAGGAAATGAAGAAGGTTGGCCAATGCTTCCTCATGTTGAACTCCTAACCGTCTGGACGGGAAATTACACTCCTTGCCTCCGTTGTGACGCTGTACCGCGGTAAAGAGTTCGTAGGTCGCGTTTCTCGCCAGGGGAACTCCCCGTCCGTCGCGAACTGACCAGGGCCTTCCCGCAGCGCTTCTCCGCTTCGGCACCCCCGGGTGCACCAGCTCACCCCATCGGCGGCAACGGCCGGATCGTCGACGGGCGAATCCCACCTGGTCTCCGCCGGACGCGGGATGGCGTCAAGGAGCCTTCACTTGCCTCGTGGCCGCGACGGCGGCGGTCGCGCCGTACCGGCGCTGGCGTTGGTGCGGAAGCTCCCGGGCTCGCGGCCTGCCCAGGAGCCTTCGGCGTCTCGTGCGCCAGTCGGTCCATCGCCAAATGACACCACCGGAACAGCCCGCCTCGTCATGCCCGTCCGGGCTCGGCGTCTAACGTCGCCCTCTCGCCGGCTGCTGGCCGCGCGCTGACCTTATGGATGGATGGACGGATGGCGCGGTCTCGGACAACAGAAGCTGCCCCGTACTCCTCGGGTGATCCCGGGGGTCGTTGAGCTGAGGATTCCCCAGCCGCGACGTCCGGGCTTGTCCGCCGCAGCAGGCCGACTTCGCAAAGCATGGTCGATCGCCCGCCGGTCTTGCGGCGATTCCGAAAGAGCGAACGGCGGCCGACCGTTCCGTCTCCGGGTTCTGAACATTGCCGTGGTATTAATGTTTGGTTTCAACCCCATGGAGGTGAACTGTGCGGCTCTCGTCTACCCGTTGTGTGCTCATGCTCGGCGCGACGTTTCTCTCAACAGTTGGTCTCATAGCGACCGCGACCACGGCTGCAGCGAGCAGCGGTGGGACGACGATCCCGACGGCGCCGAAATCCCCGACGCTCGCCGCAGAAGTTCCAGCCTCGGTACGCGCCAAGGCGGTGATCGCCGTCGCCATGGACGCCACCTATCCCCCCGACGAGTTCGTTGCTGCTAATGGAGAGATAGTCGGCATGGACGTCGACCTGATGAAGGCGATCGCCCAGGTGCTTGGGTTGAAGGTCACGTACGAAAATGTGGAGTTCGCGACGATCATCACCGGCATCCTCGCCGGGAGGTACGACATCGGTATGTCTTCATTCACCGATGAGAAGTCTCGTGAGAAGCAGGTCGACTTCGTCGACTACTTCAAGGCCGGCGAAGCCTTCTATGTGTCATCCAACAGCAAGCTCAAGCTGAACGGCCTGAAGTCGCTCTGCGGTCACTCGGTCTCGGTCGAGCTCGGCACGACCGAGCTGAACGACGCCCAGGCCCAGGCTAAGAAATGCCACGTCAGCATCGGACCTTACGGTACCCAGAGCGAAGCCAACCTCGCCGTCTCCTCCGGCCGTGAGCAGATCGGTTTCGCCGATTCGCAGGTGGCGGCGTACATCGTCGCCCAGTCGCACGGGCAGTTCAAGCTGTCCGGCACGGCGTTCGAGACCGCACCGTACGGGATCGCGCTGCCAAAGAACGGCATGACCAAGCCGGTGCTCGGGTCACTCAAGGTGCTCATGGCGGACGGCATCTACATGAAGATCCTTGACAAGTGGGGCATCGAAGCCGGCGCGATCTCCAAGCCCGTCATCAACGGCGCGACGAGCTAGCCAGTCAGCCGGCCAGTCCGCGTGATCAGCGGGGCGCGTTCAGGAAGGCGCTGGTCGTGACGTCATTCAAGCCGGCGGAAGCGCCCGAAGCGCGCCCCGCCGGCGACGTGGTCACGGCGGTTCCGGTCCGTCATCCGGGGCGTTGGGTCGCTGGGGCCATCATCGTCCTGCTGACGGCGATGCTCGTGCACACCCTCGCGTTCTCGTGGACCTACCGCGGTGGGGTGCACCAGTCCCGCTACCAGTGGAACGTCATCGGCCAGTACTTCACAACCAGATCCGTGCTCCTCGGTCTTGAGATCACGCTGGAACTGACCGTGCTCGCAATGGCGATCGGGATCGCCCTCGGGATCCTCTTCGCCGTCATGCGACTGTCGCCGAACCCGCTCGTTTCCAGTGCGAGCTGGTTGTACATCTGGTTCTTCCGCGGAACCCCGGTGCTCGTCCAGTTGTTCTTCTGGGAGTTCATCAGCTACCTGTATCCGAAGCTGACGATCGGAGTCCCCTTCGGGCTGGCGTTCTTCCACTTCAGCGCGAATTCGATCATCACGACGTTCTCCGCCGCGGTCATGGCCCTCGGGCTCAACGAGGGTGCCTATATGGCGGAAATAGTCCGGGCGGGGCTCCTGTCTGTCGACGAAGGACAGACGGAGGCCGCCCACGCCCTCGGCATGACACACGGGCAGACGCTCCGCCGCATCGTGCTCCCCCAGGCGATGCGGGTGATCATCCCCCCGACGGGCAACGAAACGATCTCCATGCTGAAGACGTCATCGCTCGCCAGCGTCATCGGCGTCGGCGAGCTTCTCTTCTCGGTGCAGCTGATCTACGCGCGGACTTATCAAATCGTGCCGATGCTCATGGTGGCGTGCATCTGGTACCTGTTCGTGACCACGATCCTCTCGATCGGCCAGTACTACGTGGAACGTCACTTCGCCAAAGGCGCGCTGCGGGAACTCCCCCCTACGCCGTACCAGCGACTGCGCAAACGGGTTGCGGTGTTCAACCTGCGCCAGGAGAACACGATCCTGCAGATCGATTCGCTCGGCCGACCGGGAACGGGCCTCTAGATGGCGCTCGCCGAGCTCGCCGTGCAGGCGGAGGGCGTCCGCAAGTCGTACGGTCGGTTCGAGGCCCTGCGCGGGATCGACCTCGAGGTCGTAAAGGGGCAGGTGACGTGTCTGATCGGGCCGTCGGGCTCGGGCAAGAGCACCTTGCTGCGGTGCATCAACCACCTCGAGAAGATCAGCGCCGGCCGACTATCCGTCGACGGCGATCTCGTCGGCTATCGCCAACACGGCGGCAAGCTCTACGAACTGCGGGGCCGAGAGGTCTGCGAGAAACGGGCGAAGATCGGGATGGTCTTCCAACGTTTCAATCTGTTCCCGCACATGACCGCGCTCGAGAACGTCGCGCTCGGCCCGACATGCGTGAAGCACGAGCCGAAGTCCGTCGCCGAGGAGCGCGCCCGCAAGCTCTTGGACCGGGTCGGGCTCGCCGACAAGGTCTCGAACTACCCGAGCCAGCTCTCGGGTGGCCAACAGCAGAGGATCGCGATCGCCAGGGCGCTGGCCATGGAACCCAGCCTCATGCTTTTCGACGAACCGACGTCGGCACTCGATCCCGAGCTCGTCGGGGAGGTCCTCGACGTGATGCGCGGCCTCGCGGAGGAAGGGATGACGATGATCGTCGTCACCCATGAGATGGGGTTCGCGCGCGAGGTCGGAGACGCTCTCGTCTTCATGGACGAAGGAATCGTCGTCGAGACCGGACGGCCGCGGGAGATGCTCGCTAATCCGGTGAACGAGCGGACCCGCTCGTTCCTCGCCAAGGTGCTCTGACCCGGTCCACGCCAGTCGGCGGGGTGGCTGGTCGCCGAGGCCGCCATCCATCGACGGCGAGCCTTGCGCAGCGGTTCCGGCCGAAGCCGACCGAGCCGAACGCCTTGCGGAGGGCCGTGTGGGACTCTGAACCGACGACGTGGATCGGTCTCGCAACGACCAGGCCCTACGACTCCGTGTCCTGGCGGACAGCGACGAACACACCAATGAGCATCCGTGGGCCTTTGCCTACCACCCCCTTTCTCCTCCCGCGAATCGAGAAACGACCCGGTTCGGTCAGCGTGAAGCAGCCAACAGGCCCACAACGATCGTCACGATCAGCGCGTCGAGAACCGACAGACAGGTCGATTCCACGACAGGTTCAATCCCTCGCCTGAGGTCTGGGCTCGGTCCGACCCGCCAGTGGGGCCCGCGGCGGTCGACCGCGGCGCAGTCTGGATACCACCTGTGCCTGGGAGATCGCTGAATCTGCTCGAGAGGCGGACCTCGGCGGGCTCATCCACGACTACGTACTCAAGTCCTGATCAGCCCGCTCACGAGTCCTTGCCACTATCGCCGCCGTCTGCGGCGTTCTCGGAACGGAAGGCGCGACGCCATACGCGATCCTGTCGGTAGCGGCGTTCGCCGCCGCTCGTTCGAAGCTTCCCTCGGCCCCGTTCGTTGGGCCCGGCACGTCTTTGAATCCGATTGCTGGACCTTTCAGGGTCTGCCGCGGGTCGACAATGAAGTGCTGCTGGGCATTCGCAAAAGAGGTTGACTTGCACGCTGAGTAACAGCTGCGTAGCATACTCAGTATGTACGTCTCGGAAGCGATCTCATGAGCGTCCGGCATGCCCTTCTCGGCCTCCTCAGCGAAGAGCCAAAGTACGGCCACCAGCTGCGGCAGGAGTTCGAGGAGCGAACCGGCGACGTATGGCCGCTGAACGTCGGCCAGGTCTACACGACGTTGCAGCGCCTCGAGCGTGACGGCCTGATCGAGTCCGACGAGGCCGATTCTGAGGGGCCGCAGAAGCGTTTCAGGATCACAGCCGCCGGCACGAATGAGCTCGCGCAGTGGCTGGACACACCCAGCGATCTCACCGTGCCGCCGCGCGACGAACTAGTGATCAAAGTGCTTGTCGCCCTTGAGCTACCGGACGTCGACGTTCAGGAAGTCTTGCAAGTTCACCGGCGATACCTCGTTGAATTGATGCAGCAATGGACGCGTCTTAAGGAAGACGAAGGGCAGTACGACCTGCCCCTCGCTCTTGTCGTCGACGCGGAACTATTCCGGCTCGACGCGGTGGTCCGATGGCTCGACGCAGTCGAGGGCCGGATGAAGCGGATGTCATTGAAGCCTCCCGCTGGAGGCGTCGAGTACCCAGTTCTGAGACGGAGATTGGCGGTGCGCAGATGAGCCTGTTGGAACTGCACGAGATTTCGAAGACCTATGGCGCGGGCCCGACCGAAGTACACGCGGTGGCGGACATCAACCTCGAGGTCGATCGTGGTTCCCTCGTCGCGATCATGGGCCCGAGCGGTTCGGGTAAATCGACGCTGCTGACGATCGCCGGGAGTCTGGAAGAACCGACGAGCGGTGAAGTACTCATCGACGGCGCGTCGTTGCAGAAAATGTCACACAACGACAGGGCGAAGTTGCGGCGACGCACCGTGGGATACGTCTTCCAGGAGTTCAACCTCCTCGCCGGACTCACCGCGGTAGAGAACGTCTCCCTGCCTCTCGAACTCGACGGCATCGGGGCAAGAAAGGCGCGAGCTGCGGGTATCTCTGTGCTCGAGGATCTTGGTCTCGCCGATCGCGCGAACCGGTATCCGGACGAGCTCTCAGGTGGCGAGCGTCAGCGCGTCGCGATCGCAAGGGCCCTAATCGGTGGGCGACACCTGCTACTCGCCGACGAACCCTCCGGGGCGCTCGACCAGGCGAACGGCGAAACGGTAATGCGCATGCTCGTCGCCGCGTGCAAGAAGGGCGTCGCGGCGGTCGTGGTCACACACGACGCGCAGCTCGCCTCGTGGGCCGACCGCGTGGTGTTCTTGCGTGACGGCCGCATCGTCGACCACACGATTCCGCCGCCCAGTCCCGAGTCCCTCCTTCAATCGGCCCCAGAGCAATGACGACGGCCGAGACCGTCGCGCCCGACCTTCACGGCGCTCGCGACGGAGGGGTCGCGGCGCGGCGCGCCGTTATCCGCTGGGCGTGGCGAATGTTCCGACGCGAGTGGCGGCAACAACTCCTCGTCCTCGCGCTGATCATCGTCGCTGTGGGGGCGCTCTTTGTCGCCGCGGCGGTGGCGACGAACAACCCGACGCCCGCGAACGTGAGCTTCGGTAGCGCGCAGGACCTCGCGACGTTCGAAGGACCGGTTCTTCACCTGTCGGCGAAGGTGGCCGCGCTCGAACACCGTTTCGGACGGGTGCAAGTCATCGAGAACGAGACGCTGACGATCCCAGGCACGACCGAGACGTACCAGTTGCGTGCGGAGAGCTCCCACGGGGCGTTCAGCGGTCCGATGCTCTCGCTCCTGTCCGGTCGTTACCCGAGTTCGGCCAGCGAGGTCGCGGTGACACAGGGCGTCGCATCCGCGTTCAGCCTGCGCATCGGGTCGAACTGGACCGAAGGCGGCATCACGCGCAAGATGGTCGGGATCGTCGAGGACCCGCTGGAGACTCTCGACGAATTCGCGCTCGTCATGCCGGGCCAAGTTCGCTCACCAAGCGATACCGAACTTCTCTTCGATGCCCACGGCGTCAAGCCGTCGAAGATCGGGCCGAACGTACAAAGCCTTTCGCAAGTTGAGTCGAACAACCCGATCAACCCCGAGACGATCATCGCCATGGTCGCGGTACTCGGGATGGTGCTCATCGCGCTCGTTTCGGTCGGCGGGTTCACGGTGCTCGCGCAACGTCGCCTGCGCTCGCTCGGATTACTCGCCGCCAACGGAGCGACGATCAAGCATGTGCGACTCGTGGTGAAGATCAACGGTGCCATCGTCGGTGTCGTCGGAGCGGTCGTCGGTGCCGTGATCGGACTCATCCTCTGGCTCATCTACCGCCCCACGATTGAGGGGACCGCGCACCACGTGATCGGCACGTTTCAACTTCCTTGGATCGTGATCGGTCCAGCGATGGGACTCGCCGTCGTCGCGACGTATCTCGCCGCCCGGCGCCCGGCAAGAACCGTCGCCACGGTGCCGGTGCACGCGGCGCTGTCGGGTCGCCCGATGCCACCGATGAAGGTCCGTCGGTCGGTCGTGCCTGGCGTGGTCTTCCTCGTGATCGCGTTCGCCTTGCTGTCGTTCGCGAGCGTTTCCGGCGGTGCCTCGCCGAATACGCCTTTTCTCGTCTTCGGTCTGATCGCGCTCATTCCGGCGGTGATCCTGCTCGCGCCGTTTTGCCTCGCGTTCGCGGCGCGCATCGGACGTCTCATGTCGATCGGCCCTCGGCTCGCACTGCGCGACCTGTATCGCTACCGCGCCCGGTCGGGGACGGCGATGGCTGCGATCAGCGTGGCGGTGCTCGCCGCGGTCGTCACCGCCGCCGCCGCGTCCTTGCGCTACGGCCAATACCTCGACTACGCGGGTCCGAACCTCGCCTCAAACCAGGTTGTCGTCTACGCGCCGCTTCCTGGCGGAACAATTGTGAGCGGACCGGGAAAAAAGCCCCATCCGACTCCGAAGCCGCCGCCGATGGCGACTCTCGATGCCAAGGTCCACGAGATCGCGACGGCGCTCGGCGCCAAGTCGACTCTCGAGCTCTTCCAGGCGAACGCGAATCTGCAGCACGCCGCCTCTGGGCGGAACTGGTCCGGTGCGATCTACGTCGCGACTCCCCAGCTGCTGCGCGCCTTTGGGATCAAGGCGTCGACGGTTGACCCGGACGCCGACGTCTTGACGTGGAGACCCGGGATAGCCGGATTGTCGAGGATGCAGTTGACCTGGGGAAACGGGGGTGGTGTAGCGCCTCCGAACGTTTCCAATCCCAATCCGTGTCCGAAGAGCTCGTGCCTTTGGAACCCGAAAATTCAATACCTCGGCTCGCTCCCTTCGGGAACATCGGCGCCAAACACCGTGTTTACGGAGCACGCGATCCGAACACTCCACCTGCAGACCTCGCTCGCCGGATGGTTCATCGTCACCAACCACCCCCCCACGGCCGCGCAGATCCGCAACGCCCGCTTCATCGCTGCAGGGCCCGGAATGAGCATCGAGACGAAGTCGAGCGCGCCCCCGGGGTACGAAGTCATCGATCTCGCCACGGTATTCGGGATCGTGCTTGCGCTGGCCATCCTCGCGATGAGCATCGGCCTCATCCGCAGCGAGACCGCAGGTGACCTCCGCACGCTCGCCGCCACCGGAGCGAGCGGATGGACGCGGCGCACGATCACCGCCGTGACGGCCGGGGCGCTCGGATTCTTCGGGGCGGTACTCGGCACCTTCGCGGCGTACGTGGGACTCGTCGCGTTCGTGCGATCGAACACGCAGAACGGCGGCGAGTCCGCGTTGTTTAGCACGGTGCCGGTGAACAATTTGCTCGAGATCCTTATCGCGATGCCGATCGCGGCGGCGATCGTCGCCTGGCTGCTCGCGGGCCGGGAGCCCGCCGCCGTGACGCGTCAGGCGATCGAATGAGCGATCTACCCGTTGGTACTAGGCCGGACCTTCGAACGGTGCCCTCCAAGAACGAGGGAGTGCGACGGGTGCTGCTCGCCCATGAAACCTTGCCCAGGAGCTCGTCGGCGAGCGCCACCTGCTCTTTGCCAACGAGCCTTCCGACGCTCTTGATTCGGAAAACGGGGAATCAGTGACGGGCATGATCGCCGACGCTTTCAAGCGAAGGGTTGCGGTGGTCTTCGTAACCCATGACGCGCAGCTTGCGTCGTGGGCCGAACGGGTGATCTCCCTCCGGGACGGCAAGGTGGTCAACGCAACCGAGCCCACCCTGAATACGCGGTGGCATCTCGTCCAGCCGTACAGCGATGACTGCGACGACGACATCGGACCGTCCATCCGTCGGTCGCGCGACTGAGCGGAGTGCAGTGGCTGCCCGCCGAGCTGTCATCCTCTGGGCTCTGCGCCTGTTCCGCCGTGAGTGGCGCCAGCAACTCCTCATCCTCGCGTTGGTCATCATCGCCGTCGCCACCACCATCGTCGGCGCGGCTGTAGCGACCAACACCCCACCTCCAGCGAACTCAGGATTCGGCACCGCAGGCGACATGGCGACGTTTGCCGGGAACGATCCTCATCTCGCCTCCCAGATCGCTTCGCTGGAACACCGATTCGGACGCGTCGATGTCATCGAGAACGAGGACCTGCAGGTTCCCGGATCGGTCGATACCTATGAGCTGCGGGCGCAGAACCCCAACGGCCCCTACGGCGGACCAACGCTCTCGCTCCTTTCCGGCCACTTCCCGAGGGGAGCGGACCAGGTGGCCGTGACACCGGGACTGGCGGCGGACCTCAACTTGAAGATCGACGACCGCTGGGGGGTCGGAGGTGCACTCCGTCGGGTGGTTGGCATCGTCGAGAACCCGCAAAGCCTGCTCGGCGAGTTCGCTCTCGTCGAGCCGGGACAGGTGAAGTCTCCAACCTCGATCACGGTGCTGTTCGACGCGCCCGGGGTGAAGCCCAGCTCGATTGGCGCCAACGTTTCAACCCCCGCTTCAGTAGCGAACCACAACCCGATCAATCCGGAAACGCTCTCGCTCGCCGTGCTCGCGATCGGCATGATCCTCATCGCACTGATGGCCGTCGGGGGCTTCACGGTGCTCGCCCAAAGACGGCTGCGGTCACTCGGGATGCTGGCGTCGATCGGAGCCACCGAAAAGAACGTCTCTCTTGTCGTGCGGGCGAACGGGCTCGCCGTCGGTGTCGTCGGGGCACTGCTCGGCACCGGGCTCGGCTTGGTGCTCTGGTTCGCCTACCGGCCCCATCTCGAACAGAGTGTGCATCACCTGATCGGAGTGCTCGCCCTGCCTTGGGTGGTGGTATTGGCGGCGAGCGTGCTGGCGCTCGTGGCAACGTACTTGGCTGCGTCACGACCCGCCCGGGAGATCACCAAGCTCTCTGTGGTGGCGTCTCTTTCGGGGCGCCCCGCTCCGCCGAAGCAAGTGCACCGTTCGGCGCTTCCCGGGATCGCCTTCCTCGTGGTCGCCTTCTTCCTACTCGCCTACGCCGGCAGCCAGAATCCGAGCAGCAGCCGTGGCACACCGGAGCTCGTTGCCGGGATCGTCGCTCTCTTCCCTGCGGTCATCCTGTTGGCGCCGTTTTTCCTCGTCGGCTTGGGCCAACTGGCACGGCACGCTCCGGTAGCTGCTCGACTGGCGCTCCGTGACCTCGCCCGCTACCGGGCACGCTCCGCCTCGGCCCTCGCCGCGATCAGCCTCGGCGTGATGATCGCAGTCATGATCGCCATCTTGGCGCAGGCTCGCTACTCGGACGTCTGGGACCCCGCCGGCCCGAACCTCGCCTCGAACCAGGCGAACATCGGGATCATTCCCTATCCGTCGGCGAAGCAGGTGCAAGCGATGGCGAAGGTCGCAGATCGGGTCGGCGCAGCGCTCGGCGCGCAGCACGTCGCCGCGCTCTATTTGGTTGGCGGTCTCCAGAACAGCTCCGGAACAAAATCCTTCGACGGATCGCTCACCGTCGCCACCCCCCAGCTCTTGCAGCTGTTGGGCATTCGCCAATCAGAGATCGCGCCAGATGCCGACGTCGTGACCTCGCTGCCAGGATTCGCCGGTGCGTCGGGCGTCGAGTTCAACTGGTGCGAGAAGTTCATACCCCTAAGGTCGCCCGGTAACGGGAACTACACCTGCACGAAGTCTGGACTGCTGAAGCACACCGTGATCCAAGCGCTCGGCGCGCTGCCGACCGGGGTTCACGCACCGAACCTCTTGATCACCGAGCACGCCGTCCACGAACTTGGGATCTCTTCGTCCGTGATCGGGCCGCCGATTGGCTGGTTTGTCGACGCCGCCCAACCGATCACTGCCGCCGAGATCCACAATGCTCAGGCAATCGCGGCAACGGCAAACTTGAGCATCGAGACCAAGAACGATGAACCGACATCGGGGGAAGTGGTCGACTGGGCCACCGCCGCGGGCATGGCGATCGCACTCAGCATCTTGGCGATGAGCATCGGCCTCATCCGGAGCGAAACGGCGGGCGACCTGCGCACGCTGGCCGCTGCTGGAGCCAGTAGCTACACCCGTCGGACGCTCACGGCTATCACAGCAGGAACACTTGGGCTCCTGGGAGCGATCCTCGGTACGTTCGCCGGCTATGTCGGGGTCATCGGTTGGTTACGAGGCAACTCATTGAACGGAGGTCTTTCCTCCCTAGCCAACGTGCCGGTGACGAATCTGCTGGCGATCCTTGTGGGGTTGCCTCTTGTGGCAGCCGGAGCCGGCTGGCTGCTCGCGGGGCGTAAGCCGCCAGCCATGTCTCACCAGCCGATCGAGTAACTCGAACCAGGAGTGGGCTCGTCCCGACCTCTTATGGAACCAGGCCCGCCCCACCCACGCCCGATCAGTAGATGCAGCTTGTCTCGTAGCTGGTGAAGGTTTGACCTAAACCCCAATCGGTGGAGGCGAGGGGACTCGAACCCCCGAACCTCTTGACTGCCAGAGAAATCGAACGGGTGTCTGGGCGTCCATCAGAGTCCACCGAGCGCCTCTGACCAGGTGCTTGTGTCCCTGGACGTCTGTCTGCGTCCAGTCGGATCTGAGGGCTTGGCTACATGAATGGCTACACGCGAAGGTTGTCTGAGTGCCTCGCCGCCAACTTTGCGTTCGGGGGTTTGACGAGACCGGTGCCTCAGTGCGCCGCTCTCCGGAAGCAGCCGACGCCGGGGAGCACGTGGTCTCTTTCCCTTTGAGGTTCGCGTCCTTCAGCGCCCACTGACGATGCCGGGGAGAGAGGGACAGGCGCGGGAAGGCAGGCCAAAGACCGGGGACGGGGGGCGGCCGGCACACCGGGGGAGGGGCAGCCGCCGAGGGAGCGAAAGGGCGAGCGGGCAGACCGAGGGGGCAACACCAAGCCGGCCAGGCGGCCGGGCGGCGCCCCGCCGAGGGGCGAACGCACGGAGCGCACGGGCGGCGGGGAGAGGGACCGGCCCCAGCCGGCCCAGCAGGAGAGCAGAGCGCTTAGGGCGGGAAGCTACAGGGCAGCTTTGCACCACAGAACGACACGACACCCACATTTGGGTGCAATCACAGAACTTGCACCCAAAGTCACCGAACGAGTCCCAAACTGGAGACGGTTCGGTGAAGGGAGAACCATGGAGAACAAAAACATCGGGGTCGTCCTGATGGCCGCCGCGTTGGCAGGAGTCGTAACGGCCGTTGGGTTCGCAGCAACGAGCCACCCGCCGGCATTCAGCTCCACTTGGTATCAGGACTCCATTGGTGCTGCGTGCGTCGTGTTTCTGGCCGGACTGGTTCTGGTCGTCTGGGCCGTCGTCGCATCATGGCAACGAAAGCCGCGCCTGGAGTTCGGGGCTCCCTACCGCAAAGAGCAGACGGTAGGGACCGTTGTTGGTCCGTTCGGTTCAGCCATCGGCGCGAGTGGCGTTGGAGGCTTCAGCCCCCTATCAGCAGGGAGCGTTCCCGCTGGCGCTGGGACTACCAACACCATCAAGACGACCTTCGTCTACGTGCCGATCTACAACGCCAAACGCCCTGAACGACGAGCTGCTGAGGGTGTCGTGGCGAAGATTCACTATCACGCCAGCACCACGATGGAGGTGCCCATAGACGGCCGCTGGGCTGACCCCCCCGAATCCCAGCTGAAATTGCCGACGCAACGCGCCGACGAAAAGACCATCTTGGCGAACGGAAACGCAGAACCCCTTGATGTGGCCATGAAGTATACAGACGACGATTGTTGTTATGCGTTTAACAATGACAACAGGAGCGCGGCGCCGCTTGACCTTCGCCATCGGCCGTTGCCGGACAAGACCACACCTATTGAGACCGAACTTTCGTCCACGACGGCGCAACCGCTAAAGGGAAGGTTTGAATTGCATCACGATGGTGCCGGAAGTCAGCCGAACCTTGAGTACAAGGGCACATTCGTGCGGCGCACGCTCAAGCATCCCTGGGCTGGCGAGTACCGAGAAAAGTTGTACGCGCCGTGATGGACCTACGCCGGCGCGGCTTGCACAGCACCGAACATCGGCGCTTCCAGCCCGATGTCGTGAATGCACGCGATCAGTACGCACAGGTTGTGTGCGATGACCTTGCACAGAACCTCGTTGATCTGGCCGACCTCGGACTTCGACCGCAGGTCAGCCCTTTATGGTGCAGGACGAAGACTTATGGTGAATGAGATATCTGTGGTGTAAAGCCCTACAGGGCCGACGGACAGGGAGGTAGATAGAAGTGCCCCCGCACGCCAAACCTGCCTGCGACTGTTGAGACCTGCATCCGCCGCCCCCTTCGGAGCAAGGACACGATCGCGCTCAGGGTCGGCAAGGTGCTGAACCGCTTCAAGGTCGCCAAGCACTTCAAGATGGAGATCGGCGACGACTCGTTCACCTTTTCGCGGAAAGGAGAACAGATCGCCGCCGAGGCCGCGCTCGACGGGATCTACGTCCTGCGGACGAGCCTTGCCGACGACGTGCTCGAGACCGCTGGCGTCGTCTCCTCCTACAAGGCGCTCGCCGGCGTCGAGCACGCGTTTAGGACCTTCAACACCGACTTGGACATCCGCCCGATCCGCCACCGCAGCGAGGACCGAGTCCGCTGCCACGTGTTCTTGCGGATGCTCAGCTACTACGTCGCCTTCCACATGCGGGTAAGCCTCGCCCCGATGCTCTTCCAAGACGACGACCCCGAGTCAGCAGCCGCGATGAGGCCAAGCCCCGTCGGCCCCGCCCAGCGCTCGGCCGCGGCGCTTTCGAAGGTGACGACGAAAAAGACCCCCGATCGCCTGCCGGCCCACTCCTTCAAAAGCCTGCTCGCCGACCTCGCCACCATCGCCGCCAATCGGGTTAAGCCGGCTGACGCCGATCTCTCCGCTTTCACGGTGATCACGACGCCGATGACGGTCCAGCGCCGGGCTTTCGAGCTGCTCGGCGTCTCGCACCGGTTCGGCTACGCGTAGTCAGAAAGCCACCTTGACGGCCGCAAAAGGGCAGCTAGCCAGATTGACCGTGCTCGCGTGGGAGGAACTTCGGCCTAACGAGGGATATGCGCGTCCGTATCGAACTTTTGCCGCCCTGATTCGCGCTGTTCACCAGATCGCCGCGGAGATGTTTTGAGCCGTCTGTACCATCCCGCGCGCCGTGATCGGCGAGGTGTCTAGTTCATTCCCGCACAAAGGAGGGCTTGATGTACAAAAGGTCAGGACGGCAGTGGCGCACGATTGCCACCCTAGGAGTCGCAGCGGCCACGCTCGCGTCGGTCGGAATCTCGGTTTAGCGAGCGCATCCGACGGCACCTCGAGCCCTACCGTCTGAGCGACATGGTCGCCCGCGCCTTCTCCGCGGTCCCGTGGCGCGCCTGACCCGAGCCGACGAGGACTAAGGCCGGCTGGAAGGGCCGCCAAGAGCTTCGGCTCCGGCGCGATCCCCCGACCGGTCCCGCTGCTCGGCCCTGCCCGGCAGCCGGGAGCGCCAAGTCGACGCCGGAAGGAATGGCACCACCGCGTCCGGTGTTGCACAATTGCACAAGGTGCCGGCCACTTCCGAGGGTCGGATGGACAGATCGAGACGCGAGGAACGGAGACCAGGCCATTACCACCGCATTCGCCGACGAGGTAGCAGAGCGGGCGAGCGGAGGCCCCGACCTCATGCGGCTCTTTCTCGACGACATCGGCAGGTATCCCCTGCTCAGTGCTGCTGAACAGGTCGCCCTCGCCCAGCGGATCGAACTTGGTGACGCCGGGGCGAAGAACGAGATGATCGCCGGCAACCTCCGGCTGGTCGTCCACTGGGCCCGCCGGTACCAAGGACGCGGCGTCGATCTCACCGACCTCGTCCAGGAGGGCACCTTCGGGTTGATGCGCGCGGTGGAGAAGTTCGACTGGAAGAGGGGCTTCAAGTTCTCGACGTACGCGACCTGGTGGATCCGTCAGTCCCTCCAGCGGGCCGTGCAGTCCAAGGGACGAGCCATTCGCCTGCCCGAGGACGCCGTCGCGGCGGAGAACGCGGCCGAACGCCGAGGCGAGGGTGCCGAGCGCCATCTGCCCCGGGTGGTGGCGAGTCTGGATCAGCCCGTCGCCATCGACGCCAGCGCCACCCTGGGCGACCTGCTCGCCGCCGAGGACGGGTCGGTCGACGACGAAGCCGTCGAGGAGATGTCGATGGAAGGCCTCGCCGACGCCATCGGCCGACTTCCCGAGCTCGAACGACAGGTGGTCCGGCTGCGCTTTGGACTTACCGGCCAGCCTCCCGCCTCGCTGGAGTCGACGGCGAAGAAACTCGGGATCGGCGTCCGGCGGGTCCGGAGCCTCGAAGCCTCGGCACTTCGGGCGCTCGCCGCCCAGCCGGAAGTGAACGCCTTCCACGACGCGGCCTGATCGACGCCTTCAGGACAGGCGGGCCAGCACCGCCGCCAGATCGTTGGGCAAGGGAGCGCTCCACTCGAGTTCTTCGCCCGTCGTCGGATGGACCAGGCGCAGCCTCCCGGCATGGAGAAACGGACGCTCGAGGCCCAGCACGGCCCGCTGGATAGCGCGACTCCATGTCCTTGCATCCACCACCGCTCCGGGAGCGCCACCTAACGTTCCTCGCGGCTCTCTCTCGGAGGTTAGCGGTGCGTCGTTGGCGTATCCACGGAGACAGCATCGTCGAGTGTGATCGCGCTCTCGAGGTCCTACATGAGGCACTGCAAGTCGACGTAACGCGGATCGGAGGCGCTCCCTACGCACCAACCTTCCTTCTTAGGAGCAGTTTCCGCGAAGATGCCGAAGTTACCTGCCTTCCCGGCTATGGGCGGTGGGGTGTTGACATCTCGGCAGCCCTCCGGGCAAATGGGGCGCCGCTAAGAGACGTAGCAGATGCGGTGCTGACTGAGGTCACAAACAGGTGCGAACGCATAACTTTTGCGATCGAGTTCTGCAACGCTTTACCGGCTGGTAACAACGCCTGGCGGCGCCACTAAGACCGGGATGGTCCCCGAGGGGCTGGGCGAGTCCGTTCGGCGCTCGTTGCTCGATCCAAAGATCATGGGGCCGCCCGTGGTGTTCTTGGCATCGCCCGAGGCAGCAGGGATCACCGGCGAGCGCATCGTCGCCAAGGACTTTGACCTCTGGCTAGCCGACTTCCGCTGCCGCACCCACGACGAGCGTTGAGAGGGATCGATTCGTCGACCTGGCGATGCGATCCGGCAAGCTACGAAGAAGGGTCGGTTCGGTGTCGTGGCGACGGCCACCTCGCTGAGGGACCGCGTCTGGAATCGGATTCCTACGAAGTCGAGACCTTCGGGTTATGAGCCCCATCCGAAGGGTCCATCGCCTACGACCTGGTGTCACCGAGTCTTCTCATTTGGCCATCTAACTGGAAATCTACTGATGCGGATGCTGGAGCTCGTACTTCCTTCTGACAGCCGGGCGCATCAAAGTAGGGACAGAGTAGGGATGCGATTCCCGCACGAATGACCTCTTGCGGACCACCAACAAGTGCTGAGGCCAGGTGATCGGCCAGCGTCGTTTTCCCTGCGGCGTCCTTGCCATCGATTGCCACTCGGACTCCCGTGCTGCCCGCCTCCATCTGCTAGCGAACGTACGCAGCGAGCCGACTCACGACCTCTTCCGGACTCACCTGTCAACGATGGCACGGCTCAGGGTCTGTTGACTATGAGCAGCCGTGGCCCCTGCCCCAGACCGCCGGGTCGATGACGCGCCGGAACGAGCTGCCGATCAACCAACAGCAGTCGGTTGGGCCGGACGAGCGACAGCGAGGACATGGCCAGAGATTCCGACGATCGCTGGCTCTTGGCCGTATCGGTCGATCAGGCTCAGCAGGGCTGAGCGTCGTTCGGGGTCGCCCATTCGCTGGTTGATGTCGGCCAGCAGGTGCCCGAAGCCCTCGATGGCATGGATTGTCACGTCTTGAAAGCCGGCCCCGACGAGTTCGCGCTGGAGCTCTTCGGGCCGATGCAGATAGGCGTAGAAGGAGCTATCGCCGGGGTCTGGGTTACTGATGCCGCTGGTCACTGAGGCGGTCACACTGGCTACGACGGGGGGCGAGACGATGAGATCACGAACGACGGCGTCGAACAACCAGGCGAATCGACCGATCGCTGTGGCGACTAACACGCCGGTGTGTCGGAGCACTCGACGCGCTTCTAACAGGGCCACGTGACGTTCCGCCGCTTCGACGAGGTGGTAGAGCGGGCCCATCAACAGCACCGCGTCGACACTCTCATCCTCGACTTCTAGGTGGCGGGCGTCACCGAGAGTGACCTTGAACGGCGGACCCTCTCCGGAGCGTGTCTGGGCTTGCTCGACGTGCAGCGGGACCGGAGCCGAAGCTCGCAACCCCGAGTGACACCAACTGGCCCGAGCTCCTCTGCGTTTCGCTGAACCAGTCGATGGCCGATTTGATCGTCGTCTCCGGGTCGGTCGTTGCGATGACGGTGCTGGCCCAAGCGTCCTCCGAACCGTCGCCCACCGCGCAGACGCATCTCGTTCCACCGAGCTCGATGCCGCCATATGGAGCCACGTCGTGTTCCTTCTCCAGGGGGACTCAGATGCCTTCTGTATCACGTCGGTCGAAGCTCCAGCGCTCTGGTGGGTGGTCACCCGTTCCCGACGAGTCGGGCCGGCTTGGCGTGCCGTGACGGTTCAACCGACAATCTTCCTAACCGCCGTCTCGCGTCGAGCAGCACCACCGGCGCTCAGGATGAGGCCACCCGGACGAGTGGCTTGAGTACCGAGGGATCGTTACGCGCCGCGGTGAGCGCCTCCTCGCTCGACTCGAGTGAGAACCGTGCGTCGACGAGTCCTTCGAGGTCTATCGCCCCGGATGAGATGAGCGCGATCGCCTCGGGGTAGGTGTTCGCGTAACGAAACGTACCGGTCAGGCGAATCTCTCTGTTCTGAACAGCTGAAATGGGGAAAGGCACCTCTGAGGACGGGCACATCCCGACGAGCACGGCGGCACCCGCCGGGCGTACGCACCGGATGCCGTCCAGGATCGCAGCCGGCGAGCCCGAGCAGTCGACGAAGACGTCCGCGTCGACCGCCTCCTGCGCGAGGCTCGACGTCGACGTGTCGACCACCGAAGTCGCGCCGATCTTGAGCAAGCGCGCGCGACGCGCGGGCACGGGGTCGCTGACGATGACCTCAGTCGCTCCTGCTGATCGGGCAACGAGGGTGACTGCGGCACCGATCGGCCCGGCGCCGGCGATAGCCACGCGCGCCCCGACCGTTATCCCCGCCTTGCGGCACGCCCATAGTCCGACAGAAAGCGGCTCACAGAGCGCGCCGGCGTCATCTGTGACGTGGTCGGGCAGCCCGAACGCGAAGTCCTCGTGGATGGTCACGTAGCGCGCGAGCGCGCCGTCGACCGGTGGGGTGGCAAAGAAGATGACGTCCCGACACAGGTTGTAGTGGCCGGTGCGGCACTCCCGGCAGGAGCCGCACGGCACGCCCGGCTCTAGGGCGACCCGCTGGCCGAGCTCATGGTGTCGCGCCAGGTCACCCCTGCCTACGACGACCCCAGAGGCCTCGTGGCCGAGCACCATCGGTGCCCTTACTACGAAGTCCCCGATCCGCCCGTGCTCGTAGTAGTGAACGTCTGATCCGCAGATGCCGACCGACGCCACTTCGACGAGGACCTGGCGAGGACCCGGGACCGGCACCGGCCGGTCCTCGATCCTGAGATCACCAATTCCGTAAAGCACGGCCGCTTTGTTCGACAATTGCAGCATCGTATTCAGGTCCTTCCTGCAAGAACGGATATGGAGACTAGCCCCACGTGACACGGCTGCTCAGGGGCCCAGGTCGCTGCGGCCCGGATCGGACCCCGACCTCGAGCTCGATCAATTGCACCAAGAGCACGAAGGTTCTCGATCATCGGTGCTCCTGCGCAAGTTCCAGATCGCTTAAGGGACGATCGCCGCCTTCATGCAGGATGGCTCGTTTCGCAATGCCTCCAAAGCGCTTTGGTAGGCGTCAAGGCCGAACTGGTGCGTGACGATGCCCTCGGTTCGCACGCGACCAGACCGAAGCACGGCAAGGGCGCGGTCGAAACAGTGAGTCTGAGCGAATGAGCCCTTCACCGTCAGTTCGCGACGGAATATCTCGTAAGGATGCACGGGAAGAACAGCCCCTTCGTCGGCCATCCCGTAGATGAGGACGGTGCCTCCGTCGCGGACGAGCGGCACGCACATCTCGCCGACCGCAGAGGAGCCGGTCGCCTCGACGATGACGTCGTAACCGTCAGGTGCGCCGTCGCGCAGCGCCCCGAGCGAAGCCCCCGGATCCGCCCGGTTGATCTGCAGGGTCTTGTCGACCCCGTACTCACGGGCCAGGGCAAGCTTGAAGGCCGTCGGTGCCGCCACGGTCACCCGGGCCGCCCCACCGTGCACGAGCAGTTGCGCCAGCACGAGTCCGGTCGGTCCCGCGCCAAACAACAGGACATCTGTGCCTGGGCGCAGGTCGAGCACGTCCATTCCGTGTATCGCGCACGCAGTCGGCTCAGTCATCACCGCGGTGCTCGGACTCAGGTCATCTACGGGGAAGCACTTCTCGGCACGCACGATGACGAACTCGGCGAAGGCTCCCGGCCCGTTCACCCCCAGCGAATAGAAGTTGCTGCAAAACAGCGGCTGGTCGCGTCTACAGGACGGGCAGTGGCCACAGAGCACGGTGTTGTCGGCGGCAACGCGCTGGCCGACAGAGAGCCCCTCGGCGCCTACCCCGACAGAATCGACGTGACCGACGATCTCATGGCCAGGCGTCAACGGATACTTTGAGAAGAAGCCCCCGTCGTGGATATGAATGTCGGTCCCGCACATGCCGGCCATCTCGACCACGAGCCGGACCTCTCCCACGCCAGGCTCCGGCGTTGGGACCGTGCGGACGTCAAACTGCCGCGGAGCGCTATAGACGACGGCTTTCATATCGCTAACACCACTAACGCAGTGTATGAAGTGAACACACTCACCACCTGTGCTTGTCTCGTGTTGGAACCCTATCAAAGAGGATTACTGGCTCTTCTCAATCAACTGGGGCGGTTCACGCGCTGCCGAATTCCACCACAAGCTTTCTGAGGAGGCTGGAGGCGCAGCGACGGTGGCCAATTGCCGAGCACCTATGCCATGAGTGCCACGTCAGCACGCGCTCGTACGGATGAGGCTGAGGGGCGAATAGCAGCCGAGACGGCGGCGAACTCACCGGGATCGTTGTCGATGCGCACGCTGGAGAGCTGCTCTCCGTGTGCATCCATGCGCACGATCACCGAGCGGTGACGGTGCAGGTCGATGCCGACGTACTCTCGTTCCATAGGGGCCTCCCTTGTCGTGGGACTGCTGTGAGAAGCCCAGTTTCGACGTCGAGACTGGAACCCTCACGGGGAGCGGAGGCCCCGCTCCTTCATCGCATCACTTTTGAGACGATCGTCAGCGCACTCGTTTCGGAGAGCCACGAGCATTGCACAGATAGGCTTCGATCGTGGCTCAGGACGACTGGAATGAAGAAGTTGACGCTGCGCACATCGTCGCCGACGTGCTCGGAGCCCACCGGGTCGTCTGCCGTGACGTGTCGGGCGCCCCGCCAAGTACGCACGACTTTGACCTCCACATAGGAAAGAGGGTCGTCGCCCTCGAAGTGACTACTGCGACCGACCAAGCGGTCAAAGAGTGGTGGGCTGCAGTCGAGGATCTCGAGTGGAACGAGCCGACGCTCCAGCACTCATGGGGTTTGCTCCTGAAGCACGGCATCAGAGTCAAGCCTTTGCGTAGCCAGATTTTTGACCTTCTCGGTGTCCTTGAGCGCCTCGGAATCGACAAGATCAATGGTGGAGTACCCCCGAAGTCGTGGGGAACAGAGAAGTGTGATGCCATCAACGCGCTCCACGACACCAACGAAGCGACTGCGACCATCGACTGGGCTCTCGGCGACGCCAAACCATGAGACCTCACCAGGTTTCAGTGCTCTCGCAGGCGATCGCGCGTCTCACACGAGCTCAGCCAGCGACCGTCGCGGTCCGCATAGCTAGGCACCGGACCTCCGCCGAGTCCGCCACACGGTGCGCGACCCGCTGCCTTGTCCCCATCGTTTTCCACGCCCCCGGACGAGCTCTTCGGTCGGCCAGGTGACGCACTCGGTGAACCGGCGAGCCGTCCGGATCGGCTGGGTCTTTCTTCGCCATGCGATGGCGAGCTTCGCCAACTTCACGCGCCTACGGTTCCTTCGCATCCATAAAGGAGGCCCCGGCCGGAGCGGCGCCGAGCATCTCCGCGACGCCCTCTTGGAGCTCGGTCCGACGTTCATCAAGCTCGGCCAGGTCCTCTCGACACGTCCCGACCTCATCCCTCCCACCTACGAGGAGGCGCTCGCGTCGTTGCAGGACTCTGGGCCGCCGATTCCGTTCAGCGAAGTGCGGGAAGCAATCGGCCATGAGCTGTCGAGGGACCCCGCCGAGGCTTACGCCTGGTTAGGGGAGGAGCCGATCGCTGTCGCGTCGATCGGCCAGGTGCACCCGGGTCGTCTTTTCGACGGCCGAGAGGTCGTCGTGAAAGTACGCCGTCCCGGGATCATCCCGACGGTCGACAGCGACCTCGCCATCCTTCAGATACTGGCGAAGCTGGCGATCTTCGGACGGAGGCGACGCGTCGTTCTCGGCTTCATCGATGAGTTCGCTACGACGCTGCGGACCGAGCTCGACTATGTCGCCGAGGCCGGGAGCGCGGATCAGATCCGGCCCAGCCTTAGCGCGCTAGGCGTCCATGTCCCGGTCGTCTTTTGGGAGCTGACGACGTCGGGGGTGCTGACGCAAGAGCGCGTCTTCGGCACAAAGATCACCGATTTCCCCATGGTCGAGGAGATGGGCGTGGACTTGCGGTCGGTCGCCCGCGACCTTGCCTACGCGTACCTGAAGATGGTATTCACCGACGGCTTCTTTCACGCCGATCCGCATCCTGGCAACTTTTTTGTCGAGGCCGACGGGCGCTTGGCGATGGTCGACTTCGGGATGATGGGCACCGTGACCACGCCGATACGGGCCGCGCTCGTCGAGATCCTGCTCGCCTTGGCGACAAAGGACTCGATGCGAAGTTCCGCGGCGCTCAGAGCTCTCGGGATCGTCCCTAGCGACGTCGACGAGGTCCATTTTGCGGCCGAACTCGAGCGGCTCATCTCAGCTTCCGTCGAGCTGCCTGCCGGGGAGAAGCGCGTCGCACCTCTCCTTGCCGACTTCATGGCGGTGAGCCGACGACATCACCTGCGCTTCCCGCGGGAGCTCGGGCTGTTAATTAAGACCGTCGTGATGTGCGAGGGACTCGTGGCACGCCTCGATCCCACCTTTGCGCTGCTCCCCTTGCTCGCTACGTTCGTCCAGTCGATAGTCCCACCGCTCTTTGACACTTAAGGGGGTCGCCGTCACCGTATCGTCCGCGTTTCAGCGCCTCTCGCTGCTCCCAACGATCCCTGCAAGTGAGCCGAACACCGGGCCATCCGCGCCGCGATATGTGACATGCAGGGTCCGACATGACTGACCGCTGGCAGCAACCGCAACGCTTAGTCCGCGTCCTTGGCGGCCGTTGGACTCTTGCCGTGCTCGCCGAGCTTGCCAATGGCGGTCGCCGCTACCAGGACATCCATGATGCGTTGTACGGGATCTCCTATGCAATCCGGTCGGCGAGGTACTGTTTCGCCGCCTGTTTGATCGTGATGGGCTTTGTAGTGCTGGCGCTGGCTCCCAAGGCGTTCGAACCCACGACAAAGGCCATACAGATCACTATGAGAAAGCGGCGAACGCTCACGAGGTTCCCCTTCCCCTTTCAGGCCAGCGTCACGGGATTTTAGGCCTCCCCGTCGTAGCGTGGGTCAACGATGCGTAAAGGGCGCATCAATGACAAGCGAAAGGTCGGCGTGCAGCCAGTTGATGCGCTGGGCGACATCTGGGCCCAATCTGAGCGCATGGGCGCAAGCCCGTTGAATGGCGACGGTGGAGAAGTCGACGGCGGTGACGTGCCAGCCATGGTCGGCAAGCCAGATGGCATCTGCGCCTTCGCCGCACCCGACGTCGAGCGCGGCACCGGGAACGAGGTCATTCGCTTCGTGACCAGTTGCTGGTTGGGACCCCCACTCCAAAGCGAGCTGCTGGACTGGTAGCGCTCATCCCAGAAGGGCTCGTTTAAGACCACCGCCGAACCGTCACCGTGGTGTTCAAGGTCTTCGTGAGTGTATGGACTCGTCACGACATCTCCTCCCGGAAGGTCCCGCAGCACCTGAGTCCGTGCAGTCCTGATCTTCTCGCCACGTGTGAATGCTGATCGAAAACAGGAGCGCTCGCTGGTCGAAAACCCAAGCACTTTGAGCCTGAAGCTACTTGGTGATTTGGGCTTGGTCCACAGGCCGGCTGCCTGAGGGATCGGGCGTTGGCTTGGCGCGTCGGGTCCGGGCCTTGGCGTCTTGGAGCCGGTAGCTCCCGCCCTTGGTCTCGATGATGCTGCCGCGATGCGTAACCCGGTCGAGCTTGGCGGCGAGCAGCACGTCGGCCTCACCCTCGTCGAGAGCGTCCAGGGCGTTGGTCAACTCGGCTCGGCCGATGGCTTCTCGCAGGGGCGGGTGTGCTCGAGGTTGATCAGAGCGTAAGCAGATCGCGTGCGCCAGTGTCGCTCGAGGGGTGGCGGAGCTTGGACATCGCGCGCGCCTCGATCTGTCGGATCCGTTCGCGGGTGAGATTGAAGTGCTTCCCGACCTCTTCGAGCGTTCGTGGCTCTCCGCGGTCGAGACCAAATCGCAGCCGGAGGATCTCCCGCTCGCGCCCGTCGAGCGGGGCAAGAAGGTGCCCGATCTCACCCGGGAGGAGGGCCGTCGCGGCGGCTTCAAATGGCGACTCCGCCAACCGGTCTTCAACAACGTCACCGAGTTCAGCATCCCCATCCTCACGAAGTGGCTCCGAGAGCGACAAGGGCGCAACCTGGTAGTGGAGAACCTCTGCAAGTTTCTCCTCGGTCAGTCCCACCTCGATCCCGAGCTCAACGAGCGTGGCGGAGCGGCCGAGCTTGGCCTGGAGTTGTCCTTGCGCCTTCTGCACGAGCGTCACGAGGTCGCCGGCATGGACCGGCAACCGGATCATGCGCCCGGTGTTGGCGATGCCACGGGTGATCGCCTGGCGGATCCACCAGGTGGCGTAGGTCGAGAACTTGAAGCCCTTGCGCCAATCGAACTTCTCGACCGCGTGGATGAGGCCGAGGTTGCCCTCCTGGATGAGGTCGAGGAGCGGCAGGCCCGAGGCCTGGTACTTCTTGGCGATGGACACCACGAGGCGGAGGTTCGACTGGACGAAGGTGCGCTGGGCCTCGTCCCCGCGCCGAATGACTCTCTTGAGCTCACGGCGACGCGCCGCGGTGAGTGTCGTCTCCGTCACCACAAGGTCCTGTCCGGCCTGAGATCGCGCTTCGATTGCCTGGGCGAGGCGCGCCTCGTCGTCCTTTGTCAACAGCGGGTACCGGCCGATGTCCTGGAGGTAGAGCCGGACGAGGTCCTCCTCGTCGCGTTCGACACGCACCTTTGCCACGGTTCTTCCGCTTTCAGTGCGATCTCTCGTTCGCGAGATGCGAGCGGATGAAACAACCGGCGCAAAGAGCCAACCGCCGAAGCTCGGCGAGTTACGGAGGCCGACCCACAGAAGTCGCCGGCCTCCTCCATCGTCCCCGGTCGACAACACTTAGTTTACCGCCGTTCACGCGCGATGAATCCGGCAGACCTCGACCTGCCAGAGCGTCACGGGTACAAGTCGGCGACGTCAGGTCGCCGAGGTCGGTTGCCATCTCGCGGGGCGTCTCCACACGTCGGTGCGAAGGGCAGTCAAAGGGCGTGATGGTCCCGTCGGCGCTGATCATCTATCGGTCGCAAGACCGATTGCGACGATTCGATGACTGCCAGACGACGGCTTCGGGGTAGCGAATGCATCGAGGGTGGCAAATGGATTCGAAATCCTAGTGGAGGTCTCGGCGCATCTGCTCGAGCGCTTCTAGGCGGCGGGCCATCTTCTCCGGCGCTGTGGCGTCCCTCGAGCGGATGCGGACCTCGAGGACGGCGAGGCGTTCGAGTTCACGACGCACGAGTTCTCCCCGCTCGCCCTCAGGACGAGACGCCAGTGTGCGGTGAAAGGTGGCGTAGACATCTTTTGCCCGCCCTACACCGAGGTGACGCGCGATCGCCGAGAAGGAGCGACCCTCCTCGCGCAGCGCGAGGACGTCCTGATCGGTGTCGCGTCGTGGCGTTCGCGGTGGCCGAAAAGACTCGTCGCGAGGGGGCCTTCTAGCTCGCCCGTGTTCGGATTGACTGCCCTTCCCCCTAGGCAGGGTGCACCGTCGAATCTCGGAGCTCTCTCAGACCGGGCGCGCTCCCGTAGTGGGCGCGCTGGTCCTTCAGCAACCGGTTCGACTTCTTCGCGCTCAGCTTTTGCGGCGAACTTTCAGCCATGGAGAGCCCTCGATATGTCCTCGATTCAGACGGATCGGACGTTGCTCGCTTGCAAACCCTTTTGCCCCTGGGTGACCTCGAACTCGACCCGTTGGCCCTCCGATAGAGCCCGGTAACCCTCCATTTGAATCGCGGAGTGGTGGACGAAGACGTCTTCTCCACCGTCATCGGGGGTGATGAATCCGAAGCCCTTCTCCGCGTTGAACCACTTCACAGAACCGACAGTCATTGTTGGTATCCCTTGCATTCCCTGCACATCAAAGCGCGGAATCCAAGGTCGAACCCGGCTTCATGCAGCTAGTAGGTTCTTACTAGTCTACTGCCCCACCCACTACCCAGCGTTCGCGCTGTTCCTCAGTCACCATTGAAACGGTTTCGCACCATGGACGGTGTACGAGGTGAAGGGCGCCAGAACCTCGACCAGGTCGCTGAGCTGGTTCTCCTCAACGTGGTGGGAGATCGTCGACCATGGCCCTCTCGCTCTGCTACCTCGGCCTCTGCCGGCTCCCCGTCCCGGTGTGCTCCTCCTGCCGAGCTGGGTTCGACCAGGACATCGAGCTGATGGTGCCCCGCCACAAAGTGCGCATCCTCGAGCGCCAGGTACCAGGGCGTGTGCGCCTCCGCCGGGGCGGAGCGGCATTTCCCGAGGCGAGTCGGTCGGGTGTCTTGACTCGGATGGATTGACCGTCCGCTGCGGGCGCGTCAGGGGCGCGAACGGGCGCGTCGGAACTTCCGCATGCTGCCTCGACCTGCCGCGTGCTGCCGCAGGCGAGAAGTGGTGGATTCGCGTAAGTCCTCTATACAGCCCTGCCTCGATCCATTTTCGCAACGTGGAAGTCGGCGGTTCGAGTCCGCTCACCTCCACTCGGGGGTTCCCAGGTCAGTGGCTATGCGCGAATGCCGTGAGACCCTCGGCATGTGACTCGGGCGCGCGACGGGCGCGAGCCTTTCTCCACTTGTTCAGGCTGAAACACGGAGTTGACTTGCGCGCCGCGCATGCGGCGAAGTATCGGAACAGCAAGTCGGCGAGCGGGCTCTGCGTTAAGAGTAGGGCGAGGAGTCAGGCACGGCACGAGCGTGAGACCGGAGGAGGAGTCCCTCCGGTCTCACGTGAATCACCTCGGGCTCCTCGGTTCGGAATCCGGCAAAGCAATGATGTTCTCGGAAGACAAGGCTCTGAAGTCGCTTGCGGCCCGCCTCGGCGACGCATCGACGTCGGGCCCAGCAGAGCCGATGAACGTGCGTCGGGGTAGAGGACCGTCGCTCAGGCGGGTGGCGCTCAGGCGGTCTGGCCTCGGTGGGTCTTGACCTGAGCGTCGAGCCATGGGCCGCCAAGCCCCGCTATTGCCAGCGTCAGGGCGATGAGAGCGCTCGCCAACCACGTGCCGAACCCCTCCGTGAGGAACAGGCCGGTGGTCTCCAGGGTGGCGATCAGAGCGAACACGAAGAGGACGACGGCACAGAGGTATAAAAAACCACTAGTATAGAAGTAAGCACACTTCATGGTGCTACCAAACCTTTCTTTACAAACAACGAGATGGACCGCATCCTAAGACCTTTGGTTGTTTGACACCATCGGAGGCGTTCGCCTGAACTGTTGCAATGACCGAATGAGAACGGCCACGGTTACGAGGACTGCACGCAGCCGACAGGATCTGCCGCGCGGGTGACCCCTACCGCCGGCTGGGAGCGCACGACGATCCAAGCCGGACGAAGATGTCGACATGACCCATGTCCTGATCATCGATCCCCCGAGCGAAGTGGCCATTCAGCCTGGTGCCGTGGTTTCGAAGGTCGTGCACCGTGGCGACGGGATGAACGTGACTGTCTTTGGCTTCGACGCCGGCGAGGAGCTGACCGAACACCAGGCGGCCCACGCTGCCGTGGTTCAGGTTCTGTCCGGACGGCTTCGCTAAACCGTTGACGGTGAGGAGCTCGAGCTGGCTCCGGGCTCGTGGCTGCACATGACGCCTGGCACGCCCCACTCCCTGGTCGCGACTGAACCGACCATCATGCTGTTGACACTCGTCGGCTCCTGACCGCCTCGCGTGGCGAGAGGCCACATGTCCCCAAACATCGCCTGTGCATGAGACCCGTTCCAGCCCCAGATCGCCGGAACTGAGCGCTGGAACGGTCAGGCAGCTCGTGTCGAGGGGACATCAGCCAGGTAAGCCTCTGCCCTAGGCGCGAGAATCAAAAGATGATCGCTGCGTTTTCCATCACTCCCATCGGCGTCGGTGAGTCAGTGAGCGAACTCGTGGCCGAGTGCGTCGGCATCGTGAGGGCCAGCGGACTGCCGAATGAGACCAACGCCATGTTCACCAACATTGAGGGTGAGTGGGACGAGGTGATGCGCGTTATCAAACAGTGTCTCGACCACGCGGCGATGGCTGCACCGCGCGTCTCCGTGGTCGTCAAGGTCGACCACCGCCCGGGGGTCAGCGGGGCGTTGCGTTCGAAGGTCGACTCCATCGAACAGCGACTGTCGTCGAAGTGACTAACGCACGGACCGGGCGCCGATGGCACGTGGGCAAGGTCGTGTTCGAGTACAACGTCATGCGGCGGTGGCTGTGACCACCGCTCTGTCCCCCGACCTGATCTACCTGGACCACAACGCCACCACCCCAGTGGCTCCGGAAGTGCTCGACGCGATGCTGCCCTACCTCCAGCAGCACTATGGAAACCCCTCTAGCGAGCACCCTTTGGGTCAACGCGCGCATCAGGCTGTCGAACAGGCCCGAGAACAGGTGGCTCTGCTGATCGGCGCCAAACTCGAGGAAATTGTGTTCACCTCCGGCGGCACCGAGTCCAACAACCTCGCCATCCGCGGCAGCGCGAAGGCCGCCGACCCTGCTCGGCGCCGCATCGTCACCTCCCAGGTCGAGCACCCGGCTACAGCACGCCCGTGCGACCTCCTGGAAGCGGAGGGGTGGACCATAACCCGCCTCCCGGTAACGACCACGGGGACCCTTGACTCTGCCACCGTGATCCACGCGTTGGACACTGACGTTGCGCTGCTGACGGTGATGCTGGCGCAGAACGAAACCGGTGCGATCATGCCCGTGGCGGCTGCGGCTGCGGTTGCGCATCGGTCCGGGGTTATCACCCACACCGACGCTGCCCAAGCAATAGGCAAGATCGTTGTCCGCGTCGACACGCTCGGCGTCGACCTGCTGTCCATCGCCGGCCACAAGTTCTACGCACCCAAAGGCATCGGCGCGCTGTACGTCCGCCGCGGAACGCCGCTGCAGCCCGTGCTGGTCGGAGCCGACCAGGAACGAGGACTACGACCCGGCACCGAAAACGTCGCCTACATTGTCGGCCTCGGAGCCGCCGGCCGCCTCGCCCACAGCCGCCTGGACGCTGAGGCGCAACGGCTGCGCACCCTGCGTGACCAGCTGTGGCAGATGCTCTCCACCCAGATACCGGGACTGGTCCGACACACCCCCGAAGACGACAGTCTGCCCAATACCCTGACCGTGTCGTTCCCCGCCGCACTCGGTTGGGACGTACTGGCGCACAGCGACCAAGTCGCCGCATCGACCGGATCGGCCTGCCACGCCGGACAGCACATCCCCGCGGCCACCCTGCTCGCCATGGGTGTGCCGCCCGAAGTCGCCCTCGGTGCGGTGAGACTGTCGCTCGGCCACGACAACACCCCCGGCGACATCGCTACCGCTGCCAACAACCTCGTCCACGCCTACTGGAGAGCCACACGACACTGAGACCGCACCGCCGTTCGCAGTAACGGGTAGGCCCCCTGTTCAATTCCTCGCGACCCAAGTCGATGTGCTCGCGTGCAAATGGAAGCAGCAGCCCTCTACGCCTACGCCTACGCGGCCGCCCGCAATCTCGACATTGTGCGCGATAAGAAGCGCGATCCAGAACGCATCGCGCCTCCATGTGAACAGACACCCGATTAGACGGATCTAGGATGCAACCTGCGCTCCATAACGCGCGGCCGAGGTGTCGTCAACGGTGCCACCTATCTCGGTTCGCGGTCACGCACGAACGGTCCCGGCTACGACCAGAGTGATTCTGCCATCGCTTCGGCCGCCTCTTGGCGCTGCGGATCGAAGATGTGGCCATAGACGTCGGCAGTGACCCCGATCGAGGAGTGGGCTCGCGAGACCTGCCAAGAACCAGTTGCTCGACTACCACTACGGCTCTCGCCTGCTATTTCTTGTCGGGCTGCCGAGATTTGAACCCGGGGCCTCTTGACCCCCAGTCAAGTTCGACCACTCATAGTGTGCTGCCTTGTATCGCAACACACCAGCTCCGAGGCCATTTACGACTGGGCGACACTAGGCGGTACAGGACGACCAATAGCGTCCATAGTTGGCGTGTAGTTGGCGAACTGGGCTTCCCTCCTCTTGGCTCTGCGTCAGTCGCGCACAGGCGTACGTGCCGTGCCTCGCTCGCCAGGTCGTAACGAGCCTGCGTAGTGTCCGGTCGTGATCGACGACATCCACCACGAAGACCTGAAGGATGCGCTCAACACGCGGCTCGTCGAACTCGACGACTGGGCTAAGGACGAAGCCGTCTCCTCCGCGAAGGCCGCGCTCCACGAGGCGAACGCCGCGGAGGCGAGTCTGCCGGCGCTTTTCGCTAGCTCTCGTCGAAGCCGAGAGCACCGGACGGCTCGCCGGGTCGGCGTGGGGGAAAGGTGCCGGTAGCTATTCTGGCATCTGCACCGGGAAGCGTGCCCTTGACTATGTTGGCAATCGAGCTGGCATCCGGCTAGCATGCGCTTGGCTGCATTGGTCGATTTTGAGCGAGGTGGGTCCAGTTGGCCGTCGACGAACAGGTGATTCGCGCGCATAGGCACGCGCACAGGAAGGCGGTGAGCCTTGACATCGCAGAAGTCGCCGAGTTCCTCCAGGAGAACCTCGGCCAGCGTGTCACGGCCATGCTCGCAGGCGTATCCGACCCGGGGAGTGTCGGACGTTGGGCAAAGCGCGAGAACCGACCCCAGCCCGCAATCGATCGCCGGCTTCGCGAGGGCTACGGAGTCTTCCAGCTCGTCCAGTCCGTCGAGTCCCCCCACACCGTCAGGGCATGGTTCATCGGCCTCAATCCCCAGCTCGACGACGACGAGTCCCCCGTCGAGGGGATCGCCGCCGACCACTTCCGGGCGGTCCTCGCCGCGGCCCGGGCGTTTGTCGCGGGCGGCTGAGCCCCAGCTCCTCTTCGTCGGTCCGCCGACCGGCGGGATATGGCGGGTCGCTCGTGCCGACGATGCGTTGCAACCAAGCTTCCTCGACCCGCTCGACGAGTCGCTCGCAACCGGAGGCAACCGTTTCGACTCGACGGAGCACGGCACCATTTACTTCGCGACGAAACTCGGCGGTTGCTTCGCCGAGACGTTGGCTCGGTTCAGGGTCAAGGCATCCATACTCGCCGCCCTCGAAGCCGACGACGATTGGCGGAGTCGAGGCTTCATGTCGCCGGGAAGCGTTCCTGCCGATTGGCGTCACCGCCGGGTCGCCCTTCGGGTGGCTGTTGACAAGGCCAACCGCTTTCTCGACGCTGAGGCACCCGAGACGCACGTAGTCCTCACCGAGGAGCTCGCCGAAGAGCTCGACGACCTCGGCTTCGACTACCTGGACGTGGGAGTCGTTCGCGGGAGGGACCGGCGAATCACACGCTTGATCGCCGAGTGGGCGTTTGACGCCGAGGACTTGTCGGGTGAACCGGCGTTCGCTGGTGTCCGCTACGTGTCGCGCCACGCCGATTTCGAATGCTGGGCTCTGTTCGACCGCACACCGGTCATCGAGCTCGAGCGCCGGGCGATCGCGCGCGGCATGACGGGATTGCAGCAAATGGCCAACCGGTTCGGACTCGTCGTCCACTGAAGCGGGCGCCGGGCGCGGCGAACGGTTCGCTTCACACAATCCGAACAGACCCATTTCTTACGTAACTCGTCCAGCGTAGAAGTCCCTCCACGGCCACCGCCGCTCGCTCTTGAGCCGCCCGATGGGCATGTACTGGCGCGCCTTGTCAGTCATTCAGGGAGCTTCCCGAACAAGTCGTCGGCCCGACGGAGGAAGCCCTCGATGGGTTCTGGATCCCAGTCGAGAAGCTGACCGATCCGCTTGATCCCCGCAGCCACTCCAAGTGCCACAGTGCAGGCAGGGCCATCGAGCCAGTTTTGCGTGACACGGTAAGTGGCTGCAGTTCGCTTCGATTCATCTGGCTCGCCGCTGAAGAAGATCATGAGGCCCCAGAGCGTTCCGTGCGCGACCGCAGACAAGAGCCTATAGATGGTCCGATGACCCTTCTCCGTATCTGCCTTGAGGAACGCGGCGATCAGGTTTGTGGCTCCTAAACGCATATCGCCATCGACAGACCCATTCCTCGGATTGCAAGTGAATCCGAGCCCCTCAATCTCACTCACAAGAGCATCGACGGTGGGTGGAGCTCCGAGCTCGCCCCGCTGGAGGTGGCCGGCAGCCTCAAGCCTGTCTACCTCTAGCGCACTCGCCAATCGTTCAATAAGAGCGCGCCTGATACGACCGGTTGCATCCAAAGATGGGTCGGCGAGCCACCAAGCCCGAGCGACGATCTCGATTGCCGACCGGGCGACGACAGTGATGGCATACGCGGGCGGATTGTTCGTCTCCAACAGCGCGGCTATGGACTCAACATGCTGAATCGTCGCGAACAACGAGACGTTCATCAGCGAGTATGCGGATCGAAGAGCAATCTCCCGTGCTTCGCCACCTAAAACTTCTGACTCCGATGCTTCACCCTGGGCTCGTGAGCCGGGGAAGCCATTCCACCACTCATCCTTCGCTACGTAAGCGACAAACATCGGTCGCAAGGACCTCAGGAACTCGGCAATCTCTCGACAGCGCTGGAGGTCAAGAGTGTCTTCTGACCAGCGGGCGTCACTACCCACATCCTCACCCCGACTTGCTCAAGTGCAGTTGGACAGTCGAGGCGCCGACTCGCGGCATCTCGCCGATCTCCCGGTACGACTTCCCCTCGTCCCGCATTTTCTGAGCCAATTCGACTCGCTCCGGCGTCATGATGACGGGCCGGCCGCGACACCTCCCACGTGCGACGGCGGCCTCGAGGCCGGCCTTCGTCCGCTCTCTAATCAGACTGCGCTCAAATTCTGAGCCGCCCCGGGAATGGTGACTGCTCCACCTCTTGAGGGGGTTGAGCGAGAAACGCTCATCCAGGTTGGGACGACGCTTGCCTCCGCGCGGCATGCGACCACCTTACCGATAGGGAGTCTCGGGCTAACCTTGTTGCTATGAGCGTCTATCGCGTCGAGTGTGCCAAACTCGCCGAACCCCACAGTCACGTACTTGGGCTTCAGGTTCGAAAGCTCAGGCCGAAAAAGAAAACATACGCCAACAAAGTCAAGTATTTCCCTAAGAGCAAGGTCATCAAGAAGATCGACAACGACGGCGACACATTTCGGACCACGGCCCGAGATGGTTCTACGACGGTCCGTGTAATCCACATGCGATGCAGGACCGATTGCCCTGAAGAAACCTTGCGGACTGTTGCTGATGACAGCACCATGGACAACCTCGATTACATGCCCTGCCGGTAAGGAACTCATTCCCCACTCTTTCCGAACTCGACCGAAAGAGAGCGAGGAAACGGCGCCGCCTTCCGTAGCCGCTTATGGTGCAGTCTCGAATGGCACGTGTACCCCATCGCGAGAGCTATAACGTCGGCTATCCAGGGCACGACACACTCAGCGGTCTTCACGTCGAGATCGAGGCCGATTCGGTCGTCTAATACAAGACGCACTTGGCCCCCCTTAAGTGGAATGGCCGAAAGATAAGGGACTCGGCGGCCGTCAACGACAACCTCCCATTCCTGGAACGGCCCGACGTACTCGACCTCAGCCATCACAGGCCCCTGACCAGGACTGTCGCGTCATCGCACACATCGCCAGGGACTTGCCGATACTGCCCACGAGGTGCCCGTCTGGCGTGAACGAACGACCTGGGAAGAGTTCCTCCAGTTGGTCAACGATCCCCTAGAGGTGACGAATGAACTGCCGCACCCGGGCCATGTCGTCGGGTTATGAGCCCTCTCACATGCGTCCAAGGACTCCAATTGACTCTTCCTGAGTGCTCTCCCGTCCGGGGTGAGCTGGTGTTTCGGTCGCTTCGGCTTGGGGAGCTGGATCTTCTCTCTGACATCCTGGGCCGTCGAAGTAGGGAGAAAGTAGGGATGCCCGTCGCGGTTCGGAGTCCGCCGCCGACGAGTTCGGGCTTCTACTCGGAAGCCGATGGCCAATCCGAGAACGAGCTGGCACTCTTGAGGACATGACAGATCACACGTCGCTCGCGACCTACCGCCGCTGCTGTGACGGCCTCACCACCGCATGGCCCAGCTTCCTCGCCAAGCGAGAAGAGCGCCTTGCCCAGCAGCGCCGCTTCGGGACCACTTCGGAGAAAGTGGCCGAAAACATCCTCGAGGACCTCTTCACCGGCGTCCTCGACTGGAGCCTGGCCGATTTCAACAACCAGGTCGCCTACGCGGACATCGTCCTCACCCGACTTGGAATCAAGCACCTCATCGTCGAGGTGAAACGGCCCGGCTCCCTGGCGTGGAACCAACATTCGGTCGACGCGGCCTTAGCTCAGGCACACCGGTACGCGGACGAACAGAAGGTCCATTCCGTAGCGGTCAGTGACGGAGTGATGCTGTACGCCCGCGACCACATTCCGGGCGGGCACCGGGACCGAGTGTTTGCACGGCTCGACGCGACCGAACCGCCTTTGGACCTCTGGTGGCTGAGCGTCGACGGAATCTATCGGCCGCGCGCCGAGGGCGAAACCGCCCTCGCCCTGTTGCCTCCTTCGCCGGTCTCGGAGTCAGATAGCGACCTCCAGTTCGACGGGCTCCTTCTCCATCCGAAGTACCAGCTTCCGGCCGAGTGTTTTGCATACGTGGGAAGTGCCGCCGACGTCCATACCTGGCATCTCCCCTACCGGCTCGCTGACGGGAAGCCAGATTTGGCCCGCCTTCCCAAGGCGATCCAAGCGATCCTCTCCAACTACCGCGGGACGCACGTCACCTCGATCCCTGAAATCGCCATCCCTGAGGTTCTCGTAACTCTCGGTCGGACGGCCCGCCAGGCGGGCAAACTGCCCGCTGAGGGCCCAGGGGCTGCACAGGCGTACGTTCAGCTCCAAGAGGCCCTAAACCAACTCGGCCGACTTGTCGAGGTGCTCTCCATCTGAGCGCCGAAACGCATAGACGGCCGAGACCCGGTGACGCTGCTGAAGAGCTGCCACTCGGAAACGGCGGTCAGGGGCGCCTTCATCCCTCGGATTCTCGTCGCCCGCAGCGTTCCCGACGCGTTAGGGCAGGGATGACTCCGCAATCGCCTTCGCGGCGTCGAGGCTGCCGTGAACGCTTCCGGCGTATCCGATGCCAGACACGTTGTACTTCTTCCCGTCGGGCTCGTTGAAATACGGATCACGCTCCAAAATGAGCCGCAGGATCGTCCCGCTCGCGTCGACAAGCATCCACCGGTTTCCGCTGTTGCGCCAGACGTGTGCTCGCCCCGAGAAGGTCGTCATGCCAGTGGTGCCACGAGCGGATCCGCTTACTTGCCTCGTAGCTTCTCGAGAAGCGCATCCAAGCTGTCGACACCGTACCTTTCGCGTACCTTGGCCAAGGTGTCGTCGTTCCGAAAGTGCTTCAACTCTGGGTACTCCGGCTTCAAGGTGCCGATTTTTGTGTTGCCGTGCTTCCGTTCGATTCGGCCGTTCTTGTCTCGGTGACGACCGTCAAGTCCTGCCATTGTTGCCCTTCCTCTCAAATCGATTCTGATTGCGCGCAACTCCCGAGCGACTCGCAGGTTTCCGCCTTACGATGGCACCGTGGTAATTCCATACCAGTAATGCAGCATATCGTGCATATGTTCGATCGATATTCGCGTGGAAACTTCAGTTCGGACTTGGACGAGGTGGTCTCTCAGCGGCTGACGGGCTGAGGTCTCTGTTTGCCAAGTGCCGCTCGGTCCCGGCGTTCGGGGACACCTTGAGCCGCAAATCCAGCGAGCGTTATGAAACGCGCATTCGGTGTGCACGTTCGGATTATCGACGGCACCTTTATCCGTCGATAGATACGGCCGGCGCGCCACCATCGGTTGGTGTTAGGGGCGACAGTCTGTAGTCGCGCACCCGGACAGCACCTCGCCTCGGGATTGCGAGACGATGCCAACCCGAGCCCTCACATCTCGAGGCCGAACTGCTCCCGGTTCGGCCAGCCGTCGGGGTGTTCGACGCCCATCAGTTCGGGAGCGATGCCGCGCAATGCGGCGATCCGCTCCAGTTGCGGATTGACATCTGCCTCGGTTTCGGCGAGCACTCTTAGCTCGGATACGACGCCCGCCACCGTCACGCGCAGCCAACGAGCGCTCGGCGTGCCGCCGACAATGACTACTCCATGTGCGACCTCCGCGAACGGGATGTGGGCTGCGACGAGAGCTCGGGCGAGCTCTGTCGTGTGGAGGGCTTGCGTCTCTGCGGTCGGTGTAGGGGTTCCGTAATGGCGAAATGCCTGAAGCACGATGTCGTTTCCCTGGTGCGGAGCGCTCGCGTCTTCGGCTGCTCGGAAGCCGGACCGGCGCAGCGCGTCAAACGCACGATCAAGATCCGACACCGCGATCCGGACCGAGTGCTGGACCGTGCCAATCGGCTTCCAAGCCTCGAGTTCCTCGAGGGACATCACCTTCACTTGGATGCCTTGTTCGACCTCGGCGCGTCGACGAGCGACCTTAGACGCGCCCTTCACGCTGACGATGATCCCGAAGTCGACCTCCGTATCGTGGACAAGGTCTATGAACGAACCCATATGGGGGAGGTCCACGCGTCGGTTCCAGCGCTTGCAGTCGACGAGCAGCCGCGCTCCAGACTTGCCGAGGACATCACCTTCAACGAGCACGTCGACCTGCCGTGGCGACTGGCTCTTGGTGCCGTAGATGTGAGTGTTTCGGGTAACCGAGGCCGCGCCCGCGAGAAAACCCAGCACGTCCGCGACGCCGTTTTCGTACTCGCGAAATGCGCTCCGTCGGGGTTGAGTCATTTGTGTCAATGCCGATCGATTCGCGTTGCCACAAAGCACAACGCCCCCCAGGCGAAGATCTTCACCGCCTTCGGCGTCGACACCTCGAGCTGGGACAAGGCCGAGGTCTCCTGACCTTCACCTACGGGGTGATGCGGGGGAAATCGACTTATCCGAATCGCGCTGCAAAAGTGGTGGCTGAGCATCATGCCGCGTTCAGCTTCTGCCCGCGCCACGGTCGAGTTGGAGTTGGCCTTTGCCCGTCAGTCCGCTCCGGCGGCATGATGTCGCCGCCCTTCAACTGTTAACCACGACAGTGACTGCATCGGAGGCGACGTTTTCTACCATGTAGTAAAGATCCCCGGGACTTCCGACCACCCACTCGTCAGCGGCACAGCCGAACTGCTGGGCTTGTGCAACTTGAGCAGGTGTGAATTCTGCAATGTCATGGTTATTATCCCAGGCGACGCTTCACTTGGCAAACCGTCCATGACCGCCTAGCGTCGCGGTGGCGTCGTCCGACGAGGTTCATCGACCTCGCCAATTACGGTGCGGACGGAGGCGGGGACCTTGGAGCAGCCCTACGAGCGGCTTACGCCGCTGTTGAGCGAGCTAGTCAACAGCGCCCTAAACCGTGGCGACTTCACCGAGGAGAACTTCGTGACGACCTGTACTGGGTGCCACCTGAGCCAGCGATTGACGGAGACACTTCCGCCGAGTCGCTCGGAGCACTTCACCGAGTACATCTGTCGCAATCGCTGCGGGATCGTTTTGCAGCTCCGTACCGAAGGCATGCCGCCAAAGCCAGGGCCGCCGCCTGGGTACGTGCTCGGAACCGTGAGATTGCGCAATCCAGAGGAGGTCCAGGTGTACGACCCGACAACCGGAGAACTGGCGTCCACGATTCGGAAGATGATCGTTCCGCACGACCCGATACCCGCCGAGCGCGACGAACTGATCAAAGCTCCCGATGGCGTCGGATTCGAGGAAGCGGTGAAGCGAGTACTCGACTCGCCTCGCGAGGACAGAGCTTCAGACTGATATGTCAGCGGTGTGGGTTGCCCTCGCAGCCATTGGGGCACTCGCGACCGCTCTCATCACTCTTGGCATCTTGGGGGTCGAGTTGACCGCCAACCTTCACGATCGCGCCATGAGCGGAACCCGGCGTCCGATCATCGCAAAGCGGGCCACGCAGAGTCTTGGATGGATTGATTTCAATCCGACAATTCTGGCCGACTGGGATCGCGCCGATCTCAGATGGGTGTCTGTCCGGCTAGTGAACAGAGCGCGGTTTCCGATCGCCATCGCCCCGGCACCTATCGCCCGGCTCGGAGTTTTTCGTCGCATCGTTGAAGTGGGGTCGAAAGTTGCCACCGTTCCTCCCGACGATCCTCAGACGGTGATCTTGATTCTGAATCGGCCCGGAGGATGGGGCAAGCAGGAAACATGTCTACTGAGTTTCCGATGGGAGGGGGCCGGAGAGAAAATCCCATTTCGTAGGCGCGTCCACCTGAGACCCGTCCCTCCCGTTGATGGATCACCTCTCAGCGCGTCACCTGCCCCATGAAGCGGTCCATGCGTGCCGTGTCGGTCATTTCTCGGGTCGAGTACCGGAAGTCAAACTCGGCCAAGTACCGCGGCAAATGCTCGCGGGAGATGTGATGGTGCGTCCCATCGAGCGATCGTTTCAACTGCGAGAAGTAGTTCTCGGCCTTATTGGTCCCGTGGCTCTTTTCAGTAACGTATTGCCCGGCCTTGTGATCGACCTGGAAGTGTCCGGCCATCGTTGCGCCAATCGGGCCGTACGACGGGTAGGTATCGGTGTGCATGGTCGCTTCGGCCATCGCCACGCTCTGTGCTATCGCCGCGCCGAGAGTGCCGCCGGTGATGTTTGCGACTACGCGAGATCGAGCGATCCCTTCCTCGACCCCAATTACCGAGAGAACCGGCGTCTTGTCTGTGCCGCGCCCAAACTTCCGCGGTCCCTTCGTCGCCGCGTGACGATTCTCCGGGTTGCCGCCGATGTATGTCTCATCGACCACGACGTTGCCGATGAACAGCGCACCGTCTCGCTCGCTCATCGCGTCGCGGATGCGGTGAAGCAACGTCCAGGCCGTCTTGGGGTGAAGGTCGTAGCGCCGCTCAATCTCACGTGCAGCGATCCCGTTCTTGTTGCTCACCATCTCGAAGATGACGAACAGCCAAGTGCGCAACGGTACGTGCGAACCATGCATGACCGTGCCGGTGATGACCGAGAACTGCTTCTGACACGTTCGGCACTTCCACACACGGCGCTCGGATTGTGTGCCCCTGGTCGTCTCACGGCTAGCGCCGTTGGTGGGGGTCAGGTAGCGGTGATCGGCAAGCGATCCACAGTGCGGGCAGACCGGGCGACCGTGCCAGCGCAGCTCTTCCATGAACTCATACGCAGCGGCTTCGTTCGGTATCCGAGCTGCAAGACGAGGGAGGCTTAGTTCCATGCCTACATCATGCGCTCACCCACACGGTTTGTCAAGTGAGACATCGCCTTATCCCATATGTCCTCGCCGGTTGCCCAGTTCGTCGCCGAGGCCACGTGGTCAGCCCCGATTTCTAGTGCGAAGGCAAAAATCAGGTAATAGGTGCCAGGAGAAGATGGAATCGTGATGCTGATCGGGGTCGTGAAGTTCGAGGTCCCTATACCAATCCAGCTACTAACGGTCGTGTAATCCGTGGAGTTGTCACCCCATGTCGGAGTCCAGATGAGTGGAGCGACATCATCAGTGCTACCGATGTTCGACGTCGTGTAGGAGAGATCACCACTCAGCGTTGTGCCCGGACTGACCGTAATGGTCTTGTTGGTGGCTCCGACCGATGAGAATGATCCGGTACCGGAAGTCAGGGTTATTGTCCCCGCCCCCGACGCCGATCCCGGACATTCGCTGACCGAGGTGACCGGCGGCGGGATCGGCAGTGGTCCAAGCCCGTAGGTGAACTGATCGCCTGGTGGATTCGCGGACGAACTGTCGCCGTCGACGACCGCGATGACGTCGACGGTCCCCGTCGACTGCGCCGGTGTTGTGGCGGTGCACGTTGTTGATGAGCTGCAGTTGACCCCCATCGCCGGGTTGTCGGATCCGAAGTCGAAGGATGTCCCAGAACCCGTTGAGAAGTTCGTCCCCGTGATCGTGACCGACGTACTGCCCGCCGTTGGGCCGGAATTCGGGCTCACGTTGGTGACCGTTGGAGCTGCCGACGGACTCCCTGGCGTCACGGAGACCGGCGAGGAGGTTCCGCCCGGCCCCAGGACCGAATTCGAGCGCACCTCAACCTGATAGACGTTGCCGTTGGTCAGCCCGGTCAATGTGACGCTCGTCGCCCCGTTCGTCGTAGCAACTGGCGAGTTGTTTAGGAGAACCGTGAAACCGGACGTTGGCACTCCGCAAGGAGAAGAACCATTGCCGAAGATGGTTTGGTAGGCACACGTCTCTGATGGTGGAGGCTGCCACGAAACGACCGCTGATCCGTCCTCCGGAGTTGCCGCTACGTTCGTCGGTCGACCAGGTGCAGCCGCCAACGGGTCATCGACAAGTCGGAAGTCCTGGCTCAGATCGAGATCGAACTCGGGAATCTGAAGGCCGATGCCGAGATCGAGGACTCCATCCAACTGCCACCAGGGATCAATTGGCGGTAGAAGTTGCGCCGTTAGGTCAGCGCCTCCTAACAACTCGACGTACGGAGCGACGCCGTCGCCACAGTTGCCGGCTAGGCACGCGAGCGCACGGTTCCCATAGAGGTCGAGATAAACCTTCGGGCCGAACTCGGCGGTGAGGCCACCCGATGTGGCGAGCGTCGGCGCGTTGTAGGTGAAGGAATGGGTGATTTGCTCGATTGGAGTGATAGTGCCGTTCTGATACGAAGCCCCGACCGTGACGTCGATCGAGGCACCGGCGGAGGCGGTCACATCGCCTTGGATGCTGCCCGAGACACTGACCTCCCCAGTGAACTCAGGGACGATCACGACCGGCACAATCCCGATATAGAAGATCAGCGGATCGAGCGAGTATCCCGGATCGTCAGGGGCCGCCGGGACGGGAAAGCTCGCTGAACAATCGAGGCCCTGGCTTGCGTCAACCGTCACTTGCGTCGATGCTGAAAGTTCAGCCGTAAGCGATACGGAGGGACCCCCTAGACCCCAGCTTGCCGCGAAGGTCACCACCGGGGGGCTGACATTGGCGCTTGCCGAGGCAGAAACTCCCGAGGATCCCTCGCAGGAAAATGGCGTATCGCCGAGATCGAAGCTGTAATTCGTGTCTTGAGGCGACAAGGCAAGGCCCTTTCGAGGAGCGAGAGAACCTTCCACCACGCGGGCGGGAGGATCGGCCTTCTCGAGATCGACAGATCCTCTCGTCAACGCCTCGTAAAGCGTTGCAGGCTTGGTCTTGAGAATCGTCGATTCAGCCGTGCGTGTGGCGCTCGTGACCTTTCTTAAGAGCCCGTAGGGAAACGCCTTCGTCGGCACGGACGCCAAGACGTCGCCGACGGCGATCGCTTGTCCGGTCGCGCCTGCGATCTCGATCGTGCTTCCGCTCATCGTCGACTTTGAGCGAAGAACCGAACCGAGGTCCCGCTGATTGAGCACGATGGTTGTGTCTGGAATCACGTCGTTGTACGCGACGAAGACGGTTTCAACCTTTCCTCGGGCGACTCTGATCCGATGCTTCGCCAACGCAGGGCAGAGCTTCGCCCTAAGCGGGTTGCAAAGCTGGACTTCTGGGTAGTAGGTGGCCTTCGCGAGCTTCACTCGGGACACAGCGACTGAGTAAGTCCCCGGAATAACAGGCGAGAACTTGGTGCTCCTCGAGATCCGACGATGAAACCCCTTCGGCCCTGAAACGCTCACCGATCCCGGCTGCCCCTTGGGAAGCTCCAAGACCTTGACGATTAGCGAGCTACTCTCCGCCCGTCTGTGCGTATGGACGTGGTCAGTCCGCTGCGGCTCAGCGGACCCGGTCCCTGCCGCGTGCAGCAACTCGGAGCGCGCTGTCCCCTTGGAGCCCAACGTCAATCGTGCTGAGTTGCTTGCCCCGAGTGCAGCTGTCGATGCCAGGGATGGCGTCTCGCCGACGGCAACCGCGACGCTTGACAGCGCAACGACCATGAGGCCAACCAGAAGATGACGTGCTGTCGAACGTCCGAAGCGCATGGTCGCCACCCCCAACCAGCCACCGCCAACGGCGGAGACGTATCTAGGAGTAGGACCGGTTTCGCCCTGGCTTCCCTCGTCTGTGACGACCAGATTTCAGATCGAGGTTCACTGCCTCCCCACTCAGCGGGACTGTATGTCCGTCAAAGATGTCCGTCAAGAAAGCGTTGTACCGAAGCGGTGAAGTAATCGACGGCGCATACCAACCCGACCGACTTTGTTTCGGGACTAGGGCAGTTCGTGGCCGGCGCCATTTGGTCAACGTCGCCGATCGCGCCCACGTCCCCATTCGCCCGCTGAAACCGCTGGCTACACCTCGCTGACGGATACGCCCTCGCATCGCGTCGTTCGGATTGTTGTCGTCCCGACGTCGACGGACTCCTCTTTGCCGCGCTTATGGCCTTCTTCGTCTCGTCTTCCGCCGGACGGGTGTCCCGCGTGCCGGTGCGGCGTTCGGAATTAAGCGTGCGCATATCTGCCAGGGAACTCGAACGGGTATCCGGGTGTCCATCAGAGTCCACAGAACAGCTCCGACCAGATGCTTTTGTCGCTGGACGTCTGTTCGTGTCCAATCGGATCTGAGCGCTTGGCTACACAAGTGGCTACACGCGAAGGTTGTCTGAGTGTCTCGACGCTCTTCTACAACGGCCGCCGTCGTCACTCGGCGCTCGGCTACGTCTCTCCGATCCAGTTCGAACGCTCCCTCGACCAACAGCAAGCCGCCTGAACTTAACAGCAGAATCGGAAACGAAACGAGGGGCAGGTCAGAGGTAGGTGTCAGGCAGCAGTTTGCCACCAAGGAGAATGATGACACGCTCGACGAACTCTTCGTCGAGTCGGCCACTTCCCACCGCGCGCCTGATCGCCTCGCCGATCCCCAGGCGTTCCCACATCCGATCGAGCGCCCATGCCGAGCCGAAGTAGCGCGAGTCGATGACCTCGACGTTGGTGTCGTAATACCGTGCTCGACCTGGTCACACGAGTAGACACAGCCGCGTCCTAACATCAGATCATGTTGGCGATCCTCCTCACCAACGCCTCTTCGACGGCTCCGTCGAAACATGATCGGCCTCGCCTGGGGTCGCGCACGACCTGGAGGGGGCATGGCAGACTCCGTCGTCTCGGACATTGAGACGCTAAACAGCGGAACTCGATGGCGAAAGTGCGCCTTTCAGGTCAATCCTTTCGCCTACCTTCAAGTGTTTCAGAAAGACAACGCGACAACCTTCCCCGACGAGAGTTCCTACAACGAAGCAATGGTCGCTGCGCTGAAGGCTCAGGGCGTCGAGGTAATTGGGACCGCTGATCATTGGTGCACTGACAGATCCGAAAGCCTCGCTGCGCTCGCTCGGTCGCAAGGATTAGTGGTGTTTCCCGGATTCGAGGCAACGAGCAAAGAGGGAGTGCATCTCCTTATCCTGTTCGATCCGGGAACTTCGACCGAAGCGATCAACCGTCACATCGGCGAGTGTTCGATTCCCCCGGACTGTCGCGATTCACGACCGGGAAAGTTGGACGTCACCGAACTGCTGGAACGGGCAGCGTCGTGGCACACGGCAATAATCGCCCCACATGTCTCCACCGAGAAGGGGCTCCTTGATGTTCTTAAGGGACAAGCTGCGAGCGTTGCGTGGACGCACACCGGTCTTCACGCGATCGCACTTTCAGGGGGCAAGCAAAGTCAGAAGATGGAGTCCATCCTCGCCAATAACGATCCCGCCTACAAGCGTGACCATCCCGTAGCGCAGCTTCGCGCCGCGGACCTCCATGACCCCTCGCTTGTGATGAAGTCTGGAAGCAGTTGCTGGGTCAAGATGTCGAGCGAGACCGTAGACGGCCTTGATGTCGCATTCCGCTCGCCGGAAACGCGCGTGAGCCTGACTGATCCAACGGAGGCAAGCCATCCCGTGCTTGTGGGGATGACTTGGGATGGCGGATTCCTCGACGGAGTCCGTGTGCGCCTCAACGAGGCGTTCAACGTGCTCGTCGGTGGGCGTGGGTCTGGAAAGTCAACCATCATCGAGAGTCTCCGGTACGTCTTCGACGTTGATCCGGTTGGCACAATGGCGAAAGCAGAGCACGAGGCCATGGTCAAAAGCCGAGATGTGCTTGGACCGGGCACCCGAGTCCGAGTGATCGTCGAGACGCGCCAACCACACGTTGAACGGTTCATTATCCAGCGAACCGTCCCTAACCCTCCCGTCGTCACGACGGAAGATGGCGACAAGAGTGATCTACGGCCACAAGACCTCGTACGGGGGATGGAGATTTATGGTCAGCGGGAGCTAGCAGAGTTAGCTCGGGACAAGGAGAAGCTGACTGCCTTGCTCGCCCGATACATCCCCGATCTCGAACGGGCAGAGGAGGATCACAAGCGCCTTCAGCGGAAGCTCCGGGAATCACGGACAACGATCACGCAGAAGATGTCGGAGATTGACGCTCTCGACGAGCAGATTGAGCGCCTTCCATCAGTGCAGGCACGACTTCAGTCGTTCGAGAAGGCCGGAATTGCGGAGCGACTTGCGGATCAAGCGAAGGTGCAACGGGAAGCCACGCTGTTCGAGCAGGCCGAGTCACGGTTGTCGGGAGCCTCGGAGCTGCCCGCCACCATTCGAGAGCATGGAACCATTGACGTTGGATTCCTGACTATCGAGGAGGACGGCGAGCTTCCAAATCACGCGTTGCTCGAACACGCCGCAGGTGCCATCACGGCATTCAATGCTGCCGTGGAAGCGGCTGCTACGAGCATTGCCGAGGCAGCCCAGAGGGCGCGGGAGGCTATTCAGGTCGCCAAAACCGAATGGGATTCTGCAAGCGCGGCGACTCGGGAGGCGCTCGATGCGCTTCTACGAGAATTGCAGCCGTCCGGCACGAATGCCCAGGAGTACTTGAACCTTCAAAAAGAGGTAGCACGGCTCAAGCCGCTCGAAGATGACAAGAAGGTGAAAGTCAACGCGCTTGACCAGCTCCGCAAGGCACGTACGGAATTGCTCGTCGAGAAGGAGCGTCTGCGCGGAGAGCGACTTCGGGCACTAACGACAGCGGCGAGGAAGATCAGCAAGGAGCTGAAGAATCTCGTCCGCGTCGATATTGCAGACGGCGACGATCGGTCAATTCTCACGAAGCTGGTCAAGCAGAGCGTGACCGGGCGCTCAGACAAGATTTGTGAGGCTATCGAGCATGCCACGCTTCTCTCTGTACGTGAGTTCGCCGCCACTTGTCGCTCTGGTGCCGTGGCCATCGTGGAGCAGTACCCAGAGATCACGCAAGCTCAGGCCGAAGCGCTTTCCAACTGCGACGAAGAAACCTTCATGAAAGTCGAGGAGGTCGAGCTTCCCATTGGCACCGAGTTGCAGCTCAACATGCGACCTGAAGGAGGTTCGGCAGCATGGCGCCATCTCGACCAGCTCTCCACTGGGCAACGGGCGACTGCCCTGTTGCTGCTGCTCCTGCAGGGAGGGGATGCTCCATTGGTCATCGATCAACCGGAAGATGACCTTGATAACCGCTTCGTCTACGACAGCATCGTGCCCCGAGTTCGTGGAAGCAAACGGAATAGACAACTCGTCTTTGCAAGTCATAATGCAAACATCCCGGTCCTCGGAGACGCAGACCAGATCATCGGTCTGCAAGCGGTCGAGCGCGACGGCGTTGTGCTTGGCGAGCTTGATCCCAGAGGCGTCGGGTCGATTGATCACCGTCCGGTGCGGGATCTCGTCGAAGAGCTACTCGAAGGAGGCAAGGAGGCATTCGAGATGCGCCGCTACCTGTACGGCTTCTGACGACAAGCTACGCCGTTTCGGACCGGACTTTCGCAACATCGGTGCCAACGTCCGGTCCGAGCAGTGGGGACCATGGCCGATGCGACTGCAGGAGCCGCTGCAATTCGGAATTGAAAGGATTCAAGCCGCCACTTGACGCGTCGCTATAGAAAGGATCCGCGCTCGAGCACCGCGGCCGAGTCGATCCGACGAGCGTTTGTGAAGAGACCCATCTCTTCCACAATTTTCCAAACAACGTCGGCGCGAATGGGGTACTTTTTGTGGCACTCGGCCACCTGGTCCGCGTCCTCACGGGCTTTCGGAGATAATCGGCGAACTCCACGAAGCAAGAACACGTTGTCGATCTCTGTAAGTCGTGGGTCTTCGGGGGTCATGTCTAGGAACTCAGCTATCAAAAAGTACCGAGCCATGGGCACGCCAGCCTTTAGACGAGCCGCGGTCCCGGCTGCTTCTTGAAACATTGTCTTGTCAAGATTGACTTTGCACTCGGCTGTCAGAACGGCGAGAACGAAGCGGCCGATTGCAGCTCCACTCATGTCCGCGTGAGGGCTGATGGAGTAGTGCATTTCTGTGCCAAGAGCAAAGTCTTGATCCTTGGACTTGATATCAACGCGTGGTGAGTCGAGTAGATCGTCCATCGTCTCGACGTGGAAACTCAACGACATGAACGCTTGGCTTGGACCGACGACTAATTCCTCCAGGCGGGAGACCCCCGGAAGTGTGCGCGGATTAACGAGATGGATGAGGAATTCTTCATTTATTGAATTATCAAGTTTGAGTTGGCCGCGCTGGCGTCGGAGCCAGGGTGAACCACGTCGAGCAATGCAGTCGACCTCGACGAAGTCCTTGTATTCATTTAACAGCTCGGTCTGTTTAATGACACGCTCTTGCCCATCTGCGTCTACGGATTCGAGGGCCTTGATCCAGGCGAGGTACCGTTTATGGATCTCAGTCAAGAGTACGCGGTCCGCTTCGGGTGATTTGGGATTAGCAAGCGCCGCGCCGATCTTGTTTAGATGCGGAGTGGGCCGCGGAGGTTGTGCTGCTGGTGACATGGTCATACAGCGAAGGGTGACGGTTGGATCATGGACGCGGTTTTTATGACCGCCTGAATCTCCGGGTTACGAGTCGGGGCGAGCGTTCTTGTGTCAGCCAACGTTTCAACGGCGATTGCTCGTGCGATTTCAAGGTCGTCCTGGTTCGCAACCGTGGCTGACGGTGATCGCAAGACAAGGATGTCCTCGAAGATGCGACCCCCGTATCTGCTGGTGAAGACTCGCTGCGCGCGAGTCGTGCAAGCGAACGCACCTAACGCGGTGACAAGTCGAGCAAGGATCTCACCGTTAAAGAACGGGACACCGCGCACGCGTGATTCTCGTCCTACTACGACGATAGCGACGCCGCGTGAGTTGAGAACTCGTTGAAGTTCTCGGATTGCAAGCGCCATGTCCAGCGAATACTGCACGACGGTGCGAAAGCGGTTCTGACGGTTCTGACGGTTCGAGCCGATCTCGGCGCGAGCAGATCGGAGCACGTTCCATCCAAACAAGTCCGTGAGTGGTCGACCATATTGGTGGTAATTGAAGACGTTGATGTAAGGAGGTGAGGTGAGGACAACATCGAATGACCTGGGATTCAGGAGAGTCCTGCGCGCATCACCGTGACGCACTTCAATCCGTGTCGCGCTTCTGGGAAGAGAGTCGACTAACTGCCGGTAACGAGATAGGGCCCGGTCGAGAGCGTCGTTGGTAAAACCTCCGTCGAGATGAGCCAGAAGCGCGAGAGTGTGGGAGTGATCGATCGAGTCGGGTGCAAAGAGTTTGTCGGGAGAACTTTTCACGAGAGAAGCGGCGACGTCAGATAGATGCGACAGTAGGCGTTCCCGCTCGGGGATGGAGAAGGTAGCGAGTTCTGCCGCGCGGGCAAAGGCGACCGCGACGGGATTGATGTCGATGCCTACGGCGGTCCAGCCGCGCCGGGCAGCTTCAATCAGAGAAGTGCCGCTACCTACGAACGGATCGAGCAGTCGGCTGCCACCCTCGCCCACGATCGAATCCAGGAGACGTTCAGCCGTTTCGGGTGAGAACTGTCCCCGCCACGGAAGCGCGCTTACTCGTGAACGATCCGAGAGATTGAGATCGACTCCAGCCAGATCCGGATCGAGCTCCCAGGATGACAGGGAGCGCAGTGAGCGCGGGAGCGAAGGCTCGTCGAGTTTGGCCTCGTAGTACAGAGTGTTCGCCATGCCGTCACGATACCCAGCGGGTGCTCTGCTGAGGTGGACCGAAAGGGCTGGTCAGACTAGCCCACCACCTGGCTGCCCGGAGGTGCGGTAGGTGGGTTGGCAGCATCTCTGCGCCCCTGGCCTGCTGCTTCGCGGAACACCGCCGTTGATGTATATCCGCGAGCTATACGCTACACTACAAATATGTGCCACATCAGGTGCCAACCGCCGGCCGATCCCCGTCGTCAGTGAGTGCGTCTGATCTGTGGGAACGCGCAACGGTGGCCACGGTCGGCCTGAGTTCGAATGGGATGAGAACAACGAGGGCAAGCTGCTGGAGAGGCACAACGTTTCGGCAATGGAGGCCGAGCAGTGCTTCGCCAACTCCAACACCAGGCGCCGGCAAGAAGATGATCTGCTGCTCCTTGGTATCACCGATGGAGGGCGGATGCTGTTTCTGGTGTACGAGCAGAAGCCGAACGGAGTGGTGCGTGTGTACAGCGCAAGAGAGATGACAGAGAACGAGCGGCGGACCTACCGTCGGAACGCACGATGACGAACGATCGTCGGGACGCTCTTCTCGACCGCGACTGGTCCGAAGCGTGGGAGACGCTGCCGGAAGCTCCGGACCTCGTTCCGCGGGCGAAGACGGCACAGGTCACGCTGCGGCTTCCAACCACCATGTTGGCGCGGATTAGGCGAGTCGCAAGCGCTCGCTCGCTGCCGTACCATGCGCTCGCTCGTTCGTGGATCGTCGACGGCCTCCGTGGCTCCGATGTCGTGCACGTGGAAGTGCCAGACGGCGAAGCACAAAGGTCGCAACTCAACATCAAGCTTGATCAGGCCATCCTCGATCACCTCAAGTCCCGCGCGCACGAACTGCACCAGCCATACCATCGGCTCGCCCGGGAGTTGATCGAGTGGAGGACCGAAAAGGCTGAGCAGGAGCTTGGGCTGGAGCCGGTGCCGTCATCGCAACCTGCTATCAAGGAGCTGATGGTGCTTCTCCTCCATGCTCCGAACCAGCGTGGGGACAGCGCGGTGCGCGGAATGACCCGCTTGCAGAAGCTCCTCTTCGTCGTCGAGCAGACACTGGAATCGGAAAGCCGCTTCTACGCCTTCAATTACGGCCCGTTCAACGAAGAGGTCAATGACGCGGCAGAGGCCTTGAAAGTCGCCGGTTTCATCCGCAACGCCCAGCCGGTGGCGTCAGGTTCACCGTCCTTTCAGCAGATGATGGCTGCGGTATCCGAGCGTGCCGGGCCTGGCGACAAAGACAAGGTTGTCGAGTTCGCTCTGAGCCAGCAGGGACACCAAGCAGCCGAAAGGTTGCGTCGGTCCAGTCCCCGTTACGAACAGCTCTTCCAGTTCGTAGAGTCGATCCGCAAGGAGTGGGACACCAGCGACCTCAATGAGCTGGTGGATCGTGTGTACGAGACATGGCCGAAGTACGCAAGCAAGTCCGTGATCCGAGAGGAGGTTGCACGTCGCACCGAGCGGCGACGTGCTCGTTGACCATGCCACGCACGCCTTTGCACCACATCCTTCGTGTGCGCTCGTCCGACGATCTGACGTACGTGAATCCAGCGTTGATGGACGAGATCGTCGTCAACGCGAACCAGCTTGAGAACAGCATCCAAGCGACGACGGCCTGCCTCTGGAGGACAACACTTCCTTTCAGCGTTGACCCGGTGCTCTGGCGATTTCAGGAGCCAGCATGGACTCGTAACGACAACGGTGAGACAAAACGCAACTACAAGCGCCTCGGTCTGGCGTACGGCAAGAGAACCGGGATCACGCTCGGAGCGACACCCCTGGTGGAAGCCGTTGCAACGGACGAGCAATGGTGCACGATCGCGAAGAACGCTGTCGCTTATCAACGAGATCGCCTACGAGACGTGCCCACGCAGCTCGAACTTCTGGCTGACCTGCGCGACCTCGACCCAGTGCGTCTCGTAGCTCCGTCGCTCGTTGCGCACTCGCCCCGCGAGGATCGGATCAATCGATTGATGATCGAGGCATCCGCCTCGGAAGCACAGACCTCGGTTGCAGTTGAGGTAATCGTCCCGGGTGAGCGTCTTGCCGATCGTCCTGACCTACGGGAGATGATCGACGCGCTGCCAGTCGACGACGTCAGTGCGTACCTGGTATGGGTACCAAAGGTCACAGAAGCGCAGCTGATGAGTGACCACGGGATGTTCACGGCATTGCTGCGCATGATTAGCGAGCTGTCTGCCCGTGGGATCGCAGTCGGTCATCAGTACGCCAACTACACGGTTGCAGCGCTCCACGATATCGGCCTTTCGTCCGTCACGCATCACCTCGGATGGGTGGACAAGGGCGAGCCGGTCGAGGCGCAGGGCATTGCGATGCGCTCATGCCAGACGTACGTACCTGGAGTGCGGCAGTGCGCTCGGTTCAACGAGGCAGCGAATCTCGGCCTCGACCTCGGTCCGCAGGAGTACGCAGAGCGCTACTGCGAGTGCACCTTCTGCACCGGCATGTTTGAGACGGGACAGCATCCCTTCGACTTGCTGCTGGAAACGCAAACCTTCACGATGAAAAACGGGCGCAAGCGACAGATCCCGACGTCAAGAGCCGTTGGGGCCAACACGTGGCACTATCTGTTGAGTCGCCGAAATGAAGTTGAAGCATTCTCGCTTCGGCCGGCCGTCGAGGTCATCGAAGCCGCTATCGAGAGGGCGTCAGCACTGAACAGAAGCAGCGACGTTGCCCGCCTCGGACATCTGGCGACAGAAATCCAATCAGCGTGAGCGCGCATCCCAGCAACATCTCGTCCGCATCATTCGCGTTGCGCACTACCGGCTAGGAGGGGGTTCCGTCGTGTCTTACGCCAACGAGCCTGTGGAGCGCAGCCTTCGGCACGAGCATCCGGTCCCCGATCTTGATCGAGGGGATTTCCCCACGGCACACAGCCTCGTGCGCGAAGCAGCGGCTGATGCCCAAGAGCTTCGCAGCTTCCTCAACCGTGAGCGTGAGGCGTTCAGTGTCCGGAAAAGTGGGTCAGGCTCCCTCCGTCCGCGCGTCCACCGACTTGTACACAGCCAATCGGCCCCCGCCAGGTGCGCTTCTCCGACGCTGGATTCTCTTCGTCGCCCTGACTTCGCGCAGCTTTGAGCCGAATCTTCCTGCTACCACCGTATGACCGGTCCCGACGATGTCGCGATGGCCCGGTCCGGCTCGACCGCCCCCCACTCCTCGCCCGGATCTGGCCCTCGTCGCTGGGCTTCCTGAACGGAATCGACGAGAGAGTCGTCCGCCGAGAATCCACTGGTGATTCTCCCTTCCTCCATCGACTCCATGTCCTGACCCCTCGGCGCCGCTGCTTCACCGGGACGCTCGCGCACGACCGCGAGTTCACTTGCGAGCAGCTCCGGACCGTTCGCCCGTAAGCGACGCTCCGTCTCCAGCAGCGCGCTCGTCTCGTCACGCAGGACGGGGAGCGCGTCGTCGGTGAGCGGTTGCGAGAGATCCCGTCGCCGGATCGCCACGGCCTGGAGATCGAACTGGCCCCTGGTGATCCCGACGTAGACGCCCTCGGGGCTCGAGGCGTCGGTCACGAGGGGCGCGGCGACGGCGAACGTCTTGCCTTGAGCCGCGTGTGACGTCAGGGCGTAAGCGTGCTGCAGGCCACCGACGATGCCCGCTGAGACCTTGCGCTCGAGGTAGGAGAGAGGGACGGCGACCCGTCCCCAGCGCTCGAAGTCGACAAGCATGCCGTGCTCGTGAACCTCGACTACGGTTCCGAGCGAGCCGTTGCGGACATAGGCGTCACGCGCCGCGCCCTCCATGCGCAGCGAGCGGTCGGTTATCCGGGCGATCACCTCGTCGCCGGACCGGAACGAGAGCTCGGCGACGCGTAGCTCGGGACCGCTCAACGTCCCGTCCTCGGCGAGGAGCGCCCGGGCGCGTCCGTTCAGCTCGCGCCGCTCGAAGTGGTGCTCGGCCGTCATCGCGCTCCACCGGCGCTCCGGCTCGGCATTCCGCTTCTGCCGCTCCCCATACCAGGCGCAGGTGAGTAGGTCGTAGGCCTCGTCGGCCGACTCGGCCTCCGTGATCCGGCCATCGCGCCGCAACCGCTCGAGCGCCTCGGCGATCTTTCCTTCCCGGTATTCGGCGTTGGCGAGACGAACCTCGGCCATCTCGGGACCCTGCTGGCGGTAGAGGTGGGTGAGGGTGGGCGTCTCGTCGGGGTGGTGTTCCGTGAGGTAGCGGAAGATCCCGCCGGCCCCGACCGCCGAGTGCTGGGCGGGATCGCCGACGAGACGGAGGATGGCGCCCGTCTCCTGGGCGGCTCTTGCGAGGGCGGCGAAGTCGCGGGTCGAGACCAGGCTCGCCTCGTCGACCAAGAGCACGGTCCACTCGTCGATGCTCGCCAGGTCACCGCGGTCGAAGTAGCGGGCCAGCACCGACGCGACGGTGCGACCCTCGACGCCGGTCTCTTCGGACAAAACGACCGCTTGGGTGCCGCCGACCGCCGCCCCGAGCACCCGGTAGCCCCCCGCCTGCCAGCAGGCGACCGCCGCTTCGAGGGCGGTCGTCTTCCCGCTCCCCGCCGCCCCGACCCCGGCCTGGATCCGCATCCCCGAGGAGGTGAGGGACTCGACGAAGCGACGCTGCTCCTCGGAGAGCCGGGCGAAGCGCTCCCTGCCGAGGACCTGCTTGGTGCACTCCACCGGCACCATCCCCGCTCCCGCCTCGCGACCCCGCTCGTAGGCGGCGAGAGCGCGGCGTTCCAGGGCGAGCATCGAGAAGGTAGTGAAAAGGCGCTCGCCGGGCAGCTGGACCACCCGCCCGTCGGCACGACGGATGACTCGTCTCGCCGACCTCTCGCGGGTCGCCCTCAGTTCGACGAGCTCGGGCTGGGCGAGGAGCTCCTCGGCGAGGGCGTCGATGGCCTCGGCGGAGAGCCGGTCCCCGGCGAGCTCCGCGAGGCGCTGGACCACGTGACGGCGGTCGAAGACCGCCTCATGCTCGGTGAGGCCGTCGGAGCGGACCAGCTCCCGGAAGCGCCGCGCCTTTTCCTCCACGGTGAAGATCCCCGGTCCGTCGACCCGGTCGAGGACGTTCGCCCGCGCCTCCGAGCCGTAGCCGGCGACGGTGAGGCGCTGGTCCCAGGAGGCGAACAGGGCCTCAAGGTCGACCCCGTGCTCCTTGGCGGCCCGGGTGTCCCAGGCCGCCACCTGACGCGCCCGGGCCGAGGAGACGCCGAGCGCCCTGGTCGCCTCGGCGATCTGGCGGGATCGCGAGCTCATCTCCTCGAGCGCCGCGGCGGGGACGCCCTCGATCTCGGCGATGCCGTTCTCCACGGGTGTCCAGGTGACCCCCAGTCGGGCTGTGAGCTGGTGGCGCAGCTCGGCGCCGGCGAGGAAGCTCGCCGTCTTGGCCTGGTGGAAGAGGAAGCGAGCGTCGAGGGCCCGGGCCACACCGTCCGGGCCGACGCCGAAGTTGGCGACCACCACGTGGTGGTGGAGCTGCGGCTCTAGGGCACGCGAGGTCGTATGGAGGTAGTCCGCCCCCGCCACGCCGCTGGCGGGGAGCGGGCGCTTCCGAACGCTCACCTTGAACGCCTGCCGCTCCAGGTAGCGGAGTCCCCCGGCGACCGCCTCGTCGAGGGCGTCGAGGACCGCGGCCCGGGTCGCCTCGTCACCACCCGCCCAGAGCAGGCTCACCGACTTCGGGACCGAGAAGGTGAGGTCGTAGCCGGCGACGACCTTGGGCGGCTGGCGGTGCTCGGAGATGCGGACCACCGCCTCCCGGTTGAGCTGCCAGGCGCCGGTCGCGTCGATCTTGATCCCGTCCGAATCGTCGCCACTGCCGGCGACCCGGGCTCGGAGCAAACGGCGGAGATAAGAGGGGGTGATCCCCAGGACCGAGGCGGCCTCTCTGGTCGAGTACCACTCCTGGTCGAGCCGTCGTGGCGCCAGCGCGAGGCGATGCCAGCGCACCGCGCGCCCCGAGGATCCCCGCGCCGAGAGGAGCGGCTCTCCGGTCGCCGGGTCTCGACCCGCGAGGAGGGTGGCGAGCTCGGCCGGGTCGACCTCGCCCGACCTCCCGAGCGCCCAGCGTCCCGGTCGGAGCCCCGCCGAGTCGGCGTAGTTGGCGACGGTGCCGCCCTCGGGCGAGGGGAGCTCGACGACCGTCCCCGCACGGCGCCCGCCGGCGACCGGGCGCCCGCCCTCCAGGTACTCGACGATGCGTTGGCCGATCACCGAGAGCGGCGTGCCGTCGTTCGAGCCGAGGACGGTGACCGAGAGGATCATCGGGGCGACGGTAAGAAGCGGGCATTACGAAGGCGTTGCAAAGGGAGTGCGAAAGGAGCGCGACGACGGAGATACCGGCCGAAGGCCGGTATCTCCAACGGTGTCTAACCCGGACTCGTCGGATTAGCTCAACGCAAGTGACATGAAGGCGAGAGCAACCTTGGGCTCAAGAGCGACCGAAGTGCGAGAGCGTGAGCACCAGAGGGGGAACGAGAGAGCCGACTGGTAGTCGTGAGGGCATGCGAACCGGATGGCTCATGAAGCGAAGAGGCGATGGGGCAGATAAGACATCGAATGGCGAGGTGACGATGAACTCGACGCTCGTCGACCTCGCCGGAGAGAGGTTCAACGAGGCAACCGTCGATCACCTGGTCGATGTTGTGATCCTCGGCCTCCCCTACCGCTGCTGGCGCTGCGGGGAGGTCTCGACGCCGATCGTCGGGCTGGCCGAGCCCGGGACCGACGTCTTTTCCGAGGAGCTCGTCGTCACCGACGACGAGGAGCTGCTCGGCCTCGCCTGGCAGCACCTGCCGGCTGAAGCTCGCGAGCGCTGGCGGGTCGGCGAGGTTCGGCGACGTCACTCGAGAACGACTGGCACGACGTACCTCTCGAACGGCTGTGCATCCTGCGGGGCGCTCTTTGGTGCCTTTCCCCTCCACGAGGAGCTGGTCGAGGCGCTCGTGGAGGGGGCGGCCGCGCTCGTCGAGCTCGCCGCCGTCGAGATGCCCGCCTCCAGGTGGACCGAGGCTTACGAGTCGAGGTGGTCGTGACCACCAAGGCGCCCGGCGGCGGAAATGCGAACGGTCGGGCACGCCGACCGCCCGCGAGGCTCAGCAGCGTGACTCGTCGACGGATTCGAGACCTGCGGTCTGAAGGATCGTCCGAGCACAGGTGATCACCCGCTCGGCGGTCGCCCGCACGACCTCGAGGTCGCCCTCCGACCAGCGGGCGATGTAGGGGAAGCTGTAGGAGTCGGTCGGGAGGCCGACGGACCGGCAGGCCAGGTTTATGTGGACAGATCAAGTCGCTCGTTGTCCAGCGTTGCGCCAGGGGCTTCTCGCCCCAGGCCGGCAGCGTTCAGGATCGAGCGGGCGCAGGTGATCACGCGGTCGGCGGTCGCCCTGATCGTGGAAATGTTCCCTTCGGCCCACCGTGCGACGTAGGGGAAGGAGTAGCCGTCCGTGGGCACGCCGACCGAGGAGCAGACGAGATACGCCACCGACTCAGCTTCGATCTCCGCGATCCCCCGGCATCCGGTGGCGTACTCGCGGCCATCGTGCAGGCGGACGTGAGCGAGCTCATGGCACAGGGACTTGGTGGCCTGGGCGGGCGAGAGGTCCGGACGGACGACGACGGTGCGGGTGAGGAAGTGTGTGGTCGCGTTCGCCGGACGACAGTCGCCTCGCAAGAGGTTAAACCCCGCGGCGCGCACCTGGGTCTCGAGCCGTTCCCAGAGCACGGAAGGAGCGTTGCCCTCTAAGAGGACCGGCGCGACCTCACTCAACGGAGCCCCCTCGGTCTGGGCCAGGTCCCAAACGTGAACCACCCGGAAGCCACGGAGGATGCGAGCGAGCTCCGGGTGCTCGACCTCCTCGGTCGGCTCGAGGGGTCGGGCCCGGTAGACGCAGGGGGCCAGGATGGCGAGCCCCTTCTCGCCGGCCCGGACGAAGCGACCGAGTTTCTTCCAGGTGTGGAACCCCGCCACCCGAGTCGCCTCCGGTCGCTGGGCGAAGATGAGCCAAACGTTGTTCGGGCTGTAGGTGTGGAACTGGCGCGCGACGTCGAGCATGCGCTGCCAGTCTTCGCCGCTCGTGAGCGACTCGACCGCCTGGACGAGCCGATCGTGGGTCTCGGCGAGCCTGTCCCTCCGGGGCATCTCGCTCTTGTGGTGTGCTGGTCGCTGCATCGGACTCCGCCTTTCTTCGGCGGGACCGTCCCGCCTTGGCGGCGGGCGACCGACGGGGACCCCGCCGGGGTCAGGGGCGAAGAGCAGAGGAAGCGGAGCCCGGTGGGCGAGGCGCGAGCCGACCCGGAGGGTCGCCCACCGTGGCGGCGCCCCGGAGCGTCCCTTGAGCCCGGAAGGGGTGTCGGTAGACTGCGGCGACCTGGCGGGAAGGAATTCCCTTCACCAACACCGACCTCGCCCCTCGACGGGGCAAGGCCGGTGAGACCTTCAAGACTCCGCGGCTCGCGAATAGGAAAGGGCCGCACCGAGAAAACGGAAGCTCCACTCCTCGGCGAGTGGCCGGGTGTCCAGAAAGACGATCGGGACGCTCGGGTAGCGGACCTGGACGGTGGCGAGGAGTTCGGCGACGAAGCCGGCCTTCACGTGCTCGAGCTTCAGCAGCTGCGCGTAGCGGCCCTCGACGACGAGGGCGGCTCGGGGGAGGGCGGAGAGCTCGGCGAGCAGGTAGGCCAGGCTGCCGTCGACGAGGCAGCTCGCGAGGTCCTGCACCGTCTTGCGCTCGACGACGGCGACCAGGTCCCCGTCGAGCTCGACCCCGTAATCCCCGGCGGGAATTGCCCGCCGCTCGGTGACGGCTTGCTGGCGTGCGAAGCGATAGGGGTAGCGCTCGCGGCTGTCGACGAGAATCTCGAGCGCCTGGTGACGAGAGGCCCGCCGGGTCGGCACCCGGAGGCCCGGACGAGCGGTCCGTGTGGTGCGAGGAGACTGCCAGAAGATCGCTTCCCGCCCGCCCTGGATCTTCGTGAACACGAACTGCGAGCGATTCAACCGCGAGCGGTCGAGGACGAGATCGATGGCGACGCCGCGGCGCTCGCAACTGCGGATCGGGGTCTCCTCGACGAGGTCGGGGTCCTCCGGCCAGAACTCGGCCCGGTGGCAGTAGACCTTCGTGGTTCGGGGCCAGGGGTCGCGAGCCTTCAAGAGGAGCGGGCCACCGGGAAGCGGCAGGCGCAAGAGGTAGGGCAGGGTGGAATCCGGATCGGGGTTGCGGGCCACGAGGAAGCTATCCATCACTTCTCACCTTTCTCCTCGGGTTGGTCGAGCGGCTCCCGCAACTCGTCGAGCAGGCACTCGATGCGGTTCGCGATCCGGCGGTGGCGCTCGACCTCTCGCTGCCAGTCACGAACGGTCGCATCCTCGGCGAGTTGAAGCTCGAGGGCGCGCCGACGCCGCAGGCGTGGCGCGTAGGCGGCGCTCGTCACGAACTTCGCGCAGTTGAGGTAGAGATCGCACTCGCAGGGCCCTTCCTCCGGCAGCCGCAGGCAGTGACCGAGCTCGAGCTCGGTCTTCAAGAAGTTCGACTTCAGCCAGTCGACCGCCTCGGCGGGAAGGGTCCCCGAGCGCAACACCTCGGCGCTCGGCCCGGCGAGCGCGGCCCCGGGACCGAGCACGGCCTGGTAGTCGCGGAGCACCTCCCGGTCGCTGATCTGCGCATACACGAGGGCCATCGACACGCTCGTGTGGCCGAGGACACTCATGATCGTGTGCAATTTCGCACCCCGTTCGGCAAGCTGGGTCCCGACAGTGTGGCGGAAGCGGTGGGCGCTGATCGTCGGCTTGCCCTCCGGCGTCACGAGTCCCGTCGCGCCACAAGCCGTCCGGAGCGCCGCTTCGAACAGGTAGCCCATGGAGAGGCGGGTCCCGTGGCGGACGAAGAGGTAGCGCGTCGGGGTCCCGGTGAGCTCGTCGACGAATCCTCGCTCGGCCCGCCCGGAGCGCAGCGCCTGGACCGCTTGGATGGCCTCCGCCGCCTCAGGGTTCAACGGCACGACCCGCTCCCGGTAGGTCTTTCCCGCCGGAAGGCGGAGACGCGGCGTGCCGTCGGGGTAGGCGTCGAGGCAGTCGAGGTGCAACCGGCCGATCTCGCCGCGGCGCGCCCCGCTCCAGCGGGCGACCAACAGGGCGGCCCGCTGGAAGGGGCAGGAGAGCTCGCGGACCGCGACCATCAGGCGGAAAAGCTCGTCGTCGGGGATGTAACGGGGAACGGCGAGGGGGATCTTCGGCAGGTCGCCGCCAGCCAGCAACGGCCGGGACGGCATCTCCTCCCACCCCCAGGCCGAGGCGTCTCGGAAGAACGCCACCACCGGAGCGAGCAGGCCACGTTTGGTGTTGGCCGCCAGCGGGGCCCCGGTGCGGGAGTTCGGCGCCTCACCCAGCCACCCGGCGTAGGCGAGGACCTGCTCCCGGGTGAGCTCGGTCCAGCTCGAAAGCCCCGGCACCTCCGCCGCCAGCCAGCCGGCGAAACGGCGAAGGCCCCGCTCGAGGTTGTCGAGCGTGGCCGGACGGTCGAGCAACGCCCGCGCCGCGAGGTAGCGGGTCACCGTTTGGGCCATCGGCTCGGGCAGCGGGGAGGGGCGAGACGGGGCGACCAGCCGGCGTCGCGGAGGATCGGCAACCTGGCCGCGGTGGTAGAGGAGGACGTGAAGGAGGTGCAGCACGCTCCGCCAGTCGGCCGAAAGGCGCTCGTAGCCCGGACCGTGGAAGCTGGCGACGTCTCCGCGGTGCCCGAAGGCGCGGATCGCCTCGGAGAGCTCGTCGAGGTCGGCGACGGTGATCCCGTCGAGGCTCGCCTCGGCCTTGTGCAAGAACAACCGGGCGAGTGCCCAGTGCGCCGCCTTTTGGGCGGTCCTCGAGCGATAGCCGAGCTTCTCGGCGACGGCGGGCAACTCCTCGGCGGCGACGCGGGCCACGTCGAGGTCGAGGGCGGCGGCGAAGCGCCAGATGCCGACGTAGGGAACGGCGAGCAGCCATTCGAAGTCGAAGGCCACCCGGCCGGTGACACCCAGGAACAGCAGGTAGGTGCGGGCCTCGTAACTGACCGGGTCGACGAGCTCCCCGGGGGGAGCCCCGAAGCGGCGCCCCACCCGTCTTCCGAGCGGCTCGGCGAACCAGTCGGCGAGGTCGGGGTAGCGATCGGCAAAGTCGGCCCGCTGGCGCTGGCGGCGGTGGCGGTAGTCGGGGTCGGGGGAGAGCCGGCGCACCAGCTCGTCGAACTCCTCGGCGCTCGCGTGGGTCGGGGTCGGGGCCCCGGCCCCGACCCCGGTGGCGAGGGCGGCAAGGGCGGTCATCGCTTGGAGGCTCCCGGGGCCGGGTTTCCGAGCGCCTGGTTGTACTCGGCGACGACCATTCGGTCCGCCACCCTGGTGTAGAGCCGGGTCGACTCCGCCGAGGCGTGGCCGAGGCGACGCTGCAAGGTGAGCTCGCGCATGCCCCCCTCCCACATCCTCGTGGCATGGGTGTGGCGCAGGGCGTGCGGGGTCACCCAGGGCTCGCGGATGCCGGCGCGGGTCGCCGCCCGGGCGAAGGCCTTGGCGAGAGCGGGGTAGCCGAGCGGCTCGGCCCGGCGGGGACCGCGGCCGCCGACGAGGAAGACCCAGGGCACCTCCAGGTGGCGCGGTCGGCTCCCCATCACGTAGGCGCTCAGCGCGGCGAGCGCCGCCCCTTCGCCGAGGTCGACGACCCGCTCGGTGCGGGACTTGGAGCGGACGCCTTTCGGGTGGTCGTCCCGACAGCGGACCACCACCCGGCGCCTCCCGTAGGAGATGTCGGCGAGCTGGAGACCGAGGGCCTCGCCAGGACGCAGGCCGCCCTCCAGCATGACGAGCACGAGCGCGCGGTCACGGTCGCTGTGCAGCTCGCCGAGCAGCGCCGCCACCTGTTCGTCGCTGAGGGGCCGTGGCAGGCGCTCGACCTCCCGGACCCGAATCGATCGGCGCATCGGGCGCTGGCGACTGGCACGGCCCATGAAGGGGCGGTGCCGCTCCGACACCCGCGCCGCGGCCGGGTCCGGGCGCTTCAGCAGCGGGTTGTCCCCGGCGGTGAGGTTGCCGCTCAAGATGAGGTAGTCGTAGAGGGACGAGACTGCAGCCAGCACTCGGTTGACCGTGGGCGGGCTCAACTGGGTCGCGCCGCCAGAGCCGGACCTGGCGACGGGAGCGAGGCCGAGTCGCTGGCCCGGGCGGCGAGCCGGCACGGCGCGCAGGTACTCGAGGAACTCGATCGTCTGCGGTGGCCCGAAGGACTGCCAGGTCAGCTCGGCGACGTCGAGGAAGCGAAAAAAGTGCAGCAGGTCGTGCGCGTAGGCCGAAACGGTGTTCGGTGAGCAACCCCGGGCCGTCAAGTATCGGAGAAAGCCCGAGATGATCGGCACCGGATGGCCCGCGCCGTCGACGAGTGCGCAAGGAGCGCCGCTGGCGCCTTCTCGACGACGCCTCACCCGGAACTCGTTCGCCTCCACCCCACCAGAAGACCACTCTCGACCGCCGAGCTGGGGGACCCGAGCGACCTCTTCCTCAACGACTATCGATCTCTCATTGGAAACTGGGCCGAACAAGTCGATCTCCTTCTGAAGTCTCCACTTGTCCAGATAAGTGGGTAGGCGACCGACTCCGCCTCGGTCTCGATCACCCCGCGGCAGGCCCGGTGCTCGCTCCCGTCGTGGAGCAGGGTGTGGGCGAGCTCGTGGGCGAGGGTCTTCGTCGCCTGGGCCGGGGCGAGGTCGTCCCGGACGACGACCGTGCGGGCGAGGTAGTCGGTCGTCCCGTTCGCCGGCCGGCAGTCCCCGCGGATGAGCGAAAACCCCGCCGCCTCGAGCTGTCCGGCGAGCAGGTGCCAGAGCGCCACCGGCGCGTCGTCCTCGAGGAGCACCGGCGCGACCTCGGGGAGGCGCTCTCCGTCGGTCTGGGTGACGTCGAAGACGTGGACCACCCGGAACCCCCGGAGGACCCGGGCGAGGGCGGGGTGGTCCCGCTCGTCGGTCTCGTCGAGGGGGCGGGCCCGGTAGACGCAAGGGGCCAGGATGGCGATGCCGCGCTCCCCTCTGCACACGTGGCGGCCGAGCGTCCCCCAGGTCCGGTACCCGGCGACGCGCGTCGCCTCGGGACGTTGGGCAAGGATCAGGAACACGTTGTTCGAGCTGTAGGCGTGGAACCGCCGCGCCAGGTCGAGCATGCGCTGCCAGTCCTCGCCGCTTGTCAACGACTCGATCGCCTCGACGAGCCTCTCGTGGGTCTCTGCGAGCTGGTCCGATGTGGTCATGACGCCTCCTTCGTGTCGGCTGGGCCGGCAAGGCCCCGCCTTGCCGGCCTGGAGGAGCCCGAGCGAGAACCGGAGCGAAGCGGAGGCCCGCAGCGACCCTTGACGCCGCCCGGCGGCCGGGTGAAGACACGCCATCGCCTTTGGCCGGCGAGGGTTGCTTCCCGAGGGTCCGCTGATTGACGCAGGTGGGAAACTCAGGTCATGTTCGAACGCTTCACCGACCGGGCGCGGCGAGTGCTCGTCCTCGCCGAGGAGGAGGCGCGCCTCCTCGGCCATGGCTTCATCGGGACCGAGCACCTCCTCCTCGGTCTGATCCAAGAGGGCGAGGGTCTTGGCGCGAAGGCGCTCGGGTCCCTGGGGATCACCCGCGAGGCCGTCCGGGCGAAGGTCGAAGAGCACATCGGACCGGCCGGTTCGGCAGCGACGGGCAAGCCGCCGTTCACCCCGCGGGCGAAGAAGGTGCTCGAGCTGGCGCTCCGCGAGGCGCTTCAGCTCGGACACAACTACATCGGCACCGAGCACCTGCTGCTCGGCATCGTCCGTGAGGGCAAAGGCGTCGCCGCCGAAGTCCTTGAGAACCTGGGGGCCGAACTCCCGCGGGTTCGCGAGACGGTCGTGGGTCTGGTCGCCGGGGGCGACCGGGGCCCGACAGGAGTGATACGTCGACGGCCAGAGATCCCTCCGCGTTGTCCGCGCTGTGGAGACGCGCTGGAAGAGACGCTGCGGGCCCGGGAGATCTCGGTGAGCGTCGACGAAACGGATCGGACCGCGACGTTCCTTCTCGCCTACTGCGCGACCTGCGGGATCGCGCTGCGCGCCACCAGCGACGACTGAGACCGTCCGGCCCCCGCGCCGTAGCACCCGCGCAAGGAATCGCCCCCCTCACACGAGCCGCACCTGGAAGCCGGAGCCCGCTCACGGCGTGATCTGGTAGTCGAGCGGGAGGCCAAACGGGAGTCCTCCAAGGAAACGTCGCTTCGTGCGGAAGGACTTCCCCGCGCGGTCCCTCGACTCGCAAGCGACTTGCGCGCTTCTTGCGGGCGATGCGTCGGGTGGCGTATGCCGCCTTGGTCCCCTGGCTATTCGCGCTCGTCCGCTCGCGACCGGGATCAGCGGCTCATCACGCCCTCTTCGAGGTCGCGATCGGCTTCATCGTCGCCTCCGTCGCGGGCGCCATCGCGACACTGCACTCCCCCTCGAGCGGGACAGCTCGGCCAGCCGACGAGCAGCCCGATCCGCAACACCAAGCTGGCGTTCCTCGAGCGGCGCGGCCAATCGATCCCGAGGGGCGGGCCCGCTGGGCCGACGCGACGCTCCGGGTGCTGCTCGCGCTCCGGCCCACCGGTGACGATCCCGACCGGCCGGAGATTGCCGTCCTCCTCGTCGGCACGGCAGGGGTCGAGGTCCTCTTCCAGGCGCCGTGCCCGTGCGCGCCGGCACCGTTTCGGCCCAGCGCCGGAGGCCTGGTCTGGTCACTCGACCCGTCCGTCGAGCTCGAGGCGTTGGTCGAGCTCGGCCGCGGAGTTCGGCTCTCGCCTGACGCCGAGCCCGCACCGCTCGTCGAGATCGGAACCGAGGAAGAAGGGAGCTACTTCGCCCGCGGTGACGGCATCGTGACGCTCCGCCTCGGTGACGAAGGGCTCGAAGAGCTCCACGACGAGCTCCCCTCGTTCGGTTCGGGTGATCGACAGGGGACGTCGATGGCGCTGTTCGGCGCGCCGCTCGTCGTCGTCGAGGATGGTGAGCAACTCCTTCTCGAGCCCTACGGCATCCCGCTTTCCGTCTCGCCGGAGTCACCCCTGCCGCCCCCGCCCGAACCGACCGTCGAAGCTCCGCGCGCTCCCCTTCCCCACCCGGAGCCCGAGACCAAAGACCTCAGGGCGGAAGACGTCGAGGCGCTGGCCCTCGAAGCAGACGACGCAGGAGCGAAGGTCGAACCGTCGACCCGTTTCCCGCTCGTCCCGGCCGGGCCGGTCGAGGTGCGGATCCTTCGCGAGCAGCCCGACCTGGTCGGCGAGCTCCACGGCGAGCCGAGCGCCGGCGCGGTCGAGTTCGTCGCCTTCCTCGCCCTCCACCGCTACCGGGCGGCGCCGGCCCGCCTCCGGGCGGCGCTCGGAACGCCGCGCTCCCAGGCCTCGCGTTCGGGAAAGACGGTGTGGACCTCGGCCGGGGCGGCGCGGCGCGCCCTCGGACCCGATCTCGTCCCCGCCGCCTCGGCCAACCACCTCTACCTCCTGTCGGAGCAGGTGACCTGTGACTGGATCCGCTTTCAGACCCTCGTCGACCTCGCCCGCTCCTCGGCCTCCGATCCGGGCCGCCGGCGCCAGGCGCTCCTGGCCGCCCTGGAGCTCGTCGACGGCGTTCCCGGTCTCGCCTCGCCGCGCTTTTCCTGGCTTGACACCGAGGGGGTGCTCTCGAACATCGCGCTGGCGGTCGTGGGCGCCGCCCGCGAGCTCGCCGCCCTCGAGGCCGAACTCGGGGCCGAGGAGTTCACCCGCTGGGCGATCCGAAAGGCCCGCCTGCTCGTTCCCGACGCCGAGGCGCTCGTTCACCCGTCGCCGGCGCCCCCGGGCACCGCCGCACGCGTGACATCACGTCGCGGCTTTGCTCCCTCCAAGGGAACCCTTTGAGGACGAGGGGGCTACGGGAGGGCCCGGGGCTTCGGCCTCAGCCGGCCCCGCGGAGGGAACAGGGCGCCAGCGGCCGAAAGAGCGGAAGACCGAGCACGCAGTTGGGACGGCAAGCTTCAGGGCCGGCGGACGCCACCGTCCTCCTTGGCCTGCCCCGTTCGACCCTCTACCAGGCCGTCGAGGAGGAGAACTCGACCTTCCCTCTACCCGTACGCAAAATCAACGGCAGGAAGGTCTGCGCCCGGATCGACCCCGCTCAGTTCGTGTCCGCTCTCGTTGTCTGAGGGTCTCCGTTGCTCAGTGGGTGTCGTCCCGGCGTCTGACACGTAGATCGAGCAGCGAAGGGGAGCAGCTTCTCGGACCTCACGGGCCCTTTTCCTTGCGCTCTCACCGGCGGGGGTTGGGGCGTCGGTCCTCGCTTAGAGATCATCGCTCACCCTGGCGTCATGAGTGGGGGACGACAGGAAGCGGATATCGAACCCCCTTACGCAAGGCGTGGATCACCGATCGTCTCGGCCAGTCCAACCACCAGTACCGAAGCGTCGATGTCCAATGCCCTTGCCACCTTCAAGATGTTGAGCAGGGATGGGTTCACTTCGCCGCGTTCCACGTGGCCGATGTAGGTCCGGTGAAGCCCGGCCAGTTCCCCTAGGTCTTCCTGGCTCAGTTCTCTGTCCAGTCGAGCCATTCGAACACGCTGCCCGAACGCTTCGGATTGGGCCGCCCCCCTCCTCGTACCTGCCACGTGGCTCCCCTCCTTACGCCTGCCACGTGGCCCCCCCTTGGCGTCCCTGACATCTGCCACGGCGACAAGGGTCGGTCTGATGAACTAGAAAGGTCGACAGCAGATAAGTAGCATCTGCTGTGCAAATCCTGTATAAGAAGTTCCGACCCCAACCAGAAAGAAGGGATCATTTTGCGAACTACCAGGATTTTCAGGATGCGGCCCCGGGCGTTGGCGGTGCTTATCGCTGCCGTCATCGGCACCGGAGCGCTGGTGACGGCGAGTGTCGCTTCCGGGTCTACAGCGGCCCCACGTCACGCCGTAGCGCTAGCGGGGATTAGAGGCCCGAGAGGGCCACGAGGACCGCGAGGACCCCGCGGATACGCAGGTCCGGGAGGACTAGCTGGAGCGAACGGCGCGACGGGTGCCCCCGGCGCTACTGGAGCAAAGGGCGCAACCGGAGCAGCCGGACCCGCCGGAGCCAGGGGTGCCACCGGAGCAGCCGGACCAGCCGGAGCCAGGGGTGCCACCGGAGCAGCCGGACCAGCCGGAGCCAGGGGTGCCACCGGAGCAGCCGGACCGGCCGGGGCCACCGGCGCGACTGGAGCAACGGGTGCCACCGGAGCCACCGGCACGATCTCGAATAACACCGGACTGACGGTCGCCGGCCCGCTCGTTGTCACCGGTGCCTCGGCACTGGCTGACCTGAGCGCGACGAGCGTCGATGACTCAGGAACCTTGTCGGCCGACGGAATTACCGACTCCGGCACGTTGTCGGCGGTTGGGATCACCGACACGGGAACAACGAACCTCGCGGAGGTCGTGGACTCGGGACCGTTGTCGGCGGTAGGGATCACCGACTCAGGCACGTTGTCGGCGGTTGACATTACCGATTCCGGGACACTCGGCGTTACCGGTGCTTCAACGTTCGCAGGTGTGAGCGCGACCGGCGTCACCGATTCCGGGACACTCGGCGTTACCGGTGCCTCGACGCTCGCAGGTGTGAGCGCGACCGGCGTTACGGATTCCGGGAGCCTGTCGGCGGTTGGAATCACCGACACGGGAACAACGGACCTCGCGGACGTCGTGGACTCGGGAACGTTGTCGGCGGTTGGAATCACCGACACCGGGACAACGGACCTCGCGGACGTCGTCGACTCGGGACCCCTGTCGGCGGTTGACGTCACTAACTCAGGCACGCTCAGTGTTAGCGGTGCCTCGACACTGGCAGGCGTAACTGCGACGAGCGTTAGCGATTCCGGGACGTTGTCGGTGGTCGGCGTCTCTGACACGGGCACACTCGATGTGAGCGGCGCGACGACGTTGGACAGCACGCTCGACGTGACCGGGCTCGCCACCCTTAACGGTGGTTTCGCCAATCCCACCAACAGCTTGAGCACACCGACCCTGACGTCGGGCACCGCCGTGGAGAACAGCGGCCCTGACTCCTCGTACATGGTCACGCTCACCGGCGGGACGGCTGGCACGTACACCATCGCGATCGGCTCGACCAGTTCGGCGAGCGACGTCATCGCCTCTGCCGTTCCGCTAGCAGCCGGGACGGGGACGGTCGTGAACGTCACGGTCCCGAGCACCTGGTACATAGAAGTGACCGTCAGCGGCAGTGCCGCGATCACCAAGACGACGGTCGTTCAGCTGTAACTGAAAATTCGTAGTTCGACACTCGGTGCCGGGGGGCGGAGCCGTTCCGAGGCTCTGCTCCCCGGTTGCCGCAAAGGACCAGCAATTGTGTCGACAAATAATAAGGACGAGGGCCAGGAACGGCCTCGGGGTGTCACGATCCCTTTCAAGCTCTGGATGATCGCCGCGGTCGTCCTGTTTATCGCGGTAGCTGGCGTCATCACGTGGTACCTGGCCTTGCGTTCATCTCCATCTTCGGCGACCCGGCAACCGCCGGCGGTCGTGGAGGTGATCCACCTCACGTACCCGAGGAGCTGGAAGGCCGTGCCGGCCAAGAGCGTGAGTGGCGTACCGTCCGACGCCCTCATCGTTCTCCAGCACACGGGCAAGACGGGCCTCGTGGTCGTGCTGCCGGGTGGCAAACCGCCGACCTTGGGCGATGCCAGCGCGAGGTCGTTCAGCACTGAACTCGCGAGGCGTTACGCGGATTACCGACTGATCAGCGCAAAGGTCATCAGGCTGAAGCCCGGGAAGGCGCTGTTCATCAGCTACCTGAGGACGAAGCAGGGCGTCCTGCACACGATCACGATTCTCCCCGCTGGACGACGGTGCTTCCTCATCGAAACCGCCTCGTCGCCCTCGAACGGTCAGTTGGGCACCGAAATCGGCAAGATCCTCGAGTCGACGACCGTTTCGGCAAAGGCTTGAGGCCGCGCTGACGGGCGCCGACGAAGGAGGAGGTTGGCAGTGATTTCCGACTCCGAACACCAACGCCTTGAACTGGCGCTCGCGGAGTTGCGTGTACGAGTCGCCGAACTGAACGACCGGGACAAGGACGACAACGACGACGCACGAAGGTCGTTAACCGTGGCGTGGTGTAACTACCACGCCACGGCCCGAGTAATCGGCCTCGGCAGCAGTCATGAAACCCGGAATGCTTCAGTAGACGTCACCCCGTCTTTGTCGAAGACGGTCCAGTACCCCCGCTCGTCTGGCCTCAGTTCAATCCAGTCCTTACGCGTGTAGGTCCCGGGGAACGCAAGGATAGCGACAGCACGTCGCGACGCGTGATCTTCGACCAGAAACTTCGCGGGCGCGGTTGGATCGCGCAGCGCCTCCCAGACGGGGCTCAGATAGACGACGTGCACACCGCTGGCCGAAGTCTTGCCCGAGATATTGACGGGGAGATGCAGCGAGTCTGGAGGGACTTCCTCTGGCGCTGCTACTCCTTGTGGGCGAACCCAGAGAGTCTCCCTGATATCCGTATTCCCAAAGGTCTTGTAGAGCTTCGCCCGGTAATCAAGGGAGATGCTTGAGCTGTGCAACCGGTGTTGGCCTGATATCCGGATCAGGAACCAGAGCCACACGCCCCCGTCGTCGTCAATGTGCTGTTCCGCGGATCGGATGTTGACCTCAAGATGAGGAAACCGGCGCTCAGCGAGGCGCTTGCGAAGCCAGCCGAAAACGCCAGCGAGGAGCAAGAGGACCGCGATTGCCCCAGCGACGATCGCTCCCCAGTCCGCGGCGATTCCAACGCGGGACGTTCCAAGTAGGTAGGGGGTCATTCCGGCGAGCAGTCCCAAAGCCGCTCCGATTCGGTAGCGAGGCATCGCCCGCCATCCCAAACCTACGTCGGCGTGGGTACGTCTGCGCACACAGTGCCGCCCAAAACACGCAGCGACGCGGGTGGTGGGGCTTCCTGCCGGCGCCCAGTGCCACGGTTCGATCTGCTCAATGATCCTGACCTTCTTGGCGCGGCCCTTCTACGCTCGTCACCGTGGACATGGTGCTGGTGCGTTCGCGTGCCATCGCCGCAATCGGCTACGACGAGCGCGCCAGGCAACTGCTGATCATGTTCAGAAAGGGTCGTCGGCACCTCTACGCCTACGATCGGGTATCCCCAGAGGTTCACGCTGCCTTCCTGGCAGCACCCTCCAAGGGGCGCTACTACGTCCGATTCAGGCGGGGATGGACAGGGCGAAGCCTCGGCTGATAGATGAGCGATCACGTCGAAGAACAACGACGGAAACTCCGCGGGGAGTACAACGCCGCTTTAGAGCAGTACAAGCCGTACCTGTCCACGACGCCGCTCGATCCGGCGACCGAAACCCCAGCCTCTCCGCCAGGTGCGCAAGCCGCCTACGAGAATCTGAGGGCGAAGGAGGCGGAGCTGAAGGCGTTTGAGCAGCTTCACCCCGTCAAGCGGCTTCCATGAGTTTCGCCGATCGTTTCGCCGGACCCTACTAGCGCCCGGAACCCCGAGCTCCGGACCGGAAAGGGAGCCGAATCGGGAGCCGGTTCGGGAGGCAATTTCAAATAGGGAGCCGAATCGGGAGCCGGTTTGGGAGCCGCCTCGCGCACACTCTCGCCGAACGCCCCAACAGGGGCCGACGAAGGAGGCATCCGATGCGAGGACTCCACCACCCACCGACCGATCCCCCACCGCCCGCCGAGCCGTGGCGGGAGGGCGTCCGTCACCGCCGCCTCGTCCGCCTCGGGCAGGCCGCCGCGGCGCTGCTCGTCTCGGGATGGATGCTGCTCGTCCTCGGGGGATCCGCCTTCGCCGTCTCGGCGAGCCCGGTGGCGCCCCCCGGGGCCGAAGGCCTCCAGGACCTTTTGAACTGGACCCTCTACGGCGGGGCCATCGCCTGCGCCGGGACCGCCATGTACGGCTTCGCCAAGATGGGGATCTCGCATTCCCAGCAGAGCTTCCAGGGCGCCAACCACGGCAAGTCGGTCGCCATCCTGGGGGCTCCTCGGCGCCCTCGGCCTCGGGCTCACGCCGACCATCGTGAACGGTCTGACGGCGATCCACTGAGATGACCCTCTCCTCCGCCCCGGTCCTTGCCTTCCTCGGGATCACCCTCAACCCGCTCACCCTGGCGAAGGACATCGCCAACGCCATCTTCTCGGCGGCCCTCGCGCTTTTCGGGAGGGGCGCCGCTTCCCTCGTCGGCGCGCTCCTGGGATTCGTGAAGACGACCAGCGACCCGGTCTTCTCCGGGGGGTGGTGGTCGTCCTCGGGCATGGCGGTCTTCGAGCGGGTCCTCGCCGTCTCGGGGTCGCTCCTCGCCCTCGCCTTCATGTGCTCGATCGTGACCGCCCTCCTCTCCGCCGACCACGGCCTGCTCGCCCGCGCCGCGCTCCGGCTCCCGATCGTGGTGCTCGAGATGGCGCTCTTGGTCGGGGTGACCGCGGCGCTGGTCTCGGCCTCAGACGAGATCTCGGCCGAGATCGCCAGGGGCGCCTCCGGCACGCTTTCGACCTTCGTCTCCGGTGAACTGGCCGGCGCGATCGCCGGAACCGGGGTCGTCGGGCTGATCGCCGGCGGGCTCGTCATCCTCGCGGCCCTCGGGATCTGGGCGGAGCTTCTCTGCCGGAGCGCCCTCATCTACCTGGCGGTGCTGGCCGGACCGCTCATCTTCGCGGCGAGCGTCCATCCGTCTGCGATCGGGCTGCGGCGCCGGTACCTCGAAGGGGGCCTCGCGTTGATCTGCTCGAAGATCGTCGTCTCCCTGGCCCTCACCACCGGCTCGGCGATGCTCTCGGGCCTCGGACACTCGTCCTCCTTCGCCGCCGCGACCGGCGCCCTCTTGGAGGCGCTCGCGGTGTTGCTCGTCGTGTGCTTCGCGCCTTTCGTGCTGCTTCGCCTTCTCCTCGGGGCCGAGGCGATCATCGCCGCCGAAGGCCTCGAGCGCCGACCGGCCCGGGCGGCGCTCTCGGCGGTCGGCGCCGCCTCGTCGGTCGGCGGCTTCTCGTCGATGGCTCGTGGGCTCACCGGTGCGGGCGCGACGCCAAGAGGCGGGGGCCCGGGTTCTTCCCCGACAGGCGCGTCGCCACCGGGGCCGTCGTCTACGCGACCGCCACGCGGCCCCTCGTCGCCACGTCCCGCTCCGTCTCGTCCCTCGGGGTCCGAGGGCGCGGAAGCTCCCCGACCGAGCTCACACACCGCGGCCCCGCCATCGGCGGCGAGCTCGGGGGAGCGCGCGTCCGATGCCTCTCCGACGAGCGCGTCACCGGGAGTGCCACCGGACGCGACCCAACCCCGGCGGCGACCTAACGACCATCGGAGTCCGGCCTCCTTCGCGTCCTCGAAGAACTCACCCCTGGAGCAACGATGAGCGAGGCGGCCGCGGCGCTCCACTACCGCCTCACCCGTCCGAACGGGCTCGGGTTTGTTCACCGTCGTTCCGCGGCGCAGTTCGCGATCTGCTGTGCCGGGATCGGCCTCGGGCTCCTCGGCCTCGTCCTCGCCGGCGCCGGGATCAGCGGGCGAATCGCGCTCGCCACCGCCGGGGTGCTGCTCGTCGGAGCTGGGGCGGGCCGGACCCCGGGTGGAGAGGACCTCGTTGCGCTCGTCGAGCCGCTGGCGCGCTTCGCGGCACGCCGGGCCACCGGTCGCAACCGGTGGTCGGCCGCGCTGGCGCCATGGCGCGGGGCCGGGCTCCCACCGCTCTTCGCCGGCATCACCCTCTACGACTTCGACCCCACGCGCGCCCTCGGTCGGAACTCCGGACCGGTCGGGCTCATCGCCGATCAGGGAGACGGATCGGTCTCCCTGATCCTTCGGGTCCACGGCGAGGGGTTCCTCCTCGCCGACGCTCCGGAGCGCGACGCCCGGCTCGCCGCCTTCGGCGACGCGCTGGCGAGCCTCGCCCGCGAGGAAAGCCCGGTCGCCCGGGTCACCTGGTCTCAGCTCGTCGCGCCGGCCCCGCTCGCCGGGCACCTCGCCTACCTCGTCCAGACCAGTCGGGCCGAGCCGGACGAGGCGATCGCCTCCTCCTACGGCGATCTCCTCACGGAGACCGCCCGGCGGGCGGTCTCGTCCGAGGTGCTCGTCACCCTCACCATCGCGCTCGGGCGGGTGCGGGTGGGTCGCGGCGAGGCGAGCGAGCGCTTCTCTTCGGCGATCGACCGCCTCCTCGAGGAAACCGAGCTCTTCTCGACCGCACTCACCCGGGCGGGGCTCTTCGCGATCGGCCCGCTGCCGGCCGGCGCGATCGCCCGAGCCCTCCGGGACCGCCTCGATCCGTCGGCCCGGCGTCGCCTCGAGCGACGCGGGCGGAGTCTTGCCGACCTCGCCGGGCTGGTCACCCCGGAGAACGGATTCCCGCTCTTCGTCGAGGAGCACCGGCGCTTCGTGGCGACCGACGAGAGCTTCCACCGGGTCTTCCGCGTCGCCGAGTGGCCGCGGCTCTCGGTGCGGGCGGACTGGCTGGCCGGTTTCCTCTGCGAACAGGACGTGACCCGCAGCTTCACGGTCGTCTTCACTCCGCTCGGGCGTCGCCTCGCCCGCCGCCAGGCGCTGGCAGTGGCGACCCGGGTGGGGGCGAGCATCGACGAACGCGAGCTGAAGGGCCGGAGGGTGGGCGCCGAGGAGCGTCGCGCCCAGCTCGCCGCCGAGGCCCTCGACGAGGAGCTGGAATCCGGCGCCGAGATGGAGCTCGTCGTCGGTCTGGTCGACGTCACCGCCGAGAGCCCGGACGAGCTCCTCGGGCAGTGCGAGCGCACCTGCCAGTCGGCGGCCAACGTCGGCATCGAGCTCCGCCCCCTCGACCTCCGCCACGCCGAGGCGCTCCTCGCCGCCCTCCCCCTCGGCCGGGTCGTCCCGGGACGGGCGCGATGAGCTTCGTCGGCCGCGGGCACGCGCGCCTCGTCGATGGTGGTCGCGGACCAAGCGCCCTGGTCGATCACCAGGGTTCGTCGGAGGGAAGGCCGCGCCTCCTGCGCCTCGGCCGGCAGCAGATGACGACGGCGCAGTGCTGCTCGCTCTACCCCTTCCAGGCCGACCCCGGGCTCGGGCCCCGCGGCATCCTCGTCGGCACGACCTGGCCCGCCGGCGCGCTCTACTGCTACGACCCCTTCGCCCTCTACGCCGACGGCGCCCTCGACAACCCGAACGTGATGGTCTTCGGCGAGCCCGGGAGCGGGAAGTCCGCCGCCGTCAAGTGCCTGCTCGCCCGGCACGTTGGACTACTGGGCCGCGGCGGGGTCGGCCGGCAGGCCTTCGTCGTCGACCCGAAGCGAGAGTACGAAGGGCTCGCCGAGGCGCTCTCGATGACCCGGCTCGAGCTTCGCCCCGGCGGGCCGCACGCCATGAACCCGCTCGGCACGGTGCCCGGCTCGACCGAGACCACCGCCGAGCGACTCCTCCGCCGCCACCACCTGATGGCGGCGCTCCTCGCTTCGCTGGCCGGACACGCGCTCAACCGGGCGGAGGACGCGGTGCTCGGCTGGGCGCTCGAGGCGATCGGTGCCGCCGAGGAGAACCACCCGAGCGAGCGGAGCGCCTCGCTCGTGGACCTTGCCGCGCTGCTGGAGTCCCCGAGCGAGGAGATGGCGACCCGGGGGGCGACCTCGCGCCGTGAGCTCGTTCACCTCTCGCGACCGCTCTGGCTACTTCTCGACAAGCTCGTCCGGCGCGATCTGGCCGGCATGTTCGACGGACACGAGGCGCTCGGTGGCGTCGCCGCCGCGGGGACCGGCATCGTCTTGGACGTCTCAGCGGTCTTTTCCGACAAGGCGCTCCTGCGCCTCGTCATGCTCGCCGCCATCTCGGTCCTCCAGGCCTGCTACCTGGTCGGCGACGCGACCGACGAGTGGTCGGTGCCGCGGCGCTTCTTCGTCGTCGACGAGTGCTGGTCACTTTTGGGCCAGGACGAGGCGGCGCGCTTCTTGCAGGAGAACTGGAAGCTCGCCCGGGCGCGGGGCGTCGCCAACGTCGCCGTTTGCCACCGGGTCACCGACCTCGGGGCACAAGCCAACAGCGCCTCCGCCACCTCGAAGATCGGCGACGGTCTCCTCTCCGACACCCAGACGCAGGTCGTCTTCCGCACCTCTTCCCACGTCCTCGAGGAGACGCAACGCTCGCTCGGGCTCTCTTTCCCCGAGGCCGAGATGCTCTGTCGCCTGCCGAAGGCGACCGCCCTTTGGAGAGTCCGCGGACGCTCGGCGTTCGTCCGTCACGTCCGCAGCCCCTATGAGGAGACCTTCACCGACACCGACGCCAGGTTGTCCGGATGACGCCGACGCGAAGAGACGAACTCGTTGGCATAGCGCGGCTCCCGAAGAACGCGATCGTGCTCAGCGTCGCGCTCGTCGGATTCGCCCTCGCGGTCGGCGCGGCGGATCTCGCCCGCTGCCTCGCGCTCGCGCTCGCCCGTCACCGCTTCCAGCTCCTCTCGTTCGGAGCAGCGGCACGCTTTCTCGTACACAGTATGACGAGGCCCGGCGACCCCAATGAGACGTCACTCTCGAATGGGTTGATCTTCAACACGCCCGTCTACTGGTCGATCTTCGGCGTCCTTCTTGTCCTCGGGATCGTCGCGAGCACCGTCCTCGTCCGCGTCGCAAGACGTGACGCGAAGGCTTTCGACGGGTTCGCCTCGCGATCAGAGCTCGAGACGGTGGCGAGCGTCGACGCGGCGCGGCGCCAAGCGGCGATCACCCGTCCGTCACTCGGTCCGAAGGAGCTGACGCCCGGACAGGTCGGCTACCCCCTCGGCGTCTCTCGCCGGCCGCGTGGTGTGGAGCTGGTCGCCTCCTGGGAGACCTCGCTCGAGCTCGTTGCTCCCCCCGGAGCCGGGAAGACCCTCCGGGTCCTCGCCCGCATCCTCCGCCAGCACCCGGGCCCGTGCCTCGCAACAGCGACGAAGCCCGACCTCTACGAGGTGAGCGCCAAGGCGCGCGAACGGCTCGGTCCCGTGCTCGTCCTCGATCCGGACCGTCTAGCACCGGCGGCCAAGCCGCTTCGTTGGTCGCCGGTCGTCGGCTGCGAGGACTCCGCGGTCGCCGAACGTCGAGCTGGGGCCCTCGTCGCGGCCGCCGGCGATGCGGGCGACCTCCGCTCGGCGAGCTTCTTCCGCCGTTCGGCGATCACCGTCCTCGCCGCCTACCTCCACGCCGCGGCCCTCGACGGCGGGACCATCGCCGACGTCGTCACCTGGGCCGGCACTCCCTCCGACCCGGCACCGCTCCGGATCCTCTCCGAGCACCTCGACGGGCGGGTCGACTGGGGGGCGCGGCTTCACCAGCACACCTCGGGGGCCGCCGAGACGACCTCGGGGGTGATGCGCTCGGTCGACCTCGCCCTGGCGCCCTTCCAGCACGACGAGGTGCTCGAGCGCTGCGCCGTCGAGGCCGAAGACTCTTTCGACATCGCCGCGGCGCTCGACGGCCCGACCACGATCTACGCGCTGGCGAAGGACCGCGGATCGGCGTCCGTCGGGGCGGGACCGCTCATCACCGCCTTCTGCGATGAGCTCGTCGCCGAAGCAGAGCGTGAAGCGACAAAGCGCCCCGGCCGCCGGCTCGACCCGCCGCTCCTCGCGCTGTTGGACGAGGCACCTTCGATCGTGCCCCTCCCGGGGTTGCCGGCCCTCGTCGCCGACGGGCGAGGGCGCGGCATCACGACGGTGCTGTCGATGCAGTCCTTCTCCCAGGCGACCGAGCGCTGGGGACCGACCGGCGCGGCGACGATCCGCAACGCCGTGACCGTCCTCGCCGTCTTCGGCGGGCTCTCCGTCGCTCAGGATCTCGAAGAGCTTTCGCGACTTTCGGGCACCCGATGGGTGCCGCGTCGATCCCTCAACGAAGACTCCTCCGGCGGTCGGACGAGCGTCTCGACCGCGCAGGTTGACGAGGCCGTCCTCACCCCCTCGGAGATCCACACGCTCGCCGAGGGCGAGCTGCTGCTCTTGTGGGGCCGGCTGCGACCGGTGCTCGCTCACGCGCCCGGTACCTGGGAGGGGAAGGACGCGCCACTGATCGCCGCCGACGAAGCCGCGGCGAAAGCCGCGAACGACCAAGAGAGAGGAGCACACCCTTGAGCACGAGCATCGAGGCGACAGTCGTCGACCCGGCAGAACGGGACGAGGTGCCAAGGTGCTGGACCGGCGAGGCTCGGGGGTTGGCCGGCCGGTTCAGCTTCTCGTCGTCGACCCGGCCGTGGAACTGGATGGAGCTCGACGCCGAGGATGCCGACCAGCTCTTCGCGCTCCTCTCCGGCTTTGTCTCCTACTTCAACGCCCGCTACGGCGAACGCCCGGAGCAGCGGATCCCACCGTGCTGGGCGGAGCACGGCGCGCTGGTCGAGGAGCTGACGACCCTCTTCTGGGCCCGCTGGCAGGCCTTCGAGTCGCCACACGGCTCGATCGGCGGCGCCCAGTACTGGCACAGCTACACCCTTCCCTCCTTCTACGAGCGCATGCGCGGCTGGCTCGGCAACGGGCTCGTCGCCTGCCAGCACGGACGCCACCGCGACGTCGAGGATCGGCCGATCGCGACGGCGCGGGCGTGGGAGCTCCGCACTGAGGTCATCGCGTCGCTCGACTTCGTACGACGAACTACGAGCCCACGCTCAGCGACGGGCGCGGACAGCCCCACGGGGATCGTCGTTCCGTTTTTGGACCGAGAGGAGGAACGATGAGCCAGTCACCTTTACCTGAACCGATGAGATCAGAGTTCGAGTCTCCGGCACGAACGCGACCAACCTCCACAGGGCCACCTCTCCTCCTTTCGATCGTGGAAGCAGCGGCGTGCCTCGGTATTTCAAGGGCGCACTTCTATGAGATTCTCGGACAACATGGCCTGCCGACGGTCAGGCTCGGGCGTCGCCGAATGGTGCGGGCCAGGGATCTCAAGAGCTTTGTCGCGTCGCTAGTCGACTCAATGGACCGCTAGGAGGGCCTAGCGAAACAGCTAGCGAAACCCGAGATGATGCTGGCCAGTCACAGAGGTTCCACTTTCCATCCCTCATCGTCGCGAAGGGTGACAGCGCAGGAAGGGCAGACAGCGAGAACCCTCTGACCCTTGGTGGCCTTCCGGACGGGCATACCGAGATTGCACCGATCACACTTTCGCAGCTGACGGCTTTTCATGACCCGAAGGCTAGTAGCAGCGGGGACGAACCATAAACGGCTCTTCTCAATGAACTGGGGCGCGTGAACAACTGACCCCCGCCCCGACGGTCCACCACTTTCCGCGCTGGATCGCGAACCCTGGCTGCATGAGGAAGGCCAACAAAGCGACGCCACAACTAACTATGATTACTCATACCAATCGAATGCATAACGTGGAGGTTTCGATGAAGAGCAAGGTGATAATTGATTGCGACCCCGGGCATGACGACGCGCTCGCGATCCTCTTTGCTTTGGCGAGTCCCAGTATCGAGCTCATTGGAATCACCACCGTTGCTGGCAACCAGACCATCGAGAAAGTCACACTCAACGCCCGACGCGTTTGCACCGTCGCCGACGCCCACAATATCCCGATCGCTGCTGGCTCGCCGCGTCCACTTATGCGCGATCTGCGAACCGGTGAGGAGATCCACGGCGAATCGGGGCTCGACGGCTACGTCTTCTCGGAGCCTACAGCCGAGGTACTGCCCCAGCATGCTGTTGATTTCATCATCGAGACAGTGATGACGTCACCTGGTGAGGTCGTGCTTGTCGCTACAGCCCCACTGACCAACATCGCCCTGGCTCTGCGCAAGGAACCACGCATCGCGGAGAACGTGAGAGCGCTTTACATTATGGGCGGTTCGTATTCGCGCGGCAACGTCACACCAGCCGCTGAATTCAACATTTTCGCAGATCCAGAGGCGGCCACCATTGTATTAGATGCTGCTCCGAGGGCACTGACAATGTTCGGTCTCGACGTAACATTGAAAGTCCTGGCAACGAAGGATGTCGTGACCAGAATTGAACGCCTTCAAACACACTGCTCACGGCTCGTTGTGGATCTCGTGGAACATGCACGCGCAATTCGGCCGAGCTATCTCGACCCTGCGACACCGCCCATACACGACCTGTGTCCGATGATGTTTGTAGCAGAACCGAGCATCTTCACGGTGCAAGAAGCATTCATTGCGATTGAGACATGCGGACAGTGGACCGCGGGGATGACGGTAACTGACTTTCACGGTCGACTCGGACGCCGCGCGAATGCACGAGTCGCCACATCTGTTGACGCCGAGGCACTATGGTCGAAATTCCTTGCAGCGCTAGAGCTCCTTCCGTGAGCTTCATGACGCCCGTCGAATACGCCAGCGACAGTTCCAGCGGATGAGCAGGACGTCCAGCCACCGCGCGTCTACGACCGAATTATCGCTCGCCAGTCACTTACCGAAGGCTCTCGGGGACGACCGCACCTGCGCCGCATTGCTCAGTCGTTGCTGCCCCGATCGCATTCCCATATTCGACTGCCTTAACGAGTGACGCGCCGAACGCAAGCTGCGCGGCCATTGCTCCAACGAAGGCATCGCCTGCTCCAGTCGTGTCTACTACGCGCGCAGACCGCGACGGCACATGCACATCGATGTCGGGCGCGAGCACGACCGCCCCTTCGGGACCTAGCGTGATCACAACTGATCTCCAACCGTTGGATACGATGGCACGGGCCGCACGGCGCGCGGACGCTACAGAACTAACTGGGGTCTGCGCTAGGCGGGTTGCTTCGACCTCATTTGCCACCACGATGACTACGCTCGTCATGATCTCCTTGGGAAGTGGACGGTAGGGCGCACAATTGAGGAGCACGCTCGTGCTCGGCCCTGCGAGCTCGATGGCCCGACAGACTGTTGCAATCGGGATCTCGAGCTGGACAACGAGAACATCCGCACCCGTGATCGCGCGGGCCGCTTTTTCGACCTCAACAACAGTAAGATCGGCGTTTGCGCCATCAGCGACGATGATCGCGTTTTCCCCATCCGGCGTAACCGTGACGAAGGCTGCTCCCGTCGGGAGTGTCTCGCTCCGATGGATGTACGTCACGTCGATGCCTTCAGCGCGGAGCCCAGTCACCCGTCGCTCGCCTTCAGGGTCGGACCCCACGCAGCCAATCATCGTCACGCGGGCACCGCATCGGGCCACGGCGACTGCTTGATTTGCCCCCTTTCCGCCATCATGGATCTCGACCTTTGCACCGGTGACCGTTTCACCTGATCTTGGGCGACGCGCAATGTTGAGCACGTAATCGGCATTGATCGATCCGACGACCGTGACGCGCCCATTGACGGTTTCGTTCGACCGGACCGGCCGCGGCATGGACGACGGGGGCACGCTCCCTCCTACAGGTGGACGCTACCGAGGTTTGCGCGTCCGTTCATCCGATGGCCCACAGAAGACGCACCAATTGCTCACGCGCGATTAAGGCAAACATGCAGAAGAGCCGATCGCCACGCTCTATACCTCGCTCAGTGCACCAGTCATGAACCCCACAATCTCCTGTTGCGATGTCTCTCCGATGATCTTCTCAGCGACTTTCCTTCCGTGTCGCAGAACAACCAACCTATCCGCGAATTTGAATATCTCCGGCATGCTATGGCTGATGACGAGAATCGCGAGTCCGCGATCACGAGCTGCACGCACAATACGAATAACTTCCTCTGATTCGACGACCCCTAACGCTGCAGTCGGTTCGTCCATGAGCACGCAAGATTTAACCCAAAGGACTGACCGAGCAATCGCTACAGCCTGTCGCTGACCCCCCGAGAGCGTGCCGACCTTGGACTCGACCGACGGCACGACGATTCCGAGCGAATTCAGAATCTCTTCCGCACGTTGGGCCATAACACGGCGATTGCAGATTCCGAGTACCCGACTCGCTATTCCAGTCCGAATCGGCTCGTTACCAAGAAAGATGTTTTCTGCGATTGTAAGCTCTGGCGCGAGAGCGAGATCCTGATAGACGGTTTCGACGCCAGCATGTCGTGCTACCTCGCACGTGGAGAACCAAACCGGTGTTCCACGCAGCATGACCGTTCCGCTATCCGGCGTGTCAGCGCCCGACAGTATCTTCAAGAGCGTCGATTTGCCTGCGCCGTTGTCACCCACAAGGCCCACTACCTCGCCCGCGTAGATGGAAACCGTAACCTGCTGCAAGGCGCGCACGGCACCGAACGCTCGCGACACGTCGATCGCGGCGAGGACGGGAGTGCGATCGCGCGGGTCGGCGGTCGCATGAACCCCTTCGCCATCGCCGACTGTGCTAGTCACGCAAAGCCTCCTACGCTCCCATTCCTTCATTCATTACTGCTCCCCGCACCGATACGCAAGAGTCCCCGCTCATCAGCTGATGAGCGGGGACCCTCAGATGCCGCGCTATCCCGAATTCACCGGAGTCCTTGAGATCGCTAATCTCCCCTGCTTAAACCCCAACACTCCGTCACTCGGCACTATTGGACTCAATTGCACAATACGAATCTTCTAGTATTCGTACTTGATCGTTGTGGACAGGTTTGCCTTCGTCATCAGAATGTCCCCCGTATCCACATCGTGGTTATACTTCGTGTCGTGGTGGATGTAATCCCAAATCATCTCAACATCGTCCGCACCCATGAGCCGAGGATTCTGGGCAACGAGTGCTTCTGCATAACCCTCGCGGAGCAGCTGCACTTCAACCGGTTCGGCATCGATCGCGATTAGCTTGAGGTGCGGGAAGCCATGCACGAGTTCAACGCCCTTTGCCGCCCCCGATGCATCCACGTCGTTGTCGCAGAAGAGACCAAGCATACTTGGATAACGAATGAGTAGGGATTCTGCAACTGTCTCCGCAGTCGCTGCGCTGTCTTCAACATCTTCACTCGCGACGACTGTGACTCCGGGGCAATACTTCTTCAAGCTCGCTTTGAATCCAGTCCAACGCGCAGTTATGAAGGGAATGCCAACGATCGCTTCCATGATCGCCACGTCACCGTGAGTCTTCGCGCCGACAGCGCTGCACATCCGCTCTCCCGCGATATAACCTAGCCCGTAGTTATTCGAATAGGCGATCCCTACAGAGACGCTGTTGTTTGCCAGCGACGCATTGTAGATCGCCACCGGAACGCCGGCTTTCATCGCAGCCTCTACCGGCTTCATGTCCGCCGTCGCACTGACTGGTGTGAAAACTATGCCGCTCACATGCTTGGCAACGAGCGCGTTTAGGTCAGTTGTCGATTCAACGTCATTGAGCGACCCGGGTCCGGTTAGATATACGTCGATGTGCCCTGGGTCGAGTTTCGCGGCCTCGGCCTTCGCCCCCAGGTACGCGGCCGTAAAGAACGGATCGGTGGATCCCTGCATGACTGGAATTACATAATTCGTGGAAGACGATGCGTCACTCACTGTTGACTTAGCTCCGCGGCTCGTGCCCGCGGAAGTGGCGCTCGCCGCTGTGGCAGACGCTGTCGCGACCAATGCGAAAGCTGCGACAGTGATCAGTAGTCTCATTGCGACGGATTGACGAAGTTGACCTCTATTCATGCTTGTCCCTCTTTCTCGTATTCATGCTTGTCCCTCTTTCCCGCGCTCCTTACCCTCACCGACCAAGGGCGAGCCATCACGCACCCCAGTTAATTGAGAAGAGCCCGATATACATTCTCCTTTGACCTCGTCTCCTGCTCATGCCGTCCCCTCCTATTTGTCGATGCAGATATTCAATCGCCCGGGCGCGAACGGAGCCTGAATGGGAGCGACCCTGTACTCACGAGATGGCGATGCTCCCCTCTGAGCCGCACCACAGGACATCCTCGAGCATCACCCCATAGGTGTGGTTGCCGAAGAAGGGCTCGGCCGCTCACGCCTCCCACACGGGCGTGGTGTTGGCCCTGTCGATATAGGCGAGGTCGTACGACGTCCCACGACCGATGGAGTGTCCGATGTTCCCGAGACGGTCGGGGGCGACGACGCCGTAGCGCTTGCACTCGTCCGCGAAGATCTCGTACAGCTCGTTCGCCGGCATCCTTGGTCTTGCCGAACCGAGGATTGGGCCGCTCGACGGCGGCTTCGAAAGTGTCCGGTGGAATCAGCAAAGTGTTCGCACCGATATCACTCAGCACCACCACGTCGAAGCCGCTTAGCTGCTCAACCGGGTCGGGGAATGAGCGTGCGGCGACGTGGTTGGGCTGGAACTCGACCTCTTGACCTGACGCGAGGAGCGCGTCAAGAAACGCGCTCACACCCTCCGCATAGCTCACGGTTGTGAACGAGTCAAACCCCTTCGTATGGATGGAGGTTGTCATCCATGACTCCCCCACGACCAGCACTTTCGCCATAGGGCTACCTCACTCCATCGGGACGGGAACCCGCGTGGAAAATACAGGCGTGGAAATCGTTTACCGTACCGTGCCGGCAAATCTACTCGTCGCCCTTCCACTGTCAAGAGCAGCCACATTGAGCAGGGTAAACCTGGATGCAAGGGACTCAGGAGGCCGTGGAGTAGCCTTGATCGTTCGCAGCATTGGTAATCGTTTACTGTGGAGCAGATGGCAGCAACCATCCGTGACGTGGCGCTACGTGCCGGCGTGTCGATCGCGACGGCATCGCGGGCACTCAGCGGCTCACGACGGGTTTCGGTCGCAAACGCCGATCGGGTCGTGCGAGCGGCCCTCTCCCTCGACTACCGGCCGAACATGGTTGCGAGCTCACTGAGACGACAGATCACGCACACGATCGGTCTCATCATCCCCCAAATCAGCAATCCGTTCTTTCCCGCCTTAGTCGAATCGATCGAGCGCCAGCTCGAGAACACCGCACGCCAGCTCCTGTTGGCGGATTCGCGTCTCGATGTCGACATTGAGCGCCAGCGGCTCCAATCGCTCGTCGACCGGCGGGTGGACGGGATCATGATCAGCCCCTGCGATTCCTTGCTCAGCGCGGATGGCGTGCGCAGGACGGCGCTCCAACTGCCGCTTGTCCAGATCGACCGACAGATCTTCGGGGAGACCACCGACTGGGTCGGGGCCGATAACGAGACGGGCATGCGGCTGGTCGTCGAACACCTCGCGTCCCTCGGCATACGATCCGCAGTGTTCGCAGGCGCCGCACCGGTGAGCTCGACGGCTCAAACACGCCTGACCGCGTTCGGCACGATTGCTGCGGAGCATGGCATTCGTGCTGAGCCGGCACTGCTTGGTGACTTCACCGTCGCATGGGGTGCCGAGGTCGCACAGATGCTGCTCGAGGAAGCGCAGCTCTCTGACGCGATCGTGTGCGGCAACGACCTCATCGCGATCGGCCTGCTTCGCCAGTTCCTAATTGCCGGGGTACGCGTCCCTGACGACGTTCTCGTCACCGGCTTCGACGACATCGCCAGCGCGGAGCTGTCAACGCCCTCGCTCACAACGGTACGCCAGCCGAATGAGACCATCGCCCGTGAGGCGATGCGCCTCCTCATCGAGCGCATGGAACAACCGACAGCGCCCGTCCAGCGAATCGCGGTGACCCCCGAACTCGCCGTGCGGGCCTCGACGGTCGGCGCGGCGCACCCTTGCTAGCAGGTGTGCCACTAGACCGAGCATGGCGAGCGTGCACTGGGACACGACCGGGAGGAAGTCAAACGTGTTGAAGATGGCGGCTGTGCAGATCGAGGCTTCGTTTGGTGAAGTCGCGCAAAACATAAATATGGAGCGGGTCGTTGCCGCGGTCCGAGAGGCAGCGTCGGCCGGTGCCCGCCTTATCGTCGTCCCCGAACTGGTGGACACCGGCTACATGTTCGAGTCACGGGCGGAGGCGCTCGCACTCGCGCACGAGATTCCGGGAGGTACCTCGTCCCGCCAGCTTGCCGAAGCGGGCGCTCAAGCGCTGTCTCCATCAGCGGAGCGACGTGGTCAACCGCGCTTGCGCACCAGCGGCGGAAGCGAGCCGCTGAACCGTGTTCTCCCGTTCTCCCGCCCGATCGAGCGCGTAGACGATGAACGCGCCGTCCCTCAGCCAGCAGTATTGGTACTGGGCGACGTCCGGAGACACAACGAAGGCGCTGTTCGATCGCTGGTTGGCACGCATCGCCCGGTAGACCCGAGTGAGTCGAGAGCGGAATTTGCCGCGTGGCCGTCCTAGAGGAAGAGCTTCTGCATCGGCTGAGAGTCCAAGGAGAGAGGTGCTCGGGATGAACGACCAGGGGTTGATAGGAAAGATATTTAGGTTCGCGGCCCTAGCACTGATTATCATCTTTTTCCTTATATGGGCTCCTGGCTTCGGGACGCGTTTGAACTGGCTTGACACATCCACCTACGGCACTACAACGTTGTTCTTAGCGCTGGCCGAACTGCCAATTATCATCTCGGCGGGAATCGATCTATCCGTCGGTGCCATACTGGGTGTAGGCAGTTCGATCACCGCGATTATATATCAGCATCTAGGAACTGGAGATGTGGCCTTAATATGCGCCTTGCTCGCTAGTCTCGGTGCAGGATTCTTATTTGGGGCAGTAAACGCCACCTGCATTACGGTGCTTCGCCTATCGCCATTCATTACTACGCTTGCAACCCTTACAGCAGGTACTGGAGTTGTGTATCTCTTAACAAACGACGCGATTCTGTCTATTACCGGCAACATCTCCACCTTCGGGGATATCGTGTGGCTTAACTGGATTCCTATCGAGGTGGCCATAGGAGTCGCATTGGCAATCGTGGTGGCTTTCTTCCTGCGTTTCACACGCTCCGGGATGCGCATCTACGCGATAGGCGGGAATGTTGAGTCAGCCAGACGATCTGGAGTCAGGGTCACCTCATATTTGGTTCGTCTCTATATTGTCGCAGGCCTTATTTCCGCCCTCGCAGGTTTCCTGCAGGCGGCGCAGCTCGGCGAGGCAACGCCCACCTCTGGCCAGAACGACGAGTTGATGGCCATTGCGGCAGTGATTATTGGTGGAGCGAGTCTGTTTGGCGGACGTGGCGACGTCCTGGGGACTTTTATCGGTAGCGCAATTGTTTCCGTGCTCGTGACTGGGTTGGTGCTGTTTGGCGCCAATCCGTCGTGGCAAGTCATTGCAGTTGGAATCGTGATCGTTGCGTCTGTGTTCATCCAGCAGGCCAGCGCAGCTACAAGGGAGGCTCGGAGAAGGGCTCGAGGGCGTTTCGATGTGATCCGAGCAGAAAGAGCCGCGCGCCAGTGAGCCTGCCCAGACCCCACCGAGCCAGAGCGGTGGTGTGCATGGCCCCACGGCGGTTTGCAGACAACTCGGCAAAGGCGGGATTGCCGCGATGAGGGGCTGGTGCCCAAAAGGTGGGAAGAAAGTTCTTCCGACACCGGAACTCCCCGGTTTCCGCTGGCCCTTCGGCGGTTCGAACACATCAGAATCCTCGGGCAAAGCACTCACCTCAGAAACATTTTGCGTCCCGTCATTCAGGAGGATCCTGGCTGCGAGCTTGGGGTGTCACCTATCGCCTGCTCAAAGACGCGCCCGGAGTGACCGGCTATGACCAGAGGGCTTCTGCCATCGCTTCGGCCGCCTGTTGGCGCTGCGGATCGAGGATGTGGCCGTAGACGTCGGCAGTGATGCGGATCGACGAATGGCCGAGGACTCGGGACACCACTTCGATCGGGACTCCCTGCGCGAGAAGAATCGAAGCGCAAGAGTGGCGAAGCTCATGGGGATGCCAGCCCACAAGACCCGCCTTGGCGGCGACACGGTCGAACGAGTGTCGGAAGTTTGCTGGATCGAGTGGCGTGCCAACTTCGCTCGTGAAAACCAGGTCGGTGGCCTGCCACAACTCGCCCACGGACAAACGCTCGGCGGCCTGGCGCTTCTTGTGGGCCCGGAGTGAGGTTGCCACCGGAGCCGGAAGGTTGATCTTCCTGCGGCTCCGTTCGGTCTTCGGTGGACCGAGGACGAGACGACTGCCGACCCGAGAAAGCGCCTGGGCAACGGTGATGACGTTGCTCTCGAAATCGATGTCCGTCCAGCGGAGACCGAATACCTCGCCTCTGCGCAGGCCGAGAGAGAGCATGACGACGAAAGCCGCTTCCAATCGCTCGCCACGAGCCGCTTGCAGCAGTGCCCGGGCTTGCTCCAGTGTGAGCGTGCGGCCCTCGGTCTTCGGCTCCCGGGGCCCGTCGGTGAGTCGGACGACGTTTCGCCCGACCATCCCCCATCGCTCCGCCTGGCCGAGCACTTGGCCGAGCACCCCACGAATGAGCTTGACCGTCCGGGGCGAGTAGCCGCCTTCGGCGGCGAGCCGGTCCACGAGTCCATCGCCCATTCGGACCCGTCTGGGAAGTCGCTTCTCCTGCTTTCGGCGGAGAAGCGCTTGGACATCGGCGGGCGAGAGCGCGGTCAGCTTCTTCTTGCCGAGCTCGGGAATGATGTGGTGTTCCGCAATGAGCCGGTAGTTCTCGAGTGTTGCGGGGCTCACGCGACCGGGCACCACGTCGCGAAGCCAACGGTGGAGCAGTTGTTCGACGGTGGTCCGGTCGTCCGGAGGTGGGAGACCCTTCGAGATCGCAGCGTGGAGTTGTTTGATCTTGCGGACCACCTCCGCCTGGGTCCGGCCGTAGACGACCTTGCGGCGACGCTGTCCGTTCTCCCAGCCGAGATGGACCGAACCGACCCACCTGCCGTCGGCGTCACGGCGGTAGATGGAGCCTTCGCCATGCCCGCGGCGCTTGGATCGGTCAGCATTCCTGGCCACGGCAACACCCCCGGAATCATGGCTACATTTTTGGCTACATTCCGGGTGACAAACTAGTCGGACCGGTTACCGCTGAGAAATAATTGGCCGCTGGCCTGGGAATACCTGGTGGAGGCGAGGGGACTCGAACCCCCGAACCTCTTGACTGCCAGTCAAGCGCTCTACCAGCTGAGCTACGCCCCCGGAATCCTCCTCACCTGTCTACCGGATGCTCGTCCTCGGCAGTTCCCGCAGCTGTACAGCTCGACAGCCGCGTCTGGCAAGACAAGCAAACCGTGATTCTAGGCCGCGACGCGCGGCGCCTCTGTTTGAGATGGAATCCGCCAGTCGCGACAGAGCCTTCCAGGAACCTCGCGATGTCCGGTCGGCTCGACGTTCTCAACATTCCACCCCTACCCACAGAGCAATCGTGGGCGCCAACCACGGGTGAACGACGGCCCCGGCTGAACCCGAACTGGAGCCGGTAACGGTGCAGGCGGTGTTGCGCATCTACGACACGTCGATGGACCTGCGACTTCGGCGATGGACCCCTCACGGCTCGGTAGTCTTTGGCCCCAATGAGGGCGAACTACTACTTCAGCGAAGTAGAGCCACGCTGGCAAAGGCGCTGGGCCGAGGAGGGCACCTACGAGGTCGACCTCGACGACCCGCGCCCCGCCTACTACGTGCTCTCGATGTATCCCTACCCGAGCGGACCCGCCCACCAGGGACACATCCGCAACTACACCTTCGGCGACGTCCTGGTCCGGTTCCGGACCATGCAGGGATACGCCGTGCTCTCGCCCTTCGGCTTCGACTCCTTCGGGCTGCCGGCCGAGAACGCCGCGATCAAGGGGGGTGCGAGAAGCCCGCGCGAGTACACCGAGGCACGCATCGAGGAGCTGCGCGCGAGCGTGCTCCGGCTCGGCGCCGTCTACGACTGGCGCCGCGAGCTGAAAAGCCATGACCCCGAATACATGCGTTTCAACCAGCTCATCTTCTTGCGGCTGCTCGAGACCGGCCTCGCCTACCGTCGAAAAGCCCCGGTGAACTGGTGCCCTGGTTGCCAGACCGTGCTGGCCAACGAGCAGGTGCTCCCGGACGGCACCTGCGAGCGATCGGGGGACCTGGTCGAGCGCCGCCTCCTCGAACAGTGGTTCCTCCGGATCACCCGTTACGCGGATGAGATCCTCGCCGCGCTGGACTGGCTCGACTGGCCCGAGCGGGTGAAGACGATGCAGCGGAACTGGATCGGACGCTCGGACGGCGTCCTGTTCCGCCTGCCGGTGGAGGGTCACCCCGGCGTCTTTATCGAGGTCTTCACCACGCGAGCGGACACCGGCTTCGGGGTCACCTACGTCGTCCTCGCACCGGAACACCGCCTCCTCGGCGAGCTCACCACCCTCGAATACCGAGACGCGGTGACCGAGCTCTGCCGGACCGCGTCAACCGAGTCCGATCGACAACGCATGGAGGCCGACATCTCGGCGGAAAAGCGCGGGGCATTCACCGGGAGCCGGTGCATCAACCCGTTCACCAATGAGCCGGTGCCCGTCTACGTCGCCGACTACGTGATCGCGACCTATGGAACCGGGGCCATCATGGGCGTTCCCGCCGAGGACCAGCGCGACCACGACTTCGCCCTCGCCCACGGCCTCCCGGTCGTACGCACCGTCGCTCCGCCGGAGGATTTCACCGGCGAGGCCTGGGCCGGTCCCGGCATCAAGATCAACAGCGGCTTCCTCGACGGGCTCGACGTCGACACCGCCAAGGATCGGGCGACCGAGTGGCTGATCGACCAGGGCCTGGGCGAGCGCTCCGTGCAGTACCGGCTACGGGACTGGTTGATCAGCCGGCAGCGCTACTGGGGCTGCCCGATCCCGGTCGTGTACTGCCCCGACCACGGGGTCGTCCCGGTGCCCGAGGCCGACCTGCCGGTGCTTCTGCCCGAGGACGTCGAGTTCCTGCCGACCGGGGAGTCGCCCCTCAAGCACCACCAGGCGTTCCTCGGGGCCACCTGCCCGCGCTGTGGCGGGCCGGCAACCCGAGAGACCGACACCATGGACACCTTCGTCGACTCGTCGTGGTACTTCATGAGGCTCTGCTCACCCCGGGACCACCAAGAGCCGGTCGACATGGACTCGGCCCGGCACTTCCTCCCGGTCGATCAGTACATCGGCGGGATCACCCACGCCATCCTCCACCTCCTCTACGCGCGCTTTTACACCCGCGCCCTCGGCGATCTCGGCCTGGCACCGAAAGAGATCCGCGAGCCGTTCACCCAACTGTTCTGCCAGGGAATGATCCGGCTGGGCGGCCGAGCCATGTCGAAGTCGAAAGGCAATGTGATCTCACCCGACGAGTACTTCGACTCGGTCGGCGCCGACGCGCTCCGGCTGTTCCACCTGTTCGTCGCGCCTCCGGTCGACGACTTCGACTGGACCCCCCAGTCCGACGAGATGATCGAGGGCTGCGCCCGCTTTCTGCGGCGCGTCTGGCGCCTCGCGGTGGCCGACGAGGAAGGCACGGAGGCGGCCCCACCGGGGGACGAAGCAACGCGGTCGCGAGCGAACCAGGAACTGCGGCGGGTCATGCACCAGACCATTCGTTCGGTCACCACCGACCTCGGCCGCTACGAGTTCAACACCGCGGTCGCCTCGTTGATGGAGTTCACCAACGCGATCTACCGCGCCACGCACGAGGACGCCGAGACGGCCGTCACCGAAGAATCGACCGACGCGTTGCTCAAGCTGCTCGCGCCGATGGCGCCCCACCTCGCGGCCGAGGCCTGGGAGCGCCGCAACGGCGGCCACGTTCACGAGGAGTCCTGGCCCACCGCAGACGAGACGCTGCTGGTGGAGAACCAGGTCACGATGGTCGTACAGACCAACGGCAAACTGCGCGACCGGATCGTCGTGGAGGCGTCGATCACCGAGGAACAGGCCGTCGCGCTGGCGCTGGCCTCGCCAAGGGTTGCCGAGATCCTCGGCGACCGGGATCCGCGCCGGGTTATCGTCCGCGCGCCGCACCTCGTCAACCTGGTCATTTGACCGGCAAACGGAACCCGCACCTTCGGTGATCCGGATACAAGATTTCTCACGCGCATCCCCCGACGGACGGCCAGGCCCCGGAACGCAGCCGATCGGCCCCTCCCCCCACCCGGCTGGCTCCGCATTCCACCAGGGCCGCGGCGACATCGGTTCCGCGCGACCATACATGCACCTCTCAGGCCCGTCTCAGCTACCGGACCTACCCTCTCGACGTCGGTCACGATCGGCGTGCCACCGACCAGGGAGGTCCAAGTGATTTCGCTGCAGTACGCGTGGAATGAGCTCCGGCGACGCTTCGGGAGGACCATCGTCACCAGCCTCGGACTCGCGTTGGGAGTCGGCCTCGTCATGGGGATCATCGGCGTATCCGAGGGCCTCTCCGATGCGCAGAATCGGGTGCTCTCCCCGCTCGGGTCAGTCGGAACCGACATCATCGTCACCCGAACCGTGGCGGCCACGACAACCCAAACCACGACCACGACGACGCTGCCGACCGGCAGCTCCGCCCGCAGTCGCGGCAGCGCCCCCGGCGGAGGTTTCTTCGCACGAGGTGTCGCCGGCTTCGGGGTGACGAACTCCGAGGCCACGTCTCTTTACAGCAACAACGGCACGATCCTCACCGACCTCGCCAAGCTGGGGAAGCCCGGCACGAAATTCACCCACGACTTCCTGGTGCCAGGAACCCTCATCACCTTCCCGGCGGTAGCAGTGAACGACGTCGCGAAGATCCCCGGAGTCATATCTGCCGTCGGGGCGCTCTCGCTCGAGGCGCTGCACGAGAGCGGAACGGTTCCGAAGATCGTCGCCTCGATCAAGACCGGCGGAAAGACGGTCACCGTGAAGTCGCCGACGATCTCGGCCGCTCAACAGAAGACTGAAGGAGCCTGCATCCAGAAGCTCCTGAAGAAGAGCTTCGGCAGCTACTTCTCCGGTACGAGGACGTCGACGCGGCCGTCCGGCGCGTCGGGTACAGCACCGAGCCCAAGCGCGCGGGCGTCGTTCAACGGCTTCGGGGCGAACCCGGCGGTGGAGGCGTGCATGACCCCGGCGCAGATCTCCTACCAGGAGAAAGAGCAGACGATCACCGAGGTCCTCAACCCGCCCACGACCAACACCTCAACGTCGACCTACACCGTCGCCGGCGTCGACCCGAAGTACCCGAACACCGGGCTCATCACCAAGGCGCAACTCGTCTCGGGAACCTGGTTCACGACGCACCCCTCCGATGAGATCCTTGTCAACACCGCCTACGCGAGCTCGAAGAAGCTGAAGGTCGGCGGAACCGTCGCGATCAACGGGAAGAACTACAAAATCGTCGGTCTCGTGACGCCAACCCTGACGGGCAACGTCTCGGACGTCTACTTCACCCTCGCCACCGTCCAGCAGCTGGCGTCCGCCAAGGGCTACGTAGACGAAATCCTCGTCTCGGTGAGCAACGCGTCGCAGGTGAACGCCGTGACCGCCACCATCAAAAAAGAGCTGCCTGGCGCCACGGTCCTCACCTCCAAGTCCCTCGCCGACCAGGTAAAGGGGAGCCTGAGCAACGCCCACAAGCTCGCCAACGACCTCGGCGGCGCGCTCGCCATCGTCGTCTTGCTGGCGGCCTTCCTGATCGCCGTCCTGCTGACGCTGTCGAGCGTCGCGAAACGAGTCCGCGAGATCGGTTCGCTACGCGCCATCGGTTGGAGCCGCGGTGCGGTTGTCCGGCAGATCATGGCCGAAATGCTGGGAATCGGCGTCATTGGAGCCGTGATCGGCCTCGGCGTCGGCTTCGGCGTCTGTGCGATCATCGGTGCCATCGGACCTGGTCTTTCGGTCACCTCGACGGGCCTCGCCGTCGGCGCGTCGAAAGTCGGCTATCTGGTTAACCAATCGACGACCGGGACGACGACGCTCATCGTCCACCTCACGGCCCCGGTCCACCTCGCGACGGTCGGCCTAGCCGTCATCGGTGCCATCGTCGGCGGCCTCCTCGCCGGGGCGGTCGGCGGCTGGCGAGCCGCCCGGCTCGCGCCGGCCTCAGCCCTGCGGGACCTCGGATGACCAGGACGCCCCGACCCCACCACGACAGCAATCCGGACCAGAAAGCGGAGCGATGACCAACGAAACGACGAATCAGGCGGAAGTTGTGGGTCCGGCCGAGAAGAGTCCAGCGAACGACGAGCCCCTGTATCTCCTGCACTCGGTCGAGCGCACCTTCACCAAAGGCGGCGTCAGCGTCCACGCGCTGCGGAGAATCGATCTCACCCTCTCGGCTGGGGAGATGGTCGCCCTCGAGGGGCCGAGTGGTTCGGGCAAGACGACCCTGCTGCAGTTGCTCGGGGCTCTCGACGTGCCGACCGCCGGCTCGATCCGTTTCGCCGGACGGCAGCTGGAGAGTGCGTCGGACCGGGTCCTCACGAAGATCAGGAGCGAGGAGGTCGGCTTCGTCTTCCAGCACTTCAACCTGATCCCCACGCTCACCGCGCAGGAGAACGTCTGGATCGCGATGGTCCCTGACTCGCTTTCCCATCGTGCCCGGGTCGCCCGGGCCGCCGAGCTTCTGCGGCAGGTCGGCCTCGGCCATCGGCTCACACATCTCCCCTCGCGGATGTCCGGCGGCGAGCAGCAGCGCGTGGCGATCGCCCGGGCTCTGGCGAATAACCCCCAGGTGGTGATCGCCGACGAACCGACCGGGAACCTCGACTCCGAGACCGGACTCGAGGTGATCGAGCTCCTCTCCGAGCTCCGCGACGTCGCGGGGGTGACGGTGATCCTCGCCACCCACGACGAAGAGATCGGGCGACGCGCCGAACGCCGGGTCCGGCTGCGTGACGGGGCGATTGCCGAGGATCGCGCCACTACCGACGTCCCCTCCGCCTAGAGAGCACGGTCGGGAAGCCAGCGGAGACCGGCGCGCCGTACGGCGCGCCGGTCTCCGCTGATCCCATCGCCCGACAGGAGGCCACGAACCCGTAGCCCCCTTCCAGCCCCGGCGCCCAGCGAACGGGCGCCAAGTGCCCTACGACGAGCTTCCTAGCCATCGAAACCGGGACCACCGCAGGGTATTGGAGCTTCGGCGTTCCGCCCGGCTCGACCGCCAACCGGAGGTCAGCTCGGCAACGACATCCGATAGATCAGCGGCGCGCCTTGGACGGCGACGCCCCCGCCGGGGAGCTCGTGTACCGGGCGGGGTCGAGATCATCCGCGTCGCCCCGGTCCGGCGGTGCGAGGCCGAGCAGCGCGGCGACCTCGGGACCGGTGAACTCGCCGAGTGAACGAAGGACGACGTCGGCGAGCACCCAGCGCGGGTCGCCCTCGGTGCCCGGTTCTGGAACCGCGATCACCCGCATGCGGGCGGCTTTGGCCGCGATGCAGCCATTCAGCGCGTCCTCAACCACGACACAGCGGACCGGGTCCACGCCAAGTTCTTGCGCAGTCAGGAGCAACACCGCGGGGTGCGGTTTGCCGCGCTCGACCGCCGCGGCGGAGACCACCACCGCGAACCGGTCGCGCCACCCGAACCGCTCGAGGACGGCCTCGATCACCGGTTCGACCGAGCCAGAGGCCAGAGCGACCGCCAGCCCGTTTCGCGAGCACCAGTCGAGCGACTCGAGCGCACCCGGCAGCATCCGCGCCCCACCGGGGATGGCGTCGATAACGCCGTCGATGATCCGGGCCGCGATTTCGGTGTCGCTCGGGCCCGCGAAGCCGAGTCGCTCGCGGAACAGCGCCACGGCTTCGTCGGCGCGCATTCCGGTGACCAACCCGCTGCCGAGCCAGGGGCGGACGTCGACGCCCAACTCGTCGAACACCGCGGCCTGGATGCGGCCCCAGATTTGCTCGGTGTCGACCAGCAGACCGTCCATGTCGAACACGACCGCCTCGGCCCGCGGCCAGAGGGCCACGGACTGGTCGCTCACGCCGACTCGCCGCGCAGGTAGCGCTCCAGTTCGGAGGCGATCTCGTCGCCGGTTGGCAGGTCGCCTTCCAGATCGAGCGTCCCCTCGCCACCGGCGTCGAACTGCTCCTCCATCTGTCGGACCATCGCCTCGTGGTCGGATGACTGGGCGATCAACGCGTCGACCTGATTGCGGGCTTCCATGGCGCTCCTGGCGAGCTCGTCGGTCCCGATCACGAGCCCGGACAGGTCACAGAGCCCCTCGACGAGAGCGAGCGCCGCCGGCGCGAAGGGCATCGCCGCGACGTAGTGGGGAACCCGCGCCCACAGACTCAGTGACGGAATCCCGGCGGCGACGCACGCCTCTCCGATCACCTCGCCGATCCCGGCCGGGACCTCGATCGAGCCACGCACCACGCCGACCCTACGGGCGAGCTCGGGATCGGAAGCCGTCGCAGCCAGCTTGATCGGTCTCGTGTGCGGTGTGGCGTTCGGGAAAGCACCCAGACCGACGACCAGGCGCACCTTGAGTTCCCGCGCCAGCTCGACGACCTCGGCGGTGAACGATCGCCACCGGTAGTCGGGCTCCGGACCCACCAGGAGCGCCACCCCCGAGCCCATCCGGTCCCGTCCGACGAGCACCTGGAGCTCGGGCCAGCTGATCCCGGCCCGCACCCCGTCATCGAGGCGCAACCTCGGACGTCGCGCCCGCTGGTCGATGAGATCTTCTCCCTGGAAGGTGGCGAACACCTCCGTCTTTACCCCGGAAAGGATCGCCGCCACCGCGGTCGCGGCACCGAAACCGGCGTCGACCCAACCGTCGAGGGCGACGATCAGAACCGGACGTTCCGGCGGCACGACCGGGTGTCTCACGGAAAAACTCACGATCCGAGGTTACCCGGAGTGCCCGAGCGGCCGGATCGGGAAGGTGGCTCGCGCCGGGCGCGACCAGGGCGGTCCGCTCGCACTCGTCGTCCCCCGCGGGTGGGGACCGCTCTCCACGAGGGCCCGCCCGGCTGGCCCCGAGGGCTTTGGTTCCGATCGAGAAACCGAAGCACCCAGGCTGCCTCGGTATTGGCGAGGCCTGCCGCCGCCAGACACTGTCAGCGGTCGTGCCGACCGCGTCCTCGCCCTCACGACCAACCGTCGCGACCGGACGCTTGACGGCGGGACCCTCGAGGCTGCCGGCGTCTCGAGCGACATCGCCCGCGTCCGAAACGCCAGACCAGCTCGGCGCCGATCGACGAGTGGAGCCCCGGCGCCGAGGGTGCCCTTGCGGACCCCGGTCCGATCCCTGCGTCGCAGCCGGGGGAGACGAGGACGCCGGAAATCACGCCGAGGCGGTGACCCGTCGCGCCGCCTCGGCCCCCTGGCGGGCGTGGTAGCTGGAGCGGGTCAACGGCGACGCCTCGACGTGCGCGAAGCCGTAGCCCATGGCACGTTCGCGTAGGGCGGCGAACTCCTCGGGGGACCACCAGCGCGCCACGGGCAGGTGCCCCGCCGAGGGACGCAGGTACTGCCCGATCGTCACGATGTCGACGCCGATGGCGGCGAGATCGGCCAGCGCCCCGTCGACCTCGGTTTCGGTCTCGCCCAGACCCAGCATGAAGCCGGACTTCGTCGTGAGGCCGGCGGCTTTCGCGGCGGCGAGCACCGCCAGACTCCGCGCGTACGACGCCGAGGGTCGGACCGCGCGCTGAAGTCGCAGGACGGTCTCGAGGTTGTGCCCCAAGACGTCCGGGCGCGCCTCGTAGATGACCCTCAGGGCGGACTCGTCACCCTTGCAGTCGGCGATAAGGACCTCGACGGTGGTGCCGGGCTTCCGCTCTCGGATCGCGGCGATCGTCGAGGCAAACGCTTGCGCGCCGCCATCGGCCAGGTCGTCGCGGGCGACGGCGGTCACGACCACGTGGGCGAGCCCCATCTTCGCCACCGCGGCGGCGACCCGTTCAGGTTCGGTTTCGTCAAGGGGAAGCGGGCGGCCCGTGTCGACGAGGCAGAATCCGCAAGCCCGCGTGCACCGCTCTCCGTTGATCATGAACGTCCCGGTCCCGTCGGCCCAGCATTCGTAGATGTTCGGGCACCCCGCCTCTTCGCACACGGTGACCAGATCGAGTGATCGCATCATCTTTCTCAGCGCCAGGTACTCGTGGCCCATCAACGCCTCGACCCGCAACCAGGAGGGCTTGCGGCTGCTGATGTCGACGCTGCGGCGGGGATCGACCCCGGCTGCGGCGAGCCGGCGCCAGGCCGTTCCGGTAGCGAGGTTGGCTAGCGCGGCCGCGGACGCCCCGCCGGCCGACACGTCCTGGCGCTCGATCGCCCGTTCGCCCGCCATTCCGGCGAAGACAGCCGAGGTCCGCGCCCGCTCCACGATGGCGTCGATCACCTCCGCGGTGCTCGCGGCCAGGCCTTCGGCGCGCAGTGAGGTCACCGGCCGGTTCGGGATCCCGCACGGGACGATGTGAGAGAACATCGACAGGTCCGTGTCGACGTTGAGCGCGAAGCCGTGCATCGTCCTTCCCCGTGAGACCCTCACCCCGATGGCACAGATCTTGCGCGGCACGGGCCCGTCGGGGTCGACCCAGACCCCGGGGTAACCCTCGAGCCGGCCGACCGTGGAAAGACCGAGGTCACCGAGCGCCTCGATGACGAGCTCCTCGATCCCGTGGACGTAGGAAGGGATGGCTCCGGGGCCGAGGGAGACCGAGACGATCGGATAGCCGACCACCTGTCCCGGCCCGTGATAGGTGACGTCACCACCCCGGTCGACCCTCACGAGTTCCGCCCCGACTGCTCCCGGCTCGATGAGCACGTGCTCCGGGCGGGCACGGACCCCGAGCGTGTAGACGGGTGGGTGTTCGACAAAGAGCAGGTAGTCCTCGCGGCCGTGGTGGAACAGCGCGTGCTGGAGGGCGAGCGACTCCCGGTACCGGACGCGTCCGAGCGAGCGAACGCGCAACGGTCCACGCCCGGGCCAGACAGCCGGCATCGCGTCTACAGCTCGGCGAGCCAGTCGCGCGTTTCGATGACCCTGGCGACGTCTCGCACAAACGACGACGCGTACGCGCCGTCGACGGCACGGTGATCGAAGACCAGCGCCAGCACACCGACCGAGTGGATGGCGATCGATTCGGACCCGTCCGGCGTCACAACGACGATCGGCCGCCGCTTGACGCCGTCGGTCGACAGGATCGCGACCTGCGGCTGGGCGATGATCGGCGCGGTGATGAAGGTCCCGAACGGACCAGGGTTCGTGATGGTAAAGGTCCCGCCGGTGATGTCGTCAGCACTCAGCTTGCGGTCACGGGCGCGCGTCGCGAGGTCGGCGATCGAACGTGCGAGGCCACGAAGCGATTGACCGTCGGCGTTGTGCACCACCGGGACGATGAGACCTTCCCGTTGCAGGTCGACCGCGATCCCGAGATGGATGTCGTGGTGCACGATGAGCGCGTCGTCGCCAACGGAGGAGTTCAGGTTCGGATAATCGTGCAATACGTCGATCACCGCTCGGGCGACGAACGGCAGGTAGGTGAGACCGATGCCCTCTTCGGTCCTGAACTGGCTCTTCAGCGCGTTCCGCACCCGCTCGACGTTCTCGAAATCGGTCTCCATCGCGACGAGCGTGTGCACCGACGTGGCGATCGATCGCAGCATGTGCTCCGCCGTCACCCGCCGCACCGCGCTGAACGGCACGATTTCGTCCCGCACCCCGAGGGGCGCCGGCGGGACCGACATCGACGGACGCTCCATCGGCTGGAAGGCCGGCGCGACCGGAGCCGCGGCGGCCGGCTCTGTCGACGTCCCTTGGCTGGTGACGGCGACCGCGCTGGAGACCGTGCCGAGGTGGGCGAGCACGTCGTCGCGCGTGATCCTGCCGCCCAATCCCGTGCCTTTGATCAGCGACGGATCGAGACCGTTCTCACGGATCAGTCGACGCACGACGGGAGACAAGAGTGAACTGCTCGATTCCGACTCCTCGTAGTCGCCGACTGGCGTAGGCGGCACCTGGGGAGCCGGCGGTGGCGGAGGAGGTGGGGGCGCTGCTGGCGGAGGGGACGGAGCCGGCGGAGGGGATGGAGCCGGCGGGGGGGCGGCGCGGCAGGTGGAGTTGACACGCTGACGGTTGAGGTACCGATGATCGCCAGGCGGGTGCCAACCTCGACGGTCTGGCCCTCGGGAACGAGGATCTCGGTGAGCACTCCGGCAAAGGGCGAGGGGACCTCCGAGTCGACCTTGTCGGTCGAGACTTCGAACAACGGCTCGTCGAGGGCGACGCTGTCGCCGATCTTCTTCAGCCATCGGGTGATCGTGCCTTCGGTCACCGTCTCGCCGAGCTGCGGCATGGTGATGTCAGCCAACGTGAAGACCCCTTCCGGTCAGCGCCAGGACCGTCTCGCCGAACGTCTCGGAGAGCGTCGGATGCGGTTGGACGAACTGGGCGATCTCGCCAGGAGTCGCCTCCCAGTTCACCGCGAGATAGGCCTGGCCGAGCTGCTCCGTCACCCACGGCCCGACCATGTGCACCCCGAGTAGGCGTCCGGCGTCACCGGACGGTGTCCTCTCGGCGATGACCTTCACGAGTCCATCGGTCTCCCCGAGGATACGGGCCCGCCCGTTGCCACCGTAGGGATCGCGCTGGACCATCACCTCGAAGCCCGCGGCGCGTGCCGTGTCCTCGCTCATGCCCACGAAGGCGACCTCGGGATGGCTGTAGATGCACCATGGAACGGCGCCGTAGTCGACGGGCACCGCTGGCTCGCCGAGGAGCTGCTTGACGACGAGGATCCCCTCGGCGAATCCGACATGGGCGAGCTGCGGTGTGGCGACGAGGTCGCCGATCGCGAACACCCCTTCCGCCGTCGTGTGCATCCAGGGGTCGACCACCACGAAACCGCGCTCGTCGATCTTGACGCCGGCGTCCTCGCCACAGAGTCCCTCCGACAGGGGACGGCGACCCACCGAGACCACGACGGTGTCGACCTCGACGCGTTCCCCATCGCCGAAGAGAACGGCGGTTCTTCGCCCGACGGGTTGGTGACCGTGCACCTCCACCCCGGTGCGAACGGAGATCCCGCGCCTCACAAACGACTTCACCACGACATCGGCGACCTCGCGGTCACACCCCGGCAGAATGCTCGGCAGCACCTCCAGCAGGGTGACCTTCGCACCAAGGTCGGACAGCATCGAGGCGAACTCGCAGCCGATCGCGCCGCCACCGATCACCGCCACCGCGGACGGGATGCGGTCGAGCTCCAGCACCTCGTCCGAGGTGAGGACGAAGGGACCGGGCTCGAAGCCGGGGAGGAGCCGCGGCACCGACCCGGAGGCGAGGACGACGTTGGTGCCGTGCAGCTCGGCGACCGATCCGTCAGCCGCGGCCACCCGGACGGTGTGGTCGGCAACGAGCTGTCCGACCCCGGCGACGGTCACGACCTGGCGGCGCTTCAAGAGTCCGGTCAGACCCCGGAACAGTTGGTCGACGACCTTGCGCTTGCGATCGAGGCTGACCGAGAAGTCGACGGTCGGTTCGCCGGCGGTGATACCGAACTCGCCCGCGCCAGCAACCGTCCGATAGACGCTCGCCGTCTCGAGAAACTCCTTGGCGGGAATGCAACCGCGATGCAGACAGGTGCCCCCGACCTTGTCCTTCTCCACCATGGCGATCGACAGTCCGCCGGCCGCCCCGTAGAGGGCCGCGGCGTAGCCTCCAGGACCACCACCGATGATGACGAGGTCATAACGCCCGTCATGCGTCTCCGCCTCGACCGTGCGAACCACCTCCTGGACCGCGAATCTCGCCGGTAAGACTACCGATCCGGCCCGTTCACCAGCGCCGTCATCACCGACCCGGTGCCGCCGTGGACTCGGCACCAGCTACACGAGTTCAGTCGTGAAGCTCCTGGACCCCCTCAGGACCCGGTGTTGCGATCGGGAACCTGGGAGCGCGCCGCCGTGTTCGCCAACCGGTCGACGAGCTCGTTCAGCGCCTCGCCGGCGTGGCCCTTCACCCACCGGAAGGAGATATCGCCCGGGCGGCGGTCAACGACCTCGCCGATGAGGGTACGCCAGAGGTCCTGGTTCGCCACCGGGGCGCCCTGGGAATTTCGCCACCCTTTCGCCCGCCACGCCACCCACCACCGGTCCTCGAAGCAGCGCACGACGTAGGTCGAGTCGCTGACGATCTCCAGCGCTCCCTCGTGGTGGGCGACCGCTTCAATGACGGCGGTGAGCTCCATGCGTTGGTTGGTCGTCCGGGCTTCGGCCCCCGAGGCGTAACGGTCGGGACCCGTCGCCCAGGCCCACCCCCCGGGGCCCGGGTTCCCGTGGCAAGCTCCGTCCGTGTAGACGACGGTGTGCCGGGTCGCATCCACCGGTCCAGTCTGCACCACGCGTGCATCCGGGCCGGGGAGCGCCGTTATCGTCGATCGTGTAGGAAAGCCTCCCGCTCGCGCCGGCGAGTGGGATGAACCGAATGGAAGCATCCCGTGATCTTTGACGGCTTCTCGCACCAGGTACCGGACATCGATCCCCTCGAGACCGACGAGTGGATCGACTCGTTCGACGCAGTCGTCGGCACCAGCGGCAAGGCCCGGGCCCGTTTCATCCTCATGAAACTGCTCAGCAGGGCGATCGCGCTCCAGGTCAACTTCCCGGCGACGGTTTCGACGCCATACGTCAACACCATTCCGGCCGACGAGGAACCGCCCTTCCCCGGCGACGAGTACCTGGAACGCCGCATCCGCGCCTACATCCGGTGGAACGCCGCGGTCATGGTGTCGCGGGCCAACGCCCGCTACTCGGGGATCGGCGGCCACCTGTCCACTTACGCCGCCGCCGGCGCGCTCTACGAGGTTGGCTTCAACCACTTCTTCCGCGGAAAGGACGAAGGCCCCGGTGACCAGGTGTTCTTCCAGGGCCACGCTTCGCCGGGGATCTACGCCCGGGCCTTCGTCGAAGGCCGTCTGAGCGATTCCGAACTCGAGAACTTCCGGTTCGAAGTCGGGGGACACGGCCTTTCCAGCTACCCGCACCCCCGTCTCATGCCCTATTTCTGGGAGTTCCCGACCGTCTCCATGGGTCTCGGGCCGATCGCCGCGGTTTACCAGGCGCGCTTCAACCGCTACCTGCTGAACCGCGGCATCCTCGATACCAGCGGCTCCCGGGTCTGGTGCTTCGCCGGCGACGGGGAGTTCGACGAGCCCGAGTCGTGTGCCGGACTCAGCCTGGCGGCACGCGAGCGACTCGACAACCTCATCTTCGTGGTGAACTGCAACCTCCAGCGCCTGGACGGGCCGGTGCGCGGCAACGGCAAGATCATCCAGGAACTCGAGGCCGAGTTCCGCGGCAACGGCTGGAACGTCATCAAGGTGATCTGGGGCTCGCGCTGGGACGAGCTGCTCGCCCGCGACACCGACGGCGTCCTCGTGGAGAAGATGAACTCGACGCTCGACGGCGACTACCAGCGCATGACGACGGAGTCCGGTGCCTATATCCGCGAGCATTTCTTCGGTCCGGATCCCCGTCTTCGCGGCGCTAGTCGCCCACCTGAGCGATGAGGAACTGCAGTCGCTGCCCCGTGGCGGCCACGACTTCCGAAAGATCTACACCGCCTACCAGGCCGCGGTGGAGAACACCGGCACACCGACCGCCATCCTCGCCAAGACGGTGAAGGGTTGGAAGCTCGGCCCCGAGATCGAGGCGCGCAATGCCACGCACCAGATCAAGAAGATGACCCACGACCAGCTGCGCGCCCTGCGGGAACGGCTGAAGCTGCAGAGCCAGGTCCCGGACTCCGTTCTCGACAGCGACGAGCCGCCGTACATCCGGCCCGAGAAGGGATCGCCCGAGTACGAGTACCTCACGGCGAGGTTGCGCGAACAGGGTGGCTCATTGCCGCACCGTCTCGTGCGCGGCCAGGGGGTCGGGGGCCTGCCCGTGCCGGACGATTCGGCGTTCGCCGAGTTCCGGGCCGGATCGCGGGGACAAGAGGTCTCGACGACCATGGCCTTCTCACGCCTGCTCCGCAATCTGATGCGGGACGAGAACCTCGGCAAGTTCGTCGTGCCGATCATCCCGGATGAAGGGCGGACCTTCGGGCTCGACGCCTTGTTCTCCGAGATGAAGATCTATTCACCCAAGGGCCAGCTCTACACCTCGGTCGACGCCGACCTGCCGATGCACTACGCCGAGGCGGTCGACGGCCAGATCCTCGAAGAAGGGATCACCGAGGCCGGCGGGATGTCGAGCTTCGCCGCCGCCGGAACCTCCTACGCGACGTGGTCGAAGCCGATGTTGCCCTTCTACCTCTTCTACTCGATGTTCGGATTCCAGCGGGTGGGCGACCTCATCTGGCAACTCGCCGACCAACGGGCCCGGGGATTCCTCATCGGCTGCACCGCGGGTCGCACCACCTTGAACGGTGAGGGCCTCCAGCACGAGGACGGACACTCCCACGTGCTGGGGTCGGTCCTACCGAACCTGCGGGCCTACGACCCGTCGTTCGCCTACGAGGTCGCGACGATCGTCCAGGACGGTATCCGGGCGATGTACGGCCCAGAGGGCGAGGACATCTTCTACTACCTCACCGTCTACAACGAGAACTACCCGATGCCCCCGCTCCCGGAAGGTGAAGAGGGCCAGCGGGTCACCGAGGGCGTTCTGCGGGGCCTGTACCGCTACGCCGAGCCTGCCCCCGTGGAGAGCCGGCCCGATCCGGGCGGTGCCGAAAACCCGCCCCGCCGCGCCACCATTCTCTTCTCCGGCACGGCATGGCAAGCGGCCGCCCGCGCCCGAGAGCTGCTCGCCACGGACTGGAACGTGTCGGCCGAGACCTGGTCGGCGACGAGCTACAAGAACCTGCGCGAGGACGCGCTCGAGGTCGAAAGGTGGAACCGCCTCCATCCCGCCGAGACGCCCCGAACGCCCTACGTCACCCGGGCCCTCGCCACCGCCTCGGGGCCGATCGTCGCGGTGACCGACTTCATGAAGGCGGTCCCCGATCAGATCTCCCGCTTCGTCAACGTGCCCTTCACGCCGCTCGGCACCGACGGGTTCGGACGCTCTGACACCCGCGAGACCCTGCGCCGGCACTTCGAGGTCGACGCCGAGCACATCGTCGTGGCGGTGCTCTCGTCTCTCGCCTCCAACGGCGCGGCCAAACAAGACGAGGTCTCCCGGGCGATATCCGCCTACCAGATCGATCCCGAAGCTCCCGACCCTCGTCTGACGTAATCCGCGACCCACCCGGCGCCTTACCGCCGAGGGTCGTGTTCGACCCTGAACGCGTTCGAGGGGCGCTCGCGCGCCCCTCGAACGGATCCCGAAACCGGGACCATCATCTACTGGAAAGGCTCGGCGATCCGGATTCACTCAGGTGGGACCAGCTCCTGAACGGACGCCGAGGGTGTCTGGTTGGAATTCACCAGGTGGTCCAGCGGCCGCCTAGCGGACAGCCACCTCCAGGGTCCCAACACGTTGACCATCCATCAGTTGGACCACCTCCTTTCTCTGGTGGGGCCAGATTATCGACCGGAGCGACGAACGGGAGTGATTGGGCCGAAAACCGTGTGAACATCGCGTTAACCAGGCTTTGTTCGCTATTGCGCCTCATCTAGACACCCCATGGCTCTAAGGAGTCAAGCAGCAGCCGATTCTTGTCGCTGCCAGGCGATGTGCTCCTCGTAGAGAACCGCGTCCTCGAGGCAGCCGTGGAGGATCCCGACCAGCCGGTTAGCAAGCTGGCGCAGGGCTTGGCGATGCGTCTTGCCTCGTCCACGCAGCTCGTCGTAGTAGTGACGTGCTCCCGGTGAGGTCGAGAGCGCACAGAAGGCCCACTGGTCGCAGGCATCGCCGAGACGTCGGTTCCTCGCGAAGCGAGCGAGCACGACGCGGCTGCGGCCGGAGGCCTTCGTGATCGGCGACGTGCCCGCGTAGTTCTTGCGAGACTTGGCGTCTGAGAAACGAGTCCGGTCATCCCCGAACTCGCCGAGCACCCGGGCGCCGAGGACCGTCCCCAGTCCTGGCAGGGAGCGGACGATCTTCGCGTCCGAGTGCGTCTCAAAATGCTCCGACAGCGCTGCTTCCAGGGCGACAATCTCCTCGGAGAAGCTGGCGATCACGGCAAGTGCCGAGCGGGTGACGATGCCGTAGGCCTTGGCGAGCATCGGCGGGGCCTCGAGGTACTCGCCTTGAAGGGCACCCTGGATCTCTTCCGCACGGTGTTCGACGTTGCGCAGCCGTCCTCGCCGGCGGAGCGCGGCGGCAATCTTCGCACGCGACAGCGCCCGTCCGAGTTCCGGTGTCGGGGCGATCTGCAACACGGCGAGCGCATCGGGATGCGCGAGCTCACCCCCGAAGGCGGCGAGCGCTGCTGGGTAGTACTCACGAAGCGACGAGCGGAGCGCGTTCACCTGTCGCTGACGGCCCCAGATCGCCGACTGGTGCGCTCGGGCGAGCAGTTTGACGCCCTCGACGAGCTCGGAGTCACCAGCGACCGGTCGATGGTTGTGTCGGTCCGTGCGCACCAGATCGGCGAGGACCTTCGCATCTCCCGGGTCGGACTTCGCCCCCGAAGTCGCATGGCGCTCCCGATAGCGGGCCGACGCCATCGGATTGACCGCGTAGACCTCGTAGCCGGCGGCCGCCAGCGCGGTAACGACGAGGCCGCGGTCGAGCTCGATCCCGACGACGACCGCCTCGTCCTCCTCGCTGTGCGCTGCGACCAGCTGATGGAGCTCGCCGACGCCGCCGACGCTGTCGGGGACCCTCCGTTTGGCGAGTACCGCGCCGTCTTCAGCCATCACGCAGACGTCGTGATGATCCTCAGCCCAGTCGACTCCGACGAAGATCACGTCTCCTCCTCTCGATGACGGACACGAGCCCGAGGAGAACAGCGGCGACCTAATGGATCAGTGCTTGAAGCACGACACCCCACCAGCCGTCAGGCTCCTCGTCGGCCTGCCGGGGCACGTTCTAGATTTAGAGATCGGATCTCTGGCCCCGCAAGTACTCACCGGCAGGTGACTCGGAGATCAGCTTGCTGCAGGACAGCAACCTGATCCAGCCCCATTAGGCCCCGACCAGCCGGATCTTGTAGCAGGACTTGGCACCTTTCTTGACCACGAAAGTCGCGGCGACGAGGACCCGATAGTGGCGGGCCGCGGTGAGCTCGGCGATCGCGTGCGCCATGACCGGCACCGGGAGGGGCACGACCACACCGCCCCGGATCGAGAAGTGGTCCGACGAGACCAGCACGGTCTCCACCACCTTGCGTGTGCGCCCGTGCGACGTGAGCCGCACGACCTTGTGTGCGGTGAGCTGTAGTTCACCGCCGCACAGGCGGGCGTTGCAGCGCACCTCCAGCGTCGCGAAACCGGATCTCACCGGCGCGGTCCTCTTGGTCAGCATGACTCGCGCCAGCGGCAATTTGGCCACCCCGGGACGGCGGGATCCCGAGGTCGGGGCGACTCCGGACACCGGTGATGTCGTCGTGGTGACGGATCCTGACAAGGGCGGGGTGACTCCGGATACCGGTGACGTCGTTGTGCTGGCGGATGTTGACTCCGGGACAGCTCCGAGAGCCGACGACGGCTGGCTGGTGCCGACAACGCTGAAGGCATCGACCTCGAAGGAGTAGCTACCTCCGTCCGTCAGTCCCCCGACGATGCACGAAGCGGTGTCTGCCCCGACGACCAGGGTCTCCAGCGGACCCGCAGACCCTCCCGCGAAGACGAGCACGTCGTAGCCGGAGATCGGGCTTCCCCCGTCCGAGGCCGGCGGGGACCAGGTGAGCGTGACCGTCTGGTCGCCGGGCGTCGCGGACGCCAGCGCCGGTGGCACGGGCGCGCGCACCAGAAACCCGACCTCGGAGTCCCCGGAGTCGGCGACGGCGATCCCGCCCGACGGGGATACCGCGACGCCGTCGGTCTGGCCGAGCTGCGTCGACAGGGCGTCGGTGCCAGAAGCGCTGGGTGCCTCAATCCCGCCTCCGGCCAGGACATAGAGATCCCCCGGGAGCCAGGTCGCGCCGGACCCGAGCTCGTAGCCGGGATCCGAGCTGCTTACCGCCAGGATGTCGACCTGGTCACCCGATCCTTCCGCCACCAGAAGGTTGCCGGCCGCGTCCGTCGCGACCCCGACCGGTAAGTCGAGGCCGGTCTCGTCGGCGGGCATCCCGGAAGCACTCGGCGGGCTGGTGCCGCCTCCGGCGATGACGTAGAGGTCACCCGCCGTCCAGACGGCTCCGCTTCCCAGGAGATACCCAGGGTCCGTCGCCGAACCCGCCAGAACCTCCACCATGAGGTCGTCCGAATCGGCGATGAAAACGTTGCCCGAGCTGTCTATCGCGACACCCGAGGGCTGATCGAGAACCGTCGACAGGCCTGGCGTACCATCGACTGACGGCGAGTCCGAGCCAGGTCCCGCGATGGCATAGAGATCGCCCTCGACCCAATCCGAGGGCGCGGTCGCGTAACCGGGCTTACTCGATCCGACCGCCAAGGCCTCGACGAGTCCGTGGCCGCTGTCCGCGATCAGCACGTTTCCGGCACCGTCCACACCGACGCCCGCCGGGGCATTTAGGCCGTCCGCGGTGGCGGGAGCGCCCGCGAATCTGGGTATCGGAGTGATCTCCCCTGTTCCCCGGCCGGCGATCACGTAGAGATCACCCCGAGCCCACGTCGCTCCGGTGCCCAGCACGTAGCCGGGATTGGCCGGGCTCACCGCCACCACCTCGACCTCATCGTCGCCGGTGTCAGCGATGAGGATGTTGCCGCCGTCGTCTACCGCGATGCCTTCTGGATCATCCAGTCCAGTAGAAGCCCCAGGAGACCCCGTCGTAACCGGCGCAGGAGATCGCGTGGGATCGCCGGCGATCACGTAGAGCGAACCGACGGTCCAGGTGGCCCCGGATCCGAGCAGGTACCCGGGATTGGTGGGGCTCTCAGCGAGCACCTCGACTTCGCTCTGATCCGTATCACAGATGACGAGGTTCCCGCCGGCGTCGGCGGCGACGTCCTGAGGCTTCGCGAGCTTGGTCTCCAACGCCGGCGTTCCTCCCGAAGTTGGCGGCGTCGTAGAACCGCCGGCGATCACGGAGAAATCTGGCGAGGTCGCCGCCCCCGCTCCAAGGACCGCCGGCCAGGCCCCCACCCCAGCGACAGCGAACGCCACAACGACAATCAGAAGGCCTGCGTGTCTCCCCGCGACCGACCGAGATCCGCCCATCTCTTTGCGCCTCCTCCTTGGCCTTTTCGGTCCGCGTCAGATCGCGAACCGTGAACCTCGAACTTCTGCAAGTCACCAAAGTGACCGACTGCCAAGTCAGAACGCAGGTAAACGGACCCTATCGAGACCGGCACCTCCTGGCCAATCACGAAAAGGAGAGTCCGAAGCAGCCCACAAGACCGCCAATTGCCAGCCATAACGCCCCAAAAGACGCTTCCCAATCGCCAGGTGCTCGCAGCGGGCTGATCTCGGCTAGCCCCGGTCCGGGCTCGTATGGGGAGCGGTAGCGTAATGCGTGTCGCTCCATTACGAAGACGCTCAGGCCGCCGTCCATCGCCTGATCGTCGGCCCGATCGACAACAACGTCTTCGTGGTGTGCTGCAAGGCGACCGGCGAGGCGCTCCTCGTCGACGCGGCGAACGAGCCCGATCTCCTGCTCGAGACCTGCCAGGCGCTCGGGGTGCGGCAGATCGTCGAGACCCACGGGCACTGGGACCACATCCAGGCCGTCCCCGCCCTGCGCGATGCCGGCTACCAGGTGGCGGTGGCCGCGGGGGACGCCGCGATGCTCCCCGCCTATGACCGGTTGCTCGGAGATGACGAAGTCATCGGCGTCGGGAGGCTCCGCCTCCGCACCATCCACACACCGGGTCACACCCCCGGTTCGACCTGCTTCTTACTCGAAGGTTCCCCGGTGCTGTTCTCGGGCGACACCCTGTTTCCGGGGGGCCCCGGCAACACCACCTTCCCGGGCGGTGACTTCGCGCAGATCATCAGCTCGATCGACGGTCGCCTGTTTAAGCCCTTGTCCCCCGACACGATCGTCATGCCGGGTCACGGCGCGGACACGACTCTTGGAACCGAGCGGCCCCATCTCGAGGAATGGATCCGGCGCGGTTGGTGAGGGGACAATTTCCCCTATCCGTGTAGTGCAAATCCTAAGGAACGCCTAACATTGAGGGCATGACGACGGTGACGGCGGATACCGAACAGGCGCCCCGGGGCGACGACTCCCCCGGTGGCGGGCCCACCGTCCGGCTGCTGGTCGTCGAGGATCTGCACGCCACGGCGGATGGCGTCGAGATCCTCAAGGGAGTCGATCTCGCCGTGCGACCCGGTGAGCTCCACGCCGTCATGGGGCCGAACGGTTCCGGCAAGTCGACCCTCGCCAACGTCCTGCTCGGCAGCATGGGCTACAGGGTCACCCGAGGCAAGGTCTTCTTCAAAGGTGACGATGTCACCGGGCTGACCACGGACGCGCGGGCGAGGGCGGGGATGTTCCTCGCCTTCCAGTACCCCGAGGAGATCCCCGGCGTCCCGATCGCGCAGTTCCTCCGACAGGCCGTCGCCGCCCGACGGGGTACCGAGGTCTCGGTGATCGAGGTCCGCGTCCAGATCCACGAGTGGCTGCAGCGGCTCGGCATGGATGTCAGTTTCGCCTCGCGCTACCTAAACGACGGCTTTTCCGGCGGCGAGAAGAAGCGCAACGAGATCCTTCAGATGGCCCTGCTCGAACCGGACCTCGCGATCCTCGACGAGACCGATTCCGGGCTGGACATCGACGGCGTGCGCATCGTGGCCCGCGGCGTGAACGAGGTGCGGGCGCACCGACCGGCGCTCGGGGTTGTCATCGTGACGCACTATCGGCGGATCCTTGACGAGCTGAGGCCGGATGTCATCCACGTCCTCATCGACGGGCGGATCGTCGAATCGGGTGGACCTGAACTCGCGGCGCGACTCGACCGCGAGGGCTACGAATCTTGGCGACAGTGACCGGCTACCTCGACGTGCCAACGCTGAAAAAGGACTTCCCGCTCCTGTCGCGCGACGAGGGCAACCGCCCCCTCGTCTACCTCGACTCCGCGGCCTCGGCACAACGTCCGCAGTCGGTGCTCGATGCGATGGACGTCTACTACGCGACCACCCACGCCAACGTCCACCGCGGCGTCTACGCCATCGCCGAGGAGGCGACGCGCCAACTGGAGGCGGCGCGGACCAAGATCGGCCGGTTCATCGGCGCGCCTCACCCGGAACGCGAGGTCATCTTCACCAAGAACGCGACCGAGGCGATCAACCTCGTCGCCTACGCCTGGGGGCGCCAGAACCTGCGTTCCGGCGACGTCGTGGTGCTGAGCGAGATCGAGCACCACGCCAATCTGGTGCCCTGGCTGATGCTGCGAGACGAGCGCGGGATCGAACTCCGGTACCTCCCCCTCGGGAGGGATTTCCACCTCGATCTAACGCACCTCGGTCGGTTGGTCGCCGGCGCCAAGCTGGTCGGTGTCACCGCGGCGTCCAACGTGCTCGGCACCGTCGTGGACCTCGGTCCGATCGTCGCCGCGGCCCACGCCGCCGGGGCCCGCGTCCTCGTCGACGGGGCCCAGCTCGCTCCGCACCGGCGCGTCGACGTGGCGGCACTGGGCGCTGATTTCTTCGCCCTGACCGGCCACAAGATGCTCGGCCCGACCGGCATCGGGGTGCTGTGGGCCCGGGAGGAGCTGCTCGAAGCGATGCCGCCGTTCCTCGGCGGTGGCGAGATGATCCGCGACGTGAGGCTCGACGGCTTCACCACCAACGAGCTGCCATGGAAGTTCGAGGCGGGCACCCCGCCGATCGCGGAGGCGATCGGGCTCGGCGCCGCCGTCGATTACCTCGAAGGGGTCGGGCTCGACCGCATCGGCGCGCATGAGACCGCGCTCGTCGACTACGCCCTCGAACGCCTCCCGGCCGCCTACGGCGAGATCCGCATCTTCGGCCCGGCGCCAGACCCCACCCGGCGCTCCGGGGTGATCTCCTTCGCCTTCGGCGAGGTCCACCCCCACGACGTCGCCCAGGTGCTCGACCAGGTCGGCGTGTGCGTGCGTGCCGGCCACCACTGCGCCAAGCCGCTCATGCGGGTCCTCGGGGTCGCCGCGACCACCCGGGCGTCGCTGTACCTGTACAACGACGAAGCCGACATCGACTCGCTCGTGAACGGCTTGGCTTACGTGCGGAAGCTCTTCTGCTGACATCCCTGCGAACCTGGCACTAGAAAAGGGACCGGAAAGCCGGGAATCCACGAGAACATGAACGAGCTCGAAGACCTCTACCGCGAGATCATCCTCGACCACTACCGCTCGCCGCGTAATCGCGGCGAGCTTCCCGTCCCTCCCGCCCACCGCGTCGAGGGATTCAACCCGCTGTGTGGCGACGAGATCGTCATCTACCTCCAAGTGAGCGACGGTGTCCTGGCTGATCTCCGAATCACCGGACGGGGCTGCTCGATCAGCCAGTCGTCGGCGTCGATGATGTCGGCCGCGGTGAAGGGTCTCCCCGTCGACGAGGTGCGTCGACTGGTCCGGTCGTTCAAGTCGATGATGGCGATCGACGAGCCCTCCGCAGACGGAGACCCCCCGACCGGAGCCGCCACCCCGGTGGATCCGGCCAGCCTCGGCGAGCTCGGCGCCCTGCAGGGCGTCGTCAAGTTCCCGGTGCGCATCAAGTGCGCCACGCTGGCCTGGAACGCGCTCGTCCAGGGTCTCGATGAGATCGCCGCCGGGGCGGTCGGGGCCTAACGCTCAGGCGAGCGGCTCTCGGTCCGGACCGAGCCCGAAGAGCGTGAGCGCAGGCTCCAGCCCCGCGATCTTGATGTCGTCCCGTCGACGGGTAAGCCAGGTTTCCCGCGAGAGCCGGAAGCACAGGGTGCGGTCGCGCTGCGAGCCGCGCAGGGCGAGCTCCTCGCCGTTCGGGAGGTAGCCGACCTTCTCCGAAACCCGAATCGAAGAGGAGTTCCAGTCGAAAGCCGACGAGTGCGCCTCCAGAGCACCGAGGCCGCGGAAGGCCAACTCGACGACGGCGGCTCGCATCTCGGTGCCGGTGCCGAGTCCCTGGGCGCGCTGCACCAGCCAGGAACCGGTAGAGACGGATCGGAGCGTGACGAAGTGCTTCGCTATGAGGTCCTGCACCCCAACCGGCTCGCCGTCGACCACGACCGCCAGCGAGAGCGTCCAGTCGTCGACCGACCAGCTCGCACGCCCCGACCACCACCACTTGAGGGAGTCCCGTTCGCGCTGGGGCGAGTCCACCTCGGTCCAGGCGAAATGGAAAGGCTGACGACCGGGCTCGTGGATCCCTTCGGAGGGAAGTGACGCCAGCACCGCCAGGTCCTCGTCACTCGGATACCGCAGCTCGAGGCGCGGGGTCCGCACGACCAGATCGTAGAGAGGCCAATACTCTGCCAAGGGGTGCCGGGTGGCCATGCCTGATGATCCCATGGCCACCCGCCGCCGGAAACCGGCGATCAGCTTTCCTCGACCACCAACCCGGCGAGGTCCGGCCGGAGCACCACCGCCCGTCCCGGGACTCGAAGATCGGCCAGCGCCGCCTGGCCCGCCTCGCGCACCCGGGCCGTGGTCGTCTCCGAGGGACAGATCCCCAGCAGGCTGGTGCCGGCACCCGACCAGCAGGCGAGGGTGGCACCCGCCGTCACCAGGCGGGCGAGTAGTTCGGGCGCCTCCGGGAACAGCGCCGACCGCGCCTTCTGGTGGAGGCGGTCCTCGCCCGCCACGGTTACGAGTTGGGTCGCGTCCGCGAGGCCCCCGAGCAGCAGCCCCAGCCGACCGAGGTTCGCCACCGCATCGGCGAAGGGAACCGAGACGGGTAGCACGGCGCGGGCCTCATCGGTCGAAAGGACCCGATCGGGGATCAGAACGACGAAGGCGAGCGCCGGGTCGAGTCGCAGCCGGCAGGCGACCGGACGCCCGTCGACGAAGGTCGCGGCGACCAGGCCGCCGAGCACCGCGGCGGCGGCGTTCTCGGCGTGGCCGTCGAAGGCCGCGGCGACACCGAGCGGGTCGTCCGATCCCGCCGCCGCCGCGGCCGCCGCGGCGAGAGCGGCGGAAGAACCAAGACCCCGCCCGACCGGGATGGCCGAACGCACGGTGATCTTCACGTGATCGTGGCCGAGGACCGCGCGCGCGACCCGAACAGCGAGATGCGAGGCGTCCTGGGGCAGATCGGCACCTTCGCCCTCGCTGCGGATTGCGAGCCGCGGTGCCGGCGCGATCTCGACCTCGACGGCGAGCGCTAGGGCGAGTGCGAGCGCGTCGAATCCGGGTCCGAGATTCGCCGAAGAAGCGGGGGCTCGCGCGCGCACGTTCGTATCAGCTTGCCTGCCCCACGCGGTCCTTGCACGTTGGAGTACTCGGGAACGCGCGCGCCGCCGCTATTCGACCAGGCCTGGTGCCGAGCAAAACGGTCATCTCGCACAACAGAATGTCTGAGGACCTGACTTCCCTTCGCCGGATTAACACATCGCCTCCGGGCAGAACTGGGATCGTGAGGCCGTGCTGCGCTCGTCGCGATGAGCGCAGCGAATCGCCTAGCAGCCGATTGTGTCGTTATTGATGAATCGGGACGAGTGGTTTGGTTCCCGCGACGATCTTCGCGACTCCACCGAACCACCGATGTTCGATCGACTCGAAGTCAGGAACACGCTGCTCGAGCGGCTCCCAGAAACGACGCCTCGAGTGCGCTTGCGCAATCACCCGGTAGTACCCGTTCGCCAATGGGCTCGTGGCCTTGCCTTCAAGGAATAAGTCCATCGTGACGAAGCGGCCGCCTGGTCGCAGCAGGTCGAACATCCGGTCAAAGGAAAGTTGCCAGTCCGGCACCACGCTCAGGCCGAGCATGCAGATGACCGCGTCGATCCTCGGAGACCCCAGGAGCTCGGGGGTGAGGACGCGCACATCGGCTTGTACCAGTCTGATGTTTCCCCAGCCAGCCTTCGTGATCTTGGTGCGTGCACGCGCCAGCATGCCTCGTGAATAATCGCAACCGAGGATCTGTCCTGTCGCCCCGACGAGCGGGCAGAGCAACGGGAAGTTCGCGCCGGTCCCGCATGGCACGTCGAGCACCGTCTGACCATTCTCGAGTCGCAGCAGCTCGATGGCTTCGACCCTGTGCTCGCCATGAAGCTTCTCGGTGAAGTACTCATAAAAGCCAGAGATCAGGTCGTAGTAGGAGGCCTTTTTCATATTGCCGGACCACGCCCCACCGACGTACCCGACCCTCCGAGCGCAGCACGAGGCGCCTCGAGCGCGTGAATCCGCATGACATGAGGCTAGGCCCGCAGAGTTTGACCATGCTGGCCGTTTGACAGCGAGAGAGATTCTGCACGGAGTTCAACCCGAAATCACGTGGTAACTGTTCAGGTTCCGACAGGTAGCCAGATCTGACCATCGAACAGCAGGCGGAGTCCGTCGAGGATGTTGCGGTCGTGCTTGCGTAGGTTCGAGACGGAGCTGCGGATGGCGCAGGAGGTCCTAGCCCGTTCGCGGGTGCGCCACGAACCGGAGATCTTCTGCTGGAGCTTCACGATCCTGTTGTCACGTTCGGCCCGGTTGTTGTCGAATGGCACCGTGAAGTCGAGGCAGAACCGGAGCACGTCGGCCCGCTGGCCGTCGAGACGTACGAGGAGGTTGTAGGCCATCTTCTCGTAGCCCGATCGTCAGCCGACAGCGGGAGTGGGGGTTGGCGGCAAAGCCCCTCGTCACGAGTTGCCCGTAGTGAACGCGAATCGAGTGCAAAGTGGCGATGTCGAGGGAGTCCGGCCCCGACGTTCGGAGAGTGTCGACGGCACGCTTCGCCTCTGTGAGCAGTGTGGCAAGGTCGTTCACCCACCCCTGGTTTCACGCCACACAGACCCGGTCAGGTCGCGCAGGTGGTGGGCATCGCACAGGGCGTGGACGAGTTGCGCAGATTGCGACCGAGGCGCTCCTCCAAGTCGGTGAGCCTGTCCTCGAGCATGGCCACTCTGACACGAAGGGCCGAGTGCTCCGCTGGTCAACTCCTCTTAGGAGGGGGCGTCGGGTGACGGTTCGCGCGTCGGAATTCCCAACGGTACGCGCGGCATTCTCCCAGGTAGTGGATCAGGTGGTCAGGGGACCTGAACTGTTACGACGAAACAACAAGACGAGCCCACCAGGCTCGCGGTCGCCCCGGGCCGGCTCAGCTGGGGATCTCTTCGTACTCGTCGAGGGTCATGAGAACCGTCCGGGCCTTCGATCCTTCCGACGGACCGACGATGCCCCGCCGCTCGAGCAGGTCCATCAGACGACCGGCCCGGGCGAAGCCAACCCGCAGCTTGCGCTGGAGCATCGACGTCGAGCCGAGCTGCGACCGGACGACGAGGTCCATCGCCTGACCCAGCAGCTCGTCGTCGTCGTCTCTGAACAACCCGTCACCCAGGCGGTCTTTGTCGTCACCGACGATGCCCTCGACGTAGAGGGGGTCGCTCTGGCGCCGCCAGTGGGCGACGATGCTGCGCACCTCCTCCTCCGAGACCCACGGACTCTGGATCCGGCGCGGGACGCTCGAAGAGGCGGTGAGGAGAAGCAGGTCACCCCGGCCGATGAGGCGTTCGGCACCGGGCTGGTCGAGGATGACTCGCGAGTCCGCGAGCGACGAGACCGTGAAGGCGAGACGCGAAGGGATGTTCGCCTTGATCACTCCAGTGATGACGTCGACCGACGGCCGCTGGGTCGCGATGACGAGGTGGATCCCGACCGCCCGCGCCATCTGCGCGATCCGGCAGATCGACTCCTCGACGTCGCGGGCGGCGATCATCATGAGGTCGTTCAGCTCGTCGACCACGAGCAGGATGAACGGCAGCCTCTGGTACCGGGTGCGCTCGGGGAGGCCGGAGATCTCGGCATCGTCCACCTCGACGTCGCTCGGGACGATCGGCCCGTCGAAGGGACCCTCCGCGAAATCGCCACGGTCGACCGCCGAGTTGTAACCCGTGATGTCGCGCATGCCGACCTCCGCCAAGAGGTCGTAGCGACGTTCCATCTCCACGACGGTCCAGGCCAGGGCGTTGGCGGCTCGCTTCGGATTGACGACGACTTCGGTGAGCAGGTGCGGGAGGCCGTTGTAGTGGCCGAGCTCAACCCGTTTCGGGTCGACGAGGATCAACCGGACCTGTTCGGGGGTCGACCGCATCAGTATGGAGGTGACCAGGGAGTTGATGCAGGACGACTTGCCCGATCCGGTCGCCCCGGCGATCAGAAGGTGCGGCATTTCGGCGAGATTCACCATCACCGGTCGACCGGCGATGTCGCGTCCCAGGCCCACCTCGAGCGGGTGCCGCGCCCGGTGGGCTTCGGGCGTGGACAGGACGTCGCCGAGGGTCACCAGGCGACGGTCGTGGTTCGGCACCTCGACGCCGATGGCGGAGCGTCCCGGAATCGGCGCCAGGATGCGGACGTCGGGCGACGCCATCACGTAGGCGATGTCCTTGGACAGGCTCGTCACCTGCGCGACCTTGACGCCCGGCGCGAGCTCCAGCTCGAAACGGGTCACGGTCGGGCCGACCGTGAAGCCGGCGACGTGCGTCTCGACGCCGTGTGACGACAGCGCCCGTTCGAGGAGTCTTCCGCGCTCCTCGATCCCCTGCCGATCGTTGGCGAGTTCCTTGGTTCTTTTCAGCAGGCGCTCCGGCGGGAGCTTCCAGTTGCTCGGCGCCGGCACGACACCGAGACCGAGCTGTTCGACGAGGGCGCTCGGCGGAAGGAAGTCAGTGGGGGGAGCCGGCTCGACCGGGTGCGTGGTCGTGACCACGCTGCCCTCGTCGGCCCCGAATTGGTCTTCGCCCCGCGCGCCGTTGCCTCTTCCGGATCTCGCCTCGGTGACCAGTGCCGCCAGCCCGCCGGTCGGATCGGGGCTGATCGAGTCCTGCGCGTCGAGGGGCCAGTCGATGAGCGGCGTGCCCTTCTCGGCCGCGGCCGCCACCACGCTCTCGGTCTCCTCGGCCTCGCGGGCCGCAAAGAGCCTCGCCGCGGCGTGCCGGGTCGCGCCCAGCAGGTGGACGAGGCTGAGGACTCCTTGGCGCGGCGAGCGCGCGAAGCAGGCGCACAGGGCGACGAAAGCGATCGCCCCGAGAACGATTCCGGCGCCGGCCGCTCCGATCACGTCGCGCAGCCCACCGCCGATCTCCGCCCCCGCGAAGCCACCGGCGCCGCCGAGGATCTGCGCCGGGGCCGAGGCGGCGGGATGGCCCCCGGCGAGATCGCCGAGGCCGGCCGAGGCGAGGACGAGGACGACCAGCGCCACCAAGGCGCCCGGGGCGCCCCGCCGGGCGCGCCCGGCGATCAGCGTCCAACCGACGACCAGAAATCCGACCGGGGCGACGTCGAGGCCCCATCCGAAAGCGGCGGCACCGTCCCGACGCACGTAGACCCCGGCGTTCCCGAGCAGGTTGAAATGGACCGCCAGCACCGCCAGGGCGCCGACCACCAGGAGCAGCCAGCCCCAGACCTCTTCGGGCTCGCGCGCGCTCGGGTCGGCCGCCAGGTGGCGTCGCGTCGACCGGGCGGCCGAGTTTCCCCCACCCCGGATCCGGCTGCCGGGTCCGCGCGCGGACAGGGTCGTGGTCCGGCCCGTTCCCGCGTGCGGCGAGCGGGTCTTCGTCGCTGACGATCCCTTTGCTGCAGCCACAGTAGGAACAACGCTAACACCAGCAACGATTCGGGGCGCGGTGTGGTGCGCCCGGTCGCGGCCTGGTCAGCGGTACGCGGCCTCGGGGTAGTTAAGGCCGATCTGGCGCCGGCACTCGTCGAGGATCCGCATGATGGCGATCGACTCGTCCAGCGGGACGAGCGGGCTCTCGCTGAGACCGGCGCGCAGGCAGCGCACCACCTCCACCACTTCGTGGACGTAGCCGCGCCCCTCGGCGGGCGGCACCACCCGGCGGGAGGGACGACCACTCACCGAGACGGTGAGCGCCCCGAGTTCGTGGAAAGGCTCGGTGACCTCGATCCGGCCCTTGGACCCGGCAAACACCGCCGAGGTGTCGATCTCCGCCTCGAGGGTGGCGCCCAGGGTCGCCGTCGCCCCGGCCGGCCAGGACATCGCCACCGCGACGCTGCGGTCGACTCCTCCTTGGAGGTGGCCGAGGGCGCGGATCTCGCCGGGCTGGCCCAGCGTGGCGAACGCGAGGGTGATCGGGTAGACGCCGACGTCCAAGAGCGCGCCTCCGGCCTGGTCCGGATTGAAAAGACGCTGGGGATGCTCCTTGGTGGCCACAAAACCGAGCGACGCCCGAAGGTGGTGGACCTCGCCGATCTCGCCCGATCCGAGTATCCCCGAGAGCTCGGCGAAGCCGGGCCGGCAACGCATCCACATGGCCTCCATGAAGAACACGTCGGCGGCCCGCGCCAGACGGACGAGCTCCTCGGTCTGGGCGGCGTCCACGGTGAGCGGCTTCTCGCAGAGAACCGCCCGCCCGACTTCCAGGCAGTGCCGAACGGCCGAGGCGTGCGCGTTGTGGCTGGCGCCGACGTAGACGACGTCGACGCCTTCGTCCTCGATGAGGGCTTCGTAGGAGCCGCGGGCCCTGGCGATGCCGTGCTCGGCGGCGAAGCGCCGGGCGGACTCCTCCGTCCGGGACCCGACGGCGACGACCTCGCAGTCCGGGGTGCGGCGGATCTCGTCGACCAAGGTCGCCGAGATCGCGCCGGTGGCGAGGATTCCCCAGCGCACCGGACGGCCAGGTGGTAGCGGCGCGGGCACAGCGTCAGCGGCGGGAAGAAGAGAGGAACTGGATCCGTTCACCGTAGCGAAAGACACGCCGCCGCGGGTAGGGGCCAGTTCGGGTCTCGGGGGATCGACCCGGCGACCCGCGACACGGCCGCGCCCGGACCGGTCCGTTCTGCCGAATGGCCCTTTCAAATGGGTCGCCGATCTGTTTGGCTGATGGGGTGTTCGTCTCGGGCGGCGATGCCGCATCTCACGGTTTCTTGGGGCACGGCTCACCGCGTCGGCCCTTCCGGCGCTCGGGCCCCGGAACCCAGTCCGGAACCGGCCGGTCTGGGGCGCGCCCGGGCAATCGGCCGCCCGGCCGCCTTTGCTGGCCAGATTGACATGAAATACTCTCTGTTTGTGAACCGTTTCCGTATTCAGTAGCCTCAGAAATATGCATGAGCCTCGTGGGTCACTTGTTTCCCAGGAGGTGCCGGACCTCGCCCCGGCGATCTTCCGGCAGCGCCTGGTCGTCGAGGGACGCCCCTCCGCGCCAATCGACGACCCCACCATCCGGCGCTACCTGTCCGAGCTGTCCGACGTCTGCCGGATGCGCCGTCTGATGGATCCCGTGACGCACCGCTCCGACAACTTCGGCTGGGCCGGCTGGGTCCACTGGGAAGCCTCGGGCGCCCACTTCTACGCCTGGGAAAAGCCAGTCCTGTTCTTCAGCGTCGACATCTACACCTGCGCGCCGTTCGACTCCGAGGCGGTCGTCGAGTACACGAAGAGGTTCTTCGGCGTCGACGACATCGTCGCCCGGGCCTTCTGAGCTCGGATGACACCGCCGTGACGAGCGTCGAGACCGGAGCATCGGACCTCGCCCGTCTCGCCCGGTCGGTTATCGGCGAGGACACCCTCGAGCCGTTCGGCGCCTACGCCTTCGCGTCCGACGACCCGGCGGCCGAGCTGGGCCGGCACGTCGAGCGGACGGTCTTTCTGGAGGCCTTCGGCAACACCCCGGAACTCCTCCAGGCGGAGTACGGCCCCTACGAGCTGTCCAGCCTGTTCTTCACCATCCTCGACCACCGTCGCCGGTGCCCGGCTGGCGTGATCCGGATGATCGTGCCCACCGACGGCGGCCCTGGGTTGAAGACCTTCCACGACCTCGGCTCGATCTGGCACGAATCGGCTGAAGCGATGCTGGAGCGCAGCGGGACCGGGATGACGCTGGACCGCACCTGGGACATCGCGACCCTCGCCATCGACCCGGGCTACCGGAGCGCCGCGGCGACCGGGCTCGTCGCCCTCGGCCTCTACCAGTCGATCGTCCGCACCGGCGAAGCGCTCGGCGTCGAGTGGATGGTCGCGATCCTCGACCGTGCGGTGTTCCGGATGTCCAAGACCCGTTTCCACCAGCCGTTCTTTCCCCTCGCCGAGGGCCGTCCCTACCTCGGATCACGGGACAGCCTGCCGATCTACGGCTGCGTCTCCGACTATCGCCGACGGCTCGCGGCCGAGGACCCGTCGATCTACGGGATCATCTACGAGGGAGTGGGCATCGAACCGGCGCTGCGGCCACTGGACCTCGTGGCGTCGACGGCGCTGGCGGCCCGGATCTATCGCGCGCCGGAGTTCAAGCTGAAGGACGCCGCGAAGAAAGTCCCTTGGCGCGGCGCAAGCTTCGAGCGAAGCGGAACCGGCTCGGCCGGCGGCGTTTGGTCCGCCACCTCGTAGGATTGCGACCGGGTGAGCAGGCCGATCACATCGACGATCTGGTCGGTACGCGCCGGTCGGGCGTAGAAGTAGCCCTGGGCCAAGCTGCAACCGATCGCCATCAGGTGACGGGCCTGTTCGGCCGTCTCGACCCCCTCGACGATGGTCTGGATCCCCAGCGCCTCGGCCATCGCGACAATGGCCGCCACCAGCGACTCCGCCGGCACCGGGTCGGCGCCATACATGTCGACCACGAAGCTCTGGTCGATCTTCAAGATGTTGACCGGCAGGCGCTGCAGGTAGGCGAGCGACGAGTACTTGGTCCCAAAATCGTCCACCGCGATGAGGACGCCGAGCCGACGCAACGCGGTGAGAGCGGCGATCGACAGCTCGGGGTTGTCCATCATCTCGGACTCGGTGAGCTCGAGCGTGAGCGCCGAACCGGGAAGACCGTGGACGGCGAGGGAGCGGTCGACCCGCTGCACCAGTAGTTCGTCCCGCAACTGGTGGGCGGAGAGGTTCACCGAGACGCCGAGATGTCCGAGGCCCGGCACCGATCGGCACACAACCAGCTGGCGCAGGGCGTCGTCGAGGGCCCAGCTGCCGATCCCGCCGATGAGGTCGTTCTCCTCGGCGAGGGGGATGAAGCGCTTCGGCAGCAGCACCCCCAGGCTGGGATGGGCCCAACGGACCAGGGCCTCGAATCCGACCACCTCGTTATGGCCCATCTTCACGATCGGTTGGAACACGAGGTGCAGCTCGTGGCGCTCGACGGCGTGGCGCAGGTCGCGTTCGATCTCGACCCGTTCGGTGAGATGGACCCGCATCGAGTCGTCGTAGACCGCGACGGCGTCGCGACCGGCTTCTTTGGCCTGGTGCACCGCGGTGTCGGCGTCCCGGACGAGCGCCTCGGCGTCGAACGAAGCACCCGAGGTGGCGAAGGCGATCCCGATGCTCGCGGTGAGGAAGAACTCCGACCCGTCGATCAGGAACGGCGCGCGCAGACACGCTCGCAGCCGGTTGGCAAAGGCGCGGGCCTCGGACATTCCGACGCTCCCGCCGAGGACGATGACGAACTCGTCTGCCTCGATCCGGCTGACGAAGTCACCGGCGCGGGTGTTCTCGCCAAGCCGTCGGGCAACTCGGATGAGGAGCTCGTCACCGTGGTTGTGGCCGAGAGTGTCGTTGATGAGCTTGAACCGGTCGAGGTCAAAGAACAGCAACCCGATGGGAGGTCGGCTCGGCAAGGACTGTTGCACCAAGCGGTCGAGGTACTGAGCCATCGATTGACGATTCGGGAGCCCGGTGAGCGGGTCGTGGAGGGCCTGGTGGATGAGGCGTGCCTCCGAGCGTTCCGCAGACCGAACCGCCTGGAAGATCTGCAGGATCGCGGTGGTCGTCAGGGCGACGATGATCGCAAACAGCGCCAGCCTTTCGCTGATCGCGTAATGCCGCTCCTGCAACAGGAGAAGCGCGGGAACGAAGAAAGCGATGCTGACGAGCCCGATGCGCTCGGGCGTCCAACGGGCCGCGGGCTTGCCGGCGGGCTCGGTGAGGGTGCGCATGGAAGGATCGAGCGCGCAGGTCGCCGCCCCGGCGAAAGCCAGCACGTACGGCAGATCGAGGATGTTGACGGGAAGGCTGAGGACGTGGATCTCGGCGAACGTGTAAAGCGCGTCGCCCACGAACAACGACAACAGCCCCGCGACGAGGAAGCGGTCCGCCGTGCACCGCTCGCTGCTCGTGCCGAACGCGATCTGCAACGTCATGACGAGCAGGAAAATGTCCAAGCTCGGGTAGCCGACGATGATCAGCTTCACGTCCACCGGCGTGCTGTGGCGCGACAGCACGGGCTCGATCACGTACACGAGCGAGCAGGCGAGTACCGCCAGCGACGCGATGACGCCGTCGTAGACGATGCCGAGGCGGTGACGCGTCGATCCCGTGCGGGCCCTGATGATGATGATGAGCGCAGCGCCTAAAAGCGCGTACCCCGGCAGGACGATGAGATCAGGGATGAGCGATCGGTGGACCGTCAGGTTACCCAGCGTGTGCAGGTCGTCGCGCGCGACACCGCCGATGGCGAAGAGCGCGAACGCACTGAGAGCCATCCACCACGGCGAAGAACGCGCCGGGCGATAACAGCGGATGCCGATCACGAAGGCGACGACCGTGCCGAGAGCGGCGAGCCCGAAGGCGATCCCTTCGGTCGCCCCCAACAGGGCGAGTGCGATCAAAAGGGCCCAAACGCACGCCACGACGAGATGCCGTCGCGTGATCACGAAGATCCCGAAGTCCTTCGGGGCGATATCGGACTGCGGCGAGTTCTCCTGCCGGGTCGAGACCGTCGTCACACAATCACCTCCCTGACCTGTACCTCGCCTAACGGCATCGCCCGGGTCGCTCTTAAGCTCCCGCTGGCGGGTGATCAGTAAGAATCTCAATTATCACTTTAAGCGTTTATTTCACCACTCTACGTGGTTATTTGCGCCGAGTAGCCCCTCCCACGAGAGACGTTCGACACCGTTTCTCCGATGGCCGCGCCGCCGCAGACAATCTCGATCTCGGCGCGATGTCGCGCCCTTCATAGAACGGAACATCAGCAGCCCGGCAGCCTCGGATTGTGGGATATGCGGCATAGCGTGGCTGCATTGTTACCGAGAGTGGTAATAGGGAGAAGACCAGAAATTGGGCCTGTCGCTGACCTGGGATAGTTGTATATGATGCAAATGTGCTAGGAGTAGCTACTGAAACTGCTGGGGCACGAATTAGTCATATCCCACCCTGGGTGCCCGCACGGCCGCGCACCGCGACGGCCGCGTCCTGCCGGCCGGTGCAGCCGTGACCAGCGAACTCCTCGACCCGCCGGAGCCGGCCGAGGCCGTCGCCAGGCGTTTCTTCTACACCGACCCCTCCTACGCGCGGCTGTGGGAACGGTTCTGGTCCGGGCGCGACGAAGTCGCCCGCAACGACCTCCTGCTCGCCTACGAACCGTTGATCCTGGTCGTCGTCGGCCAGCTCCCCGGGACGGTCCGCGCCCACTGGGACCGGGAGGACCTGGCGAGCTTCGGCATCCTCGGTCTCGTCGCGGCGATCGACCGCTTCGATCCCGCCTCGTCGATCGACCGGTTCGTCTGCTACGCCACGACGTGCATCCGCGGCGCCATCTTCGACGAACTGCGGCGGCTCGACTGGCTGCCCCGCTCGGTCCGCCAACGCGTCACCGAGTACCAGTCCACCGCCGACGAACTCGGCCACAAGCTCGGGCGCGAGCCGGGCCCGTCCGAGGTGCTCGACATGATGGGCGTGGTGGGCTCGGCCCGCCAGGCGGTCCTCTCCGGCGTCCAGTCGTCGCAGATGCTCCACCTGGACCGCGTCATCGAAGTCGAGGGCGCCGACGGCACCATCCGGCTCGCCGACGTGTTGGCCGCGGAACAAGGCGGCGACCCGGCGGTGGCCGCCGTCGAATCCGAGGAGGTCGCCGCGTTGCGGCGGGCGGTCGACGAGCTGCCCGAGCGACAGCGACGGGTCGTCACGCTCCATCTGTTCGAGGGTTTCACCTTCGAGCAGATCGGCACGCAGCTCGGGGTGAGCGCCTCGCGCGTCTGCCAGATCGAACAAAGCGCGATCCGCTCGCTGCGCCAGATCCTCGGCCAGTTTGCCAACGGGATCCTGCCCGCCGTCGCCAGCTGACGGCCGGCGGTGTCGCCGTCAGGCTTCCATCACCACCGGCACGATCATCGGCCGGCGCTTTGTCCTCTCGCTCACCATCTTGCCTAAGGCGCGTCGCGCGGCACGACGCAGGGCATCGGCATCGCGTGAACCACTCTCCACCACCTCGGCCACCGCCTTGACGACCGCGGTTCGGGCGTCGTCGATCAGTTCCTCGGCCTCGGTGGCGTGCACCCAACCCCGGGTGATGATCTCGGGCCCGGTGATGATCTCGCCCGAACGGCTGTTGACGGTGAGGACGACGACGATCACGCCCTCCTCGGCGAGCACCCGACGGTCGCGCAGCACTCCCGAGCCCACGTCACCGACCACCCCGTCGACGAAGAGGTAGCCCCCCGGCACCTCGCCGTCGAAATCGATCGATTCGTCGGTGAGCCGCACGGCATCGCCGTCCTCGCACAGCAGCACGCTGCGCTCGTCGACTCCCATCTCGATCGCCAGCCGGGCATGTCGCAGTAGGTGCCGGTATTCCCCGTGCACGGGGATGAAACACTTCGGACGGGCCACGTTGAGCAGCATGGCGAGCTCTCCCTGCTTGCCGTGTCCGCTCTCGTGGACGTGGGCGACGCCGGAGTGGATGATGTTGGCGCCGAGACGTGCCAGCCCGTCGATCACCTTGGCGACCGCCCACTCGTTGCCCGGAATGGCGTGGCTCGAGAGCACCACGATGTCGCCGTCGGCAACCGAAAGTCGCCGGCTCTCTCCCGAGGCGAGCAACGAGAGCGCGGACATCGGCTCGCCTTGGGATCCTGTCGAGATCACACAGACCTCGCCGGGCGAAAGATCATCGACCTTCTCCACGTCGACGAGGGAGCCCTGCGGGATGGTGAGCAGGCCGAGCTCGCGCGCCAACGCCACGTTGCGCAGCATCGATCGGCCGAGCAGCGCGATCTTGCGTCCGTTGGCGATCGCTGCGTCGCTCAGCTGCTGGATCCGATGGATGTGGCTCGCGAAGCAGGCGGCGATGACGCGGTGCTCCGGGTGCTCCAGGAAGATCTGGCGGAGCGTCTCCCCGACCGACCTCTCGCTGCGCGTGAACCCCGGCTCCTCGGCGTTCGTCGAATCGGAGAGCAAAAGACGGATCCCTTCCGAATCGGCGAGCGCCCCGATGCGCGCGAGGTCGGTCCGCCGGCCGTCGACCGGCGTCAAGTCGAGCTTGAAATCCCCCGTGTGCAGGACGACACCTTGGGGCGTGTGGAACGCGACCGCGAAGCCCTGGGGCACCGAGTGCGTGACCGGAATGAACTCGACGTCGAACGGTCCGATCCGCCGCCTCTCGCCGTCGGCGACGGCGACGAGCTCCGAACGACCCGCCGATCCGGAATCCTCGAGACGTGACCGGGCCAGACCGAGGCTGAGGGCCGATCCGTAGACCTTGGTCTCGATGTCCCGGAGCAGGAAGCCAAGCCCGCCGACGTGGTCTTCGTGGCCATGGGTGAGCACGACGCCCTCGATGCGCCCGGCGTTGTCATGCAGGTACGAAAAGTCCGGCAGCACGAGGTCGACTCCCGGCATCTCGGGGTCCGGGAACATGACACCGCAGTCGATGACGAGGAGACGGCCGTCGTGCTCGATGGCCGCGCAGTTCCGCCCGATCTCCCCGAGGCCACCGAGGAAAACGAGTCGGACGTCCTCAGCCACCGGCGCCCCGAGCTTGGCGCCAGGCGTCGAGACCGGCGAGCACGGCCTTCGCGCGGTCCTCGAGGCCCGCCGGAGTCGGTCCCATCGGCAAGCGGCACTCGCCGGCAGGGAGCCCGAGCAGGCGCAGCACCGCCTTCAAGGGCACCGGGTTCGGGGCCTCGTCGCTCGATTCGAAGACGAAGCTCGGCAGGAGCGCCCGGGCAATCTCGACCGAGCCCGGCACATCCCCCGACCGGAACCGCGCGATCATCTCGCCGCATTCGACGCCGCACCAGTGCGTCGCCACCCCGATGAGCCCGACGGCACCGACGCTCAGGAGCGGCAGCGTCATCAGGTCGTCGCCGCAGTAGCACTCGAAGCCCTCCGGCGCTCGCGCCAGCAATCGCGCCGTCGCGGGCGCGTCCCCGGCCGCGTCCTTCAGGCCGACGATGTTTTCCACCTCGGCCGCCAGCGCGAGGAGCGTTTCGGCTGCGATCTTCCGCCCGGTACGAACCGGAATGTCATAGACGATGACCGGTAACGGCGTCGCGGCGGCGATAGCACGGAAGTGCGCCTCGATGCCGGCCTGCGACGGGCGGTTGTAGTAGGGCACGACGGCGAGAATGCCGTCCACCCCGGCGCCGGTGGCGAGCTTGGTCAGTTCGACCGAGTGCCGCGTGTCGTTCGACGTCGCCCCCGCCAGCACCGGAACGCCGATCGCTGACGCGACGGCCCGCCACAACGAGACGCGCTCGTCGTCCGACAGGGTCGCCGCTTCCCCGGTCGAACCCGTAACCACGAGGCTGTCGCTGCCGTGCGCAACGAGATAGCGCGCGAGCGTCACCGCCCCGGCGAGGTCGAGCCCACCGAACTCGTCGAACGGGGTCGCCATGGCGGTGACGACGGCGCCAAACCGGGGCGAGCGCGACGTGGCCACCGCCTGACGCTACCCCACCCGCCCGGCCGCGGAGGTGCGAGAGTGCCGCGACGCGTCAGCGCCGGGACGCGACTCTCGCCTGCCCCGGGAATGCCCCGAGAGCCGGCCTCGTCGACGGTGCGGTCGCTAGGTCAAATCTCGGTGCATTCCGACACCTTGCGACCGTGCCACAGGCCGAGCAGCACGAAGATGAGCATCAGCCCCGCAGCGCTGAAAGCGGCCATGGCGGCATCACCAGCGATCTTTCCGCGCCCGGCCGGGACCCTGACAGGCACGTCACGGTGAATCGTCCGACCACGCCTCCCGCCATCGCCGCCGTCCATGCGGCCCGCGGCGGTGACGGAGCGCGGGTTTGCCCGCCTCAAAAAGACAGCAGTGCGTCGAGCCCGACCGTGAATCCCGGTGTCGAAGCAACCCGGCGACAGGCGAGGAGGACTCCGGGCATGAACGAGATTCGGTCGTACGAATCCTGCCGGAGGAGCAGCGACTGGCCGGGAGCGCCGAAGAGCACCTCCTGGTGCGCGACGAGGCCGACGAGCCGGACCGAGTGGACGTGGATCCCGGCTTCGACGCCACCGCGCACCCCCTCGCAGGACACCGCGGTGGTGGCGTCCTCGCCGAACGGGCCACTCCCCGAGGCGGCGCGCGCCTTGGCCATCCGGTGAACCGTCTCCAGCGCGGTGCCCGACGGCGCATCCTTTTTCTGGTCGTGATGGAGCTCGATCACCTCCACGCCGTCGAAGAACGGGGCCGCGAGCTCGGCTAGGTGCATCATCACGACCGCCGAGATCGAGAAGTTCGGGGCCAGGATCGCGTTCGGCTTGTCCAGCGGACCAAAGGCCGCCCGCAGACGGTCAAGGCCCGCGGCGTCGATCCCGGTCGTGCCGCAGACGGCGTGGACGCCGTGTGCGGCGCACCACTCGAGGTTCCCGACAGCGGCCACTGCGTCGGTAAAGTCCACCGCGACCTCGGTCCCGGACCGCTCCAGTGCCTCGATCGCAGGCGATATCGCCATCGCCGGCGACGCGCCCCGGGCGACCGGGGTGCCGGCGGACTTCGGATCGACGGCGGCGACCAGTTCGAGATCGTCGGCGGCCATCACCGCGGTGCAGACCGTCGCCCCCAACCGACCACCAGCCCCGAGGACACCTACCCGGATCATCTGCGCCAACCTAGCCCGTCGGCCTGGAACGACGTTCGCAACCAGCCCGCCGCGGCCCGCGCCTCGACCGCCGACCTGGCTGGGCCGGAGCGGTACGAGCCGGTACGATGGCCCGACCGCTGCGCGCGATCACTCGAGCGCGGCGCGGGCTCTCAAGAGGTCGTGTCTTCCTAGCCCCGTTCTGTCTGCAGTTTCTCGAGCGGGGCTCGCGAGACTGGGAGCTGTCAGCCGAGGAGGTCTTCCGTCGATGTCTACGTTGGGCGCGGAAGGGGCGTCGCCCCAGCCGGTACTCGAGGTGGAGAACCTCCACACCGAGTTTCACCTCCGCACCGCCAGCGTGAAAGCCGTCGACGGGGTTTCCTTTCACGTCAATCCCGGCGAATGCGTCGGACTGGTCGGCGAGTCCGCCTGCGGCAAGACGACGGTGGGGCTGTCGATCATGAAGCTCCTGCCGAACGTCGGGCACGTCACCGGGGGCTCGATCCGGCTTTTCGGACGCGACCTCGCCCCGTACAACGAGAACCAGATGCGCACGGTGCGCGGCAATGAGATCGCCATGATCTTCCAAGACCCGATGACCTCACTCAACCCGACCTGGAAGATAGGACGCCAGATCGCCGAGGTGGTCCGGCTGCACCGCGATGTCCCGAGGAAGCAGGCCTATGAGCGCGCCCTCGAGGTGCTCACGCTCGTCGGGATGCCACGCCCCGCCGAGCGGCTCGACACCTACCCCCATCAGCTCTCCGGGGGACTGCGTCAGCGGGTGATGATCGCCATCGCGCTGGCCTGCGAGCCAAAGCTTCTCATCGCCGACGAGCCGACGACGGCCCTCGATGTCACCATCCAGGCGCAGATCCTCAACCTCATCGACGAGCTGCGCGAACGGTTGAAGATGGCGGTGATCCTCATCACCCACGACCTGGGGGTGATCGCGGCCCGATCCGACCGGGTCATGGTGATGTACGCCGGCAAGATCGTCGAGAGCGCCACGACCGAGGAACTGTTCGGCTCGATGCGCCATCCCTACTCCGAAGCGTTGCTCGAGTCGATCCCCCGGCTCGACCAAGACCGTGACCGCCGGCTCTTCTCGATCTCCGGACTTCCGCCGGACCTGTCGGGGATACTCGTCGGCTGTCGGTTCGCCCCCCGCTGCCGCTACGCGACCGACGAGTGCCGAAGCGACGCGCCCGAGCTCTCCACCGGGGAGGCCGGCTTGCCGGCCCCATCGCCAGTTGCGGTGTCCCAACCAGCAACCGATCCCGGCGCAGAGAGCGTCGCCGGCAGCGAAGCGCACCTCTACGCCTGCATCCACCCGGTGACGGTGACGAGAGAGGAGCGGCTGGCGCGTCGCGGGATCACGCTTTCGCGCGACGGCACGACAACGGTTGCCGCCACACCGGCAAGCACCGAGGCCCGATCGCCCGCCTTCCGGGGCGAGGAGGCGCTCGAGGTCATCGACCTGGTGAAGAACTACCCGGTCGTCTCCGGAGCCGTGATCCAGCGCAAGATCGGTACCGTCCAGGCCGTCTCGGGCGTCTCCTTCTCCGTGCGCCGCGGCGAGACCTTCGGGTTGGTCGGCGAGTCCGGCTGCGGCAAGACGACGATCGGCCGTTTGGTCGTGGCGCTGGAGCACCCGACGTCGGGCACCGTCCGGTACCAGTCGACCAACGTCACCAGGCTCCGGGGAAGAGCGCTGCGACACGGAAGACGCGACCTGCAGATGATCTTCCAGGATCCCTACTCTTCGCTCGACCCGCGCATGCGCGTCAAGACCATCGTCCGGGAGCCTCTCGTCGTGCAGGGAATCGGCAACCGTCGGTTGCAGAGCCAACGGGTCGTCCAGCTGCTCGGCGAGGTGGGCCTCTCCGCCGGTGCGGCCGAGCTGTACCCGCACGAGTTCTCGGGTGGCCAACGTCAACGCATCGGCCTCGCCCGGGCGCTGGCCCTCAACCCGAGACTCATCGTCGCCGACGAGCCAGTCTCGGCGCTCGACGTCTCCATCCAGGCCCAGATCCTCAACCTGATGCGGGACCTGCAGCAGCGGCACGACCTCACCTACATCGTGATCTCGCACGATCTCGCCGTGGTGAAGTACCTGGCCGACCGGATCGGGGTCATGTATCTCGGCAAGCTCGTCGAGACCGGACCCGCGATCGACGTCTACGAACACACCGCCCACCCGTACACCCAGGCGCTCATCGACGCAATCCCGGTCCCGGACCCGGTCATCGCGCGGGCGACCCACCACCAAATCGTGCGGGGGGAGCTGCCCTCGGCAATGGCGCCCCCGAGCGGCTGCCGCTTTCGCACGCGCTGTCCCTTCGCGCAGGAGGTCTGTGCCGCCGAGGAGCCCCCGCTCCGCTTCTTCGACGCCGAGCACCGCGCCGCCTGCCATTTTCCGCTCCAGAAGCCGATCCCGGACCCCACGTTGGCGAACGAGGCCACCGCGAAATCTGCCGACTAACGCCTGACGCCGGGCCGCAGGCCGGGGGCCAGACAGGGCAACTAACGACGCTGGAGCCGGACCTCGAAGGCGTCACGCAGCGCGTCGCCGATGAAGTTGAAGGACACGACGACGAGCACGATCGCGATTCCGGTCGGGTAGATCTCCCACCAGTAGCCGTCGAGCGCGTAGTTGACGCCGTTGGCGAGCATCGATCCCCAGTCGGTTAGCGGTAGTGGCACCCCGAGCCCAATGAATCCGAGCGCCGCGAGGAGGAGGATCGCGTCAGCAACCTGGAACGTCGCGTTGACGACGATCGTCCCGATCGTGTTCGGGATGATGTGGCGCAGGACGATCCGCCGACCGGTTCCCCCCATGACCCGCACCGACTGGACGTACTCGCGCACGCGCAACGACAGCGCCTCGCCACGCACGAGTCGCGCCGGTCCGAGCCACGCCGTGAACCCGATCACAAAGATGAGAAGTGAAAGCGACGGGTGGAAGATCACCGCCAGGAGGATGAGAAGGTAGAGGAGCGGCACCGACAACAGCACGTCGACGATGCGCATCATCAGCGCGTCGACCCATCCGCCGAAGAACCCCGACACCGCCCCCCAGATCACCCCGATCGCCGTGGCGAGGCCCGCCGCGGCGAAGCCGACCTCGAGCGAGACCTGCCCCCCGTACATGATGCGGCCGAGCATGTCGAAACCGGTCGCGTCGGTGCCGAGCGGGTTCGACGCCGAAGGCGGGGAGTTCTGCGTCGAGTACATGAGCGCGGCATTCGCGTTGGTCTGGTTGGTCGAGTAAAAGACTGGGCCCAGGTAGCACAACAACACCATCAGCACGATGACCGCCGCCCCGATCACCGCGAGCTTGTTCTCGGCGAAGACCCGGAGAACCTGGATCCCGATGCCACCGGTCGAGGTCCCTTCGCCGCCCGAGGGGCCCGTATAGCTCTGACCCTCGACGAGGGCGGCTTCTTCGAGGGCGAGGTTGCTCAGCCCCGGGCCGATCTCGATCGCCATTACGAGCCTTTCCGGGCCACGGGATTACGTGTAGCGCACACGGGGGTCGACGATCGCATAGAGGATGTCGGCGATTAACGAGCCGGCCACCGTCGCCAGGGTCACGACGAAGGTGGTGCCAAGCAGCACCGGGATGTCTTCGTTCAGCGCCGAATTCACCGTGAGAAGGCCCATACCCGGGTAGTTGAACACCGTTTCGGTGATCAGGGCGCCGCCGATGATCCCGGGGAGCGACAGACCGATCAAGGTGATGATCGGGATCAGCGCGTTGCGCAGCGCGTGGCGGAAGAGCACCCGCGCGCTGCTCGCACCCTTCGCACGGGCGGTGCGGATGTAGTCCTGGGTCATGGCATCCATCATCGACGAGCGCATGTAACGGCTGAAGGCGGCGATGGTGAGAGCCGACAACGTGAGGATCGGCAAGACCAACCCTCGCGGATCGCCGAGGATTGAGCCGACGGACTGGCCTTGGGGCGCCTCGGTCGAGAACCAGTGGAAATCGATCGCGAAGTACAGGATGAGGAGCTCTCCGAGCAGGAACGCCGGCATCGAGTAGCCGATGAACGAGAGTCCGGTAAGGGTGTAGTCGATCGGCTTGTTCCGCCGGACGACCTGGAGCACACCGAGCGGCACCGCGACGATGAGCGCGAACACCGTCGCCATCCCGACCAGCACCAGGGTCTTCGGCAGACGCTCGGCGATCACCGTCGTCACACTCTGGTTGTACTGGTAGGAGTAGCCGAGGTTGAACGACTCAACCAGCCCGCGAATGTACTGATAGAACTGGTCCCAGAGCGGTAGATAGAGGCCATTGGCCGCGTTGAATTGGTGGATCTCGACGGAAGTCGCGCGTGGCCCGATCGCCGCCCGGGCGTAGCCGCCCGGAATCAGACGCTCGAGCAGAAAGACGAGCAGCGTCACACCGAGCACGACGATGAGTGCTTGGCCGAGCCGGCGGATCAGGTATCCCGTCAGTTGCGATCACCCCTCGTCATATCGTCGCGCCCCGCATAGCGAGCAGCTGCGCGACCGCCGTCTGGGTGCCGCCGATCACGCCTCGATTCGCCCGCCCTGGTGGAGCCGGCGATGAAATGGATCGGCGGTCGAGCCGATCCCGGGAGGCCCCGGGATCGGCCCAGCCGCCCCGATGTTGCTGTTAAGGCTTGCTTCGTTACTTCGTGAAGTACCAGTTCTCCGGCGTGAGCAAGAGCAGCGGGTTCAGCGGCGTCACGCCCTGGAGGTTCTTCGCCACCTCCACGAGCTCGTAGGCCGGGTTCGGCTCCCAGATCACCGGGAGCTGCGCCGCGGCGTAGTCCTCGAAGTTGGCCAGTGTGGCCGTGCCGAAGTTGGTCGCCTTGATCAGCTTGTCCATGGTGGTATCCGAGTACGACCCAGCGTTCGACGCCGCGGCGGTCTCGAACAGGTCCTCACCGCTCGGCCAGTAGTCAGGCGAGTAGCTCCAGCCGCCCCACCAGCTCATGCTCCAGGTGCAGGTCGAGCCCTTGCACGGGAGCGAGGTGCCGTAAACGTTGTCGAACGTCTCGGCGGTCGCCGTGACGTGGATGCCGACCGTCGACCACGCGGATACCTCGTCCTCCACGGTCTCGGCGGTGGCGACCACCCCGCTCGAGTACAGCATCTGGAACGCCAGCTTCGTCCCTGCCGGGACGCCACACAGCTTGGCTGTCTTGCAGACGTCCGTGCCGTTAGGAACGATCGTCCAGCCGTGCGAAGAGAGCAGCGCCTTGGCCTTGGTCGGGTTGTACGGATACGGGTTCGTCTCCTCGTACTTCGTCACGAACGAGTTCTTGGGGAGAACCGGGACCGGCCCGTAGCCCGGCACGCCATAGCCCTTGATGATCTTCTTGATCAACAGGGGCTGGTTGATCAGCATCTGCAACGCCTGCCGGAAGTACAGCTGGTGGTAGATCGCGCCCGCGTGGCCGCTGTCATCAACCGAGTTGAAGTTCAGCGGGAAGTAGATGATTCCCCAGATGTACCACGGCACCAGGTTGAACTTGCCCGCGGCACGCGGGTTGTTGGGGCCGGTCTTGGTCGGGCTCGGCGCAGAAACGGTGAGGTCCTCCGCAGGGATGTAGCCAACGGTGACCTTCCCACCGAGCAGCGCGTCGAACTCCGAGGCCGCCGACGTGAAGGGCAGCTCGACGAAGGCCGACAGCGACGGCTTCACCGGGCCCGAGTACGACTTGTTCGGCTTCATCGTCAAAAGACCTGAGGCACTGAAGGAGGTGAGGTGCCACGGCCCGTCAACGACCTGCCAGAGCGGGTTCGTCGCGTAGGTGGCAAAGGCGTTGTTCGATCCCTTCGGGTTGGCCGGGTCGTAGCCCGCCTCTTTGGAGAGGAAGGTGAACACGTTGACACAGCTCTTCGCGGCCGCGTTGCCCGGGACGATTCCGGACTTCGTCGAGGTGGCGACGACCGATTGGTATGACGCCGTCCCGCACGCCTCCGCGCCGGCCTTCTGGCTAAGCGACGTCACGTCCCACGCCATCGGGAGCGGCGTGATCTGGCTGAGCTCGTTATAGACCCACCAGTAGGGGTTCACCGACCCGGTCATGTTGAAAACGACCGTCGTCGAGTTCGGCGTCGTGATCGACGCGATGTCGTCGGGGATCGTGCCGGGGACGTAACCCGCCCAGGTGTCCTTTTCGAGCTTCATGAAGTTCATCCAGAAGACGACATCCTGCGAGGTCACCTTCTCGCCGTCGGACCACACGTAGTTCTTCATCTTGACGGTCACCGTCTTGCCGCCGTTGGAGAACGTCGGGTAGTTGGCAAGCGAGAGCGGGATGTTGATCGTCGGGTTCGAGCCCACCCCGAACCAGTACAGGGGCCGGTACATGAGGAACTGGAACTGCGAAAGGTTGTCGACGCTGAAATACCTGAACGGCGCGAACGGGAAGATGAAGTTCGGCGGGGATCCGGGAGGCTCGGCGAAGTACGCGGTCCCGCCCTTCACCTTCGTGACGTGCGGCTTGGTCGCTGCCCCGGTCGCCGAACTCACCGGGCCAGCCGCGAGTGTGAGGGCCATCGACACTGCGACGGCGAGTGTGACGGCGCCTCCGAGCAGGCCGCGTCGACCGTGGAAGCTTCTCATGTTCCCTCCTTACGAAACATCCCGAAAGGACCGCCCTCTCGAGCCCCGCCCCACTTCGTGTGGAGATCTCCTGGAGTGGCCCTAAAGTAGCGCGTTCGTAACGTGAGCCGCACGCCCGACCCGGCTGGTCACCTGCAGTGATCGGTCCACCGGGCCGAATCCAGCTCGGCCGGGTCACGAACCCGCAACTCGCCTCGGCGGCGAGTGGTGGGGCGGGGTGAAGCTCCCCCCGGGCGGCAGTCCGGACCCGGCACCCGGCTCCCGGCGGGTTCGGGTCGAGACGCTGGTCCGGGCTCCGCCCGGCGGGGCGCCGACCTCCTTTCCGGCCCCGGCGGGACCGGTCCGCCGAGAACGTGACCCGGCGATGGCCGCAGCGACCAGGGCCGTCACGGCGAGGAAAGCCGCGGCGTCGTGGTACCCCGCCACGATGCCGGGGAACCTGACCCCGTCGCCGCCCCCGAGCGAGAAGACGAGGCCGGTGATGGCCAGCCCGAGCGCCGTGCCGATCCCCCGGGTGACGTTCACCACGCCGGAGGCCTCGCCGGACTGGTTCCGGGGGACCGCCGACATGATCGCGGCGTTGTTGGCCGGGGTGAACAGGCCGAAGCCGGCCCCGATCACCGCCAGCCCGGCGACGAGCCGGCCGGTGCTCGGGGCGCTGAACGTCAACACGCCGAGCGCTGCCGCCACCAGCAGGAGCCCAGAAGTCGTCATCACCCGCAGGCCGAGTCTTTCCGCGAAATGACCGACGACCAGTGCGACAACACCGAGCGCCAGCGGCATCACCATGAGGTCGAGCCCGGCGCCCCCGGGGCCCACGCCGAGCCCCCGCTCGAGTAGATACGGCGCCACCAGCAGCGCGCCGAAGGTGACGAGGTAGGCGAGGAGCGCACTTCCCACCCCGAAGCCGAAGGTTCGGCGCCTGAACAGGTCGAGGTCGAGCATCGGATGACGGGCCCGGCCCTCTCGGGCCACAAAGCCGAGACCAGCGGCCGCAGCCACGGCGAAGAGCGCCACGACTCCCGTCGATCCCCACCCCCACCGCTCCCCGACCGAGACCGCGACGAGGAGCGTCGCCACCGCCGGGACGAAGAGTCCCAGCCCGGACCAGTCGAGGGGGACCCGCGCCCGCAGGTGGGCCGAGCGCGGGATGAAGAGCCACCCCGCCACCACGCCGATGAGGCCGACCGGGACGTTGACGAGGAAGATCCACCGCCAGCCCCCCGCCGCGATGAGCGCCCCGCCGACGCTCGGCCCGAGCGCCAGCCCGAGCGCCTGGGCGGCTCCTTGGACGCCGACCGCCCGGGCCAGCCCGCCGCGGGGGGCGGCGAGATTGATGATCGCCAGGCTGTTCGCCTGCAACATCGCCGCCCCGGCGCCTTGGACCACCCGGAAGCAGTCCAGCGCGGTGAGGCTCGGCGCCAGCCCGCACGCCGCCGAACCGGCGGCGAAGACGACGAAGCCGTAGAGGTAGAGGAGCTTGCGCCCGGCCATGTCGGCGAAGCGGCCGACGACGGTGACCAGCGCGACGAGGGTGACGAGGTAGCTCAGCCCGACCCAGGTGACGACGCCGATGGCCGCGTGGAAGGCGTGCTCGAGCGAGGGGAAGGCGAGCGTGACGATGCTGGCATCGAGCTGGCCCATGAAGGCGCCGATGCACACCGCGCCGACCGCGTACCAGTGCGCGCTCGGGCGCTCCCGGATGGACCCCAGGCGACGAGGTTCGACGAGCAGCGAACGGAGAGGGCGCGGGCGGCCGCCGGGGCCTCGGGGGGTCGCGTCGGTCTCCACGCCACGAGCTTGGGCCACGGGGGTCCCCCCGCGCCATCTCCTGCCCCCGGGCGCTCCCCGGCTCCGGACCGGCGGCCCGGGACCGACGGCACAGCTGCGCCCGGGGGGTCGCTTGCCCGGTGGGCGCCCCTCCGTCGGGCGTCGTCAGTCGATCGGGGCGAAGTCCCCCGCGCCGGGTGGTCCGACGACGGCGAGCACCCGTCGACCGCCGAGCACCTCGCCAGCGAGCTCGCCGACCTCGTCGAGGGTGACCGCGTCGATCCGGGCCAGTTGTTCGTCGACCGAGAGCACCTCGTCGAACAGGAGCAGCCCGGCTCCGATGCGCGACATACGGTTTCCGGAATCCTCCAGGCCGAGCAACAGGTCGGCCGCGACGTGACCCTTGGCCCGCGCCAGCTCCTCAGCCGTGATGCCCGCGGTTGCGAAGGCATCGAACTCGGCGACGACCAGGTCGGTCACCGCGCGTGCGTTGTCCGGCGCGGTGCCGACCGACACGACGATGGCGCCAGAATCGGCAAATCCGGCCCGTTCGGAAACGATGGAATAGGCAAGTCCGCGTTCTTCGCGGATCTTCTGGAACAGCCGAGACGAGATCCCCCCGCCGAGCACATGGTTGAGGAGCGCCAGGGCGAACCGGCTCGGGGCCCGACGCGAGGGCGCCCTCACCCCCATCACCAGATGCGCCTGCTCGGTGTCCCGCACCGTCACGTCGACCGGCCGGACCTCGTCGGAAGGGGCGAGGCGTCGAGGCGCCTCCCCACCGGGAATGCCGGCAAAACGCCTTTCGAGACCGTCACCGACGCGTCCGTGGTCGACCTGGCCGGCGGCGGCGACCACGATGTTCGCCGGACGGTAGTGCACCGCCAGGAACTGGCGGATCTCGTCGACCGTCACGGCCTTGATGACCTTGGGATCGCCGAGAACCTCCCGTCCCAGCGGATGGGCGGGGAACATCGCGTCGGCGAAACGCTCCTGGGCGAAGTCCGCCGGTTCGTCGAGGTGCATGAGGACTTCCTCGAGAATCACCTGACGCTCGGAGTCGACCTCGTCGACCCGCAGCGCCGGGCTCCACACGATGTCGGAGAGGATGTCCAGCGCGAGGTCGAGGTCATCACCGAGCGTCCGCACGTAAAAGGCCGTGTACTCCTTGGTCGTGAAGGCGTTCATGTCGCCTCCGACCGCGTCGATATCCTCGGCGATCGAGCGCGCGCTGCGAGTCGGACTCCCCTTGAACAGCAGGTGCTCGAGGAAGTGCGAGATCCCCGCCTGCTCGCCGGTTTCGTCGCGTGAGCCGGTGCCGACCCAGAAGCCGACGCACGCCGAGCGCACATCGACCATGCGCTCGGTGACGAGCCGCACTCCGCAGTCGAGCGTCGAGATGGTGGTGGTCGCCGAATCGTCGGCGGCCGACGACTGGCTGGTGGGGGTGATCAGCGTCGCGGACCGCCGCGTCGGCGAGGCCCGCGGTCGGGCCTCCGTTCGCTCGGGGCGGACGTGACAGCGGGTCCGAGTTCACCGAAGTCGTTCTCGATCTCGGCCGCGAATTCCTCCTCAAACGAGACGCGCCTGACGCGATCGGCCGGTTCGGCAGAAGCCGGTGCCGAACGTGCGCCTCTGTCCTCGGTCCGCCCTCGCCGGGCAGGGCGCGCCGTGTCGTCCGACAGCTCCCTAGCGGGCTCGTGCCCTCCGACCGGCTCGCCGTCCTCACCGACCAGGGCGAGCGAGATCTTCCCCTGCGGGTCGATGTCCTGCACGATGACTTCGACCGACTGGCCGAGTTCGAGGACGTCCTCCACCCGTTCCACCCGACGGCCACCGCCTAGTCGCGAGATGTGGAGCAGACCGTCGCGTCCCGGCAGGATGTTGACGAACGCTCCGAACTTGGTGATGTTCACCACCTTGCCGGAGTACTTGGTGCCGACCTCGGCCAAAGGCGGATCGAGGATGAGCCCGATGCGGCGCCTCGCCTCGTCGACGGCCACGGAACTCTTGGCGCCGATCGTCACCCGGCCGATCGAACCGTCGTCGTCGACCGCGATGTCGGCGCCCGTCTCCTGCTGCAGAGCATTGATCACCTTGCCCTTCGGGCCGATGACCTCGCCTATCTTGTCCATGGGGATTTCGAAGGTGACGATCTTCGGCGCGTGCGGCTTGACCGTCGCGGCCGGGTGGGCGATCGCCTTCTCCATCACGTCAAGGACCTTGAGACGAGCGTCGCGGGCCTGACGGAGCGCCTCGGCGAGCACCTCGGCCGGCAATCCGTCGATCTTGGTGTCGAGCTGGAGAGCCGTCACCACGTCGCGGGTCCCCGCGACCTTGAAGTCCATGTCGCCGAAGGCGTCCTCCGCTCCCAGGATGTCGGTGAGCGTCGTGTACCGGCCCTCGGCGTAGACCAGGCCCATGGCGATCCCGGCGACCGGCGCCTTGATGGGAACCCCGGCGTCCATCAGCGAGAGCGTTGAACCGCACACCGACGCCATCGACGTCGACCCGTTGGAGGAGAGGACGTCCGAGACGAGCCGGAGCGTGTAGGGGAACTCCGACTCTTTCGGGATCACCGGGAGGAGGGCCCGCTCAGCCAGCAGGCCGTGCCCGATCTCGCGCCGCTTCGGGCCGCGCATCATGCCGGTCTCGCCGGTCGAAAACGGCGGGAAGTTGTAGTGGTGCATGTAGCGCTTGGTCTCGTCGACGCTGATGGTGTCGAGCAGCTGGTTCATCCGCGGCATGCCGAGCGTCGCGACGTTGAGAACCTGGGTGTCGCCGCGTTGGAAAAGACCCGAGCCGTGTACGGTCGGGATCAGGCCGACCTCCGCCGAGAGCGGACGGATATCGGTCGGACCCCGCCCGTCGATCCGGACGCCCTCCTCGACGATGCGCCGACGCACGAGCGTCTTGGTGTGTGACCGGATCGCGGCGTGGATCTCGCGCTCTCGTCCCTCGAACTCACCGGCGAGGGTGGAAGCGATCTCGTCGGCGACCGCGGCAAGGGCCTCGGCGCGCTCGGTCTTGGTCGCGATGGCGTTCGCCTCGGCGATCTTCTCGCCGCCCACGGCGACCACCCGGGCCAGCACGTCCTCGCCGTAGTCGACGAAGACCTCGTAGGGGATGGTCGGCTTCACCCCGGCCGCCCGGACCAGGGCCCGCTGGAGCTCGATCGACTCGCGGATCCAGACCTTGGAGGCCTCGAGTCCCTCGGCGATGACGGTTTCGGTCACCGGCGGGGCCCCGTCCTCGAAGTATTCGAAGGCCTTCTCGGTGCCGCCGGCCTCGACCATCATGATCGCCACCTCGGCGTCGGGCGCCTCTCCGAGGGCGCGGCCCGCCACGACCAGCTCGAAGGTCGAGGCGTCGCCCTCCTGATAGGTGGAGTGCGGCAACCACTCCCCGGTCGTGGAATAGGCGATGCGCACCGCGCCGATCGGCCCGTCGAAGGGGATCCCCGAGATCATGAGGGCCGCCGAGGCGCCGTTGATCGCCACGACGTCGTGCGGGTTCTCCTGATCGGCTCCGAGGATGGTGCCGACGACGTGGACCTCATTGCGGAAGCCCTCCGGAAACGAGGGCCGCAGGGGACGGTCGATCAGGCGCGCGGTGAGGATCGCCAGGTCGCTTGCCCGGCCCTCTCTTCGGAAGAAGGAGCCGGGGATCTTGCCGGCCGCGTACATCCGCTCTTCGATGTCGACGGTGAGCGGGAAGAAGTCCTGCCCCTCACGGATCTTGGGGGCGGCGGTCGCAGTAACGAGCACCATGGTGTCGCCGATGCGGGCAACGACGGCCCCGTCGGCCTGCCCGGCGAGTTTGCCTGTCTCGAACGACAGGGTGCGACTGGTCCCGGTGATCGGGCCCGAAACGGTGATGGCCTCAGCCATGACACTCCTTGGTTGCTGGAGCACCCGGGGGCCAGTTCCCAGTCGTCGAGCACTCGATCGGGCCGAGGACCCGGCGACTGGCAGCTGGCGCCTGCGGGCGCTGCTAACTGTCTGCGGCGCCGGCGCATCCCGGGCGACGGGACCGCCAAACGCCTCTTTTTAACCGAACGGCGCTCCTCGCCTTCCGGCTCTCTCCCCGCCGGGCACCCACCCGGGGGCGGTGACTCCCGCCGTCAGCGGCGCAGGCCGAGGCGCGCGATGAGGTCGCGGTAGCGCTCGACGTCGTTCGCCCGCAGGTAATCGAGCAGGCGACGCCGCTGCCCGTTGAGCTTCAGCAGACCGCGCCGGGTGTGGTGGTCGCCGGGGTGCTGCTTGAGGTGCTCCGTGAGACCGTTGATCCGCTCGGAGAGCATCGCGACCTGGACCTCGGGCGAGCCTGTGTCGGTCTCGTGCAGCCGGTATGCGGCGATCGTCGCCGTCTTATCGAGCATGGACGTACAAACCCTCGTGAATCTCGTGCCCCAGCCGCCGAGGTCGCCCTCGCGGACCTAGAACAGGACCGGCACTGCGCACGCGCAAGCCGGTGTCGACGAATGCCGACGCAGGCAGGTTAGCAGTTCACTGCCGCCGCCGACCGTCCCGAGGGCGTCACGTCCGCCCTCGAGGGGCCCGGCAGGGCGTCTTGGTCACGCCGAACCGCCCCGACCCGGTCGGCAGCGACCACAGGCCCGGTAGCCCGCCAAGCCAGCTTCGCCGAGGGTGCGGAATCCCCGACGGCGGTGCGGCGCGATCCGGCGCGCCTGTTGGCAGGTCGGCAGACAGACGATCTTCGTCGTCGTCGAGCCCACGTAGCGGATGCCCTCCGCGGCGAGCTGGGCGATCTCGTCGAGGTTGACCCGCTCGGCCCGCAACAGCGCCTCTTTCATTGCCGGGCCGCCCCCGTAGTCGCCGATCGTCCCGTCCGAGCGGGTGACCCGGTGGCAGGGGATGAGGACCGGCACCGGATTGCGCCCGAGCGCCGATCCCACCGCCCGGACCGCCCCGGGCCGGCCAATCTCGTTCGCCACCCAGGCGTAGGGGCGTACCTCGCCGACCGGGATGAGTCGCGTCGCCCGCAGCACCCGCGCCTCGAACTCCGTCAAGCCGGTGAGGTCGAACGCCAGGCCGCGGCCTGATCCGGTGCGGGCCGCGGCCGCGAGGCCGGCCAGAGGGCGGGCGGCCGGCACGATCGGGCGGCCGAAGCGTTCCCGGAAGCGGGCCTTGAACTCCTCTTCGCCTCCGGACGACGCCAGGGCGACCGAGGAGATGCCCTGGGACATCCAGGCGACGTAGAGCTCGCCGACCGGGCCGGCGACGGCCGAGTACCGTGCGACCACCCGGTCGACGAAACCCCGCGCCGGGCGGACTCCTAGGGCCCGCAGCCCCTCCTCGATCGACGACTCGAGTATCAGACCCGTCACTCGGACCTCCCTTTCCTGAGCTGGCCGGCGACCGGGACCGCCGCCGAGCCATCGGCGCGGTAGGCGGCGCGCAACGCCGCCAGTCCCCGCGCCACGTGGGATCTCACCGTGGCCTCCGGACAGCCGAGCACCGCCGCGATCTCCGACGCCGGCAGTTCGACGACGTGTCGCAGGACCACCGCGATGCGCTGTTTGGCCGGCAACGCCGACAGTCGCGCCGCCAGCTCGCGGACCGCCTCGGTGGCCTCGGCGTGCTCCGACAGATCGCGGGTCGGAGCCACCGGCTCCTGGTCGCCGAGGCACGTTTCGGTTCTCGGCCGTCGCGCGGCGTCCCGGCGGAGATTGCGCGCCGCATTGAGGACGATCGTGACCAGCCACGGACGCACCTGCAGCTTCCGGATCCGATCAGCCCCGTAGCCGCGCAGCGCCCGGTAAGCCCGCAAGAAGGCCTCCGCCGCCAGATCTTCGGCGTCTTCGGGCGCCCCGGTGGCCCGGGCCGCAACGCTGAGCACGACTGGCCCGTAGGCCCCGACGAGGTCGACGAAACCGCCATCGAGGTCCTCGACGAGCCGACGGCAGATCTCCTCATCCCTAGCGGTGATCGCCTCCCCCACACCGGTAAGAACACCACCGACGGCGGTTCGCTGCAGATGGCTCCCGGACCTGGTCGTTTGGCCTCGCCCCAAGGCGTGGCTCACAGGCGGATCGGGTCCACCTCGACCCGCACCCCCTCCTCCGGCAGGCCGTTGGCGGCGAGCTCGTCGGCCAGCACCTGCGAGTTGGCGGCCCGGACAACGGAGCGGTCCGGGCCGAGCGGGGCGACCTCGAGTCCCGCCGGCGAGCTCGCGAGGCGCTGCGCGCACCCCGCGGCGCCCTCCCCCGACAAAACGGCGAGGGCGCGCGCCGGCGGCAGACCGAGGGCCTCCCGACGGGGCGCTTCCACCGCCACCAGAAGGCCCGGGTCTCCCCGCATGGCGGCCTGGGTCACCTCGTGGTCCGGGATCCGGGTCTGGACGACGACCCGTCCCGGCGGGCGCCCGGCCGCCCGGGTGCGTCCGTCGCCCCGGCCGCCGACCAGCCGGCTCGCCAGGGCCAGGAGGGCGAGCGCCTCCTCCCCGGCCCGAAAGCGAGGGGCGACGAGTTCCTGGTCGAAGTCCAAGAACACGACCGTCGAGGCGGCGCGCACCCGGTGGAGGACGGCCTCGGTGCCGACCAGGACGCCGGCCGCGGGGCCGGGTCGGCGTGAGACCGCCGTGGAGGAGACCTCGTCGACCGGTTCGCCGACCAGGGCGGCGATTTCCTCGGCGGCCCGCGCCGTGCCGATCCGCAATCTTTTGAGGCGGGTCGAATGGCACGCCGCGCAGACCACCGGCCGCGTCATCCCACAGACCGGGCAGCCCAGCGTCTGGTCGGCCCCGAGGTGTTCGGTGAGCGCACCGCCGCAGCGCTCACAGCGGGCGATCGCCCGGCACGCGCTGCAAGCGAGAAGCCGCGCCCTTCCCGTCCGGTTGAGCACGCAGACCACGGGGAGCTCGGGGCGCTCGCGCCTCGCCACCCGGGCGATCTCGACGAAGCGCGCGCTGAAAAGGCCGGACCGAGGATCGTCGCCCCGTCGGTCGATCACCTCCAGGGTGGCCCACCCGGCCCGCTCGGCGGCCGGATCCAACGTGACCAGCCGGGACGAGGCGAGGTGGTCGAGCGTCGGGCACGGGCTCACGAAAAGGCAGGGCACGCCGGCGCGCCGGGCCCGTTCGGCGGCGACGATGGTCGCATTCCACGTCGGGGCCCGCTCCTCGACGTAGGTCTCCGAGTGGGCGTCGAGCACCACGACGAGACCGAGACGGCCGACCGGCGCGAAGGCGGAGGCCCGCGAGCCGATGACGGTGCAGCGCCCGGCGGCCGCCTCCGCCCAGGCCTCGGGTTGCAGCGCCACCGCCTGACCGAGCCGGGCCAGTCGTTCGGCGAGCACCTCGGCGTCACGCCGGGCCGGCACCAGGACGAGGGCGTCTCCTCGGCCGACCACGCCGAGCGCCGCCACCACCACGTCGAGGCGGGGGGCGGCCGGTGGGAGCCGCAGCACCGACGACCCCGGGGAAAGGGCCCGTCGGGTCGCCTCGGCGACCTCCGACGACCCCGGGGGGGGCGTAAGCGCCGGCGCCGGGCGGGAGGGCGGGAGGGAGCGCACCAGGCGCGGTGGGGTTCCGGCGAGGAGGAACGGCCGCAGCCGACCGGCGTAGCGCCACGCGCCGAAGCGGGCGAGCCCAACGATCTCGGGCGCCGGGCCCCGCGACACGACCTCGATCACCTCCCGCAACTCGGGGCCGGGGGGCTCGGGCGACGCGTCGACGACCCAGCCGCGCACTCGCCGGCCGTGTAGCGGCACGCGCACCACCGAGCCCAGCTCGACCCCCGCCGAGATCCCGGCCGGCACCGCGTAGCGAAAGCTCCGGTCGACCCCGGTGACGTCCGGGAGGACCGCGACGATCCGAAGGGTAGCCGGCCCCACCCCGGTCGTCACCGGGTCGCTACAGGTCGAGGGCGCGGCGCAGGTCGTCGACGCGGTCGGAGTCGCCTCCCAGGTGAAATCCTTCTCCGAACGCCCGAAGTGACCGTAGGCGGCGGTGTTCCGGTAGATCGGCCGACGCAGGTCGAGGTCGCGGATGATCGCCGCCGGTCGCAGGTCGAACAGCTCCAAGACGGCCTGGTTGATGCGCTCCGGGTCGACCACCTCGGTGCCGAAGGTCTCGACCATGACCGAGACCGGGTGGGCGACGCCGATCGCGTAGGCGACCTGGATCTCGCATCGCCGCGCCGCCCCGGAGGCCACGACGTGTCTTCGCGACCCAGCGGGCCGCGTAGGAAGCCAGAGCGGTCGACCTTGGAGGGGTCCTTGCCGGAGAACGCGCCGCCGCCGTGGCGGGCCATGCCTCCGTAGGTGTCGACGATGATCTTGCGCCCGGTCAGGCCGGTGTCGGCACGGGGACCGCCGAGCTCGAACACCCCCGTCGGATTGCACAGGAGCCGGTGGCGCTCCGAGCTGATCTCCGGTGGCAGCAGGGGGAGCAACGGCCGGACGACGTGTTCCTCGAGATCCGGGATGAGCAACGTCTCCGGGTCGATGCCCGGCTGGTGCTGGCTCGAGACCAGCACCGTCTCGAGGGCGACGGGACGGTGGTCCTCGTAGCGGATGCTGACCTGGGTCTTGCCGTCAGGGCGCAGGTAGGGGAGCACGTTCGCCCGGCGCACCTCGGCAAGCCGACGCGCCAGCAGGTGCGCGAACCAGATCGGGACCGGCATGAGATCGGGTGTCTCGTCGCAGGCGAAGCCGAACATCATTCCCTGGTCGCCCGCGCCTTGGATCGAGAGCTCGTCGGACTCGCCGGCGCGGATCTCGCTCGAGCGGGAGACGCCGGCGTCGATGTCGGGGGACTGCTCTCCGATCGACACGATGACGCCGCAGGTGTTGCCGTCGAAGCCGTACTCCTCCCGGTCGTAGCCGGTCTCACAGACGGTGTCGCGGGCGATCCGGGGGATGTCGACGTAGCTCGAGGTCGAGATCTCGCCGACCACGAAGACCAGGCCGGTGGTGAGCAGCGTCTCGCAGGCGACCCGGCCCATCGGGTCCTCGGCGAGGATGGCGTCGAGGACCGCGTCGGAGATCTGATCGGCCATCTTGTCGGGATGACCCTCGGTGACCGATTCCGAGGTGAACGTGTAGCTCGACAAGGCGACTCCTTGCGGGTCGGTGGTTTTGGGGCGCGTCACGAGCTGCCGGCACGCCGACGGACGACCGCGTCGAGCACCGCCGCGGCAATCGTAGGCTTGGGCCCGAGGGGAACGTCCACCTGGCCGCCCGCGTCGTCGAGGATGGTGACCGCGTTCGTCTCATACCCGAAGCCCACTCCCGGGACACTCACGTCGTTCACGACCATGAGATCGACGCCTTTCTCGGCGAGTTTCGCCGACCCGCGGGCGACGGCGTCACCGGTTTCGGCGGCGAAACCGACCAGGACCTGTCCGGGCCGGTGACGGGAACCGAGCTCGGCGAGGACGTCCTCGGTCGGTTCGAGAGCGATGTTCGGTGGTCCGTCACGCTTTCTCAGCTTGGTCGGCGACGCCGCCTTCGGGCGGAAGTCCGCCACGGCGGCGGCCATCACGACGACGTCGGCTTGGGTGGCACGCGCGAGGACCGCCCCGGCGAGCTCCCCCGCCGTCTCGACCGGCACGAACTCGACGCCCCGGGGAGCGGGGAGCGGGGACGCCGAGACGAGGGTCACCGTGGCCCCCCGCCGGCGGGCCTCCTCGGCGATGGCGTGACCCTGGCGTCCCGACGAGCGGTTGCCGAGGTAGCGGACCGGGTCGATCGGTTCCCGGGTGCCGCCCGCGGTGACGAGCACCTTCACCCCCGCCAGCTCGCCACGGGTCGAGAGCAGCCCGGTCACCACCGCGACGATGTCAGAGGGTTCGGCCAGACGGCCCGGGCCTTCGTCCCCGCCGGCCAGCCGGCCCGACTCGGGGGGACGACGAGAACGCCGCGCCCGGTGAGGGTGGCGAGGTTCTCTTGGACCGAGGGATGCCTCCACATCTCGGCGTGCATCGCCGGGCAGACGACGACCGGCGCCGTCGTGGCGAGCAAGGTGGCGCCGAGCAGGTCGTGCGCGAGGCCGGCCGCGTACTCGGCGAGGAAGTTCGCCGTCGCCGGGGCCACGAGGACCAGGTCGGCGTCCTGGGCGAGGTGCGTGTGAGGGATCGGGTCGTGCGGGTCGAAAAGTTCCGTGCGCGCCGGTTCGGAGGCCAGCGCCGAGAAGGTGGCCGTTCCGACAAAGCGGGTCGCCGAGGCGGTGAGCACCGGAGTGACGTGGGCGCCGGCGTCGACCAGCTGCCGGCAGATCTCGACCGCCTTGTAAGCGGCGATGCCCGCGGTGACCCCGAGAACGACGACCGAGCCCTCGAGCGCGGCCCGGCCCTCAGCCGTTCGGCGCATCTCATCGGAGCTCGAGCTCATCGCGGCGCCTTTCCGACGACCACCCGGCCCGGGCGCTACGAACTGGCCGGGGGATCGCCGGCGGGATCGCCGTCCTGGTCGACCGTCTCGGCGGCCTCCGGTTCCGCCGGCTCGCCGGCGCGCACCTTGGACGCCGCGATCTCCTCGAGGGCGATCGACAGCGGCTTACGGGCCACCGAGCTGACCTGCGGCGGGACGATCGCCCCGAGACCCTCGCCGAGCTGGTTGAAATAGGAGTTGATCTGGCGAGCGCGCTTGGCGGCCAAGGTCACGAGGCTGAACTTCGAGTCCACCTTGTCGAGGAGGTCCTCGATCGCCGGTTCGATCATCGTGCTGCGGGTTTCAGCCATGGGCTCCTCGGTCGCGGGGTGGACGCGGCTCGCGCCAGGCGGCCACCGGGTTGGATCTTTGCTGCACGCCGTCGAGGGTCGAAGTGCGCAGTTGCCCGCGTCACTACCTCGCGCGCCGACGTGCTTTTTCTAGTATACCGGCCAGTTCGTCGGTGGCCCGGCCGACCTCGTCGTTGACGACGATCGCGTCGGCGAAGGCCCGCCCCGCCTCCAGCTCGCGGTCGGCGAGCCGCAGACGGGCCCGCACATGGGAGGCGGGATCGCCGCGTCCTTCCAGCCGCTCCGCCTGAACCTTCCGCGAGGGGGGCACCAGTAGCACGCACACCACGTCCTGGCAGCGTTGCAACACCTGCTTGGCACCTTGCACGTCGATCTCGAGCACAATGTCGTGCCCGGGTGGCGCCTGGGGAAGCGGGGTGCCGTACCACTCGCCGAGCACCGACGCGTACTCGAGAAACTTGCCGGCGGTGATCGCCGCCTCGAAGGCCGGTCGGTCGACGAAGGTGTAGGCGTCCTCGTCCTCGCCTTCCCGGCGGGCGCGCGTCGTCCAGGACCGGGACAGCCACAGCTTCGGGTCACGAGCGACGAGCTCGTGGGTGACCGTCCCTTTCCCGGCACCGCCGGGACCGGAGACGACGAGGATCAGGGGCGACCGATAGCTTCGAGCAGCGCGCTGCGCTGCTTGGCACCCAGGCCCTGCAGCCGGCGGGTCTCGCTGATCCCGACCTGCTCCATGAGCCGGCGGGCTTTCACCTTACCGGTACCCGGGAGGGACTCGAGGACTGCGAGAACCTTCATCTTGCCGACGATGTCGTCGTTGGCGGCCCGACCGAGCAAACCGCTCAGCGTGACGCGACCGTTTTTCAACTGGTCTTTGATCTCCGCTCGGGCCTTGCGCGCCTGAGCCGCCTTGGCTAGCGCGGCGGTGCGCTGTGCGGGAGTGAGGCTTGGTGGTTGGGGCATGAGTCGAGACGTTAGCGCAGGTCGCCCCGTTTGACCACGGTTTCCACGCGCGGAACCGGGTTGCCGGCCGTGATGTCGTCACGACCCCGCCCCTCAGCGGGGTGTCGCCCGCTCCAGCGCCTCGACGAGCTGGCGTGCCGCCGCCACCGGGTCGGGGGAGCGGGTCACCGCGCGTCCGATGACGAGGAGGTCAGCCCCGGCACCGAGGGCGTCTTGCGGGGTTCCGGCCCGAGCTTGGTCATCGCGAGGGGTGCCGGCGAGCCGCACCCCCGGCACGACCGTGAAGATCCCGGGAACCGCCCCGCGTACCGCCGGAACGTCCGCCACCGCACAGACCACGCCGCCGAGGCCCGCCCGCGCCGCCAGCCGGCTGCGCCCGACGACCAGCGACGGGTCGGCGTCGGCGTCGCTCGTGAGGACCGTGACCGCGAGCCCGACCGTCGCCGGTTCCCCGCCGCGGTCGTCCGTTCCTTCGGCCAACCCCTCGGCCGCCTCGGCGAGCATCTGCAGGCCCCCGGCGGCGTGCACGGTGAGGTAACGGGCGCCGGTGCGCGCGACCGACCGCGCGGCGCGACGGACGGTCGTCGGGATGTCGTGCAGCTTCAAGTCGACGAAGACATCGAAGCCATCCTCGCCCAGTGCACGGATGGCGGCGGGACCCTCCGCCGCAAATAGCTCCAGGCCGACCTTCGCCACCGCAAACCACGGGGCGAGCAGCCGGGCGAGCTCGCGGGCCGCGGCCAGATCGGGAAGGTCGAGCGCCAGCGCGAGTCGCTCGCGCATCGGCCGCGGCGGCACGGTGACCTCAGGCACGCGCCGCTCCCACGAGATCAGCCACCCGCGCCACCCGGTTCGCCACACACCATCGACGCAGCTCGGCCAGCACCCGCGCCGGCGCGTGCGGGTCGAGGAGGGTCGCCGTCCCCACCTGGACCGCCCGCGCCCCGGCCAGCAGGAACTCCACCGCCCCCAGACCCGACATGACGCCTCCCACCCCGACGATCGGCACCCCCGGCATCACCGAGGCGAGGTCGGCCACCGCTCGGAGCGCCACCGGGTGGAGGGCGGGACCCGACAGGCCGCCGCCACCCCCGCCGAGTGCCGGCCGCCGAAGATCGGTCCGGATCGCCGCACCCGGCAGCGTGTTCACCAGCGTCAGCGCCGCGGCCCCGGCATCGACCGCGGCCCCCGCCACCTCGACGAGATTGGACACGCCCGGCGAAAGCTTCACCCAGCGCGGCACCCCGGCGGCACCGGCAGCTTCGACCGCCTCGGCCGTGGCGCGGGGCGAACGGGCGAACATCTCCCGCCCGTCATCGAGATTCGGGCAGGACACGTTGACCTCGACGGCGACGATCGACGGCGACGCCGAGGCGAGCAGCGCCGCGGCGCGGGCGTACTCCTCCACCCGCCGGCCCCAGATGCTGACCACCACGCGGGCCTGCGCCGCCTCCAGATCCGCCAGGTCGTGGGCGAGCCACGCCGCGACACCGGGTCCTTGGAGCCCGACGCTGTTCAACATCCCGCCCGCGACCGGCCTCAGACGTGGGGGCGGGTTCCCCGGCCACGGCTCGGCCGAGAGCGACTTCACCACGACGGCGCCCAGCTCCGACAGGTCGATGTAGGCCGCCAGTTCGGCACCGTGGCCCGAGGTGCCCGACGCCGTCATCACCGGGTTCGGCAGGACCACCGTGCCGATGGTGGTGGTGAGGTCGACGGTGGCGGCGCCCGGTCTCACCGGCTCGTCCCGTGACGTTCTTGCAGGCTGGTCACACTCAGGTCGAACTGCCTCCATTCGGCGATTCCCGCCGCCGCGGCGCGCGCCGCCTGCACCGTAGTCACGATCGGCACCCGGCACGCCGAGGCCGCCCGCCGGATGTAGGCGCCGTCGGCGTGGGCCCCGCGGCCCCGAGGCGTGTTGACGACGAGCTGGATCGATCCCCCGGTCAACAAGGCGACGACGCCTCCGGGGTTCTCCTGCCCGTCCAGCCCACCGGCCAACTTGCCGACGACCGCCTCCACCGGGAGACCGTTCGCCGAAAGGAAGGCCGCGGTCCCCTCCGTCGCCACCAGCGCAAAGCCGAGCCCGGCAAAGGCCCGCGCCGCGTCGAGGCCGTCCGCCTTGTCCCGGTCGGCGAGGGACAGGAAGATCCTCCCGGCGTCCGGCAGTCGGTTGTCGGCGGCGATCTGACTCTTCGCGAAGGCCAGGCCGAAGGTGCCCGCCATCCCCATCACCTCGCCGGTCGAGCGCATCTCCGGGCCCGGCAGCGCGTCCACCTCGGGGAAGCGTGCAAAAGGCAGGACGGCCTCTTTCACGCTCACATACCCGCCCGGACGCGCCGACTCGGAAAGGACGCCTTCCGCCCGCAGCTCGGCGAGGGTCGCTCCGACGACGACCCGGGCCGCGACCTTGGCGAGCGGGACGCCGGTCGCCTTGGAGACAAAGGGAACCGTGCGCGAGGCCCGGGGATTGGCCTCGATGACGAAGGCCTCGCCGGCTTTGACCGCGAATTGGACGTTGATCGGGCCGCGCACGTCCAGCGCGGCGGCGATAGCGGTGGTGTCGGCCACCAGCGCCTCGACGGTCGCAGAGTCGAGGGTCGGCGGGGGGATCACGCACGCCGAGTCACCGGAGTGCACCCCTGCCTCCTCGACGTGCTCCATGACGCCCCCGACGAGGAGCTCCCCCGAGGCGTCACGGACCGCGTCGACATCGACCTCGATGGCGTCTTCTAGGAAGCTGTCGATGAGGATCGGCCGCGTGGCCGACAGTCCGCCTTCTCGCTCCAGTGAGCCGGCGCCGCCGCGACCAGCCAGCCGGTCGAAGCCGAACATCGCCGTCATCGCCTCGCCCAGGCTGGCCTCGTCGTAGACGATCTCCATGGCCCGACCGCCGAGCACGTAGCTCGGCCGCACCAGGACCGGATAGCCGACCCGCCGGGCCACGGCGCGGGCCTCCTCGGCGGTGCGTGCGGTGCCGCCCGGCGGCTGGCGGATGCCGAGCCGACGGAGCAGTGCGCCGAAGCGCTCGCGGTCCTCGGCGAGGTCGATCGAGGCGGCGCTGGTGCCGAGGACGAGGGAGGTGGGCAGGGCCCCGGCGAGCTTGAGCGGGGTCTGGCCCCCGAGGCCGACGATCACACCGGCCACTCCCCCCGTCCCGGCGCGGGATTCAGCGGCGAGCACCGCCGTCACGTCCTCTTCGGTGATCGGTTCGAAATAGAGCCGGTCCGAGGTGTCGTAGTCCGTGGAGACCGTCTCGGGGTTGCAGTTCACCATCACCGTCTCGAAACCCGCTTCGCGCAACGCCATCGCGGCGTGAACGCAGCAGTAGTCGAACTCGATGCCCTGTCCGATCCGGTTGGGACCCGATCCGAGGATCACCACCCGGGGCCGCGGCGAGGACCGCACCTCGGACTCGTCCTCGTAGGTCGAGTAGTAGTACGGCGTCTCGGCCGCGAATTCCGCGCCGCAGGTGTCGACGGTCTTGAAGGTCACCTCGACCCCCGAGGCGAGTCGCGCCGCGCGCACCTCGGACTCTCCCCGCCCGAGGCGCCAGGCGATCTGGGCGTCCGAGAACCCGGCCCGCTTCAGGCGTCGCCAGTCGCTCCTCTCCAGGCGTTCGAGCGCCAACGGGGCGGCGGCGAGATCGTCGAGGCGGCGGCGCACCTCCACGATCTCGGCGATCCGGTCGATGAACCACGGATCGATCCCGGTCGCGCTCGCTACCCCCTCGACGGTCGCGCCGCCACGCAGCGCGGCCTCGACTTCGAAGATGCGCCCTGGAGTCGGCCGGGACGCCCGCTCGAGCAGTTGGCTTGCTGGCAGGTCGACCAGCGCCTCGGCGGGGTCGCAGTTCAACCCGGACCGTCCTTCTTCCAGGCCGCGCAGGGCCTTTTGGAGCGACTCGGCGAAGGTGCGGCCGATGGCCATGACCTCGCCGACCGACTGCATGCGGGTGCCGAGGCGGCCCGACACGCCGGGCAGCTTCTCGAAGGCCCAACGCGGGACCTTGGTCACCACGTAGTCGAGGGTCGGTTCGAAGCACGCCGGGGTCGCCCTGGTGATGTCGTTGCGGATCTCGTCAAGCGTGTAGCCGATGGCGAGGCGCGCCGCGACCTTGGCGATCGGGAATCCCGTGGCCTTCGAGGCGAGCGCCGAGGAACGCGACACCCGTGGGTTCATCTCGATGACGAGACGCCTCCCGGTCGCCGGGTCGACGGCGAACTGGATGTTGGAACCCCCGGTCTCCACGCCCACCCGGCGGATGCAGGTGAAAGCGTCGTCGCGCATCGCCTGGTACTCGACGTCCGACAGCGTCTGGGCGGGGGCGACGGTGATGGAGTCGCCGGTATGGATCCCCATCGGGTCCAGGTTCTCGATGGAGCACACCACCACGCAGTTGTCCCGGCGGTCCCGCATCACCTCCAGCTCGAACTCCTTCCAGCCGACCACCGAACGCTCGACGAGGATCTCGCCGATCGGGCTGACCGCGAGACCGGCGGCGGCGAGCCGCACCAGCTCGTCGCGGTTGGCCGCGATCCCCGTGCCGGCGCCGCCGAGGATGAACGACGGGCGGACCATCGTCGGGTAGCCGATCGAGTCCCCGACCGCCAGCGCTTCCTCCACGCAGTGGGCGAAACCCGAGGACGGCACCTCGAGCCCCACCCCACTCATCGCCTTCTTGAAAAGCTCCCGGTCCTCGGCCGTGGCGATGGCGTCGGCGTTGGCTCCGATCATCTCGACGCCGTAGTCGCCGAGCACGCCCCGGTGCCACAGCGCCATCGCCAGATTGAGCGCGGTCTGTCCGCCCATCGTCGGCAGGAGGGCGTCGGGCCGCTCCCGCTCGATGATGACCCGGACCACCTCGGGATCGAGCGGTTCGAGGTAGGTCCGGTCGGCGACGCCTGGATCGGTCATGATCGTCGCCGGGTTCGAGTTCACCAGGATGACCCGGAGACCTTCCTCCGAAAGCGCCCGGCAAGCCTGGGTCCCCGAGTAGTCGAACTCGCAGGCTTGGCCGATCACGATCGGGCCCGAACCGATCACGAGCACCGATTCGAGGTCCTCTCTCCGGCCCATCAGCGACCCACCCCGGAGTCCGCACCGGTCACCGGCAGGCCTCCATGAGGCTGCGGAACTGCTCGAACAGGTAGCGCGCGTCGTGGGGCCCGGGTCCGGCCTCCGGGTGGTACTGCACGCTGAAGGCGGGGACATCCCGGCAGGCGAGGCCCTCGATCACCTGGTCGTTGAGATTGACGTGGGTGACCTTGGCCGCCTCGATCGTGTCGGCGACCACCGCGTAGCCATGGTTCTGGCTGGTCACCTCCACCGTCCCGGTCGCCAGTCGTCGCACCGGGTGGTTGGCGCCGTGGTGGCCAAAGGGGAGCTTGTAGGTGCGCGCCCCGAGCGCCGCGGCAAGGAGTTGGTGGCCGAGACAGACCCCGAAGACCGGGACGGTGCCGAGGAGTTGTCGCACCACGCCGACCAGGTGACCGAGGGCGGCGGGATCGCCGGGCCCGTTGGACAGAAAGACGCCGTCGGGTCGGCGCGCGAGCACCGGCGCGGACGGGGTCGTCGCCGGGACGACTTCGACCGAGCCGATGGCGGCCAGCTGGGCGAGGATCGACCGCTTGATCCCAAAGTCGTAGGCGACGACCCGAAACGGGCCGCCGGAGACCCGGTAGGGAGTCCTCGTCGTCACCTCGGAGACGAGGTCCTGACCCTCGGTCCCGGGTTCTGATCGGGCGGCCCGGAGCAGCTCGGCCTCCCCGACGGTCCCGAAGGCGCACGGCATGGCCCCCGCTTCCCTCACGTGGCGAGTGAGCCGGCGGGTGTCGACGCCGGTCAGCCCCCCGATGCCCGCGTCCACGAGGAAGGACTCGAGGCTCTTAGAGGCGCGCCAGCTGCTCGGCCGCTCCGGCAGGTCGCGCAGCACGATCCCGCGACAGAACGGGCGACGGGACTCGTTGTCGGCCGCGGTCACGCCGTAGTTGCCGATGTGCGGGTAGGTGAAAGCGATCACCTGTCCCGCGTACGACGGGTCGGTGATGATCTCCTGGTAGCCCGACATCGCCGTGTTGAACACGAGCTCGCCGGATTGGATCGGCCGTCCCCCGGACGCGGTGGCCCCGATGGCCTCTCCTTCGAACGTGGTCCCGTCGGCGAGCACCAGCAGCCCCGTCGGCCGTGGTTGCGCCGGCGCGGCCAAGCGCCCGCCCGTCACCGCTCGGCCTTCCCGTCCACGACGACCGGCTCGCCGGCCAAAAGGGTGTGGCGGACCCGCCCGCTGAACGTCATCCCGTGGAACGGTGAGTTCTGGGACAGGCTCGCCATCGCCCGGCGATCCACCGTCCAGGTGTCGGTGGGGTCGAACACGCAGAGGTGGGCACGACTCCCCGGCGCGATCGGTCCTCCGTGGCCGAAGGTCCGGTCCAGCCCGACGAGGGCTGCGGGACGCCACGACAACAGGGCGAACAGCTCGACCAACGACAGCGGCAAGCCCCGATCCGGGAAAGCGACCAAGACGTCGTAGGCGACGGCGAGCGCGGTCTCCAGCCCGATCATCCCCGTCGGGGCCAGGGCGAACGGCACCGACTTTCTCTGCGGCGTGTGGGGCGCGTGATCGGTGGCGATGGCGTCGATCACGCCCTGGCGGCACGCCGCCCGCAGCGCGGCCCCGTCGGAGACCGCCCGCAGCGGCGGGGCAACTTTGAAGCACGGGTCGCCCGAGGCGACGAGCCCATCGGTGAGGGCAAGGTGATGCGGAGTCGCCTCCGCGGTCACCGGAAGGCCCTCGGCCTTGGCCGCCCGCACCAGCTCGACCGATCCGGCGGTCGACAGATGGAGGAAATGCATCGAGGCGCCCGTTCGCCGGACGAGCTCGAGGTCCCGGCTGAGCATGACCTCTTCGGCGGCGGCCGGCTGGCCGGGTATCCCGAGCCGTGCCGACCAGACACCCTTGTGCATCTGGCCACCGGCGGCGAGGGCATCGTCTTGACAGTGCTCGGCCAGGATGACCCGAAGGTCGCGCGCCTCCTCGAGGGCGCGCCGCAACACCTCGGCGTCCTGTACGCCGCTGCCGTCGTCGGTGAAGAGCCGCACACCGAGGGCAGCCATCTCCGCGAGCGGTGCGACTCGCTCACCGGCGCGCCCGACGGTGATCGCCCCGGCCACCGCGACATCGGTGGAGGCGCCACGGGCTAGCTCCAGCACCGCCCGCACGGCCGCGGCCGAGTCGATCGCCGGTTTCGTGTTCGGCATGGCGACGACGGCCGTGTAGCCACCGAGCGACGCCGAGCGCGTCCCGGTCTCGATGGTCTCGGCGGCCTCGTCGCCCGGTTCCCGCAGGTGGGTGTGGATGTCGACGAGCCCGGGCGCGACGATGCAACCCGACGCCTCGAGGATCACCGCCCCCCGGGGGCTCTCGATCTCCTCGCCGACCGCCGTGATCCGGTCGTCCTCGATGAACACGTCACCGCGACGCTCACCCGTCGAGTCGACGATGGTCCCGCCCCGGACGACGACCCGTCGCGGGCCGGACCGGCCGCGGCCGGCGGGCTCAGGCACTTCGCCTCCCCGCCGGTCCCGGTTTCACGTGAAGGTCGTGCCCGGTAAGCGCGGAGAACCCCCCGATGGGCTCGCCGGGCCCCTCCGGCCAGGAGTCGGCGGGACGAGCCTGGCGGTGGCCACCCACGGTGCTCAGGCCTCGATGAGGTCGCCGATCGCGACCCCATCCCCGCTCACCTCGACCACTTCATCCCACCGGGTCGGCAGGTTCTTACCGACGAAGTCCGGCCGGATCGGCAGTTCCCGGTGGCCACGGTCGACCATCACCGCCAACTGCACCGCCCGGGCCCTTCCGTGGTCTACCAGCGCGTCGAGCGCGGCGCGCACCGTCCGTCCGGTGAACAACACGTCGTCAACCAGTACGACGACGCGACCGGTGAGGTCGACCGGGATCTCGGTCGCGTTGCGCGACCGGACCGGGCGAAGGTCGGTGTCGTCGCGGTAGGACCCGACATCGAGCACGCCGAGCGGAACGGTGGCCCCGTCGATCTCGGCTATTTCAGCGGCGATCCGACGGGCGAGTGGAACCCCTCCGGTTTGCAGCCCGACGAGAACGACCCCTTCGGCGCCGTGGTTGCGTTCCAGGATCTCGTGGGCGATCCGCACGAGGGCGCGACGGACGTCGTCCGAGTCCATCACCTGGGAACGCGAGATGAAGACACACCCCTGCGGGCGTGCCAACCGCCGCTCTTGCTCGGCCACCGCGCTCCCCATCGTCCGTGCGGGCCTCACGGGACCCGCTTCACGTCCGCTCAAGGATGCCACTTTTCGCGCCGGGCAACGCAACCGTCGCGCCAGCACCCGGGGATCCCGGTCCGGGGACCCCAACCAAACCGCCAGGGTTCGGCGCCCGACGTCGGCGCGAGACACCCGACCCGGGCCCGCACCTCGGCGCCGGGAGCTCCCTACCTGCCGCCGAGAAAAAGGCACACGTGGCGAAACGCTCCGGGACGACCAGCCACCACGTGCACTCACCGCACTTCCGTCCCCCGATCGATCCACTTCGGCCAGCAGGCGGGCGCGATGCGAGACCGTCGGCCGGCTCTTGTCCAGTGGCCCATCGAGGTTGCCGCGTCCGATCTCCCCCGCCGCGATGATCGAGAGCGGCGCAACGGGTCGGCCCGCTATGACACCGAGCACCGAGGCGAGCTGGGCAATTGGTCTGCCTCCCGTGCAGCTTCTCGTCGCGGGGCGCGGCCCGGCTCTCGCCCCACCTCGGGCGGCGTCTCGGCTGCGGTCCCCGTCACGGCGTCTGGCGATATTGACAGTCGTCAATGTGAATGCCAGACTGTCATATTGACATGTATCAATCTGTCCGACGGCCACGCCGAATACCTCCGCGGGGGGCGCGCTTCGTCGTCGGCGCCAGCACCGTGGCGGCGGGCCGATCGCCCCGGGGCGAGCGGCGCGGGCCCGGCGGCCACCTTGCAGGGAGGCGTCCGGATACCTCCGCCGATGTGACGCCGAGCCCGACCGTTGGGTTCCTGGGATTCGGGACCGTCGAAGGCGGGCCAGCCACCGGTGGTGGCGCCACCTATCCGATGGTCACGCGCCACTCGCAACAAGGCGTCAACCCGTTCCGGGAGGCAGCATGACCAAGAAGTCGGCGATTGGGTTCGACTGAGCGCACAACGCCGGTAGACGACCGATGGCCGTGGCGCTGCTCGCCCGACGTGCCGGCCACCAGGTCACGGTGCGCTCGGCGGGTTCCGAACCGGCTGACCGGTTGCACCCGGCGGTCGTGGAAGCCAGGCGCGAGGTCGGCATCGATCTCGTCGCCGAACGGCCGACCTGGGCCACCACAGAGCTTGCAAGCGAGGCGGGGGTCGTGGTCACCATGGGTGGTGGTGACACCGGGCGCGCCACCCCGGCAAAACGCCACCTGGACTGGGAGATTAAAGGTCCCGAGGGGCTCGGACTCGACGGGGTCCGCCCCATCCGAGACGATATCGACGCAGGTGGGCGGGCTCTTGTCGAGGGCTCGTGCCTTCGGGCCACGACCCGGCGACCTCGCGTATACGGTTCGCCAACCTAAGGAGACCGAGTTGACCAAACCCGAGACAGACCAAGTCAGAGACGCGGTACGGGCGCGTTACGCCGAAGCGGCCCAGGCGACCGGAGCTTGTTGCTGCGGGCCGGCCTCCGCGACCGAGAACGTCTTCGGCCGCACCCTCTACGGGGACGACGAGGCCGAGGTACTGCCGGAGAGGGCGCTGGCGGCTTCGCTCGGCTGCGGCAACCCGACTCTTTTGGCCGATCTGAGCCCGGGAGAAGTCGTCCTCGACCTCGGCTCCGGTGGGGGGATCGACGTGCTGCTGTCGGCTCGCCGGGTCGCACCGGGCGGCATGGCCTATGGCTTGGACATGACCCCGGAGATGCTGGCCTTGGCCCGGCGCAACCAGACCGAGGCCGGGGTGACGAACGCCACCTTCCTCGAGGGCACCATCGAGGCGGTTCCCCTGCCCGACGATTCGGTCGACGTGATCATCTCCAACTGCGTCGTCAACCTGTCGACCGACAAGCCCGCCGTATTCCGCGAGGCGTTCCGCGTACTACGCCCCGGCGGACGCCTGGCGATCGCCGACGTGGTCCTGCGCCGGGCGCTCGCCGAGCCCTACCGACGGGTGATCGCCCTGTGGACCGGCTGCCTGGCGGGCGCCCTCTCCGAGGCCGACTATCGGTGGGAGCTGGATCGCGCCGGCTTTGAGTCGATCGACGTCGAGCCCACCAACGTCTATGACCGCGAGGGCCTGGTCCGCATGGCCGAGGAGGTGTCCGCCACCGCCGAGCTCCGGGACACGGTCGACGCCGAGGCCGCGATCGCGGCTCTGGACGGCGCCGCCATGAGCGCCTTCATCCGGGCCCGCAAACCGAGCGCTTGACCAACCGACCGGTCCGGCGACGCCTCAACGCAGTTCGAGCTCGCCCGCCGGGTACTCGACGCCGAGCGGCTCCACGAGGACCCGGCGCGACCCCGATTCCACCTTCCCGGCGACGAGCGCGGCCAGCCCGACCTCCTGCGCCAGCGCCACCACCCGGGTGCCGGATCCGGAAGCGACGAAGCAGGCCAGCCCGGCGCCCATGTTCAGGGTGGCGTAGGCCTCGGCGCCCGACAAGCCCGCCCGTTCGGCGAGAAACCTCAGCACTTCCGGGACTTCGGGCAGCCGTTCGACCCGGTAGGTGAGATCCCGGTCGGCGCGCATCAGCTTGCGCCATCCGTGCCCGGTGATGTGGCTGAGGTAGTGCACCGCGACCTCCTCGGCGAACAGGCGCCCGACCAGGTCGACGTAGATCACGCCGGCGTCTAGCACCGCGTCGCCGAAGAGCCGGCCGGATCTAAGCGGGGTCGCCAGTCCGGCCTCGAGGCGGGCGGCGACGGCGCGCACCAGTGAGGCGCCGTTCTGGTGGAGGCCACTCGACCCGACGAGCACGATCTCGTCGCCCGGCTCGAGCTCGGACCCGAGCCACGGCTCCCTCCCGGTCGGCACCCGGCCGATCACCGCCGCCGCGAGGTCGATCCCGTCCGGGGCCACCAGCCCCGCCAGCGTCGGCGACTCGCCACCTCCCCAGGCGGCACCGGAGTCGCGGCACGCCCGGGCGAACCCGTCGACGAGCGACGCATGCCGGGTCCCGGCGTACCAGGACGCCGCGCCGGTCGCGAAGTAGGCGTTGACGGCGAGCGGCAGGGCGCCGACGCAGCAGCAGTCGTTGACCGCCGCGGCGACGGTGTCATAGCCGATCGCGTCAAACCGATCGATCCCGGTCGCCACCTCGAAGTCCCGCGCCACCAGCGACTTCGTGCCCAGGCACTCCAAGACGAACCCGTAGGTCGCGTCGTCCGACCTCACCACCGTGGCCGGCTCGCCACGGCTTCGCTCGTCGACCCCGGCGCCCCACCTCGCCGCGCCCGACGAGGTCGCCCGGGCGGCCGCCACCGCCCGGCGTTTGGCGGCGTCGAGCGTCGCGTAGTCGACACCCGCCGCGGCGTAGGGGTCGCGTCTCGTCACGGCGCCGCGGTGGCGTCGTGGTCGGCAGCGATCCCGGCCAGCACACCGTTCACGTAGCGGCCTGACTCCTCGGTCGAGAACTCCTGGGCCAGCGCCACCGCCTCGTCGATCGCCACGGCCATCGGGACCCCGCCGCCGAAGACCAGTTCGTACGTCGCGATCCGCAGCAGCTGGCGGTCGACGGCGGGCAGCCGCCCGATCGCCCACGCCGCGGCGTGGGCGTCGACGAGGGCGTCGATCGCCGCCAGGTGGACCCCCACCCCGCGCACCAGCTCGGCCGCGTAGGGATCGGGAGCGACCGGGAGGGCGTCGAGCACGGCCTCCGGCGACATCCCCTTGGTCTCGGCCTCATAGAGCAGGTCGAGTGCCCGCTCCCTCGCCCGACGGCGGGCGCCGGTGGACAAAGTCCGCGGCCTACGCCCTGGTGAGGTACTCACCGGACCGGGTGTCGACCTTGATCCGGTCGCCCGGGTTGACGAACAGGGGGACCTGGACGACGAGCCCGGTCTCGGTCGTCGCCGGTTTGCGCGCGCCGGAGACCCGGTCGCCCTGCATGCCGGGCTCGGTGTCGGTGATTTCCAGCTCGACGGCCGCCGGTAGCTCGACGTCGACGATCTCCGTCTCGTGCAGCGCCAGAATGACCGAGTTCCCCACCTTCAAGAACGGTGCGACGTTCCCCAAGGTGGCGGCAGACACGGTCATCTGGTCATACGAGACGTTGTCCATGAACACGTAGTCGGTCCCGTCGCGGTAGAGGAACTGCATCTCGCGCTTGTCGATCACCGCCTGCTCCACCCGCTCGTCGGCGCGGAAGGTCCGCTCGATCACCGCCTTGTTCCGGAGGTTGCGGAGCTTGGTGCGCACGAAGGCACCACCCTTGCCGGGCTTCACGTGCTGGAACTCGACCACCTCGAACAGTCCGTCGGACAGGTCGAGGGCCATCCCGTTTTTCAGATCGTTCGTCGACAGGGCCATCAGATCGTGTAATCCTTCGTCGTCTTGGTGAGCGGACGGCAGCCAGCGGCCGTCACCACCACGGTGTCTTCGATGCGGACCCCGCCGTGTTCGACGAGATACGCCCCGGGCTCGACGGTGACGACGGTGCCTTCCGGCAGCTCGTCCTCGGATCCCGCGGCGAGCGTCGGTGCCTCGTGGACGTCGAGGCCGACTCCGTGACCGGTCGAGTGCGTGAAGGCCCCGCCGAAGCCCGCCTCCTCGAGCGACTTCCGGCAAGCGGCATCGACCTCGCCCCCGGTGACGCCGGCCGCCACCGCGATCAGCCCCGCCCGTTGCGAGGCCGCCACCGCACCCAAAAGCTCGGCGTCCGAAGCCGACGGATCCCCGACACAGATCGTCCGGGTCATGTCGGAGTGATAGCCGTCGAACAGAGCACCGAAGTCCACGACCACCAGTTCGCCGGGCAGGATGGCCCGATCCGTCGGTTGGGCGTGCGGCATGGCGCCCCTCGGCCCGCTGGCGACGATGGTGTCGAACGAAGGACCGGCAGCTCCCCGCTGGCGCATCTCGAAATCGAGCTCCGCCGCGAACTGCGCCTCGGTCACGCCCTCGGTGAGTCGCGGCTTGGTCTGCGCCAACGCGACGTCGGCGATCTCGCAGGCCCGTTCGATCCGGGCGATCTCTCCGGGGTCCTTCACCAGCCGGATCGCCTCGACGAGACCCGAGGTTGCCACCAGCGCGGGCTTCAGGGCGCCGGCGAGCTCGGCCTGGAACGACCAGCTCACCGCCTTGGCCTCGAGGCCGAGCTGAGCCAAGCCGCGGGTCGCTCGCACGATCGAGTCGATCTGCTTCGTCCGGCCGACGACCTCGAGATCGACCTTGACACCGGCCGCCGCCAGCTGGGCCGCCGCCTGGTCCCGGTAGCGCCCGTCGGTGACCAGCAGGGTGTGCCGCGCCGTCACGAGCAGCATGGCGCTCGACCCGGAGAACCCGCTCAGGTAGCGGACGTTGCTGAGCGAGGTGACGAGCATCCCGCTGAGGCGTTCCTTGCCGAGAAGCTCCCGCAGCCGGACGAGTCGTAAGGGAAGATCCATGGGGGCGAGTGGCGCCGCTCCCGTCTCCCCCACCTCCCTGATCACCTCCACGGCCATCCCTACACCTCCCCTTCTTTCACCAGCCGGACCGCGGCTTCGATCGCCAGTTCATAACCGAGTCCGCCGAAGCCGGCGATCGCGCCGTCCGCGACCGGCGCCAGGACCGAGCGGCGGCGCCAGGACTCCCGCGAGTCCGGAAGCGAGAGGTGAAGCTCGATCACCTTCCCTTCGTAAGCCGCCAGCGCATCGTGGAGCGACCAACCGTAGTGCGACAGGGCACCGGCGTTCACCACGATCGCCGCCACCCGGTGGCGCGCGCGGTGCACCGCCTCGACGAGATCACCCTCGTGCTCGCTCTGGAGGTGCTCGAACCGGAAGCCGTGGCGGCGCGCCACCCCTTCGGCCCGTGCGACGTGATCGGCGAGCGTCGCGGTGCCGTAAATGGACGGCTCGCGTTCTCCGAGCAGTCCAAGGTTCGGGCCCGAGAGCAACAAGACGACAGGTTCGGTCACGCAGTCCTCGCTTTGGCAGGGTGCGACGTGGCATCTCCGGGCGCGACGGCCCGCGTCGCGCAGAGCGCCGCCCGCACGGCTTCGGGCGCGACGTCGGGAACCAGCTCGACGCCGCGGGGACCGGCGAGGACGAAGCTCAGCCCGGTCCGGGTCTTCTTGTCCCGCCCCATGAATACCAACAGCTCCTCGAGGGAGACCCCGGCGGGAATCGACGGGGAGAGCCCGTAACGCTCGACCGCGGCAAGGTGACGGCTGACCTCGGCGGCTCCGATCCGCCCGAGCTCCGCCGCCAGCCGGGCCGCGAAGACGAGCCCGACGGCGACGGCTTCACCGTGCCGGATCGACGCCTCGCTCCCTTCGCCACCGGCGAACCCCATCGCCTCGAGGGCGTGGGCCAAGGTGTGGCCGTAGTTGAGGATCATCCGGTGGCCCGCGTCACGCTCGTCCACGGCGACGATCGCCGCCTTCGCCGCGACGCAGGAGGCGATCTGGTCGACCAGTGACCGCCCGGCGAGGTCGGCGAGGCCGAGACACTCGTACTTGGCCATCTCGCCGAAGCCTGATCTCCATTCCCGAGCCGGCAGCGACGACAGCGTATCGGGATCACAGAGGACCGCGCACGGCTGCCAGAACGACCCGGCGAGGTTCTTTCCCTCCGGCAGGTTGACTCCGGTCTTGCCGCCGATCGCGGCATCCACCTGGGCGAGCAGCGTCGTAGGCACCTGGATCACCGCCAGCCCGCGGTGATAGCAGGAAGCAGCGAAACCGGCGACGTCGGTGACGACGCCGCCCCCGACGGCCACCACGACGTCGGCTCGGGTCAGTCCCGCCCGTGCGAAGCCCCGGCACAGTTCCTCGACGGTGCCAAAGGACTTCGCCGATTCGCCGAGGCCGATGGTGAACTCGGCCTCGTCCAAGCCCGTCGCCACCCGCACGTTTACGCCGGCTTGCGTGACCAGGGCCGCCCGGGAAGCCCCCGGGGGGATGACCGATCGGACCAGCTGCCGCGCCCCGGGTCCGACGACGACCTCATAGGGGTGCTCCGCCAGGGCTACCCCGATGCGACGCTGGATCGCCCCGAGAACGGCGGTCACCGTGGCGTCGGGCTCGAAGTCGTCGACGTCGACGGTGAAGTCGGCCACCTCCTCGTAGAGCGGTCGGCGCGCCGGCTCCATCCGCTCGAGCGCCCCGGCGGCGTCCGGGTGGAGCAACGGACGGCCGTCGCCGTCTCCGAGGCGGGCGGCGAGCGTGGCCACCGCGGCTCGCAGCCAGACGACCTCTCCCGCTCGGGCGAGGGCGGCACGGTTCGCCGGATCGAGCACCGCGCCACCGCCGACCGCGATGACCAGGGGGGACGGGGAAGCAAGCGTCTCGGCGAGGACGGCCGACTCGACGGCCCGCATCTTTTTCTCTCCCTCGGTGGACCAGATCTCCGGGATGGTCCTCCCGGTGGCCGCGACGATCTCCTCGTCGGTGTCGACGAAGGGCCGGTCGAGCACCTCGGCGAGCCGCCGGCCCGTCGAGGACTTGCCGGTTCCCATCATTCCGACCAGCAGGAGGTGGCCGGGACCCTTCGGGACGGCGACCATCACCGTCGACCCGGTCTCGCGTCGGCTCGGCTGGCCCGGGCGGTGGACGGGGTGGAGCCGAGCGCCGCCACGAAGGCGTCCCGATTGCGAACGAACTCGGCGAGTGAGTCGCCCCCGAACTTGCGGAGGGCCTCGGCGGCGAGCACCAAGGCCACCATCGCCTCGGCGACGACCCCCATGGCCGGCACTGCGGTGACGTCGGTGCGCTCCCGGAAGGCGAACGTCCCCTTTTTGGTCGCCACGTCGACGGTCGCCAGCACCGGGTGGTTCAAGGTCGCCAGCGGTTTCATCACCGCCCGCGCGACGAGTAGGCCACCAATCGAGACGCCCCCCTCGATCCCTCCGGCCCGGCTCGTCTCGCGCTGGTAGGTCGCACTCGGCGCGTCCCAGATGATGGCGTCGTGGGCCTCGGAGCCCCGCCGGGAGGCAATCGCGATGGCGTCGCCGATCTCGACCGCCTTGACCGCCGGGATACTCATCAGCGCCTGGGCGATCAGTCCGTCGAGGCGGCGGTCCCAGTGGGCGTAGCTGCCCAGCCCGACCGGGACCCCGTAGCCGACGACCTCGGCGACGCCCCCCAGCGAATCCCCCTCTTTGGCGGCCGACTTGATCTCGGCGACCATGGCGTCGGTCGCGGTGGCGTCGAAACAGCGGACCGGTGAGGCGTCGACCGCGGCAAGGTCTTCGGGACGCGGCCGCACTCCCGGCGCCGCCGTCACCGGTCCGATGGCGACGACGTGGCTGACGACGGCCATACCCAGCTCGCCGATCAGCGCTTTGGCCAGCGTGCCCGCCGCGACCCGGGCCGCGGTCTCACGGGCCGAGGCCCGTTCGAGCACGTCGCGCGCGTCGGCGAATCCGTGCTTCTCCATTCCGGCGAGGTCAGCGTGACCCGGACGCGGGGCGGTGAGGATCCGCTCCGGCTCGCCGGGTTCGACCGACATCTCCCGCTCCCATTTCGGCCACTCGGCGTTGGCGATCTCGATCGCCACCGGTGAGCCGAGCGTCCTGCCGTGCCGCACCCCACTGACGACGACGATTTCATCGCGTTCGACGCGCATCCTCGGTCCCCGTCCGTAGCCGAGCCGGCGTCGGGCCAGCTCGACCCGGATCTCGTCGGTCGTGATCGGCAGCCCGGCGGGCAGACCCTCGACGATGACGACGAGTGCACGACCGTGGGATTCCCCAGCCGTGAGGAAACGGAGCATTGGTGAAATCTACCGTTTCGCCTTCACGGGCTCCGTCCCGGTGGGCGCCGCTACTTCTTTGCCGGTTCGAAGTAAGGGTTGCGGCCCTCCTGGTGCGCGGTGACGTCGACCACGTCGACGATCTCCGGCACCGCTTGTCTGATGGCGAGGCTGATCCCCTGACCGAGCGTCACCGCCGCCAGCCCACATCCCTGGCAGCCACCGGACAACCGGAGGTAGGCGACGCCCTGGTCGACAGCGACGAGGTCCGCCCGGCCGCCGTGGAAGGCGATCTGGGGGTTCACCTGTTCCTCGAGCACGGTCATCACCGCCTGGGCCAGCGGGCTGGTCACATCTCCCTCGGCGGCAGCCGGAGCCACCGGCGCCAACCTCGGCGCATTGGGGTTCACCATGACGAGGCCCTGGTCACCGACATCGAGCGTCGCCCCGCGCAGCTTGTCGACGCTTTCACCCCCCACGACCACGGTGAGCTCGCCGTGCTGGCACAGCACGTCGCGCGGCGAGGCGTCGGCGAGCGCCTCGAACCACATCTCGTAGACGTAGGCGCCGTTCGCCGACCCGGTCACCTCGACGAAGAGCGCGAGGCCCTCGGGATTCCGCTCGGCCGCGCGGGCCTCGAGAATGGAGGCGCGGGCGGCGTCGGTGACCGCGAGCACCGAGTCAAGGTGCAATCGATCCGGCGCCTCGTCGGCCATATCGCCATGCTAGGGGCACCACCCGAGCGGGCGAACGCCGCGCTGGTGGCGAGCAATCGACCGGCATGATGGGGGTATGGCACGCGTCCTGCTGGTGCTTCCTTCCTCGACCTACCGCGCCACCGAGTTCCTGGCCGCGGCGGGACGGTTGGGAGTTGAGGTGGTGACCGGGTCGGACGCCCCCCAGGCGCTGGCCGCCACGTTGCCGGAACACTTCCTCGTCCTGCCGCTCGAGGATCCTCCGGCCGCGGCCGAGGCGGTGGCGTCGTTTCACGCGGTAACGCCGCTCGACGCGGTGCTGGCGGTGGACGACGCGGGGATGTTGGCCGCGGCCGCCGCCGCCGAACGGCTCGGGCTCGCGAAGAACCCGTACCAGGCGATCGCCGCAACCCGGGACAAGGCGGCGATGCGGCGCCGGTTGGGCGAAGCCGGAGTGAGCCAACCGCCCTTCGAGATCGTCGGGGCAGGTCCCGAGGAGCCCGACGCCGTGGCGGCGGCCGGGGATCGGCTCGGCTACCCGGTGGTCGTGAAGCCGTGCTCGCTGGCCGCGAGTCGCGGCGTCATCCGCGTTGACGACTCCCCGGGGGCGCGGGCGGCGGCCGCCAGGGTGCGCCGCATCGCCCGGTGCGCCGGAAGGCCGGCTGGTGAGCCGCTGCTTGTCGAGTCGTTCGTCCCCGGCGAGGAGGTCGCCGTCGAAGGGCTCCTGTCCCATGGTCACCTCGAGGTCCTCGCCGTCTTCGACAAGCCGGATCCGCTCGACGGGCCGTACTTCGAAGAGACGATCTACGTCACACCCTCCCGCCATCCGGCGCCGATCCAAGAGGTGCTGCGCGCCACGGTGGCCTCGGCCTGTGCGGCACTCGGTCTCGTCGACGGTCCGGTCCACGCCGAGGCCCGTCTGTCACCACGGGGATCGCATCCCGAGGCGCGGGTGGTCGTCCTGGAAGTCGCGGCACGCACGATCGGCGGGCGATGCTCCAAGGCGCTTCGCTTCTCGTCCGGGCGATCGCTCGAGGAGATCGTGCTCACCCAGGCGCTGGGGATGGAATTCGACCCGGCGGGAGTCCGACTGCCGGGCGCGTCGGGCGTAATGATGCTCCCCGTCCCCGCTTCCGGCCGCCTTGGCGGGATCGACGGCAAGGAGGCCGCCCTGGCGGTACCGGGGGTGTGGGGACTCGAGGTGACCGTGCCCGTCGGCGGGAGACTGACGGCCTGGCCGGCCGGTGACCGCTACCTGGGGTTCTTGTTCGCCCGGGCTGACGCTCCCGAACAGGTCGAGGAGGCGTTGCGGCGTGGTTTCGCGGCGCTCCGGGTGCACGTCGACCCCGAGGTCGCGGGGGAGGCGGGACGGTGAGTCGCGTCCTGCTCGTCTCCACCTACGAGCTCGGCGCCCAACCGCTCGGTCTGGCCGGACCGGCGGCCGAGCTCGCGGCCCGGGGTCACGAGGTGCGCACCGTCGACCTCTCCACCGAGAACTGGCCCTCGGCCAACATCGCCTGGGCCCAGGCCGTAGCCTTCTCCGTCCCGATGCACACCGCCCTGCAGCTCGCCCGTGCCGCGATCGACCGGTTGCGCGCCTCCCGCCCGGCCACACCGGTCGCGCTGTACGGCCTGTATGCCCCGGTGGCGGCGGCCACCGGGATCCTCCGGGAAGGTGACCTGGCCGCGGCCGGCGAGGTGGGCCGAGCGCTGGCTGGCTGGCTGGACGGCACCACCCGTACCAACCGGTCCACCGCGGTCGTCGACCTCGGCCGGCCCCGGGCCGCCGGCCAGACGACGGGCCCACTCCCCCGGCGACAAGGACTACCCGGCCTGGGGGCTTACGCGCGTCTCGTCACCGCCGACGGCGAGCGGCTCGTCGGGACGGTCGAGACCAGCCGGGGCTGCAACCACCGCTGCCGGCACTGCCCGGTGCCCGTCGTCTACGGGGGGCGATCGCGGGCCGTCCCCACCGAAGCGGTGCTGGCCGACGTCGGCGCTCTGGTCGCGGCGGGCGCCGGCCACCTGCGTTTCGCCGACCCCGACTTCTTGAACCGTCCCGCCCACGCCCTCGAGGTCGCCCGGGGGATCCACGCCAGACACCCCGAGCTCACCTTCGACGCCACGATCAAGGTCTCGCATCTGCTGCGTCACCGGGACGCCGTCGCCGAGCTCGCCACGCTCGGACTCGTCTTCGTGGTCTCGGCCTTCGAATCCACCAACGACGCCGTGCTGCGCCGCCTGCAAAAGAACCACACCGCGGCGGACGCCGGCCACGCCGTCTCCTTGCTGCGCAGCTTCGGCATCGAGATCCGCCCCTCCTTCCTCCCGTTCACCCCGTGGACCGAACGAGAAGACGTGATCGGGATCGTCGATTTCGTCGCGGCACACGATCTGGTGCCGAACGTCGATCCGGTTCAGTACTCGATACGACTGCTCATCCCGCCCGGTTCGCTCCTCCTCAGAGACGACGACCCCGTACTTGCTCGCGCCCTCGGCGAACTCGACGCCGAGTCGGCCGGGTACCGCTGGTCGGCGGAGGACCCGGTCCTCGACGAGCTCCAGACGGCGCTGGCCGAACGCTGCGAGGAAGCGGCAACGGCGGCGGAGCCGGTCGAGACCACCTACGCCGCGGTCCGGGCCATGGTGTTCGATCACCTCGGCCGGCGCGACCCCAGACCACCGGAGGTGGCGGTGGTGCCGGGGCCTTCGCCAAGACGACGGCCCCATCTCACCGAGCCGTGGTTCTGTTGCGCCGAGCCGACCCGCCGCCAGCTCGCCGGTGTCGGGGCGACGCCGATAGCGTTCGATGCATGTCCATCCCCGACGACGCCCACGAGTGGGTGAGCTTCAGCGACCCGGAAGAGGACCGCACCTGGGTTGTCGACGTGACGTTCCTGGCGAGCGCTTGGAAGTGCATCTACAACGAGGGTTGCCAGGGGGTCCTCACCGGGCCGGCCGCGGAACTCGCCGAAGGTTGCTGCAGTTACGGCGCCCACCTCTCGGACAAAAAAGACGCCCGGCGCGTCGAGGCGGCAGCCCGGAAACTCACCCCGAACCAGTTCCAGCACCTGGGGCGGGCGCGGCGCGTCGGCGTCATCAAGCACCAGGGTGAGGACCTCACCACCCGGCTGGTCGACGGGGCCTGCATCTTCCTCAACCGGCCCGGTTTCCCCGGGGGCCCGGGCTGCGCCCTCCATCGGGCCGCCCTCGAGGCCGGCGTGGCCCCGCGCCTTTACAAACCCGAGGTGTGTTGGCAGCTCCCGGTGCGCCGGGAGGACGCCACCGACGAAGGCGGGCACGTCACCTCCACGGTCACCCAGTGGGAGAGGCGCCACTGGGGACCCGCCGGTGACGAATTCCACTGGTGGTGCACCGAAGCCCCCGAGGCCTTCGTCGGGAAACAACCGGTCTATGTGAGCCTGGCTGACGAACTCGGCGCGCTGGTCGGCCCGGCGGTTTACAAGATGATCGCCGCCTACCTCGACACCCACCTCAGCACGCGCACCCCCCTACCGCATCCCGTCGTCCGACGGGCGGGGGCTCAGGTCAGGTCTTCGGCGTCTTCGGGGTCTTCGTCAGGCTCGTAGAGACACCAGGTGGCGTGGGCCTCATCGGGGCCCGCGCCACACTCGGGGCAGGGTTCCACGACGACCTCGACCGCGCGCTTCAGGCTGCGTGCCTCTTCGAAGCGCCGGTGCCGTCCCTTTTTCACGAGCCGCTCCCTGATTGCAACAGGACGCGTCGGCCACGGCCGGTCCGGGGACGCCCGCCGCCGCGGCACCACGTCGGATCCCACATCAGATCCCTGTGCGAGGTGCAGCATACCGCCCGATTCTTTTCAAGACCCGCCACACCACCTGATCATCCGGCGCCGATAACCTGGACCCGTGCCCGAAGCCTTCGATCCCGGGGCGATGGTGGCGCGTTTTCGCGAACGTGCGGCCGCGGTCCGACGGCGGGGAATGCCGCCCGTCGAAGGTGCCGAACGCCGCCGCATCATCGAGCAGATGGAGCTCGATTACCTGGACTTCGCGATGCTCGGCGACGCCGACGCCCAACTCGCCGAGGGAATCCTCACGCTGACGATCGATCTGCGGCCCTCTTCGGCCCCACCCCTCCCCGAGGAGTCGCCGGAATAACCGCCCGGCACCAGCTCCCGGGCCCAACGTCGCACCGCGCCACCGGGGCCGGCGTTGGAATCCCTAACGCGGTACTCGACGGTGGGTGCGCTCCTCGAGGACGAGCGAGCCCTCCTCCAGGGCGAGCGCCGCGTCTCCGGTCACCAACCGGACCAGCGGCTCGCCGACGATCTCGCGGCGCCACGACGCGGTGAGTCGACCCTCGGGAGGCTGCTGGAGGAAACCGACTATGTCGGCCCGCGTGGCGAGCAGCGGCAGATCGATGTGGAGCTGGCGGGCAAGCTCCCCGGCGAAGGCGAGCGCCAGCGCCACCGCCGGCCGGTTGACCGAATTGCCCTCCGGGCCCGGGGGCAGGTGGATCGCCTCGGGGGGGAGCTGCATCCCGGTCTCGACCGCCGCCATCAGCTCCGCCGCCACCGGGTCGCTAAGACTGCGCGGATCGAGGTTGCGGAGGTGTTGGAGGTCCCCCCGGGTCTTCGGTGGCCGGTGGGCGATAGCCGCCAGCGTAAGGTCGGAGAGGATGAAGCGGACCGGCCGGTCGAGTTCCTGGGCCCGCCGCTCCCGCCACGCCGCCACCGACTGGGCGACGCCCCTCTCGACGCCCCGCAACTGACGCGCCTGGCGCAGCTTCCACCAGGCCTCCTCCGGGACCGGGTCTCGGCGCGCCCGCTGGAGCAGGGCGGCGCATTCCTCTTCGGACCAGCTGAGGCGACCACGCGCCACCAGCTGGTCGGAGAGCACGCGACGAAGCTCGGTGAGGTGGGCGACGTCGTGCGCCGCGTACTGGCACTGCTGCTCGCTGAGCGGCCGCCGGGTCCAGTCCGTGAGCTGGTCGCCCTTTTCCAGCCGCAGCCGCAGCAGCCGCTCGACGAGAACGACGAGCGAGGGCGTCGACATGCCCAGGAATCCCGCCGCCAACTGGGTGTCGAATAGTCGCGACGGCGTGGCCCCGCAGGCCCGCTCCAGAACCTCGAGGTCCTGGTCGGCGGCGTGCAGGACGGCGAGCCCCGGACCGCGGAGCACCGCGGCGAAGGGCGCGACGTCGATGGCGAGGGGGTCGACGAGCGCTGCCCCGCCCGGCCAGGCCACCTGCAGCAGGGCGAGCCGGGCGAAATACGTCCGTTCCCGGAGGAACTCGGTGTCGAGCGCGTACTCGTCGACGCCGCTGAGCTCGCCGACCAAGGCGGCCAGCGTGGCCGCATCGGCGACGTAACGGGGTTGGAGGGGCCCTGGCCGCTGCGAACGGGCCGTCACCCGGCGGGTCGTCGGCATCTCAGCCGCCGTAGCTCAAACGGGTGTCCTCGACGCGCAGCACCTCCGCCACGTCGGCCGGGGCGCCCGGTCCAAAGGCCGCATCGACCACCTCCCCGACGAATAGCGAATGCGAGCCGAACCGGACCGTCCGCTCCAGCTGGCAGTCGAGATAGGCAATTGCCTGGGACACGACCGGCGCCCCGGTCACCGGCGCGTCGGTGTAGGCGATGCCGTTCAGGGTGCGGGCGGCACGATCGTCACGCGCCGGTCTTGCGAACTTTCGCACGATTCCCCGGTCCTTGCGGGCGAGCAGCGAAACCGCGAAGCAGGCGCCCGTCTCGATCAAAGCGTGGGTGCGCGCACTCTCCTCGATGACCGCACCCACGAGCTTCGGGTTGACGCACAGCTGGACGACAAGGTTCGCCGTCATCAGGTTGCGCTCGCCGCCCGCCACCGATCCCACGAGGTATAGGCCGGTCGGCATCCGCCACAGCACGCGACGACGGATGCGGTCGTACTCCTCGGGGTCGGCGCCGGGGGGAAACGGCCCGACCAGCCTGGACCTGTCCTCCACGACGGCGACGCTATCCGCGCCGGAACCCTCTACCAGTCCACCGACCGGGCCGGGCGTCTAGCTTCGCGCCGTGACCCCGGTCAGCCCCGACGCGGCTTTCGACCGCCTGCTCGACGCGTGGCTCGCCGACGAGTTCGCGGCTTCACCGGTGACCGCCACCGCGCTCGGGGCCGACGGCGCTCACGGCGAGATCGACGACCTGTCGGCGGCGGCCATCACCGGCCGGAAAAGGAACGACGCGACCTGGCTTGACCGGCTGCGCGCCGTCGACGTCGACCGGCTGGGACCCGACCAGCGGATCGACCGCGCTGCGGTCCTCGCCGAGATCCGCGGCCGACAGGTCCTCGAGTCGTGGCGCGGCTGGCAGAGAGACCCTTCCTTCTACCTCGACCCCTGTTTCGACGGGATTCTCAGCCTCATCATCCACCGGTCGTTCCCCGAAGGTGAGCGGGCGCGCTACACGGCGAGCCGCCTGCGCGCCATGCCGGGGGCGCTCGAGGCCGGACGGGCGAACCTCTCCTCCGAGCTGGCGAGTCCGCTCATCGTCGGCCGCGCCGTCGGCCAGTGCGAAGCCGCGATCCCCTATTTCAAGGATCTGCTGCCGGCGGAGTTCCGTGACCAGAAGAGCCGCGCCGAGGTCGCCGAGGCTGCCACCGGCACCGTCGAGGCCTTCCGCGACTTCCTCGGCTTTCTCACCGAACTGGGCGGGTCGGCGCGGGGCGACTACGCCATCGGCGAGGAGCGGTACTCGTCGTTGCTGGGGGAACGGGAGCTCCTCGGCTATGGCGCCTCGGAGTTGCGCGGCCGGGGCCGGCGCGAACTCGACCAACTCGAGTCCGAGATGAATCGGCTCGCCCGGGAGATCGACCCGCACGCCTCGACCTGGCGCCCGGTCTTCGAGGCGATGAGCCAAGACCGCCCGGTCTGCTTCGAGGAGATGCGTCACCGCTACGCCGACGAGACCACCCGGGCACGCGGGTTCCTGGCGACCCACGACCTCGTCGCCTTCCCGGAGGGCGAAGCATGCCGGGTGGAGCCGACACCGCCGTTCATGCGCCCGATCCTCGCCGTCGCCTCGTACGTCTCCCCACCGGCCTTCCGCCCCGGCCTCGTCGGGCACTTCCACGTGCCGTGGCCCCCCGCCGGGACGACGCCGGCGGACAACGCCCGGCGGCTCGCCGCGAACAACTTCCACGTCATCCCCACGATCACCGCCCACGAGACCTACCCGGGCCACCACTGGCACCTCACCTGGATGAAAGAGACGGCCCGGCGGGTCCGTCAGTTCATCCACTCCTCCTACTTCTCCGAGGGCTGGGCCCTCTACGCCGAGAAGATGATGCGCGAGCAGGGTTACTTCGCCGACCGGCGGGCCGAGCTCGGACACCTGAATGCGCGGAGCTTCCGCGCCGCGCGCATGGTCGTCGACACCGGGCTCCACATCGGCGACCTCGGCGTCGACGAGGCGGTCGCCTTCCTGGAGAAAAACGCCGGGCTGCCCGAGCCCGTCGCTCGCGCCGAGGTGAGCCGCTACTGCGCCTGGCCCACCCAGGCGCCCTCCTACCTCACCGGGAGTCTGGAGATCGAGCGGATCCGGGCCCGCTACCTCGCCGCCGGTCGCGGCGGCCTGCGGGGGTTCCACGAGGCCATCGCCGCCACCGGGTGCCTGCCGCTCGCCCTGGCGGCCGAGGCCCTCGACCTGGAGACGTAGCCGGCCGGTCAGGCAAAGCGCAGCAGGTGCAGTTCGCGCCGCCCCCGCCGCAGCACGACGTAGCGACCGGCGATGAGGTCGGAAGCGGTCAGCCGGGCGTCGCCCGGGGCGCGGCGGTTGTTCACGTAGGCGCCGCCCTGGGCGATGGCGTTGCGCGCCGCGTGTTTGGAGGCGACCAGGCCCGACGCCGCCAGCACCTCGACGAGGTCGACGCCGGCGCCCCCGAGGGAGGTGAGCGGCAGCGTCGAGGACGGCGCGTCGGCGAACACCTCGAGCAGGGTCTGCTCATCCAGGGTGGCCACGTCCTCCGAGTAGAGCGCCGCGGCGGCGCGCTCCACCCGCGCCGTCTCGGTCTCACCGTGGACGAGCGTGCACACCGCGCCGGCCAGGCGCCGCTGGGACTCCCGGGCCTCCGGCCGGTGCGCCGTCGCCTCGTCGAGGGCCCTGATCTCGTCATGATCGAGGAAGGTGAAGTACCGCAGGTAGGTGCCGACGACGCTGTCCTCGACCCGGACGAAGTACTGGTAGAGCGCGTACGGGCTGGTCCTTCGGGCGTCGAGGTAGAGGGCCCCGGACTCGGTCTTGCCGAACTTGGTCCCGTCGGGTTTGGTGACGAGCGGCGTGGTGAGGGCGTAGGCGGTCTCGCCGCGCAGCTTGCGGATCAGCTCGACGCCCATGGTGATGTTCCCCCACTGGTCGCTCGCCCCCATCTGGACCCGGCAGCCGAACTCGTCGAACAGATGAAGGAAGTCGTAGGCCTGGAGCAGCATGTAGCTGAACTCCGTGTACGAGATGCCCTGATCCGGCCGGTCAAAACGGGTGCGCACGGCTTCTTTCGCCACCATCTGGTTCACGGTGAAGTGCTTGCCGACCTCGCGCAGAAAATCGATGAACGACAACTCGGCGAGCCAGGCGCCGTTGTCGACGACCAGCGCGGCGTGTCCGCCAGCGACCGAGAAGTCGAGGAACCGCTCCAACTGCGGGCGGATCACCGCCAGGTTGGCCTCGAGCTCGGCGCGGGAGATGAGCGGGCGCTCCTCGGTCTTGCCCCCGGGGTCGCCGATGAGCCCCGTCCCGCTCCCGGCGACGGCGATCGGCCGGTGGCCGGCCAGCTGCAGCCGCCGCAAGCTGCAGAGCTGCAGCAGGTTGCCCACGTGCAGGCTGTCCACCGAGGGGTCGAAGCCGACGTAGACGCTCTCGCCACCGGCGTCGAGTCGGGGGAGCAACGCCGGATCGCTCACCTGATGGATCAGCCCTCGAAACGCGAGATCCTCTGTCGAGCTCGGCATCTCTTCAGCCTGCCACAGGTGCTGCGGCACCCGGCCGACCACCGTGCGGCGACGTCCGAAATGCGTGGCCCGCGGGCGTCGGCTAGAAACACCAGATGACCTTGCCAGCGTGGGACACGCTCTCCGAACGGCTCACCGCTGCCCTGCACCTGGCGGTGGCGCCAGTCGCCATCTCCTTCTCGAAGGACCCACCAGGAGAGGTCGCGCGCTTCGAAGAGCCGATGTCGGCGCCGACCCCCGACGGACGGAGCGGACGGGTGGCGGCGAGCTGCGTGTTCTGGGTCCGGGGGGCCACCGCCACCTTCACGACCGTCGCCGCCGACCACGGCAACTGCAGCATCGGCCGGGTCACCCACGGATTGGCGCGTCTCGACGAGGTGTCGACGAACGACGACGTCGCCACGCTCCTCGGCTCCGGCTGGGTGACCGCCCGGGACGCCGCCGGCCTGCCCACCGTCTCGGGCCGTCCGGGGGCCGTCACCTACGGGCCACTCGCCGAGACCCCGCCCGGGGTGCGACCCGACGTCGTGCTGCTCCGGGTGAACGGCCGGCAGCTCATGATGCTCTCCGACGCCATCCCCGGCCTGGTGATCGGCGGCAAGCCCCAGTGCCACATCATCGCCATGACCATGGAACAGCACCTTCCGGCAGCCAGCGTCGGCTGCGCGCTGTCGCGGGTCCGGACCGGCATGGCCCCGGAGGAGATGACCTGCGCCCTGCCGGCCGTCGACCTCGAAGCGCTGGTGCGGGCCATCGAGCGCACCGCCGAGACCGACTCGGCAGTCGCCCGCTACGCCACGGCCGACGCGCGGCGCTTCTCCGGCTAGCCCGACATCCCCAGCGCGGCGTCGACCGCCACCGCCACGGCGCCCTCCAGGCCGGCGTGGACCGCCACGTTGGCGCCGCGATCGGTGCGCACCACGACGACCTGGACCCCGCGCCGCTCCGCCGCCGAGCTGAGCGCGGCGGCGAACTCCGCCCGGCTCGACGCCCGGTGCACCCCGCAACCGAGCGCCTCGGCCACGCCGGCGAGGTCTTGGGACTGCGGGGTGGCGAGGACCCGTTCGAACAGCCCCGCCTCGAGATCCCGCGCATACCCGAGGAAGGAGAAGATCCCGCCGCCCGAGTTGTCGACGACGACGGCGGTGGCGTCGACCACCTCCTCGTGGCGGCCACGCGCCAACGCCGACAGGTCGTGGAAGAACGCCAGGTCGCCGAGCAACCCGAAGGTGCGGGGGTGCTCGCTCCCGCCTGCCACACCGAGCAGCGTCGACAGCACGCCGTCGATCCCGTTGGCGCCCCGGTTGGCGAACACCGCCGGCGCGCCGGGCGCGGAGCCGCGTAGGCGTCGACGTCACGGATCGGCATCGACGAGGAGACCACCAGCGCCGAGTCCGCCGGCACCCCCGCCACCAAGTCCCGCGCCACGGCCGGCTCGGTGAGCCCGCCGGCGCGGCCCAGCACCTCCTCGATGGCCCCCTGCGCGGCCTTCTCGGCCGCATCCCAGGCCTCCAGCCACCCCGCCGGGCGCTTCGCCGAGGAAGCGATGGCCTCGGCACTGCGCCGGCAAAGCGACCCCGGGGCCGCGGCGAGCACCGCCTCGGCCTGACGCGCCGGTTCGGCGAAGCGCCCGTAGGGATCGACGAGGAGGTGCGAGGTCCCGCGGTCGGTCGCCGCGGCCTGCCAGGCCGCCAGGGCGCGGCTGGCCGGGGGCGCGCCGGCGTGGAGGATCACCTCCGGCCGCAGCGGACCCAGCGCGGCCCGGCTTCTCACCACCGAGTCCCACGCGGCCACCGCTCCCGACCGGGGCAGGCGCGGAAAGGCCAGTGCGTCGGCGAGAACCGGCCAGCCGAGTGTCGCGGCCAGCGCCAGAACCCCCCCGGGGTCCCTCTGCGTCGCCCCCCGGCCGGCGACCACGACGCCACGCCGGCACCGCCCCACCTCGGCGAGGAGTCGCTCCACCACCCGCTCCGGGGCGTCCTCCCGAACCGCGGTGTCGTGCCAGGGACGCCCGGCCGGCCGGCCCGGCGGGAGGTCCCCGGGCGCGCCGCCAAATGGCTCCCGGAAGGGCAGGTTGGCGTGCACCGGACCCGGTCCCCGGGGACCGTTCCTCGCCTCGGCGACGAGCCGGCTCCCGAGGGATCGCCAGTAGCGCCGGCCGGCCTCGTCGGGCACCCCGGGATCGACGAAGAAGCGGGCGGAGCGTCCGTAGAGGTGCTGCTGGTCGATGGTCTGGGAAGCGCCGACGTCGCGCAGCTCGGGGGGACGGTCGGCGGTGCAGACGATGAGCGGCACACCGGCGAGGTCCGCCTCCACGACCGCCGGGTGGAGCTCGGCGGCGGCCGTGCCGCTCGTCACCACCACGATGACCGGGCGAGCCGAAGCGAGCGCCCGCCCGATGGCGAAGAAGCCCGCCGACCGCTCGTCCAGCCGGACCTGCGCCCGGATGCGGTGATCGGCGGCCAGCGCCAGCGCCATCGGGCTCGAGCGGGACCCGGGGGCGATCACCGCCTCGGTCACCCCGGCGCGCACCCACTCGTCGACGAGGGTCGCCGCGAAGCTCGCCGGTAGTGTCACCGCCGATGCCCCCTACCCGAGGCGACGCCACCGCCGGCGCGCCGGCCACCCTCGCGATCCGCCGCTCCGGCTCGGGAACCCGGATCGTGCTGATCCACGGCTTCACCCAGACCGGGCGTTCCTGGCAGGAGGTGGTCGCCCGGCTCTCCCGGCGCCACGAGGTGGTGACCGTCGACCTGCCGGGCCACGGGGGCTCGGGTCACCTCGAGGCCCGGGACCTCGTCGGGGCGGGACGGCTCCTCATGCAGGCGGGAGGCGACGCCACCTACGTCGGCTACTCGATGGGGGGACGCGTCGCCCTGCACGCCGCCTTGGCCTGCCCGGACGCCGTGCGGCGCCTGGTCCTCGTCGGCACCCACCCGGGAATCGAGGACCCCGAACAACGTTCGGCCCGACGATCGGCAGACGAGGCGCTCGCCGGCCGCCTCGAGGCGACCGGCGAAGGGCGGCTCACCATCGACCAGTTCCTCGCCGAGTGGTTGGCGGCGCCGCTGTTTTCCCACCTCGATCAGGCGGCTGCCGGGTTGGAGGCACGTCGCGAGAACACCCCGCCCGGCCTCGCCCGGGCGCTGCGCACCCTCGGAACCGGGACCCAGCGGATCGACCTGGCCCGCCTGGGGAGCTTGGCGATGCCCGTCCTCGTCGTCGCCGGTGACCTCGACCGCACCTACACCCGGCTCGGGCGCCTCCTGGCCACGATGATCGGCGACAACGCCACCTTCGAGGCGATCGCGGGGGCCGGTCACGCGGTGCCGTTCGAGGCGCCGGGTCGCTTCGTCGAGCTCCTCGAGAACTGGCTGGGTCCGGCCGGCGCCCCCTAACCGGCCCACACGCGAGAGCCGCGCGCCGGTGGTCACAGCGCGATGCCTATCGCGAAGGCGAGGCCGAAGGCGGCCTCCACGGCTCCGGTCATCGCCAGGACCGGAACGAGCGCCGGGCCGGAGGCGCCGGAGCAGACCCGCCACAACGGGCGCGCGGCGACCGGCGCGGCCACCAGCCCGAGAAGGGCGAAGTTCCTCCACGGGACGACCCCCGCCGAGGCGGCGAACGCCACCACGACGAGGGCGACGTAGAGCCAACGTGCCCGCCGGTCGCCGAGCCGCACCACGAGGGTCCGTTTGGCGGAGGCCGCGTCGGTGGCGATGTCGCGCAGGTTGTTCGCCACCAAAAGCGCTACCGCCAACAACCCGACGGGGACCGCGGCACCAAAGGCGATGGCCGGCAGTTCCCCCGAGGTCACGTACGTCGTCCCCACCACCGCGACCAGCCCGAAGAAGATGAAGTCGAACAGCTCTCCGTACCCCGCGTAGCCGTAGGGGCGGGGGCCGCCGGTGTAGAACCAGGCCGCCGCGATCGCCGCCGCCCCCACCACGAGCAGCCACGGCGACACCAAGATCGACAGGACCAGCCCGGCGACCGCGCCGACCGCGAAGCTCGCCACCGCCGCGCGGCGCACCGCCGCTGGGCTGGCGAGCCCGGCGGCCACGAGACGGGGCGGTCCGACCCGCCGCGCGTCGGCGCCACGCAGGCCGTCGGAGTAGTCGTTGGCAAAGTTGGCGCCAATCTGCATGGCCAACGAGACGACGAGCGCCAGCACGGCGTGCCAGGCGACGACGTGTCCCGTCGAACGTGCCACCGCGACGCCGACCGCGACCGGGACGATGCCGGCGGGTAACGTGCGCGGTCGGGCCGCCTCGATCCACTCGGCCACCCCCGCCACCTGGGGCGTCACTTTTCCGTCGGTCGGGCCGCCCTCACGGCCGACGCGGGAAGCGACCGAAGTCGGGCGGCCGGTGCTCGACGAAGGCGTCGCGGCCTTCCTGGGCCTCCTCGGTCATGTAGTAGAGCATGGTCGCGTCCCCGGCCAGCTGCTGGATCCCGGCGAGTCCGTCCTCGGCGGCGTTGAAGCCGGCCTTTAGCATGCGCAGCGCGATCGGCGAGAACTGCAGCATCTCCCGGCACCACTTGACGGTCTCCTCTTCGAGACGGTCGAGGGGGACCACCGCGTTGACAAGCCCCATCTCGAGGGCTCGCCGGGCGTCGTAGCGGCGGCAGAGGAACCAGATCTCCTTGGCCCTTTTGGTGCCGATGGTGCGGGCCAGCAATCCGGCGCCGAAGCCGGCGTCGAAACTGCCCACCCGCGGGCCGCTCTGTCCAAACTGCGCGTTGTCCGCTGCGATGGTGAGATCGCAGACCAGGTGGAGGACGTGGCCCCCGCCAATCGCATAACCGGCGACCATCGCGACGACGGGCTTCGGCAGGCGCCGGATCTGGATCTGCAGATCGAGGACGTTCAACCGGCCGATGCCGCGCGCCGCCACCGAGTCGTCACCCAGGTAGCCGTCGTCGCCACGGACCTTCTGGTCCCCACCGGCACAGAACGCCTCCGTGCCCCGACCGGTCAGGATGACGACACCGACGGCGGGATCGTCACGGGCGACTTCCAAGGCCCGCGACAGCTCGGCGATCGTCTGGGGCCGAAAGGCGTTGCGCACCTCGGGCCGACAGATCGTCAGTTTGGCGATCCCCTCGGCCGTCTCGTAGGTGATGTCCCGGTACTCACCGCTCGCCTCCCAGGCGGGCAGGCCCAGCTCAGCGGTCGTCATGAGGTCGTTAGGCTACCGTGAGTGCGCCGGCTCGTCGCCCTGGACATGGCGGGTGGGGCGCCCTTCGTGGCGGCGATGCGCCGAGCGCTCGATGCCGGTGACGCCATACTCCCGGTCGACCAGCGCCTTCCCGCCCCCGCCAAGGCTCGTCTCCTGGAGGCCCTCCGCCCCGCCGCCGTCTTGACGGAAGCTGGCGAGACCGAACTTGCAGGTGGCCGTCCGGTCGAAGAGGGCGACGCCTTCGTCGTCGCCACCTCGGGCACGACGGGCGAGTCACGCGGCGTGGTTCTCACCCACCAAGCCGTGGTGGCCTCGGCACAAGCCGTGAGCCGGCGACTCACGGTGGATCCCGGCCGGGACCGGTGGCTGTGCTGCCTGCCGCTCGCCCACGTCGGGGGGCTCGCCGTCGTCACCCGGGCCCTGACGACTGGCACCCCGCTCGAAGTGCAACCGAGCTTCCGGTTGGCCGCGGTGATCGCGGCGGCCCACCGGGGCGCGACCCTCGTCTCGCTGGTCCCGACCACCTGCGCGCGTCTCGGTGACCGCACCGCGCTCTTCCGCACCGTCGTCCTCGGCGGGGGCCCGATGCCCCGGGTGCGGCCGCCCAATGCGGTGGCGACCTACGGCCTCACCGAGACCGGCAGCGGTGTCGTCTACGACGGCTGGCCCCTCGACGGTGTCGAGGTCCGGATCGCCCCGGAAGGCGAGATCGAGCTGCGGGGCCCGATGCTGTTGCGCACCTACCGACCCGGCGACGACCCGAAGGACGCCGAGGGGTGGTTCCACACCGGTGACGCCGGGAGGCTTTCGTCGGACGGCCAACTCGAGGTCTTCGGACGGATGGCCGACGTGATCCGGACCGGCGGTGAGTCGGTCTGGCCGGTCCCGGTCGAGGCGGTATTGCGCACCCACCCCGGCGTCGCCGAGGTGGTCGTCCTCGGGGCACCGGACCCCGAATGGGGCGAGCGCGTCGTGGCGGTGGTCGAGCCCCGGGAGGCGATGACCCCGTCGCTGGCCGCCCTGCGGGAGCTCGTTCGCGCGACCCTCGGTCCGATCGCCGCCCCCAAGCAGCTCATCCTCGTCGACGCGCTGCCGCGCACCGCCATCGGAAAGACCTGGCGCCAGGCGATGAAATCCGCCCTCGCTTCGGGTGACATCGGCGGATGAACCACCTCGCCGACGAGCTCAGCCCGTATCTCCGCCAGCACCGGGACAACCCGGTCGATTGGTTCCCCTGGGGCGAGGCGGCCTTGGCCCGCGCCCGGGAGCTCGACCGGCCTCTTTTCATCTCCATCGGCTATTCGGCCTGCCACTGGTGCCACGTCATGGCCCACGAGTCCTTCGAGGACGACGCCATCGCCCGGCGTCTGAACGAGGGTTTCGTCGCCATCAAGGTCGACCGGGAGGAACGTCCCGATGTCGACGCCGTCTACCTCGAGGCGGTTCAGACCCTGAACGGGCAGGCCGGTTGGCCACTCACCGTGTTCGCCACCCCGGAGGGCCGTCCGTTCTTCGGGGGCACCTACTTCCCCCGAACCGCCGCCCATGGTTTGCCCGCCCTCGGCGACCTCCTCGAGGCGATCGCCGAGGCCTGGGCGAACCGACGCCTCGAGATCGACCACCGCGCCGACGAGCTGACCGCGGCCGTGGCGACCGCCCTCGGGCCGAGCGCCCCGGCCCGGGGCGTCCCCGGGGCTGTCGAACTGGTGGACCGGGCGGTCGAGCGCTTCGCGGCGGGCTTCGACGACGACTACGGGGGTCTGGGATCAGCGCCGAAGTTCCCCCAGGCGCCGATGCTCGAGCTGTTGCTGCGAGCCCATCGCCTCCGGCGGCCCGGCGCCCTCGAGATGGCGACGACAACGCTCGAGGCGATGGCCTCGGGAGGGATCTACGACCACCTGGGTGGCGGTTTCGCGCGCTACTCGGTCGATCGGCAATGGCTGGTGCCCCATTTCGAGAAGATGGCCAGCGACCAGGCCGCTCTGGCCCGCTGCTACCTGCACGCCTGGGAGATCACGGGCGACCTCCGCTGGCGCCAAGTGGTCGACGAGACCCTCGGCTACCTCCTCGAGGTCCTCCGTGGCCCGGCCGGGGGCATCCGGTCGTCCGAGGACGCCGACTCCGGGGGCGAAGAGGGACGCTTCTATCTGTGGACGCCGGCGGAGCTCGAAGCCGTCCTCGGCGCCGCAGGCGGGCAGCTCGCCGCGGACTGGTTCGGTGTCACCGAGGAAGGCAACTTCGGGAACGGGCGCAGCGTGCTCCACCGGCCGGTGCGCGGCGACCTCGTCCGGCCGCCCGAGGTGACCCGGCTCCGGGCCGAGCTCTACCGCGCCCGGTCCGAGCGGGTCCGCCCGTCGCTCGATGACAAGGTGCTCACCGAGTGGAACGCCATGGCCGGTTCGGTGCTCGCCGAAGCCGCCGCGGCGACCGGGAACGGGACCTGGCGCACCGCCGCGGTGGAACTCGGGGAGTTCCTCCTCGCCGAGCTGCGCCGCCCGGACGGAAGGTGGATGCGGGCCTGGCAGTCGGGACGCGCCGCGCACCTCGCGGTCGCCGCCGACTACGCCTGGCTGGTGGACTGTTTCACCCGGCTCGGCGAGCTCACCGGGGTCAGCCGCTACACCGACGAAGCACTGATGGCGGCGAACCAGCTCATCCGGCTCTTCTCCGCCGGGGACGGAGGGTGGTTCACGACGGGGAGCGACGCCGCCGCGCCGGTGGTGCGCCCCCGCCAGACCTACGACGGCGTCACGCCGGCCGCGGGCTCGGTCGCCGCCTTCGCCCTCGCCCGCCTCGCCGCCGCGACCGGGGACGAGACCTATGCCGCCCGCGCCAGCCGAAGCATCCGGGCCGCCGGCTCGGCGCTCACCAACTCACCCCTCGCCTGCTCCCACCTCCTCGAGGCGGCAGTGTTCGCCGAGGTCGGGCCCGTCGAGGTCGTGGTGGTGGGGAACCGTCCCGACCTCGTTGCCGCGGCCTCGGCGGGATATGTCCCCGAACGGGTCCTCGTCTGGGGTGAAGCGCCCCCGAGCCCGCTGGTGGCGGGGCGCGGTGGCGAGGGCGCCTACGTCTGCCGGCGCGGGGCCTGCCAGGCCCCGACCACCGACCCCGCGGCGATTCCCGGCGCCATCGAGCGCGCGGTCACCGACGCAACGGCCATGATCTCCCCGTGACGACGACCGCCGCGACCCCCTCCCACCGGCGTGTCCGGTTCCCCCGTCGGTTGCACGCCGGTACCCGACCGCTCGCCGGGCCGGGTGCCGAGCTCACCTGCCTCGTCCTGTCGCCCGGACCCGAAGAGTGGGTCGGCGTCGACCTCGCCTCGGGCACGCTGTTGCGCTCACGGGCCGAGAGCGCCGGCAGCTTCCGGCGGGCTCGGACCCCGAACGGCACCTCGCGTCTCGCCGGACGGTTGGACATCGTCGCGGTGACGCTCGCCGACGACGAGGAGCCCCCAGACCCCGCCCGACCCGAGGCCATCGTGGCGCTGGGCCCGCCGACCCTGCTCGGCCGGGCCCGGCGTCGTCCGGCCCGCCGGCTCTTGCGCCAGCTCGCCTCGCCTCAACGCAGGGGCGCCTCGCTGCTGTCGACCTGGGGCCCGTCGATCGCCTACGCCGACCTCGACGGGACCTCCCAGTCGGTCGTGGTCATCGAGACGTCGCCGCGTCAGCTCGAGCTCTCGGTGCGGGCCGACGGTGAGGTCACCGCGACCATCTCGTGGTCCGGGATCACCCAGACGGTGCTGGTCACCGACCCGATCGCCCGGCGGGCGGCCTTCGCGGCCGAGCACCCCTTGCGGCGCGGCGAGCTGGTCGAGATGCTCGGTTTCCGTCCCAGCTACCTCATCTGCGGGCTCGCGGCGGTGCACCAGGGGCACGCCCGGAAGGTCGTCCTCTCCCTGCTGCCCCGCCGGGTTCCGCGACGCTGGGTCCGGCGGCTGCGGAAGTTACTTTGGGAGGGACCCGGCGGCGAGGTCCTCCGCCATCGCCCAGCCGAAGGCGACGAGGGTGTCCCGGCGTGAACCGTCGAGCGGCGCGAACAACTCGGCCAGTTTGGCGGCGAGCGTCGGCGCCTTGCGCGGCGCGTAGTCGAGCATTCCCGAAGGGTTCGCGTCCCCCTTCACCACAAAGACCCGGTCGTCGAGTTGCCCGTCGACGCCGAACCGCTTGGCGAGCCGACGGCCCCAGGCGCGCTCTTCGCCCGAGGGCTTGTGCCCCGGACGCGGCACGATGTCGGCGAGTCCGCCGTAACTGCGGAACGAGGCCGCGTTCGCCATCCGGGTGCCGACAAGCACGTCCTCGTCGGGAAAGGCGAGCACCGCCCGGCGGAACAGGTCGTGCATGATCGACTTCAGCGCTGGCTCGGCAGCCTTGGTGCGGGTGAAGGAGGCCACGCCGACCAGCAGGCTCGGCGTACCGCCGATTCGTTCGAGGGTCGAGAAGGCGAAGCCGCGCAGCTTGTTCTGCTCGCGGGCGTGGGTGACGAGCACCCACTCCTCGTGCTGCTTGGAGAGAAACCCGACCGAGTAGCCGTTCCCGTTCTCCGCGCACAGGTCCGCGAGTTCACCGAGCTCCGCGTCCGTCAGCGCCGTGCAGTCTTTTGTCGCCACGTCCATCTCGTGTCGTAAACCTCTCGCTGCTCTACTGTCCTGCCGCAGACCGACTCACCCTTGTAGTCCGACGTCGTTTCCCTGACGAACAGGCGGAAGATCTGCGAACCTCGATGCGAATACCGCCAGTCTACGGGAACGACAGGAGGGCTCGCCACGGGGGGCATCGCATGACGCTCTGCTGAAGTCGGGTCCGCCGTATCGGGGCGAGCCTCGTGCGATGGCACGCGGACCACCCGGGTCGCCGCGAGGTGGCGTCGGCCAACTGCCGCTATCTAGGCCGTGACGGCGTTGGCGCCGAGCAACTCCTTGAGCGCCCCGACGAGGCCACCGCGGGGGTCGACGTTGAACTGGGCGGGCAGTCGGAGAACCTTCGAGCCGAGACGGATGTGCACCGGCACCGGACCGGGGTGCTCGACGACGAGCTCTTTCAGCCGGTTGACGATTGCTCCCGAGACCGACGAGAGGGGCACGCAGAGCTCGATGGCCTCGTCCGAGCGCGCGAGCTCGGGGCGGGTGATCTCCATGGCGATGAGCTTCGGCATCTCGTCCCGTAGATCGATCCGTCCCCGCACGCAGACGATGGCGTCGTCCTCCAACCGCATCCCGTGCTCCGCCATCGTCTTGGGGAAGACGAAGACCTCGATCGCTGACTCGAGGTCCTCGAGGACGAAGGTCGCCATCAGCTCCCCCCGCCGCGTGTACCGGCGGTTGAGGGAGGTCACGACGCCTCCGACGACGACCGACGAGCCGCCGAGATCGGCGAAGGCCTCCGGCGAGGTCGCCTGGTCGAGCAGTTCGCGCACCGTCGCGTCAGTGCGCAGCCTCAACGCGGCTTCGAATCCCTGAAGCGGGTGGTCGCTCACATAGAGCCCGAGCATCTCCTTTTCGAAGGCGAGTCGTTCGGTCTTGTCGAACTCGACGTCGGGGATGGCGCGACGCGCCTGTTCGAGCCCGCCCGTGTCCGCCGCCGGCGAGTCCGACAACACCGAAAACAGCGTCGAGATGCCGAGCTCCTCCTCCCGCCGGCGGGCGAGCACCTGGTCGATGACTTCTTCGAAGACGAGGCAGAGCCCTTTGCGCGGGTGACCGAGGGAGTCGAAGGCGCCGGCCTTGATGAGCGACTCGATGGATCGCTTGTTGAGGACGAACGGGTCGACCCGGCAGCAGAAGTCGTGGAAGTCGGCGAACGGGCCGTTCTTGTCGCGCTCGGCGACGATCTGCGCCACCACCCCCTCGCCGACGTTGCGCACCGCGGAGAGACCGAAAACGATCACCCCCGGGCCGCCGGTGGCCGTGACGTCGCGCCGCGGCGTGAAGTTCGAGCTCGACTCGTTGATGTCCGGCACCCGGACTTCGATGCCCAGAGCCCGGCACTCGCCGAGGTAGATCGCGGTGTGGTCCTTGTCGTCTTTCACCGAGGAGAGCAAGGCAGCCAGGTACTCGACGGGATGGTTCGCCTTCAGCCAGGCGGTCTGGTAGGCGACGAGCCCGTAGCCGTAGGCGTGGGACTTGTTGAAGGCGTAGTTGGCGAAAGGCTCGATGATGTCGAAAAGCCGGGTGCCGAGCTCCTCGCCGTAGCCGCGGTCGACACAGCCGGCGATGAACTTCTCGCGTTCGGCCGCGATGAGCTGGCGGTCCTTCTTGCCGCAGGCCTTGCGAAGGTTGTCCGCCTCCTCCAGCGTGTAGCCGGCGAAGCGCTCGGCGACCCGCATCACGGACTCCTGGTAGAGCATGAGCCCGTAGGTGTCGCTGAGGACCTCTGCCATCTCCGGATGGAGGTACCGGGGCGGCATCCGACCGTTCTTCAGCTCCGGGTAGTCGCGGTGCATCCCCCCGGCCATCGGCCCCGGCCGGTACAGGGCCACCAGGGCGGCGACGTCGTCGAAACACGTCGGGGCCAGCGCGCGCAGGGTCGTCCGCATCGCCGAGCCTTCGAGCTGGAAGACGCCGATCGAGTCGCCGCGCCGCAGCATGGCGTAGGTCGCCTCGTCATCGAGGGCCACCCGGTCGATGTCGGGGCGGGACCCGGTGGCCTCCTCGACGAGGTCGAGAGCGGTCTCGATCACCGAGAGGTTCCGCAGCCCGAGGATGTCCATCTTCAGCAGTCCGAGCGCCTCCACCCCGTGCATCTCGTACTGGGTGACGATCGGTGCGTCAGAGGGGTCCATCCCCGGCTCCGGCTTGCGCTGGATCGGCATGTACTCGGTGAGCGGCTCTTTGGAGATCACGACCGCCGCGGCGTGGATGCCGTCCTGGCGGCGCAGACCCTCGAGGCCGCGCGCCACGTCGATCACCGTCTTGGCGTCCGGGTCGGCCTCGTACATCTCGCGGAGGCTCGTCGCCGCCACGTAGGCGTCCTCGTGGCCCTCCACCTCTTCGAAGCAGAACCGCATCGGCGTGTCGCGTCCCATGACGAGCGGGGGCATCGCCTTCGCCACCCGGTCGCCCACCGCGTAGGGCAGCCCGAGGACGCGCGCGGCGTCGCGCACCGCGGCCCGGGCCTTGATGGTGGAGAAGGTGACGATCTGCGCCACGTGGTCCCAGCCGTAACGCTCCGAGGCGTAGCGGATCATCTCGGACCGGTAGCGCTCGTCGAAGTCCATGTCGATGTCCGGCATCTGCTTGCGCCCGGGGTTCAAGAACCTCTCGAAGACCAGCCCGTAACGGATCGGATCGATGTCGACGATCCGCAGGCAGTAGGCCACCAAGCAGCCGGCGGCCGAGCCCCGACCCGGTCCGACCCGGATGCCCGACGAACGGGCGTGGCGGATGAGGTCCCACACCACGAGGAAGTAGGCCGAGAACCCCATCTTCCCGATCACGCCGAGCTCGTAATCCAGCCGGGAACTCACCTCCTCGGGAAGGTCGGAGCCGTAACGCTCGACCGCGCCGCGCACGGTGAGATCTTTCAGATAGGCGGTGGCGGATTCTTCGTAGGAGCCGACGACGAACTCCTCGGGAACCGGGAACTCCGGGAGCGTCGGCCGGTCGAGCTCGATCTCGACGTGGGCTCGCCCGGCGACCAGGAGCGTGTTGTCGCACGCCTCGGGGAGCTCGCGGAAGATCGCCCTCATCTCGTCGGCGGTCTTCAGGTAGTGCTCGGCGCCTTCGAACTTGAACCGTTTGGGATCGTCGATGGTGGCGCCGGTCTGCACGCAAAGCAGGGCGTCGTGCGCGATGGCGTCCCCCCGCCGGCAGTAGTGGCCGTCGTTGGTGGCGAGCAGGGGCGCCCCGATCGCCCGGGCAATCTCGACGAGCGTCGGATTGATCCGACGCTGCGCGTCGAGCCCGTGGTCCTGCAGCTCGACGAAGAGGTTGAGGGGCCCGAAGATCTCCTGCAGGCGCCCGGCGAGCTCGCGCGCCTCGTCGGTTTCGCCGGCCAGCACCGCCTGGGCGACGACCCCGCCGAGGCAGCCGGTGGTCGCGATCAATCCGGTGTGATGGCGCTCGAGCAGCTCCCAGTCGACCCGCGGCTTGTAGTAGTAGCCCTCGAGGTAGGCCTCGGAGGAGAGCTTCATCAAGTTGCGGTATCCGGCGCTCGTCTCGGCCAGCACCGTCAGGTGGTAGTAGAGCTTCTCGCCCCGCTCGGCATCTCCGCCAGTGTCGTCGACGCGACCCCGGCGCACCGGGCGCTCGTGGCGAGAGTGGCGCGCCATGTAGGCCTCCAGGCCGATGATCGGCGAGATCCCGCGCTCGTGACAGGACCGGTAGAACTCCAGGACGCCGTACATGTTCCCGTGGTCGGTGATCGCCAACGCCGGCTGGCCGTCGGCGACCGCGGCGTCGACGAGGTCGTCGATGCGCGCCGCCCCGTCGAGCATCGAGTACTCGGTGTGCTGGTGGAGGTGGGCGAAGGACTGGCGGTCTCCCGACCTGGCCATGGCCGTGCCTCCAAAGGTTGTCCACACCTGTCATCCACCATCTGTGGATGAACTACAGGGATGTCATTCAGTCTTCGCGGACAATAGCGCGCCCGCCCTATGGCGGCGCGGGCCGCCTCGCCTCACAGGTACGGGCCAGGGCGCTCCTGGGTGTCGGTCGCCGCCACCGGGAGGCTCCGGCGGCGCATCTCCTCGAGCTGGCTCTGGGCGGCGAGCTGCTGCGCGAACAGGGCCGCCTGGATCCCGTGGAACAGGCCCTCCAGCCACCCGACCAGCTGGGCCTGGGCGATCCGCAGCTCGGAATCGCTCGGCTCGTCCGAGCCGAAGGGCAGGGCCAACCGGTCGAGCTCGGCGACGAGCTCCGGGGAGAGCCCATCGGAGAGCTCCCGGACCGAGCGTTCGTAGATCTCCTTCATCCGGCTGCGGCTCGCCGCGTCGAGCGGGGCTTTCTCCACCTCGTCGAGGAGCTGCTTGATCATCGAGCCGATCCGCATCACCTTGGCTGGCCGCTCCACCGCCTCGCTGGTCGGCAGCTCCGAGGACCCCGATCCCCCCGACCCCGCCGGGGCGTTCGGGTCCGAACCCGAGGTGACGACGATCAACGGAACGTTTGGTGTGGATGCGGTATCGGCCATGTCGCGATCTTCTCACGACGCGCGGCTCGCGGCGGGATCGTCCAGGTTACGGAGAAGCTTCCTCGGCGCCCCCTCGTCGGGGGCGCCGAGGAAGGCGCGCGGCGGCTCGCTTCGGCGGGATGTGCCGCTCAGGCGCGCGTGACACGACGGAGATCCCGAAGGGACATCTCCGCCGTGACGTCACGATCGCAGTGGTCGCAATCTGCGGTGTGACGCCACGAGCGGAGCAACCGCGTGCCCGATGGATCAAGGAAGACGACGAAGGCGTCGGTGCGGTCCTCGACGACCAGCCTGTCGTAGGACCGCCATTCGGTCGCCACCGCCGCGGGGAAGGAGCTGTTCCGCAGGACCCGGCAAAAGCGCCGGTCGGCCGTGTCGAAAAGCCACGTGCTATGGCACGACTCGATGACGACGAACCGGTCGGGAGACGCTTTGCCATCGCCGAGATCAACGAGCGCGCTGAGGGCTTTCGTGTCCACCGCGGAAGCTACACGCGCGCCCTTCGGAAGCATCGTCGAACCACGGTGAAACTCCATCGCTCAATCATGACGGGGCGAGGCGACGGGCCTAGCGCGACGGCATTGCAGTCGCGTGAAGATCCGTAGGCCCGGCTTCAACCCGCGCGCGGTCGGCACGGTCTTGCACAGTTCTGCCCGCTATTGCTCGTCGAGATCCAGGGCACTCGAGTTGATGCAGTAGCGCAGCCCAGTCGGAGCCGGTCCGTCGTCGAAGACGTGGCCGAGGTGACCTCCGCAGCGGGCGCAGGTGACTTCCACGCGTTCCGCCCCCAGGCTGTGGTCCGGGGCTTTGTCGACGACGTCAGGGCGTGCCGGCGCCGTGAAGCTCGGCCACCCGGAGCCCGAGTCGAACTGTGTGTCGCTGGCGAACAATTCGTTACCGCACGCCACGCAGCGGAACACCCCCCTCCGCCCGGGGTGGGTGTATTCGCCGGTGAAGGGTCGGTCGGTCCCCTTCTCGCGCAGCACGTGGTAGCGCTCGGAGCCGAGGCGACGGCGCCACTCCTCCTCGTCAAGCTCGAGTCGCTCCCGGTCGGTGGCCGGGTCATCGGTCGAGTCGGTCATGAACCGAGGTTACCGGGTGTTCTCACCGGCGACGCCGCTGGCCAGCGGGCCGGCGTCGAGCAGAGCCTCGAGGAGACGGCCCTCGATCCCTTCGAGCGCGAAGGCCTCGACCGACCACCCCCCACCGGCGAGAGCGTCGGCACACTCCAGCAGTTGGGCGGCCAGGTCCAACCCGTCTTCCACTCCGATCGTCTTCGCGCGCCCCGTCGTGGATTGGACCCACCCCAGGGTCGTGCGCGCCAGGTCCTCCAGCCGGCCGAGCTCCTGGCGCGTCTCGTAGCCGTGACCGGATGCCGCCCGTCCGGCGATCAGCCCGACCGCGTCGAGGATGCGTTGCGCGTCCACCCGACGCAGTCGGGCGCCGGCGACGAACACCGAACGACGGCGCCCGGGGCCGCGCTGGGCCGTGGCGCGGTCCGGGTCGAAGATCGTCACCGCGCCAAGGTGATCCTCGCTCCTACCGGAGGGCGTACCGGCACTTGCCTACACAAGCGGCCAGGGAAGCCGGGTCTCGGCCGTCGGCCCGGGGAAGCGTGGCTCGTCGGCGACCGCCCGGGCCCGACTGACCAACGCCGCGACCTCTTCTTCCGACAACAGCACCACCAGATCCTCGGGGACTGACCTGGTCAGCAGACGCGCCCCCGCGACGATCGACGCCGGAAGCTCCTCGCCGGCAAAGTCCCACATCACGGTGCGGAGCTTGGCGTCGACGTGGAACGACAGCCCGTTGTCGATCGCCCACAGGCGACCGGAGCGGTCGACCAGCAGGTGGCCACCCTTGCGGTCGGCGTTGTTCGCGAGCAGGTCGAATCCCGCGATCACCCGCAGCGCCTCGCGGTGTTGGGCGACCTCGCGCAGGCTGAAGTAGTGCTCGGAGAAATCGGCTTCGACGAAGCGCTGCAGGGAGCCCTCCCCGAAGGGGGCGTCCTCGCGCCGCACCGTGGTCGGGATGACCCCGAGCCCGAGGGCCCGATCGAGCTCGTAGGCGGCGATCTCCCGACGGAAGAGCCCGTCGGGAAAGTCCCACAACCCTCGTTCCCCGGCCCCCGGCTTGTAGACCGCCCGCCCCGCGTGGTGGCCATCGGTGACCGTGACGAGGAAGGTGGCGTTCGAGCTCCACGGCATGCGCCCGACGACTTCGATCGACCCGGCGCGCAGGAGCGCGGCCCACTCCGGCGCGGTCAGGTCAGGGGAGCGTGGTGGCCGTTCGTCCGCGGGCACACGTGCCCCCTGGGGTCGAGTGGATACCCACACAGCGGACAGGCGGGGCGTCCCGCCTCGACGAGACGGACCCCCCGGGCCGCCAGCGCCGCGGCCTGGGCGCGAGTGCAGGAGAACCGGGCCGAATCGCCCTCTTCCTCCTCGGCGACCGCCTCCTCGGTGAAGATCACGATGCGATCCGCGCTCGAGTCGTAGGCGACGGCGAGGGTCCCGACGACGAAATCGGGCTCCTCGAACGGCTCCAGCTCCAGCTCTTCCTCGGGGATCTCGCCCGGACCCGCCAGATCCTGGAAGAGTCGTCCGAGATGGCGCGAGATGGCCGCCACGTGCTGTTTCTCGATCTTCACGGTGACCAGCCGGGGACCTTCCCGGGCCTGGAGGACGAAGACCCGCTGGCCGACCGGTCCGATCGCGCCGACGGTGACCCGGGTCGGCTCGCGGAACTCGAAGAACCCGGTCATGGTCGGGACCGCGCGCCGGCCGAACCGGTGGAGCCGGTTTCGTCACGCCGGCGCAGCCGGCCCGGAGCCGTGCCTTGCCGGCCCGCCAGGGTGCCCCTGGCCCGGGATCCTGCGGACGGCACACCGACCAGCGCCGGGTCATCGAAGGTGTTCGTGGCGAGCACCCACGGTTGGCCGTCGCGGTAGGCGACGATGCTCGTCGAGCACGGCCCGACGACGATCCGCTGGAAGAAGTCGAGCGGGCTGCCGAGGGCGTTTCCGAGCGCGACTTTGATCGGATCCGCATGGCTCACCGCGACCACGACCTCGCCTCGGTGGCGCGTCATCAGCCGCTCGACGACCGCCAGCACGCGGGCCTGCAGCTCGACAAAGGACTCGCCTCCGGGGAATCGGAAGCCAGACGGATGATTCAGCACGACCCTCCATTCTCGCTTGCTGCGCAGGGCATGCAGCCCCGCCCCGGTCCAGACCCCGAAGTCGCATTCGATCAATCCCGGCTCGATCTCCACGGGAACACCGACCCCGCGCGAGATCTCGTCGGCCGTCTCCACCGCCCGCTCGATCGGCGAGGAGTAGAGGGCCCGTACGCGGCCGAGGTCGCCCAGTCGTCTACCGAGCTCGGCCGCCTCGGCGCGTCCCGCCTCCGTCAGGTGGAGTCCGGGGGCGCGGCCGGGAAGGACCTTGCCCGTGGTCGGCGTCATGCCGTGCCGGACGAACAGCACATAGGTCGTTGGATGGCCCTTTTCCCTCGGCGCCACAGCTGCCAAGCTAGCCCGGTACCGCCCTCCGACTCCCGCCCGGGAAGCCTGCCAAGCTGGATCCGTGGTGGACCGGACGATTCCCAGGGCGGCTCCCGCCGGCGTCGGCCTTCCGAGATTCGGTGACGGCGGCGAGCCACTGAAAGAACCGACAAAAGAGCGGCCAGCCACGGGCGAACCGACGCCGAAAGGTCGGACCCGACAGAGCCGCGATCCGGGCCGGCGTCGTGCGTCCCGCCAGCCGATCGGGGGGCGCGACGACCCCCCTGCCTCCGTTCACGCCGCCCCTTCCGGTCTGAGACACCTGCGCTACGACGTCGGCCAACGCCCGTTCCTGGTGCTTTTCGAGCTGACGCGGGCGTGCGAGCTGGCCTGTCGCCACTGCCGCGCCGAGGCGAAGCGAGAACGCGACGCCGATGAGCTTTCTAGCGACGAGGTCGCCGCGGTCCTCGACGATCTCGGCGCGCTGGGAGCGCCGCGCCCCATCGTGGTGTTCACCGGAGGGGACCCGCTCATGCGTCCCGACCTGTTGGAGCTGGTCCGGCACGGGGTGCGAGAACAGCTCGCGGTGTCGGTGGCCCCGGCGGGAACACCGCGCGCGGCACCGGGCCTCCTGCGGGAACTCCGTCAGGCCGGGGTGTCGACGGTCTCGTTCTCGCTCGATGGAGGCCGCGCCGCGACCCACGACGACTTCCGACTGACGCCGGGCTCGTTCGACTGGACCGTCGCCGCCTGCACCACGGCACGCCAAGCCGGCTTGCGGTTGCAGCTGAACACGACGGTGACCGCGGCGACGGCCCCCGAGCTGCCGGAGATGCTGCGGCTCGCGCTCCGACTCGGTGTCGGGCTCTGGAGCGTGTTCTTTCTCGTGCCGATGGGACGCGGAACCACGCTGGAGCCCCTCACGGCGACAGGCATAGAAGACGCCCTCGAGTTCCTCTACGAAGCGGCGACGCTTATCCCCCTGAAGACGACCGAGGCACCCCAGTACCGCCGGATCATGCTCAGTCACCGCGCCGACGACCAGGTGGACCCGGACGACCGAGGTCCCCTCTACGGCGAGCTCCACGATCGCCTGGGAGCCCTCGGGTTGGAGCCACCGCCATCGGACCCGGCGCGCCGCTTCGCGACGCGGGATGGTGCCCGCCGCCGGGTCCCGCTCGTCGTCGGTGACGGCCGCGGCGTCGTCTTCGTCTCGAGTCGCGGCGAGGTCCAGCCGAGCGGCTTCCTCCCGTTGGTCGCCGGCAACGTGCGAGAACGACCGTTGCCCGACATCTACTCCGACTCGAAGCTGTTCCGGTCGCTGCGCGACCCCGACCAGCTCCGCGGACGCTGCGGTCGCTGCGAGTTCCGCGAGCCTTGCGGGGGTTCGCGCGCCCGGGCCTTCGCCGCCTTCGGGGACCCACTGGCCGAGGATCCCGGATGTCCCTACGTGCCGGGCGTGGCACGCGACCGGGCGTCTGGCGTCTTGGCACCCAGGTCACGGCCGACAAGAGCCGGCGGTCCGTGAAGGGCTTGGACCCGGGCTAGAGCGCCCCGCCTGGCAATGACGTGTCCGCCGCGCCCCGGTCACCTCCTCTTGCGGAGCAAGTCCCGGTGGGCCCCCGGGTCCCTCCCTGGTGGCACGAGGATCGGCGGTCCGGACCGGTCTCAGCCGGAAACCGAGGTAGGCCGGCGAACTCCCCCTGGGGAACCGGTCACAATTTCCGACCGCGCGGCGACTGCGGGACCCGGACGGCCGCGATCGGATCCGACGGGAGCCGTCGCACCTCCCCTTCCCCGACCACAGCGGCCAAGGATCCGAAGAGGCCCCGACCTTGACGGGCCCGCGGACTCGACACCGTCCCCCGCCAATCGGGTCACCGCCAACATGATTGCCCCTTTCCCGGGGCAACCGCTAACCGGCGACGACGGGAATGAGCCGTGGAGCGGCATCGCCTCCTTCGGGCCAACGCCGCCTGCTCACTCGGGAAAGCTTGGCGAGGAGCGGCAGCACCGTCGGGTCGTCGGCGGCCGGGCGGGCCTCGATGACACCCGCGGCGCGCATCGCGCCGACGATCTCGGCGCCGCGCTGGGTCCGCACGATGGCGAGTGTCCAATCGTTGTCGACACCGATCCCACCGGCGGAGATGTCGGCGTGTTCGGCCGCGAAGTCCGGGCACTGCCGACAGCCCTCCCGCGTCCAGGCCCGCGCCTCTTTGAGCGGGATCTCGTGATAACCGCCATCCCGGGTCCAGATCTGGAAGACGCCCTTGATGTTCATCTTCAGGATCTCTTCGCGGCGCAGCCCGTAGCGCGCCTCGAACAGCTCGGTGAAGATCGCGTCGTCAAAGGTCTTCGAGCAGAGAAGCCCGATCGCGAGCGCAAAACGACGGGCCACCTTACCGGCCCGGCGCGCCGCCATCGCCGGGGGCGCCGAGGCTTGACAGCTCATGCCGACCAGGGCGACCCGTTCGGCACCCTGGGCGATCGCCTCCGGATAGGCGAGCGGGTTCGCCGAGTACGTGTAGCGAGAACCGGCGGCCCGCAGCACGTCAGCCCGGTTGCGCGCCACGCCGGGCACGGCGCGCCAGGAACGGCCGTCACCCTCCAGGTACGACACCAGGGCCGCGTCGACAATGTCGTGCTCGAGCGCCCAGACAATGAGGGCTGAGACGAAGCCTCCGTCCTGGCCGGCTGCTCCGATCTCGGGGTCCGTCGCCCGTGCGAGCAGCGTCTCGGCAGCGATCCCGTAGACCTCGTCGACGGCCCGGGCCCGGCCGAACAGGTAAGAGTCGATCTCGGGCTCCCAGGTGCGAAACCGAGGACACGCCCGGGTGCACAGCGTGCAGCCCCGCTCGCCGTGGGTGCAGTTCTCGGGGCCGCCCGCCTCGTCGACGTGGAACGGCCGGTATCGTCCGCCATCCGTGTCGTAGCCGAGGACGTCGTAGGGGCAGGCAACAATGCAGGAGGCGCATCCGGTGCACAACCCGGACGTCACGACCTCGCGGAAGAGTTCCGCCCACTGCGGCTTCTCGGGGGGCACGGAGCCGTCAGTTCTCGACGGCGGCGAGCACCTTCGCCGCGTGCCCATCGGCCTTGACGTGACGCCAGATCGTCTCCACGCGCCCTTCCTCGTCGATGAGGAAGGTGGAGCGGATGACGCCTACCGTGACCCGGCCGTAGAGGGTCTTCTCGCCCCACGCCCCGTAACGCTTCATCGTCGCGTGCGACGGGTCAGAGGCGAGCCGCAGGCCGAGCCCGTACTTCGTCCGGAAGCGACGGTGTGACTCGTCCCCGTCGGGCGAGATGCCGACCACGTCGACACCGAGCGCCGCGAAGTCATCAAGCAGTCCGTTGAACTGACAGGCTTCCTTCGTGCAACCCGGCGTGTCGTCAGCGGGATAGAAGTAGACGACGACCTTGCGACCGGCGAAATCCGATAGCGACACCGTCGCGCCGTCCTGATCCAAAAGGCTGAACGCGGGAGCCTTGTCGCCCGCAATGAGCTCTGGCACAACTCCTCCTTGTCTGGCCGTTTGCGTTGGAAGGATACACAGGGACCCTTGCTCGACCGCCGGTGACCGCCACGGTCGAGGGCTCGGGCCGCAGTCGGTGAAAGACTTCTCGACGTGACCAAAACGCCGACCTTCGCCGAACTCGGAGTAGACGAGAAACTCGTCCAGGCCCTGCACGTCGACGGAATCGAACAACCCTTCGAGGTCCAAACCCTAGCGATCCCGGACGCGATCGCCGGCCGCGACATCTGTGGCAAGGCCAAGACCGGCAGTGGCAAGACGCTCGCCTTCGGCCTGCCGATGCTGATGGCCACTCCGCGGGTCAAGTCCCGTCACCCCGCCTCGCTGGTCCTCGAGCCGACGCGCGAGCTCGCCCTCCAGGTGACCGAGGTACTTGCCCGGCTCGGGGCGGCAATCGACCGGCGGGTCGGCGCCGTCTACGGGGGTGCCGACCTCGATGAGCAGGTCCGGAGCGTGAGCCAGGGCCTCGACGTCGTCGTCGCCACCCCGGGAAGGCTGATCGATCTCGTCGACCGCCGGGCAATCGTGCTTTCGGAGATAGCGACCCTGGTCGTCGACGAAGCCGACCGCATGGCGGACCTGGGGTTCCTACCCCAGGTCGAGTGGCTGCTCCGCCACATCACCGGACCCCACCAGACGCTGCTCTTCTCCGCGACGCTCGATTCGACGGTCGACCGACTCGTGAAGCGCCACCTGCACGAACCGGTCTTCCACGAGACCCTCTCCGACCAGGTGACGGTGGCCGAAATGAAGCACCATTTCTTCAAGATCCACCAGCTCGACAAGGTGAAGGTCGTGGCGACCATCGCCCGGGGGGCAGGCAAGACCCTGGTGTTCGTCCGCACCAAACGGGGGGCGGACCACCTCACCACGGCCCTCCGTGGTGAGGGGGTGCGCGCCGCCGCCATCCACGGCGACCTGCGCCAGGCGGCGCGGGAACATGCCCTCGCCGCCTTCGCCAAGGGCAGACTCCAGGCGCTCGTCGCGACCGACGTGGCGGCGCGGGGACTCGACATCGAGGGCGTCGACATCGTCGTCCACTACGACCCGCCGGAGGACCAGAAGGCCTACCTCCACCGCTCCGGACGGACCGCCCGGGCCGGCGAGGCCGGCGTCGTGGTCACCTTGCTGCTCTGGGACCAAGAGCTCCCGGCTGAGCGACTGCAACGCGGACTCGGCCTGTCGGTGCCGATCATCGAGGTCTTCTCGAACGACGCCCGTTTGTCGAACCTCGTCACCCTGCTTCCCGAGGACGCGACCGAGTTCTCCGGGTAGTTGCGGCGGGTCTCCCCCACCCTCAGTGGAGCGTGGCGAGGAATCCGGCGATGCGCTCGAGCGCTTCGTCGAGCACGGCGGTCGTCGTCGCGAAGTTGAGACGGGTGTGTCCCCGACCCGCGGTCCCGAACTCCGGACCTGGAGAAAGGGTGACCCGCGCCTGGCGGGCGAGCTCGGTGGCTGGGTCGTCACCGAGTCCCGCCCGCCGCAGATCGAGCCAGGCGAGGTAGGTGGCCTCCGGCGGGATGCACGACACCTGGTCGAACCCGGCGAGCACGCCCGTCACCCGGTCACGGTTGTCAACCAGGTGGGCGATGACCGCGTCGAGCCAGGGCGTTCCTTCCTCCCAGGCGGTGATGGCGGCGATCATCCCGAGGTTGTTCGCCCTGCCGCGCTGTCGATGCGGGATCGCGCGCAGCCGTGCGGAGAGATCCCCCGATCCACAGGCCGCGACCGCGCAGCGCAGACCGGCGAGATTGAAGGTCTTGCTGGCGGAGGACAGCGTGATCGTGCGCGTCCCGATCTCCTCGCCCAACGAGGCGATCGGGACGTGGGTCGAACCGGGATACACGAGATCGCAGTGGACCTCGTCGGAGATCACCAGGAGGCCGGCGTCGACGGCGATCGAGGCGAGCTCGGAAAGCTCGGTGCGCTTGAACACCCGGCCGGTCGGGTTGTGCGGGTTGCAAAGCAGCATCAGACGCGGCCGCTCCTTCGCGACCAGTGCCCGCAACTCGCCGGCGTCGAACCGGTAGGCGCCATCGACCACCGAAAGCTCGTAGTCGACCATCCGCCGCGATTTCTCGTCGAGGGCGACGAAGTACGGCGGATAGGCGGGCGCGAGGGTGAGGATCCCGTCACCGGGGTCGCTCAGGGCGTCGATCGCGAAGTAGATCGCCTGGACGACGTCGGTGGTGACGACCACCAGCTCGGGGTCGAGGTCGAGGCCGTGGCGCGACTTGGTCCAGGAGGTGAAGGCCGACGCCAGCGACCCTTCGAGCGAGTACATCGGATAGCCGAGATCGCCCATCCCGATCGCCTCCTCGAGCACGCGACGGATCGGCGGCGCGATCGGGTAGTCCATGTCCGCAACCCACATCGGGATGGTTCCCGACGGCCCGCGGGCCCATTTCTCGCCCCGACGGGCCTCGAGGTCGGCACGGGTGAAGCCGTCGAGGTCGAACCGGTCGGTCAAAGCGCGACTGGTCCTTCCCACCGCCGCCCTGGCGACCGTCGCTCGGGCGCCTCCCGGGTCGCGATCACCACGAACAGGCCACGTATTTCGCTTCGAGATACTCGTTCATCCCCTCGTGGCCACCCTCCCGGCCGAGCCCGGACTGCTTCACGCCTCCGAACGGGGCAGCTGGATCCGAGACCAGCCCGCGGTTGAGGCCCACCATGCCGGTTTCCAACGCCTCGGCGACCCGCAGACCGCGCGCCAGGTCGCCCGTGTAGACGTAGGACACCAGGCCGAGTATCGAGTCGTTCGCCATCTCGATCACTTCGGACTCCGATTTGAAGGTGACGATCGGAGCGACCGGGCCAAAGATCTCCTGTCTCAGGATCGACGACCCCGGTACGACCCGGTCGAGAACGGTCGCCGGGTAGAAGTATCCGCGACCTTCCGGGACGACCCCCCCGGTCAGCGCCCGGGCACCCGAATCGAGCGCACCCGCCACCAGCGCGGCGACCTTGTCACGTGTCTCCGCGTTGACGAGCGGACCAAGCCCAACTCCCTCATCCAGGCCGTTTCCCATCCGGATCGCGGCCATCGCCTGGGTGAGACCCTTCGAGAACTCGGCGGCGACTCCCTCCTCGACGTAGAAGCGATTGGCCGCGGTGCAGGCTTCGCCGCCGTTGCGCATCTTGGCCACCATCGCACCGGCGACTGCCGCGTCGAGGTCGGCATCGGCGAACACGAGGAACGGGGCGTTCCCGCCGAGCTCCATGGAACAGTTAAGGACCCGCGGCGACGACTTGGCGAGGAGCATCCGGCCGACCTCGGTCGAACCGGTGAACGAGAGCTTGCGTACCCGTTCGTCGGCGATGACGGCATCGACGAGCGGTCCGGGACGTGAGCTCGGCACCACGTTCACCACGCCCGGGGGCGCCCCGGCCTCCTCGAGCAGGCCGGCGATCGCCAACGCGGTGAGAGGGGTTTCCCGCGCCGGCTTGCACACGACGGTGCATCCCGCGGCCAGTGCCGGGGCGATCTTGCGGGTCAGCATCGCGGCGGGGAAGTTCCACGGCGTGATGAGGACCGCAACGCCGACCGGCTGACGCAGGACCAAGATCCGGTTCGTGCCGGAAGGAGCCGTGACGAACTCGCCGGTGTTTCGCACCGCTTCCTCGGAATACCAACGGAAGAACTCCGCCGCGTAAGCCACCTCGCCACGGGCGTCGGCGAGCGCCTTGCCGTTCTCGGTGACCACCAGTCGTGCCAGCTCTTCCGCCCGCTCGGTCATCAAGGAGAATGCCCGCCGCAGAATCTCTCCCCGCTGACGCGGTGCGGTCTGCGACCACACCCCGAGTGCGTCGTGGGCCGCGGCGACCGCCGCGAGTCCCTCCGCGGAGGAGGCGTCAGCGACCGTGTCGATGAGCGTGCCGGTGGCGGGATCGGTCACCTCGAAGCGCCGGCCATGGGCGGCAGCGCCCCACTCGCCGCCGATGTAGCACTCCGTCGGCGCGGAAGGCGCGCCCGAATCCATCGATTTGAGGATAGGCCGGACACGCCGGGTGCCGGGCGCGCCGAGGGGGTCGTGACCGGCGCCGCGCGGACAGCTGCTGGGTAACCCGCGGATGGTCGGTGATGGGCAAAGACCGGTAACAATGGGAAGAGTGCTCTATCGGAACCGAGCCCGAGCCGAGGCCTTCGGCGACTACGCCGAGCAGTACGACCGTTGGCGCCCGGCCTATCCGGACGCATTAGTCGACCGGATCGGTCCCGCGGGAGGTTCCCGCGTCCTCGACGTCGGGTGCGGCACCGGAAAGGCGGCCGCGCTGTTCGTCGCGAGACACTGCGACGTGCTGGGGCTCGAGATCGACCAACGGATGGCCGCCGTCGCGCGGCGCCGCGGTATTCCGGTCGAGGTGGCACCGTTCGAGACCTGGGACGCGGCTGGCCGCCAATTCGATCTCGTCGTGAGCGGACAAGCCTGGCACTGGATCGACCCGAGAGTCGGTCCCGCCAAGGCGGCAGAGGTGCTGACGGCGAACGGCCGGCTCGCCGCCTTCTGGAACTACGAGTGCCCCACCGACGAAGGGCTCGCCACCGCCATTGAGACCGCCTACCAAACCTTCGCACCCGAGTTGGAAGGAAGCGGGATCGGTCGGCGCGCCGCTCGGCGCCACGACGCCCAGACGGCCGGGCACGTCGCCTGGATCGAAAGCTGTGGACGGTTCGCCTCCTGTGCCGTCGACCGCTTCCCCTGGACCCGGGATCTCCGCCGCGACGCCTTCTTGGACCTGGTGCGAACCCACAGCGGCGTCGCACTCCTTCCCGAGTCCAAGAAGAGGGCCCTCTTAGACCGAATTGCCGCGACGATCGGCCCGCCAAGTGCCACCGTCTCGCTTTCCTGCGAAACCGTCTGCATCGTCGCGGACAAGGTGAACTAGTGCTGCGTCGTGTCCGGCACGGTACCGGGCAAACGAGGCGGCCGCACCGGGTCGGCGCGAGCCTGATCGCGTCCCGCAGGTAACCCGCCGACACCCGACCGGCCCATAGGGGGCTTCACAACTCCTTTGATTCCCGCCCGATCGGTACCGGGGAGCTAAGTCGAGACCTCGCGGGTGCAGAACGCGCAGACCCTAGCGGAGATGGGAATTTCGCTCGCGCAGTGCTCACAGGTCTTCGTGGTCGTCGCAGCCGGGCCTTGGCGACGCGTCATAAACGCGTTGATCGGTTTGACCACTGCGAAAAAGATCACCGCCGCAAGCACGATGAATGCCACCACGTAGTTTAAGAAGTCGCCATAGAGAAAGGTGCTCTTGTCCACGGTGAAATGGAGCGACTCGAAGTTCGTCTTCCCCGGAATGGCGATCAGCGGAGTGATGAGGTCTTTTACGAACGCCGTGATCACCGTCCCGAAGGCGACGCCGATGACGACCGCGATCGCGAGGTCGATGACATTGCCACGCAACAAAAACGCCTTAAAGTCCTTCACTTCGTCCACCTTTCCCGCGGGTGGCATGGGCGCGTCGCTCGCGCGTCGGGCCCGATGTCAGTCGATCCCGCCATTCTGCACGCCTCATCACCGTGCTGCTCGGGGTCGTTGGCCACGACGGCCGAGTCCTGGCCAGTAGGAACCTCGGTCGCCGGCCACCGCCGAAGACGAAACCGTCAGCCGCCACACAGCACGAGCGATAAGAATCGCGAACCTGGCGAGTCAATCGCCACGTCGCCCCCGTAGCTCAGGGGACAGAGCAGCGGTTTCCTAAACCGCGTGTCGCAGGTTCGAGTCCTGCCGGGGGCGCTCAGCGGTGTAATACAGGCGCGCTCTCGAAACCTCCAGCAGGCGAATCGTAGGAAACGACATTTCCATGGCACCCGTTGGTCGCGGTTCGGGAATGGGCGGCAACGTCGCTGAGGCTAACGCCAAGGTTGATTCCTTGGCCCAGACTGCGGACAATCCGAGTGCAGATGAACGCCGATGGTCGTGCACAGGCAAGCGATTCGCTTGTCTCGCCGTCCCCCCACCTACTCCCGGGGCGGGAAGTCGGTCGACGCGGCCAGCTCGGTCTGGGCCCGGAAGTCGGCAAGGCGCTTCTCTAGCTCGTCGATCGTGCTCTTGAGGGCCTGGGAGCCGAGGACGATGCGAAGCGGAGCCGGCTCCTGTTCGACGCTGGACATGATGGCAGCTGCCATACGGGCAGGGTCGCCCGGAGCGAGTCCGCTGGCGGGGTCGAGCATGCGCTGGAAGGCGGGCGCGGGCGTATTTTCGTAAGCAGGCATCGGTGTTGCGACCTGGGCGCTGCCGTAACGGAACTCGGTGCGGGCCCCGCCGGGCTCAACGATGGTGACGCCGATACCGAAGGGGGCGACTTCCTGGTCGACGGATTCGCAAAAGCCCTCGATGCCCCACTTGGTGGCGTGATAGAGGGAGTTGCCGGCAAAGGCGACCTGGCCGCCGTAGGAGGAGATCTGGACGATCCTTCCCCCGCCCTGAGCTCGCAGGTGCGGCAGCGCGGCGCGGATGAGCTGGATGGAACCGACCAGATTGGTGGCGATGATGTGGCCGACCTGCTCGTCGGAGAGCTCCTCAGCAGCCCCGAAGAGGCCGTAGCCGGCGTTGCTCACGACGACATCGATGTGCCTGAGGCGTCGGAAGCTGCGGTCGACGACCTGGCGGATGGCGCGGGTGTCGGTGACGTCGAGCAGCTCCCGGTGGAAGCGGTCCGGGTAGCGCTCGACGAGGTCGGCGACGCTTTCCGGCCGGCGGACGGTGCCGACGACCTGATTGCCGTGTTCGAGGAGCTGTTCGGTGAGCTCGCGGCCGAAACCGGTGCTGACGCCGGTGATCAGCCAGGTGCGCGAGGCCATGTCGTTCCTTTCGGGATCAAAGGTGAGCATCGGGGCGGTGAGTCAGTCCTCAGTGATCTCGTCGATGGCGGCGAGAGCGTTCAGAGTGCGCGGGTAGCCGATAAAGGGCAGCAGGACGGTGACGACGTCAAGGAGTTGCCGTCGGGTGTTGCCGACGTTGAGGTTGGCGGCCACGTGGGCTCTCACCTGGGGGTCGCAACCTCCGAGGGTGGCGAGCATCGCAAAGGTGAGCAGCTCCCGGGTGGAGAGGTCGACGCCGGTGCGGGCGAGGTGGTCGCCGAAGCAGTTGGACGAGAGGAGCTGTTGGAAGTGCAGCTCGTCATCCCGGGCGTTCGCATACATCGCGTCGACCCGCTCGGCGCCGACGACCTGGTGCTGCAGATCGAGACCGCGGTCGTGGCGGCTCGTCGGTGTCGTAGTCGACTGCCTCGCAAGGGGAAGCGCGATCCCAGCCTCGGCGAGCACCTCATTCGTGGTGTGGAGGAAGTCGAAGACCCTGCCCATACCGACGTAGGGGACGGCTTGGTAGACGATCTCTTTCGCCTCGATTGGCGTCACCCCGATCCTCAGCGCGGCACTGAGCATGATCCGGTACTCGTTGAGCGCCCCGCACGCGATCAGGGCCGCCAGCTGGACCATGAGGCGCGTCGGTGTGTTGAGGCGGATGTGGCAGAGCACCTCGTTGAAGGCAAAGTTGTCGAAGACCTCGATCAGCTCCGGGTCGGTGACAACAAGGGTCGAGGCGTGATCGGGGAACAGCTCGTCGTGGTTGCGGCGGGCCGTCTCGCTGATGTCCATGCGGTCCTCCTCAGTCCGCGTCGCTCCGCGGAACGAGCCGCAAAGTGACGCGATGCGCCTCGGGGCCGACGACGGAGTTGACGATGCGGGACCCGTAGCGGTCGTACTTGGCGTGGTACGCGGCGTCGATATCGCCTTGGACGGCATTCGTGGCTGGGGCGAAGGAAACCTCGCGTTCGACGCCGCCGGCGCGGACGCGACCCTTGCCGCTGGCGATGGCCCGGCGATACCAGGGGTTGTCCAAACCGTAGGCGGAGCGGACGTAGAGGCCCTCGCCGACCCGGACAACCCACATCGTCACCCAGGGCCGGAGGGTGCCGTCGGGGCGCACGGAGGACAGCTGGAGCTCCTCGGCACCGCCGATGCGCTCAAGCTCGCCGGCACTCCAGGCCAGTGCCGCCTGGTCAGCTGGAGGCTCGGACATCTACCGGTCTCCTTTCGAGCTGCTCCGGCCCGCGTACTCGTCGTCGGTGACGTGCGCGCCCCAGTGCGCCTCGCCCTCGGTGATGGACAGGTGGGCCATGAAGTGGTCCGGCGCGGCACCGTGCCAATGCTCCTCGCCGTCGGGGGCGAACACCACGTCGCCGGCGTTCAGCTCGACGATGGCCCTGTTGCGCACTTGCACAAGGCCCCGGCCCTCGGTGACGTAGAGCGTTTGTCCGCCATCGTGTGAATGCCAGGCGCTGCGAGCGCCCGGTGTGAAGCGGTCCACAGCGACGTTGAGCTGCGACGGGGGTACCCCCCGGGTGACCGAGTCGACGAAGACCTCGCCGCTGAAGGTCTCCCTCGGCCCCTTGGTGGTCGGCGGCTTGGGTGGCATCTCCATGGTCGTTGCTCCTTCCTTGCTCGGATGAGGGATCAGGGCTCGACAAGCACCTTGAGGGCGCTGCGCTCGGCCATCGCCCGGTAACCGTCGGCGATGTGCTCGAGCGAGACGGTGCGATCGAAGACCTTGCCGGGCTCGATCCGCCCCTCGAGCACATCGGGAAGCAGCTCGTCGATGTAGACACGGGCGGGAGCGACACCACCGGTAAGGGTGATGTTGCGCATGAAAACCGAGAAGTCCATCGGCACCTCGGCATACTGGGGCGCGCCGACCCGACTTACGGTGCCACCGTCGCGCACAACGATAAAGGCGGTCTCGATCGCCTCGATGAGGCCGACACACTCGAGCACAGTTTGGGTGCCATCCCCGCGGGTGAGCTGGCGCACGTGCTCCACACCTTCGACGCCGGGCTCGGAGACGACGTCGGTGGCGCCGAACTCCACGCCGAGAGCAATGCGCTCGGGGTGGTGACCCATGAGGATGATCCGCTCGGCGCCGAGGCGCTTGGCCGAGATCACGGCGGAGAGCCCGACGGCACCGTCGCCGATGACGGTGACGGTCGTGCGCGGGTTGACGCCCGCTCTGTGGGCGCAGTGGTAGCCGGTCGGGAACACGTCGGAGAGCGTGAGCAGCGAAGGGAGGAGCTCGGAGTCCTCGGCGACCGGCAGCTTGACAAGAGTGCCCTGTGCCTGGGGAACGCGGACCGCCTCGCCCTGGCCGCCGTCGATCCCGTCGCGTGCCCACAACCCGCCGTACCGGCAGGAGGTCTGCAGGCCCTCCCGGCAGAAGTCGCAGCTGCCGTCGGACCAGACGAAGGGAGCAAGCACGAGGTCGCCCAGCTTGAATTTGGCGATGTCGGAGCCGATGTCCTCGACGACGCCGAGGAACTCATGTCCCATACGCTCACCCTTCTCGGAATGGGACATCGACCGGTAGGGCCATAGATCGCTGCCGCAGATAGAGGCCCGCACGACGCGCACGAGAGCGTCGGTGGGTTCGCGCAATTTGGCATCCGGGACGGTCTCGACGCGGACGTCACCGGCGCCGTGGATGATGGTCGCTCGCATGGAGTCTCCTTTCAGGGTGTAGCGCGCGCCGGACCAAGGCCCCGGCGGGCCAGGTGCGGCTGGTCGTCGTGTGCTGGGCTAGGGAGCGGGGCCGCGCGGCGTTTCATCGACGAGCGTGGCGGGCGCCTGCTGATCGCGCTCGAGAGTGGCCGCCCAACTCGCGAGGAGATTGAGGGCGTCCTGAGAGGGCGAGCCGGGCTCGGCGGTGTAGACGAGCAGCGTGAGGTCCTCGCCCGGCAGCTCCATCGCCTCGAAGGACAGGTCGAGGTCGCCGACGACGGGGTGGTGGAGCTGCTTGCGGCCGGTGCGGTGAAAGCGGACGTTGTGGGCCGCCCAACGGGTGCGAAACGTCTCGCTGCGAGTGGAGAGCTCGCCGATGAGGTCGGTAAGCGCCTTGTCGTAGGGGTTGTGACCAGCCTCGGAGCGCAGCATGGCGACGATGTCGTCCGCGGCGCGCTCCCAGTCGACGAAGAAGTCCCGCGATCGCGGGTTCAAGAAGACGAACCGGGCATTGTTGGCCGGACGAATCGGGTCGTTCAGCATCTCGGAGTAGAGGGCGAAGCCGAGCTGGTTGGCGGCGAGCAGGTCATGGCGGGCGTTGCGCACCCAGGCCGGCGCCCCGACGATCGAGTCGAGGATGCGCTGCACGCTCGGGCGCACTCGCTGCGACGACTTGTGCCAGCGCGCTGAGGGCATGGCGTTGGCGGCACGGGCGAGATCGAACAGGTGCGTGCGTTCGGCCTCGTCAAGTTGCAGGGCCCGGGCCAAGGCGTCGAGAACCTGCTCGGAGACGCCGTGCAGGTTGCCCCGCTCGAGGCGCACGTAGTAGTCAACGCTCACGCCGGCCAACATCGCCACCTCCTCCCGGCGCAGCCCCTTCACCCGGCGGTTGTGGCCGTAGACGGACAGGCCTGCCTGCTGGGGGGTGACCCTCGACCGGCGGCTTGCCAGGAACTCCTTGACCTCGCTCCTGTTGCTCTCCACGAGTTCTACGGTACGGTTGCCTGACCGGGTGTGGGAGGCCCTGTCAGTACCTCCCTCGAGCACCTCGCTGCTACAGGTGTTGACTCCCCGCTCCTCAATCGATGTGTGCGCCAGCGCATAATGCCGAGCACCTCTCGATCGGGACGTGCACGCTAATCGGCGTTACACGTCCGAGTGACTGTCCCAGAACGCGACGCCCCGAGTGACCCCTTCCCTCGCCCCGAGGCGCCGTACTGGGGCAGCCGCGACTAGTGAGCGACCACATCGAATACTGACCTTGGATTGACCGGTCGGGAATCTCTTGGGAATCTGCGGAGCGACATTCGCTGGCGCGGAACGAACTCCGGGGACGGCCACTCGCACAAGGGCCAGTTCAACGGACTGAACTCGTTTCGGTGGACCTTCCCAGCCCGATTCCTAAACCGCGTATCGCAGGTTCGAGTCCTGCCGAGGGCGCCTCTAAAGACCCTGATCAGAGCCTTTTAGCGAGCGGTATGGCTGGTCTGCCCCGGGTCTTGTGGGGTCGAAAGAGACAGCTGCACGTTCAGTTGACTCCGGTTGTGACTGATCATGCTGCCACGGCGGGCTGACGGATTCGAATCTCCTCGATGTGACAGCCGGAGGCGCTGGCGGCGCGCTGAGCGACGATCGCTCTGCGAGGCTTTTCGTCCGGAGACGTCCGCGACACCTGGAACAATCCTCGACGGGACGCGCGCTCCGCTCGCCCACTCGTTCGCGGCCGCTTCGTACGTCGCGCGCGGAATTAATACCTTTTCTCCGTAGGCTGCACTCGAAGCGGTCGCACGGGCGATCGGCCGAGCCGCTTATTCTCGAAGACGAACCGGGGGGCGAAATGACGACGCGGATGAACAAGCGGGCGCAGATGACGAGAAGGATCGCCGCGGCTGCACTGTGCGTGACATTGACCGGGTACCTCGCGGTTGGCACTGCAGCCGCGTCCAAGACCCCGGCCAAAGGCTCACCGGTCAATACCTTCACGATCTCGGGAGCCGGGCATGGCACCCTTCACTTCGGTCACTCGGTTACAGCGGGTTGCGTCGAGATCGGCGGCTCGACGAGTGTCGGCGACCTTGTCGGGCCGATCTCGGGTTTCACGAAGAACGTCACTTACTGGAATCTCAGTGTGATCGAGAAGAACAGGGGCACATTCAAGATCACGGGGAGCCCCGTCAAGCAACCAATGGTCGTCTTTGATCCGGAACCGCTGGGCAAGACGAGCGCGAAGTGGGACTTCACCGCGACAAGCGGCACCGTCACGATCGCGGCCAAGACCGATTCCATCGAGCGCGTCGATGCGCGATGTCGCCGGGCAGACGGTCAAGATCTCCGGCAGTTGGACGTGCAAGACCTACTAGGGTCGATTCTCGAAACGATCGAAAGTTCTTGCCGCCCACACCGGCAAGAGCATCGAAGTTAATTCGACTAATTTTGCGCCACCTTCCTGAGAGGATGACGTAACCCAGTCACTCCGTTGGAGTCGGGGAACTGACCGGCAGGCAACAGAACCCGGGCCCCGCGATGGCAGAGCCACCCCGGGCGAGCGGGGATGGGCGTAGAGGCGGCGAAGGCGATAGTCGGTCAGAGCGAAATCGGCGCGCGCGGTGAACGGTGGAGCCTTGGCTGCCCGTGGGAGAGGCCGTGCCCCGCTCGTCGCCCAGGTGGCTCGTCGTCGCCCTGCTGATACGGGCATGGAGGTCACAAATCGTGCTGTCTACACAAGCCTGAGCCGTTCCTCATGTGCAACCGCGGAGTGGACGACAACCACTACGGCGCGCTGGCGCCCCATCACGTCGGGACATCAGCGTCGGACACAGAACTGGCTCCGAGTAGCCCGTAACACTCTCCGGGATCAACGCGAGGGGGGCATCCCACATGTGATGTGATGAAGGAGCGGAGGCCCCGCTCCTTCATCACATCACTTTCGAGACGCCGGCTTGACCAAAGGCGAGTCAATCGGCCCTTATTCCTCCGCCTGCGGGGCCACCGGCTCGTATGACACCCGGAAAAATGATAGCATTTAATATCAGTTTGTCGAGGCCGCTGTCTAGGAGGGATCATGAGCCAGTCTGTCCAACCCAACCGCGAACCCGAGGCGACTCCGGTCGGTCATTCGGGAGTCCGAGTCGAGATTCACGAGCGCCGAGCGTGGGCCATCAACGGCTGGCTCGGCGTCCTCGTCGTCGCCGCCTGCGGCGCCGGGGCATATTTCATCAACAACACTTCCGTCAAGGGCGTCATCGCCGTGCCGATCGTCTTGGCGACGGTCATTTGGGCCTCGTTGACCATCGTGCAACCTGGCCAGACGAAGGTCGTGCGGTTCTTCGGACGCTACGTCGGCACCGTGCGCCGAACCGGCCTTTGGTGGATCCTTCCTCTCTCTGACCGGCGGAGCGTGAGCATTCGGGTCAGGAACTTCGAGACGAACCACCTGAAAGTCAACGACGCTGACGGCAATCCCGTGGAGATCGCGGCCATTGTCGTCTGGCAGGTTGCCGACACCTCGCGTGCTCTTTACGCCGTGGACGACTACCTGAATTTCGTGCGTG
>CAVXGQ010000002.1:0-363288 GCA_963761425.1 uncultured Acidimicrobiaceae bacterium | reverse complement strand
GGGTCGCTTTCGACGGCGAAACGCCAAGGGAAAAACCTCGCCGCGCCGACCCGCCCGGACAGGCCGATCCGGCGGCCGCACCAGGGATCCGGGGGCGGCGGGGTTCCGTCCTCCAGAAGGGTGAGCCCCTGGTCCCCGGTGACGAGGTCCGCCCCGTCATCGGCGCGGTCGATGCCGAGGGCCTGGCACAGTTTGGCCGGCCCCGAGCAGAGCTCGTTGTCCGCCATCCCGACGCCCCGGCGGGCCCGCATGGCCTCCAGCCCCTCGAGGGGCGCCAGCGAGCGCAGCAGGACGGCACGGGCGACCCCCGCCTCCCCGCAGACGACGTTGGCGCAGTGGTGCATGCCATAGGTGAAATAGACGTAGAGGTGCCCGGGTGGGCCGAACATGGTCGCGTTGCGCGCCGTGGGACCCCGATAGGCGTGGCTGGCGGCGTCGAGCTCGCCCCCGTAGGCCTCGACCTCGACGATCCGCCCGGCGGCACCCCGTCCGACCAGGACCAGATTGAGCAGCTCGGGCGCGACCACCAGCGAGTCGCGGGCGAAAAACTCCCTGGTCAGCCGGCGCACCACGGCCACCCTCAGCCGGTCGGGCGGCCGATCTCCCCGAGGCGGGCCCGGTCGGCCCGCAGCCGGGCCGCGAAGCGCTCCAGCTGATCCGCGACCTCACCCCGGCCCCCGGGCTCGCCCCTCGGGCGGGTCGTGGCACCGGCCTGGGGCTGGACGATCGGCACCGCGGTCCGGCCGAGCGCCGGCTCGTCGCCCACCAGATCGGCGAGCGGTCTCGACTCCTCGGCCGAGCGGCGTACGAGATCCCCCACCAGCCCGTGGGCCCTCCGGAAAGGCATGCCGCGTTCCACCAGCCACTCGGCCAGGTCGACGGCGAACAACCCCGGGTCGGTCGCGGCCTTCCTCATCGCCTCCTCGTTGAACTGGACCGTTTCGACGAGCCCGCGCACGGCGGCCAAGGCCCGCGTGATCTGGTCGAAGGCGTCGAACAGCGGCTCCTTGTCCTCCTGGAGGTCACGGTTGTAGGCAAAGGGCAGACCCTTGAGCGTCGCCAGGAACCCGGCCAGGTGGCCAATGAGCCGTCCGGCCTTGGCCCGGGCGAGCTCGGCGATGTCGGGGTTCTTCTTCTGGGGGAGCATCGAGCTCCCCGTCGACCAGGCGTCGTCCAGCCGGTAGTAGCCAAACTCGCTGGTCGAGAAGATGACGAACTCCTCGCCGAGGCGCGAGAGGTGGACACCGGTAAGGGCCAGGTCGAACAGCGTCTCGGCGACGAAGTCGCGATCGGCGACGGCGTCGATCGAGTTTTCGTAGCGCCCCGCGAACCCGAGCTCGCCGGCGACCCAGTCGGGGTCGAGGAGCAGCGATGAACCGGCCAGCGCGCCGGCGCCGAGGGGCGACACGTCGAGCCGGCGGCGGGTGTCGATCAATCGGTCGACGTCGCGGAGAAACGACCAGCCGTGCGCGAGCAGCTGGCTCGCCAAGGCCACCGGCTGGGCCCGCTGCAGGTGCGTGTATCCCGGCAGCGTGAGCCCTTCGGTGCGGGCCGCCCGGGAGTGGAGCGTCTCTCCCAGATCGATGAGCGCACCCGCGACCTCCCCGATCCGGCGCCGGCAGTAGAGCCGCAGGGCCGTCGCCACCTGGTCGTTGCGGCTTCTCGCGGTGTGGAGCTTGGCGCCGGTGTCACCGGCGAGCTCGGTGACCCGTCGCTCGATGGCGGTGTGGATGTCCTCGTCGCCCGGGTTGAACGAGAAGCGGCCGGACGAGAACTCCGCTCCCACCGTGTCCAGGGCCTCGAGCAGTCGAGCCACGTCGGCTTCGTCGAGGACGCCGGTGTACCCGAGACCCCGCACGTGGGCCACCGATCCGTCGAGGTCGTCGCGCCACAGCTCCCGGTCGAACGAGGCGCTCTCGGTGAAAGCCATCATCTCCTTGGCGGGCGGCTTCCTCATCCTTTTCGACCAGAGCGCCACCTCATCCCTCCTTGCCGTCGACCGCTCCCTGCCGGGCGGCCCAGGTCTTGATCCCGAGACCGTAGATGCGGAGGTAGCCCTCGGCGTCCTCGTGGCGGAAAGCATCGGCGGCGTCGTAGGTCGCCAGACCGTAGTCGTAGAGCCCGACCGGGCTGCGTCGACCAACCACGGCGGCGTGGCCCCCGGGGGAGAACCGCAGGCGGACCTCGCCGGTGACGTGACCCTGGGTCGAAGCGACAAAGGCGGAGAGGGCTTCCCGCAAGGGTGAGAACCACATCCCGTCATAGACGAGCTCGGCGAAGCGCGGCTCCAGCCGGGCCTTCTCGTGGGCCACGTCCCTTTCCAGGGTCAGGCTCTCGAGGTCGGCGTGCGCGAGGATCAAGGCGAGCGAGGCCGGACACTCGTAGATCTCCCGGCTCTTGATACCGACCCGCCGATTCTCGACCACGTCGAGGCGTCCGAACCCCGAGGCGCCGGCGATCTGTCCGATTCGGCCGATGAGCTCGACGATTCCCAGACGCTCGCTGTCGAGGGAGACCGGCAGGCCCTCTTCGAAGCCGACCGCCACCTCGACCGGCCCGGTGGCGGTCTCCACGGTGAGGGCGAACATCTCCTCGGAGGGTGCGACCCAGGGATCCTCGATGGCACCGCACTCGATGGCGCGGCCCCACAGGTTCTCGTCGATCGAGTAGATCCGCTCCTTGGTCGCCTCCACCGGGATGTCGTGGCGGCGGGCGTACTCGACGGTCTGGGCCCGGGTCATGTGCCATTCCCGCGCCGGGGCCACGATTTCGAGATCCGGCGCCAGCGCCCGGGTCCCCACCTCGAAGCGGACCTGGTCGTTACCCTTCCCGGTGCAACCGTGGGCCACCACGCTGGCGCCGTGTCGGCGGGCCTGCTCGACGAGATGCCGCACGATCACCGGGCGCGACAACGCCGAGACGAGCGGATAGCGACCCTCGTAGAGGGCGTTCGCCTGGAGGGCCGGCATCGCGAAGTCCGCCGCGAACTCGGCCCGGGCGTCGATCACCACCGCCTCGACCGCCCCCGCCCCGAGGGCACGTTGGCGGATGGCCGTGAAATCCTCGCCCTGCCCGACGTCGACGGCGACCGCCACCACCTCGAAGCCGCGCTCGGCTCCGAGCCAGTGGACCGCGGCGGACGTGTCCAGTCCACCCGAATAGGCCAGCACCACCCGTGTCTTCACTTGTCGACCTTCCTCCGGCACCGCCGATAGACGAGCTTCTCGGCTACTCACGTCCAGCCAGCCGACCGAGCAGGCCGGCCAGTCCCGCTCCCCCGGTCACCTCGTCGGCGACGATGAGCACGGTGTCATCACCCGCGACGGTACCGACCACCCCGGCCACGCGGGAGCGGTCGATCGCCGAGGCGACGACGTGGGCCGAACCCGGCGGGGTCCGGACCATCACGAGGTTGGCCGAAGAGGCGATCTCGACGACCCACTCTCCGAGCACCCGTCGGAGGTGCTCGACCGGCGTCTGCTGGACCACCGGCAGCTCGGCAATGGCGTAGACCGGGTGGTCGACGCCGGGCATCCGCACCTTGAGCGCCCCGAGCTCCTCGAGATCGCGGGAGATCGTCGCCTGGGTGGCGTCGATGCCCTCCTCGAAGAGCAGCTCCACCAGCTGGGACTGGCTGGTGATGGCGTTGTCGGTGAGCAGGCGGGCGATCAGGTGCTGCCGGCGGTTCTTCGGCACCCGGCTCATCGGACCGTCTCCCCTGCCAACTCGATCAGATACGCAAAGAGCCCCCGCATGGCGTGCCTGCGGTTCGCCGCCTGCGCCCAGACCCGGCTCTGCGGGCCCTCCAGCACTTCGGCGGTGATCTCCTCGTCGCGGTGGGCGGGCAAACAGTGCAGCACGATCGCACCGGGGGCCGCCCTGGCGACCAGCGCGGCGTCGACCGTGAAGCCTCGGAAGGCCGCCTTCTTCGCCTGCGCCTCGGCCTGGTCGGCCATCGACACCCACACGTCGGTGTAGACCACGTCGGCGCCCCCCACCGCCTCGACGGGATCCTCGGTGACCTCGACCTCGCCGCCACGGGCCCGAGCCGCTCCGATGGATTCCGCGTCCAGCCGATAGCCCGGCGGCGAGGCGACCGTGATCGCCGTTCCGACGGCGACACAGGCCGCGACGAGGGAGCGGCAGACATTGTTGGCATCCCCGACGAAGGCGACCCTCTTTCCCTCCAGCGGCCCGAGGCACTGCCGGATCGTCAGCAGATCGCCGAGGGCCTCCGTCGGGTGCTCCGCATCAGAGAGCAGATTGACGACCGGAACCTTCGCCCCCGCGCCATCCAGGGCGGCCGCCATCCGCACCAGCGTGGTGTGATCGGCCACCCGGGCCGCCACCAAGGCGTGGTAGCAACCGAGGGTGCGCGCGACGTCCTCGACCGTCTCGCGCCGGTCGAAGCCGATCTCCTCGCCCCGGATCGTCACCGGATGCCCGCCGAGGTCGACGACCGCCATCTCCGCGGCGTTGCGGGTGCGCGCTCGAGGGGAATTCGAAGACAAGGGCGACGCCGCGTCCTTCGAGCGATCGTGGAAGCTGCGGGCGCTCGGCGAGATCCAACACCGCCTCGATCTCCGCCGGCAACAGGTCCGAGACCACCAGCGCGTGACGCGTCACTTCGTCTCCTTGTCCTTGTTGCGAATCCCCTCTCTCACCGTGGCGATCGCCCCGGACAGCAGCCCGACCGCCTCGTCGCAGTCCTCGGCGGAGACCACGAAGGGCGGCATCAGACGGATCACCCCGGGAGCCGGCGCATTGACGACCAGTCCGGACAAAAGCGCCTTGTTGAATACGGCTCGCGCGTCGATACCCTCCTCCAGCACCACCCCCAGCAGGAACCCCGAACCGCGCACCGACGAGACGCCGTCGATCCGTTCGAGTTGTTCCGCCAGCCTCTTCCCGAGTCGGGCGGCGACACCGGGCGCGTCCAGCTCCACCAGGCGCCGTAGCGTCGCCTGCGCGGCGGCCATGGCGAGCGGCTGTCCCCCGAAAGTCGACCCGTGGTCCCCCGGTCGGAAGGCCTGCGCCACCTCGGCGCGCGCCCAACAGGCCCCGACGGGCACGCCGTTGCCGAGAGCTTTGGCCACCGTCACCACGTCCGGCACGATCCCCTCGTGTTGGAAGGCGAACCACCGCCCGGTGCGGCCAAGCCCCGTTTGGATCTCGTCGACGATGAGCAACAACCCGAGCTCGTCACAGATCGCCCGCGCCTCCGCCAGGTAGCCCTGCGGCGGCGGAATGACCCCCGACTCGCCGAGGATCGGCTCCAGAAGCACCGCGACGACCCGGGAGGGATCGATGGCCCGGAGCGCCGCGGGGTCACCGTAGGCGACGTGGCTGAACCCTTCCGGCAGCGGCAGGAAGGCCTCGTGTTTGGCGGGCTGTCCCGTCGCGTGCAGCGTCGCGAGCGTCCGGCCGTGGAAGGACCCGAAGGCCGAGACCACACCAAATCGGCCCGGGCCCCCGAAACGGCGGGCTAGTTTTATCGCGCACTCGTTCGCCTCCGCCCCCGAGTTGGCAAAGAAGACCTGACCGCCGCACGGGCTTCCGTCGCCGATCAACCGATCGAGTTGTGCCGCCACCTCTTCGGCGAACTCGTTCGCAAAGATGTTCGAGACGTGGAGCAACCGGGCGGCCTGGGCCGAGATGGCGGCGCCAACCACCGGGTCGGCGTGACCGAGCGAGGTGACCCCCAGCCCGGAGAGGAAGTCGAGATAGGACCGGCCCCCGGCATCGACCAGCTGGCAGCCCCGGCCCGAGACGAACCGGACGGCCGGCTCGCGGTAGGTCGGCATGAGATGCGTCACGATCCCACCACCATGGTGCCGACACCGGACTCGGTGAACAGCTCCAGCAACAGGGCGTGCTCGACGCGCCCGTCGAGGATGTGGCCGGCCTCGATCCCGTGCCGCACCGCCCGCGCGCAGGCGCGTGCCTTGGGGATCATGCCCCCGACGATGGCGCCGGAGTCGACGAGCGCCTCGAGAACGTCGGCGGTCGCCGACGAGAGCACGCTCAAAGGATCGGCGGCGTCGGTGCGCACGCCACTCACGTCGGTGAGGAAGATGAGCCGCCGTGCGCCCAGGGATTCGGCGATGGCACCCGCCACGGTGTCGGCGTTGATGTTGTAAGCCTGGCCGCTGGGGTCCGAGGCGATCGTCGCGACGACCGGGATGAGGCCCTCGCTCAGCAGATGGCGCAACAGCACCGGGTCGACCGACTCTACATCGCCGACGAAGCCGAGCGACGGGTCCCGTTCGACCGCGGTGATGAAACCCCCGTCCTCACCGGAGAGCCCCACGGCGACGGGCGCGTGCAGGTTCAGCGCACCGACGATCTCGCGGTTCACCTTGCCGACGAGCACCATGCGGGCGATGTCGAGGGTCTCGGCGTCGGTGACCCGTTGCCCGTCCCGGAACTCTGGCGTCTTGCCGAGCCGCTCCATCAGTTCACCGATCTGGGGGCCTCCCCCGTGCACCACCACCGGCAGCATGCCCACGCTGCGCATCAAGACGACGTCCTGAGCGAACTGGTCGAGGACCGACGGCTCCTCGAGACCATCGGCCCCCAGTGTGTGGCCGCCGAACTTGATCACGATGACCGCGCCGGCGAACCGCCTGATGTACGGGATCGCCTCGGCCAGGGTCGCCGCGGTCGCCGCCGCGCTCTCCTCCGGCGCCCCCGTCACGAGGTCCTCATGTTCTCGTCGATGTAGCCGTGCCCGAGGTCCGTCGCCACCACGTCGGCCGCCCCGTCGCCGAGACCGAGATGGCAGGAGATCTCCACGTGGCTGCCGGTCAGGTGCTCGGCAACCGCCGCCCGATCGTGCTCGACCCCCACGCCGCCCTCGACGACCGTCGTCGGTCCGTAGGCGACACGTACCCGGTCCGGATCGACAACCGCCCCGGAAGCACCGAGTTCGCTCACGATCCGGCCCCAGTAGGGATCACCGCCGAAAAGCGACACCTTGACGAGCAGGCTCCCCGCCACCGCCCGCGCCGCGAGCCGGGCGTCATGGTCGTTGGCGGCACCGCACACCCGGATCTCGGCCACCCGGGTCGTACCCTCGGCGTCCTCGGCCAGCTGGCCGGCCAGGTCCGCGCAGGACTCCGTGAGGGTGGCGGCGAGATCCGCGACATCGGCCTCCCCGGCCTCGCCGCTCGCCAGCAGGATGACGCTGTCGTTCGTCGAGGTGCAGCCGTCGACGATGAGCGAGTTGAACGAGGCGTCGACCGCCCCGTGGAGCACCTCGGCCAGGACTTCGGGGGTGGCGCCGGCGTCGGTGGTGAGCACCGCCAGCATCGTCGCCAGGTTCGGCGCGATCATGCCCGCGCCCTTGGCCATCCCCCCGACCCGGAACCCTCCCCCCTCACGGCGGACCTCTTTGGGGTGCGTGTCGGTGGTGAGAATGGCGGTGGCCGCCGCGGTGGCGTCATCCACCGAGTCACCGGCCCGAGCGACGAGCATCGGGGCCGCCGCCTCGATCCGCCCGATCGGCAGCCGGTATCCGATGAGACCGGTCGAGCAGACCAGCACGGCACGGGCCGCGACCCCCAGTGGACCGGCCACGGCGGCGGCCATCTTCTCGGCGGTTACCAACCCGGCAGCCCCGGTCGCGGCGTTGGCGCACCCGCTGTTGAGGACCACCGCCGCGGCTTTTCCTCCGGTCTGCGCGAGGTGGGCGCGACTGACCGCCACCGGGGCGGCACACACCCGGTTCGTCGTGAAGACCGCCGCTGCCGGGACGGCGCCCGCCGCGGCAACGAGGGCGAGGTCGGCGACCCCGGGCGGCTTGATTCCGCTCGCCATCCCCGCGGCACGAAAGCCGCGCGGCCAGGTCACGCTCACGGTGTCAGCGCCATCCGGGGCAGGCCGGCCGTCTCGTCCAGGCCGAGGGCGAGGTTCGCCGCCTGGATGGCCTGGCCGGCGCCGCCCTTGGTGAGGTTGTCGATCGCCGCGAGCACGAGGACGCGGCCGGTGCGGGGGTCGGCTCGCGCCGTCAGCTTGGCGACATTCGAGGCGTAGGTTTCCCGGGTCGACGGCGGGTGCGGGACCACCTCGACGAAGGGTTCGCCCCGGTAGCGGGAGCGGAGCACCTCGAGGAGCGCCTCGGTCGAGGTCGGCTCCGTCGGCACCGCGTAGCAGGTGGCGAGGATGCCCCGGGTCATCGGCGCGAGGTGCGGCGTGAAGAGGACCTCTCCTCCTAGCACCTGTTCCATCTCCGGGGTGTGGCGGTGGTTGACCAACCCATAGGCGACGAAGTTCTCGTTCACCGTGGCGTGGTGGGTCGCCGCCGAGGGCTGGCGTCCCGCCCCCGAGGTTCCGCTGGCCGCGTCGACGATCAGCCCGCGGGGCTCGACCACGCCGGCCGCCACGAGCGGCGCCAGGGCCAGGGCGGCGGCGGTCACGTAGCAACCGGGGGCCGCGATCAACCTCGCCCCGACGAGATCCGCCCGGTTCAGCTCCGGTAGGCCGTAGACCGCGGTGGCCAGGAGCTCCGGGGCGGCGTGGGTGAACCCGTACCACCGCTCATAGGCCGCCGGGTCCTTCAGCCTAAAGTCGGCGCCGAGGTCGACGACCAACGGGACCACCTCGACTAGATCCGGGACCAGATCCTGCGAGCGGCCCGAAGGCACCGCCACGAAGGCGACGTCGCAACCGGCCAGCGCCGCCGGGTTGGTCGGCGTGGTCGTCAGCCCGCCATAGGACCCGTCCAGTCCCGGGAAAAGCTCACCGATGGTCGCTCCCGCCGAGGAGTCGGCCTGGGCGGCCGCGACCTCCAGCTCCGGGTGCGACGCCAGCAGCCGCAACAGCTCGGCGCCGAGATAGCCCGAGGCCCCGACGATGGCGGCTTTCATGGCATGAACATACCACGGAGTGCATACTGATGCGAACGGCCGGAGCGACCGGCGGTGGACGCCCGCTCAGCCGACGAGGGCCCTCACCACTCCTCTTGCCAGTCGTAGGGGGCCGGCGCGTGCGGCCCGTCCTCCACGGGCAACGCGGTGCGAGCCTCCTGGATGAACGCCCGCACCTTGCGGGGATCCTTGCGCGATCCCGTCTCGACACCGAAGGAGACGTCCACCCCCCACGGGCGCAGGCGCTGGATGGCGCTGGCCACGTTGCCAGGGTCGAGCCCCCCGCCGAGGATCAGTCGACGCGAGCGCGGCATCCGCTCGGCGAGCCGCCAGTCAAAGATCTTGCCCGGGCCCGGCGACGGGGCGTCGACGAGGATCGCGTCGGCGCGGTACTCGGAGACGTCGCTCAGCGCGGCCGCGTTGGCCGCGAAGGCCTTGATGACCAACGGCACCTTCTCGGCGACGAACGCCACGTCCTCCTGGCTTTCGTGCCCGTTCAGCTGGGCGGCACGCAGGCCCGCCTGGTAGACGACGTCGACGACGCGTTGGGCGAGAGAATCGCGAAAGACCCCGACGGTGATGACCTCCGGCGGCAGGCTGCGGGCGATGTCGCGCGCCGCCCCGATCGCCACCTGGCGCGGGGAGGGCGCCAATACGAACCCGATCGCGTCGGCACCCAACGCCACGGCCAAAAGCGCGTCCTCCTCGTTCGTCACCCCGCAGATCTTCACGAACACGTTCCACTCCGCACCTCGACGCCTCCGCGGCCGCTGTCGGGACGGCGCGGCGAGGCGTGCGACACCATCACGACAGCGTAACGGTGACCGCGCCGGCCCTTCGGCCAAACCAACCGCAAGCCGCGTCCCGGCACACCCGGTGCGGCGACACGCGCCATGCTTGACGGGTGAAACGAGAGCGTGTGGCCCGGGCTGATCACGGCACCGTCGTCATCGTCGAGGATGACCACCACATCGCGGATCTCGTCGATCTGTGGTTGCGCAACGCGGGATTCCGCGTCCTGCAGGCCACCGAGGCAACGCGCGGCCTCGAACTGGTGGCGAATGAGCATCCCAGCCTCGTCCTGCTCGACATCGGACTTCCGGGACCCACCGACGGCATCGAGGTATGCCGCGAGATTCGTCGCACCAGCGAGGTGCCTATCGTCTTCCTCACCGCCCGCGAGGACGAGGTCGATCGCGTCCTCGGCCTCGAGCTCGGCGCCGATGACTACATCGTGAAGCCGTTCTCGCCCCGCGAACTGGTCGCCCGGGTCCGGGCGATCCTGCGGCGCACCGAAGGTTCCCGCCGGCCGACGGAGAATCCCCTCCAGGTCGGGGGGGTAACCGTCGACACCGCGAGGCGCGAGGTGACCACCGACGAGGGCGCGGTCGGACTCACGGCCCGCGAGTTCGATCTCCTCGCCCATTTCGCCGGCAACACGAAGATCGTCTTCACCCGCCGTCAGTTGCTCGACGCGGTGTGGGGTCCGGGGTGGATCGGTGACGAGAGAACCGTCGACGTCCACGTGCGCCAGCTGCGCCGCAAGCTCGGCGCCGCGCTGCCGCTGAGGACCATCTGGGGCGTCGGCTACCGGTGCGATTGAGTCCTCGGTCGCTCGCCCCCGGGCGGCGCCACTGGTCGATGGGGGTGCGCGTGAGCCTCGCCTTCGTCGCCGTGCTCGCCGTGGCGCTCACCTGCGCCGGGGGGGTGAGCCTGTACCTGGTCCGGCAAGCCGCCGCCGACAACACCCGACGGCTCGTCCTGCAACAGACCGTCGACCTCGCTCACCGCGAACAGGCGCTCAACAAAACGAACCGGAACGCCTCGCAGATCATCGCCGAGGTCCTCCCGTTGATCAGCTCGGTCGCCGGGATCAAACAAGCCTCGATCGTCGAGACCTCCGCCAAGGGAGCCTTCATCCACGCCGTCCCGAGACTCGACTTCTCCCCCCGGGCCATCAACGCCAAGGCGCTCTCCGCGGGGGACGCGACCTCGGGCATCAACTCGCACCTCGCCTTCGCGGCGGTGCCGCTCTTCTCGTCCGGTGGGATCACCGTGTCGTTCCTCCTCGCCCGGGAGGTCAGCTACTCGGACACGAGCGTCTCGTATTTCGTCCTCGCCGGTGGGATCTCGCTGCTCGTGGCGGCCCTCGCCGCCGCGGTGATCTCGCGGCGGGTGGCACGCCGGGTCGTCGCGGCGGCCGACACCGCCGCCCAGATCGCGAACGGTGACTTCTCGGCCCGGCTGGTGGCGTCTCGGCACGACTACGCCGAACTGGCAACCCTCAGCGGGGCGCTCAACCAGATGGCGGCACACCTCGAGGACCTGCGCGACCTGGACCGGCAGTTCCTGTTGTCCGTCTCGCACGACCTGCGCACCCCGCTAACGTCGATCCGCGGCTACGCCGAGGCGATCGCCGAGGGCGTGACCCCCGACACCGGCCACGCCGCCTCGGTCGTCGTCGCCGAGGCGGTTCGCCTCGAGCGTCTCATCGGGGACCTGCTCGACCTGGCCCGCCTGGACGCCCATCAGTTCTCGCTGCACCCGGCGAGGATCGACGCCGGCGAGGTCGTCGCCGAAGCCGCCGGGGCCCTGCGCTACGAGTTCGAGGCGGCGGGGGTGGCGCTCGAGGTCGTCACCGGGCCGGACCTGTGGGTCCGGGCCGACCGCGACCGGCTCGGCCAGATCGTCGCCAACCTGACGGAGAACGCCTTGAAGTTCGCCCGCGGCGGGGTCGAGGTCTCTTGCGCGCCGAGCTCCCCCGGAAAAATCGCCGTCGCGGTCACCGACGACGGCCCGGGGATTGACCCCGTCGACCTCCCCCGGGTGTTCGATCGCCACTTCACCTCCAGCCGCTTCCCGGCGCGCTCGGCCGGCACCGGGCTCGGTCTCGCCATCGTCTCCGAGCTCGCCGCCGCCATGTTCGGGAAGCTGGACGTGACCTCTCCGGTCACCGAGAGCCACGGCACCCGCATCACCGTGACGCTTTCCAGGATCGCCGCGGCCAGCTGAACCGACGCCGTCTCAGTGGCGCCACAAAGGCAGTTCGGACGCCTCGGCTGGATAGGTCGCGCCCGCCCCCACCACCTCGACCCGAGCCGGCACCGCGACCTCCCGGCGCAGGTAACCGAGGGCCACTGCACCGGCGGTGCGCGGCGAGTAGGCCACACTGGTGAGCACCCCGACCGACTTGGCCTTGACGGCCACGGTGTCGCCAGCGACGGGAGTGCCGGATCCGACCTCGAATCCCACCAGCCGGCGCGGGACCCGGCTCCCCCGGGCGTCGATTCGGGCCACGAGTTCCTGACCGGTGTAGCAGCCCTTGGTGAGGCTCACCGCCCGGGCGACAAGACCGGCCTCCTGGGGAATGGTCTGGGCGGTGAGCTCGCGACCCATGGCGGGAAGACCGGCCTCAATGCGCGCCGCCTCGTAAGCGCCGGGGTGACCCTCGGGGACACCGCTCGGCAGCACCCCCACGCCCACGAGGTCACGACCGGAAAAACCCGGATAGTCGACCGTGAGCACGATCGCCGCCGGGATCGTCGCGGCGGCCGGTCCTGCCCCGGGTCCGCGCAGCAACACCGCCGGCCCCGAACCGAGCTCGAGATCCACGGCCACGCGCAGCTTGAAGCGCCGCAACCGCGCCAGCATCTCCTCGCCCCAACCCCCATCGACCACGACACAGACCGTCGAGTCGCCGGTGCACGCCACGCGCCCGTAGCCGTCGAGCTTGCCCTGGGGGGAAAGGACCAGGGTCTCGACGCTATCGCCGGGCGCGAGATCACGGAGATCTTGGGAGACCTGCCCCTGCAGGTAGCTCAGCGCCTCGGGTCCGCGCAACGTCACCACGTCGGCGGCCGCGACCAGCCCAACCACGCCTTGGTGGAGCGCGGCGTAGGTCTCGACCACCCCGAGCTCGGTCATCGGGTGCCCGCCTCGCGGGCCTAGCCGGCCAGGTGACGCATGAAGCACGAGCGTGCCCCGGTGTGGCAGGCGCCCGAGCCTTCCTGGTCGACCTCGACGACCAGCGCGTCACCGTCGCAGTCGACGAGCACGCCGCGTACCCGTTGGCGATTGCCCGAGGTCTCACCCTTGGGCCACAGCTCCCGGCGGCTGCGGGAGTAGAACCAGGTCCTCTTGGACTGGAGGGTCCGCCGGAGCGACTCCTCGTTCATGTGCGCCACCATCAGGACCTCGTGCGAGGTCGCGTCCTGGACGATGGCGGTGACGAGCCCGTCGGGCCCGAACTTCACGTCGTCGAACCCGGCGGCAGACAACTCCGCCCCCGGCGCCGGGGCCACCCCGGACCCGGGTCGATCCGCGGGCCTCGGCTCGGTCACAGGTACAGGCCGGTCCCGCCGTCGAGGCGTTCGGTCGCCAGGGCTTGGACGTCGCGCTCGCGCAGGATGAGGTAGTCCTCGCCCTGCACGTCGACTTCGAAGCAGTCCTCCCGGTTGAACAGCACCTTGTCACCGACCTTGACGGTGCGGACATTCGGACCGGTCGCCGCGACCTCGGCCCAGGTGAGCCGTTTGCTGAGCTGCGCGGTGGCGGGAATGAGGATGCCGGCACGCGAGCGGCGCTCCCCCTCGGGATCGGGAACCTGGACGAGCACGCGGTCGTTCACCATCGTGATCGGCTGTTTCACCGTGCTGGGCGACTTGTCGCCACGACGGGGCAAACGGGCAACCGCCATGGATACGACGGTAGTGCGCGCCCGGCGACAGCGGGTCCGGCCCTACGCCCCGGGCGGGCGGACCACGATCCCGTGGTCGGCGAGGTAGGCCTTCGCCTCGGCGATGGTCGACGCCTGGTAGTGGAAGACCGAGGCGGCAAGCACGCCGTCGGCTCCGGCGGCGGCACCTTCGACGAGGTGCCCGAGGTTCCCGACCCCGCCCGAGGCGATGACCGGGACGCCGACGGCCTCGACCACCTGACTGACGAGATCGGCGTCGTAGCCAGCCTCGGTCCCGTCGCGGTCCATCGAGGTGAGGAGGATCTCGCCCGCCCCGAGGCGTTCGGCCTCGACCGCCCAGGCCACCGCATCGAGACCGGTCGGGCGGCGCCCGCCATGCGAATAGACCTCGTAGCCGTCGGCGGTGCGCCGGGCGTCTATCGCCACCACGACGCACTGGTTGCCGAAGGTCGCGGCCAGCTCGACGATGAGTTGGGGACGGGCGATCGCCGCCGAGTTGACGGCGACCTTGTCCGCCCCAGCCCGCAGGATCCGACGGGCGTCGTCGAGCGTCCGGATCCCGCCGCCGACGGTGAGCGGGATGAAGACCTCGTCGGCGGTGCGGGCCACCAGGTCGATGAGGATCGCCCGGTCGTCACTCGAGGCGGTGATGTCCAAGAAGATGAGCTCGTCGGCCCCCTCGGCGTCGTAGCGGCGGGCGAGCTCGACGGGATCGCCGGCGTCACGCAGGCCGACGAAGTTCACCCCTTTCACGACGCGACCGCGGTCGACGTCGAGGCAGGGGATGATCCTCAGACTGCGCACGCCGCGATGGCGTCGGCGACCGAGAGCTTGCCCGAGGCAAAGGCACGTCCCACGATCACCCCGTCGAGTCGGTGATCCACCACCTCGAGCGCGGCCAGCGCACTGAGATGCGCCGCGGTACCGACGCCGCCCGAGGCGATGACCGGGAAGCGCGTCTCGCCGAGAACGTAGCGGCAGCCGTCGAGGTCGGGACCCTCCAGGGTTCCGTCACGGGAGATGTCGGTGACGACCACGCCGGCGAGCGGCAGCTCGTCGAAGGTGTGCAGGGCCGAAGCGAGGTCGACGCCGGTCGACTCCTTCCAGCCCCGCACCGCCAGCTCGCGCACGGTCCGGCCGCCGAGGGTTACCCGCCGGTGGTCGAGTCCGATGAGCACACGGTCCGGATAGCGCCCGGCGAGGCGCCGCGCGAACTCCGGGTCCTCGATGCCGGCGGTGCCGATGACGACACGGCCGATCCCGGCGGCGAAGAGGGCGTCCGCGGCCTCGATGGTGCGCACCCCCCCGCCGAACTGCACCTGGACCCGGGCCTGGTAGACGATTTCCCGCACCACCCGCTCGTTCACCAGGCGACCGGTGCGCGCCGCGTCCAGATCGACGAGATGGAGATGACTGGCGCCCGCCGCGACGTAGGAGAGCGCCCGGGCGACCGGGTCGCCGTAGTTCGTCTCGTGGGCGAACTCGCCGCGCAGCAGCCGCACCGCCTGTCCCCCCCGGATGTCGATCGAAGGGATGCACTCCATCGCCCTGCTCCCTGTCTAGGTGGGCGCGCCGGCCACGCCGCCACAGCGCTCGGCGAAAGCGGCCAGGACCGCGAGACCCGAGTTGCCGGACTTCTCGGGGTGGAACTGGGTCCCGAAGCAATTTTCGCGCTCCACCACCGCGACCACCGGCCCACCGTAGTCACAGGTCGCCACCACTGCAGACCCGCTCGTTGCCACCGGGACCGGGGCGTAGGAATGGACGAAGTAGAACCAGGGATGCTCTCCAAGCCTGGCGAGCAGCACCGACTGCCGACCGGGCACGCGATCGAGGGCGTTCCACTGCATCTGGGGGAGCTTCTCCCCGCCGACGAGCCGGGTGACGGTGCCGGAAAACACCCCCAGGCCGTCCACCCCCGGGCTCTCCTCGGAATCGTCGAAGAGCAGCTGGAAACCGACACACACGCCGAGCATCGGCTTTCCCGTCGCGACTGCCTCGCCGACCACCCGGTCGAGCCCGCTTTGCCGCAACGCCGACGCACAGGCGCCGAAGTTGCCGACCCCAGGAAGCACGACCCCCGCGGCCCGGGCGGCTTCGGCCGGCGAGGAGACGAGACGCGCGTCCGCCCCCACCCGGAGGAGGGCCTTCTCCGCCGACCGCAGGTTGCCGATCCCGTAGTCCAGCACCGCGATCACCGCCTAGAGGACCCCCTTGGTTGAGGGCACCGCGGCGCCGTCGATGCGCTTGGCGTCGCGCAGGGCCCGGGCGACGGCCTTGAACGACGCCTCCAAGACGTGGTGGGTGTTCTTACCGTGGCGGCAGGCGACATGGAGGGTCACCCCCGAGGCCGTCACGAAGGCGCGCCAGAACTCCTCGGCCAGCTGGGGGTCGAAAGGAGGTGATCCCAGGCCCGGTGTGTCCGGCGCAAATTCGATCTCATAGCGCAAGAAGGCCCGCCCCGAGACGTCGAGCGCCACCTCGACGAGGGCCTCGTCGAGCGGCACCGCCACCGACGCGAAGCGGCGGATACCGGCCTTGTCTCCGAAGGCCGCCGCCAGCGCCTCGCCGAGAGCGATTCCGGTGTCCTCGACGGTGTGATGGGCGTCGACGTGCAGGTCGCCGGTCGCCTGTACCACGAGGTCGAAACCCCCGTGGGTGCCGAGCTGATCGAGCATGTGGTCAAAAAACGGCAATCCCGTCCCGACCTCAACCCGGCCCGTCCCGTCCAGATCCAGCTGAACGAAGATGTCGCTCTCGGCCGTCTTGCGGCGTCGTTCACCACGCCGGGGCGCGGCCGTCGCCCGATAAAAAGCCTTCGCCATCGGCACAGCCTCGCGCGTCAGGGTCCCGGCGGCGAAGTGCGCTCCGGATCAGCCAATCGCCTCGGCAAGAGCCGCGAGAAAGGCATCGTTCTCCGGTGGGCTGCCGATCGTCACCCTCAGGTGGCCAGCGAGCCGCGGCCAACCCGACAGATCCCGCACCAGAACCGACCGGGCGACGAGGCCTTCCCAGACGGCGTGGGCGTCTTGGTCGCCGGTGCAGAACAGAACGAAGTTCGACTCCGAAGGCACCGCCGCGAGCCCCAGCGCGGCGAGCCCCGCCAGCACCCGGCCCCGCTCGGCGACGAGGTGCGCCACCCGCGCGTCCATGGCCGTCGTAAACCGCAGGGCGAGGAGCCCCGCCTCCTGTTTCAGGGAATCCAGGTGGTAGGGCAACGCCGCCTGGAACAGCGCCTCGATGACCTCGGAATCGCCGAGGGCGTAGCCGAGGCGGAGCGCGGCGAGCGACCACGTCTTGGAGAACGTCCGCAGCACGAGCAGGTTCGGGTACGACTCGACGAGATCGAGCACCGAACCGCGGGCGAACTGCACGTAGGCCTCGTCGACCACGACGAGGCCGGGTGCTCGCCCGAGCACCGCCTCGACGGTCTCTTCCGGCTCCACGAGTCCGGTCGGATTGTTCGGCGAACAGAGGAAGACGATCGCCGGCTCGCCCGGGCCGGTCTTGGCCGCCAGGTTGAGCACCCGGTCGATCTCGGCGGAATCGACGAGATAGCCGGGATCCCGCTCGCCCTCCACGACGGCGGTCGAGGTGAGGCGCGCAATGTGGGCGTGCAGCGCGTAGGTCGGCTCGAACAGCACACAGCTGCGCCCCGGCCCGCCGTAGGCGAGGAGTAGCGACTGGATCACCTCGTTCGAGCCGTTGGCACAGAACACCTGCTCGGTGCGGAGGTGGTGCAGCTCGGCGAGGGCGGTCCGCAGCCTCGTCGCCCGACGGTCCGGGTAACGGTTGAGGGCGATCTCCCCGGCGACGGCCGCCAGCGCGGCGACGAACTCTGGCGGCGGTGGCTCCGGCGCCTCGTTGGTGTTCAGCCGCACGGCCACGTCGACCTGGGGCGAGTGGTAGCCGGACCACATCGACCCGGCGAGGCGCGGCACCGGCCGGGGCGGATCGGCCTGGGCGGGGCTCACCGGGCGCTCCAGGTCGGCCGGCCGGCACGCAGCCGCGCCGACTCGGCGTGGGCGGGGAGCCCCTCGGCCTCGGCGATGGTCGCGACGTCGTTCGCCACGCGTCGCGCGGCCCGCTCGGTGACCCGGATGGCATGCGAACGCCTAAGGAAGTCCTCGGTTCCGAGGACGGAGGAGAACCGGGCGGTCCCGAAGGTCGGCAGCACGTGGCTCGGCCCCGCGAGGTAGTCCCCCAATGAGGCCGGGGCAAACGGGCCGACAAAGACCGCCCCGGCGTTGCGCACCAGCCGCACGAGACCCTCGGCGTGCTCGACCATGAGTTCGAGGTGCTCGGGTGCGATGGCGTTCACCACCGCCATGGCGTGCTCCGGCCCGTCCACCAGGACCACGTACCCGCCGGATTCGAGCGCCGCCCTGGTCTCCTCGCGCCGCGGGGAGGCCTCGACGAGACGTCCCACCGCCGCGGTCACCGCCGCGGCGACCTCTTCGCTCCACGCCACCAGCCAGGCGAAACCATCAGGGCCATGCTCGGCCTGCACAACCACGTCGATCGCCGCCCACTCGACCGGCACCGTGCCGTCGGCGACCACCACGACCTCGGAGGGCCCCGCGAAGGCGGCCGGTACCCCCACCTCGCCCCGCACCTCCTGCTCGGCGGTGGAGACCCATTTCGAACCCGGTCCGACGACGACGTCGACCTTGGGAATCGACTCCGTCCCGTAGGCCAAGGCGGCGATCGCCTGTGCACCACCGACCCGGTAGACCTCGTCAACCCCGGCGATCGCCGCGGCCGCCAGGATGGCCGCCGGGACGGCACCATCGGCTCCAGGCGGCGTGCAGCAGGCGATCGAGCCGACACCGGCGACCCGCGCTGGAATCGCCGTCATCAACACGCTCGACGGGTAGGTCGCCCGTCCGCCGGGCGCGTAGACGCCGACCCGACCAACCGGGATCAACAACTCGGTTATCTCGATCCCGTCTTGTTCGAAGGTCCTGGGACGAGACAGCCCCTTCCGGTGAAAGGCCTCGATCGCGGCCCCGGCCGCCCGCAGCGACGCGGCGAGCTCGGCCCCAACGCGCCCCGGGGCGGCGGCCACCTCGGACGCCGGCACCCGCAGCTCGTCAACCTCGACCCGGTCGAAGCGCCGGGTCAGCTCGCGCAACGCCTCGTCACCGCGCGCCCGCACCGCGGCGAGGATGGCCCGCACGTCCACGACGAGATCGGCACCGGTCTGATCCGGCCGAGGCAAGTCCGCCGGCACCGCAGGCGACGTGCCGCGCAGATCGAGCGTGGTGAGCACGACGCCGAGCGTAGCGAACGACCGATCCGCCACCCGGTTCGGTCGGTAAGGATGGTGAGGTGCCGGTCGACTACTCCGAACTCGCCTCCATCGCCGAGTCGATGGAGGCGCTCGCCCGCCGCGTCGGCAAGATGGCCGACGCCGCCAAGACGCTGAAACAGGACGACTCCGCTGCCGAGCTGTACGCGGTGGAGCGCGCACTTTCTGGCGCGACCAGGCGGCTTTCGCGCCTTGTCCGTGCCACACGCCGCTAGGACTTGGTCCGCCCCTCGCCCTTCGGTCTCGGGGTGGGATGCGCCCCCGTCGTGACCGACCCGACCCCGGCGCTGGGGCAGATGTCGGCGAGTGTGCAGGCGTCACAGCGCGGTCGGCGTGCGACACAGACCTGACGGCCGTGCAGGATCAGCCGTAGGCTGAAAGCACCCCACCCCGCCGGTGGGAGGAGCGCGCACAGGTCCTGCTCGACGACGACCGGGTCGTCGGCCACCGTGAAACCGAGGCGTCGCGCCAGCCGGCCGACGTGGGTGTCGACCGCCAGTCCCGGGAGCCCGAAAGCGACCGACCGCACGACATTGGCCGTCTTGCGCCCGACGCCGGGCAGCAGGACGAGCTCCTCCATCGTCTCCGGCACGACCCCCCCGAACCGTTCGACGAGCGTCTGCGCCATGCCGGTGAGAGAGCGCGCCTTGGCGCGGAAAAAGCCCGTCGAGCGGATGATGTCCTCGAGCTCGTCGGGGTTCGCGCCGGCGAGATCCTCCGGAGTGGGGTAAGCGGCAAACAGCGCCGGGGTGACCAGGTTCACCCGCTCGTCGGTGGTCTGGGCGGAGAGGATCGTCGCCACCAGGAGCTGAAAGGCCCCGTGGTGGCGAAGGGCACACAACGCGGCCGCCTCACCCGGGTACTGGATGGCGAGGCGTTCCGCGACGAGTCGTGCCCGACCCGCCACACTCCTCGGCTTGGCCATCGGCGCCGATCGTAGTGAGACCGGCCACGCCCCCACCTGGTCCTCGCGCCGCCCGGTACCCTCGGGACGTGGAACGAGTACAGGTGACGCGGCGCACCGGAGACGAGGCGGCCCCAGAGATCGCGACCCTGTTGACCACCACGACGAAGGTGCCTCATCGCCGACCTCTCGACGACGACAGCTGGTTGGCCCTCGTCAACCGCCGACCGTCGGGCCTCGCCGCGTTCATCGCGCGCCCCGTCGGCGCCTCGGGGATCGTTGGCTACGCGCAGCTGGACCGGGAACCAAGCTGGTGGACGCTCTCGTATGTTCTCGACCCGGTCGCCGTCGACGGGTTGGCGATCGGACAGGAACTGTGCCGCGCCGCGGTGTCTTTCGTCTCGGGCCAGGGCGGCGGCCGGGTTCAGCTCTGGGTGCGGTCACCCACCGCGATGGACGAGGAGATCGCCTCCTCGGTCGGGCTCACCCCGCACCGGGAGCTTTGCCAGATGCGTCGGTCGCTGCCCATCGAGCCGGTCCCGTCCCCGCCCCTCGCGACCCGATCGTTCCGGGTCGGCCAGGACGAGGCGGCTTGGCTCGAGCTCAACAACCGCGCCTTTGAGTCGCACCCCGAACAGGGTTCCTGGAGCCCAGCGACGCTCGCGGCGCGCGAGCGGCAGCCCTGGTTCGACCCCGAGGGCTTCCTGGTACACGAACGTGACGGAAAGATGGCGGCCTTCTGTTGGACCAAGGTCCACGACGGCGATCCGCCCCTCGGCGAGATCTACGTGCTCGGCGTCGACCCCGCGCGGCAGGGTCGCGGCCTCGGAGCCCGAATGCTCGCCACGGGCCTCATCGCGCTTCACGACAAGGGGTTGCGGATCGCGATGCTCTACGTCGACACCGACAACAAACGAGCGGTGAAGCTGTACACCACGGCTGGCTTCATCGTCGACCACTTCGACCGGGTCTACGGCGGCGAGGTCAAACCGGCGCGATGAGCCGCTATGACCTCAGCCGGGACGAGGTGGCCGGGCTCCTCTCCGACCTGCCCCGCTTCCGGGCAGCCCAGCTCTGGGAGGGCCTCTACCGAGGGCTGGCCGACCCGGACGAGTTGCGCGTGCTCCCGCAAGCGCTGCGCGAACGGTTGTCGGCGTCACCCGCGCTGGCGACGGCCCTCGGCGTCGAACGCGAGCTCGTCGCCGACCGCGGGACCACGGTCAAGTGGCTCTTCTCCCTCGTCGACGGGGCGACGATCGAGGCCGTCCTCCTGCACCACCCGCGCCATTCGACGGCGTGCGTCTCGTCGCAGGTCGGCTGCGCAATGGCCTGCCGGTTCTGTGCGACCGGCGACGCCGGCTTCTCCCGACAGCTGTCGACGGGTGAGATCGTCGAGCAGGTGGTGTTGGCGGCCCGAACCGCCAGGCAGGCGGCGCGCCGACTCGATCACGTCGTGTTCATGGGGATGGGCGAGCCGCTCGCCAACTTCGATCACGTCTGGCAGGCAATCGAGCGGATCATCGACGACATCGGGATCGCCTCCCGGCATGTCACCGTGTCGACCGTCGGCGTCATCCCCGGGATCCGGCGCCTGGCGCAGCTTCCGCGACAGGTCAACCTGGCCGTGTCGCTCCACGCCGCCAATGACGCGCTGCGCAACGAGCTCGTACCGCTCAACCGCCGGTACCCGATCAGCCGACTGGTCGCCGCCTGCGTCGACTACGTCGAGGCGACGCATCGCCGGATTTCTTTCGAGTGGGCGCTCATCAACGGCGTGAACGACACCGACACCGACGCCGACGAGCTCGCCGGCCTCGCCCGAGAGGTACACGCCCATGTCAACCTCATTCCCCTCAACCCGACACCCCGGGGGATCGAGCGGGGCCTGATCGGCTCGCCACCGGCGCGGATCGCCGGATTCCAGGCCCGCCTGCAACATAAGGGGGTGAACGCCACGGTCCGGCGCTCCCGCGGGCGTTCCATCGACGCGGCGTGCGGTCAACTCGCGGCCATCCAGGGCGCCGGCACCGCCGTCGGGTCGCCTTCCCCGCCCACCACCAAGGCCGGACGTACGGATCTTCCGACCTCGGGCGGCTCGTCCGATCCCGCGTCAGGCGGGTCGGCAGGACACCGCTGAACTGGCCGACGAAGCCTGTCCGGTGCCACGCCGACGGCGCCGGATACGCTCGGGTATCCATCGACAAAAGGGGCCCCGTTGCGCCGCATCGTCTTTGCAGTTCTCGTCATCCTGGCCACCGCGCCGATCGCCGGAGCTGTCGGCCTCGCCCGCGGCTTGACGTCACTGCCGACCGTCTCGAGCAAGTTCGACCATGCACCGAAGATCGTCTTCCCCAAGACCGCGCCACCGACGACCCTCTCGGCGACCGTGCTCGAAAAAGGCACCGGCCCCGTCGTCACCCGGGGCGAGCTCCTCGTCGTGAACTACTACGGTCAGATCTGGCGGGGCAAGGTCTTCAGCTCCTCGTTCAGCCAGCCAGTCCCGGATGCCGTCCAGATCGGAGTCAAAAGGGTCATCCCCGGCTGGGACAAGACCCTCGTCGGCCAGCGCGTCGGCAGTCGAGTGCTGCTCGTCATCCCACCCGTCGACGGCTACGGCAAGAAGGGCCTCTCCTCAGCCGGGATCACCGGCACCGACACACTCGTCTTTGTCGTCGACCTCCTCGGTGCCTACGGCCCGAAAGTCGCCAGCGACCCCGACGCCGTGGTCCTGCGGTCCGGTTCCGGCGGCGTGAGCGTCAGCGGGGCGCCGGGCACGCCACCCACCATCCGGATCGCCAAGGGAACGGCCAAACCGACCGCCATCGTGACGACCCTTCTTGACCGGGGTCATGGAGCCAAGCTGAAGGCCGGACTGGTCGTCCTGCAGGCCCTCATTGTCAATTGGAACGGCAAGTTGGAGGACTCGACCTGGGCCGACAAGTGCCCGACCGACTCGCCCATCGGGATCGAATCGGACCAAAGCGTGATCGACTCGCTCATCGGCACGCCGCTCGGCAGCCGGGCGCTCATCGTGACGGCGGGATCCACCTCGTCTGGACCGCTGGCGATCGTCGTCGACCTCGTCGCCGAACCTCAGGGGACCGCCACCCAGTCAAACTAGGACGCCGGGGTCGGCGATCACGCCCTGGTGACCCGCGACCCAGCGGGAGCGCTACCGGGCCGACCGCGCGGCCCGCGCCAGCACCGGGACCTCCGCGTGTTGACGCTGAGTCGCCGAGACCTCCGTTGGAGCTTCCTGGACCTGGCCGGTGGTGCGCCGCGGGAGGGTCTGCGGCACTTCGAGCATCACGGCGCCTCGATCCTGAACACCGGGTGCTCCGGGGCGATTCGACGCAGCTCCTCGTCCGGCGATTCTGCCCTCACGCCGTCGAAAAAGAGGCCGGTCTCCGCCCGCCAGCGCCTCAGGTAGGCGCGCAAGATGTCCGTCTTGTCCGGGTCCTTCACTTCCTCCGCGACGAACGGCTCCGTGGCACGGCCAAGCGACAGCTCACCCGCCCCGGCGGCGCGGAGATTGCGCACCCATTCGGTCTCGCCGCGCACCCCCACCAGATAGCGCTGACCCCCGAGGGTGAGGAGATTGACCGGGTTGCTTCGCCATTGCCCCGTCAACCTCCCTTGCACCCGCAACACCCGCGCGCCCCAGATGCTCAGCCCCAGCCGCGCGACGAGAGCCACGAGGTGATTGAAGACATGCACCGTAAACCAGCCGGGCTTGCGGTAATGCGCCATGCCCCATGGTGACATCGGATCCGTCGGGCTCGCCACCATCCCACGGAACTCGAACGGATCATGATTGGCGGGTGTTCGCGTCGGCCACCGAACCCACGGTCCGGATGCTCGCCACCGCCGATAGGTGGGTGCGGTCGCCTGGCAGACTGGGGCCATGGCGGCACGGCTACCTCGGGAACGACGCTGGTTTCCCGTCCACCAGCCACCGACCCTCCAGATTGCCGCGGTGCTTCTGTACTGGAGCGCCTTGCTGGGCCTCATCTCCGGTCTGGTAGTCGGCGGGGCAGGCCGCTTCGCACTCCTCCTGACGATCGGAGAAGCCGCGGGTGCCTACGGGATCGCCAACGAGCGCCGCTGGGGCTACGTCGTCGCGCTGGTCTCGGCGATCATCCCGCTCGTCCTGGTCCTGAGGGTCCCGGGTTTGCTCGGGGCTGGGATACTGGGCGTGCTCTTCCAGGTTGCGCTCGTCGCGCTCCTCCTCCATCCCCAAAGTCGTGACTACTACAGGCTCTGGTACCGCTGACCTCTGATTTCCGACCCCGTGAGCACCGCGCGCGGCGAGGTGGGCCAACGCCCCGTGACGAGCCGTTACCCCGAGGTGACGAGAAGGTCGCCACAGTGCGGGCGATGTTCGACACCATCGCTCCGCGCTATGAGTTGATGAACCGGCTCATCTCGCTCGGGCTCGACCGCACCTGGCGCCGGCGAACCGTCGCCGCGCTCGGGCTCGCGCCGCCATCCACCGTCGTCGACCTGGCCTGCGGAACCGGTGACCTGTGTCGGGAGCTCACGCGGGCCGGCCATCGCGCCCTCGGTGTCGATTTCTCGGCCAACATGCTCGCTTGGGCCACCGTCGGCCCGGTGCCGCTCATCCAGGCCGATGCCTCGATGCTGCCCATCGCCTCCGGGGCGGCCGACGGGGTCGTCTGCGGGTTCGCGCTGCGGAACTTCGCCGATCTCGTCACGGCCCTCACCGAGATCGGACGCGTGGTGCGCCCGGGAGGGCGCATCTCGCTCCTCGAGGTCGACGAGCCGCGCGCGAGGTGGCTGGCGATCGGGCACCGGATCTGGTTCCGCGGGGTGGTCCCCCGCCTCGGCGCCTTGTTGTCCGACGGCGCCGCCTATCGCTACCTGCCACGTTCGGTCGCCTATCTGCCGCCACCGGCCCGCACCATCGCGCTCGTCGAGGCGGCCGGGTTCGTCGACGTGCGGCGACTCCTGCTCCACGGGGGAATCGCTCAGATCATCGCGGCGACCCGTGCTGGCGCGCTGCCGCTCGCGCCGCGCCCGGGGCTGGCGCCGCCGGGAGGGAGACCGAGTTGAGCGCGGCGGCCCGGCTCGTCGGCGCGGAGGGCCAGCCAATCGATCCCAGCGCTCTTTGCTGGCAGTCCCGCCCCGCCGGGCCCGACCTCGTGCGGCGAGCCCGTCGCCACGCCTTCCGCCAAGGGCGGGTGATCGAGCGCGACGGCGCCGCGCTGCTCACCTGGGGGATGGCCGCGAAGATCGAGTTCCCCCGCGGCGCGGCTGAACCCGACGCGACGAAGCGCGCCCTCGAGCTGCTGGCCGCGATCCCCCGATCACCCCAGGCGGCGACGGCTCCCGCGGCACCCGTCGCACTCGGCGCCCTCCCCTTCGCGACCTCGGCGCCAGGCCTGCTCGTGATCCCCAGCCATACCTTGTTCGCCGGCGCTGACGGCGCCTCCGTCGCCATAGTTGTCGGCAACCGGGGCAATTCCCCTGATGCACCCGAGGGACCGCCTTTCGGCTTCGTCGTTCCTGAGGACGACGAACGAGCCGACGAGCCGGCACCCCACCGTTTCCGGGTGGAGTCGGTCCGCCCCCACGACGACTACCTGGCGCGGGTCGGGGCCGCGCTCGACGCCATCGGCACCCAAGAGCTGGCCAAGGTGGTTCTCGCCCGCGAGGTTGCCATCACCGCCAACCGGGGCTTCCGCCAGCGAGACCTCCTCGGACGTATCCGTGCCCTCCACCCGACGTGCGCCGGCTTCGCGATCGACGGCTTCGTCGGGGCGAGCCCGGAGCTTCTCGTCCGGCGTCGCCGTCGCGCGATCCGGTCACGCCCACTCGCCGGCACCGTCGCCCGCAGCGGCGACGCCCAGGAGGATGCCCGGTTGGCCGCCGGGCTCCTCGGTTCGGCCAAGGACCGGCGAGAGCACCGCTACGTGATCGACGCCATCACCGCTACCTTCGCCCGGTTCGCCGACGACGTCGTCGTCCCCGACTCACCAGAGCTTCTCGAGCTTCGCAACGTCACGCACCTCGCGACGCCGGTGTCGGGGACGCTGCGCAGGACCGGTTCCCGAGGGAGCATCCCGAGCGCGCTCGAACTCGCCGTCGAGCTCCACCCCACGCCCGCGGTGGGCGGTACTCCGCGCGCCTCCGCCCTGGAGTTCCTGGAAAAGCATGAGGATCTGGACCGCGACCGCTTCGCCGGTCCGGTCGGTTGGGTCAACGCCGCCGGGGACGGTGAATGGTGGATCGGCATCCGCAGCGCGCTCGTCGACGGGAATCGCGCTCGACTTTTCGCCGGAGCCGGCATCGTCGAGGGCTCCGACCCCGCGTCCGAGCTCACCGAGACCCAGCTGAAGCTCCAGGCGTTGCTCGCCGCCTTCGTGCGCCCTTGAGGCAACCACCGCCCGGCAGATCGCCGATCAGATGAGCACTCGGTGACGTCGCCCGCCTTTGAGCGCCCGCCCGCCAAAGACCGCCAGACCACCGTGGCGAAGCCTTCCGATCGTGAGGACGTGGCGACGGAGGCGCCACCGGCAGGCCGATCGGTCGGGTGCTTTGATGAGGCGATGGTCGACCGGTACGTGCACGGCTACGACGCGCGCGAGAACGACCGCCTGCGCGACCAGGCGGGAGCGCTCGTCGAACTGTTGCACGGCGGCACCACCTACCCACCCGGATCGACGGTGCTCGAGGTGGGATGCGGCGTCGGTGCCCAGACGATCACACTCGCTCGGCGTAGTCCGGGGGCACTTTTTACGTCGGTGGACATCGCCGCGGATTCGCTGGCCGAAGCCCGTCAGCGGGCCGAATTCGCCGGGATCGCCAACGTGGAGTTCCGCCGAGCCGACATCTTCGCGCTGCCATTTGAAGCGGAATCCTTCGACCACGTCTTCGTCTGCTTCGTCCTCGAGCACCTCGCCGAACCGGTCCGGGCCCTCGCGGCTCTCCGTGGCCTGCTCCGCTCGGGCGGGACGATCACCGTGATTGAGGGTGATCACGGATCGGCCTACTTCCATCCCGACAGCGACGCCGCCCACATTGCGATCGGGTGCCTCGTCGAGCTGCAGCGACAGACCGGCGGCAACGCCCTGGTCGGGAGGGAGCTCTACCCGCTCCTCGTCGAGGCCGGCTTCTCCGGCGTTCAGGTCGAGCCACGCGTCGTCTACGTGGACTCGAGCCACCCCGAACTGGTGGACGGCTTCACGAGGAAGACCTTCACGGCGATGATCGAGGGTGCGCGGGCCGCCGCCATCAGCTCCGGCCTCACCGAGGCGGAGACCTTCGATGCCGGCGTGCGCGCCTTGTACCGGACGACCGAGGCCGACGGGGTCTTCAACTACACGTTCTTCAAAGGCGTCGGGCAGAAAGCAGGATCATAGGAGTGCATCTCCGGAGACCTCGCGACGACCGTTGCGCCCCTGGCGACGCCGACATCGCCCGGGGGTCGGCGGAGGCGGGCGTCGCCGCGGTCGTGACCCCCGAGTGGGGATCAGCGAAAAGAATGGGGAAACGAACCCATCCCCACCTGCACGGTCGTTGCGCTACTGGATCCTCGACAGGAGTCGGGTCCTATCGGACCCGGCCGACCCCTCCGGTAGGCCGCGTCGTTTGCCCGCCGCCTCCGGCTCGGCGGCGGGGGCCTTCCGTTCCCTCGCCCGCGACTTTGGATTTCCGCGCTCATCCGGATCGGCCGGCGACAAGCCGTGGGTACACAGAAACCTGCGATGCTGCTCACGTGGCTAGAAGGAGACGACGCGTCGAGCGGTTCGAGTTCGTCCCCGATCAACCCGAGATGGTCGTCACCTGCATGACCCAGCTGGCCACGGCCAAGGACGGTTGGATCAACCTTTTGCCGGCGGTCGTCGACGACGAGGAGGCCCCGACGACGCCCGGCGTCCTTTCGGCATGGTTCGGGGTGGAGAATCCCGGCGTCACGATGTGCACGTGGATCCCGGCGGGCCAGGACCGCCGCGGACGGGATCCGACGCGGCTCGGCATCATGCACGCCTGTGGCCGGCTGGCCATCGCCCGGCTGGAGGCATGGAACGTCTCCATCCCCGAGGGCTGGCACATCGAGCAGGATCACCCTCGACGCGGTCTGGTCCTGCGCGTGCCGCCTGACGCAATCCAGGCCACGGTGCTCGACTGGGCGCTGCGAGCCGGGGGGGTGCTGTGCAACGTGCGCCTCACCGGAAAATGGCAGGCTGAAGTGCACTTCCCGACTGATTAGCAACCAGGTGAGGTGCCAAACCACGTCACCGTCGCCGCGGTGGTCCATGCACCGGGCCGGGGTCCCCGACCGGGCCCCGGTAGAACCTTTCGGGACTCTCCAGCGTCTATAGATCAGCCCCATCGCCTACCGGCCGGAGGTCAGCCCGTGAGCATGCCTACCGAACTTCCTCGCTGCCGAAAGGGGGCAGTCGCAGTGGCGTTCCTCGCCCTTGCGATGCTGTGCGCCGCTGGTCCAGCCGCGGCGGCCGGTGGGCACCCCTCCCCGTCGATCGATCCGTCGGTGGGAAAGCCGGCCCTGTGTGACTCGATCACCCACCTCGATCGCCTGGTGGTACGGCGCCACAACGCCTTCCCTCAGAACCACCGCCGCTTCGCCTTCGCCGCCACCGTCTCCGTCGACCGCGCCCCATCGGTCCAAGACGTGGCGCGGGCGTTGTGCGGGCTGCCCAAGATGCCCCGGGGTGTGCTGTTCTGTCCGGCCGACCTGGGGATCACCTACCACCTCACGTTCTCGACGAAGGACCGTTCCTTCCCGGCAGTTGGCGTTGAGGCGACCGGATGCCAGGGAGTCAGCGGTCTCGGCCCGACCCGCTGGGCCGCCCGCTCGCCGGGGTTCTGGAAGATCCTCGGCCAGGCCTTGGGGTTGTCGAAACCCGACAGCCAGGTGTTCGCGGGCCAGGGGCCAAGCGCGTGACGCACGGACGCCGACGGGCCGCGCCCAGCGCGAGAACTGCCGCGCCCTCCGGGCCACGACGGCCCGTCAACCTCCCGCAGCGGCGAGGATCGCGCCGCCGTCGAGCGTCCCGCCGGCACGGTGGTGGCGGAGGAGCCAAGACCCCTGACCGGGTTCGAAGAAATCCCGTTCCCGGAACCGGACGGCAACGGCCATTGGTTGGTCAGCTCGCCGCCGGCACCGGGGAGCCGAGCGACAAGAAGGAGCCGGGGCGGGCGGCTTGTCCTTCTCGCCGACTGCTCCGAGGCGACATCACCTCGGCCCTCTTGGCGCCAACGCGCCCGAGGTGACAACGGCGTCAGACGGACCCCGGTGCGAAGGCGAGCTCGATCTCGTCGTGAATCCCGATGCCGTCGAGACCGACGGCGGGGATGCCGGGCTTTGCGGCTCGCGCCCGGTCGACGGCTCCAACGTGCACGGCCACCACACGGAACCCGCGCCGTTGGTAGAAGCGGAGCGCCGGCAGGTTGTCGTTGGTCGTCACCAACCAGATCCGGGCACAGTGGCCCCGGCAAGCCAGCTCCGCCAGGTGCGCCAAGAGGGCCGTGCCGACACCCACCGACTTGCGCAGCGCATCTAGCGTCACGACCTCGATCTGGCCGTGGCGTTCCCGGTAGGTGAGGAGACCTACCGTCGCGCCGTCGACCTCGGCGACCAGCCCTAGCAGCTCGGCGGCGTTGACCAACTCGTTTCGACGGGCGATCTGCGTCGAGCCCCACCGGTCGATCAGCACCCTCTCCACCCAGGCTCGGTCGCTGGCCACCACCTCGCGCACTTCCACACCCGTAGCCTGCCTCACCCGACGAGCCGCCAAGTCCCGTCGCCGGCCAGATCCAGGGGCATGATGTCCTGGTGTCCGACGGGCTCCGCTACGCGATCGACGTGCCGAACGTCGGTCCCTTCGCCGATCCCTCGCTTCTCTGCCGGTTCGCCGTCGCGGCGGAGGACGCCGGCTGGGACGGCTTTTTTCTCTGGGATCACCTCCTTTACTCCGACGACTGGCCGGTGGTGGATCCCTGGGTGACGTTGGCGGCGATCGCCGACCGAACCGTGCGCATCCGTCTCGGGCTGTGCGTCGCCGGGCTCGCCAGGCAACTGCCCTGGGAGGTCGCCAAGCGCGCGGTGACCATCGACCACCTGTCGGGTGGCCGTTTCCTGCTCGGCGTCGGCCTGGGGTCGCGCCCCGACGAGTACACCTCTTTCGGGCAATCGGCCGACGAGAGCCGGCGCGCCCAGCGACTCGACGAGGCCCTCGACGTCATCACCTCCTCCTGGTCGGGCCAGTCCTTCTCCCACCAAGGCGGGCACTTCCAGGTCGCCGCGCCCCCGATGAACCCGGTGCCCCTGCAGCGTCCGCGCATCCCGATCTGGGTGGGCGGCCGCTGGCCGAACCGGGCGCCGTTCCGGCGGGCGGCGCGCTTCGAGGGCGTGTTTCCGATCCACGCCTCCTATGGCTCGGGTGAGACGATGCCCCCCGGCGAGCTGCGCCAGGTCGTCGACTACGTTGCCGCGCACCGACAAGGCTCCGCCTTCGACGTGGCGCTCGAAGGACGGACGTCTCCCGGCGAACAGGCTGCCGACCGCCTCGGCGAGTACGCCGAGGTCGGTCTCACCTGGTGGGTCGAAGCGCTCGGCTGGTGGCGCGGTGAGGTGTCCTGCGCGCGAGAACGCATCGACGCGGGCCCGCCGCGCGGAGAAGCCGCTCTTCCGTCCGTCTAAGCCGGCCGCAGGAGCCGGCACCAGGCCGCAACGGCCTGGACTGGCCTGGCACAAGGCGCCCCCCGCCCGGGTTTCGCGCCGACCGTCCCAACCGGCAGTACGCCCGTCCAGGGTTGGTACCTCCGACCTCGGGCACCGGGCGCCCATGCCATCACCGTGCCCGCCTACCCCGCGCCCACCGAGACCCGCACCAAGTCCTCGCCGACCTTCGGCTGCCGCGAGGCGCCGGCCACTCCGGACCAGGGAGGGTTCGCCAACCGATGAAGACGGCCATACCATCTGACGCCGGGCCAGAAGGCCGGGCGGTGGCCCGGAGCCCCTTGTTCCCGGGAGATCGGAATGCCGAAGGACATTCCGGTGCGCCGAGTCGCCCGCCATCGGAGGGGTCCTCAGGCCGACAATGGCGAGGACGACCACCCACAGACCACGAACCACGATCCAAAGGAGACCGATGAGCGAGACCCGCTTGCCAAGCTCTTTGTCGGCTCGCCGGCTCGGAACCAACGGGCCGGTGCTCGGCGCGATGGGCCTCGGCTGCTGGGCGATCGGAGGACCCGTCACCGAGAACGACGGTCGCACGATCGGCTGGGGACCCGTCGACGACAAAGAATCCGTCCGGGCGATCGAAAAGGGCCTAGATCTCGGTGTCACCTTCTTCGACACCGCCAACGTCTACGGCCGCGGCCACAGCGAGAGGCTGCTCGGCCGGACGCTCAAGGGTCACGACGAGGTCCTCATCGCCACCAAGTTCGGCTTCAACATGGGAGAGCAGGGCGACCGGGAAGGCGGTCTCAAGGTGCGGCCGGCCGAGATCCGATCGGCCTGCCAGGCCTCGTTGCGACGGCTGGGTCGCGACCACCTCGACCTCTACCAGCTCCACGTGGGCAGCCTGTCCGACGCCGAAGCCGACGCGGTGGCCGGCGAGCTCGAAGAGCTGCAACGCGCCGGGCTGATCCGCCATTTCGGGTGGAGCAGCGACGTCCCGGCCCAGGCCGCGCGGTGGGCCGCCCGAGGCACCTGCTCGGCGCTGCAGTTCGCCTGCAACGTCTTGGAGGACAAACCGGAATTCTTCGCCCTCTGCGAGGAGAACTCCATGACCGCCCTCATCCGCAGCCCGCTCGCCTCCGGCTTCCTCTCCGGCAAGTACGGTCCCGACCCCCTTCTCCCCCCCGACGACTGGCGGACCCAGTCCACCGCCCTCGGCTGGGGCGACCTATTCCGCCCGGACGGCAGCGCCGAGCCGAGATGGCTCGCCAGGCTGGACGCCTTGCGTGGGGTTCTCACCGACGGTGGCCGCAGCCTGGTGCAGGGGGCGCTCGCCTGGCTGTGGGCCCGCAGCCCCACCGCCCTGCCGATTCCCGGGTTCAAGACCCCCGCCCAGGTAGAAGAGAACGTCGGCGCCATCCGCTACGGTCCGCTTCCGGCCGGCCACCTGCGCCGCATCGACGAGATCCTGGGCCGCTGAGAGTCTCCGGGGAGAATCCGCGGTTGGCCAGAGCACGCCTCCCCACCCTCGGTGCCATCGGGGAGCCGGCCGCCGCGGCGGGGGGCGGCTGATGGGGGCGCGCCAGACCCCTCCGGTGATCGTCGGGCTGGACGCCGGGACCACCGGCGTCAAGGTCGTCGCCTTCGCGCCGGGGGTGCCGGGGCGCCACCTCGCGGTGCGCGAGTACCCACTGGACGAGCCCACCCCCGGCTGGCAGGTGCAGGATCCGGCCGTGATCGTCGCGGCCTGCCGGGCCGCGCTCGCCGAGTGCGTCCGAGCGGTCGGCGCCGCCGAGGTGGTGGCCATCTCGCTGGCCGCCGCCATGCACGGCCTGCTGGGGTTGGACGCCGAGTTCCGGCCGCTGACCCCGCTGGTCACCTGGGCCGACGCGCGAGCCGGCGACGAAGCGCGGTCGCTGCGCCACCTGGGCCCGGCGGCCGAGCTGCACCGGAGGACCGGCGTCCCGGTGCACCCGATGTCGCCTCTCACCAAGCTCGTGTGGTTCGCCCGAAACGAGCCCGAGACCTTCAGGGCGGCGCGCTGGTGGATCGGCCTCAAGGACTACCTCATCTACTGGCTCACCGGAACGCTCGCCACCGAGCTGTCGTCGGCCTCGGGCACCGGGCTCGTCGAGATGGCCACCCGGGGGTGGAGCCCGGCCGCCCTCGACGTCGCCGGGGTCTCGGTCACCCAGCTGCCGGAGATCCTCTCCCCCACGGCCACCCTGCCGCTGGCATCGGCGCCGGCCCACGAGGTGGGACTCCCGGTGGCCACCCCGGTCGTCGTCGGGGCCGGCGACGGCCCGCTCGGCAACCTCGGCACCGGCGCGATCACACCGGGGATCGCCGGGATGTCGCTCGGGACCAGTGGGGCGATCCGCCTCGCCGTGGCCGAGCCGACCCTTGACGCCGACCGGACGCTCTTTTGCTACCCGCTCACCGAATCCCTCTGGGTCGTCGGGGGGGCGGTGAGCAACGGCGCCGGGGTGATGTCCTGGGTGGGGCGGGTCCTCGCGCCCGACCTCCCCGCGGCCAGGGGTGCGGACCGGGACGCCGCGGTCCTGGCGCTCGCGGCGGGAATCCCACCGGGCAGCGAGGGCTTGGTGATGGTGCCGTACCTGCTGGCCGAGCGGGCGCCACTCTGGGACGCCGACCTGGCGGGGGCGTATCTCGGACTGCGCAGCCATCACCGCCGCGGGCACTTCGTACGGGCAGCGGTGGAAGGAGTCTGCCTGCAGATGCGGCTCATCCTCGACCGTCTCGACGCGGTCGCCCCGGTGGACTCGGTGCGGGCGACCGGCGGCGCCTTCCGGTCGGCCCTCTGGCGTGAGGTGATGGCGGCGACCCTCGACCGACCGCTCTACGTGCTCGCCGAGGAAGAGGGCACGGCGCTCGGTGCTGCCGCGCTGGGGCTGGTCGCCCTGGGGCGGGCCCCCGGACTGGCTGACGCCTTGGCCCAGCTCACCGACCCCGCCGCCCCAGAGCCCGCCCCGATCGGCACCCGTCCTGAGCTCGTCGCCACCTACTCGGACCTCCGGCGTTCGCTCCGGTCCCGCCTAAATGATCTCGGTGCCGTCGGCGGCCTGGTGGACAGGAGCACCGACGCCTAACCGACCCCGGTCAAGGGCTCGGCACGCCTGGCCCCACCACACGCCAGAGGCCCCAGGTTCCCCCGGGCTACGTGCCAAGAGACCCGGGAGATCCCAGCCGCCATCCGCCGGGGTCGGGCGAGCCCTAACCCGTCGTACGCACGGCCGCGGACCTCGTCCGGCGGACCCGGCCCGGTCGCAGCAGCCGTTGCAGGCCCCACCCCGTCACCAGCACGAACGCCTCGACGACGGTGAACGTCGACATCTTCGAGGTCCCCGCCACGCGGTCGACGAAGTGGATCGGCACCTCGACGATGCCGGCCCCGGCGCCACGCGCGAGGTGGGTCATCTCGATCTGGAACCCGTAACTGTCGGCGCGCACCCGGGCCAGGTCGAGCCGGCGCAACAGCGTGGCCGCATAGACCCGGTACCCGGCCGTCGAGTCCTCCACCCCGAGTCCGAGCAGCGCCTTGGCGTAGACGTTGCCGAGCCGCGAGATCAGCCGACGCGAGATCGACCAGTTCGGGATGGACCCGCCCGGCACGTAGCGCGAGCCGACCACCAGCTCGACGCCGTCACCCAGAGCGGCGAGCAGCTCCGGCAGGGCCCCCGGGTCGTGCGAGAAATCCGAGTCCATCTCCACGAAGGCCTCGTAACCGCGGTCGAGTCCCCAGCGGAAGCCGTCCCGGTAGGCGGGGCCGAGCCCCGTCTTGGCGGGACGCCGCAGCACCTCGATCGAGCCGAGTTCCCCCGCGGCCCGCTCGGCGATCTCGGCGGTGCCATCGGGGCTGGAGTCGTCGACGACCAGGATGGAGGCGTCGGGCACCACCCCGCGCACGGTGGCGAGCATCGCCTCGATGTTCTCGTGCTCGTTGTACGTCGGGAGGACGACGAGCACGCGCACGGCGAAACTCTAGCCTTCGGCCCCCACCTCGCTCGGGCGGGCCGGGGCGGGATCTCGGCCGATGAGGAGCTCGCGCACCGCCACCGGTATCGATCCGACCGCCGGGACGGCGACGATGGCGCCGCAGGTGGCGACGGCGATGTTGCCGGTCTCGGCGCCCACCAACACCGCCTGCAGCACCCACAACGGTTCAAGGCCACCACGACGAACCGCGAGACCATAAGCAAGAGGATGGTCGCCCGTAGCCGCCAGGCGAGAAGGGCCGCGAGCAACTCGACCAGGCTGGCGACCAGCACCAGCAACCGAGCGCACGACGAACCAATCCGTCGCCCGCTCCGCGGCGCCGGTGGCGGCGTCCGGCGAGCGCCCCGACCGCGTTCGGCCCGCCGGCCCGTCCAGGCACCCGGTCCAGCCCACCGGGAGAGAAACCGAGCATTTCGGCTGACGGGCTGGGCCCCTGATTGACGGCCCGCGCCGACGACGTGAAACATGGTCCCGTGCCCGCTCCCGGGAAAGCGCCTCTGCGCTCGCGCTGGAAGGCGATCGTCCCGGCCCCGCTCCGCCACGGGATCCTCATCTTCGGCGTGGTCATCGTGGTGGAGTACCTCGTCGTGCCGGAGCTCATCGGGGCGAGCAAGAACATCCACTACCTCGAGAAGCTGAACGTCGGCTGGCTGGTCGCCGGGGTCGGTTTCGAGGCGGCGTCGCTCTTCACCTACGGCCTGTTGACCTGGACCCTGCTGCCGCACCACCGGCCCAGCGTCTCGCGGGTGTTCCGGATCGACCTGGCGACGACGGCGGTTGCCCACACCGTGCCCGGCGGAACCGCGGCCTCGGCGGGGCTCGGCTACCGCCTGCTGACCTCCGACGGCATCTCAGGCACCGACGCCGGTTTCACCATGGCGACCCAGGGCATCGGGTCGGCGGTCGTGCTCAACGTGATGCTGTGGTTCGCGCTGGTGATCTCCATCCCGATCGCCGGGTTCCACACCATCTACATCGTCGTCGCCTTGGCCGGCATGCTCGCGCTGCTGTTCTTCGCGGTCCTCGTCTACCTGCTCACCCGGGGCGAGGAACCCGCCTCGCGCTTCGTGCGGCGGGTCGGCCAGGCGCTGCCCTGGGTGCAGCCGGACCGGTTGGAGACGACCATCCGCCACATCGGCGATTCGCTGCGGACCCTGGCGAACAATCGGGACCGGCTGCGCTCCGCCCTGGTCTGGGCGACCGGGAACTGGCTGCTCGACGCCGCGGCGCTCTGGTCGTTCCTCGCCGCGTTGGGCCGCTACGTCAACCCGATCGAGCTCTTCGCCGCCTACGGCATCGCCAACGTGCTCGCCGCCATTCCGATCACCCCGGGCGGCCTCGGCTTCGTCGAGGCCTCGCTGCCCCTGTTGCTGGCGAGCTTCGGTCTCACCAAGAACGTCGCCCTCCTGAGCGTCCTCGGCTGGCGGATCGTCAACTTCTGGCTGCCGATCCCCATCGGGGCGGTGTCCTACCTCTCGCTGAAGCTGCACCGCGGCGAGGGTTTTCGGGCGGGGCGCCGCGCCCTCGCCGATCTCACCGTGCGTCTCCCCCCGCCCCAACCCCCGCCGACGGGCTAGTTCAGCCGAGGCCCGAGCCTCCCGGGACGATGGCATCGAGGCCCTGGCGCGCCACGGCCTTGACGACGAAGTCGCACTCGACGCCGAAGGTCCGCTCGAACAGCGCCTGCTTGCGCCGGACCGTCCAGAGCTCGAGCTCGGGCTCGCCGACGGTGGTCAGCGTCAGGGTGAGTTGGCGCGCCGCCCCGGAGGGCTGGGCCTCGACCGCCCGGACCAGCCCGCGGTGGGAAGCGTCCAGGCTGTCGGCGAGCCGCAACAGCGCGGTGAGGGCGACGGCCCGGGCCCGGTCGTGCCTTCCCAGCTGCGCGAACGGCGGGTAGGAGAGCTTGGGGGTGCCGCGCACGTGGTAGCGGCCCATCGTCGCCAGGATCCGGACCTCCTGGGGCGAGAACCCCCGCAGCCCCCCGTTCTCGATGAGATAGGCGCTGTGGCGGTCGTGGTGCTCCCGGCTGATGTGCTCACCGATGTCGTGGAGCAAAGCCCCGTACTCGAGGAGGTCGCGTTCGGCCGGAGTCAGCCGGTGAAGGAAGGCGGTGGCGTCGAAGAGCTGGAGGCAGAGGCCGGCGACCTGACGGGCGTGCGGTTGGCGCCAGTTCGAGCGGCGGCAGAGGGCGAGGACCGACCACCGACGCAGGGCCCGGGGGTCGTCGAGCAGCTCCACCCGGTCACGACCTCCGATGGCGTCGAGCACGATCCCCTCGCGCAGGGCCCAGTCGCTCACCGTGAGCTCGCCGAGGTGGGTCGCCGTCATCAGGTGCTCGAGGATCGCCATCCCCGCCGGCATGAGGTCGGCGCGACGCGGCTCAGATCCGGGCAGCTTGGCGCGCTCCTCGGCGGGCGCCGTGTAGATCCGTTCGGCCAGCTCCCCGATCTCGGCACGCCCCACGCTGAGCTGGTTGACCGACTCGTGGACCACGCCGTCGCGGCCCGCCGCGGCCATGCGGGCCAGCACCACGAGGGTCCCCGACGAGCCGATCAGCTGGCGGGGCCGCAGCGCCAAGATCTCGTCGAGCACGGGCTCGATGGTGTCGGCAATCCGCCGGCGCAGTCGTTTGAGATCCTTGTCGCTCGGGGGGTCGCTGCCGACGAGTTCGGCGGTCAGCCGGCCCACGCCCAGGTGCACGCTGGTCGCGAAGTCGAGCTCGGTCCGGTCGCCGACGCTGAGCTCGAGACTGCCGCCGCCGAGGTCGGCCGCCAACGCCGGGCCGGGGTCGATGAGGACGCTCGAACGGATGGCGCGGAAGATGAGCTCCGCCTCCCGGGTGCCGTCGATGACGGTGACCTTCACGCCCGTCTCCCTCCGCACCCGGTCGACGAGCAGTCCGCCGTCGAGCGCCTCGCGGATCGCCGAGGTGCCGAGGGCGATGACCTCGTCGGCGCCGTTCGCCGCGGCGATCGCCTTAAAGCGGGCGATGGTGGCGATGGCCGCGTCGGTCGCCAGGCCGCCGATGACCCGGTCGCGGGCCACCAGGTCGCCGAGACGGAGCATCTCCCGTTCCCGCACCAGGGGCACGAAGCTGCCGTCGAGGCGCGCCTCCACCACGATCAGGTGGAAAGAGTTGCTGCCGAGGTCGAGGGCGGCGATGCGCACCGGGTGGCTAGACCGCGCCGTCCCCGGCGCGCCGGCGACGGGAGCGCTCGCGGGCCAGCTCCTCGAAGCGGCGCTGGGCGTACAGGCCGTCCGAGTTCGCCACCCGGGACCAGTTCCCGTCGGCGTGCAGCTCCCAGGAGGAGGCGTCGTCGGCGAGGTCGAGGGTGAGGATGTCCTCCAGCCGGCCGCACAGCTCCGGGTCGTGCACCGGCACCACCGCCTCGATCCGGTGGTCGAGGTTGCGTTCCATGAGGTCCGCCGAGCCGATGAAGTAGGTCGCCGGGTTGCCGGCCTCTTCCACCGGAGCGGGACGTTCCAGCCCGGTGGCGGCGTAGACCTCGGCCGAGGGCACGCCGAAGCGGAAGATCCGGGAGTGCTCGAGGTAGCGGCCGACGATCGACTTCACGGTGATGGTCGAGGACAGGCCCGGGATCCCCGGCCGCAGGCAGCAGATGCCCCGCACCAGCAGGCTCACCCGCACCCCCGTCTGGGAGGCCTGGTAGAGGGCGTCGACGATGGCGGGGTCGGTCAGCCCGTTCACCTTGATCACGATCCGGCCCGCCGGGCCGGCGTCACGCTCCCGGGCGATCTGGTCGAGCACCCAGGGACGGAACCGGGCCGGGGCGAGGATCAGCGAGCGGGTCTCGACCGAATGGGAGAACCCGGTGAGGTGGTTGAAGAGGGCGGTGAGGTCCTCGCCCAGGGTCGGGTCGGCGGTGAGAAACCCGAGGTCCTCGTAGATCCGGGCGGTGTCGGAGTTGTAGTTGCCGGTCCCGATGTGGCAGTAGCGGCGGATCCCGTCGTCCTCGCGACGCACGACGAGGGAGGTCTTGGAGTGGGTCTTTAGGCCCATGACGCCGTAGACGACGTGGACGCCGGCCTCCTCGAGCTGCCGGGCCCAGCCGATGTTGCGCTGCTCGTCGAAGCGAGCCTGCAGCTCAACCAGCGCCGCCACCTGCTTTCCCGATTCCGCGGCCCGGACCAGTGCCGTCACGAAGGGGGCATCGCCCGAGGTCCGGTACAGCGTCTGTTTGATGGCGAGCACGTCGGGGTCGTTGGCCGCCTGGGAGATGAACTCCTCGACCGACGAGGCGAACGAGTCGTAGGGGTGGTGGACGAGCACGTCGCGCTCACGCAGCACCGCGAAGATGTCGACCGGGGCGCCGGCGTCGGTCATGAGCCGTGGCGGGGTGCGCGGCGCGAACGACGGCAGCGACAGATCAGCCCGGTCCAGCGCAACCATCGCCCAAAGCTGGCCCAGGTCGAGCAGCGCCGCCGAGCGGTAGACGTCGACCTCGTCGAGCTCGAGCTCGCGACGCAGGAACTCGACGATCTCCGGGGTCATCGCCAGGCCGACCTCCAGGCGCACCGCCCGGCCGAAACGGCGGCGCCGCAGCTCGAACTCCACCGCCGCCAGCAGGTCGTCGTCCTCGCTGTCGTCGAGCTCCATGTCGGCGTTGCGGGTGACGCGGAAGGGGTGGCACGACCCGATCCGCATCTCCGGGAACAAGTCGCTGAGGTTCGCCGCGATCACCTGCTCCAGGGGAACAAAGCGCGCCTCGTCGAGGCGCACGAACCGCGGCAGCGACGGCGGGACCTTCACCCGGGCGAAGCGGCCCTCCCCGGTGACCGGGTCCTCGACCGACACGGCGAGGTTGAGCGACAGGTTCGAGATGTACGGGAAGGGGTGGCCGGGGTCGACCGCCAGCGGCGTCAGGACCGGGAAGATGTCCTGTTCGAACTGGAGCCGCAGCCGACGCTGGTCGGCCTGGCCCAGCTCGACGTAGTTGACGATCTCGACGCCCGCCGCCGACAGCCCCGGACGCACGTCCTCGTTGAAGATCCGGGCCTGCACCTCGACGAGGGCCGTCACCCGCTGGTGCAGCGCGTCGAGCGTCTCGAGCACCGACCGGCCGTCGGGGAAGCGCTTGCGCACCCCGGCCGCCAGCTGGTTCTTCAGCCCCGCCACCCGGACCTGGAAGAACTCGTCCAGCCCGGTCGAAAAGATCGCCAGGAACTTGGCCCGCTCGAGCAACGGCAAGCCGCCGTCGTCGGCGAGCTGGAGGACCCGGGCCGCGAACTCCAGCCAGGACAGCTCCCGGTTCAGGAACCGGGCCGGGCCGAAGCTCTCGCGGTCGGCCGGGGCCACCGCGCCCTCCGGCTCGGCGGGAGCCGGCCGGGCCTGTTCGACCAGCGGCTCGGTTGCCATCGCACCAGGCTACCTGGCCTAGAGGCGGGCCCTTTCAACTACCGTACGGGGCGTGACGCTCGTCGCTCCCCGGCGCCGTGCGAATGTCCGTCGGCGCACCGAGGCCGGTCTGCTGGCGGTCGGGGCGCTCGTCATTCTGTCGGCGACCCTTATGGAGTCCCTCGCCGTCACCAACGCCCTCCCCGACCACGTGGTCGACTTCATCGTCGGGCTGGTGGTGATCGGGGTCGGGGTGCAGGCGGTCAACCGCTGGCTGGTGCCGGACGCCGACCCGGTCATCGTGCCGGTGGCGCTGTTCCTGAACGGCTTGGGCTACGTGATGATCGAGCGCGGTGACCCGGGCCGGGCCGGCCAGCAGCTCGCCTGGACGGTGTTCGGCCTCTTTTTGTACGCGGCGGTGCTGTTCGTCGTGAAGCGGAGCCGCGACCTGGAGCGCTACCGCTACCTCCTGGCCGGCTGCGCCTTCGTGCTGCTCATCTCGCCGCTGCTCCCGGGGATCGGCGAAAAGATCAACGGGGCGCGCCTGTGGGTGCACTTCTCCTCGATCGAGTTCCAGCCGGTCGAGGTGGCCAAGCTCCTCCTGGTGATCTTCTTCGCGTCCTATCTCATCGACAAGCGCGAGCTGCTCACCATCGCCACCCAGCGGGTGGGCAACCGCTTGCTCCCGGACCTGCGGGCCTTCGGACCGATCGTCGGGGCCGGAGCCATGGCGCTCCTCATCATCATCGCCGAGCACGACATCGGCTTCTCGCTGCTGCTGTTCCTCGTCTTTTTGTTGATGGTCTGGATGACCACCGGTCGGTGGACCTACGTGGCGATCGGCCTGGTGGTGTTCGCCCTGGCGACTTTCGTCGCCAGCCACGCCCTCGTCCAGGTGAACGAGCGCATCACCGACTGGATCAACCCGTGGGCCCACGCCAGCACCACCGGCTACCAGCCGATCCAGGGCGAGCTCGCCTTCGGTCGGGGCGGGGTGTTCGGGACCGGGATCGGCTTCGGGATCGCGGCCCGCGTCCTTCCGGTCTCGTCGAGCGATTTCATCTTCGCGGTGATCGGCGAGGAGCTCGGCCTGGTCGGCGCGGCGGCCGTCGTCTGCTGCTACGCCATCATCGTCGGTGCCGGACTGCGCGCCGCCCGGCGGGCGCGATCGGAGTTCGCCCGCCTCGTCGCCGCCGGGCTGACCGTGACCCTCGGGCTGCAGGCTTTCCTCATCATGGCCGGCAACACCCGCCTGTTGCCGCTGACCGGTGTCACCCTCCCCTTCGTCTCCTACGGGGGGTCCTCGCTCATCGCCAACTACGCCCTCCTGGCGCTGGTGATGCGGATCTCCAACGAGGGCAATCAGCCGCCCGCCGAACCGGCCGCGCCGACCTGGGCGAGCAACCCGGTGGCCACGAGGACCGGGGTCGCCGCCCCCTGACGCAGCGCCAGCGCGATGGCGTCCGAGGGCCGACAGGAAAAGACGAGCTCGCCGTCGGGGGCGGCCACCACCACCTCGGCGTAAAAGCCCCCGTGGGCGAAGTGCGTCACCCGGGCCCGGGCGATCGAGCCGCCAAGGCGCTGCAGGACCTCGAGGAAAAGCTCGTGAGTGAGGGGCTTGGGGGTGGGCCGGTTCGCCAGGATGAACCCGATCGCGGTGCCCTCGGCGAAACCGATGGGGATCGACAGCTGCCGGTGCGGAGACGCGACCTCTTCCAAGATGAGGAACGGGTTGGGGTTGGGGAGCACCATGGCGGCCTCGAGCACCCGCACCGCGACGTAGGGCTCTTCGGCCGGCTCGCCGCCCACCGCCCCGGACGGTTCGGACACCTCTTTTAGCGACTCCCCGGTGGCGGCCGTCTCGGGGGCGGCCGTGTCGGAGGTGGCGACGGCCACCGGGGCGGGGTCGTCGGGCACCACGGCCTTGACGGAGGTCTTGCGCGGTCTCGTGGTCATCGTGGGCGGCTCCGGTGCAGTTCGACATTGACCACGACGCCGGTCGCGATGAAAAAGGCGAGGAGCGCCGAGCCCCCGTAGGAGATGAACGGGAGCGGGATCCCGGTGATCGGCATGATCCCCGTCGCCATGCCGATGTTCTCGAACACCGAGACGACGAGAAAGGCCAGCACCCCGGCGCACAGCAGGCGCCCCAGGGAGTCCCGCGCCACCTGGATCGCCCGGAAGACGCGGTAGGCGACCAGGCCGTACAGCCCGATCACGATGGCGGAGCCGATGAAACCGAGCTGCTCGCCGATCGCCGAGAAGATGAAGTCGGCGTACTGGATGGGCACGTAGTCGAGGTTGGTCTCAAGCCCCCGGAACAGCCCGGTCCCGCGCACGCCCCCGGAACCGATCGCCGTCTTGGACTGGATCACGTTGTAGTTGAGGGTCTGGGACCCGCTGGTGTCCTGGTGCAGAAAGGCGGTTAGCCGGTCGAGCTGGTAGCGGTTGAGGATGTGGAGCGCCACGGCGCAGGCGAAGGCGGCGACCGCCAGCACCACCAGCCCCGCCAGGAAGCGCAGGCGCACCCCGCCGACGAACAGCATCACGAACAGCACCGCGGCGAGCAGGATCGCGGTGCCGAGATCCGGCTGCACCACGACGAGCAGCATCGGGATGCCCGCCAGCGCGACAAGCGCCAGCACCGAGGGCACGTTGAGCACCCGTTCATGGCGCGACAGGTACACCCCGATCACCACGATGACGGCGAGGACCGCGAACTCCGACGGCTGGAGCTGGATGCCCCCCAGCGAGATCCAGCGCTCGGCGCCGTTTTGGGTATGGCCGACGGCTTTCACCGCCACCAGGGCCAGTACCACGGCGCCGTAGATGACGTAGCCCCACTCCTCGAGCCGCCGGTAGTCGATGAGCGCGGAGAGAACCATCGCCACCACCCCCACCGCGTCGAAGGCGATCTGACGCTTCAGGTAGTAACTGGGCTCCAGGGGGTAGAGCGAACGCGAGGCCGAGTAGACCATCACGGCCCCCAGCACGGCGAGCAAGACGATCGCCAAGACCAGCGCGAAATCGACGCGGCGCAGGACCGCCATCACCGCGTTGTCCTCTCGGCGGCGCGTGAGATGCGCCCGCCGCTCGAGGAGGTGAACCGCCACGACCCGACAGGTTACCGGCCCCAGGTGCCACCAGATTTGCACCACGAGGCGCCTTGGGCCCGCGCGTGGCCCAGGCGGTCAACCGCCCCCGGTGAGGCCCAGCGCCTGGAACATCGCGTCGAGAGGTGGCGTCTTGCCGGTGAATAGCGCCACCTGGCGGGCGGCCTGGTGCACGAGCATGCCGATGCCGTTGCGCACCCTGGCCCCCTGGGATCCCGCCAAGGCCAGGAATTCGGTGACCGGAGGCTCGTAGACGATGTCGATGACGTGCTGGTCCGAGCCGCAGTGCCGGGTGATCGAGTGCCAACCGCCGGCATAAGCGGTGACCGTGCCGGCGAACCCGACCGAGGTGGCCTGGACGACGAGGGCCGCCGATCCCACCTCACCGGGATCGGCCACCCGCCCGGCCGCACCGGCGAGGGCCGCCGCGGCCTCGGCGTGGGCCGCGGTGCGGTTGATGACAAGCACCTGGCGGGCCCCGGCCTCGGCCAGCGCGGCAACGATTGCCCGCGCCGTCGCCCCGGCCCCGAGAACGGCGCAAATCCGGCCTTTCGGGCTGAACTTCCAGATGTCGGCGAGGTCGTCGAGGAGGCCGGCGCCATCGAAGTTCTCTGCCACGGCGCGACCCTCCTCGAAGACCACCGTGTTCGCCGCCCCGATCCTTTCCACCGCCCCCGAGCGCTCGTCACAGGCGCGGGCGGCGGCGACCTTGTGCGGCGTCGTCACCGACAGACCCCGCAGACCCTGGGCCGCGGCCTGGCGCAGCGAGCCCGCCACCTCGCCGGCCGGGACGAGGAACGCCCCGTAGTACCAGTCAAGACCGAGCGCGGCGTAGGCCGCGTTGTGGACCACCGGCGATAGCGAATGGGCGACCGGGTCGCCGATCAGGCCGGCGGCAAGCGTCATCCCGGCGGGCGCCGAGTTCCCAAGACCGGTCATCTCGGCCGCTCCCGATCGAGGTAGGACTGGAGGATCACCGCGGCCGCGCCGGCGTCGACGGCTGCCGGGCCGGAGCGGCCCCGCGCCGACCGACGGCGCCCGAGGCGTCCCGACATCCGGTGTCGGCGGGCGTGACCGGAGTCGACCTCACCGCGGCGGCGGGTCGCCTCGACCGTCGAGAACCGCTCGTCGATGGTCTCAACGGGAACACGCAGCGCGTCCGCCAGCCGCGCCGTCTCGGCGATGACCCTTCCCGCCGCCGGCCCGATCCGGCCGTCCAGGCTGAGGGGCACGCCGACCACCACCAGCGTCGCTCCGACCTCCTCGACCAGCTGGGCGACCATTTCGTGGTCGACGGCCTCGTGGCCACTGCGGGTCACCACCCCACGCGGGATGGCGACCGTGCGGGCCGAGTCGGTGACGGAGACGCCGATCCGGACCTCACCGAGGTCGAGTCCGAGGCAGGGACCCGGCTCCACCGAGGCCGGCCCGGTTGGATCCGGCCGGCTCACCGCGAGCCGAGCTGGGCGGCCAGCGTCGCCAAGGCGGTGTCGATGGCGGCGACGTCACGACCGCCTGCCGTGGCGAGCTCGGGCGACCCGCCTCCGCCTCCGCCGACGACCGTCGCCGCGGCCGACGCCGCGGCCCGCGCGTCGATCCCGCTGGCCGCGGTCACCGCCACGACGATGGCGACCCGTCCGTCCTCGGTCGCCCCGACCAGTCCGACCCGTTCCACGCCAGCCTGACGGCGGATGGCCAGTGCGAGCTCTCGCAGAACCGCCGGGTCGGCGCCGTCCCGGCGGGCCACGACCGATCCCGCGGTGGCGGCGGCGGCGAGCTGTCTCGCCTCACCGGCCAGGGACTGCGACCGCATCCGCCGCAGCTCGTCGGCGAGGACCCGTTCCCGCTCCACCAGGCGCTCGACCGCCTCGGCGAGTTCGTCGGGTGGCGTACGCAAGGCGGCCGAGGCGCGAGAGACGGTGGCGGACATCTTGCGGATCTCCGCCAGCGAGCCCCGGCCGGTCGTCGCCTCGATCCGCCGGGTGTTGGCGCCGATCGAGCTTTCCGAGACGACGCGGAACGGCCCGATGGTGCCGAGCGCCGAGACGTGGGTCCCGCCGCAGAGCTCGACCGACTCCGGTCCCGCCTTCACCACCCGCACGATCTCGCCGTACTTCTCGCCGAAAAAGGCGATGGCGCCGGCCTTCTCGGCCTCCACCCGGGAGGTCTCCTCCACCCGCACCGGCGAATCGCTGAGAACGGCCAACGAGACCAGGTCCTCGACCTTGGCCAGCTCGTCGGGCGTGAGGGCGGCAAAGTGACTGAAGTCGAAGCGCAGGCGGTCCGGCGCGACCAGCGATCCCTGCTGCTTCACGTGCTCGCCGAGCACCGACCGCAGCGCCCAGTGCAAAAGGTGGGTGGCGGTGTGGTTGCGCCGGATCGACTCGCGGCGCTCGGCATCGATGGTGGCGGTGACCTCGGCCCCGGGGGCGATGGTGCCCGACACCAGGTACCCGGTGTGGCAGGTGATCCCGTCGGCCGAGGTGGTGTCGAGCACCCGGAAGGAGCCCGTCGCCCCGACGATCGTCCCGGTGTCGCCGACCTGGCCGCCGGCTTCGGCATAAAACGGCGTCCGGTCCAAGAACACCTCGGTGAGCTCGACACCCGGGGGAGGTCCTTCGCCGTCGATGTTTACGAACCCTCTGGCGTCGTCTCGGGTCTCCATCCCCAGCACCCGCGCCTCGGCCGAGGTCTCGGTGTAGCCGACGAAGACGGTGGGACCGAAGCCTTCGAGCACCTCGCGCACCACCTGGCGTCCGCCACCATCGGAAGCCGGGCGGGCGGCGGCCCGGCCCCGGTTGCGCTGCTCGGCCATCGCGGCCTCGAAGCCGGCCCGGTCGACCGCGACCCCCCGGGACGCGGCGACCTCGGTCGTCAGGTCGATCGGGAAGCCGTAGGTGTCGTGCAACCGGAAGGCGGCCTCGCCGGCGAGCACGCCCCGGCCCTTGGCGAGCTCGGAGTCGATGAGCTGAGACCCGGCGCGCAGCGTCCGGCGGAAGGCCTCCTCCTCGTGACCGACGACGGTCCGCACCAGGGAAGCGTCCCGCACCAGCTTCGGGTAGGCGGCGCCGAGGGTGGCGACCACGGCGTCGGTGAGGTCGGGCAGGACGATCCCGGACACGCCGAGCTGATGGGCCCGCAGTGCGGCCCGCCGCATGATGCGCCGCAGCACGTAGCCACGCCCGTCATTCGAGGGGAACACCCCGTCGGAGACGAGAAAGGTCGCCGACCGGGTGTGATCGGCGAGGATCCGCAGCGCGACGTCGGTGGCCTCGTCACGGCCGAGGCTCGACCCGGTGAGGGTGGCGGCAGCGTCGACGATCGGCGCGAGCACGTCGGTCTCGAATACCGACTCGACCCCCTGGAGCAGGGTAAGGATCCGCTCCAGCCCGGCCCCGGTGTCGATGTTCTTCTTCGGCAGGTCGGTCAGCGTTCCGTCGGCCGCCCGCTCGTACTGCATGAAGACGAGGTTCCAGATCTCGGTGTAGCGCTCGGAATCCCCCTGGGCCGGGCCGCCCGCCGGTCCGAAGCGCTCCCCGCGGTCGTAGTAGATCTCCGAGCACGGCCCGCAGGGGCCGGTGTCGCCCATCTTCCAGAAGTTGTCGTCGCCCATCTTCTGGATCCGCTCAGCGGGGAGACCCGCCGATTCCTGCCAGATCCCCGCCGAGTCGGTGTCAGATTCGTGGATGGTGACCCAGATCCGGTCCGGTTCGAAGCCGAACACCTCGGTCACGAGATCCCACGCGTAGGGGATCGCCAGCTCCTTGAAGTAGTCGCCGAAGCTGAAGTTGCCGAGCATCTCGAACAGCGTCTCGTGGCGCGTCGTCGTCCCGATGATCTCGATGTCGGTGGTCCGGAAGCAGGGTTGGATCGTCGTCGCACGCCCAACCGAAGGGGTCTCCTCCCCGGTGAAGTACGGCTTGAACTGCACCATGCCGGCGATGGTGAACATCACCGACGGGTCGACGGGCACGAGACTCGCCGGCGGGAGCGCGGCATGACCGCGTTCGACGAAAAAGCGCGTGAACTCCGCCCGCAGCCCGTCGCTCGAGATCGTCATGCCCTCACCGTGCCCGGTGCTCCTTCGGCGGTTCATCCCCGGACGCGGCGTCGTGCCGTAGGCCTCGCAGGGTCGCCAGCCGCTGCGCGATCTCGGCCTCGGCGCCATGGTCGGACGGCTCGTAGTAGCGCCGCTCGACCAGCTCGGCCGGGAGGTAGTCGGCTTCGACCCAGCCACGCGGGTCATCGTGAGGATACTCGTAGCCGACGCCGTGCCCGAGCGACTCCGCCCCCGGATAGCTCGACCCCCGCAGGGCTGGCGGCACCGCGCCCAGCGGTCCGTTCTCCACCTCGGACTGGGCGGCCCACAGGGCAGCCGCCGAGCGGTTCGACTTCGGGGCGGTGGCGAGATAGACGACCGCCTCGGCCAAGTTGAGCGCCGCCTCCGGCAGCCCCACCCGGTCGAGCGCGGCCGCGGCCGCCTCCGCCACGACCAGGGCGAGCGGATCCGCCAGCCCCACGTCCTCGCTCGACAAGATGACCAGTCGGCGGGCGACAAAGCGCGGGTCCTCGCCGGCCGCCAGCAGCCGGGCCAGCCAGTAGACCCCGGCGTCGGGATCCGAGCCACGCACCGACTTGATGAGCGCGCTGATGAGGTCGTAGTGGGCGTCACGCCCGTGGCGGAGGGCCCGGGTCGTACGCGCCGCCTCGACGTCGTCCCGGGCGATCACCACCTCGGTGTCGGCGCGGGCCCGGGCCACGGCGATGGCGATTTCCAGCGTCGTGAGCATGGTCCGCGCGTCGCCATCGGCGAGGTCGCAGCACGCCTCGAGGGCCTCGTCGTCAATGGCCGAGCGTTCGAGCTCGACCGCCCGACGGCCGAGCACCGCGAGGTCGTCGTGGCCGATCGCCTCGAAGCGCCACAGCGTCGACCGGCTGAGCAGCGGCGAGGTCAGCGCAAAGAACGGGTTCTCCGCCGTCGCGCCGATGAGCACCACCACGCCCTCCTCGACCCCGGGCAGCAGCGCGTCCTGCTGGGCCCGGGAGAAACGGTGGATCTCGTCGAGGAAAAGGATGGTGCCCCGACCGGTGGTGCCGAGCTCCCGGCGCGCCGCCTCGAGCGTCTCGCGGATGTCTTTCACCCCGGCCGAGGTCGCCGAGAGCTGGACGAAGACCTTGGCCGATCGGGCCGCCACGATGCGGGCGAGCGTGGTCTTGCCCGATCCGGCCGGCCCGAAAAAGACCGCCGAGGACAACCGGTCCGCCTCGATGAGGGTCCGCAGCGTCGCGCCCGGACCCACCAGGTGGCGTTGGCCGACGAACTCCTCGAGGCTCTTCGGTCGCATCCGCGTCGCCAGCGGCGCGGTCCGGGACAGCTCCTCGGCGGCCGCGGCGTCGAACAGGTCGGAGTTCGGTCTCTGCGCCATCGCGGACGCGCCCGCGCGCCTAGCCCACCCCCATCTGGGACGGCGCCGCCGGCGGATGGCGCGGGGCGAGGATCCGCACGCCGAGCTCGGCCAGCCGCTGTCGCGACAGCGGCAACGGCCCGCCGGTCATGAGGTCGGCCCCAGACTGAGTCTTCGGGAAGGCGATCACCTCGCGGATGTTCTCCTCACCGGCCAAGATGGCGACGAACCGGTCGAGCCCGACCGCGAACCCCCCGTGCGGCGGCCCCCCGTAGCGATAGGCGTCCAGCAGGAACCCGAAGCGGGAATCGGCGTCGGCGGCCGAGATCCCGAGGGCCTCGAAGATCCGCCTCTGCAGCTCGGGCTGGTGGATCCGGAGGGAACCGGAACCGAGCTCCCAGCCGTTCAGGACCAGGTCGTAGCTGTGGGCCCGCACGCTAAACGGGTCGGTCTCCAGCCGGTCGAGGTCCTCGAGATACGGCATGGTGAACGGGTGGTGCGCCGCCTGCGGGTGCATGTCCTCGTCGACGCCATCGAACAGGGGAAAGTCCACGATCCAGCAGAACCGGAGCGCTCCGTCTTGAGTGGGAGGACGACCGAGCTCGATCCGGAGCTGGCCGAGCACCTCGCAGGCGCGGCGATGCTCGTCGGCGACGACGAGCACGAGATCACCGGCCACCGCCGAGGTCTGGCGCACGATGGCGGCCAGTTCCCCGATCGACAGGAACTTGGCCACCGGGCTTTCGAGGCTGACGGGGTCGCCCCGGGCGCGCAGCCACACCAGTCCCGGGGCGCCGAGGGAACGTGCGCGGGCGACCAGTTCATCGAGGCGGGCCCGACCGAGGTCGGCCCCGCCCGCAAGAACGATCGCCTTCACGGCCGGGGCGCGAAGAGCCTTGAAGCCGGTGCCGGCGAGGGCCGCGGTGAGATCGACGATCTCCATGCCGAACCGGAGATCGGGCTTGTCGGTCCCGTAGCGGTCGAGTGCCTCGGCCCAGGACATCCGGACGAACGGGCCCGGCCGCTGGCCGGTGGCGGCCTCGGTGGCCTCGACCATCGCCTCGGTGACGAAAGAGAGGATCTCGTCCTGGCCGACGAAGGCCGCCTCCACGTCAAGCTGGGTGAACTCGAACTGGCGGTCGGCCCGCAGATCCTCGTCCCGCAGGCAGCGCGCGATCTGGTAGTAGCGGTCGACGCCGCCGATCATGGTCAGCTGCTTGGCGATCTGGGGGCTCTGGGGCAGGGCGTAGAACCTCCCCTGTTGCAGGCGCGACGGCACGACGAACTCGCGCGCCCCCTCGGGCGTCGGCGTCCACAGCAGCGGCGTCTCGATCTCGACGAAGCCCTGGCGCTCCATCGACCGGCGGATGGCCGAGTTCACCGTCGAGCGCAGCCTCAAGTTGGCCTGCATCCGCTCGGTCCGCAGGTCGATGTAGCGATAGCGCAGCCGCAGGGACTCCTCGGTCTCGATGCGCTCGTCGAGCGAGAACGGCACCGGCTCACAGGTCGCCAGGGTTTCGACGGAGCACTCGCCGAGCTCGATCTCGCCGGTGGCGAGCGAGGGGTTCGCCGTGCCCTCCGGGCGCGCCCGCACCGTGCCGGTCACCCGCACGACGTACTCCGGCCGGATCGCCTGGGCCCGCTCGACCACGCACTGGACGATGCCGGTGTGGTCGCGCACGTCGAGAAAGACCAGATGTTCGCCGTGCTCACGCCGGCGCGACACCCAGCCGCACACCGACACCTGCATCCCCACGTCGGCGGGCCGGAGCGTCCCGCAGTAGTGGGTGCGCATACCGAGCCCGATCGGCACCCCACCGACCCCGGTCACGAGACCCACCTCCGCACCGCGGCCTCGAGCCTGGCGAGCTCGACCGACTCCTGGTGCCCGGCGTCCGGGCCGCGCAACACCCGCAAGGTCACCGTTCCCGCCGCGGCCTCGCTAGCCCCGACGATGAGCGCCAGCCGGGCGCGGCTTCGGTTGGCCAGACGCAACTGGGCCCGGAGCGATCGGTCGTCGAAGCCCCGGTCGGTGGCGACACCCGACCGGCGCAGGGTCTCGGCGAGCTGGCGCGCCACCGCGCCGCCGACCAGGTCGACGATGAACACCTCGACTGCGTCGGAAACCTCGCCCAACGCGCCCTCGGCGTCGCACACCAAAAGGATTCGCTCGATCCCGCTCCCGAACCCGATCCCGGGCGCCGCTTCACCGCCGAGGGCGGCAGCCAGCTTGTCGTAGCGGCCGCCACCCAAAAGGACGTTCTGCGCCGCGGCCAGCGCCGGCGAGGAGAACTCGAAGGTCGTTCGGGTGTAGTAGTCGAACCCCCGCACCAACAGCTCGTCCCGGCTCCAGGCGATCCCCAGGGCGTCGAGGCCCTCGGTCACCCGCCCGAAGTGCGCCCGGCAGTCGGCGCACAACCCCGCGCCGAGCCGGGGCGCCGCCTCGTGGAGCGCCACGCAGGCGGGGTCCTTGCAGTCGAGCACCCGGAGCGGGTTCGTCGACCAACGACGGACGTGGTCGGCACACAGCTCGGCCTGGTGAGCCGCGAGGTAAGCCGTCAGCTGTTCCCGATACGCCGGCAAACAGGCGTCGTCGCCCATCGAGTTCACCCGGAGCTCGACCCCCCGCAACCCCAGCGCCGCGAGGAAGGCGCTCCCCAGGGCGATCACCTCCACGTCGAGGTCGGGGTCGGCACTTCCGATGGCCTCCACCCCGAGCTGGTGATGCTGGCGGTAGCGACCCGCCTGCGGCCGCTCGTACCGGAAGGCCGGCGTCGCGTACCAGACCTTCCACGGCGTCGGGGGGTGGTGCTGGACGAAGGCCCGTACGACGGAGGCGGTGCCCTCCGGCCGCAGCGCCAGGAGGCGGTGGCCCTTGTCCTCGAACTCGTACATCTCCTTTTGCACCATCTCGGTGGCGTCACCCGCCCCCCGGCGGAAGACCTGCGCGTCCTCGAACATCGGCGACACGAGCAGTCCGTAGCCCGCGGTGCGGGCCATCGCGGCAAAGCGGGCGACGACGGCAGCGAAACGCGCACTCCCCGGCGGGAGGACGTCACGCGTGCCCGTCGGCGCCTGGAAGGCGCTCACGGGTGGCTGGCGCGGAAAGTCCTGCCCTTGCCAGGCAACAGGCGGAACGCGTCGTAGACGCCTTCGAGCTCTCTAAGCGACGCAAGGACCGAGTCGAGGTGCGCGCTGTCCGCGAGCTCGCACTCGAAGCGCATGCTCGTCACCCTATCCGGTGCGGTCTCGGCGGAGACTGAGACGACGCCGGCGTGGTGCTCGGCGAGCACCCGCGCCACGTCGGCGAGCAACCCCGAACGATCGAGCGCCTTGACCCCGATTCCCGCGGTGTGGAGCCCGGCCTGGGCCGCGTCCCATTCGACCTCGACGAGTCGCTCCCGGTTCTCGCCGGCGAGCGAAAGGGCGTTCACGCAGTCGGCGCGGTGCACCGAGACGCCACGTCCCCGGGTCACGAAGCCGACGATGGGGTCCCCCGGCACCGGGGTGCAGCACGCCGAGAGACGCACCAACATGTCGTCGAGACCCTCGACGAAGACGCCGGCGCCGCGCGGCTCCCCGGCGCCGGTGCGCCTCGGCTGCAGCACCGTCGTCGGCAGCTGCTCGTCTCCTTCTCCGAGGACCTCGCGCCGCAACCGCTGCACCGCGGCGCGTCCCGACAGGTGGCCTTCGCCGATCGCGGCGTAGAGCCCGTCGGGATCGGAGAAACCCAGGACATTCGCCAGCCGCTCCAGCGCGCTCGAACCGATCAGGCGGCGCACCGGGAGCCCCCCTCGCCGGAGCTCCTTGGTCAGCTCGTCGCGGCCGTTGTCGATGGCGTCCTCCCGCCGCTCCCGAGAGAACCACTGGCGGATCTTGTTGCGCGCCCTCGTCGACACGACGATCTTCAGCCAATCGTTCGACGGACCCGCGGTGGCGAACTTCGAGGTGATGATCTCGACGGTGTCGCCCGACTGCAGCTTGGTTTCGATGGGCACCAGCTTTTCGTTCACCCGGGCGCCGACGCAGCGGTGGCCAACCTCGGTGTGGATGGCGTAGGCGAAGTCGATCGGTGTCGCCCCCGTCGGCAGCGTGACGATCTCGCCCTTCGGGGTGAAGACGTAGACCTCGTCCTGTTCGAGGTCGAGCTTCAAGGTCTCCAGGAACTCGATCGGGTCGGGAGTCTCGCGTTCCCAGTCCACGATCCGCTGCAACCATTGGATCTCGTCCGCAGCCGACGCCTCCCCCGGGTGGGCGGCATCCTCCTTGTAGCCCCAGTGGGCGGCGATGCCGTGCTCGGCGCGCTGGTGCATGGCCATGGTACGGATCTGCACTTCGAGTGGCTTGCCCCGGGGTCCGACCACGGTGGTGTGCAACGACTGGTAGAGGTTGAACTTCGGGGAGTTGATGTAGTCCTTGAAACGTCCCTGAACCGGCGGCCACAGGGCGTGGACCACGCCGAGGGCCTCCCAGCAGTCCTTGTCGGAGTCGACGATGATCCGGATCCCGACGAGGTCGTTGATCTCCTCGAACTCCTTGCCGCGCACCACCATCTTCTCGTAGATGCTCCAGAGGTGTTTCGGCCGGCCGGTAACGATGGCCTCGATGCCGAGCGCCTGCAGCCGGGTCCTCAGGACCTCGACGACCTCGGCGACCTCGTGCTCGCGGCTCGGCGCCCGGCTGGCTACCATCTGGGCGATCTCCTCGAAGCGCTTCGGGTGGAGGGTGAAGAACGACAGGTCCTCGAGCTGCCACTTGACCTCCTGGATCCCGAGGCGGTGCGCCAGCGGGGCGTAGATGTCGAGGGTCTGCTGGGCGATGCGGCGTTGCTTCCACTCCGGCATGACCGAGAGCGTCCGCATGTTGTGCAGCCGGTCGGCCAGCTTGATCACCAGGACACGCCAGTCATTGGCCATGGCCACGAGCATCTTGCGCACCGTCGCCGCCTGTTGGGCCTCCCGCGAGGAGAACTTCAGACGGTCGAGTTTGGTGACGCCGTCGACGATCTGGGCGATCACCGAGCCGAACTCGGACTCGATCTCCTTGACGGTCACCGGGGTGTCCTCGACCACGTCGTGGAGCAGCGCGGCGACCACGCTGGTCGCGTCGAGCCCCAGGTCGGCGACGATCTGCGCCACGGCGATCGAATGCGTGACATAGGGTTCGCCGGACAGCCGGCGTTGGCCCTCGTGGGCCCGGGTAGCCATCGCGAAGGCCCGGCGGACGACCGCGGTGTCCTGGCCGGGGTGGCGGGTCTCGAGCGTCGCGACCAGCGGTTCGATCGAGCTGACCGGCTCCGGCTTCTCGTCGAGCCCCACGAGCACCATCGGTGTCGTCAAACTCTCCCGGTCGAGCGGGCTCACCGAGGCCATGACACAGGGTACCGTCGCCGACCTGGTCACGCTGGCGCATATCCGCGTCCACCTGGCCCTTTGGTCCCAGCTTCGGCGGCGGACCGCGCCCACCGGCCCAACCCGGCTCTGATCCCCGGCCGGCGATGGGACCGCTATCGCCTCGAGCGACGGGCCTTGATCCGGTGTCGGCGCCGACCGACCCCGGTCAGCCCGGCGCCACCGGCGCGGCCGGACCGACCAGCACGGCCGGGTCGGGCGACACCGCCCGGGCCTTCGTCACCGGCGGCGACGCCGGGACCATCCCGTCCAGCAGGTAGGCCCACACGAACAGGTTCGCCGGGTACATGAGATACCCGAAGCGCGTCGCCGGGGCGAGCACCGTCGCCAGCAGCATCGCCCAGGCGGTGAAGCGCACCACGGTCGCCGGGGTGCGCGGCGTCCACCGCCGCAGCCCGTAGGCCACGAGGGCCAGCCCCAGCGCGAGGAGCACCATCGTGACCAGGCCGCGGTGGCCGGGGAAAATCGTCACGAGGACCTGTCCGAGCAGCGGGCTCGCCGCCGGGGACTTCACCGCGGTGAGGCCGAGAGGGAAGCGGAGCACGTTCTCGATGAAGGCGCCGGGGTTGGTGAGAAAGCCGGCCCCGATCACCGGGACGGCAACGAGAGCGACCGAGGTCGCGTAGGTCAGGGGGGCCGGCCGCCCGTCCCGGTCCCGCACCGCGAGAAGCAGGAGAACGAGCACCGGCCAGGCGGTGAACTTCAGGGTGGCCGCCCAGCCCAGCACCAACCCGGCGAGGACCGGCCGTCGTTTCGCCGCCAGCACCAGTCCGGCCAGCATGAGGGCGAGAACGGGGAGGTCGTCGCCCCCGGTCACCATGGGCAACGCTCCGGACGGCAGCACCACCAGGAACTGGAGCACCCGGGCCCGCCGCCCGAGCGCCGCGCCACCCGACGCCAGCACGAAGGCCGCGACGACCAGCGTGAACCCCGCCAGGGTCACCCGGGCGTCGGCGAGCTCCGGGGGCTGGGCCACCGCGTTAGCCAGGCCGAAAGGGGCCATTCCCGGCAAGTACGGGTAGAACGAGTTGGCGTCGATCGACTTCGCGTCGCTGCGGGGCGAGACACCGACGGTCAGCGGGTGGTCGAGGTAGGGGTTCTCGCCGTTGGCCAGCCGGTCACCGGCGCGCTCGACGACAGCCACTTCGGATTGCGCATTGGCGCCCGGACGCGCATCGGCCCGCCAGATGAGCTCGCAGATGAGCGGGACGAACACCGCGCCGATGATGACGGCGACGATGACCACTCGTCGCGTCAGGCTGATCGATGCGGCCCGGACCGGTCGGCGCCGGCTCGCCAAGGCGACCGCACCGCACACCACGCAGCCGATGCCGTAGGCGACGGCCGCCATCTGGCCCCATTCCCGGTAGTCGGCCGAGACCGCCACCGCGGCGGTCGAGACGGCAAAAACCGTGGCGCACAGATAGAGGAACGTGTCCTTTTCGATCGGAGCCCACGACATGGCATGCCGATACGCCGACAGGACAGCGCTCCGCATCGCACCGCATCGTACTCTCGGGGTCTTGACCGCTCACCGGGCCACGGGAGAGGCGCACCGTCCCGCCTCCGGAAACCGGAGGCGGGACTCGGCGCCACGAGCGGCCGGGCGGAACCGCTCAGCGGTTCGGTTGCGGGGTGTAACGCAGGTACTTCTTGACCGCCTTGAATCCCTTCGGGAACTTCGTCTTGGCGTCCTCATCCGAAACCGCCGTTCCGATGATGACGTCATCGCCGTCGTTCCAGTTCACCGGCGTTGCAACCGAGTAATCCGCGGTGAGCTGGAGGGAATCGAGAACCCGCAGGATCTCCTCGAAGTTCCGTCCGGTGCTAGCTGGGTAGGTGATCGTCAGCTTGACCTTCTTGTCCGGCCCGATGACGAAGACCGATCGCACCGTGAGCGTGTTGTCGGCATTCGGGTGGATCATCCCGTAGAGGTCGGCGACCTTGCGCTCGGGATCCCCGAGCAGCGGGTAGTTGAGCGTCTGGCCGGTGACGTCCTTGATGTCCGCGACCCAGCTCTCGTGGGAGGAAACAGGATCGACGGACACCCCGAGAACCTTGGTGTTGCGTCGATCGAACTCGCCCTTCAGGCGGGCGACTTCGCCGAGCTCGGTCGTGCAGACCGGCGTGAAATCCTTCGGGTGCGAGAAAAGTACCCCCCAGCTTTCACCGAGGTAGTCGTAGAGGGTGATCTCCCCCTCGGTCGAGTCAGCGGTGAAATTCGGGGCCACGTCGCCTAGCTGCAGTGCCATCGTCCCTTTCCTATTCGTTCCGGTGGCGTGTCGGCGTCCACCGCGTCAGTTGTGTGCGGCGGCGAGCCTAACGGCGTCGCAAAAAATCCCGACTAACCCGATCGACTCTGTTCACCGCGTTGGCGGAGAAGAAGTAGGACCAGCTGAGAGCCCCGGCTGGGGGACGAAGCGCAGGTAGCCGTTCACCGTCCGGAACCCCTGCGGGAACCTCTCCCTGGCGTCTTCGTCCGAGAGCGAGGGAGCGAGGATCACCTCGTCGCCAACTCTCCAGTTGGCCGGGGTCATGACCGGGTGCTGAGCGGCGAGTTGCAGCGCGTCGAGGACCCGCAGGATCTCCGGGAGATCCCGACCGGTGCTGATCGGATAGGACATGAGCAGCTCGATCCGCTTGTCCGGGTTGATGACGACGACCGCCCGGACCCCGAGCGTGTCATCGACCATCGGGCGGATCATCCCGTAGAGGCTGGCGACGATGCGGTCGGGATCCCCGATCAAGGGGAAGTTCAGGGAGTGCCCGGTCGCCTCCTTGATGTCGGCGGACCAGTCCTGGCGCGACGCGGCAGAATCGACCAAAACCCCGAGAACCTTGGTGTTGCGCCGTTCGAACTCGCCCTTCAAACGGGACACTTCGCCGAGCTCGGTAGTGCACACCGGCGTGAACTCCTTTGGGTGCGAAAGGAGAATCCCCCAGCTGTCACCGAGGTAGTCGTAGAGGCTGATCTCCCCCTCGGTCGAGTCGGCGGTGAAATCTGGCGCGTAGTCGCCTAGCCGCAGTGACATTTTCCCCCCGTTGACCGCGACGCCCGGAATCCGTTCCAGGGTGCCGGACGCGAACCGTGTCGAGCATAACGGGCCCGCCGGACACGCCGGCAGTTCAGTCGTTGCTCGTCTTTTCGGCCGAAACGGCCCCGTGACGACGCCGCCAGTGGATCGCCAAGGCCACGACCAGGGCGATCGCGGCGACGATAATGATCGCGGTGGAGGCACGACCGCCCCAGGTCAGCACCTTCTCGTAGGACTTCCCCACCGCGTAGCCGGCGAGCGTGTAGGCGATCCCCCAGATCAGACCCCCCGCGGCGTTGGCCGCCAGAAAAGTCCGGTAGCGCACCTCGCTAGCCCCGGCGACCCCGGGGATGAGGGCGCGGAACACCGCCGCGAACCTGCCAACGAACACGGCGTAGGCGCCCCGTCGCTGCAGGAAGTCCCGGGTTCGCTCGACCCCCGGATGACCCTTGAGCGGCCGGTGGGACAGAAGGATCGGTCCGAACCGCCGGCCGACCTCGTAGCCGACGCTGTCGCCCACGATGGCGCACAGCACCACCAGGGTGCAGATCCACGACAAGCTGACGTGATGCTCCGACGCGAGCACGCCGCCGAAGACGACCGCCGTCTCGCCGGGAAGGACGAATCCGACAAAGAGCGCCGCCTCGCCGAAACAGAGCGCTCCGACGAGCGAGTACGCCTCCCAGCCTCCCAGCCCGAGAAGCGGGCTGAGCAGCGTGTTCACGCCGTCACCACCCCGGTCACGGCGAAACTGTAGGCGGCTCCGGTTGAGCGAAGACGGAAAGCCCGCCCAGGTCGTCGACGACGATCGGACTCGACAGCGGGGGTCGTCGGCGAGTGGAATCGCCCGTGACGATGGGACGATGGAGATCGGTCGATGGCGCGCCGCTCTGAGGACCCGGATCCGTGATGGAGATTGACCGACACGTCACCGTGCTTCAAGAAGTCGGGGGCGCCTGGCGACCGCCGCCGCGACCGTCGACCTCGACGCTCGGGTGGCGACCTGCCCGGAATGGACGGTGCGCGACCTCCTCCGCCATATCGGTGGCGTCCACCGATGGGCGACCGGTTACGTTCTCTCCGGCAAGTCGGAGCCGATGGCCGATGAAGAAGTTGCTGCCTTCTTCGCGGCGGTGTCCGACGACCGGCTGCTCTCTTGGTACCGCGCCGGCCACGCCTCACTCGTCACGGCACTGAGGGCGGCCGATCCCGCGATGAGCTGTTACACCTTTCTTCCCGCGCCGTCATCGCTGGCCTTCTGGGCTCGCCGACAGGCCCACGAGACGGCGATCCACTGCGTCGACGCCGAGACCTGCGCAGGATGGCCCTCGCCATGTCTGAGTGATTTCGCCGCTGACGGGATCGACGAGCTATTCAACGGCTTCTTCGCCCGGCCCGGAGTCGGCCTGGTCGCCGACTCCCCGGTCACGTTGTCCATACGAATCACCGACAACGGCCATGGTTGGACACTCCGGATCGAGACCGACCGCTGCGTGGTGTCGGCGGGCCCCTCCCCGGCCGACTGCATGCTCACGGGTCCGGCGAGCGCGCTCTACCTCCTTCTCTGGAACCGCAGGAGACCCGGCCCGCCCGTGGAGTTGGCGGGTGACCCGCGCGTCCTGGAACTGTGGCGGGAGCGAGCAAGGGTCTGGTGGGGCTGAACCGCCAGGTTGACCGGTCGCTTGGAAGGTTGGTTCCCCAACCCCTCGCTGGTTGGATCGACTGAAGCGGTAGACGAACGCGCCCCGCCGGCCCAACGACCGGTCGACCCTCAGCGACCATCGGCCCTCCCAGGGCCACGCTCAGATCTCGGACCCGGATCTCGTCAAGACGGCCATCCACGTCAAGACGAGCAATTGATCGGTCCGCACCGCGGCCCCAGTTACGCAGCCGCGCAGACGACAGCAGGGGTTGGGTCCTCGATAGGCACCTTCGCCAGCTGAGCTGCCACGCGGTCGACGGCCGGTGGGCGACTCCATCGCCGATAGGGTGCCACTGGCCCGGCGGATCGGGGGCTGGCCGACGCGACACCCCGGATCTGTCGCGGTCCGCACCACCGGAACGCACCTCTAGGACGGGTTACTCGAGCATCTGCCGAATCGAAAGGAGCGATCATGCCCACCCGTGCCAGTGCCCCCAGCGGGTCGCCCTGCTGGACGGACCTGTGGACCTCGGACGTGGAGGCGAGCCGAAGCTTCTATAGCGGTCTCTTCGGCTGGGAGGCCCAGGAGCCGTCCCCGGACTTCGGCGGCTACTTCATGTTCACCCGCGACGGCGTCCCGATCGCCGGTGGCATGGGTGACATGGGCGAGCTGCACGCCGACAACACCTGGAAGATCTACTTCGCCACCGATGACTTGGCGAGGACCGTCGAAGCGGCCACCGCCGCCGGCGCCCAGATTGTCTTCCCGCCGATGGAGGTAGCCGACCTTGGCACCCAGGCGGTGCTCATCGACCCGACTGGAGCGCCCCTCGGGCTCTGGCAGCCCGGCACCTTCCTAGGTTTCACGGTCCTCAACGAAACCGGCGCCCCGAGATGGTTCGAGCTCTCCACCCGGGACTACGCCGCGGCCGTGGCCTTTTACCGCGATGTGTTCGGCTGGAGTAGCGAAACCGTTCGCGAAAACGAGGGGTTTCGCTACGCAACGCTGAGCGACCCGAGCGGCTCCGGGCCAGTCGCCGGAATCATGGGCGGGACGGACTTGCTCCCCGAGGGCGTCGGCGCCCACTGGTTGGTCCACTGGGAGGTCGATGACGCTGACGCCGCCGTGGACCGGGTGAAGACTCTCGGTGGATCGGTCGTGGAGGAACCCCAGGACAGCGCCTATGGCCGGGCGGCCACCGCAACGGACCCCACCGGCGCGCCATTCAAGCTGTGGGCACCGAACCGCTAAGCCTCCAGGAGCGCCAGCAACGCTCGCGGTAACCAGGCCGGCGAGCTCGGCCGCAGCATCCCCACCACGAAAGCATCGGATGGCGATGCACGTCGCCTTGTCGCCACGCACGACGCCACCTCCATCGGCCTTTCTGAACCGCAAACCCGGGGTCCCTCTGAGGTGGGCGGCAACGTCCAGATTGCATGACATAGTCTGACGCCATGCATCACAAGGCCAATCGACACCAAGTCATCAAGATTCTTGTCGTTATCTCGCTCTGCCTGGAGATGATCGTGTTGAAACGCCGTCGTGGCTTCTTGTTCGGGGCCAACACCGTGGTGCGGTGCCGTGGCGGCCACCTATTCACCACCCTTTGGATTCCCGGCGGATCCCTAAAAGCCGTCCGCCTCGGATGGTGGAGACTGCAACGTTGCCCAGTGGGAAAACATTGGAGCCTGGTCACCCCGGCCCAGGTCTCGGCGCTCACGGACGAAGAAAAGGAACTGGCTGCGGCACACCGCGACTTGCGCGTTCCGTGACCAAGAACGGTCTGGAGAGCACGGCCCCCGGCGATCCTCCCCAGCGCCCCGATAACCGGGGCTGGTGACCCTGGCGGTCACCTCCCCCGACAACGCTGCCGCGCCTCCCCACTCGCGAGGTAATTGCCAACGTGGGGGTCATGGCGCGTCTTGTCGACGCTTCCCCACCGCTCGATAGAGCGACAACGACACCAGAGGGGATCTCCGAAAGGGGGCGTGGATTGGGATGCCCCGAAGCCCGGTTTCCCGGCCGCCGAGTGCTCTGCCTAGGCTTGCCAGCGGCTTCTTGGCCTCCACAAGGCCGTGGCGTGCGCCGCGCGGTGACGGCCTAGTTGGGCAAGAATCCTCGCGGCGGACCATCCGCCACCAGACGGCTGGCTAGGAAGCGTCTTTGTCGTGCCCATGACGACCGTTGCCGGACTGCGCCTCTACTACGAGAGCTGTGGACAGGGTTTCCCGGTGGTGGTCGTCCCCGGTCTCGGCGCCGACAGCCGCCTGTTTCGGGCCTTCGCCCAGCAGCTTTCGGACTTCAACCGGGTAGTGGTTCTCGATCCGCGTGGGTCGGGCCAGAGCGACAAGCCGGAAGGTCCCTACAGCATCGACCAGATGACCGACGATGTCCGTGGACTCATCGCCGCTCTCGGTCTGGGCGTATGCGATCTCGTCGGCTACTCGATGGGTGGCCGGGTGGTCTTGAACCTGGCGGCCAACCACCCCCGCGAGGTCCGCCGCCTCGTGCTGGCCGCCACCTCGGCTCGCGTCACACCGACCCGCAGGTTCTCCACGCGTTGGGTCACCCTGGAGGTTCTGGGTCGAATCCCGACTCCCCGGTGGTTGGACCCCCAGCCAAAGAGAGCATTTCAGGCCCAGCGTCGGGCCTCGTCGGACTTTGACGGCCGTTCGCTGTTACGAAGAGTGGAGGCCCCCACTCTGGTGGTCCGTGCAAGAAAGGATCGAATGGTCCCCGCTGACCTTTCGGCCGAGCTCGAACAGATCCCGGGAAGTGAGCAGATCACCTTGCCAGGCGGCCACCTGTCCTTGGTCGCCCTTCACGGTCGCGAGCTTGCCATCGCCGTTGGGTCGTTTCTCGCCCCCGGATGATCAGCCCGCAGTCCTCCGACCTCGCCGAGGCGCGCTTCATCGCGGTGCTCGCGGCCGGCCCGTGGCCTGTCACCTGGGACGACGGACCCGACGGCGCAGTGGCGATCTCCATCCCCCCAGGTCCCGCCATTCGACAAGGCCAGCGGGCCGGTCCCTGGTTCGTGCCATCCACCCTACGTGTGCCAATATCTCCGGAACGATCCGGCCAGTCGGTGCTTGAGGTGTCGAGATCATGGTGACGGGAAATGTCGAGCAACGCTCCGTTGACGGGCGCCGCGCTCGCGGCGAACGGACGCGCCTCAAGGTCATCGAGGCGCTGCTCGATCTGGTCGACGAGGGCACGCTTCGACCGACCGCGCAAGAAGTCGCGACCCAGGCTGGGGTCGCACTGCGTACCGTGTACCACCACTTCGAAGACGTTGAGGCATTGCGGCGACTCGCCCTCGACCTGCAGATGCGACGACACGCTGAGATACTCAAGCCGATCGACACCCGTCGTGATCTTCCGGGACGCATCGAGACCATTGCCAGTCAATGCCGCAGGCTGTTCGAGGCGCTCACGCCGATCCGCCGGGCGACCATGTTCGACGAGCAGAGCTCTCCCGAGATGGCCGAAGGCATTGCCTTTTGCACCCGCACCCGTCGTGACCATGTGATCGCCTCCTTCGCGCCCGAACTGCGAAACGCCGGTGCCGAGGCGCGTATCGTCACGGACGCGGTTGATCTCGCCACCTCCTGGCCGATGTGGGAGTACCTGCGTGCTTCTCTCCGCAGATCGCCCGCTGCGGCAAGCCGCGTGCTCGTCGCCTCCCTGAGAGCCCTCCTCCTTCCGCTCTACCGCGACCCTGAAGCAACGGTCGGGTCGCGGAAGAGGGCGCCAGATCGCCAGGGAACTGACGGGACGGACTGAGCTCGCCGACCCAGCCGAGACGGTGGACGATGCCGGCGCAGGTCGACATCTGCCGCGAGCCGTTGGCGAGTCCTAGCGCGCGTGAGCTCGTCGCGGCACTCAGCGCCGAATTGCGGGGGCGCTATGGCAACCCGCTCGACTGTCACTTCGACCTCGTGGAGGACGAGGTGAGGCCGGGACGCGGAACCTTCGCCGTGGCGGCGGTGGGAGGGATGCAAGTCGGCTGCGGCGCGGTCCGGCTGATCGGCGAAGGGCTCGCTGAAGCTGAAACGCCTCTTCGTCCTGCCCGACTACCGCGGACAGCGGATCGGGGCCGCTCTCTTGGGCTTTCTCGAGACCGAAGCCCGTTCGATCGGGGCCACCCGGATCGTTCTGGAGACCGGGATCCGCTCGCCAGAGGCGCTCGCTTTATACCGGCGGGCGGGATATGTCGAGATCGAGAAATTCGGCCCCTATGTGGACTCAGCCGTCAGCGTCTGCATGGGAAAGGATCTCGCATCCGTCTGAGCCACCGCGCCAGCCGAGTACCCGGAGTGGTCGGCGGTAGCCTACGGGGGCCGTTCGGCCATCGTGTCCAGTTCGTCGAGGTACGCCATGCCAGAAGATGACCTGCAAGTCGTCGCCGATCTCGCGAGACAGCTGCGCGTCGACTCGATCCGTTGCACCACCTCGGCCGGCTCGGGCCATCCGACCTCGGCGCTCTCGGCCGCCGACCTGCTCGCCGTTCTCGTCACTCGCCACCTCCGCTACGACTGGGCCGCACCGAAGCGGCCGGAGAACGACCACCTCATCTTCTCGAAGGGTCATGCTTCGCCACTTTTGTACGCGGTGTTCCGAGCCGTAGGCGTGATCGGTGAGGACGAGCTCGTTGAGACCTACCGTCGCTTCGGTGCCCGGCTGCAGGGCCACCCGACACCAGTGCTGCCCTGGGTCGACCTCGCCACCGGGTCGCTCGGCTTCGGCGTCGCCGCGGCGATCGGTGTCGCGCTGGCCGGGAAGTTCCTCGACGAGCTGCCCTACCGGGTCTGGGCGCTCTGTGGGGACAGCGAGCTAAGCGAGGGCTCGGTCTGGGAAGCCTTGGACAAGGCGTCGTACTACGAGCTCGACAACTTCACCGCGATCATCGACGTCAATCGGCTGGGCCAACGCGGGCCAACCGAACTCGGCTGGGACCTTGAGGCCTACGCGGCGCGGGTCGCGGCCTTCGGTTGCCACCCGATCGAAGTCGATGGGCACGATCTCGCGGCCATCGACGCCGCCTTCGGCGAGGCCCGGCGCAGCCAGCGACCCTCGGTTATCCTCGCCCGCACGATCAAGGGCAAGGGCGTGCCCGAGATCGAGGACAAGAACGGCTGGCACGGGGTGGCGCTTCCCCCGGATCTCGCCCAGTCAGCGGTCGCCGCGCTCGGGGGTCCCAGCTCGATCGTCGTCTCCTCACCGCCACCCGAGCCGGGAACCCCGGCGATCACGCCGAACCCACACGCCCCGGTGGCACTGCCCCGCTACAGCCTCGGCGAGAAGATCGCGACCCGCAAGGCTTACGGCGACGCACTGGTGGCCCTCGCGGTGCGCCCCGAGGTGGTCGTGCTCGACGCCGAGGTCGGTAACTCGACGCACGGCGAGATGTTCCTCGCCGCGGCTCCGGAGCGTTACTTCCAGGCCTTCATCGCCGAGCAGTTGATGATCGCCGCGGCGTCGGGTCTCGCGGTTCGGGGCTACGTTCCCTTCGCCGCGACCTTCGGCGCCTTTATGAGCCGGGCGTTCGACTTCGTGCGGATGTCGGGGGTCTCCGAGGTGTCGATCCACCTCGCGGGATCGCACGCCGGCGTCGAGATCGGCTCGGACGGGCCCTCGCAGATGGCCCTGGAGGATCTGGCCTCGATGCGGGCGGTCAACGGTTCGACCGTCCTGTACCCCGCCGACGCGACCTCGACGGTAGCGCTCACGGTGGCGACGGCTGACTGTCCGGGCATCAGCTACATCAGGACGACCCGCGGTGCCTACCCGGTCATCTACGGTCCGGATGAGGAGTTCCCGATCGGGGGGGCCAAGGTGGTACGGGCGGGAACAGCCGACGCGGTCACGCTCATCGGAGCCGGCGTGACCCTCCACCAGAGCCTCGCCGCAGCCGATCTCCTGGCCAAAGAAGGCGTCAGCGCGCGCGTCGTCGATTGCTACTCCGTCAAACCGATCGATACCGCGACGCTCGTGGCCTGCTGCGAGGCGACGGGCGGGCGAATCGTCGTCACCGAGGACCACTACCCGGCCGGGGGACTCGGAGAGGCGGTCTTGGCGGCTCTGGCCGCGGCGGGGGTTACGCCACGCTGTACGCACCTTGCGGTGCGGGCACTCGCGCAGTCGGGCACCTCAGCGGAGCTTCTGGAAGCGGCGGGTATCTCGGCGCGCTCCATTGCCGAGGCGGCCCGTCTGCTCGTCAGGGTCTGAGCCGCGCCGGAGGTCAAGTCCCTCGAGGATTCCGTGCCCCCGCCGGGCCGATGCCGGGCAACCGCGGACGGGTCGGTGGCACGCCTCCCCGAGCGTCGGACCCGGCCCCCAGGGGGAGCTTCATGACCCTATGACCCGGAGGCTGCGGGCTTCGCCGGCCAGAGCCGGGATCCCGACAGGGCGGTGGCGCTGAAATCGACGTCCGATTAACAAATCGCGTTCGTGCCGGTTTCCCCTATGGCCGGAGCCGAGCTCTTCGTCCTGAGCAACAGCGCGACCGGGAAGCTGTCGGTCGGAGTCAGATCGAGCACCTCGTGAACCCCTTGGGCGATGTCGCGGTTCACCCGGTCGCGGATCCAGCGACCCTTCGGTGTCAACGTGAGCATCCGGACGCGCCGGTCCCGCGGGTCGGACACCCTTTGCACGAGGCCGAGGCGTTCGGCCCGGTCGACCAGCCCCGTCACGTTGGAAGGGTCGCACGACAGGTCCTCGGCGAACGCCCGCATGGACACCGGCCGGTCGAGCATCCGCAACAGGCCTACCTGCTGCGCGGTCAGGTCGTGCCGCACGGCCACCGCGGAGACAACGTGTTGCACGCGCCGAGTCACCTCGAGCAGACCGTCGATGAGATCGTCGGTGTCGCCGTTCCCACGCCGTTCACCCATCGCGCCCCCTCGGCAGGCCCTTGACGCTCTCAAGTATCTGGCAGATGCTTTATACTATCAATCATTAAGTACCCAAACCAATGCCCTGGAGTCCGCATGCTCAACCTCAAGATCCTGATCGGGAGCACGAGACCCACCCGGGCGGCCGACCTGGTCGTCCCCTGGGTCGTGCAAAGGGCGAAGGCCCATGGAGCTTTCGACGTCGAGGTCCTTGACCTGCGGGACTGGCCCCTGCCCCTGTTCCAAGAGCACGCCGGCACGATCGGCGACCCCGCTAACCCCACCTATTCCCAACCCATCGTGCGGCGCTGGAACGACAAGATGAGGGAGGCCGACGCGCTACTGGTCGTGACCGCCGAGTACCTCCATTCGATCCCCGGCGCGCTGAAGAACGCCTTCGACAACGTGTTCGTCAGCTACGCCCTACGCAACAAGCCGCTCGCGTCGGTCGGCTACAGCAGCGGGATCGCCGCGGGCGTCCGGGCCATCGAGCACCTCATCGACGTCGCCATCGAAGCCGAGATGGTGCCACTGCGAAACAACATCCTCGTTCCCAAGGTGGCGACGGCGTTCAATGAGCAACAGGCGCCGATCGATCCGATGACCGAGGTGGCCATGACCATCACGCTGGACGATCTTGCCTGGTGGGGGGATCTCCTGGCCAAAGGACGCGCCGACGGTGAACTACCCCCTGCCAGCTACCGGGTTCGAGCCGCCACCGCCAATCACCCTCAGTCGTCCTGACCGAACTCACGTCACGCCGAGGGGTGCAACGCCGCGATATGCCGCCGGGCTTGCGGCTGTGGAGAGGCCCAACATAAGGACGCTCGACACGGACGGCGGGGTCCGGTGGGTGGCGGAGCACCCTGAAGGACCTCCGGTCGAGATCCTTGGGACCGTAAGGAACTGATCCGACACCGGGCCCGTAACCCGCCGGCGTGTGGGCTCGAAGGTTCGTCGTTCGGTCCCCCGTCGGTCGATAGCTAGAGTGCCTGACGCAAGCACTCGATTCGGGGGATTGGTGGAACGCGCTCAGACGGCCTTGTCGCGCCGGTGGTTCGACGCCCTTCGTGCCCGGTACGGACGGTGGCGATCCATCGCCCGTCTTCTGCCACGCGCCGGAGGGCTGGCCGTGGCGTGCTCGGTGCTCGTCAACCTCGTCATCGGACTGCTACCGCTCGGTTTCGTCGTCGGCACCAGCGTCATGATCGGTCGGGTACCGGCCTTCGCGCACCATCACGGCAGCGGTCCGTGGGGAGCCGTGCTCGCGGCCTTCGCGCTGGCCATCGGCGCACTGATCCTCCAGAACGTCCTCTCGCCCCTGCAGGCCGCGCTCGGCGAGCTCGTCACCCGCCGGGCCGACGGCCACTGTGCGCGGCATCTCATGACCGCGTCGCTAACCGAGGCCCCGATGGCGGTCCTCGAACAGCGGGAGGCCCTCGACAAGCTCAACGACGCCCGCACCGGACTCGTCGAGTACTTCACCACCCCGGGCGCGGCGACCGCCGGGATGCTGGCGCTGGTGGCGCGCTATGCCCAGCTAGTCGGCGCAGTCGTGCTGGTCGGTGTGGTACTCGGGCCGCTTCCCGCCATCGTCGTCGCCTGCACCGCCCTCGTCGCCCGCTTCGGCCAGCGGGGATCGCTCGGCCGATGGGCAGGAATCATCGATTCGCTCAGCGGCGCGCGTCGGCGCATGGCGTACGTCATCGACTCCGGCAGCAGCTCCGCCCTCGCCAAGGAGATGCGGGTCCTCGGGATCCTCCCCTGGTTCTCGGCCCGGGCACGACGGGAATGTGACGGTTACATTCGCCCGTACTGGCGGGAGCGGCGCCGCATCTACTTTGTTCCTTTCCTCGTGTTCACCGCCCTGTCGCTTCTCGGCGCCATCGTCGTGCTGGTGATACTGCGCGATGAGGCGGTTCAAGGACGCCTGTCGGTGCTCGAGCTCTCGCTCGCCATCCAGGCGATCTCGGTTCCGCTGCGATTCGGAGTCTTCTTTCCCGAAGCAGACGTACAGACCCAGTACGGCATGTACGCGATGTCAAGGATCGACGAGCTGGAGCGACGCTTCACCGAGGGTGCCGCGAAGGTGGCATCCGGGTCGCTCCCCGCCACCGGACTGCCCCAGTCCGAGATCCGCTTCGAGCGGGTCCGCTTCGCCTATCCCGGGTCGGATGAACCGGTCCTCGACGGGCTCGATCTCGAACTGCCGGCGGGGCGCTCGACCGCCATCGTCGGGTTGAACGGGGCCGGCAAGACCACGCTCGTGAAGCTCCTCGGCCGCCTCTACGAGCCGACCGGCGGGAGGATCCTCGTCGATGGCATCGACCTCGCCGCTCTGGATTCCCGCGCCTGGCAGCGGCGGATCGCCGTCATCTTTCAGGACTTCGTCCGCTACGAGCTCGACGCCCGGACCAACGTGGTCCTCGGCGCGCCGGACCAGGCGGGTGACGACGCGGCCTGCGCCCGGGCCCTCGCCTGGGCGGGCGCCGAAGAGATCGTCGCCGGGCTGCCCAACGGCACGGCCACCCCGCTTTCCAGCCGCTACCGGGGAGGGGTGGACCTCTCGGGGGGCCAGTGGCAGCGGATCGCGTTGGCCCGGGCGCTGTTCTCCGTGGAGGCCGGCGCCTCGGTGCTCGTGCTCGACGAGCCGACCGCCCAGCTCGACGTGCGGGCTGAGGTCGCCTTTTTCGATCGTTTCCTGGAGCTCACCAGCGGCCTCACCTCTATCGTGATCTCGCACCGCTTCTCCACGGTCCGCCGGGCCGACCGAATCGTCGTCCTCGAGGGCGGCCGGGTCGTGGAGGACGGATCCCACGACGCGCTCTTGGCGGAGGGCGGTCGCTACGCCGAGCTGTTCGCGCTGCAGGCGAGACGCTTCGCCGAGCAGGAAGCCGAAGACGAGGTCGACGTGATGGGATCCCAGGCATGAAGGTCCTGACCGCGGCGCGCTTCCTCATCGCCCTCGGGTGGCGTCTCGACCGACGCCGCCTGCTGCGGGCCGTCACGCTCATGTTCGCCGGTTATGTCGCCGCGCCCCTCGCCGCGTTGGCTCTCGCCGACTTCGTCGACGACATCCTCGGTCACCGCGGCGGTTCCGCCCTCGTCCTCGCGGTGGTCGCCGCGGTCTTGCTCGTCGCCCAGCTGATGTGCGGCCACTTTGCCCACCTCGACTACTTCGAGCTCGCTGAGCTCCAGGAAACCGGGCTGCGGGTCGAGCTCGTCGAGCCGGTAAACGGCCCGACCGGCATCGAGCACCTCGATGATCCGCAGGTCGCCGACTACGTCGACCTGGTCCGGACGGGATTGTTCTCCAGCACCCGGGCGCTCGAAGGGGTACTCCAGCTCACCGGCTTGCTGCTCCAGACCGCGATCACCGCCGGCATCCTCATCCACCTCGACCCCTGGCTCGCCTTCCTGCCGGTGTTCGCGATACCGCCAGTGCTCCTCGGCCGGCGCGCCCAGACGATCCTCGAGGCGGCCCGGGAGCACACCGCCGAAAAGGTCCGGCTCAACCGGCACCTCATCGAGCTCGCCACCACCGTCTCTTCGGCGAAGGAGTTGCGTCTGTTCGGCACCGAGGGCGAGGTGCTCCGCGCCAAAAGGATGCCTGGGACGAGATCACCGATCGGATGTGGAAGGCGCAGGCGGCGAGCGCCGGGCTGCGCGCCCTCGGCCAGTTCGTGTTCGCCCTCGGCTACGGCGGCGCCATCCTCCTCATCGTGCGCCAGGCGAGCGAGGGCCACGCCAGCATCGGCGGTCTCGTGCTCGTCATCACGCTGGCGGTCCAGGTGAGCGTGCAGGTGGCCGGCGCCCTCGGACAGCTCTCCATCCTCCAGACCGCCGGGCGCACCGTCGAGCGGATCCAGTCGCTGCGCGACGTCGCCCGAAAAGGCACCTCCCGACCCCGGCCGAGCGGCGGGGGGGTTTACCGGCCGGTGCCCCAACGCCTCACCCGGGGGATCACCCTCGAGAATCTGACCTTCGCCTACCCCGGGGGATCCGCGCCGGTGCTCGACGACTTCTCCCTGGAGATCCCGGCGGGTTCGACCCTCGCGCTCGTCGGTGAGAACGGAGCGGGCAAGTCCACCCTGGTGAAGTTGCTCTGCGGCCTGTACCTACCGACGTCGGGGCGGATCCTCGTCGACGGGGTCGACCTCGCCGATCTCGACCCGGAGGAGTGGCGGGCCCGGGTGGCCACCTTGTTCCAGGACTTCTTCCGCGTCGAGCTCACGCTGCGCGAGAGCGTCGGCCTCGGCGAGGTCTCCCGCTTGGACGACGACCGATCGCTCGATCGGGCGGTGCACAACGCCCGCGCCGAGCGGGTGCAGGAGATCGTGCCAAATGGGCTGGCGGGTTACGTTGGACGCGGCTACGCCGACGGCGTCGACCTCTCCGGTGGACAGTGGCAGCTGGTCGGCCTGGCACGCTGCCTGATGCGCGACCTGCCGCTATTCCTCGTCCTCGACGAGCCGGCCGCGGCCCTCGACGCCTCGGCGGAGCACGCGCTGTTCGAGCGCTACGCCTCGTCGGCCAAGACGACCCGCGGGCTCTCGGCGGGATCACCGTCCTGGTCTCCCACCGATTCTCGACCGTCCTCATGGCCGACAGCATCGCGGTCCTAAGAGGCGGGAAGCTCTGGGAGCAAGGAACACACCGAGAGCTCATGGCCAACGACGATCTCTACGCGGAGCTCTTCCGACTGCAGGCGAGGGCTTACCGGTAGACGGCGGACCCCAAACCAGAATACGCCCTTTCCTTCGAAAGGTCGGCATCTTCCGGCTGACCCACTCCGACGGCCCCGAGTCGGACAGTTCCGCAGACGACGCCGCTTCCCGGCTCTGAACCGGATGAGCGCCGGTGTCGAAGTCCACACCCGCATTCCGTATCTTGGTCCGGGAGCGGCTCGGGAACGGGTGGCAATCGTCGGCACGCCGAGAGTCCACCCGCCAGGAGTGGCGAGCAGGAGAGGAAACCGCGACCGTCTGCGCACCGCCGGGGGTATTCCGCCAGCCTCGTCTTTCGGCAGGCCGACCGGTCCCGTGACCGCGGCCGCGCACCCGGGACCGGAAGCGTTGGCGACGGATCCCCCGCCTTGGGCGTCGTGCGGTGCAGAATCATCCTCAAGGGAAATCCTCGTCAACGGGAGCCAGACATCGGTGACGATGGCCTTCGTCGTGACCCCTGTCACCGGGCTGTGGCCAGAGCCAAGACGGAAGGAGAGGAAGCTTCATGAACGTATTGCACTCCATTGGCAACTGGCTGTACTGGTTCTTCGGGATTGGCGGCAGCGGTCCCCATTACGGCTTCTGGTCAGGTACGGGCTCCGACATCGGGGAGCTCACCATCGTCGGCGCGGTCATCGTCGGTCTGAGGCACATCAACTGCCACGACAAGGGATGCTGGAGGATCGGCCTGCACAGGGTAGAAGGAACGCCGTACAAGGCTTGCCGCAAGCACCACCCGGTGCTGTCGAAGCACCCGCGCATCACCGCAGAGATCATGGCCAAGGCGCACGAGGAGTTTCAGTCCCAGCGTCAAGCCGACTCAGACCGGATCCAGGAGATCCATCGACGTCTCACGTCGCCGGCGCCGGATGCCGGGGACTCCTAATCGGAAGGCCGCGACCGGAACGACCCGGCGCGACGAGCACCGCCGGCTGGAACGGGGCCACGACGAGAACCGCTAGAAGATACGGGCATGCGGTACGTCGCCCTGCTGCGTGGAATCAACGTCGGGGGTCACACGGTGCGCATGGAGGACCTGCGCAGTCTTTTCGGCGAGGTCGGGCTCTCCGACGTGCGTTCGTACATCCAAAGCGGAAATGTGTTCTTCGACTACCCCTCCACTGATCGGTCCGGCTTGGCCAGGCGCCTCGAACAACACCTCCAGGCCAGCCTGGGCTTCGAAGTACCGGTCTTCTTGCGCACGGTCCCCGAGCTGCAGCGCGTTATCGCGCGCGACCCGTTCCGAAAGATTGACGCGACACCCGACCTGCGGCTGTGCGCGGCCTTCACGGCCCGGCGCCTGCCACCGCTCGACCTACCGATTCGCTCCGACAAAGAAGACATGGAGATCATCGACGCCACCGACTACGAGGCCTTCATGACCTGGCGCATCGTCGGTGGCAAGCCGCCGGACTTTCCGAGCTTCCTCGCCAAGACCTTGCAGACCCAGCTAACCACCAGGTTTTTTCGCACCACCGCCAAGATCCTGGAAGCAGCCGTAGGACCTTGAGGGTCGCGGGGCCGTCCGATCCAGGCCTCACCGACCCGGAGGCGTGTGGCACCCGGGCGTGGAACGCGCCAACACCCCTCAACGGCTCCTCGCTCCCGGCGCATCATCCGGCGTCGCACGCGATGATGGCGCCGTCCTGCGTAGGTCACCGGTTTCGTCGCGTCGTCGGACCCAGCCTCGCTTCACACTGTTCCAGAGCTATGGGGACGATTTGAGTGCCGGGCGTCCTTCCAGGCACGATGTCCGCGGGTGCTGCATGTTCCAAGGTGAAGGCTGTCTGGAGGGGAGGAGCCCATGCGAGTCCTGGTCACCTGTGGATCGAAACGGGGGGGCACCGAGGAACTGGCCCAGATGCTGGCCGACGGCCTGCGGGAGGAAGGTCTCACTGTGAGCCTGTTTCGACCGGATCAGATCAAGCACCTCGAACATTTCGACGTTGTCATCGTGGGCGGAGCTGTCTACGCCGGACGCTGGCACAAGTCGTCGCGCCGGTTTGTGCGTCGGCACTCGCGAGAACTCCGAAAGCGGCCCACCTACTTCTTCTCCAGCGGACCCCTCGACAACTCCGCCAGCGAGAAGGAGATCCCACCCGTGCGGGGGGTCCAAGCCCTGATGAAGCGGGTCGGCGCCCGTGGTCACACCACCTTCGGCGGCCGGCTCTTGCCCGACGCCAAGGGGTTTCCCGCCCGGGCGATGGCGAAAGAGCACTCCGGTGACTGGCGCGACCCGACCCAGGTGCGCCGGTGGGCGAAGACTCTCGCCTCGCAACTGAACGGCGCCTGACGCGTGGCGGACTACCCGGTCACCTTCGATCTCGCGCGACCCGAGAAGATGGGCCGGGCCCATGTGTTCCTGCGGATCCTGCTCCTCGTGCTGGTCTCGTGGGTCGCTGGCTCCGGTACCGAGGGTGGAATCCTCTACCTCGGCCTACCGGTGGTCGCGGCGATCCTCATCGCCCAAGAAGGCGGTGATCGCTACCTCGCGCAGGACAGCGTCGGCCTGACCAAGGTGCTCGTCTTCATCGTCGGAGTCCTCGCCTACGTCGCGCTCTTGACGGACGAGTTGCCCGGCTTTCATCACCCGGTCGTCCGCCTCGAGATCATCCCCTCCGGGTCCCCCACCGTCGGATCGGCGCTCTGGCGGATCGTGAAGGCGATCCCGAGCGCGATCGTGCTCGGGCTGATCGGCGTGGTCAGCTGGATCGTGTGGGTCATCGCCGCGGTTTTTATCTTGTTCACCGAGCGGTATCCGGAAGGACTGTGGAACTTCCAGCGCGGCGTGGTCCGCTGGGAGGCCCGCCTCCTCGGTTACCTCGCCTCGCTCGTGGCGCCCTATCCGCCCTTCTCGTTCGCCACCGGACCGGCCGCCCCGGCAACCTGAGGCTCCACCCCGGTCCGGCGGTTCGGCACGAGCTCGCAGGCCGACGCCCCAGAGGGAGTCTCCTCGACGTCGGCGGCATTCCTTAACCCGGACAGCCACTGACCGCCTCGGTAATCTGCCAACCAGATCCTCTCGGTGTTCGCGGGCCCGAGAGGGAAGGGACGTCGATGTTCTGTCCTGCCTGTGGCACCGTGGTCGATTCCGACGATCTCTTCTGCCAGTACTGCGGCAAGCCGTTACCGACGAACAACGCCCGAGCAGCTCCCGAGCGACCGTCGGAGGGCGAGGGTCGTCCGCTATGCCCCCCAGTTGGGCCCGCTTCACAGACCGGTGCGGGCCGAGCTGGCGCCCCGATGCCGCCGCTTCCACCTGACCAGTGGGGCGCGACGCCCTCACCATCTGGTCCCGCGGCCCCTTCCATCTACGGCGCCTACCCCGGCGAGCCGACCAGCTGGCCAGCTCCTGCGACGTCACCCGGTGTGGCGCTGGCCCCATTCGGGGCGCCACTGGCGGGGTGGTGGCAGCGCGTCGGCTCGATGGTGCTCGACCTTCTGATCGTCGGCGTCCCGCTGGTCATCTTGGACGCCGCAGTGAACTCGAGCCTTGGCACCCTGCACTGGGTGGTGTTGGCGAACGGGACGTCGCGCCGGGTCCGCACCCTAGAAGGTGGCGGCCAGGTCGCTCTGTGGATCGTGGACGTGTGCGTCTTCTGGCTCTACTTCGGCATCTTGAACGGCACCGGTCGGGGCCAGACCCCAGGGAACCACGCCTCTCGCATCGCGGTGCGCGACAACGGGACGGGTCAGGCGATCGGTTTCGGACGAGGACTTCTGCGCTGGTTCGTGCGGGGCATCCTCTACGCGGCGCTGATACTCCCCGGGCTGCTCAACGACTTCTTCCCTCTGTGGGACAGCCGACGCCAGTCCATCGCCGACAAGGCGGCCCGCTCCGTCGTTATCCGGCTCGACTGACCGTGGCTCCCCGCGAGCGCTGTCGGCGGTGTGGCGCGCCTCTGCGTGACGGGAGCGCCTACTGTCCCAAGTGCGGGACACGACAGGAATCCTTGCCCTCGTGGGTCAGACGAGCCGGACCGTTCCCGAGAAGTGACCGTGTCCCGGGATGGTACCCCGACCCGTTCGGACGAAAGCCCTACCGCTTCTGGGACGGCGAGATCTGGACCGAGCACGTCTTCTCGGGCACCTACAGCCGAGATGTCGTGGCGGTCGACAACCTGGCCGCGGACCGACCGCCGGAAGGCGCCTGGCGGGCGTCGCCGGGGTCGCTCACCCTCTCGCTCGTCGGGCTGGGAGTCGCCTTCGGGCTTTCGTTCCTCTTCATCCTGCCGTTCCTTCTGGCCGGCCACCCTGGTGGCACGCTCGTCGGATTGGTCCTGTCCGAGGCGGGACTGTGGACGGGACTGTTCGGGACGTGCGTCGTCACCAGCCGCCGCTACGGCACCGGTAAGGTGCACGCCGACTTCCGCCTCCGATTCCGCTGGCTGGATCTCGGGATCGGGCTGGGCGCCGCCTTGGTGGCGCGCTGTTGCGCGGCCATCGTGCTGGTCCCGTTCATCCACGTCCTGCGGTCGGTCGGAAACCCGGACAAGTCGCTGTACAACATCACCAACGTCGGCGCGCTCGGTTGGACCACGCTGGTGCTGATCACCTGCCTCGGCGCACCGCTATTTGAGGAGTTGTTCTTCCGTGGCCTGCTTCAGGGCCAGCTCGTCGAGCGGTTTGGGGTCGGCGCCGGGGTGGTGGCCACCGCCGTCGTGTTCGGCGCCGTGCATATCGCCAACGACCCCGGGGTCGCCGGGCTCCTCCTCGCGCTGAGCGTCGGCGCCTGCGGGATCGTGCTCGGAGCGGTGCGACACCTCACCGGCCGCCTGGGCTCCTCGATGGCGACGCATTCCCTCTTCAACGCGCTCGCCGTGGTGGTGTTGGCCGCCGCTGACACCATCTAGCCGGCGACCGCTCCGGTGCCGGAGTGTGATCGCCGCGGGAGGCACCACGCATCTGCACTGGTCCCTCGCCCACCACCGTGGCCACCCGGTTGGCGGGCGGCTCGCGTCCCATCCCGGCGGCCCCGGCACCCCGAAGGGGGCCCGATCACCCGGCTTCGACGACGAGGACCCCCGCCCCCTCGATCCGGTCGTGGGCGAGGTCGGCGAGGGCGTCGTCCGCCCGGACCAACGGGTACGGCGTCGTTACCACCCGCAGCCCGGCAGACGTCGCGATCCGGAGGAATTCCTCGCCGTCGGCACGGGTGTTTGCGGTGACGCTGCGCAAGTTCTTCTCGTAGAAGAGCTCGCTTTCGTAGTCGAGGGGTGGGATCTCGCTGAGATAGATACCGGCCACGGCGAGCGTCCCGCCCCGTTCCAGGGCCCGTAGTGCGACCGGCACGAGCTCTCCCGCCGGAGCGAACAGGATCGCCGCGTCGAGCGGCTCGGGCGGAGGGTCGCTCGCCCCCTGGGCCGAAGCGGCACCGAGCTCGCGGGCCAGCCGACGGGCGTCGGCGGAGCGGGTCATCACGTGGACCGTCGCTCCCTCAGAAAGAGCGACCTGGGCGGCGAGGTGCGCCGAGGCGCCGAAGCCGTAGATGCCGAGCCGACCCCCCGGCGGCAGGGCGGCCCGCCGCAACGCCCGGAAACCAATGATCCCGGCACAGAGCAAGGGGGCCGCCTCGACGTCGGACAGCCCGGAGGGGATGGCGTAGGCGTAGCGCTCGTCGACGACGGCGAACTCCGCGTAGCCGCCGTCGGCGTCCCAACCCGTGAAGAGCGGCTCCCGGCACAGGTTCTCGTCACCACGTCGGCAAAACTCGCAGGTCCCGTCCGTCCCCCGCAGCCACGCGATCCCGACACGGTCACCGATCGCGAAGCGCGAGGCGTCGGCCCCCCGTGCCGTGACGGTACCGACCACCTCGTGACCGGGCACGACCCCCTGCCGACGCGGCGGGAGCTCCCCCACCGCGAGGTGAAGGTCAGTTCGACAGACTCCGCAAGCGGCGACGGACACGAGGACCTCACCGGGCCCGGGCTCCGGGACCGCACGGTCGACGAGACGGAGCGGCCAGCCCTCGATTGGTCCGGGTCGGTCGACGATCCAAGCGCGCATCTCGTCAGTCTCGCGTTCCGGCACAGCCTGGGTCAGTGCAGCGCCGGGCAGCAGGCCGAACGGGGTGCAACACTCCATCGGTTGGACCATCCCGTCGACGGCCGCTCTACCACAGGCGGTGGAACGTGAAGCTTGGAGGAAAGATCTGATGCCGCAGCGGTCTCCGAGCGATGTCGCCCGCGCGACCAAGACCCGCCCCGAAAGGGGCCCCGTCCCTCACGCGCACCACGCCCTGATGACCGCTTCCTACGGGGCGCTCGCCGTCGCCGCCTTCGTCCTCGGCTCGCTGTACGGCAAGGTCCACGGTGTCCGGACCGAGCCAAAGGTGGTCCTGTGGACGGCCGTGGTGGTCTTCGTGGTCGCCGGGGTGGCAACGACCCGGCGCCTCGCCCGGTGGCTCGGTCACGCCGTCGGCGCGAGCTCGCTCCCGTCTTCGGGGTCGGCTCTCCGGCTCGTGGTGTCGATCGTCGGTTACCTGGTGGTTCTTTTCGCGACGCTCGGTCTCATCGCGGTGCCGATCGACCACTTGCTCGTCGGCGGCGCGGTGACCGGCGTCGTGCTGGGCATCGCCGCCCAGCAGGTCCTCAGCAACGTCTTTGCCGGGGCGGTGCTGCTGCTCGCCCGTCCCTTCGCCGTCGGGGATCACGTCCGGGTGCGGTCTGGGGCGCTCGGCGGTCAGTTCGACGGGGTGGTGAAGGGAATGAACCTCACCTACGTCACGCTGCGCACCGATGAAGGCACCCTCAACGTCCCGAACTCGGGCATGCTCGCCGCCGCGGTCGGGCCCTGGAAGAAGCCCGCTGTCGCGTCGACCCCGGTGGCTCCGCCCGCCGCACCTGACGCCGTGAAGCTCGTTGCCGCCGAAGACCAGCCGGCGGCCAGTCGATAGCGCTTCTTGCCGGGACCAGCAGGCGCCGGCCGTCCCCGGTTGAATGGCGCGCCAACCAGGACCGCGCGCTTGGCCCCGGTTGACGACCGGGCTTTGGAGCACCCACTGGTGGGAAAACGGTGGGGCGTGGCGCGAACTCCGCGTTGATCGGCGGGGTGTTCTGTTCACCATTCCAGACCCAACGCCTGCGAATCGTTCACCTACGACGGATGTCAACGTCCGTGGATACAACACCTCGGGGCCGTGCCCATGTCACACCGGCGAGGCCGGAGACCTTGACTCCCTCCGACACGGGATAACGAAGGCTCCGCGCGAGCCTTCCGGCGAGCTCAGGTGGAGTGAACTGGCGAACCTCCCTCGAGGTTGAGGTCGACCAACCGGCAGGGGATGACGGCATCCTCATAGAGGTGGTAGCTCGCACAGACGCGGTGATAGCCGTCGGCGATGGTGAGCGGCGTGTCGCTCGCGAGATCGCCCGCGACCAGAAGCACTGGCGAGAGACGCCTTCCCTTCTGGACCTTCTTCAGGTCCTTTTGCACGTGGAAGTTCTCGGCAGGGAGCAGTTCGAGACGGCTCGCCCGCAATAGGTCCTTCGCCATGCGACGCACGATCGGGGCTCGCTTCAGCGCTTCGACGAGCGTCTTCGCCCCGGTCTCGCTCGTGACAAGGCCCAGGTAGCTGAATGCCGCCGGGTAGTCCTGCTCCTCCGGCTCGTCCTTCCAGTGCTCTTTACGCGCCATCGTCGCCTCCCCGTCTCCCTCCCCGCTGGCGGCACACATCCGTGCGCCGCCCCGGTGCCGACCCCACGCCTTTCGCGCCATCTCCACGCCCGACGACGACGGGCAAGATGCCAGCCACCGACTTGTCGCCCTCTCCAACCTAATCTCGCCTAGGTGCTATGTAGCGGGGTTCCACGACACCGGGATGGCGCGTCAGGACCGCCACAACCGATCGAGGCCCGGGTTTGCCGCCAACCACCCGCGGCACTCGGGGCGCGCAGTACGCGGCGAGTGGCCCCCGCCGCCCGCGATGCGCCTCGCCAGTTCCGAAAGGACGCCCCGAGTGGATCTAGGGATCGGAGGCCTCGGCGTCGGGTGGGTTTTCCGGGGTGTCGCGCGGCGGTCGTGAGGGCAGCGCGACAAGGGCGAGGAGTACCCCGGCCCCGGTAACCCCCGCCCCGACGACGAGGGCCGTGTGACTCCCTAGCGCGAAGGCGACCCGAGCCGCGTGGGCAAGCTCCGTACCGACCAGACCACCTTTGACAAGGGCGACCGCCAGCGCGCCCCCGATCGAGCCGAGGATGTCGTGCGCCGCGGAGGCGGGCACCTGGTGCCCGGCGATCACCTGGTACCCGGCGATCACCGTCTGCATCGAGTGCCGGTAACGGGTCGAAAGCACGCTGCCGAGCACCGCCACGCCGACGGCGCCGCCGACCTGCATCGCGGTCGAGTTCGTCGCCGATCCCACACCGGCGTCGGCCTGGGTGATCGCGCCCAGCACCGAGTCGATCGCCGCCGGCACGAGAAGCCCCGCTCCAAGCCCCATGAGCAGCATGCCCGGCAGCTCTCGCAGGTAGGTCGCCGTAACCGTGGAGATGACGGCGATCTGGGCCAGCCCACCGACGATGCACAGGAGCGCCAGTGCCGTCACGAACTTCGTCCCGACCCACCGGACCGCCCGCGGCGACACCAGTGCCCCCAACGCGAGGATCCCGGCGATAGGCAAGATGCGCAGCCCTGCGCCAAGCGGCGTGTAGCCAAGGAAGAACTGAAGGAACTGGGTCATCAAGAAGAGGCCCCCGAACAGCGCGAACAACCCCAGGCCCACGGAGACGATGGCGACGCTAAAACGTCTTGACCTAAAGAACTCCAGCGGCAACATCGGGTGGTCGATCGCGCGTTCCCACCAGACGAGCCCGGCCATTACGAACAGGCCGGCTGCGCCGACGCCGAGCACCTGCGGCGACAACCACCCTTGGTTCGGTCCTTCGATGATCGCCCACAAGATGAACCCCAGACCGACGATCGACAGAACCGACCCCCATGGGTCCGGCCTGCCCGGCGAGAGGCTGCGCGACTCGGGCACGAACGCCCACGTGCCCGCGATGCCGACCGCGACCACCGGCAGGTTGACCAAGAACACCGATCCCCACCAGAAGCGGCTCAGCAACAGCCCCCCGGCCAGTGGTCCGATGGCAATCCCGAGACCGATCGTGCCAGACCAGATGCCGACGGCGCGGGCCCGCTGGCCGGGATGGCGGAACAGGTCGTTCAAGATCGACAGCCCCGAGGGGACCGTCATCGCCGCGCCGGCGCCCATCACCGCCCGCCAAGCAATCAGTGGTCCGACGCTGCCCGAGAAGGCCGCACCAAGCGAACCGGCGCCAAAGATGGCCAGACCGAGTACGAAGAACCGCTTGCGTCCGTAACGGTCGGCGAGGCTCCCGCCAACGAGCAGCAAGCCCCCGAAGGCCATGGCGTAGGCGTCGGCGATCCACTGCAACTCGTCGGTAGTGGCTCGCAGCCGATCGACCAACGTCGGCAGGGCGACGTTCAGAATGGTGTTATCGACGTTTACGACGAGCACGGCGATGCACAAGATGATCAGGGCCCGCCAGCGCGGTCGGCTCATGGCCCGAGTGAGGGCCACGTCTACACCACTCGCCTCGTCCATCTTTTCTAGGGCGGGCTTCGCCGCCGGGGCCGCGCCCGCTGGCCAGCCGACGAAGAGGGACGGCCCTGCCGTGTGCCGATCGCCCCAGAGCGGCGCGCCTCTGACCATCGGCCTCTCACGCGCCGGCCGAGCAGATCGTTCACCACGTCGCGCAACAGGCCCTCGAGCTCGTCGGAGGGGACGTCCCGCAGGAGATCGCCGTAGACGACGAGGGTGGTGACGACCGCCCCGACCGCGCAACCCATACGGACCCGATCGCTCAGCGGCAGCGACGGGTCGCTGATCACCCGGCGAAGTTCGTCGTCGAGGTCCTCGTGCTTGGCCTGGTGCTCCCGGCGACGCAGTTGTTCGAACGCCGAGCGGTTCCGGTCATGCATCACGAAGATCTTGCGGTGGGCCAGCATCTCACCGACCAGCTCGTTCAGCAGCGCGGCCCAGGAGTCCACCCCGGCTGGCAACTGGCGGAGCTGTTCGATCGCCTGGTCGCCGATCTCGTGAAGACGTCGATGCAACGCCATCAAGATCTCGTCCTTGCTGGCGAAGTGGTAGTAGATGGCCGCCTTGGAGAACCCGAGGTGCTCGGCGATCTCCCGCAGCGAGGACTTGTCGAAACCCTTCTCGATGAACAGGTCGAGCGCGATGTCGAGGATCCGCTCCCGAGTGCTCGTCTGCGTGGGCGCGTCCTTCGTCGCCCGACGGCGTCGGCCACGAGCGGGCGTCTTCACCTCGGTCACGTTGGCCTCCAAGACGAACTTACGGGTTCAGTATATCCAAGTTACTTGACGACCGGTAAGCATTTGCTTACCATGCGGTCGATAAGTAACGAACGAGTGGGTTCCGGTGGACGACGAGTTGATGATCGAAGCCGAGGGGTTGACCAAGCACTTCGGTGCAACCGTCGCGCTCGCCGGGGTCAGCTTCGCGGTTCCCCGTGGCGCGATCCTCGGCCTGCTGGGCCCCAACGGCGCCGGCAAGACCACCGCGCTTCGGATCCTGACCACCCTCACCATGCCCGACGCTGGCAAGGCTCGGGTCGCCGGCTTCGATGTCGTCCACAACGCCGCCGCGGTCCGGCGCAACATCGGGGTCGCGGCCCAGGATGCCACGCTCGACGAGACCTTGACTGGACGTCAAAACCTGGAGATGGTCGCGCGCTTGAGCGGGCTCGCGCGCAATGAGACCCGTCGACGCGCGACCGAACTCCTGGAGCAGTTCGAGCTCGTCGAGGCGACCAATCGCGTTCTCAAGGAGTACTCGGGCGGCATGCGTCGGCGTCTCGACGTGGCGGCAAGCCTTGTCGCGCGACCACCCGTGTTGTTCTTCGACGAACCCACCACGGGGCTCGACCCGAGCAGCCGGGCAAGAGTGTGGAACATCATCCGCGACCTCGTTGCCCAGGGGTCCCCGGTGCTCCTCACGACGCAGTACCTGGACGAGGCCGACCGGCTCGCCGACCGGATCGTCGTCATGAACCACGGACTCGTCATCGCGAACGGCACCTCTGCCGAGCTAAAGGCGCGCACCGGCGAAGCTCGCCTCGAGGTCACCTTGAACGGGCCGCATCCCGAGGCGGCGGTGGCGCTCGGCCCGTTCGTGATCGGGGACGTCCAGGTCAGCTACGACGGGCGCCAGCTACGTGGCCGGGTGCGAACCGAAGACGGGCTCGCGACCACGGTCGTGCGGGCGCTCGATAACGCGAACGTCATGGTGGACGACGTCGTCGTGCACCAAGCGTCGCTCGACGACGTGTTCTTCGCCCTCACCGATCAGAAAAGGAACGACATCGACGAGAACACCGGTGACGACCTTCGCACCCATCGCGAAACCGGAATCCGATGGCCGTGACGACGCAGTCGCCCGCAAGGCCAAGGATTAAGCAACCGAAACCGCATCGGTTCCAGACGAAGCTGCGCGACGTCCTGGTCATGACCCGACGCAATCTGGTCCACATCCGCCGCGAGCCATTGCAGCTCTCTGACGTGACTATTCAGCCGGCGCTCTTCACTTTGCTCTTCGTCTACATCCTCGGTGCCGGCGTCGTCCTGCCGGGAGGGGGTACCTACGTCGATTTCGCGATCGCGGGACTCCTCGGCATGAACGTCGTGACCTCCTCCATGGGGACGGCCGTCGGGCTCAGCACCGACCTCAACACCGGGGTGATTGACCGCTTTCGCGCGCTGCCGATGTGGCGTCCGGCGGTGCTCGTCGGCCGTTCCGTCACCGACCTGCTCACCTCGGTCATCTGCGCGGCCATCGTCGCCATTACCGCGCTCGTAATCGGTTGGCGACCGGATGCCGGGGTCGGCAACGTGCTCGCAGGTTTCGCGCTCTTCCTGCTTTTCGCCTACGCGCTCTCCTGGGGGTGCGGCTGTCTCGGCCTCGTGAGCAAGGGCCCCGAATCGGCCCAGGGGATCGGCCTCGTCGTCTTGTTCCCGCTCGCCATCGTCTCCAACGCCTTCGTGCCGACCCAGCGGATGCCGACGGTCATGCGGGTGTTCGCGAATTGGAACCCGATCAGCACGGTCACCGACGCCTGCCGTCAGCTCTGGGGCAACCCCAATCCCTCGGCGACCATCCAAACGTGGCCGATGCAGCACGCCCTGGTGGCCTCGTTGCTCTGGTCAGCCGCCATGCTCGCGGTCTTCGCTCCGCTGGCGGTTCATCTGTTCCGACGGCGCACGACCAACTGAGGAGACGCGACCGACCCCGTCGGTCGCCTACGCCGCGTCAGGACACCGTGAGGCGATCGGCGGTCCGGTAACGCTCTTACCCGATGAAGGACTCGATCTGGCGGACGAGCTTCTCCTCGACCTCAAAATTCCAGGCGGTCTCGGCAACGTCGACGACGAGGAACAGATCCGAGATCAACAAGGTCTCGATCGCCGCCACGCCTAGGTGCTGTAGCCACTTGCCGATTCCCACCTTTACGGTGAAGTCGTTCGGCTCACCGGTGATGGAGATCGTCAGTGCCCGGTCCGCGTCAATGACATCGCGCAGGAACCCGCCCTTCTTCGCCTGGATCACAGTCCCCTGCGAACTTGGTGCCGACGTCTGGGAAGTGAAGCCCTCGGCCTTGAGGTACTCCTCGATCTTGCCCTGCAACCCGCCGAGGTCGGTGCCCTTGTTCTGGAACTGCTCGACTTTCTCGCCGATCATGGTTCCTCCTATCCGAAAAACGACGTTCGGAAGCGTCTCTATCCCGCTGCACCCTAGCGAACCCCGGCGTCACGTCCCGCGCGAGCCGCCCGGCAGACGGCGCCCCAGCCTTCTCGCCGAGCAATTCGCGCCTGGGGACCGCCTCCAGAGGCGACGGTCCACTCCCCCGGACGGCCTGCCGCGTTGCAAAGTCAGCCATCCGGCGGTCAGACGATCGCGACGCGGAGGTCCTCCAAGGCGGTTGCCCCCCACAGGTGTCGCACCTAGGTTGTCCCTCGGGTCGCGCCACGAGTGGACAGACAGAGACCGGACCCGAGGACAGAGGTCGCCATGGCCGACGGGGTTGGCTTCAACGGCGAGACGGTGCGGACGGAATGTCGTCTCGTCAGTCCGTCCAGTGGTCCGTCCCGCTGACGCGCGATGGATCCGACCAGCGAGCACCTCAGGAATCTGCTCCGAGCCTCCGGCGCCACGGGTGTGGTGCGGGAGTTCGACGATTCGACCCGCACGGCGGCTCAGGCCGCGGCCGCCCTCGGCTGTCCACTCGGGGCCATCGCCAACAGCCTCGTCTTCGTGGCCGACGGCAAGCCGGTGTTGATTTTCGCCAGCGGCGCACACCGGGTTGACACCGCGCGCGTTGCCGCCAGCCAGGGCTGGGCCAAACTCCGCCCGGCCAATCCCGATGAGGTGCGGGCGTCGACTGGGCAGTCGATTGGTGCCGTCGCGCCGCTCGGCCATCCGCGCCAGCTCGAAGCACTGATCGACACCGCCCTCCGGCGTTACGACACGATTTGGGCCTCGGCGGGCACCCCACATTCCGTCTTCGCGACGACCTTCGCGGAGCTCGCCCGCATCGCCGATGCCACCGAAGTTGTGGTGGCGGAAGAACCGGAAGCGACGGGGACGGACCCGCCTACCCCACCCGGGGGGCGCGGACGATAGGTCGCCAGCTACCGGCGGGACGTGGCTCGAGGGTGATCGGTAACAAAACCGGCGTCCAGACGCGACCGAGCGCCCCCGAAGGAGCGCTCGGCGCTGAAGCGCCCGTGAAAGGCGTCTCTGACTGCTAGCAGCATATGCGACCGTCAACCCGCTTGTCGAGTGTGATTCGCGACGCCTTGCGAGCCATCGCGACTTGCCGTGGCCTCCAAGGTCACCGGACCGTCGCGGAACCGGTGGCAACCTGGACCCCGGAGCCGGTCGGGGTGCATGGGCCGGGAGATCTCGGCACTCATGGCGCAGTCGGGCCCCTCCGGGTGACCTGCCGATCGCCGAGGTGACAGGACGACGCCGGAGTCGCGGAAGACCCGTGATCCGCCCACGGGTTCTTATCAATCGGGGATGCCCCACTTGGCGGACCCACTTTCATCACTCGTCATGGTCCGAGTCCTCAAGCTGCCGATGCTGGGTGGATGTGTCCGTCTAGTTGCCATGTTTCGAGCACTCGAAGACAAAGGCCAGGAAGGGCCCGCGTTATCAACTCCCGGTACACCGAGCCGTAGGACTTTGCCTCGTGCGCACGAACCTGCTGAAGCGGGGCGATGATCGCGAGGATCGCTGGGCCAAGCGTTGGTGGAACATCTCGCGCCATGTGTTGGCCTACCACCGTTGCCACCTGTTCCAGTGTTGATGCACCGTTCCCATCGTCATCAAAGTGAGCCGCCAGGTCGTTAGCCACTGTGACGAACCACGGTCCGACGCTGACTGGAATATGAACGGCTTCCACCGTTCGATTCGCTTGGCGCATGAAGTACTCGGCGGCTATCTCGTGCGCCGAACGCACGTCGACGCCGAGATATTTGGCGGTCTCGTAGTCCAACCTCATCGGTGGGTGCTTTTCTGTCATAGATGACCTCTTGGCGAACGACTTTCGAAATAACAACCGTGTAAGTTTAGCGGGTGACTGATACACCCATTTGCGACAATGTGTCTATGGAAATCAGCTTCCCCGTGTTGACAAACAGGATTCCGACCGAGGCCGACGCTTACCTTCTCTTGGAGGAAATGCGTTGGCACGGCAAACCTGTTTTCCCGCATTGCGGATCGATCGACAAGCACTACTTCCTTAAGCCTCGCAATGGCGTGAGTCGCGAGACTTCTACGGGCAAACAAACTCAGCGGCGTCTTTGGAAATGTTCGGCGTGCCGCAAGCAGTTCAGCGTGCTTACCGGCACGGTAATGCACGGCTCCAAGGTGCCCGTCCGTACGTGGTTGTTCGTGGCCTTCGAGTTCGCCAGCTCCAAGAATGGCGTTTCGGCTCGCGAGATTGAACGCAAGTACAAGCTGCACACTGACACGGCCTGGACCCTTTGCCACCGGTTGCGTGAAGCAATGCGCCTTGGCCCGTACGGTGCGCTGCTTTCGGGCACCATCGTTGCCGATGAGGTTTACATCGGCGGCAAGCCGTGGAACAAGCACCAGCAAGGGCGCACGGAGAAGCTGCGGCCTGGTCGCAAGGCGGGTGGACCCTCGGCTACCCCCGTCTTTTCCTTCCTGCACCGTGAAAGCGGGGAGGTTCGGTCGCAAATTCTCGGTGCGGCGTACCCAACCGCTGCCGCGCTCGGGACTGTGCTGAGTGTCCACGTCGAGATGGCAACGTCTGCTCTTTGGACCGACAAGGCGCACTGGTACATGCCGCTTGGTCGCCGATTTGGTTCGCACGAATACGTCGACCACCTGGGACGCGAATACGTCAAGTCCAATGGCATGACGACCAACGGGATCGAAAGCTACTTCTCGCAGTTGAAGCGGAGCATCGACGGCACGCACCATCACGTCACCGCCCGCTACCTGAACCACTACTGGGATGAGTTCGATTTCCGCTACTCGACTTGTGAAATAGGCGACGGAGACCGGATGGAGCGGATGCTTCGCCAGTCCGCTGGTCGTCGGTTGGCGGCTTAGCACTATCGGGCTCACCACCGTTCGGCATGCTCCACGTTCCAACTGCACGTGGCTCCGTCGTGGCGACCGCACCAGCGGCTCCCGTGAACCCGTGCTTCCCGATACGGACGATGAGCCATAGCAGGAGTGCCCCAAACAAACCTGCCGCAGTGATCCCGACGTCGGATCCGAAGGCCCACGTCATGAGACGGAATACCCAGTAGTCGATGGCTCCTGAAACGAGAGTCGCAGCTGCGCCACGCAAGAGCACTTGGTGGCGCACGACGCTGTTGTGTGCTTCCAACAAGCGACGATTAGGCGTCGGATTCCGTTTCGTCTTGTTCGGTTGGAGGCGTGGCAACAAGAGATTCCACGATCTGCTCGAACGTCAGGGGATCGGCGCTGATCGGTTCCTGTAGCTCTTCCTGGGTAGGTCGCTTCTTGACCATGACTCCATCCTAGGTTGCGCAGGACATGAAGCCATGACCTGCGACGTGACGCGATTGGGTGCGGCATTTGGGGCATCCCCTATCAATCAAACAAAGGGGCATTCGATGCACCGACCAGGCGTGCTCTCGAGAAAGCTGATCGGTGTCGCACTCGTTTCGTGCACCGCCGCGCTCGTGCCGCCGGCTGCGGGGTCTCCGCCGCCTGACGCGTTCCAATAGCTGGTGCCGCGCTCCTCCGACCTATCCGACCTCCGGTCTCATCGTTTGGCTGGACACCCCGGGCAACGGCACGTCCGGTGCCGTGTACTACGACCTCCAGTTCACCAATCTTTCCGGTCACACGTGCACGATCTACGACTACCCGGGGGTCTCGGCCGTCAACCTCGCCGGTAAACAGGTCGGCAGCGCGGCGCATCACAACAGCCGCAGTAGGCCAGCGGTCATCACGCTCAGCTACGGCGCGACCGCAACCGCGGTGTTAAAGATCTTCGACACCGGCGTCTTCCCGCCGTCCAGGTGGATGGGGCTGGACTGCGCTTCTGCCCACTGGACCAGTAGGCGTCCAGGCTCGTCCCCTTCCCTTTCCTCGCTTGCTGGCGTTCCGGTCCCCTCTATCTCGAGGTGCAACCGGTGAATAAAGGCGTCTTCAGCTGGAGCTGAGCCGTGTCACGCCGAGCTTCCTTCGGTTCGCGCCGGCCAGCCAATGGAAGCGGATCGCACCATCCGTCACAAGGTCAGTCGACGAGGCCTACCGGAGCGACGACCACTGGTGCCTCGCATCGAACCCCGACTGGCCGACCGGGCCCGGACCAGAGGGTTCCATTGACAGCCAATTGAGCGACCTGGCGCGCCGCCATCCGGTGATACTGCGGGTCAGTAGGGTGCGGCTGGGGTTGCGACCGCGTCATGTGAGCTGCACGACCTGGCCCCGGGAGGACCGATGCGGGACCTCTTGTTGTTGTTCGTCGTCGGCAGCATCGCCGCCTACGTCTGGCTGCGACGAGGAGAGGAGCTGCGCTTCGAGACCACCGCAGAACCCGACCACGTGATGATGGCAGCGGTCGGTGTCTTCGGGACCAAGAGGCGCTGGTCAATCCTTTCCCTCACCGACCACAACGCGTCGTTCGCCTACCACAAGTCCCCGAACTGGCTGATCGCCTTGTTGCTGCTGATGCTGCTCCTCGTACCCGGGATCGTCTACCTGATCCTCGGCTCGAAAAGAGAGGACGTCTTCGTCATGACCGTCGCCGGCCCGGGACCACATGTGACCGTGCAGGTGACCTCCAACGGCTACCGCGGCAAGTTCACCGCTCGCGCCCTGCGCAGGCGGCTCGAAATCCCAGCGGATACGCCCCGTCTGTCGGGAAGCGGACGTCTCGTGCCCTGGAAGCCCGGATCCGGCAGCCACGCCGACCACTCTCGACACTAAGGGGCGTCGAGAGCGGTCGGCATGACCTCACAACTTGCAGTGCCAGCTGCCGATGGCCTCCAATGTCCGGCCAGCCAGAGTGGCCGTCGACGCGCAGATCGACCCCGATCCAGCCTCAACGGTCATCGTGCCGCCTCTCGCCTAGAAGTTGTCTTTGCGAACGCTCGTCTCGTACCCATAGGGAGACTTCGGGCTCGGGTTAGCTCGACAATCGGTTCCGCGAGGGGCGCGCCCGTGATCTTGACCCGTGATCTTGAACTTATCGGCCGACTTCTCGGTAACGGCGAGGCTCCAACTCTCGACGTTCTTCGAGAATCCCGAGATCGTCCCAGGAGGCGGAGCGCGTCGGTTAGCCCGTTCTGTTTAACGAGGTGGTGAGGGAAACGCGCATCGTGCCCGGTGGCATCGTGCCCTGGCCGGCCGCGGTGATCTTGAACGCGCTCGCCGAGGAACCTCCGTGTCGCGCGCTCGCCGCGGCCACGCCGCCTGTCGTCGGGCAGCCGACCGCATCCCACATCATTCCGCGGCGGCAAGCCGCCCGAGTCTTTGGTACCCACCGGTCGGCTTCGTCGACTTGGCCCCCTCGGTCCTCTACGCGCCGCCGCCCGACGGGCAGGACGTCGGCCGGCCCGGGTCGGCGTCGGCGCCACGCTACTGGCTTCACCTGGGAGGGTGAGGGGAGGTAGAACGGCACGAAGAAGATGATGTCGCTCATTGAAATAGCTCCGATCTTGAGGCGTTCTCGCCTCCGCCCGGTCCGCGGCCATGGCTAGCCGTGTCGTCCTGGTCGGCCTGGGCCACATCTCCTCGTCCCACCTGCGGGCGCTTGAGGACCTCACGTCCGTCGCCTCGGTGGTCGGTGTCGACCCGAGCCCCCCGCCCGGCGTCTCGTTCCGGCAAGTGCCTTTGCGCGTCCATCGGGAACTCCGCCCCGGGCTGTGCGAAGGAGCCGACTTGGTAGTGGTGGCTACGCCCACCGCCTCGCACGCGGCTGTCGTCGCAGCCGTCCGGGCCGATGACGCGAGCGTGCCCATCCTGGTCGAAAAACCCGCCGCGGCCTCTCGCGAGGATGCCGACCGACTTCTCGCCGCAGAACCGGCGGTCCACGTGATCTTCCACCTGGGCTTCGCCTCCGAGGTGCTCTGGGCGACCGGGTTCTGCAAGACCGAGAGATCACGTCTCGGGGACGTGGTGGCCTGCGAGGCGTGGTTCGGCAACCCCTACGCCCACGACCGGGACCACCGTACGGCGAGCCTCACCAACAGCTGGCTCGACTCCGGCATCAACGCGCTGAGCGTCATCGGCCGCTTCGCCATCCCGAGCGCTGTTGAGTCATTCCGGTCGCTCCCGGATCTCTTCAGCACCTTTGAGGCGCGATTGCGCTTCAGATCGGGCGACCCATCGGGGCTGGCCACCATCGTCACCACCTGGCAGGCCGCCGAGTACAGCCAGAGGGTGCGACTGCGATTCGCAGGCGGCATCGAACTGGTCCTCGACCACATCGCCGGAGCGGCGACCGTCTACGAGGACGGAAAAGTGGCGGAGATGTTCACGCGCACCGACACCCAGCTCCGGCTGGACGTTCACTACGCCAACTTCTATCGGGACTACTTCGGAACGGGGAAGTGGCAGTACCCCGAGGGCGCCGGCCGCGACCTCCACGGACTGCTCTTCTCGGCGATGGAGTCCTTGGGGTAACGGGCGAACTCTTCTTCAGGTGACCTTCATCCGCCCGCCCACGTGCGCGGACGGGTCGGCCAAGCCGGGCCCGACGGCAGGGCCTTTGGATCTCCCCGTCCGAGACAGTCAGCCCACCGCTTCTAGGCCGGCGTCGGAACCTTTTCGACCTCGGCACCCTCGCCATCTCCCCCGACCTCGTGCCGGTGGAGAAGATGGTGATGGACGAGGCGGGCTTTCTGGGCCCGGGACTCCTCGTCCTCGTGGATGAACTTGGCCCCCCGTAACGCCGAGGCGAAGGCGGCGATCACGCTCATCACCACGGCGAAGAGGAGGATGATCGTCAGGGCGTGCTTGAACGAAGGGCCGATCAGCTGCGGGAAGAAGGCCCGACTGGTGATGAGCTTCGCCTGCCCGGCACCGAGATGGCTCAGCACCTTGGGCCCGAGCAGGCTCTTCAGCGGGTTGTACCCGAGGAAGGCCGCGAAGAGGTAACCGAGCGGCGGGGCTTTGGCGAGCATGGCCGCGACACTCGCGGGTACCCCGTGGGCCGTGAGCCCGGCGAGCATGGCATGGGGAACCTGGGAGTTCAGCCCGACGATCAACAAGGTGAAAAACAGCCCCATCGACAGCGGCATGCCGGAGTTGGCCAGCGTCACCCGCATCCCCGAGGCCGCGCCTCGATGGCGCGCCGGCACCGAGTTCATGATCGAAGACGTGTTCGGAGCAGCGAAAAGCCCCCCGCCGATCCCCGACATGAACATCACCGCGGCGAACGGCCAGTACGAGAAGTCGGCCGGGAACAGCAACATCAGAGCGAACGCTCCCCCCGAGACCAGCATGCCCGCGGTCGCGAACGGCCGCGCCCCGAAGCGGTCCGAGAGCCTCCCCGACAGCGGCCCGGACAGGACGAAGCCGATCATGAACGGCATCATGTAGATGCCCGCCCACAAGGGCGTGACGGTGAAGTCGTAGCCGTGCTCGGGCAGCCAGATGCCCTGGAACCAGATCATCAACATGAACTGGAAGCCGCCTCGGCCAACCGAACCGAGGAACCCGGCGGCGTTGCCCGCGCTGAACGCCCGGATCCGGAACAGCGACAGTCGGAAAAGCGGCGCCTCCACCTTCGTCTCGATAAAGAGGAAGGCGACGAGCGCCGCCAGACCGCCGAAGATCATCTCCAGAACGAAGGGATTCCCCCATCCGGTGAGGGAGTTGCCGTAGGGCTTGATGGCGTAGGTGAAGCCGGTGAGGAGCATGGCGAGGCCGCCGGCGAAGGTGATGTTTCCCAACCAGTCGATCCGGGCCGGGATGCGGATCCCGATCTCCTTGAGCTTCAGATACGCCCAGATCGTCCCGAAAACCCCGATGGGCACGTTGGCGAGGAACACCCAGCGCCACCCCACCTGGGCGAGCAGGCCCCCGACGAGGATGCCGAGGAACGAGCCCAAGATGGCGGCGACCATGTTCGTCCCCAGGGCGAGGCCCAGCTGTTCGGCGGGGAAGGCGTCGGTGATGATAGCGGCCGAGTTCGCCATGAGCAGCGCCCCGCCGATCGCCTGGAACATCCGCAGGATGATGAGTTCCAGAGCCCCGGTCGCACCGTGGCTCCACACCACCGAGAGCAGGATCGCGCCGAGCGTGAACCAGGCGAAGCCGAGGTTGTACATCTTCACCCGGCCGAAGATGTCGCCGATGCGGCCGACGGTCACCACCACCGCGGCCATCACCAGCATGTAGCCCATGAGGATCCACAACAGGTACGGGAAGTTCGAGGCGACAAGCGGGTCGAGATGGATACCCCGGAAGATGACCGGGAGGGCGATCATGAGGCTCGTGGCGTTGATCGACGCGAGCAGGACCCCGATGGTCGTGTTGGAGAGGACGACCCACTTGTAACGCGGCCCGAGGATCGGCGACCGGGCTGGCGCGGTCAATGTCACCGCTTCACTCCTTCCAGGGGGCGGCTTCGCCCGATTCGCTCCTGGTGATCTCTTGGCACCCGGGTCTTCGGCCTTTCGCCGGGACGCTCGGCCGCCAGGGTTTCGATCACCGTCACCGCCCGTTCGAGCGCCCGGTGGTCGGACTCGCTGAGGGCCGCCAGTCGCTCGGCGAGCCAGGTCGTGCTGGCCTGGGCGCGTCGGTCGATCAGCTCGCGGCCTTCCGCGGTGACGAGGAGGTGGATCCCCCGACGATCCTCGGGGTTCGCCCGCCTCTCGATAAGGCCGGCCTCCTCCAGCCTGTCGGCGAGACGGGTGGCGGCCGGTGAGGGCAAGCCTTCCATCTCGGCGAGCTGGCCGACGCTCAGAGGACCGGAGTTGGCGACGGCCGCGAGCGCCGAGAGCTGGGCGATCGTCAATTCCGAGGGACCTCGCCGGCGGAGCTGGCGGGCAAGGTGGGTCATCGACACCCGCAGCCGCCCCGCCAGGGCGTAGGACATCGCCGGCTGCCGGCGGCGGCCGCCCACCCCGAGTCGTCGCATGGCCATCCGGTCAGCGACCCTTCATCGAGGCAACGGCAATGGTGCACCCGCGTGGCAATCCCGAACGAACATCGATCATTACTATTGATACTAGATGCCGAAAGCACCGAAATCCAACACGCGGTTGACGTCGTGACGGGCAGCGGTGTTGACCTTCAGGCGCAAGCTGCCAGCCTCGATCAGATATCTGCAGGTCAGCCGGGCGAGACGGGGTCCGGCTCCTGGCGGCCGGCGGCGCCCGAGGCCTTCTTCGCCAGGCGGGTAGAGAGGGCGTAGCGGTGCAGGCGGTGCTGCGCGGCGTCGTGGTCCTTGTGGTCTTTTTTCTCGGCGCCACGGTCTGCGGGCCCCCTGCCCAGGCCCAGACCGGGACGACCGGCGCGATTCATCTCCTCGTTGAGCCGCAGGCCGGCATGGCCCCGGTCGACCGGTACCTGCGCTCGGCGAACCGCACCGTCGATCTCGAGATGTACGAGCTCGCGGACCCGGTGGTGGAGTCGATCCTCGCGGCCGACGCGGCCCGCGGGGTCCGGGTCCGGGTGATCCTCGACCAGGCCTACATCGAGGACGAGAACTTGGCGGCTTTTGCCTACCTCCGCGACCACCACGTCGCGGTGCGCTGGGCTCCCTCGCGCTTCGACCTCGACCACGAGAAGGCCGCGGTCATCGATGACTCGACCGCCCTGATAATGACCATGAATCTCACCGCCCGCTACTACGCGACGACCCGCGACGTGGTCGTCGTTGACACCCAACCCGCCGACGTGGACGCCATCGAAGCGACCTTCGATGGCGACTGGGCGGCCGGCGGGGCGCCGACGCCCCCCGCCGGCCGGGACCTGCTGTGGAGCCCGGGGGCCGAGCGGGCCCTCGTCGCGCTCATCGACTCGGCGCGGACCTCGATCGACGTCGAGAACGAGGAGATGGCCGACGCTTTGGTCACCGACGCGCTCGTCGCCGCGGCGCACCGGGGCGTGAGGGTGGTGGTCGTCATGACCGCCGACCCGTCCTGGGACCGGGCCCTCGACACCTTGACGGCAGACGGGGTCGAGGTGCGGACCTACCCGGATGAGCCGTCCGCGCTCTACATCCACGCCAAGGTCGTCGTGGTGGACTCCGGGCGCGCCGACGGGCGGGCCTTCGTCGGTTCCGAGAACTTCTCGGTGGCGTCGCTTCTCTACAACCGCGAGCTCGGGATCGTCACGGCGCGCCCCGATCTCGTCGACGAGCTCGCGGAGATGGTCCTCAAAGACGCCGCCGGCGGAGCGGCCTGGCGGTAGCGCGGACGTCGGCCGGCCGGGGCGATCTTCGCACCCGGGACGGAACCGGTAGCCCGGTGACGGTCGGCCGGGAGCGACGGGGCCGCTAATCTCACGGAGTTCGACCCGTCTCGGAACCTGCGACCTCGGCCCGCCTTCTCGGTCGATTGGCGGCGCCGGTCACCGGCTCGACGGTCCCTATCGAGTCACGAGGAGGTACCCGGTGGGCGCCGTGACGAGGCCCGCAAAGACGACCGAGCAAGCCCCCGACGCTTCTCGGAACCGGCAGCTCAGTCTGGAAGACTACGAGGCGATCTACCGGTTCAGCCTGGACGGCGTGATGTTGACCGTGCCCGACGGGCGGATCCTGGCCGCTAACCCGGCCGCCTGCCAGATGCTTCGGCTCGAGGAGGACGAAATCATCCGGCTCGGTCGGCAGGGACTCGCCGATCCGAACGACGACCGGTGGGACCTGGCCCTCGCCTCCCGGGCGCCCCATGGCCACAGCCGCGCCGAGCTGTCTTTCCGCCGAGGCGATGGCACCACCTTCATTGCCGACCTCACCTCGAACATCTTCACCACCTCTGACGGGGAGACACGCACCTGCATCGTCTTCCATGACGTCACCGATCGGGTCGGCGAGCTCCAACACCAGGCCCGGCTCGTCGAGGAACTGCGCGGGCTTTCACTCGTCGACGATCTGACGGGGGTCCGCAACCGCCGCGGCCTGATGAGCGGCGCCGAGATCCTGCTCGCCATCGCGGATCGCACCCACAAGAATCTCCAGGCCCTGTTCATCGACGTGGACAACCTGAAAGAGCTCAACGATCTCCACGGTCATCGGAGGGGGGACGAGGCCCTCCAGTCGGTGGCCCGGGCACTGCAGCGCAGTGTGCGCGCGACGGACCTGGTGGCGCGCATCGGGGGTGATGAGTTCGTCGTGCTGATCCTCGACGTCGACGATGCCTCCGGCGAAATCGTCGTTCGGCGCGTCGTCTCGGAACTCGCGCACGACGCCGCCCCCGGGACACAGCCGGTCAGCGTCAGCATCGGCAGGGCTTCCCGGGAACCGGGCATGAAACTCTCCATGGAAGACCTCCTGGCCCAGGCCGACCAGCTGATGTACGCCGGCCGGGCCGAGCGGCGGCGGACGGCAAACCGGCCAAAGACCTCGGCGTCGACACCCAGCTGACGCCGAGCGGCCGTGCCGGCCAACCCACCGGGCGACCGTCACACCCCGCCCCGATGACCCTTCCCGTCAATTCCCGGAGGCCGAGAAGGAACCTCTAGATCGACCAGGCGGTGCCGTTCCAGGACTCAACCAGGGCGTCGGCGGGGCCCGCACCATGGACGTTGCTGGTGAACTCGCCAACCGCCCCGCAAGACTTCGCCGAGTGGCAGGACACGGCGTAGAAGTAGGCGACCGGCGGCTTCGGATTGGCCGCGAGCGACCAGACGGCTCCGTTCCAAGTCTCGATGAGCGCTCCGAAAAGGCCCGAGGTGGCTCGATATTCGCCAACCGCCTGGCACAACTTCGCCGAAACACAGGTGGCACCGAAGAGGTAAGCGACTGACGGGCTGGGATTCGAGGCGACCGACCACGTGGCGCCGTTCCAGGACTCGATGAGGGTCCGGCCGGGAGCGCTGGCACCGCTGCCGGTGCCGGTGCTGTAGCTGCCTACGGCGACGCACCACCGGCCCGAGGAACACGAGACCCCGGCCAGGCCACCGTAGGTGCCGGGAGTCGGGCTCGGCACGACCGACCAGGAGCCGCCGTTCCAGGACTCGACCAGGGTCCCGGCGGCCCGATTGCCGACCGCCACGCACCAGCTCGTCGACCGACAGGAAACCGCGTCAAGTTGCTTGCTGGCGCTCCCCGTGCTGGCGCCAGGCGTCATGGACCAGGCAGTTCCGTTCCAGGATTCGATCAAGGTGCCGTCGCCGTAGCCGCCGACGGCCTTGCACGAGCTCGAAGAGACGCAGGACACGCCGAGAAGCTCGCTGGCCGCCGAGCCAGGACTCGGGCTCGACACGACCGACCAGGCACTGCCGTTCCAGGATTCGATGAGCGCCCACTGGCCGGAACTGTCGGCGTAGTTGCCCACCGCGACACACCACTTGGCCGAGGAACAGGACACGCCAAACAGGGCGCTGATCAGGCCACGATCGGGACTGGGCAGGGTCGTCCAAGCGGTGCCGTCCCAGGACTCAATCAAGGTTTTGTCGTCGCGATAGCCCACCGCGAGGCACAACTTGTCCGAGACGCAGCTCACGCCGTTGAGGGTGCCTACGCCAGGAGTGGAAAGCGCTGCGGTCGACCGCCCGGTGGCGCCAGACGACCCCGAGACGACGGCCCCTCCGAGGCCGGTTACCAAGACGAACGACACGCCGGCGAGCACCAGCCGCAGGCATCGCACGGGCCTCCGCACTTCCAGAGCACTCATCGCGCCCCCTTTGCGGATTGACACTTCAGTCAGAGCGCCAACGTTTCCGATCAAGAACCGAGTCTTCAGCCGTCCCGGTCAAGACTCGCAGATCAACGTCATTTTACTCCTACCCCTCGGCACCGGTTCAGCGGCCTGGGCGACCGATAAGCCGAAGCGCGCGTCTCCGGCTAGTCGGCGCCGACACTCGCCGCGGCGTGTTCTACGGTCCCACGGGAGTTCAGTCCAGCTGTCGACCAAAGAACGCAACCTGCCAGCGGCGCTCGACCATAGAACGAGACGCGAACACGACGACGAGGTCAGTTTCGCCAGGAAGGCCAATTGGCCCGTCGGGTGATTCCGAAGCAGAGTTCTCACAGCTCCTATGAAGCAGTTCACCTGGAATGCCGAAGACTACGAACGCAACTCCTCCCAGCAACAGCAGTGGGCACGGGACCTGATCGCGCAACTTCGACTCCGCGGCGATGAGATCGTCCTGGATGTCGGTTGTGGCGACGGCAAGGTGACCGCTGAGATCGCCTCGCTCGTTCCCCGCGGCCGGGTGCTCGGCATCGACCTTTCCTCTGACATGGTCCGACGCGCCTATGAACGCCACGCCCCGTTTCATCCCAACCTCCATTTCGAGGTCGGTGATGCTTCCCACCTGAGATTCGACGGCGAGTTCACCGTCGCGTTCTCGAACGCCACCCTGCACTGGATCAAGGATCACCGGCCGGTACTGTCCGGTATCGCGCGCAGTCTCCGCCCCGACGGACACGTCCTCCTCCAGATGGGCGGCAAGGGAAATGCCGCGGAGGTGGTCGAGGTGATGGAGGAGGTGACCGCGCTCCCCCGGTGGCGGGGCTACTTCGTCGGCTTCGCCTATCCATACGGGTTCTACGGCCCGGAGGAATACCGAGCCTGGCTAGAGAAAGCTTCACTGTCGCCCATCCGGGTCGAGCTGTTGCCGAAGGAAATGATCCACCCAGGTCGCGAGGGTCTCGCCGGTTGGCTCCGCACCACCTGGATGCCTTACCTGCAGCGGGTGCCGGCAGGCGAGCGGGGTGAGCTGCTCGAGGCGGTTCTCGATCGCTATCTCGTCGGGCATCCGCTGGACGCGAGCGGTAATGCCCACGTGAGAATGGCCCGACTCGAGGTGGAAGCGGTGAAAGCGCCCGGGCCCTGAGGGATCTCGGGGCTGGCGACCGGATGAGGATCGAGAGGGAAGGCGGACATCATGCCCTTGCACCACGCGACAGCGACCCGTCACGGAGCTGGCCACCGCGCCAACCCGATGCACTCGTTGGACAACCCGGCGCTCCAGGAGGGGCTCCTGCTCCCCACCGATCGCCTCGGCGACCGGCCGGTCCCGGCCGAGACCGCCTACCAGCTGGTCCATGACGAGCTGATGCTGGACGGAAACGCCCGGCTGAACCTCGCCACCTTCGTGACCACCTGGATGGAGGAACCGGCGCGCCGGCTCATGGCCGAGTGCCTCGAGAAGAACATGATCGACAAGGACGAGTACCCCCAGACCGCCGAGCTCGAGCGGCGTTGCGTGAGCATTCTCGCCAACCTCTGGCATGCCCCCGACCCCGAACGGGCCATCGGCTGCTCGACCACCGGCTCGTCGGAGGCGTGCATGCTCGGCGGCCTGGCCCTGAAGCGGCGATGGGCCAGACACCAGGGCGCGGCCGGAGCACCCGCCACCCGGCCCAACCTCGTGATGGGCGCCAACGTTCAGGTCTGCTGGGAGAAGTTCTGCAACTACTGGGAGGTGGAGGCCCGCAAGGTCCCCATGGAAGGCGAGCGGTTCCATCTCTCCGCCGAGGAGGCGGTGGCGCGCTGCGACGAGAACACCATCGGCGTGGTGGCGGTCCTCGGCTCCACCTTCGACGGGAGTTACGAGCCGGTTGCCGCCATCGCGGCGAGCCTCGATGAGCTCCAGACCCGCACCGGAATCGACATTCCGATCCACGTCGACGGGGCCTCCGGCGCCATGATCGCCCCCTTCCTCGACGAGGACCTTGTCTGGGACTTCCGTCTCCCCCGGGTGGCCTCGATCAACACCTCGGGGCACAAGTACGGGCTCGTCTACCCCGGGGTGGGGTGGGTGCTGTGGCGGGACCACGACTCCCTGCCCGAGGAGCTCGTCTTCAGCGTCAACTACCTAGGCGGGAACATGCCGACCTTCGCCCTCAACTTCTCCCGGCCGGGAGCCGAGGTCGTGGCCCAGTACTACACCTTCCTCCGGCTCGGCTTCGATGGCTTCCGGACCGTCCAGCAGGCCTCACGCGACATCGCCACCGACCTCGCCGACCGAATCGGGCAGCTCGGGCCGTTCAGGCTCCTCACCCGCGGGGATGAACTGCCGGTGTTCGCCTTCACCACCGGACCGGACATCTCTGCCTACAACGTGTTCGACGTCTCTCGCCGGCTCCGCGAGCGGGGCTGGCTGGTGCCCGCCTACCCCTTCCCCGAGAACCGCCAGGACCTGAGCGCCCTGCGGGTGGTGGTCCGCAACGGATTCTCCCATGACCTGGCCTCTCTGTTCCTTGAGGACCTCATCCGGCTGATCCCGGAGCTCGACCGTCAGGGCGGACCCCTCCAGAGCCCGGACGAGGGCTCGGCCTTTCACCACTGAGGCCCGGACGCCGCACGACCCCAAGACCGAGAAACCGAGACTGATCGCCGACCAACTGCCGCGAGCCTCTTTTCTCCGGGCGACCCGGCACCGGAGGACTCGGCGCTCCAACCCCCGGGCCCGTCGGTATCACCGGTGCCCGCGAGTCGGGCTTCCGGCGAACTGGGGTCCGGTCAACCAGAACCCTGGGTGCGGCCGTCCGGCGGTTCGAACGACGCCACGAACCACCGGCTCGCCAGCTTGGCCACCGCTTCCAGGGCGCCCGGCTCCTCGAAGAGATGTGTCGCGCCCGGCACCACCTCGAGCGACGACCGACATCGAAGCCGCCCTTGCGCGTCACGGTTGAGGCCCAGGACCACCTCGTCGTTACCTCCGACGATGAGAAGGGTCGGGGCCCCCACGTCCTCAAGCCTTCCGCCAGCGAGATCGGGCCTGCCGCCACGGGAAACCACGGCCCGAATCCGGTCGCCGAGGTCGGCTGCGGCCACCAGGGCGGCAGCGGCCCCGGTGCTGGCACCGAAGAGCCCGATCGGCAGTTGGCCAGCTACGGGCTCCTGCCGCAACCAGGCCACCGCGGATTCGAGGCGGGCAGCCAGAAGGGAGATGTCGAACACCAACCGCCGGTTGTCCGCCTCGGTCTCGGTCAGCAGGTCGAAAAGCAGCGTGGCGAGTTTGGCCCGGTTGAGCGCCGCGGCGACGGCGCGGTTTCTCGGGCTGGAGCGGCTGCTCCCGCTGCCGTGAGCGAAGAGCACGGCACCGAGCGCTGAATCAGGCACGGTGAGATCGCCCCGCAGATGCAGGGAATCGATCGCGATCTCCACCGATCGGGAAACTCCTGGGACCTGGTTGTTCCCGGTGTCCCTCTCGGTGGCCGGCTGTTCGGACAACTCGATCTCCTCGCCGTCAGGGACGTGACAAGTTCATGCGGTCTCGCTGATGGCGAAGAACCGCTTCGCGACCGAGGCGCAGCACCTTCCCGGCGACGCCCCGGCCTTCCGGTCAGGTCCCTGCCACTTCTCCACGACTGCCGGGCACCCGAGAAGACAAGCCGGCCCGGATCTCCTCCTCGCGAGCCGGATGTTCCACCACCGCGACCACCTTGGCGGCCATGAACCGGGCGGTGCGGACCGGTGCCCCCGAACGCGTTACCTCCACGACCTCGATCGTTCCCCGGATGCTGGCCACCTCGACCCGCCTGCCGGCCCGGCGAGCCTCGATCTCAAACCGCTGGACCCCGGCTCCCACATCGACGAGGACTTCTACTCGGTCACCTCTCACCGGCACCAGGGTACCCACCGATGGGTTGGCCGGCGCGGGCGTCGACTGGGGCGCGTCGGCCAAGATCGCAGGGTGCCGGTCGAAGCCTGGGGATGGCCACGAACCGAAGCGGAGCTCATCCGGGTCCAGGGTCGCCTCGCCGACGCCGCGACGAGCGCGTGGATCGCCGACCCCTGGTCGTGGCCCGAAGAAGCACCCATCCTCGGGGGGTGCTTCGTCGCGTACGCCCGCGGCAGCGCGGGCCCGGGCCAGCCAGGCGACCCGGCCTGGGCGGCCGCGGTCTCCTGGCGAGGCGGCGAGGTGCCAGCTCGGAGCCTCCGCAACATGGACCGCCATCTCCGGGGCGCATCGGGGCCGGGCCGGCCCCGGCAGGCAGACGACGTCCTGGTCCAGGCCGTGGTGGCCGCACGGGTCCCCACTTCCTACGTGCCCGGGCTCTTGGCCGGCCGCGAGGGACCGATCCTGGCGGCCGCCCTGGCAGCCCTCGACCCGCGTCCCGAGCTCCTGCTCGTCGACGCGAGCGGGCTCGACCATCCCCGGGGTGCCGGGCTTGCGGTGCACCTGGGTGCGGTCCTGGGCTTGCCGACGGTGGGGGTAACCCGCCGTCCGCTCGTCGCCGCCGGCGAGCAGCCGGAATTGCGGCGCGGCAGCGTGGCGCCGCTCCAACTGGGCGGTCGCTGCGTCGCCTTCTGGGTTTGCACAAAAACGGGCGCCCGGCCGCTCGTCGCCCACGCAGGATGGCGGACCAGCCCCGAGACCGCCTTTCGTGTGGTGCTCCACGCCTCCACCCCGGCTGCTCGAACGCCGATTCCCCTGCAAGAGGCGCGACGGGTAGCCCGAGAGGCTCGGAGCCTGGTCCGGGTTCGTTGACCGAGGCGCTGGGCGCAGACGAGCCGCTCGCCTCTCCGCTTGCCAGGTCGGCCTGGCCGGAACGACGCTTGTCCGGCGCAGCCGGGACTTTCGTGTCCAGGAGCCTGAACTTGAAACCTTACTGTGTCAATCATGTATATTGACAAAGTCGAAAAGCTACGAGCATGGTGAAGAGCTCGAGCGGGCCGGTTGGAGCGGCGACGAGCGACCTCCACAACTTGGACCATTCCTTGGCCGAGACACTGCTCGGCAGTCGCCACCCGTTGGCGCCCGCCCTACCGTCCGAGCGAGCCGTAGAAGGCCTCGTCGACGAGATCCTGGCCCTGTTCTTCCCCCAGACCGCCGACGACGTGGCCGCCACCGAAGAAGAGGTTCGAGCCCGGCTGACCTTGCTGCGCGTCGACCTTTCCCGGCTGCTCTGCTCGGTCGTGCCCCACGACCTTTCCACCGAGCTCGCGGCACGGTTCTCGGAGCTATTGCCGAACATCTACGAACTTTTGCGGGCGGACGCCGGCGCCATCCTGGCCGGTGATCCCGCCGCTGAAAGCCTGGACGAGGTGATTGCCGCCTACCCCGGTTTCCTGGCCATCACCATCCACCGGCTGGCTCACGGCCTGCACGGGCTGGAGGTTCCGCTACTGCCGCGGCTTCTGGCGGAGGTCGCCCACACGCGCACGGGCATTGACATCCATCCTGGGGCCCAGGTGGGCCGTTCATTCTGCATCGACCACGGGACTGGCGTCGTCATCGGCGAGACGGCGGTCATCGGCGACGATGTCAAGATCTACCAGGGCGTGACCCTGGGCGCTCTCAGCGTGGCCAAGGACACGGCGGGCCACAAGCGGCACCCGACGATCGAGGACCGGGTGGTCATCTACGCCAACGCCACCGTCCTCGGTGGTAAGACCATCGTCGGCCACGACAGCGTGATCGGCGGAAACGCCTGGCTCACCTCGAGCGTCCCGGCGGCCTCGTACGTCTACCACACGAGCCAGGTGAGAGTCAGGAGCGTGGCGGACGCCCTCGATCCCCTCGATTATTCGATCTAAACCAACGAAGGAGAAACGCCTTGCCTTACGACAACGTACTGGCCACCATCGGTGACACTCCTCACGTCCGCATCAACCGGCTCTTCGACCCGCGGGTGAGTGTCTGGTCCAAGTTGGAACGGGCCAACCCAGGGGGGAGCATCAAAGACCGCATCGCTCTTTCGATGGTCGAAGACGCAGAACAGCGCGGCGTCATCGGCCCCGAATCGGTGATCATCGAGCCGACCTCGGGCAACACCGGGATCGGCCTCGCCCTGGTCTGCGCGGTCAAGGGATACCGGCTCGTCCTGTGCATGCCGGAGTCGTTCTCGCTCGAAAGGCGCCGGCTCATGAAGACCTACGGGGCCGAGCTCGAGCTGACGCCGCGCGAGCTCGGGATGAAAGGCGCCATCGCCCGGGCGCAGGAGCTGCACGCGCAGATCCCTGGCTCATGGATCCCGCAGCAATTCGATAACCCGGCCAACGTGGAGGCCCACCGGCGCACCACGGCTGAGGAGGTCGCCCGGGATTTCCCCGAAGGCCTCGACTACCTCATCACCGGGGTTGGAACCGGGGGCCACATCACCGGTTGTGCCGAGGTGCTGAAGCCAAGATGGCCCCAGCTCAAGGTGTTCGCCGTAGAACCGACGCTCTCACCCGTGCTGTCCGGCGGAGCCCCTTCGCCGCACGGCATCCAGGGTATCGGTGCCGGTTTCGTGCCTAGCGTGCTCCGCACGGAACTGCTGGACGGGGTCATCCAGGTCTCCCCGGAGGAAGCGGCAGAGTACGCCAGGCGATGCGCCCGCGAAGAAGGCCTCCTGGTCGGCATCTCCTCGGGGGCGGCCCTCGCGGCGGTAGCGCAGAAGCTGTCCGAGATGGCCGACGGCTCCCGCGTTCTCACCTTCAGCTACGACTCCGGCGAGCGCTACCTGTCGGTCGAAGGGCTCTTTCCATGATCACCCGAGGTAACAACTGAGAAGAGCTGCTCGCTCCTCAACGAACCCGTCCTGTCGGGCGCCCGCTCGGATCGCCGCCCTTTCCGCCTGAACCAGGGAACTCAGCTAGCTGAGAGGCCCGACAAGTGGACCGCTACGCCTGCCTCTGTCTGGATCAAGAAGTTGACCAGGCCGCTATAGCTTCTCTGAAACGCCCGGCCCCGGCGCACCTTGGCCCATTTCAAGGGAAGTTAGGACGTCACCTTCCTACCGTTGCCAAAAAATGACCGCCGATAGTGAGCGCCAGGTTCAGCCGGCGGGCCCGATCTTGCCGGCGCCGTAGGTGTACTCCTTCTCGAGCGCCTTCAGCGCTGCGCCCGTCAGGGTCTCGGTCTTCCCGTTTGAAGCTACGTAGGTGACCTTGGTGACCGGGCCAATGCTGTACCACGCTTGCTTGGCGACCACGTAGCCGGCAGTCCGGGCGTTGGTCTCAGGGGACAGATCCGCGAAGGTTGCGGGCTGTCGGCTGATGGTGGACGGCAGATGGTCCACCACGTAGATGGCGACCTTGGCGGCATGGTCCGAAGCGATGACACCCTCGTACGCGTTCGGGTGCCATGGGGTATCCGAAATCCCACGGATCAACATCCAGGGCACACCCTGGGCCGCGCACGCGAAGGCGAAGCCGGTGCTCTCGTTCTCTTCGGCATCAGTCTGGTACACGAAATCCTGTGCTTCAATCCATGACAGAGGCTCGGTCCACACTGGAGCCTGCCCGATCACTCCGACGACGACCTTGTTCTTGATGGAACCTGTCGCTTTCTGGCCAGTTGCTTCGGCGACGGTAGTCGTACCGAGCGATGGTGCCTGCTCGCCGACCTTCACGAGTTGCCGCGGTGCCGCGAAAGCAGTGACGTACACCCAGTGCTTGTTCGGCGTGGAAGGCCCGTAGCCGAAAGTCTTCGCGTCAGCCGGAGTCGGCGGCGGGGTGTCGTAGCCCGCCGTCGCGTCTCCCGCGATCGTGTCGCCGGGAGCGAGGTGCATCTCGACCCCCTCATAGGGTGTCTGGTAGCCGCCGATCTGGTAGTGGAGGTTGGACTTGTCGACGACCATCCCGCTCACGACGACATCACCCACATTGATGGAGGCGGCCTCGGCACCCGCCGTCCCAGAGAACAACATCGCACGTGGGTGGAAGTGTGAGATGAGGAGGTAGGCGGCCAGCTCGGCCGATTCGTCGACCTCACCGCTGAAGGCGTCCACGACCGGGCGGCCGTTGATCGTGCCGACGTAAAAGAGATACCCGTCGACGACCACGGACCGCGTCACGTGCATCGCAGCCAGCACGGGGGCCTGTTCAGTCCCCTCGGCACTGAGGATCCCGATCGGGGCGAGCGGAGCGGCCGACGGCTTCGAGCTTGTCGAGCCCGAAGCGGCCGCACCCGCGCCAACCAGGCAAGCGGCGACAACGAAAGCCGTGAGAGCCATCCACCAAACACGACCTCGCGTTCGACCACTGTGTTCGAAGCGCTTACGAGCTCTCTTTTCGTCGAAGAGAGACATTTGGTCCTCCCCCTCTCGTCCAGCATCATCTAAACGACTCCCGACTCATCGTAAGCACCCAACGGGGCAGGGGCACTCTTGCTGCCAATGGCACTCGATTCTTGGCCCAGTTTCGGCTGGAATCTGGCGTGCAGGCCCATGCCACAAGGAGGGCTTGGGGTCGTCGTTACAGTGTGGGGCCCACACGTCGATCGCGTCGATGAGCGCGTCGACATTGGTGAATGGCCCGTGCTTCAAGCGACGGTTGGTGCACTGGCAAAAGAAGGGGACGTTCACGTCAGTGGACTAACTCGCAGATGAGATTGGATCCTGGACTGAGGGCTGGAACGAGAATCCTCAACTGCCCCGGGGATTGGTGACTGCTCCAGTGGGCACTTGGTGGGCACCTTCGCCTTCGCCCCAACCCGCACTTCGATGGCACCTCCCGTCCTCGGGTTTGACGGCGTCATGGGACACTCACGAGTGCCCGCATCACCTAGTCCATCTCGTCGTCTACGAGCACCGTTGCCTCCTCCAATAGTCCACCACTATTGGGAATGGTCAGTTCCGTCGATGCAGCTGATCACTGCGTATCCAGAACAGGCGCATGAACACGATGAGTGCCGAACCGAACCGCGGTCGAGTTGCCGTCATTACCGGAGCGTCCTCGGGCATCGGCGAGGCCACGGCCCGGACGCTGGCGGCCAATGGCTACCGCGTCGCCCTGCTGGCTCGTCGGGTCGATCGTCTCGAAGCGTTGGCTGCCGAATTGGGCACGCCGCGAACGCCATGGCCGCCGACGTGACAGATCGCGCCTCCATCGTTGCGGCGGCTGGGCGTGTCCAAGAGGAGATGGGCGGTGCTGACATCCTCGTCAACAATGCCGGTGTGATGCTGCTGGCGCCCTTTTCGTCCGCTCAGCAAGCCGAGATTCGTCAAATGATCGAGGTCAACTTGCTTGGAGCGATGACTGCGACCGAAGTGTTCCTGGACCAGCTTCGAGACGGGGGCGGAGATCTTGTCAACATTTCCTCAGTGGCGGGGCGCACCGCCCGCCCCGGCAATGCCGCCTACGCCGCAACGAAATGGGGCATGAATGGCTGGTCAGAGGCGCTGCGCCAAGAACTGCAACCCGACGTCCGCGTGATGGTCATCGAGCCCGGTGCCGTCGCGACCGAGATCACCGACCGCATCACCCACACAGGAGCTAAGCGGGCTACTGAAGAGCTCTACCAGGCGGTGGCCGTCACCGCGCAGGACATAGCCGACATCATCACGTTTGCTATCACGCGGCCTCGGCGACTGACGCTTAACGAGATCCTCGTCCGACCCACGACGCAGGTGGGCTGACAAGCGCTACCGCCAGTCAGTTACCGTCGCTCCATACGGGTGGCCGACCTTTGGCAGATGCCCGATAACGCTCGGTCCCGACGGTCGAGGCTGTGGCAGGTAACGCCGGCTTGCGGAGCGAGCCGGAACTGCCGAATGCCTGATTCGTGCCACCGCACCTGTCGTTCCTGTCGGACGATCTCAAGGGATCGGCCGTACTCACAACGAACAACAAAGAGGTCATGTAGTCACGCGACCATGTCGAGCGAGTGATTGCCGAGACTGCCTATTCAGGACATGTCGTACTTGGCCTCGTTCTCCGAGGCGACGGCCTCAGCTCGACACCTCGGGGCCTTGCGACAGAGATTCCGTGGAGCTCTTACGGCGACGAGGCGAATCCCGTTGCCGCGAGAAACGCTGCGCTGGCGGCCCTGGCGCGTCCAGATATCGAAATGTTCGACGAATACCGCTGGATCCTCATCACCTGGCGTTAGACGAAAAGTTCACCACGAGTGACCCAGAACCGCCGGTTTGCTACTCCGACGAGGGGGATCCCTCGCCGGTCGCGTCGTTTTGGCGCAGATGCCGAAAGCGCACTGTTCCATCTCCATCGAGGGCCGTTTCGAGACCCATGCTTGTCGCTACTGTGACCACTCGGGACATTGCTGAATCGTCCCCGCGCAGGCGGCACTGGATCCTGAACGTCGGCTCCTCGCGGTCGGGGTGAATTTCTCCCATTGCGTCGCGTTCTCCGAGTTCGTGGAGTCTCGGTTCGATCTCGACGGTGGTGGCAAGACTCGCAAGTCGCGAGATGAGGCTTGTCACTTCGTCAAGCTCGAAATCGAACCGGCTGATATCCATGGGAATCTCCTTCGTCGAGCTCCGCTGGATTGGACCCTGCCCGGCGCGCGACCGCAGGATACTGGAAGTCCTCGCCCTCGTGACTGGACCGGAGGAAGTCCGGGTGACCCACAACGCCAGTTGACTGACGAAGCTCTCACACCTGTCCTAGGTGGAAGGTGAAGAGTTTCTGCGCGACGACACGTGCAGCGAGACCGTCCTGCGCGTTCATCCATTCCTCGAAGGACGGCCCTTGCAGAGGTAGGTAGTGGTCGAGCATCGCTTGTCGGAGTTCGGGTCGCTCGGGGTCGGAAAGCTCGAACAGCTCCGCTGTGCCGTGGACGGTCACGGCAAGTTCTTCGCTGGGCAAGTGTGCGGCACTCGTTGCGGGACGAACCAGGAGATGGCGCATTCGTACCGACTCCCGACCAGAGCTGAAATAGAAACTCCTATGGATGAAGTACCCGTCTACTGGACCAACCAGGGGTCGCCCGTCGGCGGTCACCGTCGCGAGCACGAGGAGGACCATCCCTTGAAGCCGGTCCGTCAATTGCTTGGCGGTGAGTCGACGTTCGTCAGTGATGATCCCGCGCATATGCGGTCCAGCAGACTGCGCACTTTCATCTAGAAGCTGCTGCAGGCGATCAAGTTCCTCCGGGTTTTCGTACATCGCGTAATCCCATCACACACCACACTGTGGAGGTGTCGCCGATCGCCGGGAGTGCGTCACCGGTGTGACGATGGCGGAGCTGAGGATTGGTTGGCGAGATTGGCTAGGCGGGCCCAGCTGTCCGTGGTACGCCGTCGACCGTGCCAACCGGCGGAGGAAAGAGGCGACCGCCCCGCGCCGTGGCTCACCGCGCCCTAGCGCCCTCCACCGCTCGGTTCCCGCCCACCCCGGGCCACCTCGAAGACGCGTACCGCGGCGTCGAACACCTTTTTGGTCGCCACCTCGACCGACAAAGAGCGCAGCTCGGTCGACATCACCTCCAACCCCCAGGGGCCGGCGAAGCCGAGACGGTCCAGGACACGAATGAAGCCGACCACGTCGAACTCGCCCTCCCCGGGGAGCAGCCGGTGGTCGAAGGTGTCGTCGTAGAGGGTGCCGACCGGCTGGGCGCGGCCGTCGCTCAGTTCCACTGCGAACACGTACTCCGGTGGCAGCACCTCGACGAGCTCCTCGTAGCCGGTTCCGCTGCGGAAGATGTGCCAGATGTCCACAAGCAGACCGCCGGCGGGGTTGGCGACCGTGCGCACCAGCTCGGCGGCGGGGGCGATGGTCGGCATCATGGAGTCGGTCGGAGGCTCCAAGCCGATCCGGGTCCCGTGGGCATTGGCCTCGGTGGCGAGACGTTCGAATTCACTGGCGAACAGCCCCTCATCGAGGTCGTCCTCCCGGTCTCCGAGACCCACCTTCACATGGTCGGCGCCGAGCTCGGCGGCCGCCTCGAACAGCTCCTTCCGCACCCGATCGGAGGCCCGGCGCCGGTCTCCTCTCGTCCACCAGTTCTCCAGGTACTCGACCTCGACGTGACGAAGCCCGTTCTCGTCGAGCAGTTGGGCCAGCGCCGGATAGCCGATGGTGTCCCGGACCACCGCCAGGTCGGGGGCGGCGATTCCGAACCCCCGATACCCGGCCTTGGCGACCGCGGCGACCCGCTCCTCGATGGGGAGAGGGCTGACGTCGCCGCCCCGGCCCGGGACCACGTCACCGGCCGATGTCCAGCAGGTGGCCAACAGGTCGGGTAGGTGTGCCATTCTCCACTCAGCGCAGGTCAGACGAGATCCGCCGTTCGGCGGTACGGCCTTCACCACGCATTCAATCAGGCGACCGGCGACTCGTGCTCTTCAGCGGCAGGCCCCGGGCGGAGCCAGGCTTTAAGTAGTTTCCTCCGTGGCCGCCTGGTAGGTGGTGAACCTGGTCACGGTGTACCCCGTCGACTTCCAGGTGACCGTCGGCGCTCTCGCCCCCTCCATATCCGGCGCCGCCGGTCGGGCGCGAGAGCCAGAGATCGTGCGTGTCCGAGAGGGTGTCGGAGGGGGGAATTGAACCCCTACGCTCTTGCAGACACCAGCCCCTCAAGTTGACCGGCGTCGTCTGCTTAGTCGGAACAGGTCCGTTACGTGCCCCTGACAGGGAGTTCGATCTTCCAGGTCCGAATGGCAGTGCTCAATCCACGGGAACACCGCCGAGTCGGTCCGCACCGCACTCGCGAAGCGCATCGTCACGCTTCCCGTCCAGCTCCGCAGATCGATCACCTGGGACCAGGGAAAGGAGATGGCCGAGCACGTCCAGTTCACGATCGACACCGGGGTGCAGATCTACTTCTGCGACCCGAAGAGCCCCTGGCAACGCGGCAGCAACGAGAACACGAACGGTCTCTTGCGCCAATATCTGCCGAAGTCAACGGATCTCTCTCAGTGCACCCAACGCGAGCTCGATGCCATCGCTCGTTCCCTCAACAACAGACCTCGACAGACGCTCGGGTGGATGACACCATCTCAGGCGTTCGTCAAGGCTGTTGCGTTGACCGCTTGAGCGCGCAGGCGTTCGGTGACAGTCCGAATGCAGATCCCGAATGACGTTATGGGACGCGTCTCGGGATTGCTGAAGATCAGCAGGTCACATGGAGGACAGCATTGGTGCCTTCCGAGTCCTTCTCCAGCAGCGCGATGGCATCGGCGGTTGGCAAGGACACGAGTTCGACGCCGCGCCTCTCGGCTTCTCGCTTCAGCTCCGGGACAAGCGGGAGGGCACCTTGTGCTCCGGTCCCGACCACGAGACGACGGCAGTCCCAGGGGATCTTCTCAGAGAGCGATAGCGGCGTGTGACCATACGCGGAGCGGAGCTGTCGGGACGCCTTGTTGTCGCGCTTTCGGATAGCGCCCCTGTCGAGCACCACGTCGTGGTCGTAGGTCTTGCCGTCGATTTGGATCGAGCCGAACGCGAAACTCTCGAAGTGCACCGCCTCTGAGTGTCCTCCTCGCCGTGTTCGATGTCCACCCGCCAGGGGGGTGTTCTGCATGGCTGATCTGGGCGTCCCTGCTCGGGCATTTTTAGGGTGGTCGGCCGCCGAGATCACCTCGCGAGAACTAGCTCGCCGAGCAGGTCTGCGACGAGATCAGGGCGGCTCCATTGGGGGCAGTGGCCAGTCGGAATGGACACCGAATCATGGGGAGTCGAGTCCAAAGCTGAGCAAACGAGCCTGGGTAAGCGGTCGTCCGCAGCCTCAATCACGGTCGCGGGTATCTGACGCCATGCTGCTCGACTGACAGGCTGAGTTCCCGCGGCAGGGTTGATCGGCCTGAGAAGACTTATCGCCTCTTCAGCACGGTCCGGTGTGCAGTCGTGAAACAAGCCGGTGCGAGCAGCTTCAGGTCTCAGTTCGATGCGCCCATCGGGCAGCACAATGACCTCTTCGTCGCCATTGTTGCTATCCCCAAGGCCAAGTGATGTGGCGAGCGCCTGCATACTCTGCCCCTCGTCAGGAATTGCGGCAGCTATATACGCGAGCCGCGTGACTTCGACCTCTTCGTCATTAGCTGCCTCTGTGATTACCAATCCGGCGTACGAATGCCCACACAGCACAGCCGGACCGACGGCCTTGAGGGCCTGCCGAACCGTAGCCACGTCCCGGTCAAGATCGCCCATTCGGTCACCGACGCTGGGGAGGTCAGGTGCGACTGAACGGATTCCACGAGCTTCAAGGGTGTGCTGGACATCCTTCCAAAGCCAAGGGCCGAGGAAGCTGCCGTGGACGAGTACGACTGTAGACACATCAGGCACGGACCCATTCTGGCAGCGACCGGGACCCACCCTGAAACGCCGGTTCGCGGGCGCACAGAATGGCGGCCTGCCCTGCACTGTTAGAGACGCATACCTAATGTCATGAAGGAGCGCTTCGCCGCTTCCGCGTGAAATCAAATCGGGGCGCGACTCCTACTTGGCCGAAGCCGAGCGAAGGCGGCGTTCTGGCGCGAGGCGGTCGAATGTTCGAAGACCGTCGGACGTTTAACTCCCTGCCGAACCTCTCCGCTAGGTCCGCCATCTCCTCACGGCCAGCACCGTCAACCCGAGCAGTACTCCAGCCAGGACGAGGAAGATCGCGCTCTCGGCCCCCTGGAGCGCCCAGAAATGGCTGGGCGGTTGAAACTGCATCACATAGTGCAGGTGGTTTACCTTCTCGCAGTACGCAGCGCTGTGTACCGCTTTCTTCGCAACGTAACCGCCGGCTTGACAGTTCTCGATGACCAAGTCGTTGCTCGACCACGTCTGTCCGGGCCCAGGGTTCGAGCGGCCGAGCGGCACAAAACCCGCGTTCAGATACCAGTAGCTGTTGCCGACCGGCGTGTAGGCGCTCACGGTCGCCGTAGTTGGCGGAATGAGGCCCGGCCGGATGTATTGCCGGATACCGAGGCGGACGAGTGCGAAGATCGGGACGCAGACAGCGAAGGCCCAGCCACTCCGGCGAATGAGCGCGCCGAGCGCGACGCCGAGCATGAAGGCGAAGAGCGCATACCCCACCGCGACGAATCCCGAGATGTCGAAATTCGCCGGCTGGATATGACTGCGCCGCGCCACGTCCGTCCACCACCAGACCAGCGGCGCCAAGGCGCCGACGATCACCGCAGTGAACAACGCACCGACTCCGATCTTGACGAGGAGCCAGCGCGTCCTCGTGATCGACTGGCTCCACGCCAGGCGGTTCGTCCTCTGTTGAATCTCCCCAGCCACAAGCGGCACTCCCAGCACCAGGCCGACCAGCGCCGGGAGGACGCCACAGAGCGCCGCATTGACGCTGCTGAAGTTGCCTGCACCCGAGAGGCTGCTCATGCAGATCGCCGAGCTGCCCGGGTAGTTGAGCGTGCAGTGGTGACTCGTGAAGATCGTCCAGGCGTGCTCCTCCATCGTTCCGGTGATGGCGAGCCAGATGGCCAAGGCGATCGCGATCGCGATCGCGGAGATGAAGAGGGAGCGGTGGATCCGCCATGTTGCCCAGATCATCGGGCATCATCCAACGAATTGCCACCGCGCGGCTGACCGAGAGCCAGGTTTCTCGGCCCCTTTTCGCGAAGGTAGGCAATCACGATCTCTTCGAGTGTCGGCTCGACCACCTGCCACGAGGGATCGGTCAGCGGCTGCTCGACACGGACGAGGACGTTCGTCTGGCGTTCGCTCTGCCTAGTCGAGATGACGAGGATGCCCGGTGGAAACGCTGGGGCCCGCTGACTCGATGCCATGAGCAGCCGGTGACTGGCAAGCACGTAGTCGAGGTCATCGGCCACATGCACGCGAGACGCCGAGAGGATGATGACGTAGTCACAGATGGTCGCGAGGTCGGAAACGGCATGGGACGAGATCACGACCGTCGTGTTGTTGTCGACGACTGACCGAAGGAGGATGTGCATGAGGCCCTCACGCGCGACGGGGTCGAGCGCGGCGACCGGCTCATCCAGCAACAAGAGGGCTGGACACTTCGCCAGGCACATCGTGAGGGCGACCTGTGCCTGTTGGCCGACCGAGAGGTTCCCCACCTTCGAACTGGTCGGAATTTCGAGTGCGTCGAGGTAATCGCGGGCGGCGGCCGCGCACCAGTTCGGATTGAGCCGCTCCCCGAAACGCAGCATCTCGTCAACGCGAAAGGTGCGATAGAGGGGACGCTCCTGGTCGAGGTAACCGATCTCGCGAAGCACGTCCACGGTCTGACGCTGGGGCGAGTGACCAAACACCCGGACCTCGCCGGCGCTTGGCCTCGTGATCCCAGCCGCCATCCGCAGAAGCGTCGACTTCCCAGCCCCGTTCGGCCCGACGAGCGCCGCGATTCGCCCTGTGGGGAGCCGAAACGAGCAGTCCTCGAGCCCCCACTTGCGCCCGTAACGCTTGCCGAGACCAACTGTTTCGAGCGCGGCGACAGCTTCGCTCATCGAGCAGGGATGTCTTCGGGAAGCACCGCAACGGCGACGAGCGCCGCGATGCCTTCTTCGTCGAGACCGGCTCGACGCGCTCGTCCGACCCACCCCCGGAGCTCCTCGAGCAGCACGTTGCGATCTTGCGCGGTGACTCGGGAGGACGCGGAGGCCCTCACGAAGGTTCCGAGACCAGGCCGACCCTCGACCACGCCTTCGTTCTCGAGGTCCCGATAGGCGCGATGCACGGTGTTCGGGTTGATGGTGACCTGGGTCACGACCTCTCGCACCGAAGGCAAGCGGTCACCGGGGCGCAGCAGGCCCAGGCTGACGGCATGGCGGACCTGATCGACGAGCTGACGGTAGGGGGCTAGGCCGGTACGAGGGTCCAGCCGGAAGTTGATCAGCGGCGGTCTCGGCACCACGCCAGCTGTACTAATACATCAGTACATCTCGAGTCAAGTACACCTCTCGACCTCGGGGAATCGTCACCCACTTGCCTCCATTGATATTATGACGTTAAGCTTAGTAGCGTTATGGTTCGGTCGAGCAACTACTCCAGGAGCACCCAAGAGTCGCGTCTCCGTCTGGCGGCAGTAAACCGCAACGACCCCACCTTGCTCCATGAACAGGTGGCCGTCGAGATTCGTCGCGCGATCGCAGATGGTGAAGCCCGCCCGGGCGACCGCATCCCCCAGGCGAAGGATCTCGCGACCGTCCTTGGCGTGAACACCAACACCGTGCTGCGTGCCCTTCGGGTCCTCCGGGACCAAGGACTGCTCGAGGTCGGACGAGGACGCGCCATCCGCGTCGCCGGCACGCCGGAGCGCAGCCAGGTCATCGAGCGCATGAAGGAACTCATCGAACTCGGTCGCCGCACCGGGTACCGACCCGAGGACCTTGTCGAGCTCCTGCAACACCTGTCCGGCTAGGAGCGGCAATGACACTTCTCGACCCGCGGTCACGGATCGGCGACCTCAGCGACCCGATGGAGCCCCAAGCGCTCCTCGCCGAGGCGAGACGGAGGACGCGCCGACGCCGGCTCGGATTCGCCATTGTGACCGTGCTTGTCCTGGGCCTAGCTGCGACGATCGTCGCCCTTGTCATGACGCCGCCTTCGAGGCCGAAGGGTTTTCTGGCTCCCCCGAATTCGGGCGCGCTCCCGACTGGAGCAATGGTCAACCTGCAACTCGCCGGTTCACTCGCCGTGGGTCCGACGGGCGCGCTGTACGTCGCCGCTCCCTTGCAGCACCGAATTCTTGTTCTCCTGCCAGATGGCAAGTTCCGCGCCGTCGCGGGGAGCGGGAAAAGCGGCTACGCCGGGGACGGCGGACCCGCGATCGACGCCGAGCTCTCGAATCCCTACGACCTCACCTTTGGACCCAATGGAAGCCTCTACTTCGCCGACGCCGGTCGCATCCGAGAGATCCACTCCAACGGAACCATCCAGACGATCGCTGGAAACGGGGTGGATTCCGCGGCGCTGCCCGCACATCCGTTGCCGCTAATTGTGAACGGCGCCCCCGCCCCATCCACGTCGCTCGGTTGGCAACCCAATTTCGCAGTTGGACGCAACGGTCAGCTCGTGGTCGCTACCACTCGCCAACTGCTGCGTCTCGAAGATGGCCGTTTCGAGCAGATCGCCACCCATCGAATGTCGTTCAGAAAAGTGCATTACATGCCAAACAGCCTCGACATGAATCTGGGTGCGATCGCCATCGACGCACGTGGGAACCTCGACGTCACCGGTTTCAACGGCTGGGGTGTCTGGCGAGTTGAACCCAACGGCGATGCCTACTACCTCGGTTACGCGCGACAAAGCGGTGGTGACCATGGCCTGTTAACCGAGGGACCGGGCGGGGCGATCTACGTCGACAGCTTCTCGGCAATCATGCGGCTCGGTCGCTCGGGACTCGTCATGGCGGACAACCTCAGCAAGATCAACCTTCGCAGCGAGTACTTCTGGCTGACCTCCTTCTCGTTCGCCCCAGGCGGTGTCATCTACGCCGATGAGCTACCCGGAGACGGCGGTTTCGAAGCGCACCAGCAGCTGATCGCCTTCAAGGCGGGCCAGGCACACCTGCTATGGCAAGAGCCCCGGGGCGTGCAGGCGGGACCTGCCAACTAGTGAAGCCTGACCACGGGTTGGACCGCTGGGTGTCGATGAAGGCGACTACCTCTTTTGTCGACCGTCGAGCGTCCAATGCCCCTTAAGAAGCGCGTTCGTGTAGCCATTTCTGTAGCCAAGCCCTCAGACCCGACTGGACGCGGACAGGCATCCGCGGACACAAGCACCTGGTCAGAGCCGCTCGGTGGACTCTGATGGACGCCCGGATACCTATTCGATTTCCCTGGGGGTCATGAGGTTCGCGTTCGAGTTCCCTCGCCTCCAGGCAGTGACTCTCTGCTAATCATCTGCTAATCAACGGTGCGGATTGGAGGGTTCTGGAGCGGACAGGCTGGACATGGCCAGGTCGCTGACCAGGCAGCATTCGATTGAGTGCCACTGCATAGACGTATCCCGATCGCTTGAGGGGCTGGTGCCCGCAAGGGCGTAGGGGTTCAAGTCCCCTCTCCGACACCATGTCCTGTCGCGAGACATCGGAGACGATGTCGCGAGACATCGTAGACACCCCGGTCAGCTCATTGGCTGGTAGTCCCGCGAGGTGTCGAGTTCGAACTGGCGGATGAGTTCGCCCTCTTCACTGACGATCCGCACCGCGCGCCCGGCGACAAAGATGGCGACCAGCTCGCCGGCGTGGGCCCGCCCGACCCCGAGGTGGTGGAGCCGCCCGCTGTGGCGCAGGGTGAGCTTGCCTCCCCGGTCGACCCGGTCGCGGCGGAGGCGGTGGCCCCCGGGTGCCGATGGCAGCCGCGGATGGGCTTTCGTCCGGGACGAGAAGACCTTTCCTGGCGTCGCTCGCCCGAGCGAGCGGTGCGGGCGGGTGGCGTTGTAGTACTCGACGAAGCGGTCGATCTGGGCCTGAAGCGCGCCCAGCGACTTTGGGGGGCGCTGGCGGTTCAGGTACTTCTTCATGGTCTGGTGGAACCGCTCGACCTTCCCGCAGGTCTGGGGGCGATAGGGGCGGGAGTGCTTGAAGTCGATGCCCAAGGCGGCGAGCTCCGCCTCCAGGGCCCCGACGCCAAAGCGGTAGGCGGCGGTGAAGATGGCCCCGTTATCCGAGAGGACGGCCGCCGGGGCGCCGAAGCGTTGAACGGCGTCCAAGAACACCCCGACGACGTCGGTCGCCTTGTAGACCCGTTGTGCCCGGGCCCCGACGCAAAGGCGGGAGTGGTCGTCGATCAGGTTGAGGATCTCGACGTCTGTCCCGTCGGCCAGGCTGACGTGGGTGGTGTCCATCTGCCAGCATTCGTTGGGGAGCTCGGCGACGAAGCGCACATAGGAGTTCCGGGGGCGCTTGTGGGGCTCTGGGGTGATGAAGCCCCGGGCCCGAAGCACCCGCCAGATGGTGGAGACCGACGGGACCTGGCGGTGGCGCTTGGCGAGGTGGTCGTAGATCGTCTCGGGACCGGCGTCCCACCCGGCGTCCTCGAGGGACTTTCTTTTCCGCACGATCTCGTCTTCGAACAGGTCGGAGATCCGGGACGGCGAGCGGTGCGGGCGGCGCGAGCGGGGGTTGAGCCCGGGCTCGCCTTCGGCCTCGTAGCGGGCGAGGAGCTGGTAGAGCCAGCTCCGGTGCATGCCGTTGGTCGCGGCGAGCTCGGCGATCGGCGTTCCCTCCTTCAGGTGGCGCTCGATGAGGAAACGTCCCTTGTCCACCGGAGACCCCCTTCGTCAATGTCTCCGATGTCTTGACACATCAGCGGCGTCGTTGTCGCTTATGTCCTGAAATCGCGCACCGTCTCCGACACCAACGTTCTGCGACTGGTGGCTTGAGCCGTGGGCCGGGACCTAACCGGCGGTCGGGGACAGTCTGAATACAAGTCCCGCCGAAGGTTGCGGGACACGACACCGGCGCCCGAACCGTCGATTTGGCGTGGTTGACCCAGCCGATGAGTTCGTTGTCGCCAGTGCCAGAAGGATCATTCTGTGCTTCTAAGCTAAGCAGAGCTAAGGAACCTTCTGGTGACTCATCGGGTGGTGTTAGCCGGACGACCACTTCCCAGCCGGTATCGCGGTGCCCTCTTGGGCGCACCGAGGGCGGTGAAATCGGCAGTCAGCTCCTCGTGGCAGAGTTGAGTCATGGAGAGACTCAGCAACCAGCGGATCGTCGAAGCAGGTCTCGCCGACTGGCGCAAGCTGGCCCAGGCGCTGCACGCTCGCTATTCGATCCCAAACTACGTGGTGGCGACGGCGTTCGTCGCTGCCGTGGCACAGATCGCGGAGGCCGAGGGTCACCACCCCGACCTGAAGCTGACCTACGGCGTCGTCGACGTCTCGCTTTGCACCCATGAGGACGGCCTGTGGGTCACCCAGAAGGACGTCGACATGGCCAGGAGGATCAGCGAGATCGCTCGCGAGCACGGACTCGAGCCCGAGCCCGGCGCGGTGACCCAGCTCGAGATCGCACTGGACACCGCGCACGAAGATGACATCAGCCCCTTCTGGTCGGTTCTGCTCACCGGCAGCCCGGACAACAAGATCTACGACTCGGTCTTCGACCCCACCGCCCGGGTCCCAAGTCTCTGGTTCCAGGGCACCGACGACCACGAGATCCCCCGCCAGCGCTGGCACTTCGACCTGTGGCTGGCGCCCGAGGTGGCCGAAGGCCGAATCGCCGACGCCGTGGCCGCCGGCGGGTCCGTCGTCGACGACTCTTCGGCCCCGTCCTTCACCGTTCTCGCCGATCCCGACGGCAACCGGGTCTGCGTCTGTACCGCAACAGGACGCTGACGGTCGGCCACATCGGTACAGGTGTGGCCCGCGACCGCGGATCGATGGGATGACCTCGTCACCGTCTTCGGGTGGCGCGGCGAGAACCCTTCGTGGTGCTGGTGTCAGCGTTTCCTCAGCTCTCGCGAAACCCCGGCGTCTGGTCCCAAGTCGAACAAACGCCAGGCGCTGCGCCAGGAAATTGCCCATGCCCGAAGGCCTCCCGGGATTATCGCCAATGCCGGCTCCCCGTCCCGGTGCTTGATGCCGAGCTGGGTTCGACCAGGACATAGTTGACGGTGCTCCGCCACGAAGTGCGCATCCTCGAGCGTCGGGTACCCGGGCGTGTCCGCCGCCGTCGGGTCGATCTCCTCGCACAGGCGCTGGAGTGTGGCCTGAAGGTCGCCGAAGCGGCCCCTCGCGCGTTCGTCGAAGGTCGCGCGGAGAACGTCGCGGAGCTCCAGGTAGGGCACATCGAGCACCTCGGTGGGCACCTCGGTCTGCCGGTCCCGATCGGCCTCGAAGCCGGTCAGCGTGCCGAACAGGTCGAAGACCACTCCCCTCAGCACCGGACCAGCCTCGTTTCCTCGGTTCGATTGATCCGAGCTTCATCCACCGGAGCCGCCCATGACACCGGCCGCGACGAGCGCGGCACGTGCCTCGTCGACACCACGAACACGCACGGCACGAAAGCCCGCGTCCACAGCGCCGTCGGTGTTGATGACGTTGTCGTCGAGGAATAGGACCCGCTCCCTCGGCGTGGGAAGAGCCTCGGCGACGCGCTCGAAGATCGCCTGATCGGGCTTGAGGCAGCCGAGCTCGAAGGACAAGAAGCGAAAGTCGAGCGCCTCGAGGAAGGTCCACCGGTGCGCGTGCCGCTCCCGGTGGAGCGCGTTCATGTTGCTGAGGCAGCCGACGAGCACCGAACGACTGGCGTCCTCGACGAGTCCGTGTGCACCAGGAAAAGGGTCTCGCGGCCAGTCCTGGAAGCGCTCGAGGAACTCCTCTGGCGAGATCGCCATCTGCCAGTCACCGACGATGCCCACAGCGAATGCCTCCGCGGAGCAGTCTCCACGCTCGAAGGCGCGTACCCAGGGGCAGGTCAGCCAGTGTCGCCAGACCTCCTCGTCGTCGTGAGCCGAAGCGAGCTCGCGCATCGGTTCCACGCTCGCGAGCTCGACAAGGACCCCGCCGAGGTCGAATAGGACGACGTCGATGCTCGAGCTCACCCCAGGCTCGGCTGGCATGCGATCACGTTCGCGCACCGAAGCCAAGTTGTTCCACCGATAAGAAAACAGTTGCTAGGAACCCGCGAGCCGCTCACGATACACACCCCTACCGGGTGCCCCTATTCACCTGCGCGCTCAAGCGGTCAACGCAACAGCCTTGACGAACGCCTGAGATGGTGTCATCCACCCGAGCGTCTGTCGAGGTCTGTTGTTGAGGGAACGAGCGATGGCATCGAGCTCGCGTTGGGTGCACTGAGAGAGATCCGTTGACTTCGGCAGATATTGGCGCAAGAGACCGTTCGTGTTCTCGTTGCTGCCGCGTTGCCAGGGGCTCTTCGGGTCGCAGAAGTAGATCTGCACCCCGGTGTCGATCGTGAACTGGACGTGCTCGGCCATCTCCTTTCCCTGGTCCCAGGTGATCGATCTGCGGAGCTGGACGGGAAGCGTGACGATGCGCTTCGCGAGTGCGGTGCGGACCGACTCGGCGGTGTTCCCGTGGGGCAGCTTCAACAAGATGACGTAGCGGCTGTGACGTTCGACGAGGGTTCCGATTGCGGTCATCTTCTTGCCGAAGATGAGATCACCCTCCCAGTGCCCGGGCACGGCGCGGTCGGCGACCTCGGCCGGTCGCTCGGAGATCATCACCATGTTGCGGAGCTGTCCTTGGCCGATCCCGCCCTTGGTGTAGGCCTTGGCTCTTCGCATCGCCCGACCGCTTCGCAGGCAGGTGTGGAGCTCTTTCCGAAGCGCTCCACGGCCCTGGACGAACAGCGACTGGTAGATGGTCTCGTGGGACACCCGCATCTCCGGATCATTCGGATAGCTAAGAGCCAACCACGCGGAGATCTGCTCGGGTGACCACCTGGCCTCGAGCTTTCGTTCGACGGTCGATCTGAGCCGTCGGCACCGGGAAAGCTTCGCTCGTCTGGGTCGCAGCGCGCGTCGTTGCGCACCCCGATCGGCAACGAGCGCTCGGTAATGCTGACGGCCGCCATTCGCGTTCACCTCTCGACACACCGTCGAGGGCGCACGCCCGAGTCCGGTCGAGATCACCCGGATCGAGAGACCTGCGGCGAGTCCTCGCGAAATCTCTTCTCGCTCTTCAAGGGAGAGCCTGAGCTCAGCACGCCCTCGTTCGTGCGGTCGTCTCCCCCCTGCGTCGGCGATCAACTTCCGAAGCGAAGAGTTCTGGCGTCCGAGGTGCTTGGCGATGCGCTTCACCGGCACGCCGGCCTCCCGCATCTCCCAGATCGTCGCCCTGTCGGCTTCTGTGAACCTCGCCATCACCGTTCCTCCCCATCGACGACGTCAGTGTTCGCCGATCAGAGAGGTGTTGCGATGACCAGTTGAGGACGCACCGGTTCGTGGTCACGCACGAACGGTCCAGCTACGACCAGAGTGCTTCTGCCATCGCTTCGGCCGCCTGTTGGCGTTGCGGATTGAAGATGTGGCCATAGACGTCGGCAGTGATCCGGATCGACGAGTTGGCTCGCGGATTGGCTCGCGAGACCTGCCAAGAACCAGTTCCTCGACTACCGCTACGGCTCTGGCCTGCTATTTCTTGTCGGGCTGTCGGGATTTGAACCCGGGGCCTCTTGACCCCCAGGGAAATCGAACGGGTATCTGGATGTCCATCAGAGTCCACCGAACGGCTCTGACCAGGTGCTTGTGTCCCTTGACGTCTGTCCGCGTCTAGTCGGGTCTGAGCGCTTGGCTATACAAATGGCTACACGCGCAGGTTGTCACACCAGAATTCAAGACCGCGTTTCTCTTGAGCCGCCTTTTCCTATCCGGGGACCCTGGGGCACGAGCGAGCGTCCCACGGCGGGATGGTGGGGTTCGCCGAGGTCGGCGCCCCGATATTCGGGTTGCTCATTGTCGGCGGCGCTGTGCTCGAACTCGCGGCCGCGGTGGTCGAGGTCACGCCCGAGTTGGCGGTGTTCGGACGGGAACTGGACGCGGCCGTCGCACTCGTCGTCGGATTGACGACCGAGAGGATCGAGCCGGTGACGACACTCACGTCGGCGCCGCCAGCCGGCGTCCCCTGTCCGAGGACCACGGCCCCGGAGAGCGAGGACATCACCCTTTCCGCCTGTTCTAGGTGGGTTCGGCCGTTGTAGAGGACCGTCGTCTCGGCGACGGGACCCACGTAGCGGCTGACCCTTGTCGGCACGATGCGGTAGCCGACCTTGCTGAGCTGTGAGGCAACCGATGAAGTGTTCGTGGCCGAGTTCGTCCCGTCGATCACCGAGACGCTGATCGAGGATGGTGCGAGCTTCCAGCCCGAAGGTGTCGTCCCGAGGAAGTGGTCGATCGCCTGCTGGTCTTGCGGCTCGCTCGGGAAGATGACGTCGCCGTAGTTACCGCCCTCGTAGTAGTAGGTGGCGGCGTCATTGATCGTCGGCAGCGTGAGCTCGGGAGCGGTGCCGATCTTGGCATGGCGGTAGTCGAAGGCGAGCTTGACGAGGGTGAGTCCGGAAAGGCCGTCGTCGGTGGTGAGATTCGGGGCGATGGCACTGATCAAGGCATTGTCCGTGGCTGGGTTGCCGAGGCCGCGTGCCTGAACCTGTTGGGCGAGCGCTTTCAGGAAAAGGTGCACCCGCAGAATGCGTCCGAGGTCGCCGGTGCCGTCGTAGTTGCCTCCCGAGTCCGGCGTGTACCACGGCCCATGCGGCGTGTTCGCCGCCTTGATGGCGGCGAGGTTCGGGGTTTGTTTGGCGGTGAAGTAGAAGAGGTGGCGCGCCCGCACGTAGGCGAGAGCTTCGGTGCCGTTCAGGTGGATGCAGCCGGTGCGGTTCATGTACAGGTCCGCAGAAGCGTCGATGAGCTTGTCGGGGAAGTACATCCACAACCCGCCGAGGGCGTTGACCACGTCTTCGAAGGTGGCGAAGTTGAGATCGACGATGTGGTTGATCGGGATCCCGAAGTCCTGCTCGATCGCCTGCGCCAGCTGGTCGGGTCCCTCGATGAGGGCGGAGTCGATCTTGTTGGCGCACAGCCCCGGCGTGTAGCTCCAGGTGCCGCCGCAGAGGCTGTTCCCCGAGCGAGCGCCAGGGACGAAGCTGTCGCGGGGAATCGAGAGCAGCGACATGGAGTGGTTGGTCGCGTTGAGGTGAGCGATCAGCACGACATCGGAGTTGACGCCGTTCACGTGCTCGGCCACGCACTGGTATTTGAACACGCCGATGCTGCTCGCGGCGCAACGGCTCGCCGAGGCGATGAGCAAGATGTTCTCGGTCGGCCCCTTCACGGCCAAGGTGGTTCCGTCTCCGCTGAAGTGATGGATTTCTCCGAGGAGATAGATGGTGTAGCCCGCGGTGGCCGCGACGATCACGACAATTAGAAGGACGATGGCCATCGCGCTGCGCGTCCCCCAGACGCGCGCGCGGGAACGACGCGCGAGCTTGGCGCGATGACGTCTTCGCCAGGCGCGGTAGCGGCCTGACTCTGCCTCTCGCCGACTTTCGCGGTTCGCGACTACAGGTTGGTTGCTGTCGGAGCCGTCCTTCATACCGTCATCGCCCACGAAGCCTCAGGGTAGAAAGCTAGCCAGTGACGGCCGCGCACTGATGCGCACCCGAAATCGTCATCCACCGTCATGAGTGCCATCTTGGCCCTCCTCCAAGACGACCTCGACGAGCTGCTCCGGTTCTACGACTTTCCCGCCGATCACTGGGTCCACCTGAAGACGTCGAACCCGATCGAGTCGACCTTCTCTCCGGTGCGGGCGCGGACCCGGGACACCAAGGGCGCCGGCTGGCGCACCGCCGGGCTCGCGATGGCCTTCAAGTTGATCGAAGCGGCCTCGGAGCGTTGGCGGTCGGTGAACGGCGCGCATCTCGTCGCGCTGGTACGTGCCGGGGCGAAGTTCAAGAAGGGGGTGCTGGTCGAGCGCGAGCCGCTAGTTCAGGAAGCGGCCGCGTGAATCAGGGGGCGTCATCCACACCGCTTGGCGATTGCTCGTCCCCGGACAGGGCACGATCGTCCTCGACACGACCCGGCGCGAACGTGCCGCGGTCTCCCCTGAGGCTATGAAGGACCGCAGAGCGAGCCCGCATGACGGCGCGCCCGCATTGGCGCCAACTATCAACTCATTGACAGCCAGCCCCGCTCCATAAGGAGGCGGTGGTCCCCCGCCTGATGGCCTGCCGGTGGCAGGTTTTCAGGCGTCCACCAATGTCAGCGGCAGGCCGCCGCCGGAAAAGAGAGCGAGCCGGGCCGCTCGGTCACCGTCAGGCGGGCGCAGAAGCTCCTCGTCTGGACGCGAAGCCTGGGACGCCGACCAGCCCAGCGCCGACGGTCACGTTGGTCCGCTCGTCGATGACGACGAAGCTGCCCGTGACGCGGTTGTGGCGGTACTCGTCGACGACGATCGGCTGTCCGGTCTCGATGTGAGCGATCCCGATGTCGTTGAACTCGAGCTCGCTCGAGGGCACAAGTGAAAGCGAGGAGAGGTCGAAGCGAGACGTCACCGCCGTGCAACGGGCAGGCGTCAGTCGCGTCGTGTGCTTCACCTTGTATCGCGAGTCCGGCACAAGCGACGCTTCGGCGAACCAGCAGATGGTCGCTTCAAGCTCGGTTGCCACTCGGGGCGAGGAACCGATCGGAGCGATCAGATCGCCGCGTCCGACGTCAAGGTCGTCCTCGAGGCGCACCGCGATGGACAGCAGTGGTGGGGACTCGTCGAGCTCGCCGTCGAAGGTGTCGATCGACGAGATGCGCGTCCTCTGTCCTCGCGGCAGCACGAGCACTTCCTCGCCCCGGCAGAGGGACCCGCCGACCAGCATCCCGGCGTAGCCACGGCTCCCGTCGTCGTGGCGGGTGACCCACTGAATGGGAAGCCGCCAGCCGGCTCCTTCCTCTGCGTCCCAGACCTCTGCCGGCGCTTCCTCGAGGGCCGCAAGGACGGTGGGGCCTGCATACCAAGGGCAGCGGTGCGATTCTTCGGCGACGTTGTCGCCGAAGAGCGCCGACACCGGGATCGTGACCACGCTTTCGATCTGCAAGCGATCCGCCAACGCCCGCATTGTGCTCACCACACGCTCATAGGCCTGGCGGTCCCAGTCGACGAGATCCATCTTGTTGACGGCGACGATGAGGTGGCGCACGCCGAACAGAGCGGCGATCGAGCAGTGTCGACGCGTCTGCTCGCGCAGCCCGGAGACGACATCGACAACGACCACAGCGAGGTCCGCCGTCGAGGCTCCGGTCGCCATATTGCGCGTGTATTGGACGTGGCCCGGGCAATCAGCGATCACGTACTTGCGTCTCGGAGTCGCCGCATACCGGTACGCCACATCGATCGTGATGCCCTGCTCGCGTTCGGATCTCAGCCCGTCGGTGGCGAACGAAAGCTCCAGGGACTGGCGCCCTCTGCGCCTGCTGGCGCGGCTCAGCGCTTCAACCTGGTCCTCGAAGAGCTGCTGGGTGTCGTAGAGCAGCCTGCCGATCAGGGTCGACTTGCCGTCGTCAACGGATCCGATCGCCGCGAAACGCAGTAGGTCGGAGCGAGAGTCGAGCCACGGGATATCGCGGCGGCCGAGAGGCGTGGCGTCTTTGGTCGTCGCCATCTTAGAAATACCCCTCCCGTTTGCGATCTTCCATTGCCGACTCGGAGAACTTGTCGTCGGCGCGGGTTGCACCGCGCTCGCTCACCTTGGACGAAGCCACCTCGACGATCACCTCTTCGACGGTGGCGGCGGCCGAGCGCACGGCACCTGTGCAAGTGGCGTCCCCGACGGTGCGGAACCGAACCGTGGCTTCCTCCACCTTCTCCCCGCTTCGCGGCTCCACCCATTCGCACACTGCGAGGAGCATCCCGTCTCGCTCTACGACCTGGCGGCGGTGGGCGAAGTAGATCGACGGGAGCCGCAGGCGTTCGCGGCGCACGTACTCCCACACGTCGAGCTCCGTCCAGTCCGACAGTGGGAACACCCGCACGTGCTCTCCGGCCGGCACACAACTGTGGTAGAGGTGCCACAGCTCGGGCCGTTGGCTGCGCGGCTCCCACTGGCCGAACGCATCACGGACCGAGACGACTCGTTCTTTGGCTCGCGCCTTGTCCTCGTCGCGCCGTGCTCCTCCGAGGCATGCGTCGAAGCGGTGCTCGGCGATGGCGTCGAGGAGCGTCACACTTTGGAGCCGGTTTCGCGACACGTTCGGTCCCGGGTCCACCACCCGCCCGTTGTCGATCGATTCCTGCACCGCGGCGACGAGCAGCTCAGCGTCGAGCTCATTGGTGCGCACGTCACGGAACTCAAGGACCTCGGGAAAGTTGTGACCGGTGTCGACGTGCATGACTGGAAAGGGGATCCGTCCCGGATGGAAGGCCTTCTCTGCGAGGCGCAGCAGAACCGCCGAGTCCTTGCCGCCACTGAACAACAGCACCGGCCGCTCGCATTCGGCGGCAATTTCGCGCAGCACGAAGACGGCGTGTGCCTCGAGGAGGTCGAGGCCGCCCACCCGGCGGGGGGACCCGAGGATCGTGCTCGTCTTGCTCACCGTGCTCGCGCCTTTCTGAAGTTGGTTCGGTCCGAGGACCGCAGCCACCCTGCGACCGGGTGTGTCTGGACGAGCGGTGTCGGCTCACGCATGGAGGCCGCACTCCGTCTTGTCTGTCCCCGACCACCGGCCGGCTCGCCGATCTGCTCCAGGCGCAACGGCGCGCGTCGTCGGCGCGCAGCCGATTGACAGGTAGCCCCTGGACACAAGCGGGTGCTCGGGCAAGGCGTGTTCCGCCACGTACGACGCGACGTCGTCCTCGGTCCAGGTGGCAATCGGGTTGACCTTCACCATCCGCCGCGTCCTGTCCCATTCCACGATCGGCGTGGCCACCCGGGTCGGCGCGTCGACGCGCTTCAGTCCGGTGATCCAGGCCTGCTTGCCGCGCAGCGCCTCGGCGAGCGGTGCCACCTTGCGCAGCTCGCAGCAGCGCTCCGTCCCACAGGGCCAGGTTTCGGCGCCAGGGCCGGGCTCAACTACGCGGAGGTTGAGGCCGTAGCGGCTGCGCACGACCTCGACGAACTCGAGCGTCTCTGGGAAGTGAAAGCCGGTGTCAAGAAAGACCACCTCGATCTGCGGGTCGACCTGGACGGCGATGTCGACAACGACGCAGTCCTGGAACGAACAGGCGAGGCTCACCGCTCCAGCGAACCTTTCCACCGCCCAGGCGACCGCCTTGGCAGCCGGTTCGGTCTCGAGCGAGACAGCCAAAACGGCGATCTCTGCTTGGCTGACGTCAGGGTGCGAGTCCTCGGCCAGGTGCGGTTGGGTCCCCGTCTCCTTGGCCGTCACCCGGGGACCCTCGCCTGACACACCCATCAGCAGTCCCCCGCCGCCGCCAGCTGCGCGACGGCGCGGTGGCGGGCGACGAGTCGCCACGCCAAGGCGGCGCAGGCGAGCGCCGCCCCGGCACCGACCAGCGCGCCGGGAACCAAGCCGATGAGGGCGCACCCGGAGCCGAAGATGACGGCGGCGACGATGGCGCCGAGCGTGCCCGCCGGGACGTATTTGGCGACCGCGGCGCCGATCGCCGCTCCCGGGACTCCCCCGGCGACCAGAGCCGACGTCAGGACGACATGGAGCCCGCCGGCGGCGAGATGCCCGCCGGCAGCGGCGAGCACGAGTGGAATCGCCTGAATGAGATCCGTTCCGACGAGCTCGTAGGCCGAAAGCGAGGGGTAGAGGAGAGCCAGGCCGACGAGCATCAGCGTCCCCGAACCGACCGAGGTGATCCCGACCGACAGGCCGCCGAGGACGCCGATGGCGACGGTGAGGAGCGGACGGACGACGAATCGCTCGGCGCTCACCGGGTCGGGAGCCGCAGGGCGGCGACGCGCCACCAGGCGCCGGGCGACCGCCGCCGCGCTGGAAAAAATGAGCACCCCGCCGATCACCGGTTCGAGGACCGCGTCGGCCCTCGCTGAAGAGACGAAGTGTGAAGAGACGATCCCTGAGACAAAGGCCGTCGGCACCGACCCGATCACCAGCCAGGCGACGATCGGCCACCGCACCACGCTGCGGCGCAGGTGGATGAGCCCCGCCACCGGGCGCATGAACACCGAGGCGACGAGGTCGCTCGCCACCGCCGTCTTGGCGTTCACCGAGAAGGCGAGGATGAGCAGCGGGGTGAGGAGGGCCGCTCCGCCGGAGCCGGTCAGCCCGACGACGAGGCCGACCGCGAAACCGGAGATGACCGTTCCCGGGCTGAAGTTGATTAGATCAATCTACTTAGTGGAGTAAGCGCGGTCAACCAGCCGTCAGCCGAGTGGCCCGAACGCCGCGCCCTCGAACGGACCGACGACGGCGAGGAGGCGGTCCCTTACGACCTGCGAAGCAGCCAGCGCATGGTGGTATCCACGGGAGGCGCTCGTCCGTCGCCAGCCGCCACCGCGATCCGCATCGGGCCCCCGCTCGCCGCGACGCTTGCCGACTGCAACGCGACCACCGCGTTCGTCTCCGACGCAACGGGTCTTGTGCCGATCGACCTCAAAACCGGGAAGTCCGAGCCCCAATCCGGGTCTCCGGCTTCAACGGAACGACGAACTTGGTCAGCACGCCAGATGGACAAATGACCTACGACGTGACGCTGCCGACCCCGTCGCGCTCTGGCCTCGATGAAGCCGGCCCCGAACTTGGCCCGGTGAACCTGGTCACGCGCCAGCTCGGGACGCCGATACCCTTCCGGGCGTCCGTATCTAGCTCCGGGACGGGCAGCTACCGAAATGCAAGCTTCGACCTCACGGAGCTCGCCATCACGCCCGATGACAAGACGGTTCTTGTTGCCGACGCGGCGGATTATGCCGTGATCCCGATCGACGTCGCCACGCGAACGGTCAGTACGCCGATCGTCCTTCCCCCGGAGCGCCCGGTGGGCTCGTTGATCGCGGGCAATCAGCCAATCTGAACTACGCGCCAGTCCAACCTGCGGACTTGGGTGGTCTCGCGGTCAGCCCGAACGGCCGAATGGCCTACGTCACCGACGGCGACGTCGTCGTTCCGGTGAACCTCGTCACGCATCGCGCGGCTCGCACCGATCACGGAGTTCGAGACGCCCTCAGAGATCGCGATCGACCCCTCGGACCAGTACGCGTACGTTACGAAGCATCGAATGTCGAGGTGACGAAGAGCTCGATGCCGATCGACCTCGCCGGAGAGAGGTTCACCGAGGCAACCGTCGCTCACCTGGTCGCCGTCGTCATTCTCGATCTCCTCTACCGGTGCTGGCGCTGCAACGAGGTCTCGACCCCGTACGTCGGGTCAGTAGCTGGTCCATTCGCGGGCAAACCAGCGCCGAATGCGGCTCGACCCGAAGTCGGACTTGTCGGCGACGTAGTCCCCGGAGGGCCCGTCGAGCCGCCCGGAGGGTCGTTCGCCGCTCCTGAAAGTGACGTCCACGCGCCCGACCTGGTCGTGGCCGAACTCCACGTAGCAGATGCCGCGGCCGTCGTAGGTCACCGAAGCTGGACGGCCACTGTGCTGAGCAATGATCGCATCGGCGACGACTGCGGCTTGTCCCTCTGCGAACACGCCGGCCTTGGGAGCTCCGACGCTCGTCACGTCACCGACCGCGTACACGCCGGGAAAGCTGGTCTCAAGAGTCAACGGGTTCACCGGGATCCAGCCGTCGATACACAGGTTCGACTGCTCCACCACGACCGGCGAACGGTGCACGGGCACGCCGAGAAACAGGTCGTACGGCAACTCGCCGCCGTCGGCGAGCACGACCATCTTGCGAGCCGGGTCGAGTGCCCGCACCAGCCGGTCGGGATACCAGATGATGCCGCGTTCGGAGAAGGCCGCGAGCAGCGCTTCCGAAGCGGCCGGCGACGGCGGAATCGGAAGACCGAACGGCATGACCAACGACACCTCGGAAACTCCGCTCAATCCTCGCTTAGCGAGGTAGTCGTGCACCAACAATGCGGTCTCGCTGGGCGCCGGCGGGCACTTGAAAGGCGTCGAGGTCACGCCCACGATCACGCGGCCACCCTCAAAACCCTCCAGCACGCCACGCACCGCGAATGCGCCCTCGACTGTGTAGAAGTCATGGCCGCCTTCGATCAGCCCTGGTGTGGCCGCAGGATCGAGATCGGCCCCGAGGGCGACAACCATCACATCGGCGTCGAAGTGCCCGGCGTCGGTTGCGACGCGTCGGGCTCCGGGGTCGATGGCGCGCACGGTGGTTTGAACGAAACGCACGCCAGGCTTGGCGATGTCGAGGTAGGGATGCCGCACAGCCTCCGCGACAGTGCGCCCGAACATCACGTCGAGCTTGGAGAAGCCGAACACGAACCCGTCGGCCTGATCGATCAACACGACGTCGACCTCGTCGCCGAGGGCCTCGGAAAGCCGCGTCGTTAACTCCAAACCGCCGAAACCGGCACCCAACACCAATACTCGCATCACTGACTCCCGCCGTGAGGCCCGGCTGAGGTGCTCGACCGGGGCGATGCTCGACCAAGGAGTTGCACGCTCCGTCGCTCAATTTATCCTAAGACAATGGACGTGGTCCTTGGCCCCTGCGGAGCGAGTAGCTCGAACCACTGAGTCGCGAGCGTCGCTGAAATGGTCAAGGAGGACTGAGTGAACAGATTCCGTCCGGATCCTGTTTGCTGCTGCCTTGCGACTGAACTCTGGCGCATGGGCAGGAGTCGGGGCGACGGGCAAGCCGATGATGCCAAGCGAGATCCCCGAAACAAACCAATCGAACGTGTAGTCCACCCGCTTGCACTCCGAGGTCGTCATGAATCTCCCCTGTTGCCGGGAGCGATCAACGCAAGCGTTCTGCCACCGACCAGGTACGTGCTTCACTCTCGGAAAGCAGCGCTCGCGAGGAACTTGTCGACCATTGGGGGAGGCAAACTAATTCAGAGGGGATGTCCTAGCTGTGTTCGTCGCAACGCGCAGCTCCGGGCGCGGTACGAGGGCGTGGCATCGAAATAGGGTTCAGTCGTGAGACTCAGCCGAATCGTCATGCTCGCAACACTCGGACTCTGCGTCGCGGGGTGTGGGAGCACGGTCGCCTCGTCGCCGCCCGTGACTACAGCGCACGAGAACGTGACAACCACGACAATCACTCAGACCACGACAACTACGACGACAACAACCAAAGTCGTGACCGTGATACCGAACTCGGCTTCACCGTTCACGAATACGTGGAGTCTCTCGTCATCAAAAGGCCCGCCCTGCCTCGAAGAGATGTCCCCGGACTGGTAGAGCCAAATCTGTGGAACGTCCAACCCGCAACAGATGACGGTGCTTGCGCGCCTCGCCCTGCGACTACTTCGTCACCGATGCCTTCAGGGACAGTCACCTGGAAGGATTCAGCCACTAAAATCACGATGTTGGCCGATCTTCAGCACACAGTTCTGGCGGGTGCTGGTCCGGCTGGCTACCCAGAGCTTGTTTACGGTTGGTCTCCGTGGGCGTCGGATTCGAGCCCGCAATCGAGCCTCCTCCAGTTCCCGATCTAGGTGAGCAATCTTCCGAACCTCGTCCTCGCAACGATCTACAGCACTTGTGCGAAGTGCCTCTCGAACACCGGCACAAACACCGACTTCTCGTACGACCTGTGGCTGTCGAAGAAGCTTGGGCCTACGTGGTGCGGGACTGGCATCTACCCGTGGCCTAAACCCAATTGCACGGGTCCCGGCTCGCCGGCACCCCCTACGAACATGCTCGAGATCATGATCTGGCTGACGCGTAACGCGGGCAATTCTCCCGTCGGCTCGATCAAGACAGCCTACAACTTCTCTCCGCAGGCTTGGCTCGACACCGGGAATGGAGAGCAGCTCGAGAATCCCTACTTTCAGACCTACGTAGGCACGAGCGGTGGCCACCGCATCGTGTCCTTCGTGCTCGCGGACAACTCCAACGCCTCACTCACCGAGGGACTCCTGTCTGGATCCATTTCTCTCTTCCTGAATGACTTTGTGAATCAGGCCCTTAAGGCCACAGGGACTACGGCGTACGATTCCGACTACCTGAACGGGCTCGAGTTCGGGAGTGAGATCGGGCCGACGAGCACCCGAACGACAGACTTCAACTTCTCGCTATCGCAGTACTGCTACGTGATCTACCCTTCCGCGGCACCGATAGCGGGTTCGAGCGCGCCCGCTCCTCCTTCTTTGGGGACTGAAATACTTGCCGCACCCGCTTCGGTCGCCTTTTTAGCAACCGCCGCGGGCACCGTCAGATCAAACTGAGCGACGTCAGCCGGCGCGGGTGTAGCTGGTCGCCTGCCTTCGAACAGTTCGGCAACGGTAATCACCTGCAACCGTGGAATCCGCAAATCGCCAAGTCCCGCTTCGGCTAGGTCAGTTGCGAAAGTTCTGGGCGGTTTCGCGAGCGTCAAGAAGATGCCCGTCTGAGCCTTCTCACGATCCACCGTACCGAGCAGGTCTCGTAGTTCCGAGACCTTGACCGAATGTCCGCTCTTGACAGACACCAGTGCCCGCCAACGCTTGCCCTGGACGTAGCCATCGATAACTCCGTCAATTCCACGGTCGGCGCCCTTGCCGGTGGGCGTTGCGGCGACGCGAAAGCACGCCCATTCTTGGAAGGCATGGCGATCCTGAGCGGCCAGACGCTCGGCTTTTTCAATCGTCGGCGGAAACACCCGCAGGTCGTAATCCTTGTTGGCCCGCTTATCGTGCTGAGTAAGTAGCCGTTCCTCAATTACGTCGGTTGCTAGGCGTGAGATATCGATACCGATCCAGCGGCGTCCGAGCCGTTCCGCTGCGTCAATCGTTGTGCCGCACCCACAGAACAGATCAAGCACCAAGTCGCCGGAATTCGAACTTGCGGCGATGATCCTCTCCAGAAGCGCCAGAGGCTTCTGGGTCGGATATCCGACGCGTTCGCGCTTGTCGGACGGCATCAAGGGCTGAATCTCCCACCAGTCCTCGGGGTGCTTCCCGAGCGGATTTGGGCGGTACCCCTCATAGACCTTGTTGCTGCGGTATGACTTGTCATACCTAAGGGCACCGCTTGCCATGACATCTTCCGAATACGGAATCCGAACGGCATCAACATCGAACGTGTAAGTGTCGCTCTTTGAGTAGCGGTAGATGAGGTCGTGCTTCTTTGCGAAGTCCTGTCGTGGGACACCACCACCGCGGTAGCACCAGACGATCTCGTTTCGGAAGTTGCGCACGTCAAAGACAGCATCGAGTAGCAACTTCAGGTAGTGCCCCGAAGTTGGGTCACAATGAAGGTAAACCGTCCCGGTTTGTTTCAGGACGCGCCGAAGCTCGATGCGGCGAGGGGCCATCATCGACAGGTAGGCGAGCAAGTTGCACGACCCATCAAGCAAATCCCAAAAAGCTCGCATGACTCGCGCAATCGAGCCGCCGCGACTCAGCAACTCGTCATAGGTAGCTTCGCTGAGCTCGTTCCATTGCCACGAATCCGTAAATGCCTTGATCTGAGCAGCCGCAGGGGTTCCGTCAACATGCTTAAAGAGCATGTTGTACGTAGCGTTCGAATTGAACGGCGGGTCGAGGTGGATCAGATCAACCGATTCGGACTCAACCCAGATCGGGAGGGTTTCAAGGTTGTCGCCCAGAATCAGCATCGAGCCGGTACCAAAAAGCGGGCGCGCGTCGCCGCCGAAGTATTCGGGCTTTGGTGCCTTGCGGCGTGTTGGTGCCACGGAACTCCGGTCCCATGCGTCACTTGAACAACAAGGGTCACAAGGGTACTCCTGGGCGCGAAGGGCTGGCAATGATCTAGCCAGGGGAATTACAAGCTTGCAACTCTATTGGCGCTCTGTGGTCTAGAGTGCCAACCGGAGCCTTGCGAGAGTGGACGATTCGGCTCGATCACAGGGTGCGTGAAGTATGTCAGTCCCGAGCTAGGTGAGCCAAGTTACACATCACCGTAACTTCAAGCTCAAAGTGCTCCGATTTTCGACCGGCGAGCGCTCCTGTTTTCGATCAGCATTCACAACGCCCAGGAGACTCATCGCCGCGTGGTTCCTCAGATGCTCAGACGCGGATATCCAATAGCTTCCATTATTTCTACCATGATCGAGGCCGCAGTTTCGATCGAATCGTGCAGATACTGCCGCGATTCAGTCGCCTCGAAGTCACCCGCCGCGATAGCTTCGCGACGGGTGAACAGGCGGTTCGCCGCTACCTGCCCCGCTTCGCGGACGATACGAGTCCACATATTGACCCGAATGATCCCATCGGCCGGCAACTGCTGCATCTCGTCCTCGCTAAGGCATGACGTCCCGTGAAGCACAAGGCGCGCCTCGCCGAGACGGCTCGTCAGCTCCTGTGCCCGCTCCTTCAGGTAGCGCACTCCACCGACGCGAGCGGATTGCTGTTCGGTGCCCAGATCGGCAACCAGGAAGTCGACGCCCGTCTCAGTCATATAGCGCACGGCCTTCTCCACGTAGGCATCGCTCTGCACCGCCTGCTTCCGCCCGGCCACGCTAAGTTCCTCGATAATCCCTTCGACAAGGACCTGTTTGCCATACGTCGCCACGTAGTCGCGCGTCCACGCCAAATTATCCTCAAAGGCGTATTTCTGTGCGTCGAACATGACGCTTCCAAGGTGCGGCAGGCCCTCGGTCAATGCCCAGTGATCGCGCTTCGGGTCCGCATGATCCAGGTGTGGCAACACCACAACTTGCGCGTAAGGCGCACCCGGACCCTCGCAAAGGGCCTTGAGATGTCCCATCTGCGAGACGAAGCCGGCCTGCTCGTTGCCGATATATGTCATACGCTTCGCCTGCGGTATGTAAGGGTACGTGAAGGTCATAGCTACCGCGAGCGGTACCAGGGCCAATTTGTGTTTTTCGGCGATGCGCTGGCCGGCCAACAGGATAGCCTCGGTGTTCCAATGGGCAGCGGTACCGAAGACCGCCATGCTTGCGTTGCTCCGGCGAAAAAGTTCCGTATATTCCAGGGCCTCGTGCCGACCCGTAATCAAAGCCATTTGGCACTCAACTTGCTTGACGACTCCACACGGGGACCCGCTGGGGGCTCTTGTCCCGCTACGCCTGTCACTCTGGGCTCAGCCGTTACTAACCGCCGGGGAATTGGCGCCGCTCGGTGGAGTTGTGCCCTCCGATTGGCGAGACACGGTTGTGAACGCCCGCGGCCGTGCTGAAGCCCGCCTAAGCAGACGGCTGTGTCATCGCCGCGCTGGCATACCGTGTCCAGTAGTCGCGCGCTAGCGAACGGAGCCATTCTCAGCACCGCGCTCTGCAGTCGCCGCCCGAAGGCATCGCCTTCTCGGCGGCGTATGCATCAGCAAGGGCACCGAGCACAATGGCGAAAGACCGTGCGCCCGCGACGGTCCCTGCGCTGCGTTCAGCCAGTCGACTTGCCCTTCCGACCCGGGCGACTAGGTTCGCAGTCATTGCCGAAGCTTCCTGTGCGGCGGCCGCCGTGTCGGCAAGACCCACGCCGACATAGCCAACCATCGCGGGCTCGTGGCCCGACCCCCCACCAATCGTCATTCCGACCTTCGTCTGGGCTGGGCGGACACGGGCGATAACTCGTGGAGATGCTAGCGTCACAATATTACTGTGAGCAGAAACGAACCCGTCTAACATCTCATCGACAACATTCGTGGGGTCGTTAATCAGCTTCTTAATCGTACCACGCACTTCTCCCAAAGGCACCGAGTATCTCTCCTAAATATCAGGGCCACTTATTGCTCGGAAGTAGCACCCCCGTTGTGACTCAGCGTGGCTTTACCGCTTAGCTTGATGCTGTCGTAGAGACGAATAACCTGGAAAAGAATAAGTACCAATTAGTATATCACTGATCGACAATGTAGCATCCTGATGAAGGGTGTCAAGCCCCGCTTACTCGGGGGGATCGTCGGGCTCGAGGAAGAAGTCGTCTGGTACGACCTTGACACTCCCGTCCGGCAGACGCCGTCCTGAGCATCCCTCACTGAGCCGGACACTCCGATTAGGAGGAGTGTCATGGAAGAACAGGGAAACGAGGACAGTCCGCGCCGACGCCGGCGAGGCCGTTATCCGAAGGAGTTCCGCAGAGACGCCGCCGCGCTCGTGATCGACCAGCGTCGGACGATCGCGGATGTCGCACGCCAGCTCGGCGTCGTCGAGCAGACGCTCGGCAACTGGGTGCGCCAAGAGCGCATCGACCGCGGTGAGCGCGAGGGTGTGGGTGCCGAAAACTCTGTCCAAACGATTGACCTGGGGATACTGTGCGGGCGGACTAGAGGACAGGATCGGCACGCGCTAACGGTCAGGACCGTTCAATTCCGTCCGACATATACCCCAACCTGGGTGCTACGGGTATCCGACCTGTGTCCGATCCGACTTCAACGGGTGCCTCGCGAAGTTCCTGGTTACGAGATCAGGATTGCGATGTGTTCCCGCTACACACCACCGTTGAGCTGGGACTTCGCGAGGCACCCGTTGAAGTCGGGTCGGAGGGCTGGGTCGAGCAAGACCAGGGATGGTCAGGTGCTCCGATTTTCGATCAGCGTTTACAATACAGGATGCTTACCCATAACCCACTCAACTACACTCTCGATACTGTAGCAGCGATAGGCTGCAACGCTCATATCACACGCACGTGACCTCCATCCACAGGCACCTGTGCGCCAGTCGTTCGGGCGAACGACTCGCCCAAAAGGAGGCAGATAGCGTTGGTCACGTCCTGCAGCCGGACGCTCATTCCCAATACATTCTGTTTCTCGTACTCCTCGACGCTCATACCGTATCTGGCCGCAGACCGTTCGAGCACCTCTGGTGTCCACAGTGCTGTATCAAAGACGGCGTCCGGGTGGACCACGTTGATCCGGATCTGCCGGGCACCGAGTTCGAGGGCCGCTACCCGCACCATTTGCACCAAACCGGCCTTCGGCACCGAGTAAGCCGCGGCACCGGGCCCCGGAGCCGCGACGTTACGTGAGCCCACCACGACGATAGATGCAGGTGAGGCTGTGTTCGCGCAGGCCAAGAAAGACCGCAGAACGATGAAGTGACTCGTCAGATTGATACGGAGACCGCGTTCCCAGGTCTCCAGGTCAAGTTTGTCGATGGTGCACCCGGCAGTAAACACACCAGCGTTGGATACCAGCAGGTCAAGGGGGCCATGTGAGTTTGCAAATTCCGTCAGGCACGCCTCGACCTGGTCCACGTTGGTAACGTCGCATACCTGGCCGGTCCAGCGGCCGTCCGGTCCCGGGTCGATGATCCCAGGAGCGATGTCCAGTGCAAGCACGTTGGCCCCTCGGCCGTGAAGTTCCCGGGCCGTAGCACGACCGATTCCGCTTGCAGCCCCCGTGACGACCGCATTTCGGCCCACAAACTCCCCGTCTCCACTGGGGCGAGCGGCAGCGTCCTCTGCGGAGGTCACGGCATACTTCCGATGGCGTCCTTGAACTGGCAATAGAATTCGAAGGCGTTTTCCGGCTTCATCCCCTCGTGGACGACTTTGCAGACGGCCTGGATCATCGCAATTGGAGACTCCGACTGGAAGATATTGCGACCCATGTCCACCCCGGCCGCGCCTTCCTCAACAGCTCGATAAGCCATAGTGAGAGCGTCACGCTCGGGCAACTTCTTACCGCCCCCCATCACGATCGGTACTGGACAACCGGCGGTGACGCGTTCGAAACCCTTCTCGCAGTAATAAGTCTTGACCACCTGTGCCCCGAGCTCCGCGCACATCCGGGTAGCAAGCCCGAGGTAGCGCTCGTCGCGGACAAGCTCCTTGCCTACGGCGATTACCCCAATCACCGGGATCCCAAACCGATAGCCTGCGTCTACGAGCCGGGTCATGTTCTCGATCGACTGCGTCTCGTACTCGCCGCCGACAAACACTTGCACAGCAACCCCATGCACGTTCATCCGCGCCGCGTCCTCCATGTCCACCGCTATCCGCTCGTTCGACAGCTCCTTCAGGATGCTCGGCCCGCCGCTGGCCCTTATCACGATCCCACCACCATGGGTCGCAGGGATAGTCGAGCGCAGCATGCCGCGCGTGAGCATCAGGGCATCCGCATACGGCGCTATCGGGACCACCGTCAGATCGACGCGCTCCAGACCCGTGGTCGGACCCTGGAAGTAGCCGTGGTCGATTGCCAGCATGACGGTGTGGCCGGTGTCGGGACGGAAGATCCGGGCTAGCCGGTTCTTCATACCCCAGTCATAGCCAGCGGAGCCTTTAAGGAAAAACCCCTGGTTATTCGGGAGTACGTCTTCGAAAAACTTCTTGTTAGGTTGAGAATCTGCTTCGGGCATAGTTCACCTCACAACATGTTGTGACATTATTGATTAACTTATTGGTAACTAATACGGCCTCTACCTGCCCAGCAGGGAGCCAACCACCCCGCCTGTTGAGGTTCGTTCCGTCCACCGGAGAAGATACCTAGTCCCCTTCGAAACTCCATAATCCAGAACAATCGCCAAGACTGCATAGATCAGCACGATGAGCACAATACTGCCCGTATCGAGATATTCCTCCCTAACCACCATGAGATGGCCCAATCCTGTCTGCGCCCCGATGAATTCAGCCGCAACATCTAGTCCCCATGATGCAGCCGCTGCCACCCTCACTGCCCCAGCCAAGTGCGGCATAATTGATGGCAACACGATCGTCCTATATACTTGCCGACGTTTAGCCCCTAGCGTAAGCGCCGCTTTCACGAAAATTGACGGCACATTTCTCACTGCCTCTGTCGTAGTGACCCCTAAGATCACGGACGTACCCACGGCAATCAGTACCACCTGTGGCTGCCATCCGATACCAAACCACAGAAGGAATAGTGGGATCAGAGCAAAAATCGGCACGGGGCGAATTAATGTCATGAGATCGCCAAATAAGCGCCGAATTACGATGCTATAGGCCATGGCCAAGCCAAGACCTATCCCGAAACTAACGCCGATCGCGAAACCGGTCAACGTCATTGCTACGCTGTAACCAATCGACAGAGGCAGTTCCGGTCTCACCCCTATGAAGGATGCCCACAGCCCTGCCGCCGACGGAAAGAACACTGGTTGAACCGCGTGCATGCCAGTAACCAGTAACCAGACACCCGCCAGAATCAGCAGCAGGGCCGACCGCGACACGATCCGTTTAACTTTATCAATTATCGCTGACCCCACCGCATGGCGCTTTTCTTGCACTGATCACCTTCCTTGCACTCGCGACAATCCTCGCCTCGATCCCAGGTCCCCCACTACACTCCAACCCTACGCGCTAACCAACTACCCAGAATCACGCATTCATGCGCCGACGACCACGCGCTCAGACTCTACAGCATCCGCGCGCGGCCACTCCTTCCTTTACTGCCGTCCCTCACCGCCAGACTCAGGCTAGTTGAGCAGCAAGCTCCCCTTCTAGCAAACTCCGAAGGCGCTGGAATTCTGGTCGAAACCGTACAGCTGCTGGGCGTGGGTGCTCAAATGGCACTGTCACCACATTATTCGAGATAGTCGCGGGGTTCCCGCCAAGAATCGCTACCCGATCACCAATATATAGAGCCTCTTCCAGATCATGTGTCACGAAAATGCTTGTAACGTGCTCGCGCTCCGATACAGAGAGAAAATCTGCCTGCAACCTCGATTTCGTGATCGCGTCAAGTGCGGCGAAGGGCTCATCCATCAACATGACGCGAGGTTCAGCAGCCAACGCCCTTGCTAGGTCCACCCGCTTACGCATTCCACCGGATAACTCTCGCGGATATTGCTGCCCTACGTGCGTAAGACCCACCATGTTGAGGTATACGCCAGCGACCTCCTTCCTCTGCTCAATATGCACTCTGCGTAATTTGAGGCTGTACTCGACGTTCTGTTCGACAGTATACCAAGGAAAGACGGCATCATCCTGAAACACCATTGCGCGATCTGGTCCGGGACCCTTTATGCCAACGCCGTCGACCTCAATACGACCCCTCGTTATCTCAACGTCAAGGAGCCCGCCTATCGCCTGAAGGAGAGTAGTCTTCCCGCTTCCGCTGCCGCCCACCAGACACACAATCTCACCTGCCTCTACAGACAGGTTCACCTCTGCCACAACAGCATGGTGTCCGTATGAAATGCTCACTCTGTCCAAGAAAAGTCGAGGTACTAATTGTGTCACGCTGGTCCTTGAGTTGCCATCGAATCGCGCCGTATACGGCTGACGCTCTACTTCAGTGAACAACCGCAATGCTCTGATCCATTACGTACGGAGGGAACCAACCTGGGATATCACTGAGTGGCAGAACTGACTCGTCTAGTTCGATTCCGAGTTGACCAATCATATAGTGCCGGCGTTGCTCAATCCGTCCCCACACACTCGGAAATGAACGAGCAAGACCGCCGCGAAGCTCCTCGTCACCCAACACGACGCCGTCTTCAAGGCACGCGTAGCAGAACGGGCCCATCGAAACCGGTATCAGATCCGACTGCAATGCCATACCCGAGCGAAGGATCGTCAAATTGCCAGAGCTGAATGGCGAGCCACTCCACTCTTCCAGATGGAGCAAATGCCCGGGATTGAGGAATAACTCGAAAAGCTCCGCATCTCGCACTTCCTCAACCGCGGCATACACATCTCCGGCAACAGCTCCAACCTTGATGTTCTCATACCATGCGCAAACGGTGTCGAAGTAGTTCATAACCATCCGCACATAAAATGAGCGCACCCGCCGCGGAAGGTCATCCAGTGACGCTGCGACCGCGCCCCCCGCGCGGTCAATGCTCCCCGGATGCCCAGCGCCATTGCGTACGCATCTCCGAGCGACGCCTTGCCAGGGCCGGGACTCGATAGACCGCGCTTGGCCTTCTCACCAAAACTGACCATTGTATGACAGCTAAGCGGCGTTCCATACGGCTGGAATCTCGATTCAAGTTCGAATTCGTGAACTCCCGGTTTAAGAGACGTCATCGCGGACCGCACCCCACGCGACGTCCTGATGGAGGCTTGTTCGAACACCGCCACTTGGTCCAGCCCGTTGATGACACGGAGCCCAGTGTCACAATCGAGAAACAGAGAGTTCGCGTTCCGTACCTCACCGTTACGTCCACAGCACCGACGAAGTGCATCAACTACAAATGCGGGTATCTCGATTGCGTGTTCCGCATCCGCAATGAAACCACCCAGCATCATCTTCCACCCAGCGCACCCCACACGCGCTCCCGCGTGTATTCCAAAGTCCGCGAAACACGACTCCAACGCGCCAACCGGCGCGGCTTCGCCGAGCTTAGCGGCAGACCGCAACACAGCCGCCGATCGCAGTTCCTGTCCCACCGGGCTTAACCCCGAGGACCATCGAATCTCAAGGCTTAGATCCGCTGTCGGCAGGTAGCCAAGGCTCTCATTTCCAACAATGAGCAGTCGACCTCCTCGTCCATCGAGCACCAGGAGCGACTCCTCGAAGCGAGGATCAAATCCTGTCAAGAACGCCAGTGTGGCAGCGTGCTCACGATCGCCATACACGACCAAGAAGTCCAAACCGAGCGTACGCAGCCCCGCCTCAGCGAACTCAAGCCGCTTCTGGTATTCTGACTCTGGCACCTCCGGAAACTCCAGGCCATCATATTCAATCTGCGGCGGATCTACCCCCCTAATTTCTGCCACTTTTTTCCTCCATCACAGTTAGTTGCACCATCAACAGCTGCCTACGCGGTCAAGTGTTCCCCGGACACACTGGACACATAGTCACCGGCGGGCCAGTCTCGTACAACAACTCCGCCTTTCATGACGAAATCAATGCGTTGCAAGGACGAAATATCCTCCAGCGGGTTATCCTTCGTAGCGACGAGGTCAGCAAGTTTTCCCACTGCGACACTACCAATTTGCTCACCCAGTCCGACCGCATTAGCGGCTCCACTAGTTCCCGCACAAATAGCGTCCATTGGCGCCATTCCCCATCCGACAACGAGCTCAAACTCCTTCGGCGCGGAATCCTGAGGGTGCGTTGGATACCCAATTAGATCACTTCCCAATACATACCGAATCCCGGCGGCAAGACCTTTCTCAAAGTCTGTACGCATCTGAGCGAAGTGTCGCTTCATAACCTCCCCCTGCCAGGCTGGGTAATGGTAACTTTCCTGAGCCTGAATATGGAACCATACCTGAGAGGCCGTGGATACAACCGTTACGCCACGCTCCGCCAGCTCCTGTCGGGTATCATCTTTAATGCCATAACCGTGCTCGATCGTGTCGATACCGGTTGCTAGCGCAAGCCGTACCGCCGGGTCGCCAATGCAGTGCGCACTTACGCGGACCCCATTCGAATGTGCCTCCTCCACAGCTGCTCTTACTTCCCCTTCGGTGAAGGCGGCGTTCTGTCGCAACGGATCATCGCCCCAGGCGAAAAGGTGATCTCCCGGGTATCCCTTCGATAGTCCAAGTTTGATCACGTGAGAGCCATTTCTAATACGTCGACGCACAAGGCTCCGCACCCCATCGGCTCCATCGGCCATCATGTCCGTGCGATTCGCGACGTCAAACGGAACGTCGTGGGGGTCCCATGTGCCGCCTGTAGCACAGACGAATTCCCCTGCCGCAACCACCCTCGGGCCCGCGACGTGACCTTCCTCCACGGCGCGTGCGAGCATTGGTGAAATACTAGATCCGAGACACCGCACGGTGGTGATGCCAGCTTCAAGTATCCGCTTCGCCTCTCCGGCCGCCCGGAGTGCGCGATAGGCCTCTTCCTCTGTTTGAAGTCGATACAACTCAATGCTCGGAACCCCGAAAAAATGCATGTGCGCATCAACTATGCCTGGGAGCAACGTTCGTTCTCCTAAGTCGATTATTCGACTTCCAGCATCGGCTCGCCCGCGTCCGGCCTCCCCCTTCTCACCATCCCTTTGCCTGATCTCCGCGATACGGTCCCCCTCAATAACCACATCGACGTTCCCCATCACTTCGCCAGCGACACCAGTAATAACCCGCCGTGAACGCAACACCAACTGCTTACCTTCCATCGCTCACACCACGCCCTTCCTATGACCTACAGCCTGACTTATAGCTCAATTCCGATTCCAACAATCGCACCTCGCCGCCCAGGCCAAATGAGCAACTCGCTCTTCGAGCTAACGGCACACCCCCTAAACGGCGAGGTCACGATCCTTTTCCTATTTGCTCCCTTATCTTCTGCTTTCTCCTATTACGCCACTGTTGCTACTCCTACTATGGCTTCGTCAGTGCACTATTAACCCACGCTACGAGCGCGTGATCCTTTAGCAATTTGTTAAAATACTTCCCCAATACATAGTAAGTAGATGCAGTAGTGCCGCTAGGGATGTCCGAGGTCGCGCTGTTCACATAATATGTTAATGAGTGCGCCCAGTATAGCCCCAGCTTCGAGTTGAACTCGAGCTTTTCTGCCTGTGGTATTGTTTCGTAGTTCTCGAGATGTGTGGTTATAAATTTCGTCTCAGACGCCGTATAGCTGGCTGCCGAAATGGTATTTATAGCCTTGGTCCAAACAGGATACGTAACCGAAGGATAGGCAGTTAAGTATCGCATAGTACGATACCATATAGCCATTATCTTCAACGCAGTTTCCTGGTTCGCCGACAACCACGCCTGGGTCGAGATCATCGTCGAATACCACAGGCCGCCCGGGCCGAGAATCTCTGAACCACCAACATCCACATACTTCGACGGCGAGCCATACAAGAGCGAGAGCTCTTCGGGCAAGCTTCCCATATAGTACTGGCCTACCCCGTGTTCAAAAGCGGTCGCTGCCAGAGGATCAGTGGAAAAGTCATCAACCGTCACCGCGGAAGGAGCAATTCCGACCTGCTTCAATGCGCCATAAAGCAACGGCTCAAACAGTGCTACGACCAGGTCGAAGGTTTTGCCAACGAAGCTGTGCAGAATGTCTGATTCAGCCACTTTGCTACCATACTTCTTGGCTAACGACGTATATGTAGGCGCCCCCTTCCGTCCGATGACAATAAACCCTCCAAATTGATTAGTGATCATGAAATCACGTAGTTCCGGCACGGACTTCAAAATAGGCAGATCGCAACTAATGCAACTGGATCCGATGTCGATCGTCCCGTTCAATAGCGCGGAACCCACGGGCCCACCGTCTGCCGTAAGGTCTACAAACTGAAAGTCGAGGCCCTGGGCTTTATCGAGGCCCAGCTGGTGCGCAACCACGAACGGCAGGGACTCGAAGTAAGGGGTTAAACCGACCTTAACCACCACCAACCCGCTCGCCTTAGCTGTTGACGGGCCAGCTGATGCGGTGGCCGGTCCCCCACTCGTTAGAACCAGTAAGGAACCAAAGAGCAATCCGACTGAGAGCAACCCGACTGCAATTCTAGGAGCTCGATGCCTGCGGACGCGGTCTGCCCCCGTATCAGATATATACGCCACTTTATGCACGCTGATATTCTCCTTTTGTCTTTTGTTTCTTGGGTCCACTTTACGCCATTCAACCTTCGGCATGTCCATGTCCCCTTCTATGTCACTAATAACTGATACTTATCGCCTTTAGCAAGCTTCGGATGGTCATCAAGACGCCCAACCTCATTTGCGGTTCGCAGCCTTCTGCGGATTCCTGCCACTTGCTTCCAGCAACCGAAACCGACCCAGGACAATCAGTCGCGGGAAGGGAACTAGCGTGAACACGAAGTAGCCGCCGCGTAAAACCGCATCAGCTCATCAATCCCCTCCTTGGGTAACGAGTCCACAATCTCAGGACTCATGCACCCGTCTCATCGCGATGGGTCACGGCCGACGCGTTGCATCAGTCGGCCTATGCTCCCTCCGATCAGTCCCGCGCCTCACGAAAGACCAATTACTGCTCATATGCCACCGTAAATACGACACCACCTGCCCATTTTCCAACCGTAACACAACCGCTTACCATCCGAAACGGAACCATTTCTCACGATAACAAAGCAATCTCAACATGACAAGGGCCAACTGTCCTGCACTTCTCTCGAGCCGCCATGGCTTGCTGACAAGGAACTTCACCCTCCGACCCGACTTCAATGGGTGCCTCGCGAGGTTCCTGGTCACGAGATCGGGATTGCGATGTGTTCCCGCTACACACCACCGTTGAGCTGGGACGACGCGATCAGGTGATGCGGGCTTGATCCCAGGCGCTCGTGTCGACGCCGAAGACCCGCAACACCTTGGTTTGCAGGGCGGTCCGGCGGGTGACCACCTCGATGGTGTGCTCGCCGGCGGCGAGCGCGACGAGGCGGACCCGGTCCAGCTCACCAAGGGCGCGCCGGGCCGTGAGGTGTTGGAAGCGAAGGTCCGGGTCGCGGACATCGGCCCGGCGTAGGTCCCGTGCCATGAGCGCCTCGATCGTGGCCGCCAGCACGCAGACTCCGATGTGCCCGCGTACCCGCGACTCGGTGAAGTGCCGGACGGGGCGAAGGCCCAAGAAGTCCTTCAGTTCCCGGAAACGGTCCTCGACGTCGACCAAGCCGCGGTAGGCGGCGACGACAGACGCGGTCGAGGTCGACGACGCCGGAAGCGACGTCGTGAGCACGTAGCGTCCGCAGAGCAGTTCCTTCTCGTAATCCATCGCCTGGTGGTCGTAGTCGTAGACAAACCGGCCCTGGCCGATCTCGAGGCGGAACAGCCTCGCCACCCCCGAAGCGCCAAGGATGCGCTGGGCCGCCCGGCCGATCTTGCCCGGGTCGGCAAGCTCCTCGTGGCGCACGCGCCATTCCAGGGCGGCCAGCTTCTCCTCGGTCCGCTTGACGAGCTCCGCCGTCCGGGCGGTGTCACGCCGCCACCGCTCGGGGGAAGCGACGACGACACAGCAGGTCTTGTCGAGCACGACCTCGGTGGCGAAGCTCGACGCCGAAGGCACGGGCACCCAAGCCGTCGCGGGGCCGACCGAGGCCGCCAGCGCCTGCTCGCACAGCTCGTCTCGGTGCAGCCGGGTGGCGAGCACGTAGTCAATACCCGCCGCAGACAAGGTGCTTAGGTTGTCTGCGGTGATGATGCCCCGGTCCGCCACGAGGCAGAGCCTCCCGACGCCAAAGCGACTCGCCAGGTCCTCGGCCACGACCGGGAGCGTGTTCGAATCACGCGTGTCGCCCGGGAAGACGTGATGGGAGATCGGGACGCCCTCGGTCGTCGTCAACAAGCCGAGCATCACCTGGGGTCGGTCGGAGCGGTGGTCGCGTGAATAGCCGAAGGCCTTGGAGGGAAAGCGCACCGACGGTCGGGGGTCTCCCTCGAAATAGGAGGAGGTCAGGTCGTAGAGCCCGAGCCGGAGATCGAGGTCGACGAGGCTGCAGATCTCCGAGAACAGATGGGCCTCCGTCGCCTCCTTGTGCTCGGCCACAACATCGAGCGCCCGGTAGCAGCCCTGAAGGCTTGGCAGTTTCACGCCCCCGGGGAGCACGACGTCGGCGCGAAGCCAGTCGCCGATCGCCTTCCGCTTCGAACACGGGTCGATCAGGCGGTTGGCCACCATCACGAACACCGCATCGGCGAGTGCGGTGGAGCGGCGCGCCTGGCCGATCCGGGCGAAGTGCTCGTCGAGACCGAGCTGGCACCAGTAGGCGTATGCCGCCTCGATCCCACCGACGGCCGGAGCATCGGGCGCCGCCGAGATCACCGACGCCTGGCACCAGGTGCCCTCGGCATGGCGGGAGAGTGCCTCGATGATGCGATCGAGCTGGCCGGAGCTGCGCAGCTCGGACACCTCGCCGAGACGTAACAACGTGCGCTGGGTCACCCGGTGGCCGTCTCGCACCGCCTCGACGAGCAAGAGGTACCTGTACTCGGTTTCGCCACGACGCTTCACGGTGGTCTTTACGTACATAACACCAAGATTAGAGCTGCATCGCCTTAATGTCGAGCATCATTTCGTCCCTACAGCTGCATTCGCCGCCGGGAACTCCATGGATGATCAACCTGCTCAGAAGCTTGCGAGGCAGTTCCCAGGGCGCAAATCAGGGTGAGAGGCGCTGAACTCGGGTCAGAGAGCCTGTGAGCCCCCCTGATGTAATGAAGGAGCGTTCCGCGGTTCTCGTGTGACGCCAGGCTCTGCGATTGGCTCTAGGATTGCGACCAGCGGTTTAGGTAATTGTTACCTCACCTAAATTGAATGGCCAGCAGCGTGGTGGTGGACCCTGGCGTCGTGGCTCCCGGAGAGCCGAGATCAGGTTGGGCTCGCCAGCCGCAACTGCTCGCGACCGATGAAGACCCCTTCCCTAGTAAGAGAACTTCCTATTCATGCTGACGTTGGCACCCACATCCATGGCGGAAGACCCGGCTATGGGCGTGGCAGCAACTTCTCGCAAGATAGCGCGTACGTTGTTTGGGTCGTGGGCGAAGCGACCGAGGAACAACCCGTCGACGCTGGGCATGAGCTTGGCGAATGTGCCTGGACCGGCGCTACCCCCGTAGAGAAGGCGGCTGTGTCCGGGACGCGTGAGCAGTTCGTCGCGCAGCACGGCACAGACCTTGCGGACATGGTCGGCGGGAGCCGGCTCGTCGACTCCGATTGCCCAGACCGGTTCGTAGACGACCACGAGCTCTCGATCGTCGTCGCGGGTCCGTGCCGCACGCAGCTGCGCGACACAGATCTCCGCGGCCGACCTGGGATCGCTTCGGGCGGGTTCCCCGACGCACAGCACGGGGGTGAGGCCGTGGGCGAACGCCTCGACGATCTTCGCTCGCACCACTGCGTCGGTCTCGCCGAACAGCCTGCGCCGTTCGGCGTGCCCGACCTCGACATACCGGCAACCAAGCTCTTTCAACATGCCGCCGGAGACTTCGCCGGTCTGCGCCCTGTCGGGTGAAGCGGCCAGGTCCTGGGCGCCCCAGGAGACGCTGCCGCCACCGAGGAGCGTTGCCACCGACTCCAGCACCGGGAAGCTGGGCAGTACAAACACCTCCGGTACACCGACCGTCTCGTGCTGGTCGTCGGCAATCCCACGGATCTCGCTGACCCAGTCGCGGGTCTGGGCAAGACCGAAGTACATCTTCAAGTTGATGCCGATCAGGCGGGCTCGCTCAGCGCTATTCACGCTATTCATAGGAACAGATGGCCTCGACCTTGGGGCCCGACGGGGACGACGGGTCGAATGTGTAGCCGAGCCATTCGTGGGTGAGCCGACGGGCGAGCTCCAGACCGATCACCCGCTGACCGAAGGTGAGCACCTGCGCGTTGTTCGAGAGCACCGAACGCTCAACAGAGTACGAGTCGTGTGCAGTGACGGCCCGCACCCCGCGAACCTTGTTGGCCGTGATCGCCATGCCGAGCCCGGTTCCACACACGAGCAGACCACGGTCGGCCCTGCCCTCGGCGATCAGCCGCGCCGCCATGACTCCGATATGTGGATAGTCAATGTCTTCTCCGTCCGTGATGCCGACGTCGATCACTTCGGAGACGCGGCTGTCCCTGCCTAAATCGGCCTTCAAGACATCCTTGTACGCCAAGCCGGCGCTGTCCGCGCCGACCACGATGCGCAGGGTCATGACTCCTCCTCGCCCTCGGCTGCTTCGATGGGTTCGTCGCTGAGGCGGCGATGACGACCAAAACGAGACAGACAATGCCGGCGCCGGTCTGTCAGTGCCTGCGTCGCCGCGGCTTGTCCGGCGGCCTACAGCCCCCACAGGCCCCACCGCAAAATAGGAGGACGCTCACCGATGGCTCGCTCGACCAACCCCCCCCGGGGGTAGGAAACACAGTAATGATGGGCTGTTGCGCTCATATCACACGCAAGTGCCCACCATCGACGGGCAATTGCGCGCCGGTCGTTCGGCCGAACGCCTCACCCAGCAAGAGACAGATGGCATTGGTCACGTCCTACAGGCACACTTGTGCTCCAAGCACGTTCTGCTTCTTGTACTCCTCGACGCTCATGGCATATCTGGTCGCCGATCGCTCGAGCACCTCCGGCTTCCGCATCGTCCTCTCGAAGACCGCAACGGGATGGACCACATTGAAGCGGATCTGCCGGGCGCCAAGCTCGAGGTCCGCTTCCCGTGACGAAGCAGTCTCGGAGACTGCTTGACTCGTTCATCTTTGCGGGCGCCTCATTGCGTAGTTAGCGGCCAAGGCTTCCATACTGATGGCGAACGACTCCGCTCCAGGATCGACCGTCCCGCGGCTGAGCTCACCGAGCCGGCTTGATCTTCCGATCCGGGCGATCATCCCCGCGGTCGCCTCAGCGCCTTTGCGAGCGCCTTGTGCCGCCGCGAAAAGAGCTTCGACAGCCGATGCCCCGAGATCGGCGCTGTCATTGGCGGCTTGACGCGCTTCGGAAATGGAATCGACGATCGTCTTGTCACCCGGCTGCGCCCCGCCGAACTCGCTTACAGCGTCTTGCGCGACGCTAAGGAGTCGGGAGATGTCGAGTGCCGACAGCTCGTCGTCGATCTCTGCAGCGGCGTGGCCGACTGCTTGCAGGAGGACGTAGACGACAGCGCCCATCGCGCCACCAGTTTGGGCGAACTCGGCAGCCGCCAAGTCAAATAGCGATGCAACGTCCTTCGGAGGCTCGTCGCTGAGCTTGGTGCGAATATTCCGGGCGGCCTCCGCCATCGTGAGTCCGTGGTCACCGTCCCCCGCCACCGCGTCGAGCTCGCAGAGATGGCCCGAGGCGTCCTCGAGCGCGTCCACAACGGCGATGACAATTCGAGTGGTCATCGCCAGCGAGGTTTCTGGCGTCGCGGTCAATTCACCAACCTCACCGTTCGGACCGGCGCGTCCAGAAGCGAGAGTAACTCGTCATCGAGCAGGGTCACGGTGGCGGACAATCCTGCCATCTGGAGAGTCGTAATGAACTCGCCAACATACGAGCGCTCGACGGTCATGCCGCGTTCGATTACGGTGGCGCGTGCGGCACGATAAACGAGGTATTGCTCGAGGCTGGGAGTCGCGCCAAAACCGTTGACAAGGACTGCGGTGGGTGATCCGGCCGGGCATGCGAGATCGTCGAGGATGCGCTCGGTAAGGAGCCGACCGACTTCATCCGCCGACCGCAGCGGCTCTCGGCTGATGCCAGGCTCGCCGTGGGCTCCCATTCCGACGTCCATCTCCCCTGGTCCACTTTCGAAGATGGGCCGATCCACGCCCGGCAACTCAGCGCTGGTGAGCGCTACACCCATGCTTCGTGTGTTCGCGTTGGACTTTCGCGCGATGCGTTCCACGTCATCCAAGGCCATACCCGCTTCCGCCGCGGCACCGGTGGCTTTGAATACGATGATGTCGCCGGCGGTGCCTCGTCGCTTGTCGATCTCGGCGGGTCCAGCGGAGGCGACGTCGTCTGAGACGAATACCGTGCGAACATCGATCCCGTCCGCCTTCGCTCGCTGAACAGCGAGCCGGCAATTCAAGACATCGCCCGAGTAGTTCCCGTAGACCAGCACGACGCCGCTTCCGCTGTCAGCCTGGACGATCGACTCATAGATGATGTCAGGTGACGGTGAGGCGAAGATGTTGCCAATTGCGGCTACATCGGCCATGCCGTAACCCACGTAGCCGAGCATCGCGGGCTCATGACCTGAACCTCCGCCGATAGCGAGCGCGACCTTCGCGGTGGACTTCTCGGTCCGGGCCACGATCCTCGGGGACGTCAGCGAGATGATGTCGGGGTGCGCCTCAGCGAAAGCTTCGAGCATCTCATCGACAACCTTGAAGGGATCATTGATCAGTTTCTTGAGGGTGCCTCGCGGTTGGTTCATGGTCGACTCGTACGGTCACTCGGGTTCCCGGCGGATGTCTCGTCCTCACCCACAATGAGAAGCTCGACACCCATCTCTTCGATCTGCTTACGCTCGATCTCCGGAATCGGTGGGCTGGTTATGATTCGATTTAGGTCAGTTAGCGGAGCGACTTTCACCATCGAAGCTCGACCGCACTTCAAACCGTCGGCTAAGAGGGTGACTTCAGCTCCCGCCGCGATCATCGCCCGCTTTACCGCGACCTCCTCGAAGCTCGGGTAGGTCATTCCGGCCTCAGCCGAGAAGCCGTGCGTCGCAATGAACGTGTGATCGGCACGCAGGACCTGCAGCGTCGCAACAGCAAGATCGCCGGTGGCACCCAGGGTCGTGCGTCTCACGATCCCTCCGGTGACCGCGAGGGTCAGGGTTGGATTAGCGAGTAGTGTGTCTATGTGGTTGACCCCGTTTGTGATCACGACAAGGTCGCGCTTGTCCTTGAGGTGTTCGACGAGCGCCCGCATAGTCGTGCCGGAGTCGATGATGATTGTCGTTCCGTCCTGGACTAGATTGGCGGCCGCGTGCCCCAGATGATCCTTTTCGGCCTGGTGCTCACGCGTCCGGCGTTCAAACGAGGTCTCGGCGTGCACGCCTTCTAGAGTGGCCCCGCCGTGGCTTCGGGTTAGCAGACCTTGCTCCTCAAGCAGGGCAAAGTCCCGGCGGATGGTCTCGTTGCTCACGCCGAACATCGCGGCCAAGTCCCCGACGCGCACATATCCCTCGTCTTGCAAGAATTGCACGATTCGGCCTTGTCGCTCTCTGGCCATCAGACGTGCCATCTGGACCATGTGGTTGACCCCTCTATCTTCAGCTCCGGGTCGCCAGGGAATCTTGAGGTCCCGCGGCACCGCCAAGCAGCGTTACTGAAGTGTGTCACACAACTCGATCATAGTTCCAGCTTAATACCACGGGCTCCCTCGCAACATGGTGATCAGTACCGTGGGTTAGAACCTGAAAATCCTTAAAATAGTACATTAACTCACGCTCCCACTCAGGCACGCTCGCGAGCGCCGGTTGAGAGCCCGAGCAGCTCAGGTGGGCGACGTCCGCGGCCCGCAATGTTGAACCTCGCACTGCGAGCGATTGCGGTCGGAAGCCATGACCACCTGTGCGCGGCCGTCGGTGCCGGGGTCGTCACGCCTCGGGACGTGCCTGGACGTGCCTGGACGTGCCGAACTCCTGCAGCACCGCCGAGGCCTACGTGCGCACTGCACGCGACTGCGCGCACAGTGCGCGCCAATGGCGACCTTCTCGATGGCGCACTGGACCAAGATCTGGTCGACGAACCCCTTGGAGCGCGTGAACGCCGAGATCAGCCAACGCATCAACGTCATCGAGATCTTGCCCGACGACCCCTCTGTGAGACGACTCGTGACCGCCGTGCACGTCGAACGATACGACGAGTGGGAGGTGGCGGAACGCCTTTACATCAAGGAACAGTCCATGGGCCTCATCGATCAACCCCTCCCCGACGAGCTCGGTGGAGAGGGGGTGTCCCTGGCGATCATGGCTTGACAGACTGAGCGTGTCGAGAGCCAGCCCGACTCGGTTGTTTACGCCATCACGCCGGACGAGATCGGTGCGCGATTTCAGGACATAAGCGACAACGACGCCGCTGATGTGTCAAGACATCGGAGACATTGACGAAGGGGGTCTCCGGTGGACAAGGGACGTTTCCTCATCGAGCGCCACCTGAAGGAGGGAACGCCGATCGCCGAGCTCGCCGCGACCAACGGCATGCACCGGAGCTGGCTCTACCAGCTCCTCGCCCGCTACGAGGCCGAAGGCGAGCCCGGGCTCAACCCCCGCTCGCGCCGCCCGCACCGCTCGCCGTCCCGGATCTCCGACCTGTTCGAAGACGAGATCGTGCGGAAAAGAAAGTCCCTCGAGGACGCCGGGTGGGACGCCGGTCCCGAGACGATCTACGACCACCTCGCCAAGCGCCACCGCCAGGTCCCGTCGGTCTCCACCATCTGGCGGGTGCTTCGGGCCCGGGGCTTCATCACCCCAGAGCCCCACAAGCGCCCCCGGAACTCCTATGTGCGCTTCGTCGCCGAGCTCCCCAACGAATGCTGGCAGATGGACACCACCCACGTCCGCCTGGCCGACGGGACAGACGTCGAGATCCTCAACCTGATCGACGACCACTCCCGCCTTTGCGTCGGGGCCCGGGCACAACAGGTCTACAAGGCGACCGACGTCGTCGGGGTGTTCTTGGACGCCGTTCAACGCTTCGGCGCCCCGGCGGCCGTCCTCTCGGATAACGGGGCCATCTTCACCGCCGCCTACCGCTTTGGCGTCGGGGCCCTGGAGGCGGAGCTCGCCGCCTTGGGCATCGACTTCAAGCACTCCCGCCCCTATCGCCCCCAGACCTGCGGGAAGGTCGAGCGGTTCCACCAGACGATGAAGAAGTACCTGAACCGCCAGCGCCCCCCAAAGTCGCTGGGCGCGCTTCAGGCCCAGATCGACCGCTTCGTCGAGTACTACAACGCCACCCGCCCGCACCGCTCGCTCGGGCGAGCGACGCCAGGAAAGGTCTTCTCGTCCCGGACGAAAGCCCATCCGCGGCTGCCATCGGCACCCGGGGGCCACCGCCTCCGCCGCGACCGGGTCGACCGGGGAGGCAAGCTCACCCTGCGCCACAGCGGGCGGCTCCACCACCTCGGGGTCGGGCGGGCCCACGCCGGCGAGCTGGTCGCCATCTTTGTCGCCGGGCGCGCGGTGCGGATCGTCAGTGAAGAGGGCGAACTGATCCGCCAGTTCGAACTCGACACCTCGCGGGACTACCAGCCAATGAGCTGACCGGGGTGTCTACGATGTCTCGCGACAGGACAGTGGTGTCGGAGAGGGGACTTGAACCCCTACGCCCTTGCGGGCACCAGCCCCTCAAGCTGGCGCGTCTGCCTATTCCGCCACTCCGACATGACCGAGAACCCGTCCCCGCCAAGGCAGGAAAGGTTACCGCGACCCCTGGTCGAGGCTTCGCCGCAACCGATGGCCAGCCAATCCCGATGATCGCCCTCAGCTCGCCGGCGTAGTCGTCGATGTGGTCGGCATTGGGCTCACCTGGATCGCCCAGTTCTGGGCGTCCCACATCGGCCCGGCCCAGCTCAAAGAGTTGCTGACATTCACGATCCTCACCTGTCGGACCAACACCGTCGGCGCCTGGAACAGCGGCAAGGTCGGGAGGGCCTTCCACATGAGCGCGTCGATCTGGTTGTAAAGGCTCGCCTCCGCTTGGGCGTTCAGCTCCACCTGGGCCCGCACGAAGAGGCCACCGATCGCGGGGTCTTCGTAGCCGAGCACGTCCCGGGTGACAACCCCGGCGTTCGCCGCACTGGGCTCGGCCTCGATCCCCGCCGACAGCCCACCGACCCCCTCGGCGACCGGTGCGACGCTCGGGCTCGTCCCCCCGACCGGACTCGGCGTCGGACCGACCGGATCCGTGTAGAGCAGGGCCATCGTCGACGGGAACGGTGAGACCAGGTAGGGGACCATGGCCAGCTGGTACCGGCCCTCCGGGAGGATCGACGACAACAGCTGGCTGAGGGCCACGTTGTGGATCCGCAGCTCGATCCCGGCCGCCAGGAGCTCGGCCTGGATCTCGATCTCGGCGGCGGCGACCGTGGGGTTCCCCTTCGGCCCGGTCAACACCAGGACGAGCGGTGCTCCCGACGCCGCCACGGCGAGGCCGTCGGCGTCCATCCGGTAGCCCGCCGCCGCCAGGAGCTGGTCCGCCAGGGCCAGGTCCGGGGCGGCGTAGGCGGCATCGTTGCGCTGGGCACCGGCCTCCAGCGGCGCGTAGAGGCGGTTGCCCGGCGTCGCAATGGAGGCGTCATAGAGCCCCGCCGAGTCCGCGACGAGCTGGGAGCGGTCGATCGCTGTGGCGATCGCCTCGCGCACGTCGGCGTGCACGGCGATCGGGTCGTCGAAGTTGAAAGCAAGCTGCCAGAGGGTCGCCCCCGCCGACGGCGTCGCGACCAGGTCACGGGAACGTTCGACGAGGCTCGTGACCGCCGGCCCCGGGGTGAGCTCGGCCAGATCGACGGACCCGGCCGCCAGCGCCCGCCGTGTGGCGGCCCCCGACGGCACCACGCGGAAGACGATGTGGTCGAGGTGCGCCGGCTTGCCCCAATAAGAGGGGTTGCGCGAGAGCACCAGCTCCTTGCCCGGGACGATCTTGGTGATCTCGAACGGGCCCCCGGAGACGAGATCGGCCAGATTCCCTCCCCGGAAGGCCTTCTCCCAGCCGTCGCGGTGGGCGATGTGTGCCGGGACCAGGTTGGCGAACAGCGCCATCCAGTCGGCGTAGGGATGGGTGAAGACGACGGTCACCGTCCTGGCCTTGCTCGAGCCGGTGATCGAGGCGATGTCCCGGTACCCGGCCAGGGGGAACGCCGCCGGCAGGCTGGGTCCGACGATGAGGATCTCCCGCCAGTCATAGGTGAAGTCCGCCACCGTGATCGGCACCCCGTCGGACCAGCGGGCCCTTTTCGCCAGGGTGTAGACGACGGTCTGGGGCTTCAGCCCGGTGAGCTCGGCCGACATGACCAGCCCGGGAGCCGGGTGGACCTCCAGGCCGGGTCCGATGACGAAGGCCTGGGGCCAGACCTCCTCCATCACCATCTGGGTCACCGCGTTCGAACCGGCGGGTGTGGAGGGGTTGTAGTCGGTCGGTAGTCGCGGCACCGCCACGGTGACCGTGCCCCCGTCGAGGATCTTCACCCCGCCTTGCCCGGCGAGCGTCGTGGAGGTCGAGGAGGCTCCAGAGGTGGTGGCGCCGGTGAACACCACCACCAGGACGCCGAGAGCAAGGGCTCCGGCTCTTCTCAGCCCCACCGAAGCCCGATGATGACCGTCGCGAAGGCAAAGACCACCGCGACGGTGATGGTGAGACGGTCGAGGTTCTTCTCGGCGACCGTCGAGCCGGCCGCCGCCGTGCCGACCGTGGAACCGAACAGGTCTGACAGTCCCCCACCGCGACCCGAGTGCAACAGAATCAGCAGCACGAGCGCGAACGAAGAGAGGGCCTCGATCCCGACCATGATGTCGGTGAGCACGGGCGGAGACCTCCTTGGCGCCGTCGGGAACGCTCGGGGCGACGGCGAAGATTAGCAGTTCACCGCCACGGTCTTGGTCGCGGACCTAGGCCCCCGCCCGGACGATGGCGACAAAACGCTGCGCCTCGAGGCTCGCCCCGCCGACCAAGAAACCGTCGACGTCCTCCCCTGCCAACAGCTCGGTGGCGGTTTCCGGGGTCACCGATCCCCCGTACTGGATACGGATGGCCCCAGCAGCCGAGGGGGCGAAATGCCCGATCTCCGCGCGGATCGCGGCGCACATCTCCTGGGCGTCGGTGGGGGTCGCGGTCCGGCCGGTACCGATCGCCCAGATCGGCTCGTAGGCGAGGACCACCGCGGCGATTACCTCGGAGGGTCGGCCCTCCAGCGCGGCGCGCACCTGGCCGCGCACCTTGGTCTCGGCGTCGCCGGCGTCGCGTTCGGCGAGCGTCTCGCCGACGCAGATGATCGGACACATCCCGTGGCGCAGGATGGCGTCGATCTTTGCCGCCACGACCTCATCGGTCTCGTCGAAGTACTGGCGCCGCTCGGAGTGCCCGGTGATCACGTAGCGCACGCCGAGCTTGGCGAGCATCTCGGCGGAGACCTCGCCGGTATAGGCACCCCGGTCCTCGAAGTGACAGTTCTGCGCCCCGAGCGACACCGGCACGCGATCGGACTCCAAGGCGGTCTGCACGGTGCGCAGCGAGGTGAACGGCGGGTGCACGCTCACCTCCCGCCCCGGTGGGACCGTCCCCGCCGACAAGAGGGCAGCAAGTTCCTGGACGAGCTTTAAGGACTCGAAGTGGTTCTCGTTCATCTTCCAATTGCCGCTAACGAAAACCCCGCGCCCACCCGTCACCGGAATTAGGACCCCTTCGGAGCGTTCGGCGCGCCGCGCAGCGCGGCCAAGCCCGGGAGATCGCCGAATTCGAGGAGCTCGAGCGAGGCTCCCCCACCGGTCGACACGAAGCCGATCGATGCGGCCAACCCGAATTCGTCGATCGCCGCGGCCGAGTCGCCCCCGCCGACCACGGTGAACCCGGAACAGGCCGCGACCGCCTTGGCGAGGGCCTGGGTTCCCGCCGCGAAGCGGGGATCCTCGAAATAGCCCACCGGGCCGTTCCAAAAGACCGTGCCCGCCGCCGCGATCACCTGGGCGAAGCGCTCCCGGGTCGCCGGACCGATGTCCACGCCTTCCCAGCCTTCGGGGAAATCGCCGGTGACCGTGTCGATCGGGTCTCCGGGGGCGACGGACTCCGCTCCGGGATGGAGCATCCCGCCGGGGCCGATCACCACCACGTCGGTCGGCAGCATGATCGCCTTCGTCGAGTCGAGCAAGGCCCGACAGGCGTCGACGTGGGACGGGTCGAAAATCGACGAGCCGATCTTGCGGTCCTGGGCGGCGAGGAACGTGTAGGACATCCCGCCGCCGACCAGCACGGTGTCGGCCTTGGCGACCAGCGACCGTAGCACGCCGAGTTTGTCCGCCACCTTGGCGCCGCCGATCAGGGCGACGAACGGGTGACGGGGCGCATCGAGCAGGCCCCCGATCACCTCGACCTCCCGGGTGAGCAGCCGACCCGCCGCCGAAGGCAGGTGCGCCGGCGGCCCGACAATCGAGGCGTGGGCCCGGTGAGAGGCGGCGAAGGCGTCGTTCACGTAGTAGTCGTGACCGGCGATGAGCTTCGAGACGAAGGCTGGGTCGTTCGCTTCCTCGCCGGGGTCGAACCGGAGGTTCTCCAGCAACTCCACCCCGGGCATCAGCGCCGCGAGGCGCTTGCGCACCGGCGCGAGGTCGAAGCGGGGGTCCGGCTTGCCCTGGGGCCGACCGAGGTGCGAGGCGCAGGTGACCGAGGCGCCATGGTCGAGCAACCACCGGAGGGTGGGGATCACCTGGCGGATCCGGAAGTCGTCGGTCACGACGAGGCCGCCGTCGCCCTCGCTGAGCGGCACGTTGAAGTCGACCCGGACGAGAACGGACCGGCCCGCCAAGTCGGGCAGGTCCTCGAGTACCGGGAGGTGCCCGATCACGAGCCGACCAGGGCCACGAGATCGACCAGACGGTGCGAGTATCCCCACTCGTTGTCGTACCAGCCGAACACCTTGACCAGGGTCTTTTCCCCTTCGAGTGGCAGTGCCAGCGTGAGGGCGGAGTCGAAGGTGCACGAGGCCGGCGAGCCGACCACATCCGAGGAAACGATCGGGTCCTCGGTGTAGACGAGGATCCGGCTCAGCGGACCCGATGCCGCCGCGGCCGCGAAGGCGGCGTTGACGGCCTTGGCGTCGGTGGAGGCGCCGAGAATCCCCGTGAAGTCGGTGATCGACCCCACCGGCAACGGCACCCGCAGCGCCGACCCGTCGAGCCGGCCTTTCATGTTCGCCATGACGAGGTTGGTCGCTCGGGCCGCCCCCGTCGAGGTCGGCACGATGTTGATCGCCGCGGCCCGGGCGCGCCGGAGGTTGTCCCGGGCGAAGTCCAACAATTCCTGGTCGTTCGTGTAGGCGTGGACCGTCGTCATCAGTCCCTTTTCCACCCCGAAGGCGTCGTCGAGGACCTTCACCATCGGCACGAAACAGTTCGTCGTGCAGGAGGCGTTGGAGATCACGACGTGCTTGGCGGGGTCGTAGTCGCCCTCGTTCACCCCGATGACGAAGGTCGCGTCGGCGTCATTCGATGGGGCCGAGATGACCACCCGCTTGGCGCCGCCCGCGAGGTGGGCAGCGGCGGCTTCGCGCTTGGTGAACCGGCCGGTCGACTCCACCACGACCTCGACGCCCAACTCGCCCCAGCGCAACGTGGAGGGGTCGCGCTCGGCGAAGACCCGGATCAGTCTCCCGTCGACGACCATGTCGGAGCCGCGCACCTCGACCGAGCCCGGGAATCGCCCGTAGGTCGAGTCGTAGCGGAGCAGGTGCGCGTTGATCTCCGGACTGAGGAGGTCGTTCAGCGCCACGATCTCGAGGTCGGCGCCTGACTCACGCGCTGCGCGCAGGAAGTTCCTCCCGATCCGCCCGAACCCGTTGATCCCGACCCGTACCGTCATGTCGTCACCGTCCGCTTCCCTGTTCTCCCGATGGCGCGCCACCGGGAAGTGTCCGATCTGTCCCTTGTGGGCGAGGCAATCTCGTCCGCCCCGAGGATCACCGCCACTTCGGCCCCAGTCAAGAGCCTAACAACCCGGACGCACCGGTCCGGAGAACAACCACACGACATCGAACAGGTCAGAGGTGCGCGCTGCCCTTACCCGTTGACGTCGCGATGGTGGACCTCGGGGGAAAAGCCTTGGCCCCGCAGCTTCTCGGCGAGCTCCTCGACGAGCACGACCGAGCGGTGCCGCCCCCCGGTGCAGCCGATGGCGATCGACACGTAGGACTTGCCCTCCCGGGCGTAGAAAGGCAGGAGAAAGGCCACCAGGTCGCCGATCTTCTGGAGGAACTCGACCGCCTCGGGTGAGGACATCACGTAATCCCGGACGTCGTCGTCGAGGCCGCTGTGGGGGCGCAGCGCGTCGATCCAGTGCGGATTCGGCAGAAAGCGCGCGTCGAACACGAGATCGGCATCAAGGGGAAGGCCGTTCTTGAAGCCGAACGAGATGACCGCGGTCTCCATCTCTCCCGTCGTGTCGGGGGCCGCAAACAGTTCGACGAGACGGGCTCGCAGCTCGTGCACGTTGCTTTCGCTCGTGTCGATGACGAAGTCGGCCGCGTCAAAAAGCGGGGTGAGCAGTTGCCGCTCGGACCGGATCGCCTCCAGCACGCCTTCGGCCTCCACCGGGTGACGCCGACGTGTCCCGGAGAACCGCCGGACGAGCACCTCGTCAGAGGCATCGAGGAAGAGAACCCGCACCCGGGCGCCCGAGGCGCGCAGGTCCTCGATGGCCGGAACGATCTCGGCGACGGATTCCGAGCCGCCGCGACCGACCACGAAACAGGTCCGGTCGCGGTCGTTCCCCGGCAGCACCGCCAGCTCGGCGACCCGGCCGACCAACGCCGGCGGCAGGTTGTCGATTACGAACCAGCCGAAGTCCTCGAGCGCCGCGGCGGCAGTCGACCGCCCGGCCCCGGAAAGCCCGGTGACGATCAGGTATTCGGCCACCGCCTCGTCCTCCCCGACGATTCTCCCACCGGAACCATCTCTAGCCTGGTCATTGCGCCTCTTTCCGGGCCAGCCTCGGGCGGTGCTCGAAGCACATCGCGCAGAGTCGCGGGATGGTTGATTCGAACTCCGGATCGGCCGAGTCGCCGAGCAACTCCAGCCGGGGCGCCGGCTCTTCGAGATGCACCAGCACCAGGTCGTGGGCCACGAGCGGGTTCACGTAGCGGGAGAGCGGTCGGTGGCTGAAAGCGAGGGAAACGTTGGGGTCGACCTCTTCGATGTCCCACTGCTCGACGAGGTAGGGACCGACCCGCCAGTAGCGTTCGTCGAGGATCTGGTCGTCGACGAAGCCGCTCCCCGGTCCCTGGAAGGCGGGGTGGTTGACGACGAGGACGAACCTCCCCCCCGGCTGAAGTACCCGCGCCACCTCGGCGAGCAGCGCGTCGGCGTCGGCGACGTGCTCGATCACCAGGCAGCAGAAGGCCGACTCGACGGATCCCGTGGCGAGCGGGAGGTGCTCGCCCTCGGCCTGGACATAGTCGATGGCCAGTGCCGGGTCAGCCGCCCCTGCCCCGTTGGCGAGCTGCTCGCCGGAGGGATCAACGCCGATGACCATCCCACCGGTGGCGGCGGCGACGGCACGGGCCACCTGCCCCTCGCCGCAACCGATGTCGACGGTGACCCGACATTGGCCGAGGTTGGCGACGACGAGCGGGATGATCTCGATCTCGTACTCCCGATCGGCCCCTCCGGTGAAGGTCTTCTTCCACCACCCGGCGTGCTCGTCCCAGCTCTCGGCATAGGGCGGCGGGCCCGTCCCGGCCGCGGCGCCAGGTTGGGCGGGATTCTTCACCGGGCCGCCGGTGGGAGATGCCCCACCGGAGCTGGGCCGCCCCGGCCCGGGTGGAGCTTTTCGTACAAAGCGGTGGCCACCTGGTCCGGCAACCAGGCGACGCTTCGCAGGGCCTCGGCGTCCGCCGCCCGCAGGGCGCGCCGCGAGCCGAACTCGGCGAGGAGCCGCGACTGGCGGGCCGGGCCGAGCCCGGGTACGCCCTCCAGCGGATCCGGCCGCATCCGCCGGCCCCGCAGCTCGCGGTGGTAGGAGACCGCGAAGCGGTGGGCCTCGTCGCGGATCTCCTGCAGTAGATAGATCGCCTCGGAGTCCCGCGGGATCCGCACCGGGTCGGCCCGCCCGGGAACGAAGACCTCCTCGAACTGCTTGGCGAGGGAGGCGACCGCCACCCGGCCGGTGAGGCCGAGAGCCTCCAGCACCCGCACCCCCACGCCCAGCTGGCCCTTTCCCCCGTCGAGGAGCAGAAGTTGCGGCGGATAGGCGAAGTGCCGGGGTCGGGTCACCGCCCCGTCGCCCGGCACCGCCGGCTCGGCCAGCCGCCGGAGACGGCGGGTGAGCACCTCTTCCATCGCCCGGTAGTCGTCGTTGCCCCCGACGCCGGCGACCTTGAACCGCCGGTAGTCGCTGCGTTTGGTGAGGCCGTCCTCCATCACCACCATCGACCCGACGTAGTCGCTCCCCTGAAGGTGGCTCATGTCGTAGCACTCGATGCGCAGTGGCGCCTCGGCCAATCCGAGGTGGCGGGCCAGCTCCTCGAGCGCCCGGGCCCGGGCCGCGAGGTCGGTCGCCCGGCGGGTGCGGTGCCGGGATAGCTGCTCGGCGGCGTTCTGCTCCGCCAGGCTGATCAACGCCCGCTTGTGTCCCCGCCGTGGCACGTGGATCACGACCCCCGATCCCCGTCGCCCGGAGAGCCAGGCGGTGTAGGCCTCCGGCTCGGCCGGCATCTCGGACACCAAGACCTCCCGCGGCACCCCGAGGGGGGTCTCGGCGTAGTGCTGGCCAAGGGCCCGGGCGACCAGATCGGCGGCACCGAGGTCCTCGACCTTTTCGAGGACGAAGCCCTGACGTCCGACTACCCGCCCGTGACGTACGTGGAGGACCTGTACCGCCGCGTCGAGCTCGGACTCGGCGATCCCTACGACGTCGAAGTCCTCGTCGGCGGCGCCGACCACGTCCTGGCGTTCGCCGGCGAGTCGCGCCGACTCCAGTTGGTCGCGAAGGCGTGCCGCGCGCTCGTACTCCTCGGCCGCGGAGGCTCTTCGCATCCCCTCCTCGAGCCGGGCCATGACCGCCCGGGTGTCGCCGTCTAGGAACCGAGCGAGTTCCTCGACCAACCCCTGGTACTCGGTTGGTGTAACCGCGCCGACACACGGCCCGGAGCAGCGTTCGATGTGGTAGAGGAGACAGGGCCGCCCGAGCCGCTCGTGACGGAGGAACTTGGCGTTGGTGCAGGTACGGACCGGGAACGACCGCACCAGCATGTCGAGCATCTCGCGCAGGGCGTAGGCCTGGGCGTAGGGGCCGAAATAGCGGGTCCCCCGGCGTTTGGTGCCGCGCACCACCGAAATCCGGGGCCAGGCCTCGTCGGCGGTGACGGCGAGGTACGGGTAGCTCTTGTCGTCGACGAGCCGGACGTTGAACTGCGGCCGGTGCTCTTTGATCAGGCTGTACTCGAGCATGATCGCCTCGGCCTCGGAGCGCACCTGGATCCACTCGACGGAAGCCGCGCGCTCGAGCATCTGGCGGGTGCGGGGGTGCAGCGGCGCCGGATCGCCGAAGTAGCTGGCCAGCCGTTGTCTCAGGGAGACCGCCTTGCCTACGTAGATCACCCGTCCGTCGCCGTCCTTGAACTGGTACGAGCCGGGCGCGTCCGGGACGGCTGACGGTCGTTCGAGCACTAATCTGGAGGCTACGCCGGCCTGGTACCCCGGCGGACAGAGCTCCGTGGCCGACACACCCGCGGAAGGGCGACCAGGCTGTCCCCGCCGGCCGGAAGCGGAGCCAAGATCGAAGCGAGGGAGATGTTCCGCCTCCAGACACCGCTGCCGGATCGCTACACCCGCGCCGGTGATGACGAACTCGTCGACATGATCGGCACAGCCCGGGCAACCCTCGGCAAGCGCCTGGTCATCCTCGGCCACCACTACCAGCGCGACGAGGTCATGCGCTGGGCCGATGCCCGCGGCGACTCCTACGGGCTGTCGCGCTACGCCGCCGATCATCACGAAGCCGAATACGTCGTGTTCTGCGGGGTCACCTTCATGGCCGAGGCGGCCGACATCCTCACCACCCCCGACCAGAAGGTGCTGTTGCCGGACCTGAACGCCGGCTGCTCGATGGCCGACATGGCGGACCTCGAAACGGTGGAGACCGCCTGGTCCGAGCTCGGCGGGGTCGTCGACCTCGACTCGGTGGTGCCGGTCACCTACATGAACTCCTCGGCAGCCCTCAAGGCCTTCGTCGGCCGTCACCGTGGCACGGTGTGCACCTCGGCCAATGCCGACACCGCGGTGCGCTGGGCACTCGGCATCCCCTACGACATCGCCCCGGGGCCCGGGCTGGCCGAACAGGTCGTCGCCACCGGGCGCAAGGTGCTCTTCTTCCCCGACCAGCATCTCGGTCGCAACACCCTCTACAGCCTCGGCTTTGTGGCCAAGGACGAAAGGGTCTGGGACCCGAGGTTCGCCACCGGCGGGCTCACCGAAGCCGACCTCAAAGAGACCACCTTCATCCTGTGGAAAGGGCACTGCTCGGTGCACCAGCGCTTCACGCCCGCACAGGTCGCCGCCTTCCGCGCCGCGTACCCGGACGGCCAGGTGGTCGTCCACCCGGAGTGCGCCCACGAGGTCGCGGTGCTCGCCGACAAGGTCGGCTCGACCGACACCATCATCCACTTCGTAGAGCGCGCCGCCCCCGGCACGGCGATCGGCATCGGAACCGAGATCCACCTCGTCCACCGGCTCGCCGAGGAGCACCCCGAGCTCACCATCGTCTCGCTCGACCCGCTGGTCTGCCCGTGCTCGACGATGTTCCGCATCGACCCGCCGCATCTCGCCTGGGTCCTCGAAGGATTGGTGGAGGGCGAGGTGCGCAACCGCATCGAGATCGACGAGGAAATGGCGACCGACGCCCGGAGAGCGCTCGCCCGCATGCTGGAGATCGGCGGCTCGAGCTTCTAGAGCGATGCCCCCACCAGCCGGGGTCGGCGGGGACCCGCCCCCACCAAAGCCCCGTCACCTCTTCGCCGACCCGGTCCGTCGAGGCACGACCGCACGCTTCGACGCGGCCCGGCACCGCCGTGGGGTCCGCTCACCGATCAGCCCGCCCGGGTGGCGAGCCGCGCCGACCGGTGGCGGCGTGCGGGAACCTCGTCCCCGGTTTCATCCGGCACCGAGAACGAGGGGCTAGCGCGACGGGAGCCGGTCGAGTCGCCGCATGGACTCCGCGTCCAGCTCGAAGCGGAAGACTCCGAAGTTCTCGGCGATGCGATCCGGGTGGATCGACTTCGGAATGACGACCACGCCGTGCTGGAGGTGCCAGCGCAGCACCACCTGTGCCGGGGTGACCCCGTTCGCGGCGGCGACCCCGACCACCACCGGATCGTCGAGGTGGCTCTTCCGGAACGGGCTGTAGCCCTCGAGGACGATGCTTCGGTCCTCGAGCTCGCGCTGGCGGGCGGGATCGAAAAGGAATGGGCTCCAGGGGATCTGGTTGACCTCGGGGGCCTCACCGGTCGCCGCCGTCAAGTCGTCGATCTCACCGGTGCTGTAGTTGCTCACCCCGATCGCGTGGGCCAGGCCCTCGTTTCGCACCGCGAGCATCTCTTGGTAGAAAGACCGCGAGGCGCCGGGCGCCGGGGGCCAGTGGATGAGCCAGAGGTCCACGTAGTCGAGCTGGAGTTCGGCCAGGCTTTTCTCGATGGTTCGCCGCACGCCCAGGGCATCGGGCAGCAGCTTGGTGGTGATGAAGAGCTCATCGCGGTGCAGCCCGCTGTCGACCAGGGCGCGACCCACCTCTCGTTCGTTCTGGTAGAGGGTGGCGGTGTCGACGTGGCGATAGCCCGTGCTCAGAGCGCAGAGCACCGCGTCACGGGCGAGCCTCCCTCGGATCTGCCAGGTTCCGAACCCGAGGATCGGCATCTTTTCGCCGCCTCGCAAGGTGACGCTCTCGACCAATCCATCCGAGGTCAACCCGATCCTCCCGCGTCGGCACCAGGGCGAGGCTATCCGGACGCGCCTGGCCGGTCGCCGAGCCGACCTCGTGCCCAGGTCGCCCGGGGGGCTACCCGACGGCGGATCACCTCGATCCGAACCGACCGCCCGCCGACCGGTGCACCTCTGCCGGCAGGGCCGGCGAACCCTGAGGCGGCCGGCATGCGGCTCAGGTGGCTGACGCCGCACCCAGCCACAACAGGCGGGAAGAATTCCTGGCAAGCTTGCCGACAACCCACTCGAGGATCCTTTGAGAAAAAGCTCCGGGAGCTTTCCGGAGTCGAATCGGAGGACACGCAGGAGATGGACCAGGGACCCTCCGGCTTGCGGGGGTTGCGCGGCCGTCACTTCGTGACCGACCTGGACTACGAGCGGGGGGATCTCGAGGAGCTGCTCCGGTTGGCGGTCGCCCTCAAGGCGGTGTGGAGGCGACGCCGGCTCACGCCATTCCTGCCGGGCAGGCACCTGGCCATGATCTTCGAGGATGCCTCGACCCGGACCCGGGTGAGCTTCGAGAACGGCTTTGCCGAACTCGGCGGGAACGCCCTCTACCTTCGCCCCGGTGAGATTCACCTGCCGGGGCGGGAGAGCATCGCCGACACCGCCCGCACGCTCTCCCAGTACAACTCGGCGATCGTCATCCGCGCCAAAGCCAACGAGACCGTCGACGAGCTCGCCGCGTGGTCGAACGTGCCGGTCATCAACGGCATGGACCACAACCGGCATCCCTGCCAGGCGATGAGCGACGCCCTCACCATCTGGGAGCACGCCGGAAAGCTGGAGGGCGTCACCTTCGCCTACCTGGGCGACGCGGCCCACCCCTGTAACTCGCTGTCGACGACTCTCACCAAGCTCGGGCTGCACGTGCGCATCGGCAACGCGCCCGGTTATGAGATCACCCCCGAGGTGAGAGAGTGTGCCGAGCGGTTCGCGGCGCAAAGCGGCGGCTCCTTCCTCCTCACGAACGATCCCCTCGAAGCGATCGACGGCGCCGATTTCATCTACACCGACTGTTGGTGGTGGACGGGGCAGGAGGCCGAGTACGCCGACCGGGTGGCCGCCTTCCGCCCCTTCCAGGTAAACCGCGAGCTCTGGAGTCGCTCCAAGCCGGGGGCGAGGTTCATGCACTGCCTGCCCGCGAGGCGCGGGGAGGAAGTGACCGACGAGGTGGCCGACTCGCCCGCCTCGATCATCTTCCCCCAGGCGCAGAACCGCCTGCACTTCCAGAAGGCCTTGCTGCTCGCCCTGATCGGTCTGGACGAGCTGCCCGCGGACCTCGAGCTACAGGAGATCGCCCGTGCCCTCCTCGTCTGACCGCGATCCGTCTCCCCTCCAGGAGAGCGAGCCGGCGACGCCGGCGGCGAAGGTCATTGCGAGCACGCCCCGGGCGGACGGCTTCCGCATGCCCGGTGAGTTCGAACCCCACACCCAGACCTGGATGCTCTGGCCCGAGCGCCCGGACAACTGGCGCCTGGGCGCCAAACCCGCCCAACGAGCCTGGGTGCAGGTCGCAACGGCCATAGCCGAATTCGAGCCGGTGACCGTGGGAGTCAACCACGACCAGTACGAGAACGCCCGCAACCTGCTCCCCGGGTGCGTCCGGGTCATCGAGCTTTCCAGCAACGACGCCTGGATCCGAGACTGCGGACCGACCTTCGTCGTCAACGACCAGGGCGACCTCCGCCTCGTCGACTGGGAGTTCAACGCCTGGGGCGGCCTCTACGACGGCCTGTACTTCCCCTGGGACCAAGACCAACTGGTGCCGCGCAAGATCGCCGAGGTTGAGCGGGTCGGTCGCTACCGAGCACCGCTCGTCCTGGAGGGAGGCTCGTTCCACGTCGACGGCGAGGGAACGCTCCTCACCACCGAGGAGTGCCTGCTGTCGCCGGGGCGCAACCCCCGGCTCTCGCGCCATCAGATCGAGGGTTACCTGCGCGACTACCTGAACGTCGACCGGATCATCTGGTTGCCCCGCGGCATCGATCCGGCCGAGACCAACGGACACGTTGACGATGTCGCCTGTTTCGCGGCCCCCGGCGTGGTGCTGGCCGCCGTCACCGCCGACCGAGACGACTGGCGTTTCGAGCTGTTGCGGGACAATCTCCGGATTCTGCAGGAAGCCACGGACGCCCGTGGAAGGCGGCTTCAGGTCGAGACCCTCCCGATGCCGGCCGTCACGGTGTTAAGCGAGGAGGAAGCCTCGGGCGTCGACTGCGCCGAGGGATCGATCCCGCGCCGGGCCGGCGACGAGACGGCCGCTTCCTACCTCAATTTCCTGATCGTGAACGGCGGCGTCATCATGCCGACCTTTGACGACCCCAACGACCCGGTCGCCACCGAAAAGCTGCAGAAAGTCTTCCCGGGACGCCGGGTGGTGACGGTGCCCGGACGCGAGATCGTGCTCGGCGGGGGCAACGTCCACTGCATCACCCAGCAGCAGCCGGCGGTCTCGGACGGCGGAGGTTGAAAGTGCTGGGATCCATGAAGGGACGTAATCATGGCCGTTGAAACGAAGTCGGTCACGCGCCCCGCGTCGATAGCCGACCAGCCGAGGACCATGGGCATCTTCTCGATGACCCTCTTCGCGGTTTCAGCCATGATCACCCTCGACACGGTGGCGGTCGCCTGCGCCCTCGGCGTGCAGTGCATCACACTTTTCGTGATCTTCGCCGTCGTCTTCTTCGTCCCCTACGGACTAGTCACCGCCGAGTTGGGAAGTGCGTGGCCCCAGGAGGGCGGCATCTACGTGTGGGTGCGCGAGGCCTACGGGCAACGCTGGGGAACCTTCACCGCCTGGCTGTACTGGGTGAACGTGGCCTACTGGGCGCCGGCCGTCTTCGTCGTGTTCGCCGGCACCCTGTCGGCGGCGTTCTGGGGCGGCATGAGCCAGACCTGGGCCGAGATCCTCGTCATCGTCCTCATCTGGTTCATGGTGCTGATCGGCATCCTGCCGATGTCCCTCAGCAAGTGGGTCAACAGCGCCAGCGCGGTGGTGAAGGTCCTCGTGCTGGTGGTGCTGGGCGGCATGGGTCTCGGGTTCGTCGTCACCCACGGAGTCGCCAACTCCTTCGCCCCGGGGAAATGGGTGCCTTCCTTCGGTGCCAACTGGAGCTTCCTGCCGATCATCGTCTACAACTTCATGGGCTTCGAGCTCATGAGCTCGGCAGCCGGCGCGGTCAAGAACCCCCGGCGCAACATCCCGCGCATGGTGCTCCTCGGGGGCGTGATCATCGTGGTCGCCGAACTCATCGGCAACTACGGGATCCTGTCGACCATCCCGCTGAAGAACCTCTCCATCGTCTCCGGGATGGCGGACGCGATGAAGCTCTCCTTCCACGCGGTTCTCGGGAGCGCGGCCAGCTCCGTCTACGACCTCTTCATCGTGCTGCTGTTGTTCACCCTGATCGGCAACATGGTGACCTGGTCGATCGGGGCCAACCACTCCATGGCATCCACCGGACTCGACCGCTCCGCACCGGGGGTGTTCGGCCACACCAACCGGCGCTACTACACGCCGGATTACGCCTTCGTCCTGATGGGCGTGCTCGCCACGGCGCTCACCATCGTCAACTACGCCTTCTTCGCCACCAAAGAGAGCGTGTTCTGGAGCATCTTCGCCCTGAGCTCGATCGTGTTCCTGTTCCCGTATCTGTTGATGTTCCCGGCGGTGATGATGCTGCGGTGGACGCGACCGAACACGCCGCGCCCCTACACGGTTCCCTACCGGCGGCCCGGCATCTGGCTGAGCGTGGTGCTCACCATGGCCGGCGTGATGCTCGCCATCGTGCTCTTCTTCTACCTCGTACCCACCGGGACTCCCACGGTGACCTACCGGGCGGTCACCGGGGGCGGCACGGCACTCAGCATGCTCGTCGGCTGGTGGCTCGCCCGGCGGACCGCCACCAGCACCGTCACGCCTGGCGGGGAAAGTGCCGAGCTCGGGGCGCTCCCCGATCCAACGGTACCGGGGTAACTCCGGGGTCTCTACCGGAACGACAGCTCGCAGGCGGTCTCCTCGTCTTCCCCCGTCCAATAGAGCGCGCCCAGGTGTTGTATCCACGGACGACCGCGGGAAGCTCGCCGATCCGACTACCTCGGCACGACGAAGGCGTTCGGAAGACGGGCAGTCTGGCCAGACGGCGTGACGACCTGCACCGCCAGCGGGCGCTCGTCGGGATGCTGGTCCCCACCGGAAACTCCGCTCTTTTGCTCGTCGGGCACCTCGGGCACGCAGACGACGATGAGGGAGTCCTGCGCCTCGTCCTGCACCACCGCGGGGGTTCCGCCCACGGTCACCGACAGCTTGTCCTTGTTTTCCGGTGTCTGGCCGGCGCAGAGGTTCGATCCGTAGACGCGAAGAGTGCTCCCCGGCGCGCCCCGTTGCGGGCTTACCGCGCTGATCGTGACCGACGGGGTCGGGGTGGACGTCGCCGCTTTCTTCGCCACGTAGGCGGTAGCCGAGGCCGAGGTGAGCGCCACCAAGGTGTCGGAAAGGGTCGGCAGGGTCGTCGGTTGGTGAAAAAAGGCGATGAAGAACGCGGTCAGCGCCACGAGGTTGAAAAGGAAGTACTGGGTGTCGCCGAAGTCGAGCCCGCCCGAGTCGTTCGCCACGATGTCGGTGATGCCGGTCGAATCGGCCGGGGTCTTCGCGATGGTGCCGCTCGCGGTCTTCTGGGTCGTGATGGCCTTGGCGCTTACCGCCGCACCGGCTGGGAAACCGAGCAGCAGAAGGTAACGAGGGTCGAGGTTGCCGGGCGGAAGCTCGAACCGGTGGAAGGCGATGACCAAGAGCGCGTAGGCGAGCGCCAGCGTCCACAACACGAACTGGACCTTGGAGGTCGAGACCCGGTTGTCGGCGCCGACGATGAGGTTCCAGAAGGGCCGATAGGTCTTCGGTCCCTCCGTCGACGAACCGACCGGCTGCTGCGCCACCGAATCGGCCGGCTCCTTCGCCGGGCCGAGCATCCAGTAGAGAAGCGCGAAGAAGGCGACGAGGCATCCGAGAGCCAGCCAGTACGAAGCCGCCAGACTTAGTCCCATCGCTTGACCCCCCATCAGCTGGCAAGCACCGTGTCTGTCACCGTCAAGCTACCGGCCAGACTCGGCTCCGTGGTTGGGGCCATGATCGCAGATCCCCGCCGGCCGCGTGGCGCCCCCGGGAGCCACCTTTCTCCTCCGATCGGGTCGATCTGCGGACCGCGCTCGGCAGCTTCAGCGCGCCAGCATGCCCTTCAGGTAACGGCCGGTGTAGCTCGACGGGATGGTCGCGAGCTTCTCGGGCGGACCTTCGGCAACGACGCGACCGCCGGCATCCCCGCCCTCGGGCCCGAGGTCGATCACCCAGTCGGCGGACTTCACGACGTCGAGGTTGTGCTCGATGACGAGCACGGTGTTGCCCTGGTCGACGAGCCGCTGGAGCACGCCGAGGAGCTTTTTCACGTCGTCGAAGTGCAACCCCGTCGTCGGCTCGTCGAGGATGTAGAGGGTTTGTCCCGTCGAACGCTTGGAGAGCTCGGCGGAGAGCTTCACCCGCTGCGCCTCGCCGCCGGAGAGCGTGGGGGCGGGCTGGCCGAGGCGGATGTAGCCGAGCCCGACGTCGACGAGCGTGCCGAGGTGGCGGGCGATCGGCGGTTGGGCGGCGAAGAACTCCTGGGCCTCCTCGCAGGACAGGTCGAGTACGTCGGCGATCGACTTGCCTCGCCAGAGCACCTCGAGCGTGTCGCGGTTGTAGCGCGCCCCCTTGCAGATCTCGCAGGGCACGTAGACGTCCGGCAAAAAGTGCATCTCGATCTTGATCGTCCCGTCGCCCGAACAGTTCTCGCAGCGCCCGCCGGAGACGTTGAAAGAGAAGCGCCCGGGCTTGTAACCGCGCAGCTTCGCCTCAGTCGTCTGGCTGAACAGCCCCCGGATGTGGTCGAACACCCCGGTATAGGTGGCCGGGTTCGACCGCGGCGTGCGCCCGATCGGCGACTGGTCGATGTCGATCACCTTGTCCAAAAGCTCCACGCCCTCGATGGTGCGGTGCCGCCCCGGCACGGTGCGGGAGTGGTAGATGATCTTGGCGAGGGCGCGCTGGATGACGTCGTTGACGAGCGTCGACTTGCCCGAACCAGACACGCCGGTGACGGCGACGAAACAACCCAACGGCACCGAGACGTCGATGTGCTGGAGGTTGTGCTCCCAGGCGTCGCGCACCACGAGATGGCCGCCGGTCGGCTTGCGGCGCTGCCGGGGCACCGGGATGGTGAGCTCGCCCGAGAGATACTTGCCGGTCACCGAACGCGGCTCGCGCAGCATCCCCTCGACCGGTCCGGAATAGACGATCTCCCCGCCGTGCTCGCCGGCGCCGGGGCCGATGTCGACGACGTGGTCGGCGACACGGATCGTCTCCTCGTCATGTTCCACGATGATCACCGTGTTGCCGAGGTCGCGCAGCCTGGCGAGTGTCTGGATGAGGCGCCGGTTGTCCCGCTGATGCAGCCCCACCGAGGGCTCGTCGAGGACGTAGAGCACCCCGACGAGACCCGACCCGATCTGGCTGGCGAGCCGGATCCGTTGCGCCTCTCCCCCGGCGAGAGTGGCCGCGGCCCGGTCGAGCGTCAGGTAGTCGAGCCCCACGTCGACGAGGAACTGGACTCGGGCCCGGATCTCCTTGAGGAGCCGCTCGGCGATCATCGCCTCCCGGCCGGAAAGCTCCAACTGTGAGATCACCTTCAGCGCCGCACCGATCGGCTTGGCGGCGAACTCGGCGATGTTCATGCCGCCGACGGTGACGGCGAGCGCCTCGGGGCGGAGCCGGGTCCCTTCGCAGGCCGCGCAGGGGACCTCCCGCATGTAGCCCTCGATCTGCTCGCGCTGCCAGTCCGACTCCACCTCGCCGTGCCGGCGACTGAGCCAGGGGATCACCCCTTCGTAGGTGGTGTTGTAGGCCCGCGGGGTGCCGTAGCGGTTGCGGTACGACACGTGGACCCGACGGTCGCCGGAACCGTAGAGGATCACCTTCTGCTGGGCCTTGGTGAGCCGGGACCACGGCGCTTTGAGGTCGATCCCGAAGGCCTCGGCCACGGCGCGTGTCAGCCGCGGGAAGTACTCGGTGCGCGAGGCAGCCCACGGAGCAATGACGCCGTGGTCGAGGGAGAGCGCCGGGTTCGGCACCACCAGGGCCGGGTCGACCTCAAAGCGCGTGCCGAGGCCGAGGCAGACCGGGCAAGCCCCAAAAGGCGAGTTGAACGAGAAGTTGCGCGGCGCCGGGTCCTCGAAGGAGATCCCGTCGACGACACAGGCGAGGTGCTGGGAGAAGGTGAGGATCTCGTCGGTCTCCACCAGTTGGATCTCGGCGACCCCCTCGCCGAGCCGCAGCGCTGTCTCGATCGAGTCGGTGAGGCGTCGCTCGATGCCGGCCCGGTGCACCAGCCGGTCGACCACCACCTCGATGGTGTGCTGCTCGTAACGGGCGAGGGTGTGCCTTTGCCTCCCGCCGAGCTCAACGACGACACCGTCGATGCGGGCCCGGGCGAACCCCTGCGAGGCGAGCTCGTCGAGCAGGGTGTCGTACTCGCCCTTGCGGGCCTTGACGACCGGGGCGAGCACGAAGAAACGGCTCCCGTCGGGCAGGTCCATCACCCGGTCGACGATCTGCTGCGGGCTCTGGCGGGAGACCAGGCGCCCGCAGCGCGGACAGTGCGGCAGGCCGATCCGGGCGTAGAGGAGCCGCAGGTAGTCGTAGACCTCGGTGATGGTGCCGACGGTCGAACGGGGGTTGCGGGAGGCGGACTTCTGGTCAATCGAGATGGCCGGAGAGAGCCCCTCGATGAAGTCGACGTCGGGCTTGTCCATCTGCCCGAGGAACTGCCGCGCGTACGACGAGAGCGACTCGACGTAGCGCCGCTGGCCCTCGGCGTAGATGGTGTCGAAAGCGAGCGAGGACTTGCCCGAGCCCGAAAGCCCGGTGAAGACGATCAGGCGGTCGCGCGGCAACTCGAGCGAGATGTTCTGCAGGTTGTGCTCGCGCGCCCCCCGAATGACCAGGGAATCGGGCATCTTCGCAGGATACGTCCTAGCCGACTTCTTTGAGCTCGCGATGGAGCCGTCGGATTTCGTCGCGCGAGACGCGCCGCGTACTCGAACCGGAGCTCCTTGGCGGCCTCGTGCATCTCGGCGTCGAGGGTGGCGATGAGGCGTGCCAGTTCGTCGGCAGGGAGCTCGCCGGCGTGCTCGGGCACCGGCCCGGCGACCCGCTCTGCGGCCCGACGTCCGGCCCGGCGACTGCGTTCCGAGGTCGCGCCGGCGGGCAGGGGGGCGCCCTCGGTCGGCCTCGCCGAGCCCGCGGCCCGGAACTGCGCGACAAGGTCGGTGACCGCCTTGCGGATCGTCTGCGGATCGATGCCGTGCTCGAGGTTGTAGGCCCGCTGGAGCTCGCGCCGGCGCTCGGTCTCCGCCAGGGCGTGGCGCATCGAGTCGGTGATGAGGTCGGCGTAGAGAATCACCCGCCCGGCGACGTTGCGCGCCGCCCGGCCGATCGTCTGGATGAGCGAGGTCGACGAGCGCAGGAAACCCTCCTTGTCGGCGTCGAGGATGGCGACCAGCGACACCTCCGGAAGGTCGAGTCCCTCCCGCAGCAGGTTGATCCCGACGAGCACGTCGAAGTCCCCGAGGCGCAGGTCCCGCAGGATCTCGATCCGTTCGATGGTCTCCACGTTGGAATGCAGGTAGCGCACCCGCAAACCCGCCTCGAGCAGGTAATCGGTCAGGTCCTCGGCCATCTTCTTCGTCAACGTGGTCACGAGCACCCGCTCACCTCGGGCGACGACGGCGTCGATCTCGGCGATCAGATCGTCGATCTGGCGCTTGGTCGGCTTCACCACCACCTCGGGGTCGACGAGCCCGGTCGGACGGACGATCTGCTCGACGACGGTATCGGAGACCCCGAACTCGTAAGGCGAAGGGGTCGCCGACATGAAGACGCACTGCTTGAGGCGCCCCTCGAGCTCCTCGAATCGGAGCGGCCGATTGTCGAGAGCAGAGGGAAGGCGAAAGCCGTGCTCGACGAGGACCTCCTTGCGCGAACGGTCCCCGAAGTACTGGCCGTGGAGCTGGGGGACCGAGACGTGGCTCTCGTCGATCACCAAGAGCCAGTCGTCGGGGAAGTAGTCGATGAGGGTGTAGGGCGGCTGACCCGGCTGGCGGCCGTCGAGGTGGCGACTGTAGTTCTCGACGCCGCTGCAGTAGCCGACCTCGGCCAGCATCTCGAGGTCGTGCTCGGTGCGCATCCGGAGACGCTGCGCTTCGAGCAGCTTCCCGGCGGCCTCGAGCTCCCGGAGACGCCCGGCGAGCTCGGCCTCGATCGACGAGATGGCGGCTTTCAACGCCTCGTCGCCGGCGACGTAGTGCGTCGCCGGGAAGACCACCAGCTCGTCGAGCTCCCCGAGCAACTCTCCGGTCAGCTCGTCGAAGCGGCTGATGCGCTCGACCTCGTCGCCGAGGAGTTCCAGGCGCACCGAGGTCTCCTCGTAGGCGGGGTGGATCTCGATCGTGTCGCCGCGCACCCGGAAGCGGCCCCGCACCAGGTTCTGGTCGTTGCGGTCGTAGTGCATGTCGACGAGACGCCTCAACAGGGCGCGCTGGTCGTGAACCTCACCGGGGTGGACGACGAGGATCTGGCCCTCGTACTCCTCGGGCGATCCGAGCCCGTAGATGCAGGACACCGAGGCGACGACGATGACATCCCGGCGGGTGAGCAGGCTCGCCGTCGTCGAGTGGCGGAGCCGGTCGATCTCGTCGTTGATCGACGAATCCTTCTCGATGTAGGTGTCCGTCGAGGGAATATAGGCCTCGGGCTGGTAGTAGTCGTAGTAGGAGACGAAGTACTCGACGCGGTTATCGGGAAAGAACTCGCGGAACTCCCCGGCGAGCTGGGCAGCGAGGGACTTGTTCGGCGCGATCACCAGGGTCGGACGTTGCACCTTCTCGATGGTCCAGGCGATGGTGGCGCTCTTGCCACTCCCGGTAATCCCGAGCAGGGTCTGGAAACGATTGCCCCGTTCCAGGCTGGCGGTGAGCTCGGCGATCGCCTTCGGCTGGTCACCCGCGGGCGTGAAATCGGCAACGACCCGGAAGGGCGGCACGAAGCCATCGTAACGAGGCGCTGCTCGGCGGGATCCCGACCCGGCAGGGCCCTCGATAGGGTCCTAGCGACCTTCCCCGTTGGACGCCGGAGGAGCAGCCGACCCGCGCCCGAGACGATCGATCCAGCGCCAGGCGCCCTCGATCATCTCCTCGAGCTCTTCGAGGGTGCCGACATTGAGGATCACGTAGTCGGCCAGGGCGAGGCGCGCGAAGCGATCGGTTTGGGCCGCGATCCGGGCCCGGGCGTCGGTCTCGTCCATGTGGCGGTCCTGGACCAGCCGCGCCAGGACCAGCTCCTCGGGGGCGTCGACCACGATCACGCCGTCGAAACGGTAGCGGTGACGGGCATCGGTCTCGGCGAGGAGCGGCAACACACAGACGACGACCTCACCCGGTTCGGCGGCGTCCAGCTCCCGACGGATGACCGCGCCCACCAGTGGATGGATGATCGCCTCGAGATCGATCCGCGCCGCAGGATCGGTAAAGACCAGCGCCGCCAGCGCCCGTCGGTCGATCGACCCGTCCGGGCCGACGACCGCGGCCCCGAAACGCCTGACGACGGCATCGTGACCCGGAGTCCCGGGTGCCATCAGCCGGTGGGAGATGGCGTCGGCGTCGATCACCCGCGCCCCGCGGCGTTCGAGGAGCCTGACCACGGTCGACTTGCCCGACCCGATCCCCCCGGTGAGGCCGATCGTGACCACTGACGCCCTTCAGTGCGCGACGGCCAGGGACCGCCGAGGTGCCGTCACGGCCACCCCCGGCGTTGGCGGCTGACTCAGGACCGGCCGGCTTCGGCTTCGGGGGACTCGCCGGCGGCCGCCTCTGGCGCGGCGGGGTCCTCCGGACCGGCGGGGTCTTCCGGACCGGCGGCACCGTCGTCCCCCGACTCCGCCTCCTCGACCGCCTCCGACTCCGCCTCGGCGGGTGCGGCCACCTCGCCGGCGAACTCCTCGGCCCACGCCGCCTGGGCCTCGGTCTCCGGCGTGAAGGGCGCGGGCGTGTAGTCGAAGGAGCCGATGTAGTTGCCCTCGGCGTCGTAGGCCTGCTCGCCGAACGCTTCGCGGTACTCCTCGGCGACCTCGCCACCCTCCGCCGCCTGCTTGATCGACAGGCTGATCCGCCGGCGCTGCAGGTCGATGTCGATGATCTTCACCCACAGCTCCTCGCCGGAGGTGACGACCTGCTCGGGCAGGTCCACGTGGTGTGCCGCCATCTCCGAGATGTGGACCAGACCCTCGATGCCGTCACCGACCTGGACGAAGGCACCGAAGGGCACCAGCTTGGTGATCCGGCCGTAGACGAGCTCGCCGACGTGGTGAGCACTGGCGAACTCCTGCCAGGGGTCGGACTGGGTCGCCTTCAGCGAGAGAGAGATCCGCTCCTTGTCGAGGTCGACGTCGAGCACCTGGACCGTCACCTCGTCGCCGACCTGGACGACCGAGGAGGGGTGGTCGACGTGCTTCCAGGACAGTTCGGAAACGTGGATCAGGCCGTCCATGCCCCCGAGGTCGACGAAGGCACCGAAGTTCACCACCGAGGAAACGACGCCGGTGCGGATCTCGCCCGGCTTCAGGCTGACGAGGAATTCGCCGCGCTGTTCTTTCTGGGTCTCCTCGAGCCAGGCGCGCCGGGACAGGACGACGTTGTTCCGGTTCTTGTCGAGCTCGATGATCTTGGCCTCGAGAACCTTGCCGATGTACGGCTGGAGGTCGCGCACCCGCCGCAGCTCGACGAGCGACGCCGGCAGGAACCCCCGCAGCCCGATGTCGAGGATGAGGCCGCCCTTTACGACCTCGATCACCGGTCCCTCGACGATCCCGCCGGAGTCCTTGATCCGCTCGATGTCGCCCCAGGCCCGCTCGTACTGGGCTCGCTTCTTCGACAGGACCAGCCGGCCCTCCTTGTCCTCTTTCTGGAGGACCAGCGCCTCGACCTCGTCGCCGACGGAGACGATCTCGTGGGCGTCGACGTCGTGGCGGATGGAGAGCTCGCGCACCGGGATGACGCCCTCGGATTTGTAGCCGATGTCGAGAAGGACCTCGTCGTTGTCGACCTTCACGATGGTGCCCTTCACGATGTCGCCCTCATCGAAGGCGACCATCGTCTGGTCGACGGCGTCGTCGAAAGAGAGCGAACCGAGGTCGTCCTCGGTGATCGTCTGGTGGGTGTATCCCTCGGCCTCGACCACTGGGGTTGGCTCGGCGGTGGTTGGCGTATCGCTTCTACCGGCGGGCTCCTCGACCGCGGTCGGCTGCGAAGGTTCCTCGGGGGCGGATGCGGGCATTGGCAAAGTGGCCTTTAGGTTGTCAGGTGACGGCCGCTGCATCGCACGCGGGCGACTTCAGCGGCATCGGTGGATGGGTTGGCCGGTCGCCTCGCCGCAACGGCGGGGCACCGGTGGCGCTCGCACCGCCAGGCGGTGGGGCGACACACGTGAGCAATGTTACACATTGGTGTCGGAACTATTTCGCCTCCGCCCAGGTCGTTCCCCAGGACAGGTGGACCTCGAGCGGCATCGAGAGCGGATAGGCCCCTTCCATCGCCTCCCGCACGATGGCCTCGGCCGCCGCGTGCTCGGACTTCGGCACCTCGACGAGCACCTCGTCGTGCACCTGCAGCACGAGGCGCGAGCCGTGCCCTTCGGATTCCAACGCTGCGTCGAGCCGGACGAGGGCAAGTTTGAAGATGTCGGCGGCGAGCCCCTGGATCCCGGCGTTCATCGCCTGGCGCTCCGCCGCCTGGCGGATGCGGCGGTTGTCCGAGACCAGTTCCGGGAGGTATCGCCGCCGGCCGAGCTCGGTCACCGTGTAACCCCGGGCCCGGGCTTCGGTGACGGAGTTCTCCATGTAGGCCCGCACCGCCGGGAAGGCCAGGAAGTAGTGCTCGAGGATCTCGGTGGCCTCGTCGAGCTCGACGCCGAGACGTTGCGCGAGGCCGTAGGCCTCCATGCCGTAGGCGAGGCCGTAGGAGACCATCTTGGCCTTGGAGCGCTGGGCGAGGGTCACCGCCGCCGGATCCACCCCGTAGATGCGTGACGCCGTGGCGGCGTGGATGTCGTGGCCCGAGGCGAACTCCTCCACGAGACCGGGGTCGCGGCTCAGGTGGGCGATCACCCGCAGCTCGATCTGGTTGTAGTCGGCGATCAAAAACTCAGTGCCGGCGGCCGGCACGAACGCCTCGCGGATGCGCCGCCCGTCCTCGGTGCGAACCGGGATGTTGTGGAGGTTCGGCCGATCCGACGAGAGCCGGCCGGTCCTCGCTACGGTCTGGTTGAACGAGGCGTGGATCCGCCCGTCCGGGGCCACCTCGGCGAGCAGGCCCTCGCCGTAGGTCGAGCGGAGCTTTTCCACCTCGCGGTAGCGGAGCAGGGTCGCGACGATCGGGTGGGCGTCGCGCAGCTTTTCCAGGGTCGCCGCGTCGGTCGAGTAGCCGGTCTTCGTCCGGCGCTGGGGGGTGAGCCTCAGCTTGTCGTAGAGGATGGCGCGCAGCTGCGTCGAGGAGTTGACGTTGAACTCCTCGCCCGCCAGCTCGTGCAGCTTCGCCTCGAGCCCCTCCGCCTCGGCCGTCAACTCCCGGTTGATCCGGCGCAACCGGTCCACGTCGACGGCGATCCCGGCGACTTCCATCTTGGCGAGCACCCGGATGAGCGGCAGCTCGATCTCCTCGTAGAGCTGGCGACCCCCCACCGCGTCGAGCTCGGCGAGAAGGCGCTCACCGAGGCGTGCCACCAGCTCGGCTCGCCGGGCGGTCGCCCCCACGAAACCGCCGGTCTTCTCCTCCGACTCGGCGAGGTCAAAACCGAGCTGTCCGGCCGGCGGTCCGGGCGCAGGGGACATTCCCCGACGCTCGGCGAGTTCGTCCAAGCTGGCCTGACCGTCGGCGGGGTCGAGAACGTAGGCGATGACGGCGGTGTCGACCTCCAGGGCCGTCGCGTCGATACCCCGGGGCAGGAACGCCCGCATCAGCTCCTTCACCCGGTGCCCGACGACCCGGCGGCGAAGCGGGGCGCCCGGTGGTGAACCGAGGACCGAGGCGAGAGGCGAGGTGACCTCGTCCCGGCCAACGAGACCTCCCGACAGCACGACGACGTCGCCCTCCCCGGGCGGGCACAACGCCAGGGCCTCGATCGCCGAGCGACCGGGCATCCCCGTCCAGGTCACCTCCAAACCGATCCACCCCTCGGTGCGGGCCCGCTCGTCGACCGCCGACAGCGCCGCAGCGACGGCCCTGGCGGTGTCGAGCGACACCACCCCCCGAGCCGGCGGGGGCCCCGTCTCCGCCACCACCGGCACGGCCGCGAACCCGGCGGCGTCGAGGACGGTGAAGAGTCGGTCGCGCGGGGTGCGCATCTCCAGGAAGTTGAAGAGCCGTTCGAGGGCCCCGCGGTCCGGGGACTCCAGACGGAGCGCGGCGAGGTCGACCTCGACCGGGACGTCGCGCACGAGTGGCGTCATCCGCAGGTTCGACCGCACCTGGTCCTCGTGGGCGGCGAGCGCCGCACGCAGCTTCGGCGAGCACTCGTCGAGGTGCGCGTAGAGCCCTTCGAGGTCGTGATAGGTGACGACCAGCTTCGCCGCCGTCTTCTCCCCGACACCGGGAACGCCGGGGAGGTTGTCCGAGGGGTCACCCCGCAACGAGGCCAGGAACGGGTAATCGACCGGGGTCACACCGGTGCGCTCGACGATGCCCGCCTCGTCGTAGAGGACGTAATCGGACATGCCGCGCCGGTTGTAGAGCACCCGTACGTGGGGGTCCTCGACGAGCTGGAACGAGTCGCGGTCCCCCGTCACGATCACCACATCCCGTCCCGCGTCACGCAGCTGTGTCGCCAGCGTGGCGAGGATGTCGTCCGCCTCGTAGCCGACCGCGTCCACGGCCGGGACGCCGAGGGCGGTGACGAACTGACGGATCAGCTCCACCTGCTGGATGAGCGGCTCGGGCGTCGGCGGGCGCCCCGCTTTGTAGTCGGCGACGAGCGAGTCGCGAAACGTCGGCTCGTGCCGGTCGAAGGCGACCGCCAGGCCCTCGGGGTGGAAGTCCGCCAGCATCTTCGTCGTCATCGTCACGAAGCCGTACACGGCCTGGGTCTCCTGGCCCGAGGACGTCTTCATCCCGGCGTCCTGCAGCGCGAACCAGGCCCGATAGGCGAGGCTGTGCCCGTCGAGAAGGAGATAGGTCGCCACGTGTCGATGGTAGGCGTCGGGCCCGCCGACCGTCGCGGTGGCGGCGACAACGGCCCAGGTCGGCGGCCGATACGATCGGTTGGCGTGCCGGAAGGCTTCCATCCTCCGCTCGAGGAGTACCTGGAGACGATGTACGCGCTCATGGAAGAACACCTCCCGGTCGTCATCCAGGCCCGGCTCGTCGAGCGGCTCGGCCACACGCCCCAGGCCGTCTCCGAGATGATCCACCGGCTCTCCGACGAGGGTTACGTGAGGCGTGCCGGACGTGGCCTCGAGCTCACCGAGAAAGGGCTGGCCCGCGCCGAGAGAGTGGTGCGCAAGCACCGCCTCGCCGAACGGTTCCTCGTCGACGTCGTCGGCCTGCCCTGGTACGAGGCGCACCTCGAGGCCGGACGCTGGGAACACGTCATCTCCGACCAAGTTGAGGCCCGTTTCGTGGCGATCCTCCACGACCCGACCACCTGCCCGCACGGCAACCCCATCCCCGGCACCTTGCGTGATCCCACCCCCCAGAGGCCGCTCACCGAGATCGAGGAGGGGACCCTGGTCACCCTGGCCCGGATCAGCGAACTGGTGGAGTTCGACCGCGAGGCGTTGGTCTACCTAAGCGAACACGGGCTCGTCCCTGGTCGGCGCACCCGGGTCCGCAGCCGCGCCCCCGACGGAACGCTGACCTTGGAACTCGAGGAGGCCGACGCGACCACGCCCCGCCTCGCCGCGGTCGGGCCCGCCCTCGGCCACCAGCTTTTCGTCACCACCCCCTGACCCATCGAGCGCGGCGCGGTCGGCGCCCAAACCCGACCGGCGTACTCCACGTCGAGGTGCGCCCGCCGAGGTCCATGCCGGAGTCGGTCCGGATGCCTTCCAAAGGAGCATCATTCCTTGGCGCTCCGAGATTCGGGCGGTGAGGCGCCCGACGGACGATCAACGCCATCGTCGAAGGGCTTGCCGGAGAAGTGGTCCGCGCCCCTATTCGTGCCAGGGGACGCAGCTACCGTTGCGTCGTGCGATTGATCGCGCTGCGTGAGCTCCTTGCCCTAGGGATGCTCGCGGGTTCCGCCCTCGCGGTCGGGCCGACTTTCGCCGTGCATTCGGCGCGCGCGCCGGCTGGAGGTGCGCTTGCGATCCTGAGCGTCGGCGCGGGTGCCTATACCGGCTACGCCCTCCTCTCCGACGACCACGTGTGGGCCTGGGGCGACGATCTGGAAGGCCAGATCGGAGACACCGGACCTTGGTCGCAACGCCCCATCCCGGTCGAGGTCCAGGGTCTTTCCAAGGTGGTCTCGGTGGCGGGCAGTGCGAACAGCGGGTTCGCCCTCCAAAGCGACGGCCGGGTGTGGGGGTGGGGGGATGACAGCCAGGGTGAGCTGGCTGACGCGGCGTTCCGGGCCCGCGGTCTTCCTGGGCTGGTGCCGGGGCTGACCGCGGTCAAGGACATCGCCGCCGGAGCGTTCAGCGTCTACGCCATCCGCGACAACGGGACCGCCTGGGCCTGGGGCGACAACAGCTTTGGACAGCTCGGAACGGGGTCGGGCGATGCCGTATCCACCGTTCCAACCGAGCTGGCGGGATTGACCAATGTCGTCGCCATCGCCGCCGGTACCTCGAACGGATACGCGCTCCTCCGCAACGGCACGGTGTGGACCTGGGGAGACAACAGCCTGGGGCAGCTCGGAGGGAGTGGATGCGCCCCGGCGTCGAGCCGGCGTGATCGCAACTGCCGGGGATCGAACCGGCCCCACCAGGTTCCCGGGCTCACCGGGGTGGTGGCGATCGCGGCCGGTGGCGACTCCGGCTACGCGCTGCGCCGTGACGGGAGCGTGTGGGCGTGGGGCGACGACGAGTTCGGCGAGCTCGGCAACGGTATCCGGCGCCTCGACCAGGACGTGCCAGTCCGGGTGCAGGGCCTGAACCACGTCGTCGCCATCGCCGCCGGATCGTGCTCGGCCTACGCCCTGCACAGGAACGGCACGGTGTGGGCCTGGGGCCGCGGCGACTACGGCCAGCTCGGCAACGGGCGCACCGTGGACCGGAGCCTCCCGGGACCAGTGACGGGTCTGACAAGCGTCATCCAGGTGGTCGCGGGGGGTGACATGGTCTTCGCGCTGGGACGGGACCGGAGCCTGTGGTCGTGGGGTACCAACACCTTGGGTCAGCTGGGCGACGGCTCCGTGGTCGGCCGCGACCTCCCGGCCCGGGTGCTCGGCCTTCCGGGGTCGCCGCGCTAGGAGCCGGTGAGGCGGGAGGCTCGTTCGAATGGACCAACCCGGCTCCCTGACGCGGCGCCAAAGCCGGACCATGGACCCCGTCCGGTCGGATCGATCCCAGGTTCCGCGTCAGAATGGGTTCATGGTTATCGAGCACGCGGTTCTCAATGTGGTTCCCGGTGAAGAGCAACACTTCGAGGAGACGTATCTTCGAGCTCAGACCATCATCCGCGCCATGCCAGGTTTCCGGTCGCTGCGTCTGTCCCGCTGCATCGAAACTCCTGCGCGCTATCTGTTGCTGGTGGAATGGGAACGGCTCGAGGACCACACCGAGGGGTTCCGGCGATCGCCCCAGTACGAGGAGTGGCGGCAGCTGCTGCACCACTTCTACGATCCCTTCCCGGTTTTCGAGCACTACGAGCCGCTGATCAGCGGCTAACCGACCGGTGCCCTAATTGGCCGGCGTTCGGTGAATTCGACCCAGCGCCGGACCCCCATCGGCCATGTCCTGCCGTCTCGACGAAGCCACTGGTTTGCGAACCTCTCTACAGACACGGTCGTGCTTCCCGGCGCGAATGGGCCGTTTCAGCCCGCGAACCATGACCTACGTTGGTCATTTCTGCTGACCAATCCGTGCCGAAGATCAGGGCTCTATTGATAGCCCCAATTACTCTCGCTGCGTGACCTCATCTCGACCCTCTGTTCATTGCGGCCAATCGGCCCAGACTCATCTCCCACGCCAAGGTAAACGAGTCGCTCCGCCGTCAAGAGCTCCCTCCGGCGGGAACGGTGCACGAACCGAACAGGCCAAGTCAGGCATCGTTTCGCGAAGTGAGAACGGTTCGCGAGAAGAACTCGTGCGTCTCTGCATGCACAACTTGCTCGATAATTCGAGCGAGCGCGTCTACTTCAAAGATCTCGACAGTCGTTTTCTGCTTTTGAGCCGCGGGTACATGCTCGATGACGCCCCAGGGCTCTCCGAGTCGGATCTCCTCGGCAAGACGGACTTCGATATCTTCAGCGAGTCCCACGCCATTGCCGCCTTCGAGGACGAGCAACGCGTCATCCGAACCGGCGAACCGATCCTCGGAAAGATCGAGCGAGAAACCTTCCGCGACCGTCCGGACGCCTGGGTGCAGTCGACCAAAGTTGCCCTTCGAGACGACCACGGAGTCATCATCGGCACCTTTGGCATCTCGCGGGACGTAACCGCCCAGGTCGAGGCGGAGCAGGCCCTCACCTACCAGGCGCTGCACGACCCGGTGACGGGCTTGGCCAACCGGACCGCCCTCATGGACCGGCTCTCCCAAGCCCTCCTGGCCCTGGAGCGCCGCCCTGGTCGCATCGCCCTGTTGCTCGTCGACCTCGACGACTTCAAGGCGATCAACGACGCGCTCGGGCATGAGGCCGGCGACAAGTTGCTTGTCGAGGTGGCCCGGAGGCTGTCGCGCGCTTTGAGGAGGGCCGACACCGTCGCCTGCTTCGGCGGAGACGAGTTCGTCCTGCTCTGCACCCTGCGCGACACCGACGACCCTCGTCTGCTCGGCGAGCGGGTCGTAAGAACGATCGGCGAGCCCATCACCAAGCACGGTCTCGACCTCACGGTGACCGCCAGCGCCGGGATCGTGGTCACCAGCGATCCGACCACCGGGCCCGGCGAACTCCTGGAAGACGCCGATATCGCCATGTACCGGGCCAAGGAGGCGGGAAAGAACTGCTTCCGGATCTTCACCCCTTCACGCCGCGCCCAAGTGGCCACCAATCACCTGCTGGAGAACGAGCTGCGACAGGCCCTCGACGCCTCGGAGCTGTTCCTCGTTTACCAGCCCCTGTTCTCCATCAGGAACGGCTCCCTGTGCGGCGTGGAAGCACTGGTCCGCTGGCGCCACCCGACGCGGGGGATCGTTCCCCCGGTGGAGTTCATCCCTCTCGCCGAGGAACTCGAGCTCATCGGGAGGATCGACGGCTTCGTGCTCGACGAGGCCTGTCGCCAACTCGCCACCTGGCTGGGAGAAGGCGGCTGGCGAGACGAGTTCACCATGGCGGTGAACGTCTCGGGCCTCGAACTCGGCGATCCGAGCTTCGCCGATCACGTCGCCAAGGTGATCGCCGAACATGGCCTCGACCCGTCACGGCTGTGCCTGGAGATCACCGAGACCAGCCTGATCGGCGAGGACCGCGACGTCGAAGCGACACTCCCGGCGCTGTCGGCCCTCGGTGTTCGTCTCGCCCTCGACGACTTCGGCACCGGGTACTCGACCCTCCTGCGCCTTCAGCACCTCCAGGTCGACATCTTGAAGATCGACCGCAGCTTCATCGAGCACCTCGGACGCAGTGCCCGGGACCGCCAGATCGTCGCCGCCGTCACCGCGATGGCCCACGCTCTGGAGATATCGGTGGTGGCCGAGGGCATCGAGACCAACGAACAGCTGGACGAACTGGCCTCGCTCGGCTGTGACGTGGGCCAGGGCTTTCTTTTCGCCCATCCCCTTCCAGCGAAGACCGTCGCCGAGCTCCGGCGTGTCCGTCCGGCGCCCCGCGGACGCCAGTCGGGGCCGCCCCAGGTCGCTGTCGCCTGAACGAGCCACCGCCTCGGCGCCTCGGGTCCACTCCCGCCAACCCGTACGCCTGGGCCGGACGCGGCTGGGCGACCCTAGGGTGCGAGGGATCCGGCGGCGATCGCCTGGGCCGTCCCGTGAATCGATTGCCCCCGCTCCGTGGCGGTCTTTTCGATGAAGGCGAAGGACTCCGGCTCGGACATGTTGTGGTCGTCCATCAACAGTCCCTTGGCGCGGTTGACCGCGAGCCGGGTTTCCCGGCGCTCGGCCAGGCCCGCCTCGTCGTCGCCGAGAGACGCGAACTCCGCCTCCAACGCCTGGGATTCGGCGAAGCGACCGAGCGCGACCTCGATCGCCGGCATGAGCTCTTCTTTTTGGAACGGCTTGACCAGGTAGGCCTGAGCACCGGCGTCGCGGGCCCGCTCGATGAAATTGCGCTCGCTGAAGGCGGTGAGGATGACGACCGCGGTCCGCACCGAGGAGTGGATCGCGGCGGCGGCCTGTAACCCGTCCATCCCCGGCATCTTGATGTCCAAGATGACGAGATCGGGGCGCAGCTTGCGGACGAGCTCGACGGCCTCGTCGCCGCGGCCGGTGGCGCCGACCACCTCGAAGCCTTCTTCCGCGAGGATCTCGCACAGATCGAGCCGCACGACGGCCTCGTCCTCGGCGATCACTACCGTCCTGGCCACCTGTCGCCCCCTTTCCTCTTCATCTTGTGCCGGCCATCGGCGGGAGCGGCCCCGACCGTCCAGGTGGCGGACCCGCCTAACCTCGCCCCGAGAACCGGACGCTAGACGAGGAGGTCGCCGATCAGCTCATCCTGGGCGCGTTCGAGTTCGGCAATCTCTTTTAAGGCGCGGTCGCGGGTGTGCCCCATCTGATCGGCGTGGCGTTGCGCCTCGGTCCACACCTGCAGGGCGAGGGGGGTCTCGGCGACCACGGCACGCAGCTTGGCCTCATCGGCCTGGTCTACGAGCGCGTCGAACTGCGCCTCGATCACCTCGAGCTCCGAGCGCGCCCGGTTGAGCCGCGCCGCGACGTCGAAGAGCCGCCGCTCGGCGCGTTGGCGGCGATCGGTGGGACCTGGCCGCATGGCGGGAAGTCTAGGACGGCCGGAGGACCCGATTCCTCACGGTCCGGGCCCGCACCACGTCCGAGTCGAGCTCGCAACCGAGGCCCGGTCCCGTCGGCACGCGCAGCTCGCCGTCGACGAGCTCGTGGGGCGCGGTGATGTCGGGACGGAAATAGCGATCGGACCCTCCGAGATCGCCGGGCAGATCGAAGCCATGAAGGGAGCCGAGCGCGATCACGGCCGCCCGCGCCAGGCCCGCCTCGAGCATCCCCCCGATCGACAGATACACGCCCGCGGCAACACACCGATCGTGGACGCGCACCGCCGTTCGGATACCTCCAAGGCGCGCCGGCTTCACCGACACCCCCGAGCAGGCGCGCGCGGCGAGCGCCGCCTCGAGGGCTTCGAACGAGTCGATCGACTCGTCCAGGACGACCGGCGTCGCCAGCTCGGCGACGAGTTGGGCCGAACCAGCCAGGTCCTGGGCCGGAAGCGGTTGCTCGAGCGCGGCGAGGCCGAGGGTGTCGATGGCGGCGAGCCCGGCCCGGTGCTCGGGATCCGAGAGGTCGTAGGAGCCGTTGGCATCGGCGACGAGGATCAGATCGGGCAGCTCCCGGCGCACCGCGGCGATGGGCCCGAAGTCGCGGCCGGGGGCGATCTTCAGCTTCACCCGCCGGTAGCCGGCCGCGACGGCTGCCCGGGTCTCGGCGACGACCGAGGCGACGGCGCCGAGCCCGACCGTGGCGCCGGCAGGGATGGTGGGACGGGTCGCGCCGAGCGCTTCGGCGAGCGAACGGCCCTCGGCGCGCAGCTCGGCGTCGATCAAGGCCATCTCCAGGGCGGCTTTGGCCATCGGATGACCGGCAACGACCTCTAGGCGAGACAGGGCCTCCTCGGCCGTTCCGACCTCGACGCCCTCCCCCTCTCGGGCCAAGAGCAACGGGATCAGGACCTCGGCGAGCACCGTCTCCGCCCCGTCGGCGTGCTCGTCGGTGTAGTTCGGCTCGGCCAAGGCGTCGCACTCGCCTTCGCCGCCTCCGCCGTCGGTCTCCACGCGCACCAAAACGACCGGACGGCGCCGGTGGGTGCCGGTCGCGGTCGCCATCGGCTCGACGAGCTCGAGCTCGAGTCGACGGAGCTCGACCGCCTCGATCCGCATGGCGCCAGGTTCGCGCGACGACGTGAGACACGTCGGGGAACGACCATCCGCCGCTCGATAACCTTGATCCGTCGGTCCGCGGCCACGACCGTCGGGCCTGGATGGCGGAATGGTAGACGCGGCGGCCTCAAAAGCCGCTGTCCGCAAGGGCGTGCGGGTTCGAATCCCGCTCCGGGCACCGTCACAGATAGAAGGGGCGAGAGCAAAGGAATCCGGGCGCGATCGAACCTTCTTGAACTGCTTGACAGCTGGTCACGAGGTCTCGTTTAGCATCAGCGGCCTCAGTTCCTTAGAGTTGCCAGCACCTAACCAGCACAGGACGTGGGCAGTCGAGTTCCTCTGGCGCCTCGCCCGGCGCCGTGGTCCGGAGTCCGAAAGGGGCGTTTGCTTGCTGGCGTTCACCTTCCCCGGTCAGGGCTCCCAACGGCCCGGCATGGGGGCGAGCTGGGTCGACCATCCGTCGTTCGAGCTCGTCGAGCACGCGAGCGAAGTCGTGGGGCGTGACGTCGCGTCCCTTCTCCTCGAGGCGGACCAGCACATGTTGACCAACACCGCCAACGCCCAGCTCGCCACCTTCGTCACGAGCCTCGTCCTCCTCGATGCCGCAGAACGGCTCGGCCTCGAACCGGCGGCCTGTGCCGGCCACAGCCTCGGTGAGTACACCGCCCTGGTCGCGACCGGCGCCCTTTCCTACGAAGACGGCCTGGAACTCGTGACGGCCCGCGGCGCCGCCATGGTCGAAGCCGCCGAACACCACCCCGGCACCATGATGGCGGTACTCGGGCTGGACGACGACGAGGTCGAGACGGTCTGTGCGCGGGCCGAAGGCGAGGTCTGGGTCGCCAACTACAACGCACCGGGCCAGGTGGTGATCGCCGGCGATCTCGATGCGGTGGCACGGGCCGCCGAACTCGCCAAGACCGCCGGTGCCAAGCGGGTCGTCGCCCTCCCCGTCGGGGGAGCCTTTCACACCCCGCTCATGGCGCCGGCGCGCGATCAGCTGCGCAAGGCGCTGGCGGCGGCGACCTTCTTCGCGCCCGACCCGGCGGTGGTCGCCAACGTCGACGCCAAGTCCCATGCCGACAGCGTCGACTGGCCGGGTCTGCTCTCTTCCCAGCTCTGCGCCCCAGTGCGCTGGCGCCAGAGCTTGGACACCTTGTTCTCCTCGGGTGCACGCACCTTCGTCGAACTCGGACCGGGCGACGTGCTGACCGGACTCGCCAAACGGGTCCTTCCCGCCGGATCCACCGTCAACTGCTCGGTCGCGACCCCGGCCGAACTCGAAACCCTCGTCGAGGCGCTGGCCGGGGCGGCGGCGCAGCGACCTCCCGCCGAGCGACTGGTCGGCGAGCGCTACTCGATGGTCGAGCGACTGATCATCTCGCCGGGAACCGGCCCGTTCCGGCCCTCCGACACCTTCGCGGCCGCGACACCAAAGCTCACCGGAATCGTGGAGGACGAGCCCGAGGACCGGATCGTCCACGTGGCGGTGGGCGACCTGGTCGGGTGGGCTGGCCAGACCGAGATCCGCTCGTCATTCGCCGGCACCCTGGCCGGCGTGCTCGTTCTGGCGGGTGAGCGCGTCCTCCACGGCCAACCCGTGGCCTGGTTGCGGGCATTTCCCGAAGACCTCGAGGAGGAGCGCTGATGGGGGCCGCCATTACCGGCTGGGGATCGGCGCTACCCGACAAGGTGCTGACCAACGCCGACTTCGAAGCCCGTCTCGACACCACCAACGAGTGGATCGTCGAGCGGACGGGGATCCGAGAGCGCCACGTCGGAGGCACGACCCGGGGGCTCGCCGTCGAGGCCGGGCGGGCGGCGCTCGCCCGTGCCGGGCTCGCGGGCAGGGACCTCGACCTCGTCATCGTGGCGACGACGACGCCGGACCAAACGCTCCCCGCCACCTCCGCCAGCGTCCACCAGGCGCTCGGTTGCTGGGGCGGCGCCCTCGACGTCAACGCGGCGTGCGCCGGATTCACCTACTCGTTGGTGCTCGCCGACGCGATGATCTCCACGGGTGTGCGGCGGGCCCTCGTCATCGGGTCCGACACCTTGTCGCGGATCACCGACTTCGAAGACCGGGCGACGGCGATCCTCTTCGGTGACGGCGCCGGGGCGGTCGTGCTCGAAGCGGGGGCCCGGGATGACCTCATCCTCGCCTACGACCTCGGCGCCGACGGGAGCGCGGTGCCGCTCCTTTACGCGGACCTCGGTGGCACGATCGAAATGGACGGACGAGAGATCTTCCGGCGAGCCGTGCGCGCCGAGGTCGACTCGATCGGCAAGGTCTTCGCCGCGGCGGGTTGCCAAGCCGAGGACATCGCCTTGTTCGTCCCCCACCAGGCGAACGTGCGCATCATCGAAGCGGTCAACGAACGTATCGGCATCCCGATGGAGCGCACCGTCGTCGTCCTCGACCGCATCGGCAACACCTCGGCCGGATCGATCCCCTACGGACTCACCGCCGCCGTCGAGGCCGGGCGGGTCGCCGAGGGCGACCTCGTCCTGCTCTCCGGGTTCGGCGCCGGCATGACCTGGGCCTCCTGCATCATCCGCTGGGGTCGCAGGGGGGTCGCATGAGCCGGGTCGTCCTGGTCACCGGGGGCTCGCGCGGGATTGGGCTCGCCTGCGCGCGCCGGTTCCAAGGCGAAGGAGACCGCGTCGCGGTGACCTACAAGACCGCCCCACCCACCCCGGCAGAGGGCGACCCCGGCACCCGGCCGCTCTACGTCGTGGCCTGCGACGTCACCGACCCGGTGGCGGTGGACGCGGCCTTCGACCAGGTCGAGGCGGAATTCGGCAGCGTGGAGGTGCTCGTCTGCTCGGCGGGGATAACCGACGACGGGCTGGTGGTGCGCATGAGCGAGGAGCGCTGGGCGCGGGTCATCGAGACCGACCTCACCGGTTGTTTCCACGCCACGAGGCGCGCCCTCGGCCCGATGCTGAGGGCGCGCGCCGGCCGGATCATCCTCATCTCGTCGGTCGTCGCCTACGCCGGCAACCCCGGACAGGCCAATTACGCCGCGGCCAAGGCCGGTCAGATCGGCTTCGCCCGAGCGGTAGCCCGCGAGGTCGCGAGCCGCTCGATCACCGTGAACGTCGTCACCGCCGGCATGGTGGCGACCGACATGCTGGCGGCTCTCACCGAAGACCAGACCGCCGCCCTCGCCTCGCGCGTCCCCCTCGGCCGGATCGCCCAACCCGAAGAGATCGCCGCCGCGGTTGGGTATCTCGCCTCCGCCGAGGCCGGTTACGTCACCGGGGCCGTGCTGGCAGTCGACGGCGGGCTGGGGATGGGACACTAGGTAGGGTCATGGGAGCCGCCCGCCGGAAAGGAAGGCGCATCCCGGACCGAGAGATCACCGACTGCGCGACGAGGAGCGAGCCGTGAGCGATGACGCCACGTTCGACAAGTTCAAGAAGTGTGCCGTAGAGGTGCTCCAGGTGCCGGAGGACAAGATCGTGCCGGAGGCGAGCTTCTCCGACGACCTGAATGCCGACAGCCTCGACCTCGTGGAGTTCGTGATGGCCCTCGAGGAGGCCTTCGGCATCACCGTGGACGAGACCGAGCTCGACGGGGTCGACACGGTCGGCCAGGCTTACGAACTCGTGGTCTCCAAGATCTGATGCCCCGGGGCCCCCGGCGCCGGGTCGCCGTTACCGGCCTGGGCGTGCTCGCGTCCTGCGGCATCGGCAAGGAGGCCTTCTTCGCGGGCCTGTCGGGCCCCGCCGCCCAAGGACCCCAATGGGTAGAGGAGTTCGACCCGTCGGTCTGGTTCGACGCCAAGCAGGCCCGTCAGACCGACCGGTTCGCCCAGTTCTCCGTCGCCTCCGCGCAGCTCGCCCTCGACGACGCGGGTGAGCTCGGCGTCGATCCGGGCCGGGCCGGGGTGATCTTCGGCACGGGCACCGGCGGGCTGGCGACCATGCAGGAGCAGATCATCCTGATGGCCGCCAAGGGCCCGCGCTGGGTCTCGCCGCGGCTGGTGCCGATGATGATGGGCAACGCCGGCGCCGCGGCGATCTCGATCCGCTTGGGATGGCACGGCCCGTGCGAAACGGTCGTCACGGCGTGCGCCTCGGCGACCCACGCCATCGGCAACGCCTTCCGCCTCATCGGCGACGGCCGTTGCGACGTGGTCATAGCCGGTGGAGCCGAGGCGGCGATCTCTCCGGCCGGCGGTCTCGATCCGATCGGCATCGCCGCTTTCGCCAACATGAGGGCGCTCTCGACCTCGGGGCACTCCCGGCCGTTCGACCGCCGGCGAGACGGTTTCGTCATCGCCGAGGGCGGTGGCGCCCTCCTCCTGGAGGAGCTCGAGCACGCGCGCGCCCGGGGCGCCCGCATTTACGCCGAGGTGCTCGGCGCGGCCTCGACGGCCGACGCCTTCCACATCACCGCCCCCGCTCCGGGCGGCGAAGGGGCGGTCGCCTGCATGCAGCTCGCCCTCGACGACGCCGGGATCGGCCCCGAAGAGGTCGCCCACATCAACGCCCACGGGACGTCGACGCCCCTCAACGACCTCGCCGAGGCGGAGGCGATCGAGAAGGTCTTCGGGCGGCCGGGCCCCCCGGTCACCTCGATCAAAGGCGTCACCGGCCACTCGCTCGGGGCGGCTGGCGCCCTCGAAGCGGCGGCGGCGATCCTTTCCCTCGATCGGGGCCTCATCCCGCCGACCGCCGGCCTCGAGGAACAAGACCCCGAGATCCACCTCGACATCGTGACTGGGGTCGCCCGCGCCTTTTCCCCCGGGCCCGTGCTCTCCAACAGCTTCGGATTCGGGGGCCACAACGGATGTCTCCTGTTCGGCCCCGTGGCCCCCTGAGCGCGCCCCCGCCCCCCGCCGACCTGGCGGTGGGGGCCTTCTCCGACCATCCACCCTGGCTGGTCGACCCCGACGACCTGCCGTGGCGGATCGGCCTCGACCTCGTCCGGGAGCAAACGCGCGGCACCGTGCCGCGTCTCGTCCGACGTCGGCGGTTCCCACCCTGGCGACGGATCGTGCGGGTGTCGGCCATCCTCGGTTGGGCGATGTTGGGTTGGTTCTTGGTCGACCGACGCAAGCAACCCTCCGAATCGCGGGCCGGACTATCGAATCGGTTGCGTCTCGCCTTTCAGCGACTCGGTCCCACCTACATCAAGCTCGGCCAGATCCTGTCCTCCGGTGAGGGGATCTTTCCGCCCGAACTCGTCGATGAGTTCAAGCTACTGCGCGACCGAGTGCCCGCCGAGTCCTTCGCCAAAGTGCGCGAGTGCGTCGAGGCCGACCTCGGACGGCCGCTCGAAGAAGTGTTCGGCGAGTTCTCACCCGAACCCGTCGCCGCCGCCTCGATCGCGCAGGTCCACCGGGCGCGTCTCCACTCCGGCGAAGAGGTGGTGGTCAAGGTCCAGCGGTCCCGGATCGCGGCCCGGGTGAAAAACGACCTCGCGGTGATGAGCTACCTCGCGCCCCACCTCGTCGGGCGAATCCCCGTGGCGGTCCTCGCCAACCCGCCGGCCCTCATCGAGCTCTTCGCCGAGACGATCGTCGAGGAGCTCGACTTCCGCCTGGAAGCCGAGAGCATGCTCGACATCGCCGCGGTCATCGCGGCGACCGATCAGCGCACCATCGTGGTGCCCCGGCCACACCCCCGGCTCGTCACCCCCCGGGTCCTCGTCATGGAACGCCTCGACGGTTTCGCCTGGGACGACGTCGGGGGGATGAGGGACGCCGGGATCGCCACTGAAAAGGTGATGCGCGCCGCCATCGTCTCGTTCCTCGAAGGGGTGATGCTCTTCGGCGTGTTCCACGGCGACCTCCACGGGGGGAACCTCTTCGTCCTTCCCGACGGGCGGATGGCGCTGCTCGACTTCGGCATCACCGGACGCCTTGACGAAGCGCACCGCCTGGCGTTCCTGCGCCTCGTGATGGCGGCGACGATGAACGACGTGCACGGTCAGGTCGCGGCGCTACGCGACCTCGGGGCGCTCGCCCCCGACGCCGACCTCGATCAGGTGATCGTCGACTTGGGGCTCGACGCGCCCCCCAGGACCTCACCGAGATGGGCGCCGAGGAGCTGGCGCGACAGATGCGCGAGCTCACCAAACAGCTGCTGGCCTACGGGGCGAAGATGCCGAAGGAACTGATGCTTTTCGTGAAGAACATCTTGTTCCTGGACAGCGTGGTCGCCACCTTCGCCCCGGACGTCGACCTGCTCGGCGAGGTCGTCGAGGTCGCCGGGTACTTCGCCAGCCACTACGGGGACCGGATCGCCCGGGAGATCGGCATCGACCCAGCCCGGGCCGGGGTCGACCTCAACGGGGTGCGGGCCGCGATTGGCGTCTCGGCGGAAACCGAGCGGATCAGCCACCGGGAGCTACAGGCCCGGCGCCAGGCGGTCCGCCGCAAGCTCGGGCGGGATCGCTAGAGGAGCGTTTTTCCGTCTCCGCGTGACTTCCTGGCCGGAGGCCCTCTTCTGCTGGGTGCACCAGGCTAGGTACACCCCGGCCGCCTACGAATGGCACCACCCACCGTAACTACGGCTCCCCTTCGCCGCCTTGGCGGGCAGGGCCTTGAGGACCGCGCACATCAGCGCGCCGTTCTTGTCGTAGACGGGCTGTTCGCCCCGGCCGTGCACGCTGACCACGACCTCCCGAGCGCAGCCCCAGCCGTCGGCCTCGAACGAGACCGGAGCGCCCCGAGTCGGACGGAAAAGGATCTTGTAGACAACGACGTTCTCCATGCAGGGGTAGGTCCCCGTGCCACCTGACATATTGGGGCCAAGGGGCAAGCGGTTGAGGACGCTGACAACGAGCTTCGCCTCGGCGCGACCCAACGTGAAGGTCACCGGGCCCGAGGAACCGTCGAGCAGTGAGACCTCCGAATAGCCGGTCACCTCGACAACGCCGGTGGTCGGAGCGAGCTCAGACCGGGGGCGGCTCGGCACCCAGATTGACGAGGCGTCGACCCTCAGCTCCGTGTGGTCGTCGCCAACCGCCGCCAGCGCGTAGAAGAGCGAAGCCGAGTACTCGTGTGGCCCGGAGACTGACAACACATATCCCAGCCCGCCCGCCACACACCCCGACGCGTAGTTCGTCTCCGTCTCGCTGGCATGGGTCGGCTCATGCGACCGCAGATAGGCCAGGACCGATCCCGGCTTGCCGTCGACGAGGTAGAAGCGATGGAGGTCGATCAACCCGGAGAAAACCGGGAGCATATCGAACGGGGTGGACAATCCGTCACAGCTCACCTCGTCGGTCCGCCGGGCGCCGGGCGGAATGGTGGCCTCCCCGAGCACGTGCTGCGCGAACACCTCGGCGGAGGATGCCGCCTCGGCGGAAGCGGCGCCAGTAGCGGCTCCTACCGACACGAGCGCCGCCGCGACGGACACCACGGCGAAGGCAGCGGCCATCCCGGCGAGTCGGCGGGCCGCCCTGGATCGAGCTCCCCGAATCCCGACTGGTCTTTTCATATGACCGCCTTTCCGGGAGCCATCGAGTCAAGGCCGCCCGCGCCACCGGCACCATGGGCGGGCCCGAGGAGCTAGTTCCACAGCCTCACCGCCACCGACGCGGGCTTCGGGATCTCATACCAGAAACCCGCCGCCACGGCCCGGTAGCGACCCGCCGGTAGCGGCGGCATCATCATTTCGCCGGGTAGACAGGCCGGCACCTGAACCATCGCCTGGGAGGGGATTCGCGTGCAGACCCCGTACCTGGTCGACACCACGATGCTTAGCCGATTGGCCCCGTGCCGGATCCAGAAAGGTTTCCGCGCGCAGTCCATCGGCACATCCCCCGTCGGCGGGATCTTGCTGTTGGCGAGCACCACCTCCGGTTGCGACGCGCAGCGACCGGAGGCGTCGACCTTGGAGCCGGTGTCAGTGATGACCAGCTCGCCTGCCATTGGTGTCCCGGCCTCTACCGAGGTGCGCGACAGCACGAGTCAGCTGGTGAGCCGGCGCGGCCGGTCACGTCCCGGAGCCGGTCTTGCCAAGCGAAGCCGGTACACCCGTCCGAGGGACGAGAGCTTGATCCGCGACGGCTTCCTGGCGAGACCCTCGTCGGTCACCCAGAAGTTGGCGCGGCTGACCACGATCGACAGGTAGGAACCGGCGGGTGGTGGCGACCCCAGAGTCGAAAACTCGTAACCGGTGAACGAACCGTGCATGACGACGAGGTACACCGGCTCATCCAGCGAGATCGAAGGCGTGATGTCACCCAGGGAGACCACCCGCAGGGCCGCGGCGTGGATGGTCGCCACGGCGAGGACGCTCGTCGGATGGGAATCCCCGTTGCCGGCCGCCTGGCTCTCCGCGATCTTCGCCAGCCTCTGTCGCGCCGAGGCGGGGATCTTCGAGCGCCCGACCGGCGCAGTAGGGGCCGCGCCCGACGCGGCCAGTCCGGCGCCCATGCCCACTCCCATCGACACCATCGCCACCGCGACCAGCGCGGCGGTAACGGTCACCGCCGCCTTCTCGACCTTCCCGAGGGAGACGGTGCCCAGTCGGGCCTTCCGGGTGGGACTCATCCCCGCCATCCCCCCTCCTCCCCGGGAATCCCAACACCACAGGGACCCCGCCTCGTTCGGCGTTCCAGGCCGGTCGTGACCGACCGGCGCGCAGCCTTCGCATGCCCCTTCACCTCGGTCCGCGCTGATCCTGCCAATCGCCGCGTCGAGGTCGTCTCGGCGGCTAGGCGATTCGCCGTCGTACCCATGTCCAGGCGCTGCGCCAGAGTCCGAAGACGATGAGCGAGACGATGATCAACAACAGCACTCCGAACACCACATCGCCAAGGTGGGCGACGAGCGCCTTTACGCCACTCACGAAGCCGGAGACCGCCTCGTGCCAGGCGTGGCCGAACCCGTTCGACGGGCCCGACACATGGGGTGGTTGCGGAATCACCAGGTCGACCGTGAGCGACGAGTAGCTCACCTGGGTGGCGATGGTCCGCTGCTCGCCTTGGATCTGCTCGATTTCGGACTGCACGCTCTCGATCTCGTTCTCGACCGAGAGCAGGTCCGAGATCTTGCCGGACCGGCCGAGGATCACCTCGAGCTGGCTGCGCTCGTCGACGAGGGCGGTGAGGCGCGCCCCGAGGTCGACGACCTGGGCGGTCACGTCGGTGTCCGTGATCGCTAGGTTCCGGACCCGGCCGACGCCCTCCGCATGGGCGATGAACGGCGAGAACGACCTCGCCGGCACCGCCACCACGATGGTCCCGCCCGGGTGCGGTCCGCTCTCGGCGAGGTGAGCGGCCGACACGTAACCCCCGAAGCGCGAGGCGAACGCGTCGAGAAGCTCCACGTCGCGGCGCAGCGCGGCACGGGTGATGTCGAGCCGGAGCTTTCCCGTAGCGATGATCTCGCGCCCACGAGCAACAGACGAGGATGCACCTTGCGTGCCCGAGGTCACGGTCTTCGTGATCGACCCGTTCGCGGGGCCGAAAACGACCGGTGTGCCGGACGCAGTGGGGTTGATCGCGCTCCTCGGGGCAGCCGCCCCGAGTGGCGACGACGCCCCTTGCGAGGTCAACAGCACCACCGCGAGAGCGACCACCGCGGCCACGCTCGTACCCGCCAGTACGAGCTCACGCAGCCGCAAGCGGCCCCGCACGACTTCCCCCTCGGAAGCCGACGGCGCCGCGGTGGCGAGGATGGCGGCCGGGCCATGTGCGGGGACGGCGACCGCGCCCCCCGCCTCCTGCATGAGAGCCTCGAGCTCGTCGTCGGTGATCATCGGATTCCCTCTTTTTCTTGTGCAAAACCCTGAAGCGCCGCGTCGGCACCAAGGAGCCGGCGGGCCTCGTGCAGACGCGACTTCACGGTTCCCGGGCGCCGGTGGATGGCGATGGCGATCTCTCTTTCCGACAGGCCCGCGTAGTAGCGCAGGACGACCGGAACCCGGAGCGTCTCGGGCAGACGCGCCAGGGCCGCGCGCACCGCACTGGCGCGATCCCCGATCGCCGCGATCTCGTCCGGCCCGGGCGACGATTCGACGACCGCCTCGAGCGACGCCGACGGGACGAGGCGGCTCGCGGCTCGCCACTCTTTTCTCGCCCAGGAATAGCAAGAGTTGACGACCACGCGGTAAAGCCATGGGCGCGCCCCGTCACCGGCGGGCATCGCCTCCCGGAAGCGCCACATGCGCAAGAAGGCCTCCTGCACCGCCTCCTCGGCCCCCGTCGAGTCGTTGAGCACGAGACAGGCGGTGCGGTACGCCGGCGCGTACCACGACTTCATCCACTGCTCCAGCCCTTCGGTGTCCCGGGTCGCCCGCTTCACGGCGCCACCATCGGTCGAGATCCCACACCCATAAGACTCTCCCGCCCGCCGTTCGGTTCGATCCCGGCTCTGAACTGGGCACACAACCGCCCGATACGACGCTAGGCGGATGGTTCACGGGTTTGGCTGCGTCCCAGTGGAAAGATCGCGTGCGGACCAAAGGGGGCCCATGGACAACTACGAACACGTTCCACACCCGCACACCCTCGAACGGCTCGAGCACCGCGACAAGCCGGTCCAGACGACGGACGCGCTCGACCGGAGCACGAGGATCAAGCGGCTCAATTCCTGGCTCGCCGTGCAGATAACGTCCGGCGTCGGCACGATGGCGTGCGCCTACCTCTTCGCGGTGATCGCGCTGATAAGCCTGCCGGCGATCCTTATCGAGGCGGGCGTCCTGCACCGAAGCGACGTGCCGCACTTTTTCACCAAGCCCGGCCTCATCCTCATCGTCGCCTGGATCGCCCAGACTTTCCTGCAACTCGTCTTGCTCTCGATCATCATCGTCGGCCAGAACATCGCCGCGACCTCCAGCGACAAACGCGCCGAGGACACTTACAAAGACGCCGAGTCGATCCTTTCCGAGGCACTGGAGATTCAAAAGCACCTCCGGGCCCAAGACGACCAGCTGATCGCGACCTTGCAAGCCGCTCTGGCCAAGAACACGCCCTGACCGGAACCCCCGCTCCCTGGGTCCGGGCAACGGGAAAGGGCGAAGCCCCGCGCCTTGGCGTCGGTGTCGGCGAGCACTACCTTCGTCGTGTGACCCCGTCGACGCGATGCCTCACCTCTGACGCGCCCCCAGGCGCGGTCGGCGGCCGGCTCCCCCACGAAACGCCACCTGCCCCGGCGACGGCCGGCCACTACCTCCGCGGGCGCTCGCCGCGCCACGGCATGGGCCCGGTACATTGACCCTCGAATTCATCGACCTCCGCCGCCGCTACGGCGAAGTGCTCGCCCTCGACGACCTCTCGTTCTCCGTTCCTCCCGGCCAGGTCTTCGGGTTCCTCGGGCCGAACGGTGCCGGCAAGACCACCGCGATGCGGGCGGTGTTCGGCCTGGTCGACCTCGACACGGGATCCGTGCGGTGGAACGGGGCCCCGGTCGGGATGGCAGAGCGCCAGCGGTTCGGCTACATGCCCGAAGAACGGGGCCTTTACCCGGGCATGCAGATCCAGCGTCAGCTCGAGTACCTCTGCGAGCTCCACGGGAGATCCGGCTTCGACGCCCGCCACGCCACAACCAGCTGGCTCGAGCGCTTGGGAATCGCCGAGCGCGCCGCGGACAAGCTCGAGTCGCTCTCGCTCGGGAACCAGCAGCGCGTCCAGCTCGTCGCCGCGCTGGTCCACGAACCGGAGCTTTTGATCCTCGACGAGCCGTTCGCCAGCCTCGACCCGGTGGGCATCGACGAGGTCTCGGCCATCCTCGCCGAACAGGCCTGCGAAGGCCGCGGCGTGCTCTTCTCGAGCCACCAGCTTGACCTCGTCGAGGACATCTGCGAATCGGTTGCCATCATCGACAAGGGCCGTCTCGTCGCCCAGGGAAACCTTGACGAGCTCGAACGGCAGGGTTCCCGACGGCTGGTCGTGAAGGTCGACGGCGACCGGGACGGCGCCTGGGCACGCGGCATCCCCGGCGTCACCATCTCCCGGACCGTAGTCGGAGAATCCCGCCTCGTCCTCGACGACACCGTCGACAGCCAGAAGCTGCTCTCGATGGCCATGGCGGCCGGACCGGTCCTCCGCTTCGACTTCGAGCGACGTCGGCTGACCGAGGTCTTCCTAGAGGCGGTCCGATGAAGTTCGCCATCATCGCGCTCGCCATCGTGCTGGTGGGCCTGCGAATCTGGCGCCACCGCTACGCGAAAAAGACCGTCGGCACGCCGGAGGAATCCGCCGGACACCCGACCCGTCATCGAAGCGACATCGAGCTCATCGCCCGGCGCGAGGTGCACGAGCGGGTCACCTCCCGCGTGTTCCGGGTTGGAACGCTCATCGTGTTGCTCGGCGTCGCCGCGGCGGTCGTCATCCCGGTGATCCGCAAGAGCGGGCCTCCGGTCGCGCACGTCGGCATCGTCGGGCCGACCACGGCGCTCGTCACCGGGACCCTGCACGCCACCGGGGCCGGACTGGGAGTCTCGGTCCGGATCACCGACGAGAGCTCGCTCGGCGCAGCCGAGGGGGCCCTGCAGAAAGGACGAGTCGATGTCGTGGTGGTCGACGACCATTACCTCCTCGTCGACCAGGGAATCACGCCTTCGGACACTTCGTCACTCGCTCTTTTCACGGAGGCGGTTTCCCGCTACCTCGGCTCCGAGGTCGCGCTGGCAAAAGCGGGGGTCCCCCCTTCGCGCATCGGCGCGCTCACCAGTCCCGCGCCGCTGCGGATCGCCAGCCTGAAGCCCGCCCGGCACAAGAACGCCAACCTCGTCACCGCGCTCTACGTCCTCATCCTCACCTACGTGCTGCTCACCCAGTACGGAACCTGGGTCCTGACCGGGGTGGTGGAGGAGAAGTCGAACCGGGTCGTCGAGGTGCTCTTGTCGGCGGTCTCCTCCCTGCGCCTCCTCGTCGGCAAAGTCCTCGGTATCGGGCTGGTGGCGCTGACACAAGCCGCGCTGATTGTGGCCTTCGCGCTCGTCCTGGCGGCCGCCGTCGGCTCCAACCTGGTGAAGGGAACCGCTCCCGCCCCGCTCATCATCGGACTCGTCTGGGTCGTCCTCGGCTATGCCTTTTACTGCTGGCTCTTCGCGGGCATCGGATCCCTGGTGGACCGCCAGGAACAGGTGCAGAGCGTCGCCTTCCCCGTTCAGCTGCCGTTGCTGTTCGGCTACATCATCTCCTTCACGGCCCTCGGGGCCTCGAGCCCGTCGCTACTCAACCAGGTCCTCTCCTACCTTCCACCGACGGCGCCCTTCGTCATGCCGGTGCTCTTCGCGCTCGGCCAAGTGGCGGCGTGGCAGGTGGTCGTGGCCGGCGCGATCAGTGTGGCGGCGACCATCGGCATGGCCCATCTTGCCGGCATCATCTACCGCCGGGCGATCCTGCGAACCGGCAGGAGCGTGAAGCTGCGAGAGGTGCTCACCCGCAAGGCACGGCCGGCGTCGGCTTGACCTTCGGTCATCTCGCCAGGCCCCCAAGAATCGCGCCCCATCGCCCAGACGACGGAGAAGAGGCCGTCGGCGAGATCACCCGGGACCGAGCACCTCGCCGATCGCGGCCTCCAGCACGTCGAGTCCTTCGGACAGGAGCGCGTCGGAGATGACGAACGGCGGTAGCAACCGGATGACGTTGCCCCAGGTACCGCAGGAGAGCACGACCACCCCGGCGGCGTGACAAGCGGCGAGGATCTTGCCGGTCGCCGCGGCGTCGGGTTCTTTCGTCCCCGGACGGACCAGCTCCACCGCGAACATCGCCCCCCGTCCGCGTACGTCCCCGATCCCCGGACACCGGCTGGCTAGACGGCGGAGCCGCTCCCCGAGCACCTCACCGATATGGCGGGCCGCCGCGGGCAGGTCGAGCTCGCGCATCATGCGCACCGCGGCAAGGGCCGCCGCGCAGGCGACCGGGTTACCCCCATAGGTGCCGCCCAGGCCACCGGGGTGCACGGTGCCCATCACCTCGGCCCGTCCGGTCACCGCGGCGAGCGGCAGCCCGGCCGCGATCCCCTTGGCCGAGGCGACCAGGTCCGGCACCACCTTCTCGTGCTCGCAGGCCCACCAGTCCCCGGTGCGGCCGAAGCCGCTCTGGATCTCATCGGCGATGAACACCACCCCCCGGTCCCGGCACCAGTCCGCCAACGCCGGCAGAAAGCCGGCGACGGGGACGACAAAGCCTCCCTCGCCCTGGATCGGCTCCACGACCATCCCCGCGACCTGCGCCGATCCCACCTGGGACTCGATGGTGTCGATCGCCCGGCGTGCCGCCTCGGCACCGGTCATGCCCTCGGGGTCCCGGAACGGGTAGGAGACCGGGACCCGGTAGACCTCCGGGGCGAAGGGCCCGAAACCCGCCTTGTAGGGCGCGACCCTCGCCGTCATCGCCATGGTGAGGTTCGTCCGGCCGTGATAGGCGTGGTCGAACACCACGATGGCCGGACGTTTCGTCGCGTAGCGGGCGATTTTCACCGCGTTCTCGATCGCCTCGGCCCCGGAGTTGAAAAGCGCCGACGTCTTCGGGTGGTCGCCGGGGGTGAGCCCGTTTAGCTCCTCGCAGACCGCCACGTAGGGCTCGTAGGGGGCGACCATGAAACAGGTGTGGGTGAACCGCGCCACCTGGGCGCGCACCGCCTCGACGACGGCGGGCGGAACGTGGCCGACCCCGGTGACCGCGATGCCCGAACCGAGATCGATGAAGCGGTTGCCGTCGACGTCCTCGACGATGGCGCCGTCCGCCGCGGCCACATAGGAGGGGAACGACGAGGCGACCCCGGGAGCGACGGCCCGCCGCCGGCGGGATTCGAGCTCTCGCGAGCGCGGACCGGGCACCTCGGTCACGATCTCGCGCCCCTGGGGCAGGCCTTTCGGGTGGACCTCTTCGTCTCTCATGGCCTCGATCCTTCCCCCGCCCGTCCTAGTCCCCGAGGAAATGCATGACGTGCTTGATGCGGGTGTAGTCCTCGAGACCGTAGACCGAGAGGTCCTTGCCGTAGCCGGACCACTTGAAACCGCCGTGGGGCATCTCAGCGACCAGCGGGAGGTGCGTGTTCACCCACACCGCGCCGAAGTCGAGCGCCTTGGTCATCCGCATGGCGCGGCCGTGGTCCCGGGTCCACACGCTCGAGGCGAGTCCGTAGCGCACCCCGTTGGCCGAGGCGACCGCCTCTTCCTCGTCGCGGAATCGCTGCACGGTGATCACCGGGCCGAAGATCTCCTCCTGGATCATCTCGTCGGACTGTTCCAGCCTGTCGACGACTGTCGGCGCGAAGAGGTAGCCCCGTTGGCCGACCCGCTCCCCTCCGGTCAGCACCTCGGCGTGGGCGGGCACCCGTTCGAGGAATCCGGCGACCCGGGCGAGCTGGCTGGCGTTGTTGAGGGGCCCGTAGTCGGCGTCTTCCTCCTCGATCCCCGCCGTCTTGGTGGCCGCCGCCTTTTCCACCAGCGCGGCCACGAAGTCGTCGTGCACCCGCCCCCCGGCGAGCACCCGGGTCGCCGCCGTACAGTCCTGTCCGGCGTTGAAGTAGCCCGCCAGGGCGATCCCGGCCGCGGCCGCCTCGACCTCGGCGTCGTCGAACACGAGGACCGGGGCTTTGCCGCCAAGCTCGAGGTGGACGCGTTTCAGGCCCTGGGCGGCGACCGAGGCGACCTCCATGCCGGCCCGCACGCTGCCCGTGATCGAGACCATCGCCGGCGTCTCGTGGGCCACGAGCAGGCGCCCGGTGTCGCGATCCCCGCAGACCACGTTGAAGACCCCTGGCGGGAGGTGCTCGGCCATCAGCTCGGCCAGGTACAGGGTCGAGACCGGCGTCGTCTCCGAGGGCTTCAGCACCATGGTGTTGCCGGCCGCCAAGGCGGGAGCCCACTTCCAGACGGCCATCATCGCCGGGTAGTTCCAGGGCGTTACCGCGGCGCACACCCCGACCGGCTCGCGCCGCACGTACGAGGTGTGGTTCGCCAGGTACTCCCCAGCCGATCGGCCCTCGAGCAGGCGCGCCGCGGCCGCGAAGAAGCGGATCTGGTCGAGAAGTGGTGGGATCTCCTCGGACCTGGTGAGGGCGAGCGGCTTGCCAGTGTTCTCCGCTTCGATCCGCACCAACTCCTCGGAGTGCGCGGCGATGGTGTCGGCGATGCGCAACAGGGCGAGGCTCCGCTCCGCCGGTGTCGCATCCCGCCACCCCGAAAAGGCGGCCGAGGCCGCGGCGAAGGCCGCGTCGGCGTCGGCTTGCCCCGACAGGGGAGCCGCGGCGTAGGCCTCGCCGGTGGATGGGTTGATGATCTCGGTGGTCTCGCCGCTTTTGGCCGGTACGGGCTTGCCTCCGATGAAGTTGGCGAGCGGGCGCAGCGACGGCGATCTGGACGGTGGGCTCACGACACCTCCTCCTGGTCGGGAGGCGAGTGTATAACTGGCTCACTGGGCCCCTCGCACCGCGGAAGATCCGCGCCTGGCGGGCCCGTTGCTGTCCAAAGACGAGGGCTTCGACCGGCGGGATCCCCGGCCGGCGATGACGGGAGTGATGATGGCCGAGACGTCGCAGAATGCATCGGAACCAGCTGGTAGACCCCCGACGGTGCGCCGGGTGCTCGAACCGGGCGACCGGGTCGTCGTCACCGGGGCCAGCGGCTTCATCGGGACCGCGATCACCCGCGCCCTCGTCGCCCGGCACCTCGACGTGGTGGCGCTGGTCGAACCCGGCGTCCGGCAGGCCAGCCTCGACGGGATGCCGGTAACCCGCATCGAGGCGGATGTGCGCGACCCGGTGGCCGTGAAAGAGGCGGTCAGTGGCGCCCGCGTCGTCTTCCACGTCGCCGCGGTCTATCGATTTTGGACCCCCGACCGGGCGGCCTTCTACCGGGTCAACGTCGACGGCACCCGCAACGTTCTCGACGCGGCCCAGGATGCCGCCTGCGAGCTCGTGGTCTACACGAGCTCGGTCGGCACGCTCGGTCTCCAGCACGTCGACGAACACGGGCCCGCCGACGAAACGTGCGCGCCACATGTCAACCACCTCTTCGGTCTGTACAAGCAATCGAAGTACGTGGCCGAGCACGAGGTGCTACGCGCCGCCGCCGCCGGGACGCCGGTGACCCTGGTCCTGCCGACGACGCCGCTCGGACCCGGAGATCACACGCCAACCCCGACCGGGCGGCTGGTCCTCGATTTTCTCAACGGCCGGATGCCGTGCTGGTTCGACACCGCCCTCAACATCGTCGACGTCGACGACGTCGCCACCGGTCACCTGCTCGCCGCAGAGCGCGGCGAGCTGGGGCGCAGCTACATCCTCGGCGGCGAGAACCTCGAGCTGCACGCCATCCTCGACGAGCTCGCCCGCTGCACCGGCCTGCCCCATCCGCGCTTTCGCTGCCCCCGGACGCTGGCGATCGGGGCCGCCTATCTGTCCGAGCTCGTCGAGGGACGCCTTTTCAAACGGGTGCCGCACGTACCGCTCGAGGGGACCCGCATGGCCTCGACCAAGATGGTGTTCAGTGACGCCCGGGCCCGCCGCGAACTCGGCTACCGCTCCCGGCCCGCCGCCGAGGCGATCGAGCGTTCGGCGCGTTGGTTCGCCGACAACGGCTACCTCACCACCAGACGGCTCGCCGCCATCCACTGGACCTCGGCCGCCGAGGCCGCGACATCTGGTCCCCCGCTATAGGGAGGTTCGCGCCACCCGTTCCACCGCCGAGGAGACGGCGGGGACCACCGCGGGGTTGAACACCGTCGGGATGATGTAGGCGGGCGAAAGCTCGTCCTCGCCGACCACTCCGGCGAGAGCGCGACCCGCCTCGAGTTCCATCTCGTCGGTGATCCTCTTGGCGCCCGCGTCGAGCAGGCCCCGAAACAGCCCCGGGAAGACCAGCACATTGTTGATCTGGTTCGACTCGTCGCTGCGCCCGGTGGCAACGATGGCCGCGTACCGCCGGGCCACCTCGGAGTCCACCTCGGGAGTCGGGTTGGCCAGGGCGAAGACGATGGCGTCCTTGCCGAGCTTGGCGAGGTGAGCCTCGGTGACGAGGTTCGGACCCGAGACGCCGATCAGGACGTCGGCGCCAGCGACCGCCTCGGCGATCCCGCCCTCGCGGCCTTCCCGGTTGGTGTGGGTGGCGATCCAACGCCGTGGCTCGTCGAGGCCCGGGGTCTTCTCGGCGAGGATGCCCCGCCGGTTGAGGGTGATGACGTCGCCGACGCCTTCGGCCAGCAACAGCCTGGTGATGGCGACCCCCGCCGCCCCGATGCCCAGCACCACGACCCGGACGTCTTTCATGTACTTGCCGACCACCCGCAGCGCGTTGGTCAAGGCGGCGAAGACGACGATGGCGGTGCCGTGCTGGTCGTCATGGAAGACCGGGATGTCGAGCGACTTCCGCAGTCGCTCCTCGACCTCGAAACAACGCGGCGCCGCGATGTCCTCGAGGTTGATGCCGCCGTAAACCGGAGCCAAGCACTCCACAATGCGGACGATCTCGTCGGTGTCCTGGGTCCCGAGGCAGATCGGCCAGGCGTCGACGTCGGCGAACCGCTTGAACAACAGGGCCTTGCCCTCCATGACTGGGAGCGCCGCCTCGGGGCCGATGTTGCCGAGACCCAGCACCGCGGAGCCGTCGGTCACGACCGCCACGGTGTTGCCCTTGATGGTGAGATTGCGCACCGCCGAGGGATCCTGGACGATCGCCATCGAGACCCGCGCCACACCCGGCGTGTAGGCCATGGAGAGATCGTCCCGGGTGCGCAGGGGCACGCGGGAGGCGATGGCGAGCTTGCCGCCGAGATGCATCAGCAGCGTCCGGTCACTCATCGCCCGCACGTGCGCACCTTCCACCGCGTCGACGGCGGCGTGGAGTCGCTCGGCGTGCCCTTCGTTGAAGGCGTTGCAGGTCAGGTCGACGACCAACGAGTCGCGGTAGGACTCGACCACGTCGAGCGCCGTCACCGCTCCCCCGGCGTCGCCCACCGCGGTGGTGATTACGCCGACACCGCGGGGGTCGGCGAGCTCGACCCGCATGGTGACCGAGAACGAGGCGCTCGGGGTGCTCATCGCGCCCGACCAGTACCTGGCACGCCCGCCCCCCGGGCCACGGGAGCGTCACCATTCCGGGGCACATGGCGCGATCGGCGACCCCGATCTGCCGGCATCGGTCGCATCGCCCCAGGGTAGGGCCAAAGCGCGTCGCGCGGCTAGACCACCGGCGACACCGCCACATGCCGCCCGACGGCGGGGAACACGGTGACCGGCCGGGTCGGCCGACCCCGGCTAACCCCGCAGCCCAGACGTTGCCATATTACGTAAAGTGATATATCTTCAAGTGATATGAGCCCGGTCCGACGCCTTTCCAAACCGGATCCGGCACTCCTCGTCCTCACCAGCCTTGCCAGCGGACCCAAGCACGGCTACGCGCTGATGAAAGACGTCGAGGCGTTCTCCCGGGTGAGGATGGGCCCGGGAACCGTGTTCGGGTGTCTCGCCCGCCTGGAAGGGCGCGGCCTCGTCCGGGCCCTCCCGGCCGAGAAGCGGCGACACCCCTACGAGCTGACGACCACCGGGTTGGCCGCGCTGCATGAACAGCTCGACGAGCTCGCCCGGGTGCTTGCGACCTCGCGGGCGCGCCTTCGGGGCACCGGCACCATCTCCGCGCCCGGCGGTGCCTCCGGTGACTGATACGAGTCGGGAGGTTCCACCAGCCGATGACGGCGCGACGGCTCCCCTGATCGGCCGGGCGGCGATCGCCCTGTACCCGTCGTGGTGGCGGGACCGTTACGGCGAGGATCAGCTGGGCTTTCTGGCGGACCTGCGCGGCGAGGGTCGCTCGGTCGCCCAGGTGCTCCCGAACCTTTTTGCCGGGGCCCTGCGGGCCCGGATTTCCGGCACCGGGATGCCGGCAACGCCACCGGCGTGGCGGTACCGGACCCGGTCTTCTGCCCTGCTCGCGACGCTGGCCGCCATGCCGCTCGTCGCCCTCGGTTTTGGCGCGATACACCAAGGGTTCTACTCATCGGGCCGCGCCCAGCTGAGCACCGCGGGTCGGGTGGCCCAGGATGCGAGGGACCTGCTGGGATGGGCCTGCCTGATCATGGTCCTGGTGCTCATCTACGGGTGGAGGATCCTCCTCGGTCAGGCCCGCGAGCTCCCCCGCGGCCCCGTCCGCCGTCGCTACCTCGCCGCCCTCGCGACCCCATTCGTCGCCCTCGGGCTGGGGTACGGGCTGTGGGTGGCCGGATCCCACCTGAGCCCGGCACTCGTCAGCGCCACCTACCACCTCTCGCCGGTGACGGGCCGGATCATCGGCTTAACCTCGGCGGTCTGGCGCCCCGGGGGGCACCCGCTCTTCGCGACCTTCCTCCACGGAGCTGCCCTCGCGGCGGGCGGCGGGGGTTGGCTCGCGGCAGCGGTGCTGGTGGGAAGGGCGGCGATGCACCGGGCCCCGGCGGCAAGCCGTCGGGTGCGCACCAGCGTGTGGCTGGCGGGCGCAGCGACCGGCGCCACGGTCCTTTTTGCCGCCATTTTCGCGGTGTACCTCTCGGCCGTCTCCCTCCAGCCCTGGCATCTCGTCGCCAGCCACGCCTGCGGCTCGCTGCCCCGGGCGCTGTGGGCGGTCTCGGGCTGCAACCCCTGGATGGCCCCGGTCGGCCGGGTCCTGCTCACCAGCCCGCTGGCGGGGGCGGCTCCGGGGTGGATCGCGCTCGGGACGGGGTGCGCGACGGCATCGGTAACCGCGACCCGGATCGCCCGCCGGTCGTTCCTTCGGGCGGAAGCCCTAGAAGCCATCTAACCGCCTTCCCCAAACCCCACCTCCCGGCCGGATCGCCCCGAGCCACGCCCCGGCCATCGCCACCGGGGGCTAGTCACGCGATGCGGCCGCGGGGATTCAGCGCTGGTACAGCCAGACGGCAATCGGGCTTGCCCAGCTGAACGTGAAGACCGACGACTGGGGATACAAGGTCCACAGGTCTGCGGCGAGATGGAGATAGTTCTCGTAGTTGGCCCGGGACGCCGCCGTGCCGGTGGGGGATCCTTCGTGGCTGGAGACCAGCCACAGGCGGGGACAGCCGACCGAGATCCGCGCCAGTTGGGCGTGGTCGAGCATCCGGTAGCGCTCGACGTAGGGGATGACCTTGCGCAACGGGGTCGTCGGCAGCACCGGGCGGGGCAGCGTCACCACCTTGGCGCCGTGGTCGAGGTAGTAGGTGAAGGCCATCCGGCCGTCTTGCGGGTAGAAGGCGATGCAGTCGCCGGGGGCGTCGTATTTCAGCACAAAGGCGGTCACGGCCCGCCAGTTCTCCGGGGAGACCCCGTAGGTCGGGGCGAGCTGGGCGGCCCGCAGCCCCACCAAGCCGACGAGCAGACCGGCGCCCGCCAGGCGGGGCAGGCGCGGGTCGCACAGGATGCGGGCGAGCACGAGGGCGGCCGCGGACAAGGAGACGAGCAGGTTGCGCGCCGTGAAGGTTGGCTGGGCGAGGCGCGACTCGACGAAAGAGACGACGAGCGGCACGACCAGCCACCCGACGACGAGGTACTCGCCCCAGACCCGGATGACGGTGTCGCCCCGGGCCAGCCGCCCGACCAGAGCCACCACGCCGATACCTAAAACGATCACCGTGACCGTGGCGAGAAAGATGCCCATCCCACCGAGGTGGAAGTTCGGCTGGAAGCCCGCCGAGGCCAGCGCCACGAGGACCTGGCCGAGCGCCTGGAGATTGGGCCGCGGTACCCAGAAGAGCTGGCCGGTGCCGCGGGACAGGGCGAGGACGGCGAGCGGCGAGCACAAAACGGCAACGGCGACCACCGCCCATATGACGGGGCGGAGTCGCCGGCGGTTGCCGACCAGCGCGACGAACTGGGCCGGGACGACCAGCACTGCAACAAAGCTCATGTACATGGCGAGCGTCATGGCAACGACGTAGCCGATCCAGGCGGGTCGAGAGGCGGGACCGGTGGACCGGGGATCACAAAGCACCACGAAGGCCAGATAGGAGGCGGCGACGAAGGCCATCATGAGCGCGTAGCTGCGGATGTCTTGCGCCCAGTACACCGAGGGCAAGCTGACGGCGGAGAGCACCCCGGCGGCGAACGCCACCCGAGGAGAAAACAGGCGGTTGGCGATCACCACGACGAGGGCGGTCGTCACCGCGCACCCGACCACCGAGGGCAGGCGGAGCACCAAGACGCTGCTGCCGAACCAGCCGACAACCACGTGGATCAAGGCGTAGTAGCCGAGCATGTTGCCGCCGTCTCGGGCCATCGCCGTCCCGAGAGCCGCGCCGTGCTGGGCGGTGATCGACACGGTCGCCGCCTCGTCGAGCCACAGGCTGCGGGCGTCGAGGTCGATCATCGCCAGCACGAAAGCCAGCGCCGTCGGAAAGGCGACCACGCCCCAGCGCACCAGCCGGCTCGGGGTGGCCACCGCCCCTCCCGCCTCGGACCGCTCGGAGCCATTCATCGCCCCGGACCACCGCGGACGGCGGTCCGCCCGAGATCCCGTCACCAGAGTCGACACGTCACTCAGCCGCGCAACCCCGCTCCGAGTTCGGCCGCGGCCGCCTCGATGCACCGGGCGCACGCTGAGGCGACGTCAGCATCGGTGAGCGTGCGGTCCGGCGCCACGAAGCGGACGCGATAGGAAAGGCTCCGCAACCCGGACCCGAGTCCTGGGCCGCGGAACACGTCGACGAGGCGGACGTACTCGCAGTACTTGCCCGCCGCGGCCCGCAGCACCGATTCGAGACGCGCCGCCGGGATCGACTCGGAAAGCACAAACGACAGGTCGATGTCGCTGGAGGGGAACCGGCTGAACGGCGAAGCCTGGCCCTTCCGGCGGGACAGCTCGAAGAGACGTTCCACGTCGGCGACGAGCCAGCCGACCCGGCGGCCGGACAAGCCGAAGGCGTCGAGCACCATCGGGTCGACCTCGCCGACGAACCCCACGGTCACCGAGGTGCCGGACCGGTCGGTCCCACGCGCTGCGGCGGTGCGGGTGGGATGGCAGGCCAGCGCCAGGGGGTCGTCGAGAACCCGGTGCGAGCCCAGTTCGTCCTGCACCATCTCCACCGCGGCGGGATCGATTCCGAGGCCCTCGACGAGGCGACGCCACAGATGGACCGCCTCGGCCGCCCCGTCTCCGTCCCGGGCGAGCACCACGCCGAGCTGCTCGCGCTCGACCGGCAACTCGGCGTCGCCCCCCGGGTGGGCGAACACCCGCCCGATCTCGAAGAGCCGCACCGCGGCATTGCGGGTGGAGGCGTTCTGGCGCAAAGCACCGAGAAGACCCGGCAGCAGGTGGGTCCGCAGGGCCGACTCCTCCCGCACGACGGGGTTGGTCAGCGCCACCGCGCCGGTGACCTCACCGACCCGCCGCGCGACCTCGGGGTTGACGATCGAGCTCGTCCAGGCCTCGTTGGCACCCGCCCCGGCGACGAGGCCCTCCAGCCGCCGGCGATCAGCCTGGTACGCCGACAGGAGCCCCACGCCCGGCGAGCGGCGATCGGTCGGGGTGATGTTGGCGAAGCCGTGGTGCCGGGCGACCTCCTCGATGACGTCGACCTCACGCTCGGCGTCGGGTCGGAACGACGGGACCTCGACCGCCAGTTCGTCGCCGTCCCGGGTGGCCCGGAAGCCGATCGGTGCGAGGTAGGACAGGATTGCCGCGGTGTCGAGGTTGGTGCCCAACAGGGCGTTCAACCTGGCGGGCCGGACCCGGATCGAGCGGGGCGGCCGGGGCGCCGGGTAGACGTCGATCACGCCCCGGGCGACCACCGGCGGGACCTCCCCGGCGGCCTGGGCCGCGGCCACGATGAGCTCGGCGACGCGGTTAGCGGCCCGCCCCGGCCCCTCCGGGTCGATCCCGCGCCAGAACCGCGTCGACGCCTCGGTGCGCAGCTGCTGGCGCCGAGCGGTCCGCCCGACGGCCATCGCCGCGAAGTCGGCCGCCTCGATGAGGACCGAGGTCGTCGTGGGGCCGATCTCGCTCGACTCGCCTCCCATGACCCCGGCGATGCCGACCGGCCGGTCCTGGGCGTCGCAGATCATCAGGTCCTCGACCTCTCGCTCCTCACCGGAGTGGTGGCGTTCGAGACCGAAGGTGCGCGCCTCGCCGTCGAGCGTGGTGAGCCGCTCACCGGGATGGGCGAAGCGGACGCGCAGCCCCCGGCCGGGGAGGCGGTCGAGATCGTAGGGGTGGGTCGGCTGGCCGAGCTCGAGCATGGTGTAGTTGGAGGCGTCGACCACCGAGTGGATGGGCCGCATGCCGCACAGGATCAGGCGTCGCTGGATGACGGGTGGCGAGGCGACGTTTCCGATCCCGGTCACCACGCGGGCCGCGAACCGTCGGCAGGCTTCGGGCGCCTCGACGACGACGCTCGCCAGCTCGGCGACCGGCGGCCCCGTCTCGGCGACCGCCGGGATGGGGATCTCGAACGGGAGGTGCCGGCGGGCGGCGAGGTCCCGGGCCACACCGCAGACACAGAGGCAGTCCGGCCGGTTCGGTTCCACCTCGAGCTGGAAGACGACGTCGGCGGTGAGGTCAAGGTAGTCGACGAGCGGGGTGCCGAGCTCGAGGCCCGCCGGGAGCGCGGCCTCGGCCGCCCCGGTCGAGGCCAGGATGAACAGCCCCGAAGCGTCGGCCCCGAGCCCGAGCTCGCGGGCCGAGCACAGCATCCCGTTCGACGTCACCCCCCGCAGCTGGCGGCGCGTGATCTCCAGGCCGCCGGCGAGCCGCGCCCCGACCACGGCGAGCGGGACCACGTCGCCCAAGGAGAAGTTCCAGGCCCCGCAGACCACCTCGACCGGCCCGGCCCCGCCGGCGTCGACCGTGACCATCCGGATGCGGTCCGCGCCGGGAATCGGCCGGATCTCGACCACCCGAACGACGACCACCCCGTGGAGTTCGCCGAACACCTGATCGAGCTGCTCGACGACCAGTCCGAGCGAGTCGAGCTCGGCGCCGAGCGCGGCGACCGCGTCGGCGTCTCGGGCGTCGACCCCGAGGGGGGTGAACTCGCTCAGCCAGGAAAGCGGAACTCGCACCCTGCTCCTTTACCGACTCCCCACCAGAAAGCTCCCATCCCCGGCCCGCACTCAGAACCCGGTGAGGAACCGCACGTCGTTTTCGACCAGGCTCCGCAGGTCTTCGATCCCGTGGCGCATGATCGCCACCCGGTCGATGCCGAAACCGAAGGCAAAGCCCGACCAGACCTCGGGGTCGACGCCGGACGACTCGAGGACCGCCGGGTGGACCATCCCGCACCCGCCGAGCTCGATCCAGCCGACCCCGGCGCAGGTCCGACAGCCGGCGCCGCCACAGATGGCACAGGAGATGTCGAACTCCGCCGACGGCTCGGTGAACGGGAAGTACCCGGGGCGGAGTCGGGCCGAGACCTCGGCCCCGAAGATCGCCCGGGTGAAGGTGCCCACCGTCCCGGCGAGGTCGCCGAAGGTGACCCCGCGGTCGACGACCAACCCCTCGATCTGGTGGAAGACCGGCAGGTGCGAGGCGTCGGGCGTGTCGCGACGGTAGACGAGGCCGGGAATCACCGCGTAGATGGGCAACTCCCCCCGCTCCAGGAGGTGGATCTGCACCGGTGAGGTGTGGGTGCGCAGCAGGACGGACTCGCCGTCACCGAGGTCGAGGTAGAAGCTGTCCTGCCCGCTGCGGGCGGGGTGGTCGGGCGGCATGTTGAGCGCCGTGAAGTTGTACCAGTCCGTCTCCACCTCGGGGCCCTCGGCGATCTCGTAGCCCATGCCGAGAAACACGTCCTCCAGCTCCTCGCGGATCTGGGTGACGAGATGGCGGTGCCCCGGCCCCGGGACGGGGAGCACCTCGGTGAGATCGAGCCGGTCGGCGGCCAGAGCCTCGACCCGCGCGACTTCTCCCAGGGCCGCCCGTCGAGCCTCGATGAGTGACGCCAGACGCGCCCGCGTCTCGTTCCAGGCCTCACCGAGCTTCCGACGCTCGGCCTCCTCCAACCCGCCGAGGGTCCGTTTCCAGGCGATGAACCGGGAGCGCCGGCCCAGCAGCTCGGACTCGATCGCGACGAGCGCCTCGAGATCCTCCGAGCCGGCGATCCGATCTTCGGCCTCGCGAACCAGCGCGGCGAGGTCGGCGGCCCGGGGCACGGAGGTCGGGACGGCGTCGTCCGCCACGGTTCTTCGGCGGTTCATGTCGGCTCATCGTAGGACTCGCCCAGGTGGAGCCGAAGACGATGGGCCAGCTCGAAGCCGAGCACCGCGGCCGCCGTCGCCACGTTGAGCGACTCGGTCCCCCCGGACATGGGGATCGAAACCACCGTGTCGAGTGCCCGGGTGAGCTCGTCGCCCAGTCCCTGGGCCTCGTTACCAAGAACGAGCGCCACCTTGGGCCCGAGTTCAGCCGTCGCGTAGTCGACGCCGCCACGGGCGGCGGTGCCGGCGCGCCGATAGCCCGCCGCTCCGAGCTCGGCGAGTGCCACTTCGGGCGGGATGTCGACCACGACCGGCACCGAGAACAGCGATCCGGCCGAGGCGCGCACGGTCTTCGGGTTGTAGACGTCGGCGCAGCCCTCGCAGCACACCACCCCCCCGGCACCGGACCCCCCGGCCACCCGGAGGATGGCGCCGAGGTTGCCGGGGTCCCGCACGTCGACCAGGACGAAAAGCAGTGGCGCCGCAGCCACCTTGGCGAGGTCGACGTCGATGGCGCCGACCACCCCGACGAGAGGCTGGGGCGTGGTGGCGTCGGCGACCCGCTCGAGGACCCCGGGAGCCAGTCCGAAGGCCCGGACGCCGGATCCCCGCGCCCGGCGGAGGAACTCGGCGGTGCCGGGTGAGGCCAGCGCCTCCGAGGCGTAGTAGATCGCCTCGATCGGCACGCCGGCGTCGAGCGCCGCGGCGAGCAGCTTCGGTCCCTCGGCGACGAAGGCGTGATCACGCCGTCGCGTGCTGCGCTGACGGACGAGGCGGCGGAGCCGCTGCACCCGCGCGTGGCGCAGACCGAGGACCTGGTCGCTCAGGAGGCCGCCTCGGACCGGCCGGCACCCGTCCCGGCCGGTGGGGAACCGCCGGCGCCAGTCGCTTCGACCAGCGAACGCCGGGCGATGCCGACCAGGGCGGCGAAGGTGCCGGCGTCACGCACGGCCAGGTCGGCGAGGATCTTGCGGTCGACCTCGACGTCGGCGCGGTGCAGTCCCGCCATGAGCCGGCTGTAGCTCATCCCTTCGGCCCGCGCGGCGGCGTTGATCCGCTGGATCCAGAGCCGTCGGAACTCGCCCTTGCGCGCCCGCCGGTCGCGGTAGGCGTACTGCAGCGAGTGCATGACCTGCTCGTTGGCCGCGCGGTACGAGCGGGACTTGTTCCCGTAGTAACCCTCGGCGCGCTCGAGAACCGCGCGGTGGCTCTTCTTGGCATGGACCGCGCGCTTGACCCTCGCCATGATGCTCCTTTCCTTCAGGTCCCCAGCCGCCTGACCGGCCACCGCAAACGGTGGCCGGCGATTCAGATCCCCAGGATCCGCCGGACGTTGCGGCGGTCGCCGGGGGCGACCTCGGTGGGGCGTCCGAGCCGACGCGTGCGCACCGACGACTTCTTCTCGAGCAGGTGCGAACGGAAGGGCTTGCGGCGCATCAGCTTGCCGGTCCCGGTGACCTTAAACCGGGCGGCGGCCCCTCGGTCCGTCTTCATCTTCGGCATGATCAACCTCGTCCTTCGTCTGCCCCGGCGCTCTTCCCCGGGTGGATGCGGGCTACCCCTCGGCCGCGTCCGGCTCGTCGCGGCCCGGCGTCGGCTCGTCGGGGACCGCGGCCGAACGTGCCGCCCGGGACTGGCGGGCCCGCTTGTCCGGCGCCAGCACCATCACCATGTTCCGCCCGTCGAGACGGGGTTCCGACTCGACCTTGGCGGTGGCACCGGTGACCTCGGCGATGCGGTCGAGGATTCGCTTGCCGAGCTCCGGGTGGTAGACCTCCCGGCCCCGGAACATGATCGTGATCTTCACCTTGTGCCCCTCGGAGAGGAACCTCGCCACCTGACGGGTCTTGGTGTCGAAGTCGCCCTGGCCGATCTTGGGGCGGTACTTCATCTCTTTGATCCCGACGTTCGTCGCCCGGCGACGCGATTCCTTGGCCCGCTGCGCCTCATCGAACTTGAACTTCCCGTAATCCATGATCCGGCAGACGGGAGGATCGGCGAGCGGCGCCACCTCAACGAGATCGAGATCCATCTGCCGGGCAATCGACAGCGCCTCGGGCAACGGCTTGATGCCGAGTTGCTGTCCTTCCGGATCGACGAGGCGAACTTCGCGGGCTCGAATGCGCTCGTTCATTCGCGGCTCGTTGACGGTGGGGACTGTCGAGATCGGGCATCACTCCTCTCGTTGGGTCGGGACCTCCGACGAGGACCCGGAGAAGGGGATTACGACGCCGACCGGCGCGAACACCGACGACCCGATGCACTCGTCGGGAGACCAGGTCGCCGACGGTGATCGGGTGGGAGTCGCACGTCGTGCAGCCCCGCTTTCCCGCTTGTTTGCTCGTAGGCTAGCAGCATGCCCAGTCTGTGGACGCCGGAGGGCGAGCACGGCATCCCCGACCCATCCCGCGAGACGGTAGCCGCCCCCGACACCGCGGCGCCGACCGAAGCCCCGTCCGGGGAGGAGCTCGCCGCGGAGCGGGCCGCCCTGGAGCGCGAGCTCGCCGCCGCACCGGCCGAGGACGTCGTCGCCAACCACTGCTTCGGATTGTTCCAGCTCGCCGCCCTCTATCTCACCCAGAGCCCGCCCGATCTCGAGAAGGCCAAGCTCACCATCGACGCGCTGGGCGCCATGGTCGACGCCCTCGGCAACCGTCTCGGTGAGTCGGCTCCGACCCTGCAGGGCGCCCTCGCCCAGATCCGACTGGCTTTCGTCGAGCTGTCGGACAAGGCCGCGGCCTCGGGGTCCGCCGCCTCCACGCCACCGAGCACCGACGGCGAGGCCGGGCAAGCACCTAGCTCCTAGCGGAGAGATCCCGCGCCTCCAGGCGGCCGCCATGTCCCGGTACGACGGAAAAACGCACCCTCGCCCCGACCGGAATGGTCCGCGTGCCGTCGGCGATGGCGGTGCAGTGGAACGGGTAGCCACGCCCTTCGGTGTCGACCACGACGCCGAGACCCGAGTCGCCGTCGAACGCCGCGACCTGGCCCTCGTGGGCCGCAACGAGCGATCCCCAGGGGTCGGCGGCGACCGGCCCGGCACCGGCGTCGGTGGGGCTCAATGGACGATCTTCGCGAGCGGCAACTCGAGGATGTCGGAGGCGCCCCGGTCCTTCAGTTCCGGGATGAGCACGTTGATGGTGGATTTCGGCACCACCGTCTCGATGGCGTAGCCACCCTCTCCGAACAATTTGGCCACGGTCGGCGATTTCAGGGCCGGCAGCACCGCGATCACCGACTCCAAATCGGCCTCGGAGACGTTGAGCTTCACGAGCACCTGGCTGCGGGCGTCGAGCGCCCCCTGGAGCAGCGTCAGGATTTGGCCCATGGCGTGGGCCTTGGTGGGGTCCGCGGCGGCCGCCGGATTGGCGATGAGGGCCGGGTAGCTCTCCAGCACGACTTCGAGGACCTTCAGGCCGGCGGCCTCGAGGGCCCGACCCGTCTCGGTGATCTCGACGACGGCGTCGGCGATCTCGGGCACCTTCGCCTCGGTCGCGCCGTAGGAGAGGCGGATGTCGGCGGCGACCCCGTGGGCCGCGAAGAACCGCCCGGTGAGCCGCGGGTACTCCGTCGAGACCCGGGTGCCCGCCGGCAGGTCCTCGACGCGGCCGATGCCCGATGACCCGTGCACGGCGAGGACGATCTGCACCGGTTTCTCGGTCACCTTGGAGTAGGCGAGCTCGCCCAGGATGACGACCTGGGCCCCGGTCTCTTCGATCCAGTCCCGACCGGTGATGCCCAGATCGAACAGGCCATCGGCCACGTAGACGGGGATCTCCTGGGGACGCAGGATGCGCACCTCGTCGATGCGGGGATCGTCGATCGTCCCCCGGTAGTCGACCTCCGAGCTGCGGTGGACGGTGAGGTCCGCCGCGGCGAAGAGTTCGAAGGTCTGGCGTTCGAGGCTCCCCTTGGGCACCACCAGGCGAAGCATCAGCCACCTCCCGGATCTCTCGGGCTCGGCTCGGCACCGGCGAGGACCGCCGCGACCGCCTCGCGCAGGGCCTCGACGGCGGCGGCTGGCCGTGGGCTGCCAAAGATGGCGGTTCCGGCGACGAAAATCCGCGCCCCGGCGGCGGCGGTCGTCGCCGCGGTGGAAAGGTCGATCCCCCCGTCGACCTCGATCGAGACCGGGAACGCGTGGGCCTCGATCTCGGCGTGTGCCTGTTCGATCTTCGGCACCGTGTCGACGATGAACGGCTGAGCCCCGAATCCCGGAAACACCGTCATCACGAGCAAGAGGTCGACCATCCCGAGATACGGCGCCGCGGCTTCGAGGGGGGTGTCCGGGTTGAGGGCCAGCCCGACCCGCAGGCCCCGCTCGCGGATGGCCCGGGCCAGCTCGGCGGTGTGGCCGACCTCGACATGGAAGGTCACCAGGTCGGCGCCCGCCTGGGCGAAGCCCTCCAACAGGTCGCCGGGGTTCTCCACCATCAGATGGCAGTCGAACAAGGCCGTGCTGTGGCGCCGCAGGGAGGCGACGACCGGGGGCCCGATGGTGAGGTTGGGGACGAAGTGGCCGTCCATCACGTCGACGTGCAGCCAGTCGGTCGCCGCCGCGACCTGGCCGACCGCCTCGGCGAGCCGGCCGAAGTCGGCCGCCAGGATGGACGGGTTGATCCGGAACTCGCCACGCGGGAGCACTGGGCCGGACACTACCGCCCGCTACCTCCCTCGCCGAGCGTCATCGACCGCCACGATGGCACGCACCTAGGTGCCGAGGACCTCGCCGAGGCCCGGGTCGCGCCCCGGCGCGCCAGGCGGCGAAGGAAAGCCTTCCCCGCCCGGCCGACTGGACCTCGACGAGCTCGAGCAGGCCGTCACCGGTGTGCACGACGCTGCCCTCCAGCAGGCCCGGCCAGTAAGGCTCCCGTTGGGGATCCCCGGCCCGGGGACGTGCCGCCACCACGATGAGACGCTGACCGCGAAAGGTGGTCCAGGCCCTCCCCACCCGCACGAGGCGGGCGCACTCGACGGCGGGACGACCGAAGTCCAGCCGTAGCTCGGCCGGCGTGAACTTGGCCGCATAGGTCGGTTCACCGCGCTGCGGGGTGGGCTCCGGCAGCCCGGTCGGCCGGCCGAGCAGATCGAGGAGCAGCGCGTTGCCGAGATCGCCGAGGCGTTGCCGCAACTGGTCGGCGGTCTCCTCCTCGCCGATCGCCACCTGTCGGCATCCGTAGGTCGCGCCGGTGTCGAGACCTCGCTCCACCACCGTCACGCAGACGCCGGTTACCGGGTCGCCGGCCAGGATCGCCCGCTCGACCGGTGCCGCGCCTCGCCAACGGGGCAACAGCGAGAAGTGGACGTTCACCATCGGGACCGCCGCCAGCACGTCGGCCCCGATGATCCGGCCGAAGGCGACGACGACCCCGAGCAGAGCTCCGGCGTCGACCACGTCCTCGACGCGCTCGGTCACCGCGAGGCCGAGCTCCCGGGCGACCGACTTCACCGGCGTCGGCGAGGGAGCGGCCCGGCGCCCGCGCCGGCGGTCCGGGGAAGTGACGACCAAAGCGATCTCGTGACCGCCTCCGACGAGCGCCCGCAGCGTTCCGGCCGCGACCTGCGGGGCGCCGAGGAAGACGAGCCGGCTCAGGAATCCCCCTAGCGCCCTTCGGCGAGCGAGCGGGCCCGCAGGATCCGCATGGCGTCCTTGCGGACCTCGGGTTCGAGCCGCTCCAAGAGCAGCATCCCGTCGAGGTGGTCGATTTCGTGCTGGAAGCACCGGGCCAACAGCTCGTCGGCTTCGATGTCGAGGTCCTTGCCATCCAGATCGAGGCCGACCAGGCGGACCCGGGCGGGACGGATGATCTCCCAGTGCAGATCCGGCACCGACAGGCACCCCTCCAGGTACGTCCAGGTGCCCGAGGTCTCGACGAGGCGGGGGTTGACGACCACGCCGGGCCCTTCGCCCACGTCGTAGACGAAGAACCGGCGCTGCACCCCGACCTGGGGAGCGGCCAGCCCCACACCGGGCGCGTCGTACATCGTCTCGAGCATCTCCCCGGCGAGCTGAACCAGCGCCTCGTCGATCTCCTCGACCTCGAGGGCCGGCTGACGAAGCACCGGGTCGCCAAAGACCCGGATCGGGTGGGTCGCCACGGCGCCGATCCTACCGATGCCCTCGCGAGCGGCTCGCCGGGCGAAAGCTCCCCGGCGGCGCCGTCGCCTCGACCCGCGAGATGAACCGAACCGCGACCCGCTCGCCTTCGGCGGGTTCCCCTTCGGCCCCGTCACCCGATGCTTCCCGATCCCGGGACAGCTCGATCACCGACGCCTCGCCGGCCCCGGCGGCGGGCACCCGGGCGATCCCGGTGCCGGAAGCGACCCTTCCCGACCAGGCCACGCGATAGCGGCCCGCCGCAGGCACGAGGAGCTCGGCCGGGACCGCCACCGACCGGGGACCGGCCTCGAGGACCTCGCCGCGCACCTCGTGGTCTCGCCCCAGCAGCCGGCGCGCCTCGTCGAGGCGCGCGCCTTCGACGAGCGAGCGGACCAGCGACGACGAGACGACGGTGTGCTCCTCGTCGTCGGTCACGAGCTCGATCGAGGTGACCGAGAAACCGAGTCGCGCCCCCATCCGCTCCAAGAGCGCGACGTTGCCGCGGTGTCGGTGGCCGAAGCGGAAGCTCGACCCGACCACGAGGGCACGCACCCCGAGCTGGTCGACGAGCACCCGCTCGACGAAGTCCTCCGCGCTCTGGGCGGCGAGGGCCGCGTCGAAGGTGAGCACCAGGACGTCGACCTCCCGCGCCCGCAGGAGTTCCAACTTGTGGTCGAGCCCGGTGAGGAGCCGAGGTGCCGAGTCCGGGTGCACGATCGTCATCGGGTGGCGGTCGAAGGTGATGGCGAGGCTTTGCCAACCGCGGGCGACGGCTTGGCGGCGCGTCTCGTCGACCAGCTTCTGGTGCCCGACGTGGACCCCGTCGAAGGTGCCGATGGTCCCGACGACACACCGCGGTTTGTCGGCGACTCGGTCGATTCCGGCCATGAAAAGGACGCTACTCGCCGAGACTCGCGCCCCCGTCGGGTTCTTCTGCGCCCACCACGACCGCCGGCTTCAGGCGATCAGCGGGATACGCCTCGTACACGGCGAGCAGTCGGCCGGCCTTGTCGAAGAGGGCCCAGGGACCTTCGCCGGTGGCGCCGACCAGTTGACGAGAGAGCACCCGGCCATGGGCCACCGCGGCCTCGACCGTCGCCTCGGCGGTGAGGGACGGCAGGTGCGCGACGAGCGCCGCCATCGGCCGCAGATCCCCGGGACCGAGCGCCTCTAGCGCCACCGCCTCGGCGGCGACGAAGCCGCCGACCGCCGTGCGACGCAACGCCCTCAGGTAGGCGCCCCCGCCGAGCCGGCTCCCGAGGTCGGCGGCGAGCGCGCGCACATAGGTGCCCGACGAACATTCCACCGCGATCGAGTAGACCGCCGGGTCGTCGGTGGCATCCACCTCGAACCGGTAGACCTCCACCGGGCGCGGCTCCCGGCCGACCTCGAGGCCGGCGCGGGCGAGCTCGTACAGGCGCCGTCCGGCGACCTTCACCGCCGAGACCATCGGCGGGGTCTGGAGGATCTTGCCGGTCAGTTGGGCGGCGGCCGCCCGGACGTCTTCCGGCGTGACCGCAGCCATGTCGAAGGTCCCCGTCACCGTCCCGGACGCGTCGAGCGTCGAGGTGGAAGCTCCCAACACCACCTGGCCGACGTAGGACTTGGGAAGCGCGGTCGCGAACCGCAGCAGGCGGGTCGCCCGTCCGATCCCCACCACGAGGACGCCGGTCGCATCCGGATCGAGGGTCCCCGCGTGCCCGCAGCGACGCTCGCCGAGAATCCCGCGGATCTTCGCCACGACGTCGTGGGAGGTAAAGCCGACCGGCTTGTCGACCACCACCACCCCGTCGAGACGCCCCCTCGCCCTGGCTGGGGCGCCGCGGCCCCCGCCGGTCAGGATTGCTCCCCGGGTGGGGCCGGGCCCGAACCGGCGTCGGGAGGGTTCGCCTTCCGCAGCGCCTCCTCGATCCGGTTGCCTTCGAGGATCGCCGGGTCGACGGCGAAGCTAAGTGCCGGTGTCCGTCGGAGTCGCGCCTCGGAGGCCAACCTGGCCTGGAGGGCGCTTCGACGCTCCCCGAGGGCTGTGGCCGCCCCGGGTGACAGCGACGCCAGGTAGACGACGGCGTGGCGCAGGTCCCGCGCACAATCGACGCCGGTGATGGTCACCAGGGCCAGCCGCTCGTCGGCATCGGCCAGGCGTTCAATCTCCTCGGCCAGCACCTCGTGGACCAGCGCGTTCACCCGGGCGAGCCGGGGGTACGGTCGCAGCGGACCGCGGCGGCGAGATCGGACCATCCTCGTCGTTCTCCTGTCGTGCTCCCCGCCGACCGATGGGGCGGGCCTCGTCGGTCAGGTTCTCGGGATCTCGCGTTCCTCGTAGGTCTCGATGATGTCGCCCTGTCGCAGGTCCTGGAAGTCGCTGAGCCCGATTCCGCACTCGAAGCCCGACTGCACCTCACGGGCATCATCTTTGAAGCGGCGCAACGAGCTGATCGTGCCCTTCCAGATGACCGTGCCCTCGCGCAGGAACCGGACCTTGGAACCACGGGTGATGGTCCCGTTCAGCACGTAGCACCCGGCGATGGCACCGACGCGGGGCACCCGGAAGATCTCGCGCACCTCGGCCTCGCCGGTCACGATCTCCTCGTAAACCGGGGCGAGCATGCCGACCATCGCCGCCTCGATGTCCTCGACGAGCTTGTAGATGATCTCGTAGGTGCGGATCTCGACGTTCTCGGTCTCGGCGAGCTCGCGGGCGCGACGGTCGGGGCGGACGTTGAAGCCGATGATCGTCGCCCCCGAGGCCAGGGCGAGCTGGACGTCGTACTCGGTGATGCCGCCGACGGCCCGGTGGACGAAGGCGACCTTCACGTCCTCGCGTTCCAGTCGGCGCAGGCTCTCGGTCACCGCCTCCAACGAGCCCTGCACGTCCGCTTTCAGAACGAGATTCAGCGTCGCCGTCTCGCCGCGGTGGATTTGCTCGAAGATGTCCTCGAGCTTGGCGCCGGGAGCCGAAGCGAACAGCGAAGGCGTGTAACCGGCGAAACGCTGGCGCTGCTCGCGGGCCTCGCCGATCGTGCGGGCGATCCCGAGATCCGAGGTCGCCCGCAGCTCGTCTCCGGCGGTGGCCGGTTCCGAAAGCCCCAGCACCTGCACCGGCATCGAGGGGAGCGCCTCTTTCACCTGGTCGCCGTGCTCGTCGATGAGGGCGCGCACCTTGCCCCAAGCCGGGCCGGCCACGATGGTGTCGCCGACCCGCAAGGTCCCGGACTGCACGATGACGGTCGCCACCGGTCCCCGGCCGACGTCGAGGTTGGCCTCCAGCACGACGCCACGCGCCGGCGCCTCGGGACTGGCCCGCAACTCGAGGACCTCGGAGAGCACCGAGATCTGGTCCAACAGGTCCTCGATCCCGAGACTCTGGAGTGCCGAGACCTCGACGGTGATGGTGTCCCCGCCCCAGACCTCGGGCACCAGACCCTGTTCGGAGAGCTGCTGGAGCACCCGGTTGGGGTCGGCCCCTTCCTTGTCGATCTTGTTGACGGCGACGATGATCGGCACCCCCGCCGATTTGGCGTGGTTGATCGCCTCGACCGTCTGGGGCATGACGCCATCGTCCGCCGCCACGACCAACACCACGATGTCGGTCACCTGGGCGCCCCGGGCACGCATCGCGGTGAAGGCTTCATGGCCGGGCGTGTCGATGAAGGTGATCCCCTGGCCATCGCGTGCGACCTGGTAGGCACCGATGTGCTGGGTGATGCCACCCGCCTCGCTGTCGGCCACGTTGGTCTGGCGGATGCGGTCGAGCAAAAGGGTCTTGCCGTGGTCAACGTGGCCCATCACGGTCACGATCGGCGGGCGGACCCGCAAGCTCGCCGGCCCGACCTCGGCCGCCTCGTCGGCGAAAAAGCGCGCCTGCAGGGCGGCCTCCTGCTCCTCGCCTGGGTCGACCAGGGCGACCCGGGCCCCGATCTCAGCCGCGAACAGCTCGATCATGTCGTCGGTCAGCGACTGGGTGGCGGTTACGACCTCCCCTTGGAGGAACAAGAACCGAATGACATCGCCGGCCGAGCGGTTGAGCTTCGGCCCAACCTCCTGGGGGGTGCTGCCCCGCTCGATGATGACCTCGTGGTCCGGCACCGGCGCGTTCGACGGAACGTAGGTCGCGACCTGGATCGGCTCGAGCTCTTCAACGTTGCGCCGCCGACGCTGGGTTCGTCGCTGCGGGGCGCGCCCGCGTCCGCCCGGACCCCCACGGGTGCCCACCGCCGGCGGTCCACCGGCGCCCGGGGGGCGTCCTTGACCGAAGCCACCGCCCGGACGGCCGCCGTAACCACCGGGGCGGCCCCCGGCGTAACCGGGGCGCGGCCCGCCCCCGGGGGTCGATCGGGCGCCGAACCCGCCGCGGGGCGACCCCGAGGGCGCCGGGCGGGAGCTGGGCGAGGATCTTGACGGTCCGAGGCCCGGCGGGGGCGGGATCGGCCGGGCCGACGCGGTACGGGGCCGGCCCGGCGGGGGCGGGATCGGCTTGCCGGTCGAACTCGTCAGCGGACGGCGCGCTGCGGGCTCGGGCGGGGTCGGGGCCCGTGGCGGAGCCGGACGGGGTGGGACCACCTCGTGGGAAGCGGCCGGGCGAGGGGCGGCGGGCCGCCCGAGAAGAGTCGGCGGTGCCTCGCCGAGCTCGGAAGCGGGACGGCTGCGAACCACGCGATGGACCGCCGTCACCGGTTTGGGTTCCGGGGCGGGCTCCGGGGCGAGCGCGGGGCGGGAGCCGGTCCCGCCCCGGCGGGCCGCTTGGCGGGCTCGGGGGCGGGCTCTGGAGTGGGCTGAACCTTTCGGATCAGGCCCTCACGCTCGGCCTTGCGCCGGACCCGGTCCGCCTGGGCGTCCTCGATCGACGACGAGTGGCTCTTCACGCCGATGCCGAGCGACAACGACAGGTCGAGGGCCTCCTTGTTCGTGAGGCCGAGCTCCCGCGCGAGCTCGTAGACGCGGATCTTCCTGGCCAAGTGCCTAACAGCCCCTTTTCAACGCACCGGTGGCACACCGAGATTTCGGCGCGCCACCACCCCATCCATCCTGGCACACGACGGCTCGCACCGTGCCCGACCAGGTACCCGACAACACCAGATCAACGGGCCGAACGGGTGCCGGGGTTAGAAGATCTCGCCCGGCGCGTCGTCGCCCGGGGCGGCCGCCTCGACCCCCGCTTCGGCGGCCACACCCTCCCCAGCGGGGGCCTCTTCCGCCGCGGTGTCCCCGGTTGCCGCTTCTGACGCCACGGCGTCCTCGACGGCCTCGAGGGCCTCGCCGGCCGAGTCCTCGGCGGTGGCTTCGACCGGTGTGGTTCCGGCCGGCGTGTCCGCGGCCGGTGCCGGCGCCTCGGCGCCTTCCGGTCCACCGCCCTGGGCCCACTCGGCCATGGAAACCGGGGCCCCCCCACCGGCCGGTTGGAAGACCATCTCCCCCGATTCGTTCCGCAGCCATTCGCCCTCGGCCCAATCGACCGGCGACAGACCGGCCTCCTCCTCGGCGAGCTGGGTCTCGCTCTTGATGTCGATGCGCCACCCAGTGAGGCGCGCCGCCAGGCGGGCGTTCTGGCCTTCCTTGCCGATCGCCAGCGAGAGCTGGAAATCGTGGACCACGACGGTCGCGGTCCCCGTCTCCTCGTCGAGGCGGACCTCTTTCACCCGGGCCGGTTGCAGTGCGCGGGCCACGAACTCCGCGGGGTCGTCGGAATACGGGACGATGTCAACCTTCTCGCCCCTCAGCTCGTTCGTCACCATCCGGACCCGGGCTCCACGCGCGCCGACGCAGGCGCCGACCGGGTCGACGTTGGGGTCGTTCGACCACACCGCGATCTTCGTCCGGTGTCCCGGTTCACGGGCGCAGGCCTTGATCTCGACGACGCCATTGGAGATCTCCGGGACCTCCAGCTCGAAGAGCCGCTTGATGAGGCCGGGATGGCAGCGCGACACCACGATCTGGGGCCCCTTCGAGGTCTTGCGGACCTCGACGATGTAGGCCTTCAGGCGCGCGGCATGGTCGTAACGCTCGTAGGGAACCTGCTCGGCCTGGGGCAGCAACGCCTCGACCTTGCCGAGATCCAGCAGGGTGTAGCGGTTGTCGCTCTGCTGGATGATCCCGGTCACGATGTCGCCCTCGCGACCCGCGTACTCCTCGTACTTGAGGTCGCGCTCGGCCTCGCGGATGCGCTGCAGGATGACCTGCTTGGCGGCCTGGGCCGCGATCCGGCCAAAGTCGCTGGGGGTGTCATCCCACTCGCGCACCACGTTGCCGTCCTCGTCAAGCTCCTGTCCGTAGACGCGGATCTCTCCGGAGTCCGAATCGATCGTGACGAAGGCCTCCTCGGCCGCATCGGGCTGGCGCTTGTAGGCCGCGACCAGGGCGTTGGCGAGCGCCTCGAGCAGCGTCTCGACGGCGATCCCCTTGTCCCGCGCGATCTGCTGGAGGGCGTCGAGGAACTCGAAGTTCGTCGTGCTCATGACGGCCGGCCCCCGCCGTCGCCCGACCTCACCGGCGCACCCCGCCCGGCGAGGGCGGCGCGCCAGTCAAAGACCGTGTGGGCGCGGTCGATCGCCACATAGGGGATCCGGTGCTCGGCGCCCCCGTCATCGACGACCGTGATCGAATCGGCCTCCGCGGCTCGCAGCAATCCTTCCAACCGGCGGTCGCCGGGCGAGCCCGCGAGGGTCCGGATCGCGACGCGGCAGCCGACCACCCGGGAGAAGTGAGCCGGCCGACGCAATCGCCGCTCGACGCCAGGGCTGGAGACCTCGAGCTCGTAGCGGCCGGCGGGCGCGAGGTCCGCTCGCGCGTCGAGCAGGGTCGAAATGGCACGGGACACCTCGGCGAGATCGTCGAGGTCGAGGTCGCCGTCGCGCTCGACGGTCACCCGCAGGACGCCGCCGGCCGATTCGACGTCGATGAACTCCACGCCACAGGTAGCGACCACGTCCGCGAGGGCGCGTTCAAGCTCATCGGCGGTTGCCGCCGGTCGCACCCTCCTCGCCACATCTCTCCCTGTCGCCATCGTCCCTGCTGGTGTCGATTTGCACCGACCACAGAACTGCTCCGTAAAACAAGAACGTGGGCGCGGAGCCCACGTTCAGACCAACCTTCCGTTCGACAAACCGCAGCCCAGAGTATAGCAACCGACTCGTCGCCGGAACTTGGCCGATCTGGGCGGAGATCGACGCCGATGACGCGTTCCCATCTGGCGGCCCGGGCGTCCAGGCGGTAGAAGAAACGGTACGGCACCCATCGATGCTCCCATCAGATCGGGCGGGACCGATCGGCAACCGCGGCGGGGTTACTGGGCCCTCCAACGGGGGACGCGAGATGCGAGAGCAAGCATCGGTGGGCGGCCACCCAGAAGACGGCGCCTCCGGCCCGGTCGGGCCGCCGTGGCCTCTGGAACCGGATCCCGGTAGCGGCAGCCTCCCGGCGTTCGGCGGCGTGGGTCGCGAGGGACTCGGGGCGCTCGCCGACCTGATCGTCGGGTTCGTCGCTTCCTCGCTCACACCGGAGCGTGGCGAGCGACCCGTTGTCTACGAGTTGACCCGGCACCACCTCGTCCTGGCCTCGGACACCAGCATTCGCCTCAACCCACCGCTCGGCGACGGCCAGGAGCACGCGACCTGGAGCCTTCCCTACGACCAGGACGCGCCTCGCTCGGAGGCCGACGGCGGGACAGCCCTTCTGGACCTCTGTTTGGTCACCGTGCCCAATGACCACGGCCCCGCCGTGATGGTCGACCTCATCGCCGCGCGGTGCGCCTCCCTGGTAGGACCGGCCTGCGACGTCGAGCGCGTCACTGACGCCCTTATCCGGTCCGCCACCGCCTCACGCACCCGCCAAGCGTCAGTTCTCGTCATCGGCGATCTCGACCCACCCCGGGTCCGCCGCGTCGACACCATCGCCGACGCCTTCGGCGCGCTCGCCGGCTCGACGGACCCCGTCGTCGTCTTCGTCGGCACGCCGTGCGCCGACGACGACCTCGAGCGGCTCGTCGCCGCGGTCCACCGCCATCGGGCCTCGGCGGTGGTCGTCGCTACCCCCCACACCGCGGCACGCGTCATCCTCGTCGCCGGAAGGCGCGACCACTGCGCGGTGTTCGTGCCCGCCCCCCGACCGCCGGCGGTTCCGCCATCGACCTCGTCGGTGCGCGTCCGCTCCGACGCTCTTCCGACCGGTGTCGGCCGCCGCGGTCCCATCGAGGTCGCCATCCTCGGCCCGGTGGAGATCCGCGGCTCGGCCGTTCCCCTCGGGAAGCATCCGCGACTCACCGAACTCGTCGTCTACCTCGCGATGCACCCGGAGGGCGCGACCACTCCGGCCTGGGAGACCGCCCTGTGGCCCGAGCGGCGCATGCCACCTCAGACGATCGCCAACCGGCTCTCCGAGGCGCGCCGGGCACTCGGCTTCTCCCCGGACGGCCGACCGCGCCTACGCAAGTCCGGCGAGCGCCACTTCATCAACGAGGTCGTGACGGACTGGCAGCACTTCAAGCAGCTCGCCGGGCAACCAGATGACCCGGGGACGTGGAACGAAGCGCTGGAGCTCGTGCGGGGCCGACCCTTTTCCGACCTTCACCAGGGACAGTGGACCGTCCTCGAAGGTTTCGCCGTCGAGATCGAGCACGCCGTCGTCGAGTGCGCGCTCCGTCTCGGTGGGTGTGAGCTCCGAGCCGGACGCCCTGACGGTGCGATACGGGCAGCCCAGAGGGCCTTGCGGGCGACCCCGTGGGACGAACGGCTCCACCGGCTCTTGATGGAAGCCGCCGACGCGGCGGGCGATCGCGCCGGGGTCGAGGCGACCTTGCGGCACCTCGCGCTGGTCCTCGAGATCGACGGCGATCCGCTGCGTGGTGTGCACCCCGAGACGGCAGCGCTCTACGCGCGCCTGTCCGGTCGCGACCCGCAGCTGAGCCGTGTCGGTTGAGGGAGAACCCGGTCCACGACCCGGCCCGAGCGCTCCCGAGCGAAAGACCGGGCCCGACACGTGAATCTCTCCACGAACCGCGGCCGACCAGGAGGTGTCGCCGCCTCCAATCGGCGACACGTCTTTCCTTGCACGCAGTTAGCATCTTTTCGTCCGGAAAGGATCTCTCTACCCGGAAGTCTCTCGGGGGAAAGTGATGTCGAATGCGCACAGTTCCATCGTCTGGCATCCGGGGGCGGGCGAGACGAGCGGGTTTCGTCGTTCTCGCCGCGCTCTGCGTGACCGGCATGCTCGCCACTGCCGCCTCGGCTCAATCTGTCGCGGCGAAGAAGCCCAAGCCGAAAGGACCATCGGCAGGGAGCCTCGCGGGCTCTCTCGGCAAAGGCGCGAAGTCGACCTTCAGCGCCACCTACAACATCAAGTTCGGGACAGTAGTGGGAACCTACACCTTCGCTCAGAAGCCACCAGACTACATGGTGACCTACTCGACGAAGGAGGGCATGTTCGAGTTCCTCGAGATCGGGAAGCTGGCGTATGGCTGCACCACAACTGCCAGTCTGCACATTTGCGTCAAGGAGACGGTCTCAGTGGCGGCCCCGTACCTCGACCTCATCGAACCGTCAAGCGTGGCCCCGGAGGTCAGCGCCTTCGCGTCGGGGGCAAAGGGGGTCTCGATCTCGACGGCGACCTACGCCAAGCAGTCCTCGACGTGCGCCTCCGGCAAGTACAACGGCGTCAAGACCACCTACTGCGTGACCGGCAAGGGCTTGCTCGCCTACGCCGGGACGAAAGCTGGCTCGATCTCGCTCGCGGGCTTCTCCGCGTCACCACCCAGCAGCGACTTCACTCTCCCTGCGGGAGCGAAGATCGAGGGATAATCGGGCGGCTTACGCCGTAATGGCGTGACTAGAGATCCGACCGGTGCCCGGCACCGGTCGGATCTCGCGCCCGGGATCCGTGCGCCGGACCCGGCGGCGGCCTGGCGGTGCCGCCCGGCGATGAAGCGAGATCTCGCACAAGACGACCGATGGAGCGCATCAAGAAGGGTGCGATTGGGCGTCACGTCGCCGTTACCCCGATCCAGCGGGACAACGACGAATGGCCGCGGTGGCGTGCCGGCTCGATGGACGTTCGGGGAAGCTACCGGTAGTGTCCGCAAAGCCGATCCGTCATCGGCAGGACGACGAAGGAGGAGACCTTGGGTCTGCTCGACCGGAAGAGGATCCTCGTGACCGGCGTCCTCACCGAGGACTCCATCGCCTTTGCCGTCGCCAAGCGCGCCCAGGAAGAAGGCGCTGATCTCCTGCTCACCGGCGCCGGCCGCGGAATGTCGCTCACCCAGAGGACGGCCCACAGGCTTCCCCGGCCGCCCGAGGTGCTCGAGCTCGATGTCACCAATCCCGAGCACCCGGGCGTAGTCGCCGCCGCGATCGCGGAGCGATTCGGGCGGCTCGACGGGATCCTCCACTCCATCGGCTACGCGCCCGAGGCCTGCCTCGGCCGGGGGATGCTGGCGGCGGATTGGGGAGATGTCGCCACCGCTTTCGAGGTCTCCGCCTACTCGCTCAAGGTCCTGGCGTCCGCGTTCCTGCCGCTGCTCGAGGCGGCGGGCACCGCCTCGATCGTCGCCCTCGACTTCGACTCAACCGTGGCGTGGCCGGGCTACGACTGGATGGGCGTTGCGAAGGCGGCGCTCGAGTCGCTCACGCGCTACCTCGCACGGGACCTCGGGGAAAAGGCGATCCGCGTCAACCTTGTCGCCGCCGGTCCGATCCGGACCGTCGCGGCGCGGGCGATCCCCGGTTTCGAGCAGTTCGAAGAGATCTGGGACGAGCGCGCGCCGCTCGGCTGGGACGTGAATCGGGACCGTGAGGCGGTCGCCAGGGCATGCGTCGCCCTGCTTTCGGACTGGTTCCCCAAGACGACCGGAGAGATCGTCCATGTCGACGGGGGATACCACGCGATCGGGGCGTGACGCGCCACCCGGCGCGAGCGGGCAGCTTCGCATCTCCGCCCATATGCCGCGGGACTAAGGTTGCCTCCGACGGCGGCGTGGCCGAGTGGCTTAGGCAAGGGCCTGCAAAGCCCTCCACCCCGGTTCGATTCCGGGCGCCGCCTCCCTAGTCAGACGCACTTTTCCGCCCGAGCCGTAGGTCACGATCCCGCGTGCATCCCGCGGCTACGAACCGATGGTGCGGATTTTCGCCCGCGGGGCCTTCCCCGCCGCGGTGATTACGTCATCCATGAAATCGGCCAGCTCCCGGTTGCGCTTCTCCGTGGCGTGCTGGTAGCGGAGCGCCGCGGTTGGCGACGCGTGCCCCATTGTCGCCATGAGTTCTTTGAGGGTCACGTCCGGCTTGCGGGCCATGATCGTTCCCGCGTGGTGCCGGAGATCGTGAGGGTGAGCGCCTTTGATTCCCACGACCGCGCAAGCGGCCTTCCAAGCGTCCGACAGGTCCGACCGGCGCAGCGGTAGCCCTGACTGGCGGGTGAACATCGGCGCGTCCGGTTCAGGCGCCACGTAGGCCGCTAGGTGATCGCTCAGTGCCCCTCGAATGGCACTTGGCAGCGCGAGGGTACGCTGACCCGCCTCAGTCTTTGGAGCGGTGAGTATGCGCCCTTGGCCGGTGATTTCGTGGGCTTGCCGTTCGACGGTTACGGTGCCGTGCAATAGGTCGATGTCTCGCCGTTCGAGCCCGAGCAATTCCCCCGGCCTAAGTGTGACGAACCCGGCTAGGAGCACCAAGCATCGCAAGCGCGGCGTGATCGCCTCGCCGAGCGCGAGCACGGTCGACGTCTCGAGCATCGGCCGTTCGGTAGCGTGTTCGATCCCGGCACCTTTGATAACGCAGGGATTCTTAGCAACTAGCCCGTCATGCGTCGCCGTGGTCAGGATCGCCCGTAGGAGTCGGTAACCCTTCGCAGCCTGGTCGGCACCTTTGTCCGCCGTTAGTTCGGCCTGCCACCTGCGTACCCGGTCGGTCGTGATCTGACGCAGCTTCGTCTTTGCGAAGCTCGGACGGAGGTGCCGCCGTAGCAGGGCTTCGTAACCCTGGCGGGTTGAAGGTGTCAGCGGTTGGCCTTTGACCAGCCGGTGTTTCAGCCATTCGTCGGCGTACTCGCCAAAGAGACGTTCCCCACCGCGGGGATCGATCACGAGTCCCGCGAGTTCGTCGGCGCGAACGCGGGTCAGTCGCTTCTCGGCGTCCGACTTTCGCCGGAAGGTTTCGGAGCGCTCGTCGCCGTTCACCCGGTAGCGCACGTCATAACGAACGGCACCGGATCGGGACTGTCGGATACGCAGGTGTGCTATGCGCTCAGACTAGACGGGTACGGGGCCTGAGGAAAGGGATTCTCCGCGGGATACTTCTGCCCGATCACGACGCGGGATCGGGGCGTTAGGCGCAGCTACTCAAAGTGTGGACACTTGAAAACCAGCAAGGCATCACTGTCCCAGGGAACGACTGCGCATAATTCCCAGCTGTCTCGGCCAAGACTTTGAAGTCCCTTGTTCAGCACGTCAAGACGCGCCAAGGCGCTCACGGAAGTCATCCCGCTAAGCAGTTCACATCGGTAAAGCCATTGTCGGACTGGAGCACGAAGAATCCCGGAGGTAGCGGATTCCAGTTCCTCCTGGACGCGTCTCCCTGCTGCTTCGATCTGTTCGTCCAGCTTCTTTTTGGACGCGTCAGCGTCGTCTCGCATTTGCCTGAAAATATCGGCCATCAACCAAGCGTACCTCAGTCGTTCAAGAATGCACTCAGGATCGTTGCAACCCATCTAACCTGCCTTTATATGGGAAATGCGCCGCGGGAGGACGCGACGCGGCCTGTAGCCTATGTGTGATTGATAATCAGACTGAACGCGGCGAGCAGGACGAGAAGTCTCATGGGAAGCCCGCCTAACCCCCCGTTAACACTAGAAACTCGGGTGCTGGCTTCCCTTAGCTAACCCTCATTCGCATACATCTGCACAATCACCGCGCGGAATCGGTGACAGCTTGCGTTAGGCGGTCTCGCGGCGCTTGGCGAGTTCAGCCATACCCTGAGCGAGTTCAGCCCTGCGCTGAAGCGCTCTGGATCGGCGGCTGCGCAATAGCTTCAGGTTGTAGTCAAAGCCCGAAAGGTTCCAGTAGTTCCGGTCCCGTTGCCGCTGGGCCCATTCGGGATCGGTAGCGTACTTGGTGCGCTTATGCTCTGCGTCCTGCTCGCGGCGGCGCTCGATGCCTTCGACGGTGCGATGATGCCCCCGGTGTCCGTCGAACAGACCACACGGAACGCCCGTCGTGCAGAGATGACTCATGGCGTACTTGCCGCCCTTAACCGTATGGACAGAACGACAGTGGCGAGATGGTCTGTGCCGCGCTTACCGACGCTGCGTCCGTAGAGTTCCCCGCGAAGCTCGCGGTCACCGAACCTTCAGCACTCGCGCAATCGGAGCTGTTCGGACTCGGGAAGGTGCCGGGGCTGTCCGGGTCGTAGCTTGGCGAGCCAGCGAACATGTCGGCGTAGGTGAAAGAGCAGGTTGTCTGTCCGTCCGCTGGTGTGCAAAAGGTCGTGGACAATCCACTCGTCAGGGTGTTCCCGCTCGCGTCCGTCGTCGCGATCGTGAACGTGTAGGCGCACTGGTAATCAGCCTCGTATTCCCACGTGACCGGGAAGTAGTTCACGATCGCGAGGACTGGCGTTGATTCGGAGCAGGCACCCTGTTCGACCGAGAGCACGGTCGTCGTGGCGATCAGCGGAGGGAGCGGCGGCGGTTCAATGTCGAACGTCTCGGTTCCCGTCGTCGCCGAGTCAGTACCCGAGTCGTAGATAACGTCGACCGTCTGCTCGCCGTAGTTTGCATATGTAACGGCCGATTGCGCTGAGGTAACCGAACCCCCCACGTCGGTCGAGTCGACCAGCACGCCGTTGCTAAAAAACTCGAGAACGCCGCTGGGAAGCGAGGGATCGGGATTTCCGTCCACATTCGCCGACGCGCTGTAACTCCAAGTGACCTTAAGCGGGTTCGCCGTGGACTGGACGTAGCTCGGGTCAAGTCTGACGCCGAGCGTTGGCGCAACGGTGATTGTCGTTGGGCTTGTCGCGATGGCTTGCAGGGTGGTCTTCGGGGCGCGGTAAACGCAATCGACGTAGGTGCGCTTGACTCGCTTGCCGTGGACCGTAACCCAGTGCTCGCGGTTGACCTTGTGATAGTTGACTCGGCAAGTCTTCGCCCTGCCGAGTGGGTAGTTCGGATGCGCCGTAGCGTTCGCTGGAAGCGCCCAAAGAAACAAGGCGACCACTACCGCGGCAACGGCGGCTGTAACCCTTTTCACTTTCGATGTCCTCCTAGGCCGGCGCCCCTAAGCCCGCCGATCGTGACCACGGTTCTGCAATAGCACGCGATCGCGGCGAAGTGTGACCTTTGCACGTCGCCCGGTTCTCACCGGCCCTTTCACCATAGCGCATTTTAGCATACTGTCACGGCGCCATATTCCTAAATCCCACACCCCATACCCGATGTGGGGCAGGTCAGGGGCAGTGACACTCTGAAAAGGCTTGTCTAATGAACGCCCTATGGCTAGGCTTGGCGGTAGCACATTAGGAGGTAATGACTATGACCTGTGCCACTAGCCGCAAACTGCGCCCTGAGCTTCAAGCACTCGACGCCGAGCTGACCACGTACCTTGCCGATCTTGCGGCGAGGGTTGAAACGGCGGCGACGGATTGGGAGTGCCGGGCAGACGCGGCACTTAGCGCCACACATGACCCGCGGTTCGAGCACGACGCCGGACCAGCGCTGCGGGCACTCGTCCGCGAACCGTTCGACAGCGTCAGCTATCTGATTCGGGAACTTCTCGCGTCCGGTTCCATACTCTGAGCGTCCTTTCCCGGTAGGCGCGTCGCACTCGCGTCTACCGGGAAAGTGCTGGTAAAACCGTCCCCTACGTTGCCCGCTAACGGCCCAGAATCGTCGGCACGTAGTAGGAGTGCGGCCTAAGCGGCGTTCAAGACGGCTTCGTGGCCCGCAGTGTGGTCTAGGGCACATACCCCAAACCGCTCGCAAGGTTGAACCAACCGGTGGCCGCCGAATTCATGTTCGAGCCCGACGCGATCGCGGGCTGCCCGAGCGTGACGGTGGATCCAACTATGGCCTGAATCCAGTTGCCGAGTCCCACGGCAGGTGTCGGCTGGGTCGCAGCGACACCGCCCGGGTACGGCGAAGGAATCGCGATTTGATTCGAGCCCTGAACGACAAAGGGAGTGAGTGGGCTGGTCGAGAACGACGAACCCGTAGCCGGATCCCGAAAGACGATCTGATCGCTCGTTGCCGACGACTCCGCTGCGGCGGACAGGGTGACCACCCAGGTTCCGCTCTTATTGATTATCGAACTGATCGTGGTCCCGGTCGGAAACAGACCGAGGGAGTCTGAGAAGTACCACGATGTTGCGATCGTGGATGCGGTGACCGTGACCGTCGATGATCCATTGGTGGTCGCGCAGGTGGTCTTGAACTGGCTGGTGCCAGACGTGAAGGTTATTGGCTGCGATATGGCCGTTAGGGTCGCGTTGGCGCTAAGCACGACGGAGAGGCCAGTCACGCTCTCGACGGACGCCCCGGACGGCGTAGGCGTCCCGATAACGCCGATGTCCATGTCTGCGGTCGTGTCGGCCACGGTCGGCACCAACAACGCGCTACCGACGAACCCACTCCCAATGCCGCCAGGGCTGTCGACGGTCATCGTGTAGCTGCCCGCGGTGGTGGTAACCGAAAAGATCCAAGTGTCGCCGCTCTGCACCGCGATGCCCGTGCCGCTCATGCCGGTGCGAACCGTCTCGCCTCTGTATGGCGTTAGTGGGCCGGTCCACCCGGCGCCCATCTCGACAATCTGGTCGAGGTTGCCGATAATCGCGCAGGCGTTCTGGTACTGGTCGAGGACGACGTTGCTCGTCTGGACGGCGGTCGCGCCCGACAGGGCACCGTGAGCCTGAAGGGTCTGGGCAACGGCAGTAAATGGGGCTGGGATAGGCCCGGAGCTGGTAAGGGTCGGCTGGGTTCCTGGCATTAGGCAACCGCCCCGAGGGCTCGTTTCAGGTTTTCAGCCGCGACCACAACCCGTTCGACGCGCCAGAATCCGGCCACGATCTGCTCATCGCTGAACGCGGCTACGTCGGGAACGCCGAGAATGGCAAGCGCGTGGCGCAATCCATCGACGTACTCGGCGAGTTGCTGCGACCGCGTGTCTGACATTTCGTTTTCCTTTCGTGGCTCGAGTCCGTCGATGGCGAGTAGACCGTTTCGACGGCTCGCATATTTGTGTTGAATCACTCACGGGTCGGCACCAGGACGCGGGCTGCAATTCGCGCCCTGGTGCCTCGCCGTCCCCGTACCGCTGCGGAGGGGCGACGGTACGGCGAGCTGTCAAAGGTGTTAACGGCAGCGGCCAGGCGCGTGAAAGGCGGAGTCCTCGGCCAATCGTCCGCGAACCCTCACGAAAGCCGCGCCCAGCCGCCACCGTTCGCGCACGCATCGGGGAGCCGACCACGACGGTGCGGCGATTTCGGGGCCGACGCGTATCCGGCGCGATGCGTGTCGACCCCAGCGGAGCGGGAGTCCCTAGGAGGGCGGAATTCTCCCGCTTCGCGAACTGTGCTAGGTGGCGAGCGCTTCGCGCAAGCGCTTGACGTATTGACGAGCGGCCGTTGTCTTGCCGTCCTCATCGAGTGCGGCCCCGAGCTGGTCGCTGTAGAGTCGCGATCGGCCAGCTGGCAGGCTGGCGATGGCCTCACGAACGGCCGTATACCGAGCGGCGTTCGGGAACTGTGCCGTTGTCGGCACCGCGATGCCGAGCCGTGTCGCGATGTCGCCAAGTGCTCGCGACACCGCGGGAGAGCGTGAAAGCACTTGCTCCCAGTCGGCATCGGTAAAACCGCCAGGCACGTTTGCACTCTTCGCGGGCGCGTCGGACGGATCGGCAAGGCGCCTGGCGTCGATCTGAGCCTGTGCCTCGCGGACCGACGCGGGCACGTCGAGTCCTAGGCGGTGCGCCCGGTCGCGCTCGTCTACTAGGTCGGCCAGGCGGAACTGCTCGTTATGGGTAAGGTCGTCAAACTGAACCCGACGACCGAGGCGCAGGACGGCGCCGCGCACCAGTTCTCTAATGGACTTCTCTGCACTCATTGTGTGATCTCCTACCAACTCAGACTGTTGCGGGTCATGCCGGTCCCGGTGAGCGTGCCGATGGCAGATGGGTAACGGGTGCAAGTGAACGCGGCATACGCGTGCCAAGTGACAACAACGGTCAGCTGGGCGGGTCCACCAGAGGCGTCCACATACGCGGCAAAGACGGGATCTGATTGCATGAAAAGTAGGTCAGCCATGCGGACGACCAGGACGGCATCCTGATTCTCGCCGGTTCCCAAGTCCTGCGGCACCTCGCCGGAAAGTAGGCAGGGAAGCCCAGCGATGGGGCCGTATCCGCCAACGTCCGCGTCTGTAGGCACCAGGCCACAGCCGGGACGCATCGAAGAGATGTTTGTCGATCCGTCTGGCGTTGCAGCAAGCCAGAAGAATCTCTCTGGGCTCATAATCGCCACGCTGGGCGGACGCAGGCGCGTGTTGCCGACTTCAGCTGCCGTCTCGCCGATGGCGGCGATGATGGCCTGTGACGTCGGCGTGGTGCTCGAATAGGTGATCGTGTTCGCGCCAGGTGTCCCGTCGACGGTCGCGGTCGGAGCGTTCAACAAACCGAGCAACTGTCCTGAGTTCCCGCTGCCCGCGATGACCTGTTGCTCAAACGACGAAGCGGCCGCTTCGCCGAAATCGCGGACAATAAACCGATCCAGGTTCATCGAGCCGCCACGTTCCCAGAGCTGCTGGCTAAGCGGCACCTCGCCCGCAAAGGTCGAAACCCCTAGGGCGATCTGGTCAGTTGTTGACCACGTTTGGCCCGCGTCCGTGTTCTCGGATGCCTGAACAACAACTCCGCCAGCACTCGTGATCCTCGGGATGTAGACCTCCGAGCACCGGTCGGGCAGCGGCAAGCTCGGCACGGCACGCAACACCGGTGAGGCGCTGCGGCTGATGCTTGCAAACTCGTCCAGTAGATAGGCGGGCGGTGCAAACTCGCCCCCAGCTGCGGCACCCAGGCTCAGTGCCCTAGTTTGCGGTTCGGCAGGAAACACAACGCCACCGGCTAGCGCGGCGAGACGGCGTTCGGTCTGTCGGAACGCGCGGCGGTTGGTCCCGTGCTGTTCGTGCCGGTTCAGACGGTCGATAGCGTGCGGCCGGTCTACGCCGTGCGAGGCGACACTGGCGAGATCTTTCAAAAATGAGTGCGGGCCGCCAGCCGTGTAGATGTCGGGCTCGCCAACGTGCGTCACCTTTGGCAGCGCTGCGAGGCGCCGGTCAAGGGTTTCCACCCGAGACAACGCAAAGTCGAGCTCAGGATCATTGGCATTGCCGGCGCTACTGCCGGCAATCTGTAGTGCCGCCTGATACGCGTCTTCGCGGCTTGATTCGATGCGCTCGCGCAGGGCGAGCAGTTTGTCGGTGTTATCGGCCATTTTCGGACCTTTTCTCTCGTGCGAGTTTTACGTCGATGCACGCGGCCGTGTCGGTTTCAAGTTCGGCAACGCGTGCCTCGGATTTGGCTAGGCGCGTTTCAAGTTCGGCGATACGGCGGGCGAGTGCGTTAAACGGTGGTTCCGGGGTCATGCTCGCTTGCTGGACGCGGGCGCATTCGACGGCCCGTTCAACCTCGTCGGCCCGGCGCCGTTCGGCCTCGTCCCACGCGGCGAATGCTGCCGCGGCATCTGGCACGGCGGCGAATCGCGGCTTAGGCGTCGGCGCTGTTCTGAACTTTGGCATTGTCAGTTTCCTTTCGGTGTACGCGGCCTAACAAGGCGAAACCGCGGACGAATGGGTTGCTTTACCGTGGCGACGAGTGGCGCGCCGTCTGGACCGGTCGCGGCGGTTGTGTCAGCTTGGCTGAGAATTCCGAGCCCGCGCGGCGCGATCGTCACGAACCGTGGATCGCGGGGGTCGCGGCTTACTCCGGGTTGCTCCGCGAACTCGGCGAGCGGGTCGATGGGTTTGGCTTTGGTCATGCGATACCTTTCGTGTTGGTTTGCCGTTGGCGTTCACGGCTGCGGGCCTTAGCTGCCCGCTTGTTGACTCGGCGGCATTCCCGGCATTCCCGGCCGTGTCGCCCTTCGCGTTGGCGGGTATTGTCCGGCGCGTAGGCGTGGCCTTGCGGGCAATGAGTCTTTTCGCGGTTGACGGTCACCTTCCCGCCTTTCTTTGCTGGGATTGGCACCCTCCGGGTTTTGCAACCTTAAAAAATCAGGGGGGGAAAATTGAGAGGGGGACGGGTGTAGGAATTTTGACCTGGAGAGTCAGATATAGCCCCCCACCTGCGCTTTTATGTTGACCGTTCGTAGAACAGCTGCGTCCGTTGTTCAGTCGTCAGTCCACATTCGAGGCGCGAGCGCTCGTCGAGTAGCCAATCGAGCTGCCCTACGTCGTGCGTTTGACGCGCCCGCCGAATGGCAAGGTCGATTGCCCGTACCCGGTCGATGAGTGGTAACGGGGAACCAGCGGCAGTCGTCGGAACGGTGGGTGAGCGTTTGCCATGCGCCGACGACTTGTTGCCGTAGCGACGACCGGTATCGCCATGCGGTGCGCCGTGTCCGGTGATTGTCACGGCGCCTCGCCTTCGCCGTCATCGGTCAGCGAGTCGATAAAAGCATCGTCAACCGACGATCCGTCAACGTCAGAAAACGAGACTTGACCTGCGGTTTCGGTCGTTCTGCGCAGGTCTGCGCACCTCTCAACCATAGAGTTTTCCCTACGCGCGTGTTCTGAAAAATTACTGGTTGAGTGGTGCGCAGTGGTGCGCAAGTCCTGGTCAACGTCAATTTCCGCCAGAATCCCACGGTCCACGACAAAGTTCGTCAGATGCCGTGACTTGTCTGGCAACTTCACAATCTCCAAACCGCGAGACAGAAGATCGTCGACAAAGTCCTGATTCCGACCGATCGAAACACGCGCGTCCGTCGCCCATGATCGCCAAACGCGGAGCAAGTCTTTGACTGACGTTTTCGCGCCCGTCGCTTCGATCGTGCATTCGTCAAGAAAGTGAGCGAACGTGTCTTCGCGCTCGCGGTAGGTTCCTGTCGCTCGTTCGATGGCGTCGCATGTTCCAAGTCCGCCGTGATAAAAGTCGACAGCACCCTCAACAAGCCAAGCGAGGATCGCTTGACCGTGTAGCGCGTAGAGAAGTTCGGCGTAGTCCTCGATTCGTTCACCATCTCGAATAGTCACGTCGAATGGCACGACCTTTATCCGTCGCCATATCGCACGACTGCCACGCGGGATACGCGGCAGGTTGTTCGTGACAAGCATGAGAGTGTGAGACGGATCAAAGTCGAAACGACGGCCGTGCATCTCGCGAGCGGTCAGACGGTCGCCACCAGTTAGGTAGTTGACCCGAGCCTCGGCGATCGTTCGCCGCTCTTCCAGCTCGAACGACACCACAAGGCGCCGACCACGCAGCACGGCGATACGCTCCGGGTGCTGGTCGAATTTCGACTGAACAAGCAAACCTTCCGGTGCGGTTATGGCGTGTTCGCCGAGTACCTTTCGCACGGCGCCGATAAGTGTCGACTTGCCGTTTCCACCCTGCCCGTAGAAGTTCGCTAGGACGTGTTCACTCGTCTGACCGGTGCTCGCGTAACCCATGAGTCGCCGAACGTAGGAAATCAGGTCAGCATCGCCCGCGAAGACCTTCGCTAGAAAACCTTCCCAGTCATCCGATCGTGCCGACGCGTCGTACTCGAGATCGACCCCGCGCGTGATTAGGTGCTCACGATCGGCGGCCACGAGCTGACCGTTGCGGAGGTCGACGGTTCCGTTCCGACAAGCGAGCAGGTGCGGGTGACGGTCCAGCTGTTCAACACTGACCGCAAGGTCGGGCCGTGCGATCGCAAGCATTCCCTCGCGGCGAGCGCTACGGGTCGATTCCTGGTAGTGGCGTGACCGCCGCGTGAAATCGTCCCGGTCCTGCGCTTCACCCACCCACACGCGCATACCGTCGATCGTGTCGTTTGCCAGGCCATGCACGGCCTCGACATGATCCTCGCGCCACCAGGCGCCATTCCAGATGTACCAGCGGTCAAGTTCGGGCGCGTAGCGCACGGCCTCGCCATGTTCAGCGATGAACCGCTGAGCGTTAAGGTGATCGCCGACCACTTCCACGGTCCGCGTGGCGGATGCGGGCGGTTGTCTGTGTCGTGCGGCCGTCATGGGGACTACCGCGGCAATTTCGGCGATGTCTTCCGGGGTGATCTCACGCGTTGCCATCGGAACCCCCCGACAACGCTTGGCGCACGGCAGACTTCGCCATGTCGACCGGCATCCCGGCCCGTAACGCGACAGTAAGCACCGCGTTGGCGATTGTTTCCGGCTTATCGAACAGCTCGAGCCCGGTATCGACTAGGTAGCCAAGCCAAGTCACCGGATCGTCGACGATGCGCCGCGAAACGACGGCCTCGGCGTTCGGTGCGGTATCGCACTCGCGGCGGGTGAACGCACCTGCCGCGGCACGATCGGGGACCAGTTCGGACCAGTGAGCTTCCAGCACAACGGCGGGCTCGGCGTCGTCGAGTTCGGCCCGAATCAGGTCGGCGTCGCCTTCGCTGAGACGCCCAATTTCGACGGCCTTGTCGAGTGCCCGCATGATGTTGGCGCGCAGATCGGGGTCGGCCTGCCGGATACGGTGAACGCGGTCCAGCTCGGCGACGGCACTTTCGAGACCCGCAATGTCGTCCAGATCGACCAGGCGCGGCGTCATTGCTTGCACTCCGCGAGTGTCGCGAGCAGGACGTCGCGGTCAAACCGGACAAGTTCCAACGGCTCGGAGTTGTGTCGGGCAAAGATCCTTTCCACCGTGCCACTTCTGGCGAGTTCGCGGATTACCAGGCGCACACGCCTGCGGCCTTCGCGGTCGGCGCCCGCAACCTCCCACGAAACCTCGACGGCGGAAAACCACTCGGGGCCAAGTTCGGCAAATTGGCGGATCATCGCTGCGTTGTCGCGCAGCGCGGTTCTTTCGGGTAGGATCATGGCAACCTCATGCGAGTGAGAGTGTGAGGGTCAGAGTCAGTGCGGGCGCCCGTTCCAGCGGGCGCCTGTTCTTTGCTAGGGCTCGTTTGGGAACAGTTCGACGGCGAGCGTCTTTACCTTGGGATTCATTGGCTTAGGCGTGGGCCGTTTCCGCTCGCGTCTTGCTTGTTCACGAGCCAGGGCGAGCCGGGCCATGTACGTTCGATAAAGAAACTCAGCCCGCCTAGCGCGTTCGATCGGATCGAGTCCCGGTGTCCGCAAGTCGACGGCCTGCTCGAACTGAAGCAACCACGCGGCCCGAGCGGGCTCCGTGTGGCGTCGCCGTTCGTCCGCGTTCAGTGCCGACCAATGCCGGTTAGAGGCGATAGTCGCGGCGAGGCTTCTAATCGTGCTCAATGTCGCTCCATTTCGATCTACGTGTTTACGGCGCTGAGAAAGGGGCGCTCGCACGATTCGCCCGACGGAGCCGGGCACGCTGCAAGCTTTTGCGACACGCCGAGCAGATACCCTTTGCCTCGGCTGGGCGCTTGCCGCATTCCGTACACATGCCCGTATTGTGGAGCTGGTCGAACGGTGTCAACCCACGTTCGAGTTCCCAATTGGCGGGTGCATCCTCGCCGTCAACCTGCGTGGCTTCGCTAACGTCGTCGGGAATGAGGTCGACCGGGGAAATGTCCTCGATCGTGTCCTCGTCGTCAGTGTCGTCTAAGTCGCCATCGGGCAAGTTGTCGAAAGTGAGCGGCGGTTCTGGCAACTCGGCACGACCGGCCTGCGGGTCGCGCTGGTACTGCTCCAGTGTGATTGCCTCGACTCCGGGTTGACCCGCCTGCGTTGCGGTTAGGAGGATTTGGTCCTCGAAAACGCGCTCGCCGGTGCGGCGTTCGCGGTCCATGACCGCTTTAGCCTCGTCAGGGTTACGGGCCAATTCGCCGCCCGCAATGAGGGTTTCGTGCTCGGGTCGCACATCCCGCGCCCGCTTGATCCCGGCGGTTTTGTAGGCGGCCCTGAGAGCCCTTTTGCTGCCCGGTGCCGTGATCGCGCTAGTCCTCTGCTTATAAACGGTTGTGCGCCGTTTGGCCCCCGATTTGTCCAAAACCGCTGGTCGGATGCCAAATGCAACGCGCAGGCGTCGTGACTCTTCCCGTCTGAACTGCCATTCCAGCCAGGCGGGGTTTTGCAGACTTTCGCGCCTCAAATCGCAGCCGGGGACGTTGTATTTCCAATTGAGCTGCGCGCACGCCGCGCAGAATATGGGCCATTCGCCGTCTGGCAGCCTCGAACATTTCGGACACGGAAACCGCACCGTTGTCGTCGTGGGCAGCATCGGGTGGACGAGGCGTAGGGCCGTCTCCTGCCAAAGGTCATCTCGCTGTTCGGCAGGTAGGAGTGCGAAGCATGGGCCACACGCCAACAAGTCGACCAGTCTGTCTAGGCGTTCGCGCGGACTGACTACTTCGTCTAGTAGCGAGATGATCCGCGGTAGCGCGCTTTCGGCGCGGGCCTTAATCTCGGCGGGTTGCAGTAGGGTGCTGGGATCGTCCCGCGCTGGGTCATGTGGGCGCAAACCGAGAACCGCATATACCGCGCTCTTAGGGCCGTTCAGTCTTTCGGTGCTTTCCATCGTTCTATCTCCGTCATGGTCATGGTGAGGGTGACTACTTTTGCGTCGGCGTTCGCGCTCCGGTCACGTCGAGACATTTGTTCGCGCGGGTTACTCGGTTGCGGCTAGGGGACCTCGTTCAGCGTCTACCCGCCCGGCTTCGATCAAGCGTTCGAGATCGAGCAAGTCGAAACGCACGGATCGCCCGATCTTGACGGCGGGCAGCTTTCGCGACTGCCAGGCTGCGCGAATCCACCGCGGCGACACGTTCAGGTAGCGGGCGGCCTCGTCGGCGGTGAACAAGCGAGGTTGAACGCGTTCGATCTCTGAGACTTTGGGCAGGCGGGACACCTAATGCACCTCCGGGTTAGCAGGATTAGTGACGACTTACTTAGGAAAATACCCCTACAATATGAGGATACCACACAGTGCTACACGCGTGCACTTCATGCCGGTTCGTGCCAGGTCACCAGTCGGACGCCACGCCGGTTACAAGCACCGCACTGATGATGGCCCGCACTTCTCCTACCCCTATAATATGAGTGTACCACACTGGACTACACGGTTGTAGTTCGTGCCGCTGGGCGCCGGATACAGACTTCGGCAATCTACTAAACACATTATGCAAAGCTGTCAAGTCGACCATCTTGTCGCAGGTCATGTCCGAGATCACGCACTCCTAGAAAGATCACGCACGTATCAGTCTCCCCGAAAGGTATTCTACAAATGGAGGTATGCACGCGGACGGGTTCTAGGAAATATGCGGGGAAACCCTGTGCACACCTTGCGAGTGCTCTTTATCATCGCAGGTCAGACGGGGTGCCGAACCGGCCCGAAAACGCCCGAGTTGTCAAGTCGGCACCACGATTCGTGTTAACAACTGTTACAGCTCACGCGTTGTTGTGTTGCGCTGTAGTAATTCTACGCAATCACTCACGGGGCCTCTAGGATCGTTTCTGAGCGATCGGAGCGGCGAACGGTGGCACGGTCTGGGCCCGGTCGGTTTCGGCGAGCGTTGCCACACGGCGGCGAGGTGGGGCGATTCTGAACCTACGGACCCCACGTCACGGTTTCGGCGAGCCGGGCAGCGACGTAATCCTCACACGCCGCGAGCGGTACTAACCGGCGTCGGCCTTCCCGGTACGAGTGCAGTCGCCCCTCGCGAATCAGGCGATAGGTAACGGTCCGGCCAAGGGCGAGCCAACGCGCGGCATCCTCCACCGATAAGACGCCTGGCGTCAGTTCGCCAATAGTGGTCATCGGTTCCGACACTGCCACGGCCATGCGGCGAGGTGGTAGAAGCACACTTCCGCGCACGGTATGGCAGCGGTGTTGCACTCGGCACCGTTACAACGTGCCTGCTCAGCGGCCCTTTTTTCGACACAAGCCCTGGTCAGGGCTCCGCGCAGCCGCCATCCCGCGGCCATCCCGCGGGCATCCCGCGGCGTTCTCACGGTCACCTGAGTTCGCCGTCGTTCATTCAGGGCCGTGACGTGCGCACTTAGCGCGGCGCCGGTGGGGCGGTGCAGCGTAAAAGCCCTGCGTACTGCGCCTGCAAAGCCCTCTACCCCAGTTCGATTCTGGGCGCCGCCTCCAGATATAAGCGCAGGTGAAATACGCCTTCTGACAAGACCTATTCAGTCAAAGCCAAATCGATCGCGCGTATATGGCGCGGGAGAATTACGGACCTTCGGAGGTGAGCGGGCGCGAGAGCCCGCCTTGCCCAAGAATGCATGGAGATCGCCAATCGGGCGCGGGCTCGCGTCGACCGGCGCGGATGCAAAGCCGTGTTCTGTACTGGACTCGTCTCACCTGCCGGCAGCTCTGGGTTTCTTCAAGTAGTTCGCTCGCCCTTTCGTTCTGTACTCGGCAAGGGCGGTTACCAGTACGACTTGAGAAGCACCTTGGCCAAGGACTCCTCGTGAGCTTGAGCGGTGCTGACCTCGGTCTCGATCACACATTCCAGCGTTCCCTTCTGGACGTGCAGGACATCGGGAAGCAGCAGGTATGCCGCGACCCCTTTACCCAGACTGGTCTCGACGACGATGCTGCCCTTGGGAAAGGACTTTTCCGAAGCGAGGAAAGCTGTTCGGGTTTCCGACGAGTAGGAGAGCGTCGTCTGGCTTTTTCCTTTTCCGTACTTGCACTCCAAAGCCAGTCCCTTGGCGTACATGGGAACGGTTGGCTTGGAGACCGTCAGCCCGAGCGCTTTGCCCACCACCGCGGCGGGTGGACAGATCGTCGGGAACCCCGAGGAAGCAGACACAGCGGCGGCCATGGTGGATCTCGCTGCTGACTTCGGCGCCGTCGTGGTCGCGGCGGCCATGGTCGCCGAGGCAACGACGATGCACAGAACACCGATAATGGTAATGAAGGTCTTCTTCATTTTGCGTCCTCCTAGGTGACCAGAGAGTACCCAGCAGCCTGCCCCGATGCTCGGGCAAGGCGGGGTTAGCAGTTTGTATTGGTGAGCTGACCCCTTGAAATCGGTCCACCTGATGTAGCCCCAGGATCGCGGACCGGTCTCGTGAGAGTCGGGCAGCGCTTGCCAGCTTTCTTATTACTTCGCGGCACTCGGGGTAGTAAACCGACAAGCAAGTTCGATGTTTCGTCGTTGGGCCAGGAGGTGTCGGGAATGCCGTTAGATGAATCTCGACTCAAGCCGGAGAGCGCACCTCGTCATGCGCGTCATTGGAGGTGGACGGTACCCCTGCTCGCAGTTCTTCCCACACTGGTCCTGATGACACCCATGGCAGCCGGCCCTGGTGCGGCTACGACACCCAGGACACTGGTCGGAGCTAAGAGTCTGGCGAAGAGACAGTTCGTCGGCACGGTGACGGTGACGGAGCACCAGGTGTGGAACTACTCGTCGAGCTGGGTTGCCGAGCACGGCCAGCGGAACATCACCGGGCAAGTCAAGTTGGATCTCGTGGTCTCCGGTACCAAAGTGGTCAGCTTCAAGGCGACCATGGTGACCGTCAATGGCTCGATGCATCTCCTTGAGCAGATCCATCCCTCCCACTGCGACATCACCACGACACACAAGCTCGATACCAAGGGGGCATTCCTGGCCAGCGGTTCTCTGAGCGACCTCGCTCTCAGCTGGCCGATGGTGGACCACCAGGTCGACGTAGGACCATGTCCGGGAGAGCCGCAGGGCACCAACGACTTCCAGGTTCGCTGGGGCTCGGGAGCACCAAGTGGACTTGCTACCGGGGACTGTACGACGAGCGATAACGGCGCGAACGGGATTGTTGTCTACGACTCCACCTACAAGCCGCCTTTTGGGACTGGTGGCGTCGGCTCTGCCACGACCGACACCTGCAAAGGCAAGCTAAAGAAGCAGCCCGGGTCGCTTGGAGCCTGACCCGTTTCTCCGGACAGTTTGTTGTGCTGATCACGCCGCAATGTCGGCGCCGGTGCGGCGGTTTCGAACTCGACAGGCGAGTAGCCGCTGAGCGAGGTTGACGGGCTAACGGAGCTGTGGAAGGCCTCGATTCGCTCCAGGATCGCCGAGGCAAGCTCGGCCCTGGGCGCTGGCGACGGCGGTGGACTTCACACCAGAAGGCATCGCCCGGCCACGAGACGGGACCGCTGTGACCCCCAAACCGGTGTCCCACCGCATGGAACCCGACGCGTCCGGCCATCGCCCTTCACCGGCGTCAGTAGTGCTTCATGCCGGGCGAGTCGCCCGCACCAGGGTGTCAATCGCCTCCCTCCGACCGGAATCGGTGTCCACCACCCGGACCACCTGCTCGGCGCGACGGACGGCCAGGCCGGCGACTTCGGCAATCTCCGTCACATCAGTGGTCCGGTAGAGCACCGCTTCGTCGGACGGACCACCAAATCCTCTCTGCAGATTGTCGTGGTCGTGGGCCACGACCAGCAGCGTGCCTCCCGGCGCCACCGCCGAGGCGGCCACCGTGAGGGCTGCCGCGCGCTCCGGTTGGGGCAGTTGGAGGTACAAGACCGCGACGAGATCGAACCCCTGCGGCAGAGGCGTCCACTCCTGGACGGTCGACTCGACCCAGGTCACGTCCACCTCCCGTGACGTCGCGAGTCGACGAGCCTTGGCGAGGCCTACCGGCGAGAAGTCCACCCCCGTCACCTGCCACCCCTGTTCGGCCAGCCACACTGCATTCCGGCCCTCCCCACAGGCCAGGTCGACGGCGCGCCCCAGCGGGAGCCCAGCAACCTCGGACACGAGGAACACATTGGGGGTGCCCGTCCACACGAGATCCTCTCCCGAATAGCGGGCATCCCACACATCCCGGTCCACGGATCAGACCCCCGAGGAACGCGCCGCCAGAGAGTGATCAGGCGCCGACCCACCCAAATGGGAACGACATGCCCCGGCCACCGGCGGAACGAAGGCCCCGGACGACAACGTCCGTCCGACCGCGAGGGGGCCAACACCGACCCCGCTCCGTGCCGCACCTTCAAGGCGGATGTTCATGGGTTCGCGATTCCCCCGCAGTATCGCCGCGTCCGGCGCTCACACACTGTCACCGCTCAGATTGTCGCGCGACCTCGGCGCGGTCGTCGCACCCGCGCCTACGAAAACCAAGTTCAATTCGCAGGCGTTGGATGCAACCGCACTAGGCGACCCACGGCACCGCCGATCACCCAGAATCGCGAAGCTTTCGCGCGAGGCGACCTCAGACCGCCGGCGCGCCCTGCCGCGACGGGCTTGAACACAGACTCGTGACGAAGGGCGCCGCGTTGCCTGGCCCGGTCCCCCGGTTCGGTTCCCGACTCCCGCCAGCCGAGATTGCAATCGCAAGTCTGTTGCGCGGTACCGACAGACCAGATCGAGAGCGACGTTAGGGTCATCGTGCTTGCAACTATTTGGATGGAATAACTACCAAGGGGGGTAGTTGTGGCTGACGTCATCGTCCTCGAATTCTCCGCACCCAGTGCGGTCGACATCTACAACAAGGTGAACCATCTCCTCGGCTGGGAAGGCACGCCCGATCGGGAACAGTGGCCAAAGGGCCTGCTGAGTCATATCGCCGGGGAATCGAACGACAAGCTGGTCGTCATCGAGGTGTGGGAGTCGAAGGCGGACCAAGAGGAATTCATGCGCTCCCAGCTCGGCTCGGCCTTCGCCAAGGCAGAGGTTCCCGAGCCAACCCGGGTCGAGTGGTTCAGCAAGGCTGGAGACTTACACCGCCACTGAGGTTGGACCGAACCCAGACGCGGTGGCGACCAGCTGCTGGGCCTGGGTTCACCCTCGATAGCCCGGGATCAAGCGAGACGCTCCAACGTCTTGTCGCTCACCGCCCACGGCCCGCGATGGCGATTCATCGAATGGTGGCAAGCCGATACAAGAGGTGGGAGGGACGGGCAGGGCTCGCCCTCGCGCTCGTTCAGCCGCATTCAGCGAGAGTTCCTAAGACGGATGTCGAGGCGTTCGCTCCTCGAAGACCACAAGATCGCTGTCGGACCACACCGCTGATTCCCGGGAGATCGCCTGATCGCGGCTCGCCGTGCCTATCCGAAGGTCAGTGTTCAGCAACCTACCGGCACCCAGAAGCCGCCACCCGGGTCCCCTTTCGATGATGCGGCTCTCGCGTGCTGGCGCGGCCAGCGATACGCCCGGCGTGACGAGATCTGCGACCACCGGTCGCAGTACGGTTCGAGGCGCGCAGTTGCGGATGCTGATGTCTCGCCGAGGCTGTCGATCCTGGCCCCTGGGCGATCGTCCGGCCTCGCGCTAGCAAGCGCCGGGTTTGCTCGGGTCCACGTCGGGGATCGGCGGAGCACCCGGCCCGATCTGAGGCGGTGACAATGGCGAGCGAACCGACGGCCCGGTATCCCGGGATCAGCGCCCAGGGCTTCGCCCACCCAGCGGAACGGGCGGCGACGGCGGCGATCCGCACGGTGCCGGGTCTCGACCGGGTCGTGAAGCTCCTCACCGAGCACAGCTACGAGCGCCGGCTGCGCCAGCTGCTCACCGGGAACGCCCTGCGGCTCGGCGACGACCAGCTACCCGGGATTTGGGCTCTGCAGAAGCGTTGCGCGGAGGTGCTCGACGTCGCGCGCTGCCCGCGGCTCTACGTGACCCAGGAGCCGGTCGGCAGCGGACTCACGGTCGGCACGAACGAACCGGTCACCCTGGTGAGCTCCGGCCTCGTCGGCTCCTATTCCGACGACGAGCTGACCGCGGTCCTGGGGCATGAGATGGGGCACGTCCTCGCGGACCACGTCGGGCTCACGACGACCCTGCAACTCCTGCAGATGATCCTGCGCGGCGCCGTCCGCTCCGTGCCGCTCGCCGGCGTGCCCCTCGCCGCGGCCTACCTCGCGCTGCTCGAGTGGTCCCGGGCGGCCGAGCTGACCTCGGACCGGGCGAGTGCCATCGTCACCGGTGAGCCCCTCGTCGTCTGCGAGACGCTGATGCGATTGGCGGGCGGACCGGTGAAGGATCTCAACCTCGACGCTTTCATCCGTCAAGCGATGGAGTATGAGGACGAGAAGGATCCCTTTGCCCGCTACTCCCGGTTCTTCGCCGAGATCACGACGACCCACCCGTTCCCCGTACGACGGGTGCGGGAGCTCATCTCCTGGGTGAGCGCGGGCGAGCTCGACCGGATCCGTTCCGGGAACTACCTACAGCGCGGCCAGGAACCACCACCTTCGGAGGAGTTCGACGCCGCGCTCGAGCACTACCGCAAGCGCTTCTCGGCGATGCTCGAACGGGCCGGAGAGGGGATCGCTACCGTGCTCGATCGCATCAGCGAGTGGCTCGGCGGGCCCGAAGGCGGTTCCTCGCCGGGTGGTTCGGCCCCCTAAATGGTCCCGGGGGCCTGGACACGATCGCGCCTACACTCGTCGACACCTATGACTGACACCGGCAGGGCCGCCGAGGACAACGGGTCGGACGACTCGCCAGCGGCACCGGCCGAAGCGGAGACAGGACCGGGCACCCTGGAAGCGCCGCCGCCGGCGCCGAGGTTGACCGGCAGCTACTGGGCCGCTGTTGTCGTTGGGCTGGTGGTCCTGCTGATCCTGCTCGTCTTCATCCTCGAGAACGGCCAGACCGCCCGCGTCGCCTTCTTCGGCGTCCACGGCCACCTGCCCCAGGGGGTGGCGTTGCTGTTGGCCGCGGTCATCGGCGCAGCTTTCGTGGTGCTCGCCGGGGCGGCACGTGTCCTCCAGTTGCGGGTCCGGGCCCAAGGGCATCTCCTGCGCCCCCTCCGGCGTCACTCCCGCCGGACCGGGGCCCCACGCGAGCTGGACGAACCCCGGGCGACCGCTGGGACGCCGCCGCCCGACTGAGCCAAGGACCGCCCCTCCGGCTCCACCCGTCTCCCCGCCGCCCGACGGTTCCCCGACTACAAGGTCAACACCCAGCCATCGCCTCGCGGCCTGTCAGCCGAACCCTAGAGGTGCGGGATCGCCCCGGTCGGCGGTGACTGTGCCACCGCGGCGATGGCGGCCGCCGCGGCACGTTCGGCGGCGAGCTTGGCGTTCTGGAAAATGCGGATCATCGACGGGACGCGCCCGGGGTGTCGCGCGAAATGCACCGCCACCGCCCGCGGGCGAAAGGAGCCGTCGGGGTTAATCAACCCGAACACCTCGTCGTCGAGACTGGCGTCGCAGGCCCGGTCGCTCACCGCCCGGAAGACCGACCAGGGGATGCGGCGGGCGACGCAGACCTCGGCGATGGCGGCCGTCTCCATGTCCAGGGCGACGACGCCATCGGCCCAAAGGTCCTCGATGGCGGCGGGGTCCGTGACGAGCTCATCGGCCGTCCACAACTTGCCGCTCGGACGACCGCTGCCAAGGCGGTCCGGACGGAACTCGGCGCCGGTCGAGGCGTTGACGACCACCTCGGGCAGAATCAGCGTGCCGATCGCCGTCTCGGCAGCAAGGCCCCCGGTGATGCCGACGACGACGATGCGTGTCACCTCGATCGCCTCGAGCAGACGCTCCACTCCCTCGACCGCGAGTCTCGCCCCTATGCCGGTGACGATCGCCGCCACCGGCTGGCCTCCGAGCGAGCCCCGGTGCACAACGAGGGGCCCGACCCGGGTCTTTCTCAGCGAGAGGCGGTGCCGGAGCGGCGCGAGCTCCATCGGCATGGCGCAGACGAAAGCGACACTTTCCGGCATTGAAGCAGCGATGTTAGCGGCCCGCCCGGGGCTCATCGGACCTATCACGAACTCCCCACCGGCCTTGGCGCGAGGCCCTGGAGCTTGGTGTGTCCTCAGTTCCGGCGCGATCCCAAGCAGCAGTGCTTGTACTTCGCGCCGCTGCCGCACGGGCAGGGGTCGTTGCGTGCCGCGGCGCGCCAGCGCTGTCGATCCTCGCGTTCAGCGGTGGCGAGCTCGCCCATGATTCCGGCTGGGGACCGCCCGAGCTGCACCAGGGTGGCTAGGCGCGCCAGGTAGGGCTGAATGTGTCCGAAGAAGCGGCGATAACCCGCACACAGGTAGTTGAGGCCCGCCTCGCCGTCGGGAGCGGACACAAAGCGGTCCTTCGGGCATCCCCCGTTGCACAGCGCCAGTACCGGGCATGCCCGGCAGTACGCCGGCAGCAGGTCGCGCTTGGCTTCGCCGAAGGATCGCTGTCTCGCTCCCTCGACGAGGCCGCCGATCCCCTCACTCGTCACGTCACCGAGGCGGTGCGCCGGGTCGACAAAGTGGTCACAGGAATACACACCGCCGTCGTGCTCGACGGCGAGGACCCGCCCGCAGGTCTCCGCCACAATGCAGAGATTGGCCGGCTTCCCCGTCGCGACGAGCAGGCCCTCGAGGAAATTCTGCACACCGATCCGGCCCACGTCGTAGCGGATCCACTCGTCGAAGACCGCGCAGAGGAACTCCCCCATCACCTCTGGCGACACCGACCAGGGTGAGACGTCCCCCTGCGGGTCACGACTCACGACCGGGAGGAACTGGAGCCAGCGGACCTCCTCGGAGAGAAAGAACCGGTACACCTCGATCGGGTGGGCCGCGTTGCGGGCGTTGAGGGTGCAGAGCACGTCAGGCTCGATGCCGTGGGCGTGCAAGCTGCGCAGACCCCGGATCACCCGGTCATGGGTCGGGCGACCGCGACGGTCCGGCCGGGCGGCGTCGTGGAGGAAGCTCGGGCCGTCGATGCTGATCCCAACGCTGAACCGATGCTCGACGAGAAAGGTGCACCAGGCGTCGTCGAGCAGGCTGCCGTTCGTCTGGAGGTTGTTCTCACAGGACCAGCCCTCCGGCAGATACCGCTCCTCGAGCGCCAGAGCTTCGGCGTAGAACGAGGTCCCGGTGAGTGTCGGTTCCCCTCCATGCCAGACGAAAGTCACCACCGGCCCGGGGCTCGCCGCGATGAACGCCCGTACGTAAGCCTCGAGCACGTCGTGGCTCATCCGGTACCGCTCGCCGGGTGGGAAAAGGCTCGTCTTTTCGAGGTAGTAGCAGTAGCCGCAGTCGAAATTGCACACTGGCCCCACCGGCTTGGCCATGACAACGATCGGCTCGACGGCGTTCACCACGCTTTCACCCGGCGCCCGAACGCAATGAATGCTGTTCCCCGCCAGGCGCTGGCCGGCGCTCCCGGAGGGCGGCCGTCACGTCCTGGAGGCGAGAAGAGCGAGGTGCGCCCGGGAACGGTCTTCGGCCGACCAGGCGGCGAGCTGGCGGCGAGCGTAGAAGCGCAGAGCAGGGAGCCACATCGCCGAGCTCACCCGGTCACGCACCTTTTCGGACAGGGCCGCGTGCAAAGTCGGTGCCACTTCCTCCCAGCGCTGCGCCCAAGCGACCCGGGCGAGCGTCGGGAGCCGACGGATGAAGGCCGGCCGTGCCGCGGCGGTGAAGGACGGGAGATGGCGCAGGATTCCCGCCAGTCCCCCGTTGAGGATCGTCGGCCAGGAGTAAAAGCGGCGCATCGCCTTCAGCACACTCAGCTGGAGCTCAAGGGGGGTCATCTGTGCCGGCTGCATCACGACGTGGTGACCGTCGAAAAGTGACCAGTCGTCGCTCAGCAACCGATCCTCTTCGGTGATGCGATTCCACAGTCTCGTGCCGGGAAGCGGGGTCTCCACCATCAGCTGAAAGGTCTCGATGTGTTGCCGCCGGGCGAAGTCGGCGATCGCCTCGGCGCTCCCGGCGGTATCGGTGTCGAGCCCGACGACGAACATCCCGTGCACCGCGATGCGGTGGTCGTGAAAGGCGCGGATCGCCTGTTCGGTCATCGTGACCCGCTGGCGCTTGCCGATCTCGGCGAGTCCCTCGTCGGTGATCGCCTCGATGCCGATCATCACCATCTGGCAGCCGGCTCGGTGCATAAGGCTGAGGAACTCCTCGTCCACCTCCGGATGGGCGAGCGAACGCAGGGCGGTCTCCGAACGGACTTGGGCGAACCAGCCGGGCGTGTTGCCCGAATCGAGCATGGCGTGGAGCAAGCCCGCCGTCCGGGTCTTATTCACGACGAAGTTGTCGTCATGAAAGAAGACCCGATCCGCCTGGAGACCGGCGAGCTCCTCGATCACCTGTTCGGCACGCCGATGACGCACCGTCCGCGAGAACATCGCGGTGACACCGCAGAACTCACAGTCGAAAGGACAGCCCCACTGGGTCATGATCGGCTTCCTCGTCATCCGCTCGTGCCCGTCGATGAGGGTGAGATCCGGAATCGGCAGCCGCTCGAACTCTTCCTGGCTGCAACGGGGCCGTGCCGGGTTGTGACACGGTTCGCCGCTGGGGGAAAGGTAGGACAGACCGGACACCGAGGAGAGCGGCCTTTCCTGCTCGAGACAGGCCACCAGTTCCCGCATCGTCGCCTCGCCCTCCCCTCGGACGACGAAGGGGGCGTGGGTGAGTGCCTCGTCGGGCTGGAAGGTCACGTGTGGGCCCCCGAACACGACCGGCACCCCCGCGTCGGCGAGTATGTCGGCGAGGCGGTAGGCGTCCGGCGAGGTTGCCGTCGTCGAGGAGATGCCGACGAGATCCGCCCGCAAACAGTCCTCGAGGTCGACCGGCGCGAGCATCTCGCAGTAGACGCGCACGTCGTGGCCGACGTCGGCGAGCATCTTGCCCATGAGCGGCAGCCCGAGACGGGGAAGCAGCGCAACGTTGTAGACGTTGTGGCCCGACGGACGGGGCTCGACGAGTCGGATACGCATAATCAGCTCCTATCTCGACAGCATCGAGGGCCACCCGGCGCCGCGATCAACCAGATCGGGCCCGACAAGCCGGCGGCACTCCCCGGCACCGCAGGCCCGGGCTCTCCCGCGAGTCTTGGCGGTCGCCTCGCGTCGAGTCAAACGGCGTGGCCCCGGACCCGACACGACTCGCCTTTACCTCCGGGCCGGAGGACAGTACTTGGGAAAACCCGCCGTCGGCGGGTTGCGGTACCGCCAGCCGTGGTATCGGGCGACGAGGCGCTCCACCCAGACCACCGTTGCCACGCCGGCCTAGGTGCCCGGACCGCGATCGGCGCAGCTCACGGCACAGACGGTACCCAACGACGCCCGACCCGACGCCCCCTCCGGGCGCTCACCCGGCCACGAGGCAGGGTCCGCCCGGTGACCAGCAGTTGTGAGCCTCGGGCGCCGCGGGTCAGATCTACGCGCTCCCGGAGGCCAGCGCCCCCAGCACGGCCTGCTCGAGCGCATGCCCGAGCGCCTTCGCCTCCGCCGGGCGCTCCGCCAGCGACGCGATGGCGGTGAGATCCCCCGGCTGCAGGAGGGACAGATATCCGTTCAAGTCGTTGAGGAGCGTCGCCACCGGGCTTACGTACCACCGGCCGTTTTCCTGCACGGCCACGAATCCGATGGCCGGCCGGTCCTTGGTAAGACGCGTCGCCAACGGACGCAGCGAGGACGGGAAGGCCGCGATGATCTTGCGGATTTCCGCCGACGACGCGGCGCGCGACGGGCACCGGCGAACCGAGCGGCCTTGGTAGCCGTAGCTCACACAACCACCCCTGTAGGCGATGGTGATGCCGTCATAGGTGACCGAGAGGCCCAGATCGCGGACCTTGACGAGCACTCCGCCGTCGACCGGCGAACTCGTCAGCCCGAGGTTCGTGATCCTCACCCTCGCCTCGGACCGGTCCTTGGCCAGCGCCGTCTCAGCCCGGCCCAGAAACAGCGAGGCGTAGCTCTGCAACGCCCCCATCTCTCCTGGCGGGAGATCACCGATCAGCTGACGCAGGTTAAATGCCGCCGCATCACGCAGCAACGCGGCCACTGCCTCGGTCGGGGTGGCGCTCCCCGCCGCCGGCACCGCCCCGTTGACCGCCGGTGTCACCGCCGGGCGACCCTCCGACCGCAGTGCGTCGTAGGCAATGGTGTAGCCGAGGCTCACGTACCAGGTGCCCCCGACTTGCTCGGTCACGATCGCGCCGCGGCCGGTCGAGATCGCGCTCGTCGAGGTTTCGGCCTTCTGGGGAAGCATGCCGTGAGTGAGACCGCGCACGAACGATCCGATCGGCAACTGGTTGACGTTCAGGGATCCCGTCACCGAGCCGCCGGTGATGGCGACGGCCGCGAGAGTGGGGCTGAGCATCGTGGTGGTCGTCCTGACGCCGGTGAAATGGAGCGACATCCCGCCGAGGTCGCGCAAGTTTGTGCTCGAAGCAAGCACCTTCAGTCGCTCGAGTTGATGAACCAGGCCCACCAGGCCGGGTTCGATCGCCGTTCGCTCTCCGGGTGCGATCGCCTCGATCGCACCGAGAAGATCGCGGTGGTCGGCAGCTTCGAGCAATCGATGCACCGCCGCCGCTGGCGTCGAGCTGGAACTGGGACCGCCGGACTCGGCGACCGCGGCACCGACGCCACCCCCGACCAGGCAGACCACGATGACGGCGGTGACGATCCTGCGGCTCCGCCACGCCGGACCGCGCCCGGTACCCGCCGGTTGCTCTTCGGGGTTCCCGGCGATCTGCGAAGGTCGCGCCTCGTCTGACATGTGCCGAAAGCTAGCTGAAGCTCACCCCAACCAAGCGGTCGATCGCCCTCCCGACCCGAGAGCCCCGATCCGTGGTCCGACGACCACACCGCTCCGAGTGGGACCGCACGACGATCGAACCGCCGACTACCGCTTCCCGCACCAAAAGCGATAAGCACCGAGCCGTGGATAGACCCGGCCAGCGCCTTTGCCAGATAGAGCCGATGACCGCTGGAAGGCCAGGGGCAAGGCCGGTTCCAACTCACGCCCACCGCTCCGGCCGCGAGGTTCTCGACAGGTCGAGCGAGCCGGAACGCCTACCTTCCCGACCGGCCGTGAGCGCGGCCGACGGTGGCGCAAGGTTCCTGGGTGAGCACGATAGGGACGCGGTGAGCTTCACCGACTGCCGACTCCACGAATCCCGGCACTAGGTTGCCGACATGGGTTACATCCTCCGACGGATCTTCGCCATCCTCAGGCAGAGAAGGGAACGCCGCCAAAGGTCACGCCTGCGGTGAGCTGAACGAGGTTCGAGCGCCGATCAACGGACCTCCCGGGCCCGGTGCCGCCGGACGACGTCTCCGGGTCGATCCACCAGCTGACGAGGAGCTCGCGTGCCGTCGCGACGACAGTCTCCGGTGACGACGACGCGGCGCGACCGGCCGTGTCCGGGTCGGGCCCCATAGCCACGAGGGCGTCCGGTCCCACCGGACGCGGAACGTCCCCAACCGAACGCAGCTCTGGTGGCTTCGAAAGCCGTTCCGTCGGTAAGTTGGCGGGCGTGCCCTCCGACACGGTGATCTTCGATCTCGATGACACGCTGATCGTCGAGGAGGAGGTGGCGCTCGCATCCCTGCGACGAGCCGCCCAGTTGGTGGAAGGAAAGGACCCCGGCCAGGTCCAAGAGGCCGTCTTGGTCACCGCCCGCCGGATCTGGCACGCGGGGCCGGACTACCCGCTCTGTCGCCAACTCGGCATCGCGTCGTGGGAAGCCCTGTGGGCCACGTTCGAGGGCAGCCCTTCGGTCCTGGACGAAGTCCGCGACTGGGTTCCGGTCTACCGGCAAGAAACCTGGCGCGCCGGTCTGGCGGAGCTCGGCATCGACGATCCGGCGCTCGCCACGGCCCTATCCGGGGCCTACATGGAATACGAGCGGAACGGGCACCCGCTCGTCGCGGGAGCCGCAGAACTGGTCCACTCCCTCACCGGCCGTTACCGGCTCGGGCTGCTCACCAACGGACCAGCAGACATCCAGAGGCTGAAGCTGGAGGGCACGGGCCTCGCCGATTGTTTCGAGGCCGTGGTCATCTCCGGCGAGGTGGGACTGGGCAAGCCGGACCCGGACGTTTTCTCCCTCACCCTGGCCCGGCTCGGCGCCAAGGCGGAGTCGACGGTGATGGTCGGCGACAGCTGGGAGTGCGACATCATCGGTGCGCTCGATTCGGGCCTGTCGGCGGTCTGGGTCTCCGGGGGTCGTCCCGAGCCGGAGAAACGACCGAACGTGGCGATGGTGGGCGGGGTCGGCGACCTGATCGGCCGCAGCTTCTGAGCCCTCGCCCCTGGCGTCAGCAATCCGCCGGCATCCCGCACCAAAAGGCACCCTCGCCGGGTCACCGATAGCATCGGCTCGGTGACCGAGATCGCCGTCGCCACCCAGGTAGACGGCACCTTCCAGGTGCAAGTGCGCAGTCACGGGTTGGTCACAACCCATGTCGTGAGCATCCCGGCCGGCTATCCGACGGCACTCGGTTGCGACGAAGTGCCCGCCGAGGAGCTCGTCCGGGCCTCGTTCCTCTACCTCTTGGAACGCGAACGACCGACCTCGATCCTGCGACGCTTCAGCCTCGACCAGATCGCCGACTACTTCCCCAACTATCCGGCCACTATCGGCCGGCGCCTCCGGGACCGCGGGTAACCGGGCCGACCGCCCGGTGAGACGGCCCTCTCGCCGACGACCGCTCCTGACCCCGGAGGTCCCGCCTCGGCTAGGTTCGACCCAGCTTGTAGCCGATCGCCCGCAGCAGGCCCATCCGGTCGGCGACCTCCTCGTCGTTCTCGACCCCGAGCGGCGTGCTGCCGTCCACGACGCCGAGGATCCCCCGCCCGAGGTCGGTCTCCGCGATGATCACCTCGACCGGGTTGGCCGTCGCGCAGTAGATCGAACAGACCTCGGCGACCTGCTTCAGCTGGTTGAGCACGTTCACCGGATAGCCCTCGCGCAGAAACACCACGAAGGAGTGCCCGGCGCCGATTGCCTCGGCGTTACGTGTCGCCAGTGCGACGAGGGAATCGTCATTTCCCGACCTGCGGACGAGACGCTTGCCGGAGGCCTCACAGAAGGCGACGCCGAAACGCAGATGCGGGCTCGACCCCGCCAGCACCTCGTGGAGGTCCTCGACGGTCTTGATGAAATGAGATTGACCGACGATCACGTTGAGCTCGTCCGGGATCTCGAGCACGACCGTCGACAGCTCGAGTGCAGCCATCGTCTCTCCTACCTCACGGCGATCAGGACAACCGGCCTCCAATCTCGCCCTAACGACCCCGCCGCGCAAGGCTGCACCCCGAGAGGCGTATTTGACCCTTTTCACCGAGATGGCCAGGCCTTACCTTGGGTTCCGTGACGGCGCGGCGGAGCCACGGAACCGCCCGGGTCGGGGCCGGTCCCCGACGGCAGTCGGGTCGCGATGAGGTTCGCCGTCGGTAGCGGAGCGCGCTCGCGCTTCGCCGACCGCACCGACGCGGGCCGACAGCTCGCCCGGTCTCTCGCGGAGTACCGCGCCACCGACACCGTCGTCGCCGGGCTGCCCCGCGGAGGCGTCCCCGTCGCCTTCGAGATCGCCGTCTCGCTCGGGCTTCCTCTCGATGTGATCGTCGTCCGCAAGCTCGGCGTGCCCTACCAACCCGAACTGGCGATGGGGGCGGTGGGCGAGAACGGCATCCGTGTCCTCAACCGGGCGGTGGCCCTCAGCTCCGGGATCGATGAGAACGAGCTGGCGGCGATCGAGACGCGCGAACGGGCCGAGGTCGAGCGGCGCGCCGAGATCTTCCGCGCCGGTCGTGACGCCGTCGCGCTGGCGGGCCGCGGGGTCATCGTCGTCGATGACGGCCTGGCGACCGGGGCGACCGCCCGCGCCGCATGTCAGGTGGCACGGGCCGCCGGGGCCGAAAAGGTCGTCCTGGCCGTGCCCGTCGCGCCGGCGGAATCCCTAGCCGAGCTGTCCGGTCCGGTGGACGAGCTCGTCTGCCTGATGGCGCCGTCGGGGTTCAGTTCCGTCGGCGAGTGGTACGAGAACTTCACGCAGACCTCGGACGCCGAGGTCATCGACCTACTCGCTCGGGCCGCAGCCCCTCGTCCCGCCTCCCGAGGGGAACCGCCTCCCGGCTGACGACTCCCTGGGCCGGTTACCGCGGCGAGCGCCGTGGCAACCGGAAGACGGGCCTGCCCCAAGCGCCGGGAAACGGGCCTCGCCGGAAACTACGGGCTCCGGTGCAGCTCCCGGACGCAGTCGATAAGGCCGTGGATGGCGGTGGCGAGCGTGTTGAGGTCGCTTCCGACCGGCCGGTCCGAGGCGATCCTTTCCACACGTTGTTCGATGTTGGCGAGCTGGTCGGCGATGTCCAGGCGGACGCTCCCGGTGGGGTCCGGCGCCATCCGCCAGATGACGGGCGCGGACGCAGTCTCGGGTGAAGGTTGGGGCGGGGGCGTGGGTTCCGATCGGCGTCTCATTCGGTCCTCCTCACGTGGTCTGCGGCGCATGCTAAGCCGCGCTGGGTTCACCCGCCGGTTCGATCCGCCATGGCCACCTCAGCGCCTCTAGCGGGCAGAAGACGCCACCCATCCGAGCCGACGCCGGAGGACCGGCACCACCCCTCGTCGCGGGTCACCCCCAGCGCCATCGCCGGCCCCTGCGCGAGCATGGGGCGGGAGTTGCAGCCGACGACGAAATGACCCGGAGGAGACGAACGAGACCGATCGGCGCCGATCGCGTTACCGTCGAATCTGTCACCGCGCGCCGTTCTTGCCAGGGAGGTTGATCGTGACGATCAAGATGAAGATCACCGGAGAGCTCGCGCAGTCAGTCACGTGCCAGCTCGAGCCGGGGCAGGCGATCTACTCGAACTCGAACAAGTTCCGTTGGAAGACGACCAACGTTTCGATCGAGACGCGGCTCAGCACGCCACCCGGTGCCGAGGATGGCGGCGGAACCCCGACGAAGAAGGGCGGGCTTCTCCAGCAGGCGCTGTCGACCGCCACCGACGTCGGCAAGCGTGTGCTCAGCGGTCAGAGCCTCGCCTTCCAGTGGTTCCGCCCGGAAGGCGGCTCCGGACTCGTCGCGTTCGCTGGGGACCTGCCCGGCCAGATGCGGGTGATCGAACTCGACGGATCGACCGGCTGGCTGACCGAGAAGGAGGCCTTCGTCTGTGCCGAGGACAGCGTCAAGTTCGGCATCGCCCTTTCCAAGTTCCGCTCCGGTCGGCGGAGCGGCGAAGGCTATATCCTCGAGCACTTCACCGGATCGGGCACCCTGCTCGTGACCGGCGGCGGGACGCTTCTAGACATCGACCCCGCCAACTACGGCGGCAAGATCCAGGTGCACGCGGGGGCACTCGTCGCCTTCGCCGAGACCATCGAGTACGGCGTCGACTACGTTGGCGCCCTCAACATGCAGACCGTCATGACCGCCGCCTTCGGCGGACAGGGACTTTCCCTCATCACGCTCTCGGGGGCTGGACCGGTGATCTTGCAGTCGACGCTGCACTTCAACTTGGAAACCGAGGAGAGAAACACCGACCAAAAGCACGGTCTACGCAGTGGCGGCGGCTTCATCGACAGGCTCTAGCCGGACGCAGGATTAGGGACGAGGAGGAACCATGCCGTTCATGGACAAAGTCAAGGCCGGCGCCGCCCAGGCGGCCCACAAGGCCCAGGAAGCGGCGAAAGCCGGGCAGGCCAAGATCGACCAGGTGCAGGCCAAGCGCGAGCAGGACGCGATGTTCCGCGACCTCGGTGCCGCGGTCTACGCGCAGCGCTCCGGCACCGGCAACGCTGACACCTCAGCGGAGATCGACCGACTGGTCGCAACGCTACACGACCATGAAGCCGCGCAAGCCGAGGCGGCGGCGGCCGCGGCCGCCCCCTCAGACGCGTCGGAGGCGCCGCCCGCCTCAACCCCGACCTCCGGGGGAGACTTCAAGCTCGAAGACTGAGGCGAGGATCCCGTTCACCAAAAGAGCCCGGCTCCCAGCCGGGCTCTTTTGATCAAGGTCGCGATCAGCGCTCGACGACGACGACCTTTCCGGTCGGCGAAGTCAGGCGGAGCCGCTCGAGACGGCCGAGGATCCCGTAAGTGCCGGGGACCAGGCTCTCCGGGGCGATCGTCGCCAACCTCACCGGTACCTCGATCGCCGCGCCGGGCGGGACGAGGATGGTCTTGCCGGGGCGACTCGTGGGCGGGGCCAACTCATCCTCGCGCGAGGCGAGCAGACGCCGGTTCGACGGCAGCTCGAGCAACCAGGCGACCACCTCGAGGGAGCTCTCGCCGTCGGCCGACCACAGCTCGGCGCTGGTGTTCTTCACCTTGGCGTAGAGCTGCGGCGTGAGCCCGCGCACGATGACCTGCTCGACCGGCCACAGCAGCTCGAGATCCTTGGCCGGCGACACCCCGGTCGGGATCGGTCGGAGGTTGCGCCCGGCGCTGCCGGCGCGCCAGATACCCGCCTCCAGCTTCAAGGGGGCGACCGCCCATTCCCCCTCCACGCCGGGTTCCGGCGCGCGAGTAGACGCGGTTCACCTCGTCCTCGTAGATGAGACGCCACCCGGTCGGGGGGAGGAAGCGCCAGGCGTTTAGGACCTCGCGTCCGTAGAAGGTTCCGCCGCGGGCGAGCACCTGGTCGATGGGAGTGCCGTCCCCCACAAGGGCGCTCTCCTCGGTCAACCACTCACCGAGCTGGACTGTTTGACCCAGCGTCTCGGTCTTTTGGAGGAGCTCCGCCTCTGTCACGTTCTGCATGTCACGCAGTGTGGCACCCATGACCACTCTCAGTCAAGATGAAATTCAGCTTTGCCACTCACTGTGGTCAATAGCGGTCTGACTAGCACTTTTATCCGCGCCCGCTGGCCCATCGGGACCAGCACTCAAAGTGGTCCATCGGGTGCTGGGTTCTCGGAAAGTGGGATCGGCGGTGCCGTCTCGCGCCAAGAGTGGTCGCCGGGCCGGACGGTCAGCGGAAGTTCCGGGAGCGACCGACTGCCATCGCCAGTTCAAGCGCCTCCAGACGCTCGGCGGCGACCGAGCGCGCCGCGCCGGTTCCCTCCAGCCGCCCCCGGACGAGGAGCGCCGGTGCCGAGGCGACGGCGCCACGGTGGTGGGCCCACAGCCCCGGAGAGCAGATGACGTTGACCACCCCGGTCTCGTCCTCGAGGTTGATGAACACCGTCCCGCCCGCGGTGGACGGCCGCTGGCGGTGGGTGACGATGCCGGCGACGAGCACCTTGGCGGGCCCGGCCAGCTCGGCGAGTGAGGCCGCCGGTCGTACGCCGCGTTGGTCGAGCCACTCCCGCAGCGGCGCCAGGGGATGGTTATCGGTCGACACCCCTGTAGCCCACAGGTCCGCGGCGAGCCGGTCGACCTCGGTCATCTCCGGTAGGTGGGGCGCGATCGCCCCGGGGATCATGCCCGGCAGCCGCTCGGGACGCCCCCCGGCGAGCAGGCCCGCGGCCCACAACGCCGCCCGCCGCGAGGTGGTGTCGCCGGCCCGCGCCGGTCGTTCGACCGCGCCGAGCCCCACGAGGGCGTCGGCCATCGCCAGCGACTCGAGCTGCGGTCGGGTCGGCCCAACCCGGCGCGCAAGGTCGTCGATGCTCGTATACGGCGCCTGCACGGCGATCCGCACCGCGAGCTCGGCGCCGACGCCGCGGACCGAGGCGAGGCCGAGGCGCACCGCGGTTCCCCCGGCGCTACCCGGATCGTCGACGAGGATCGCCTCGGCGCCACTGGTGTTCACGTCCGGACGGAGCGTCACAACCCCGTGGCGCCGGGCGTCGGCAACGAGGCTCTCCGGCGACCAGAACCCCATCGGCTGAGAGTTCAACAGCGCGGCGAGGAACGCCGCGGGGTAGTGGTACTTGAACCACGCCGAGGCGTAGACGAGATAGGCGAACGAGACCGAATGGGACTCGGGAAAGCCGAAGTTCGCGAAAGCGGCGAGCTGTTCGTAGATCGTGTCGGCGATCTCGCCAGTGATCCTGTGGGCGGCCATCCCCTCATAGAGGCGCCCCCGCAGCCGTTCCATGCGCTCGGCCGAGCGCTTCGAACCCATCGCCTGACGGAGCTGATCCGCCTCGGCCGCGCTGAACCCGGCGACGTCGATCGCGATCTGCATCAGCTGTTCCTGGAAAAGGGGCACGCCGAGCGTCTTTTCGAGGGCCCCGCGCAGGAGGGGGTGAAGATAGCGCACCTCTTCCTCGCCGTTGCGGCGGCGCAGGTACGGATGGACCGAACCTCCCTGGATCGGGCCGGGCCGGATCAGCGCGACCTCCACAACGAGGTCGTAGAACACCCGCGGGTGCAGCCGCGGCAGCGTCGCCATCTGGGCGCGGCTCTCGACCTGGAACACCCCGATCGAGTCCGCCCGGGCGAGCATGTCGTAGACCGCGTCTTCCTGGGGGATGGTCGCGAGCTCGACGGCCTCCCCATGGCGCGCCGCGACGAGGTCGACCATGCGATGGAGCGCCTCGAGCATGCCCAGTCCCAACAGGTCGAACTTCACGAGCCCGATGGCGGCACAATCCTCCTTGTCCCACTGGAGCACCGAACGTCCCTCCCGCCGGGCCCATTCGACCGGACAAACCGCGATCACCGGCCGGTCACAGATCACCATCCCGCCAGAGTGGATGCCGAGGTGCCGCGGGAAGCCTTCGAGCCCGGCCGCGAGACGCACCACCTCCGGGGGGATCCCCAGCTCGGAGGCCTCGGCCGACGGTCGGTAACCCGCCGGCGCGGGGTGCGAGATGCTCGCGACGAACGCCGTCCCGACCCGCGCCGACCAGGTGTCGACGGCGCCGGGCGGGTAGCCGAGCGCCCGCCCGGCGTCGCGGATCGCGGACCGCGGTCGGTAGGTGATGACGTTCGCCACCTGGGCGGCGTGCTCCCGCCCGTAGCGGTCGTAGACGTAGGCGATGACCTCGTCCCGCCGATCGGACTCGATATCGAGGTCGATGTCGGGTGGGCCGTCGCGGGCGGGCGAAAGGAAGCGCTCGAACAACAACCCGAGGGCAACGGCGTCGGCGTTCGTGATCCCGAGCGCGAAGCAGACCGCCGAGTTCGCCGCCGATCCACGCCCCTGGCAAAAGATGTTCGCTCGCCGGCAGAACTCGACGATGTCCCAGACAACCAGGAAGTAACCGGGGAAGCCGAGCATCTCGATGATCCCGAGCTCGCGATCGATCGCCTCCCACGCCCCCGGGAGGCGCGCCGCGCCCCGAGGGCCGTAGCGACGGGTGCCACCCTCCTCGACGAGTGCCCGTAGAAAGCCCGCCTCGTCGGTGCCGTCCGGCACCGGAAACGGCGGGAGGCCCGGAGCGATGAGGCGGAGGTCGAAGGCGCAGGCCTGGCCGAGCTCGGCGGCCGCCTCGACAGCTCCGGGATAGCGACGGAACCGCCCCGACTGCTCGGCCCCCGAACGCAACGAGGCCCCGGCCCAGGCCGGAAGCCAGCCGTCCACCTCCTCGAGGCTGCGCCGAGCCCGGACCGCGGCGAGCGCCATCGCCAGCGCGTAGCGGGACGGCGTCGCGTAGTGGGCGTTCGCCGTTGCGACAACACCGAGACCGCCGCGGATCCCGAGGGTCGCGAGGGCGTCGTTGCGCGCCTCGTCTAGGGGAGTGCCATGGTCGAACAGCTCGACCATGACGTTGTCCCGGCCGAACGCTTCGACCAGGCGGGAAAGCTCGCGCGCTGCAGCAGACGGGCCCTCGGCACACAAGGCCGCGGGCACCGCGCCGTGCCGACAGCCGGTGAGCACGCACCAGTGACCACCGTGGGCCTCGGCGAGCACGGCGAGATCGAAGGCAGGCCGACCCTTGTCTCCCCCAGCGAGTTGGGCGCGCCCGATCGCCGTCGACAACCGGGCGTATCCCTCGGGGTCCCGCGCCAGCACGACCAGGTGTACGGCCTCGGGATCGATCGCGCCGGCCCGCGCCTCCGCCCGGCGAGTGCCGCCGGTCGGCAGGGAGAGCTCGGCCCCAAAGACGGTCGGCAACGAGAGTGCCCGGGCGGCGGCGGCGAAGCGGACGACGCCGTAGCACCCGTCGTGATCGGTGAGCGCCAGCGCCCCGAGGCCGAGACGCGCCGCCTCCTCGACGAGTTCCTCGGGGCTCGAGGCACCGTCGAGGAAGCTGAAATTGGAATGGCAGTGCAGCTCGGCGTAGGGCACCGCGCCTCGGGGGGGCTCAAAACCATTCGGCGGGAAAGGGGCCTCGTGGCCCCCTCGGCGTCCGGCGACGGCAAGGGGGCGCGGCGGCCCGTGGCCATTACGCCGTCCCGAGAGGCGACGCTCGAGCTCGGACCAGGGAACGATCGGGTTGAACGAACTGATCAGATGACGATAGCGAACATATGTTCGATTCGCTAGAGGCCGCCACCTGCCCCGATTCTCTCCTGCCGCCGACCTCCGCCTTAAGCCAGGGTGCTCGAGGAGCGATAGCCCGGGCGCAGGACCAGCCCGAGCGTCGCCTCCAGGCCAGCGGCCAGCCGGAATAGCACCGCCTCACTCCAGGCCCGACCGAGCAAGGCCAGCCCGACCGGGAGCCCGTGCACCGTGCCGATCGGGACCGTGATCGACGGGTAACCCGCCACTGCCGCGATGCCGTAGCCCGCACCGAGGAAGGTGTCCCCGTTCACGTGGTCGATGCACCACGCCGGGGCGGTCGTGAGCACGGCGAGGGCGTCGAGACCACCCCGGTCGAGCGCGTAGTCAATCCCCGTCGTCCTCGAACACTCCCGACACCGCGCCCGGGCAACCCGATACTCCTCGTCTCCCAGTCCCCCCGTCGCCACCGAGCGCTCAAACAGGTCCTGACCGAAGAGCGCTAGCTCCGCGTCGGCGTGGGCGGTGTTGAAGGCGATCACCTCGACTAGCGACCGGGGTCCCTCGCCGGTTGCGTCGGCGCGGGCCGCGAGGTACCGGTCGCCGCTGTCGTGGAACTCGTGACAGAGCACCACGAGCTCGTCTTCTGAAGCCGTCTCCACTTGCGCGCCCGGGATCTCGACGTCTTCGACCACCGTCGCGCCAGCGGATCGCAGTACGGCAACGGCATCCGTGAACAACGCGTCCGCGACGGGGTGGTAGCCAGAAAAGCGGAACCCGGCCCGTTCGCTGCTGGCCGCACGCGGCAGGCCGATCCGCGCGCCGTCGAGGCCGTCGGCCCGGCACCGCCGCGGTAGTCGTCGGGCAGGTGTGCGGGTCGCCGCCGACACGCCGGATCGGTCCGATCCCCCACCGCCAGCGCGCCGAGCAGCGTCGCAGCATCGACGACCGAGCGTGCCATCGCTCCCGGCGTGTCCTGACTCGGGGCGATCGGCACGACTCCCGCCCGGCTCACCAGCCCGACCGTCGGTTTCACGCCGACGAGACCGGCGACCGACGAGGGGCTAAGGATCGAGCCGTCAGTCTCGGTTCCAACGGCGAGGGGTGCCAGCCCCGCGGCGACGGCCGCACCGGAACCCGACGACGAACCGCTCGGGCTCCGATCGAGAGCGAAGGGATTGCGCGTCTGGCCACCGACCGCGCTCCACCCTGATGAGGAGTGCTGGGAGCGGAAGTTCGCCCACTCCGACAGGTTGGTCTTGCCCAGAACGACGGCACCGACCGCCCGCAGGGCCTGCACCGCGAAGGCGTCACGGACCGGCGGGGCGGAGGCGAGGGCGAGCGAGCCCGCGGTCGACGCCAGGCCAGCGGTGTCGAGGTTGTCCTTGATGAGGACCGGGATGCCGTGCAGCGGCCCACGCCCAGTGCCGGCGGCGCGTTCGGCGTCCCGGTCCCGCGCCGTGTCCACGGCGCGCTCGTCGACCGCAAGGACTGAGCGGAGCCGCGGCCCGTCGGCGTCGATGGCGGCAATCCGCCCGAGCAGCGTCTCGGTCAGCTCGACGCTCGTCGTCTCACCGGCGTCGAGCGCCCGCCGGAGCTCGACGAGATCGGCGTAGGCGAGCTGGGCAGATTGGGGGTGCGGGTCCGTTCTCGGTCCGTCTTCCATCTCGCCTTCTCGTCGGTGCGCTGGAAGGATTCTCGCCGCTCGATGGAGGGCCCGCTCGCTGGTCAGTCGTAGCTCCCCTCGACGATCCAGCGACCGCGGTCGATCGCGAGCAGGTAGGCGTCCCCGTCCGCCGTCACAATCTGGAACCGGGCGCGCCGACGGTGCCCAGCCTGGTCCCACCACTGCTCGTCGATCGGCCAGGGACCGGCCCACGCGACGACCAATGACGGCGGCCCTGCCCCGACGACGACGCTCACCGGCACCGCGCTCGGCACGCCCCGCCCGTCCACGCCGACGTGGCGACCGTCACCGTCGAGCACCTCCGCGGGGTAGGGCTCTTTGGGCACCGCCGTCGGATTCGGGCTGGGCAGCTGCCCGGGCCACGGTCGCGCCGCATCGTCCGGACGCGGGGGGAAAGGATCCCCGAAGGGAATGAAACGGACCCGCTCGGCTGGTCCCCTCCCGCCGATGAGCAACGGCCGGACGACCGCCTCGGGTCCGAGCAGTCCCTGGATCCGGGCGAACACCCGGGCGACCCGGTCACCGTCGGGATGCGGAGATCCCCACAACTCAAGTTGACGGCCGGTGTCGGCCGCCAGGTCAATCGGCACGAGTCGGACACGCGCGATCCCGGTCCGCTCGTTCGTCCTGTCCGCGTCCTCGGGGAGACCGGAGCCGGCCAGCCACGCCTCGAGCTGCCAACGGAGACGTTCCCCGACGAGTGCCGAAGTCCAGGCCCCCTCGTGCGACCAGCGGCGCTCCAGCCGATTGCCCGTCGAGGTCTCGATCTCGATCCCGAGGAAATTGCAGGCGAGCCCCGCGGCCACGAGGCGGCTGCAGAGTTCCTCTGCGAGGTTCTTCGCGAAAAAGGCGGTCGTGTCGACGTCGGCGGCGGGGGGTTCGAAAAGCGTCTCGACGGTGAAATCGCGCGGGCGGGCGCGCACGTCGAGAACACGTCCGTCGAGCCCTTGCGCGAGTTGATGGAGCCGCGCGCCGTCGGGGCCGAAACGGGCGAGAACATCGGTCTCCTCAAGCGAGGCGAAACCGCCGAGGGTCGTGATCCCGAGACGACGGAGCAGATCGGAAAGTTCGGCGTCTCCGATGCGGGCGATGTCGAGCGGCGCGAGGAACGCACGGGCCCCTCCCCGGGGAACGATGCAACCTTGTTGCGCGGCCACCGTCGCCGCGTACGGCCCGTCGGCGATCCCCACTCGCCACCAGTCACCAACGAGGGACGCGCGTCTGCCAACGGGTGGCGACCCCCCAGCGAGCCCGAGCCGCTCGGCGAGCGCCTCGACCGCGTCGGCCACCTCGACCGCGAAGGACTCCTCGCCCCCGAAGTACCGGGCCGGTCCGCGGGTCGCCAGGGCGGCCCACCCCGGACGCCGGATCGCGACGAGTGCACCGAAGCGTTCCAGGGCGACGACAACCGGCTCGAAGGCCCGGATCTCGGCCCCGGGGTCGCGGGAGACGATCGTGAGCCCGAAACAGCACGACTCCGCCTGGCGCCGACGCTGGGAGAGGCGGACGCCTGACCGTCGGGCGGCCGCTGACGCGGCGATCACCTTGCCGTCGGCGACGACGGCGACCGCCTCTTCGGGTGGGTGTCCGGCGGCGCTCACCGGCCAGTCGGGGCACCACAGAACCAACGTCCGCTCGGGGACGGGAGTTTTCACCGCACGCCCACCGAGTCCAATTCCTGCCCCGTGACCACCACGGACGCGGGCGAGGTGTCCCCGGACAACGGTGGAAGCCAGAGACTTCCCCGTCTTTCGCGCGGTGACGCGGCCCGTCGGGTCGCGACAACGTCGACCTGGTGGGAGCACACCCGACCGCTGCCGGCCCCCAGCCCGGCGAAGGCGCCCTTCCTCACCGAGAATCGGACGTCGATCCCGTCCGGCCAAGGCCGACTGACCACCGCGGCCGCCGCCTGCGAGCCGGTGAGGACGACGAGTACCGAGCGGCATTCCCGGGCTCGGACGCTCAACCGACGCCGATCGGCCGGGGCCAGCTCGGGCGCGGCGGCGAGCACGACGTCACACCCGTCGAGCAAGGCCGCGACAACGGTCGCAAAACGCTTTTCGGGCCGGGGAACAAGGACGAGACGATCGAGCGCGACACCGAGCTCCTCCGCGGCGACGAGGCCCAGGTCCTCCATCCCCACGGCCGCGCACCAGGCGCCCAACAAGCTCGCCTCGGCGATGAGACCAAGCGCGACCGACGTCGTCCCGCAGGCCCCGTCGGCCACGATGGAAAGGGTGCTCCCCCGGCGGAGGCCCGGCATGCCGAGGAGCTCGGCGAACCCCGGTGCGACTGGCAAGAGCTCATCCCGTGCCAGGACCAGCGGCCGGATCCGCTGCGCGATCAGACCGGGAACCTCAGGACGGACCCGCGGACGAGCCTCTGGCTGCCCGAGGGCAGGTCCGGACGGCCCGGGCCGGGGAAACGCCACAGCCATCCCCGTAGGTTAGCGAACATATGTTCGATCGCCAAGAGCTCGGCGATGTGTGCACTGACAAAACGTCGTAGCCTCCTACTGAACCGACCAAGGAGGGCAAAGTGGCTGGTGAACCTGGAAAATTCAAGCTCGGGATCGTCGCGGGCGGCGGCTACTTGTGGCAGCTCTACACGGACATGGGCCAGATGGTCTGCCAATCCAGTGTTTTCCCTGACAGGGAATCCGCGGAGAGGACCATCGCTTGGCTCATCGACAATGCCAAGAACTGCCCCATCGAAAGTTAGGGCGCACTCAGCACAGACGATCAGGGTGATGAAATTGTCATCCGCCATACCCTCAAACCGTTCGTGGTATTGCTCGCCTAAAGCAAAGGCTCGGCCGCAAGCTCCGCAAATGAGATCGGGTCGATAGAACGCTTTACCAGGGATATGCCACGCCTGACACGCCCCGTAGCGACAAACCTCACTGCCACAGTGAACACATCGACGATCATCCATAAATAACAACCTTGTATTTCTGCACTTCATGGTCAGTGATACACCCCCCTGTCACACTGGCCATATGGCTGAACGGGTAACGATTGCATCGCTGAGCAGGGAAATCTCCACCGAGGCCGACGCCTATGCGTGGCTCGAATCGTTGCACTGGGGCGACAATCCGACGTGCGCACATTGCGGCGGATCGGACGTCTATCTGCTGGTCCCCAAGAACGGTCTCAGCCGCAGGACACGGACGGGTTCTTTCAGCGAGCGCCGTGTGTGGCAATGCCGTCCCTGCCGGAAGCAATTCTCGGTGCTGACGAACACCGTCATGCACGGGACGAAGGTGCCGGTGCGGACGTGGCTCATGGTCCTGTTCGAGATGTGCGCTTCCAAGAACGGCGTCAGTGCCCGTGAGCTGGAACGGAAGTACGGCCTTTGCCCGCGGACGGCCTGGTACGTCGCCCATCGCGTTCGTGAGGCCATGCGTTCGGAGGGTGACCTCATGGGCGGAACCATCGTCTCCGATGAGACGTGGATCGGTGGGAACTCTGAGAACCGTCATCGGTCGCAACGGCGCAACGAAGGGCCTCGGCGGTACGCCCCCTACAAGACGCCGGTCATCTCGCTCATTTGCCGCGAGACGGGCGAGGTTCGCTCCAAGGTCATCGCAAACGTCACTGGCAGCACCCTCTACGACCACATCAAGCCGAACGTCTCGACGCGTCGCAGTCACCTCCAAACCGACAAGGGCGCGAGCTACAACGTCGTCGAGTGGCTCTTCGCTTCCCACACCGCCGTCGACCACACGACAGGCGAGTACGTCGCCCCGAACGGTGCGAGCACGAACGCTGCGGAGAACTACTTTTCCCAGCTCAAGCGGTCCCTCGACGGGACGCACCACCACGTCAGCCGCGAGCACTTGGAGCGGTATGTGACCGAGTTCGACTTCCGCTACACGACCCGCACGCTGAGCGACCCTGAGCGGATGCGGTTGCTGGTTGGCCAGGTCGCCAAGCGGATGACCTACAAGATGACTACGGCTCCCGCTCCGGCTGGTCCTGGTCTTCAGACCCTGCCCTGGTAGTCGGCTTAGGTTTGTCTTTGAGCAGGCGGCGAAGCACATCCTCGGGTTTGAGGGGATGGAGCGTAAATCGCTCGTCCAGATCGACCTTTGACTTGCGCTTACGAGCCATCTATCAGACCTTGCCTTTAGGTTGTTCGGGCTCTTTCGTATCTTCTGTGAGCGTGTTCGGCCCGTACTTGGCTGGGTCGAATCCTGCGTCGCGGAGTGCTGTATCCAACTTATCGGCTGAAGACTTACGTCCTCCCATGACAAGGCCGTGGATTCGATCACCAATGACGGGACCAAGTTTGGGTACAGTGCCGTCTCTAGCCAATCGAGCAACGACAACGGCAAACCGAGCAATGATGTTGTCGACCTCGTCACGGATTGCAGCCGCATTGCGTAGGGGCCTCCGAGCGTGCGCCTTGACGCTGTCCGAGAGCACTAACGAAGTTGCTGTAAGCAGCCTGAGTCTCGGCCTGCGTCCTACCTGGAAGGATTCCACCCAGATAAGTAGCGGCTGCTGCGTGCATGTCATCAAGGGCAGCATTGAGCGAGCGGCGGCGTTCACGAACGCGCACCAGAAATTCGGCCAGGAGAACGCCTGCTAAGGCTGTGAGACCACCGAGCAAGCCGCTCACGTAGTCGGACCCATTGGATACGACAACGTGGACGATCACCGGGGATACAGCGAAGCTGAAGTAAGAGGCCACGGGCTAGCTCTCTGCGGAAATCCAGGTCCTCCCAGGATTGTACGGTCACCCCTGGCTGGCTCACCGTTTTGTCAGCGCACACATCGCCAAGAGCTCGGTGACGTGTGCGCTGACAAAGCGGCACACGCTGGGGACCAGCTAGACCCCCGTGGTAAATGCCCTGATCACCCCCGCGGAGGAGCTGATGAACTACGACGACGACGAGGAAAACGCCCCGGTCGCGTGGGTCCCGGTGTCTGAGGTGCTTACCCGAGCGCTGGGCACGGCTGGAGTGGGCAATCGCAGCGCATTACGGCGCCCGATGCACTAGTGGCCCAGTTGGGACGCGGTAAGGGCCGTGATCCATCGAAGCCGTGGCCTCAACCTCCCGCTATCGCGCCAAGCACGATGAGCGGCTCGACACCCGCTACCACCAGCTCGGGTAGTGGCTGGTCGATTGGTCCGTGGGACAGGTCCTCCTCGCAGGCGAAGAAGCGGACGAAGGCACGCCGTTTCTTGGTCTCGATGTCGCGGATCGTGCCGCGAAGAACCGGGTAGCAAGCCTCGACGACGTCGAGCACCGATTCGATCGTGACCGGGGCCGCGACATCAAGTTCGATCTCCCTTTGGGTGGCGGCAAGCGTGCGAAGCGGCTGCGGCAACACGACGCGGATCACGGCAAGGTCTGGACTTCGATAGAGAGCACGCGAGGCAGGTCGTGCACAATCGCCGACCAGTGATCTCCCTCGTCGGAGGAGGCATAGACCTGACCGCCGGTCGTGCCGAAGTAGATGCCGCACGGATCGAGGTCGTCAACGGCCATGGCTTCGCGCAGCACATTGACGTAGCAGTCACGCTCAGGCAAACCCGCGCCTAGCTCCTCCCATTCGTTACCGCCGACACGACTGCGATAGACGGCCAGTCGGCCATTCGGCGGGAAGTGGTGCGCGTCGCTTGTGATCGGCACGACATAAAGGGTCTCCGGCGCGTGCGCATGGGTGTCGACGACGAACCCGAAGTCGGTCGGCAGGTTGCCGCTGATCTCATGCCAGATCTCCGCGCCGTCGTCGCTCCGCATCACGTCCCAATGTTTCTGCATGAACAGCACATTGGGGCGCTCGGCATGTAGCGCTATCCGGTGCACGCAGTGTCCGACGAACGCGTCCGGGTCGGGGATGTAGTTCGACTGCAGGCCCACGTTGGCCGGACTCCACGTCGCGCCGGCGTCGTCAGTCTTGAACACGCCGGCCGCGGAAATCGCGACCCACATGCGCTCGTCGCTCGTCGGATCGAGCACGATCGTGTGCAGGCACATCCCTCCAGCGCCCGGCTGCCACCGTCGCCCGGTTTCATTCTCACGAAGCCCGGCGATCTCGCTCCAAGTCGAACCCCCGTCGGTCGTCTTGAACAGTCCGGCGTCCTCGACGCCTGCGAAGACGGTGTCGGGGTCGGACAGCGAGGGCTCGAAGTGCCAGACTCGAGCGAACTCCCAGGGATGAGGCGTCCCGTCGTACCACTGGTGGGTGCCCGGCGTGGACGCGTACGCGAATTCGTTGCCGACCGCCTCCCAGGTCTTGCCACCGTCTTCGCTGCGTTGGACGACTTGGCCAAACCACCCCGAAGTCTGGGAGGCAAAGATCCGATCGGGCGCGACGGGCGATCCGATCATGTGGTAGATCTCCCAGCCCGCGAAGTGTGGTCCCTCGACCGTCCAGGCCTTCCGCAGGCCGTCGCTCGTCAAGATGAACCCGCCCTTGGCAGTCCCTACAAGCACGCGAATTCGACTCATTGGATTCCCCCCGTCACGGCCGGGGCGTTCCCGAGGCTGGCATTGCCTTGCCGCGAACTTCGCGCCGTGCCGGAATAGTCCGCCCATGACGAGGGCACGACGACGGGATGCCTAGCGATTTGGGATATACGAGGCTTCCGCCTGTTGCTCCGGTGGCGTTTACGAGCGTCTCCTCGGGCGACCCGGGTTCGTCTGAGAGGAGGTTAGAGGCAAGGACTGGAGCCTCGTGTCGTCAGCGCACACTTCGCCAAGAGCTCGGCGACCTGGGCCTTCGCGCTCTTCGGCTCCTTCACCGCACGTCGAGGTGGGCTTCCGGACCGCGGGCGCGGTTAGCGTGCGACCATGGTTCCGACCGGCCACCTGCTCGCTTTCGGCGCGACCGCTTGCGTGCTCATCGTGGTGCCGGGACCGAGCGTGCTCTTCGTCGTCGGCCGGGCCCTGACCCTTGGCCGGCGCGCCGGTCTGGCGACCGTCATCGGCAACGCCACCGGTCTTTACCTGCAGGTGATGGCCATCGCCTTTGGCATCGGGACGGTCGTCGAACGGTCGATCGCCGTCTTCACGGTCATCAAGTTCGTCGGCGCCGCCTATCTCATCTTCCTGGGCGTGCAGGCCATCCGCCACCGCCGCCGGCTGTCGCAGGTCCTCGAGACGACCCATGTGCCGCGGACCACCCGCCGACTGGTGCGCGACGCTTTCATCGTCGGAGTCGCCAACCCGAAGACCGTCGTCTTTTTCGCCACGATCCTCCCCGAGTTCGTCGACCGAGCCACCGGCCACGTCCCGGTCCAGCTCCTCCTCCTGGGGTCGGCCTTCATCGCCTTGGCCCTCGTCTCGGACGGGGTTTGGGCCATGGCCGCCGGAGGTGTACGCGCCTGGCTCACCCGCACACCGCGACGGCTCGAGCTCGTCGGCGGGATGGGCGGGATGGCGATCATCGGCATCGGCCTGCGGCTGGCGCTCACCGGTCGCAAGGACTGACTCCGATGGCCTAGCAGCACTCGGGTGAAGGGGCGGATCGACGAACCGTGGCGACCGGGGCCACGGCAGCGACCAAGGGGGCGAGGTGTCCGAGACCGTGTTTCAGATACGACCGATGCGGCAGCCCGATCTGGGATCCGTCGGGCTCGTCACTGATGCCGCCTTTGCCCGCATCATCGGACAGATGACCGGCCGCGTAGTGACCGCACCGGTGTTGCCGCCGCTGCTGTTCTCGACCCGGTTCGCGGCCGACCCGGCAGGTTGCTGGGTCGCGTTCGACGGCGCGACGAACGAAATAGTTGGCGCCATCTTCTCGATCGCCCGCGGCACCTTGGGGTGGTTCGGCCCACTGGCGGTGTTGCCCACAACCCAGGGCCAGGGAGTGGGCCAGGCGTTGATCGCGGCCTGCCTCGAGGGACTACACGGGCGCGGAGTTCGACTCGTCGGGCTCGAGACCTTCGCCGAGAGCCCTTTCCACGTGCACCTGTACTCGAAGTTCGGATTCCGCCCTTCCTGGACGGGCCTCGGGCTCCGCCGCAAGATCGAACCGTTGGGTATGCCCGCCGACGTCACCATCGACGGAGCGACCCCTGATCTCGATTTCGTGTACGCCGGGCTCGACGTGGGGGCCGAAGCGGCGATGGCGGCGAAGTCAGCAGTGGGAACCACCTTCGTCACCGAGGGGGGCGTCGCGATCTGCCACTTCGCGCCGACCTTCGAGGGCGCCGGCACGGGATTCCTCCCCTTTGTCGCCGCGTCGTCGCGACGGGCGTTCGATCGCCTGGTCGTCGCGGCCGAATACGCCTGCGGCGAGCGAGGCCTCGGGGTCCTTGCCGTCCGCCTGTCGGGTTCGGCCTGGCGGACCTTCGACCGCCTGGTGGCTCGCGGCTACCGGCCCGGGAGGGTCGAAATCCGCATGAAACTCGGCGAGCACCCAGAATATGACCGCCGCGAGTTCTTCTACGCCGACAACTGGCTGTGAGGTCGAGCAGGCGAGTCGATGTCTTGGGCGGATCGGCACCGCGCAGCCCGGGATCGTCTGGACGGCCGACTAGTTGCCGCCGGGCGCGGCCTCCTCGATCAGGTCCGGGCCATTGTTGCGCACGCTTCCGACCCGAGGATTAACGGCGCGGACGGCGAGTGTGTCGGCGGGGGCCGGGTGAAGGAACGCCTCGAGCTCGTCTCTGGCGGACACCGACGGGTCGAGCCAGGCATCGAGGAGGTCGCGCTCCAGTACGACCGGCATGCGGTCGTGGATCGGCGCGACCTCGGGGTTGGCGGTCGTCGTGATGATGGTGCAGGAACGCACCCAAGCGGCTTCGTCCTCGGTGGACCGCGGATCGCGCCAGGACTCCCACAAGCCGGCGAAGGCCATCGGCTTTCCATCCGACCGGAAGATGAAGAACGGCTGGCGGCGACTACCGGCGCCTTTGCGCCACTCGTAGAACCCATCCGAGAGCACCGCCAGCCGGCGGCTCAGGAAAGCGCCGCGGAACGACGGCTTCACCGAGACGGTCTCGGCCCGGGCGTTGAAAAGTCGACTTCCGACGGTCGGATCTTTGGCCCAGGATGGGATCAACCCCCAGCGGTACTGGTCGAGGAGGCGGCCACCCCCGACATCGGGTAACAAGCACAGCACGGACCTCGTCGGCGCGATGTTGTAGTTCGCAGTCCACGTCCCCCCAAGTTGTGGAGCCCGACGCGCCTCGAAGAAGCTCGCGAGCTCATCGAGCGGCGTGGCGAGGACGTAGCGGCCGCACAAGGTTGCCTGGCCTCGGACCGGAACCGCGCTAGCGGCGAACGTGCCGCAGAACCATCGAAGCGACGAAGAACACCAACGCGAGAACGACCACGAGCTTCACGAAGAACCACAGCACTCCGACGATGAAATGCAACGCCGCGAAGGCGACGACCGCCGCCACCACCAGCGTTCCGATTACGACGAGGGCGTGCACGGGACGAATGCCCGTCGACTTGGATTGTGGCTGGATCATCAACCGCTCCCTTTCGTCGGCGAGTACCGACACGTGGGCCGCGCGATTCCCGCTCACCGCGGATATTAGCGAGGCACTCCAGGAGTGAAGCGTCAGGTCTGGGCTGGGAATTCCCTCCAGTCCAGCTCGATGGCAGGTAATGGCGAGGCCCGTTGGCGGCACTTTCTCACCGGGGAAGGCGCCGAGAGCCGAGAGGCCTTGAGGACGGCGGGAACTAACATCGTCTCGTGGGCATGAGGGCAGGAAAACCGGCCTGCTAAAGCCGCCCCGGAGGTGACGTTGATGTTCTGCTCCAATTCGAACCGTGTTCGCGCTCGTGCGCGCGGCTGCTTCGTGTCGCTCGTCGTCCTCGGTGCCCTCGCGATCGGCGTGGCGGCCCCGAGCACCGTCGGCGCCTCGACCGGCTCCAGTGGCACAACGAAGGCGATCAAGACGAACTGGACGACATTCTTCAAGGGAACCACCTCGGCGGCGGTAAAGGAGACCCTGCTTCAGAACGGGAAGGAGTTTGCGACCTTCCTAAAGGCCCAATCCAAGACCTCGGCCGCGCGTTCGACGACTGTCAAAGTCACCAAGGTGAAACTGACCTCCAAGACGGCGGCCCGCGTCACCTACACCATCTACCTCGGCGGCTCCCCTGCCGAACCGAACGCGGTAGGTACCGCGCTGCTCCAGGACAAGGTCTGGAAGGTGAGCGACGCGAGCTTCTGTGCGCTGGTGAGTCTCGAGGGCAGCGCGCCGAAAGCCTGCTCGAAGATCGCCTGATCGGCCCGAAGCGGCTGCCGCCCGTCGACCCTGGGACCAGGGCCGGACGAAGCTCGACGTGGCACCCGCGGATACTGGCGTCGGCCAGGGGGTGAACCATCGGGCGGCATCTCGCGCCGGCCGACCGATCCGGGTCGCCGTCAGCCGCCGACGGACTCCTCCGCGGCCGACGCGGTCTGAATCCCCCAGGAACCCCGGAAACTCTCGCCCGGTGCGAGGGCGATCACGTCGACCCCGGAACGAAACGCGTTCGGCGGGCAGGTCATCGGCTCGACCGCCACCCCGGCGCGCAAATGGTCCGGATCGAGCGTGTCGCCCGTGTAGCACATGATGTGCGCGAAGACGGCGTCGGCCCAGACGATGACCGCCTCGCCATCGCCGGCGGGAGAAAAGTACGCCCGCCAGCGCCCGTCGGCCTCGGTCACCAGGTCGGTGTAGGCGTCGTCCAGTCGCAACCCAGAAAGCGAGGTGCCCGTCGCGATCGCCGGGACCGCGGACTTCTCCACCGGTTCGGCGCCGACCGGGAGCATCCGCGCGTCGAGGACCAGGTGCTGGCGCGCCGGCAGGGACAGGCGCGAACCGTCTAGTCCCGCCGCCCCCGGCGCGAGAAACGAGTGGAACCCGAGCCCGAATGGCGCCGTCGCATCACCGACGTTGCGCGCCGTCGTGGCAACGGTGAGCGCCCCGGGACCGACGGAGTAGTCGACCTCGACCTCGAGCCACCAGGGATAGGCGGGCTGGGCGGGAAGACGGCACCAACCGTGCACCGTGGCGTCATCCCGGCGTGTCATGGTCCAAGGAAGCCAGGACATCAACCCGTGGATGGCGTTGTGCCGCTCGGGCTCACTGAGGGCGGCCACGCCGACACGTCCGGCGAATTCGTAGGTCCCGTCTTCCAGGCGATTCGGCCATGGGGCGAGGATCTGTCCTCGGCATCCCGTGCACATCTCGTCCTCGTCGAAGCCCCAGAGGACCGGCTTTCCGTCGACGGCGAAGGAGCGGAGCGTCGCACCGACCTCCGTCGCCGTCGCCGTCGTCGATCCCGACACGATCTCGTACTGCTCACCAGACGGCTGCGACATGGCCAGTAGTGTACCGGTGGCCCCGGTCAGGCCGAAGGAAAGCCTTTCGGGCCAAGGAGATCGCGTGCGCATTCTCGTCACGAATGACGACGGCGTCTTCGCGCCCGGGGTTGCCGCTCTCACCTTCGCGCTCGTCGAGGCGGGACACGAAGTCACCGTCGTCGCTTCGCTCGAGGATCACAGTGGATCGAGCGCCGCCACCGGCCTCGAACTGCAGCGCTCGACGCCCACCCTCGCCTTCGAGGCCGTCAAGCTCGAGGCGGCGCCCGGCGTGCCGGCCTTCGGCGTCCACGCGCTCCCCTCGGTCTGCGTCTTGCTCGCGCTCGCCGGATCGTTCGGGGCGCCCCCCGACGTCGTGTGCTCGGGCATCAATCGTGGCCGCAACCTCGGCCGCTTCATCCTGCATTCGGGCACGGTCGGCGCGGCGCTTACCGCGGCGCAACTCGGCCGGTCCGCCATCGCGGTCGGCCTACAGGCGAAGTCGCCGGTTCCGGTGCACTACGAGACGGCGGCCGCGCTCGCGGTCGCCCTGGTGGAACCAGTAGCAGCGATGCGGGCCGGTACGGTGCTCAACTGCAATGTGCCGGACCTCGGACTCGACGACCTGCGCGGTGTGCGGCGCGCCGTGCTGAGCGAGGGCGATGTCTTCCACGTGACCGAGGTCGGCTCGGACCACGTGGGGGTGTCCTTCGGCTTCACCGGCCTCCCGACCGCCCCCGAGGACGATCGGGCGCTCGGCGCGCAAGGCTTCGCGACGGTGACGGCGATCACCCTCCCGGCAGCCGACCCCGACCCGACGGTCCAAGGCCTCCTGGCGACGACCGCCGCCCGGCTCGACACCCGGTTCGCCCGCTCCGACAACGCACCGCTCGGCACGGTCAACGCCACCCCCCGGGAGGCCTGAGCGGCGCCTGCCGACCTTTCACAGCCCCCTGAGCTGGGCTGAAAGCTCCGGACCACCTCCGGGCGGCGACCTACAGGTAAACTACATTTGAATAATTATCCGGTCGGTCTGATGGCGCGTGTGGTGCCAGATCTCCGGAGACAGGCGAGGACCGGAGGAAGCCTCGCCCGGCATGACCGTTCTGTCATTCGACCCGGATCCGTTGCGTCCTCAACTGGTCATCGCAACACCTCTCTGATCGGCGAACACTGACGTCGTCGATGGGGAGGAACGGTGATGGCGAGGTTCACAGAAGCCGACAGGGCGACGATCTGGGAGATGCGGGAGGCCGGCGTGCCGGTGAAGCGCATCGCCAAGCACCTCGGACGCCAGAACTCTTCGCTTCGGAAGTTGATCGCCGACGCAGGGGGGAGACGACCGCACGAACGAGGGCGTGCTGAGCTCAGGCTCTCCCTTGAAGAGCGAGAAGAGATTTCGCGAGGACTCGCCGCAGGTCTCTCGATCCGGGTGATCTCGACCGGACTCGGGCGTGCGCCCTCGACGGTGTGTCGAGAGGTGAACGCGAATGGCGGCCGTCAGCATTACCGAGCGCTCGTTGCCGATCGGGGTGCGCAACGACGCGCGCTGCGACCCAGACGAGCGAAGCTTTCCCGGTGCCGACGGCTCAGATCGACCGTCGAACGAAAGCTCGAGGCCAGGTGGTCACCCGAGCAGATCTCCGCGTGGTTGGCTCTTAGCTATCCGAATGATCCGGAGATGCGGGTGTCCCACGAGACCATCTACCAGTCGCTGTTCGTCCAGGGCCGTGGAGCGCTTCGGAAAGAGCTCCACACCTGCCTGCGAAGCGGTCGGGCGATGCGAAGAGCCAAGGCCTACACCAAGGGCGGGATCGGCCAAGGACAGCTCCGCAACATGGTGATGATCTCCGAGCGACCGGCCGAGGTCGCCGACCGCGCCGTGCCCGGGCACTGGGAGGGTGATCTCATCTTCGGCAAGAAGATGACCGCAATCGGAACCCTCGTCGAACGTCACAGCCGCTACGTCATCTTGTTGAAGCTGCCCCACGGGAACACCGCCGAGTCGGTCCGCACCGCACTCGCGAAGCGCATCGTCACGCTTCCCGTCCAGCTCCGCAGATCGATCACCTGGGACCAGGGAAAGGAGATGGCCGAGCACGTCCAGTTCACGATCGACACCGGGGTGCAGATCTACTTCTGCGACCCGAAGAGCCCCTGGCAACGCGGCAGCAACGAGAACACGAACGGTCTCTTGCGCCAATATCTGCCGAAGTCAACGGATCTCTCTCAGTGCACCCAACGCGAGCTCGATGCCATCGCTCGTTCCCTCAACAACAGACCTCGACAGACGCTCGGGTGGATGACACCATCTCAGGCGTTCGTCAAGGCTGTTGCGTTGACCGCTTGAGCGCGCAGTCCATTTCGGACAGTAAGGAGCAGCCACAGCACCCAGCCAAGGGCGTATCTGTCTGCACCTCGCCCGGGCGCCCTGTGCGCCTTGGTCCGTTTGTTGCCCTGCCGGCATCGGACCGCGAGACGCATGCACGAAGACGGTGAGCCCGCATCTCGACCCACCTGGAAGATCCCCACTCCAAGGAGGCCTTCGATGCGACGACACTTTTCGCTCGTGGTCACTTCCGCCATCGTCCTCATCGGTGGCGTCGGCGTGCTCGAAGACGGCGCAGTCAGCCTGCGCCACTCGGCGACCGCCAGCTACTCGACCTCGGTCCGATCCAACCGCGCCCGGCGAGAAGGGCGCCCGGCGAGAATTGGGCCCGCCACCGGGCCCCTCGACGGTTCGGCCCGGAGCACCCCCCTGCCCTACCTGTTCATGGTCCGTCCCCTGACGGCGCGGCCCCGCCTGGACGGGTTCGGTTCCGCGGTGCCGATCCCGGCAGCGGCGACACCGGCCCAGTGGCAGGCGCCGCGCGACTGTGAATCCGGCAACCGCTACGGCGAGGACTCCGGCAACGGCTACTACGGCGCCTACCAGTTCGCGCTGACGACGTGGTGGGCGCTCGGCTACCGGGGGCTGCCGAACGAGGCCCCACCTCCGGTCCAGGACCGCGCCGCCCGTCGTCTGCAGCTCATCGCCGGCTGGTCGGCGTGGCCGGTCTGCTCGGTGGTCGTTGGTTTGTAGACCGGCGAGGTCGACGGCTGGGGGCGCCCAGTCGGTACTGTTCAGGGCAGCCAGCCCTCGCCGTCGCGGGGTAGGACCGGAGGTGGTGCGCCGTGGCGCTCGTCGACCCGCAGTTCTCCGAGGGCATCGCCCTGACCTTCGACGACGTCTTGCTCGTCCCGCAGGAATCCGACGTTCTGCCCCACGAGGTCGACACGACCACCCGTCTCAGCGACCGCCTCGAGCTCAACATCCCGCTCGTCTCGGCCGCCATGGACACGGTCACCGAGGCCCGGATGGCGATCGCGCTGGCCCGCCTCGGCGGTCTAGGGATCGTCCACCGCAACATGTCCATCGAGCGCCAGGCCGAGGAGGTCGACCGGGTTAAGCGCTCCGAGGCCGGCATGGTCCTCAATCCGATCAAGATCCTCCCCGACCGTCCGGTCGCCGAAGCGCTCGAACTGATGAGACGCTTCCACATCTCGGGGATCCCCGTCGTCGACCCCAACGACCACCTCCTCGGCATCGTCACCAACCGCGACCTGCGGTTCCACGACGATCCCCGGGTTCCCGTCTCGGCGGTGATGACCTCCTCGGGCTTGGTCACCGCACCGGTAGGCACCGATCTCGCGGGGGCACGCCAGATCCTGGGGTCGACCAAGATCGAGAAGCTTCCGATCGTCGATGCCGAGAACCGGCTACGCGGGCTCATCACCGTGAAGGACATCGCCAAGCAGGCGGCCTTCCCTCAGGCCAGCAAGGACACTGACGGACGGCTGCGGGTCGGTGCCGCCATCGGTGTCGGCGGCGAGGGTCTCGGCCGGGCCAAGCTGCTGATCGACGCCGAGGTCGACGTCATCTGCGTCGATACCGCGCACGGCCACGCCCGCCGGGTGATCGAAACGGTCGCCGAACTACGGGACAACTGGCGACGGGGCGTGATCATCGCCGGCAATGTCGGTACCGCCCCGGCGACGCAGGCCCTCGCCGAAGCCGGTGCCGACGTCGTGAAGGTCGGGCTGGGGCCCGGTGCGATCTGCACGACCCGGGTGGTGACCGGAGTCGGTGTCCCCCAGTGGACGGCGATCCACGAATGCGCCGGCGAGGCGCGCCGCCAGGGGGTGGGAATCCTCGCCGACGGCGGGGTGAGGTTCTCCGGTGACATCGCCAAGGCCTTGGGGGCCGGTGCGCATGCGGTGATGATCGGCGGGCTGTTCGCCGGCGTCGAGGAGAGCCCCGGTGACACGACGATGATCGGGAACCGGCCGATGAAGCGCTACCGGGGGATGGGGAGCCTCTCGGCGATGGCCGACCGCTCGTACTCCAAGGACCGCTACTCCCAGGAACTCGTGGTCGACCCGGACAAGGTGGTGCCCGAGGGCGTCGAGGGCTACGTGCCCTTCCGGGGTCCGCTCGCCCAGGTCGTCCACCAGCTGGTCGGGGGGCTGCGCCAGGCGATGGGCTACTGCGGCACGCGCACGATCCCCCAGCTCAACGAGCGGGCGCAGTTCATCCGGGTGAGCCCGGAGGCGAACCAGGAGAGTCATCCGCACGACCTGTCCGGGGTGCGCGACGCGCCGAACTACTTCGCCAGCGAGATCTAGAGGTCCGCACCGGCGTGGGGCTGCGATCCGATCCGGCGACTACAGCCGCAACGGACGGATCGGACCGACGAGGTTGACGGGGTCGCTCCAGTCCACCCCGGGAACGTCGATGTAGAGCTCGATCTCGTTGCCGTCGGGATCACGGATGTAGACGCTGTGGGTGACCGAATGATCAGCCGCCCCGGAGACCTCGCCGCCCGCCTCCGAAACCCGGGTGAGCGCGGCGCGCAGTTCGTCGTCGGAGTCGCCGACTTTCAGCCCGAAGTGGTAGAGCCCGGCACGTCGGCCCTGCAGCGGGCCCGGGGCGTCGGGTCCGACTTCGATCAGCAACAGCTCGTGGTGTGTCCGACCTCCGGTGAAGGCGGCCATCGCGAACGACCCCGGCGCGGCGATGTCGCCGCCCGGGCCGACCACCTGGTGCCAGCCGAGCGCCTCCCGGTAAAAAGCGGCCGAGCGTTCCAGGTCATGGACGTACAAGACGAGATGCCCGAGCTCTTTGACGGCCATCGGTCCTCCTTCCGTCACCCGGCGTCGAAGCTAACCGGGCCCAGCACCCTCGCCCGCGTCGCCGAATCGCCCTCGCCGCCGGCCCCCTCACCGGCGGCGACGGCTGGCGATGGCTGATAGGGGCCCTGTTCCTCAGAAAAGGCCGGTCACCGGCGTCGGTTCGCCGCCGCGTCGGCGACCAACAACTCGTGGAAGCGCCGGTCGCCTACCAGCTCGGGGTGGAAGGCAGTCACCGTCACCCGCCCCTGGCGGCAGGCGACCGGGCGGACGCCGTCCCCGGTCATCAATACGCGGGCGAGGACCGCGACCCCGCGCCCCACCTTTTCCACCACGGGCGCCCGGATGAACACGGCATGCATCGGCCCGCCGGCGAGGCCGTCGAGCTCGAGATCTTCCTCAAACGACTCGACCTGACGACCGAAGGCATTCCGGCGCACGGTGAGGTCGATCGCGCCAAAGCTCCACTGGTCAGACCGGCCGTCGAGAATACTGGTGGCCAGCAGGATCATCCCGGCGCAGGTCCCGAGCACGGGCATTCCCCCGGTCAACCGAGCGGCGATGGCCGGCCGGAGGCCGGCCGCCTCGATAAGCAACTGCAGGGTGGTCGACTCCCCGCCCGGCAGCACCATCGCGTCGACCGCCGCGAGGTCCGGGGGAAGACGGATCTCGATCACGCCGACGTCAAGCCCTTTCAGCACGTTGACGTGCTCAGAAACGTCGCCCTGGAGCGCGAGAACCCCGATCACCGGGACGGGGGTGACGACGGTGACGGCGCGGCCGCGGGCCACGCGGGTCGGTGGCGTTGACATCTCACCAGCCGCGGTCGGAGAGCCTCGTTTCAAGCGTCGAGATCTCGGCGCCCTTCATCGGCGTGCCAAGGCCACGCGACACCTTGGCGAGGATCTCGGGATCCTCAAAGTGTGCCGTCGCCTCGACAATCGCCCGGGCGCGGACCGGGGGGTCTTCGCTCTTAAAGATCCCCGAACCGACGAAGACCGCCTCGGCGCCGATCTGCATGACGAGGGCAGCATCGGCCGGCGTGGCGATGCCGCCGGCGCAGAACAAAGGAACCGGCAGCCGACCCGTCTCGGCGATTTCCTCGACGAGTCCGATCGGCGCCTGCAGGGTCTTCGCCCATCCGTAGCGTTCGACGGGGTCGCAGGCCGCGATCTTGGCGATGTCGCCGATGATCGAACGGAGGTGGCGGACCGCCTCGACGACGTTGCCCGTCCCCGCCTCCCCTTTCGAGCGGATCAGCGCCGCGCCCTCCGAGATCCGGCGCAGCGCTTCGCCCAGGTTGTTCGCACCACAGACGAAGGGCACCTCGAACGCCCACTTGTCGATGTGGTACGCCTCGTCGGCCGGGGTCAGAACTTCGCTCTCGTCGATGTAGTCGACCTGGAGGGCCGCGAGGATCTGCGCTTCGGCGAAGTGCCCGATACGCGCCTTGGCCATCACCGGGATGGTGACCGCCGCCTTGATCGCCTCGATGAGGGCAGGGTCGCTCATGCGCGCGACACCGCCGTCACGACGGATGTCGGCCGGGACTCGCTCGAGCGCCATGACCGCGACGGCCCCGGCGTCCTCGGCGATCTTTGCGTGTTCGGGCGTGACGACGTCCATGATCACGCCGCCCCGCAGCATCTCGGCGAGACCGCGCTTCACCCGGTTGGTCCCGGTCATGCGATCTGCCGCCTTGCTGGTCCCCGTCTCGTGCTTGCTTGCCATGCTCTGAATCTAATCGGTCGGCTGCACACCCTTGGATGCGCGCCGCCCCCGGTCGGACCGTGCCCCGGCGTCTCGAGGGCCGGCACCGGCCGAGGCGTCCACCAAGCGGCCCTGGCGAGTTTGCGCCTAGCTCGCCTGCACCGGATCGCAGCCAGGACGGGCGTAGAACGCGCCGTGGAAGTCCTTGGCACCCGGGTTCTCCCCCAGGTCGCCCCACAACTCCTCTAGACCGGAGAGATCGAGCGCGGCCATGAGGTTGCAGAGCATTCCCGTGGCGAAGAATTCACGCATCGCCGCCGGGCCCTGCTTCGTGAGATTGGCGACGCAATGGACGATTTGCGCGAACTGTGCGGAGGTGAACTCGCGGATCTCGGGATCGCCGCAGGCCGCGTAGCTCTGCAGCTGCATGAGGAGGAAGTCGCGATTGGCGATCAGGGAGGGATAGCTCCTGCCCATCGCCTCCAGCGCCTCGGCGCCCTCCAGCCCTTCGGCCGCCTCCCGGAACGACCGGATGAGGGCGGCATACCCCAGGGCGACGGTCTCCAAGAAGAGCTCGCGCTTCGTGCCGAACAGCCGGAACAGGTACGGCTGGGAGATCCCGGCGGCCTTCGCGATCTCCTCGGTTGACGCCCCGTTGATCCCGTCACGGGCGAAGATCCTCAGCGCCGCCTCCAGTACCGCCGACCGCCTCTGGTCGGCGGTCATCCGCGACCGGCTCCCCTTGGCAACCGGTGCTCCAACACCAGGGCTGGCGACCACGCCACAACGTTAGTGATCACTCACAATCAAGTCAACGCCCCCGATGCCGCCCGGCACCCGTCCGCTAGCGCGGGCCTTTAAAGGGCGTTGAGCACCGCTTCGGCGCTGCTCACCGTGAGCCCGGGGCCCGATTCGATCCCGAGGTAGGTGACGACGCCGTCTTCCAGCACGGCCGCGTAGCGCCGTGAGCGCATCCCGAGCCCCACCGAGGACAGGTCTTCTTCGAGCCCGAGCGCCCGGGTGAACTCGCCGTTGCCGTCGGCGAGCATCAAAACCTTGTCCCCCACCCGGCGGTAAGACCCCCAGGCGTCCATCACCCAGGCGTCGTTCACCGAGACGCAAGCCACGAGACCGACACCTTTGGCTTTCAGTTCTTCGGCCCGGACCACGAATCCCGGCAGGTGGAAGTCCGTGCAGGTCGGCGTGAAGGCCCCCGGCAGACCGAAGATGACGACCCGTCCCCGGCCGAGCACCTCCACGCTGCCGACCGGCTGCGGCCCGCTGCCCTCCATCCTGCGGAGTTCGACATCGGGGATCCGTTCTCCCACCGCGATGGTCATGTTCCTCCTTCTCGACCTGATTTCCGCCTGTGATCCGTGACCCGTGGCGCCGCCCACCATAGGTGCAGCCCACGGTGCCCGCCGATCCCATCGACCAGTAAAGCACGGTAGTCAGGTTGACTGGATATTTCTTATCAGGTACACCTGATATCGGCAGCACCGGGGGGAATTTGCTCGCGACATTCATCATCTTCCTGCGCGAAGGCACCGAGGCGAGCCTCATCGTCGCCATCCTGTGCTCGTACCTGGACCGGGCCGGGCAACGTCGCCACTTCCGGGACGTGTTCGTCGGCGTTGGCCTCGCCGCCGGGCTCGCCACCATCGGCGGCTTCGCCGCCTATTACACCGTCCACTCCTACAGCGGCTCGCGGGTCCAGACCATCTTCGAGACGGCGACCTACGCGGTGGCGGTAATCGTCCTCACCTACATGACCTTCTGGATGCGCAGGCACGCGTGGTCGATGTCGCGTGACCTCGCGGCTCGCGCCGATCGGGCCCTCGGGCGCCGGGAGCGTTACGGCCTCGGGCTCCTCGCCTTTCAGGCCGTGGGTCGAGAGGGCCTCGAAACCGCGGTCTTCACGCTGGCCATCGTGTTCGCCACCGGGACACACGGCACGTTGCTCGGCGCCGCCGCCGGCCTCGCCGGCGCCTTGGGTTTCTCCTACGCGCTCTACCGGCTCGGCCGGCGGGTCAACCTGGGGATCTTTTTCACGGTGGTCGGCACGCTGCTCATGGTCTTCGCCGCCGGCCTGGTCGCCGACATCGTCGAGAACCTCCAGCAACTCGGTTGGGTGCACCTCCTGTCGGGGCACCTGTGGGACACCAGACGGCAGCTCTCCGAGGGGTCCTCGATCGGCGACGTCTTCCACTCGCTGGTGGGCTACGCCGACCAGCCGACTGCGCTCCAGCTGGTCGCCTACCTCCTCTACGCGGGCACCGCGGTCTCCTTCTTCCTCGGTCTCAGCCGACGCGACGCCCGCGCCCGGCGCTTCAGAACCCGTGTACCCGGCGGTGCCATGGCGGTCCGGGCCACCCGCGAGGCCCCCTGAGATCGGTTGCACCGGAGGCGGGTGCCGTGCAGAATGTCGCCGCTGCACGAATTCAGTAGCACCCGAGGTGGCCACCGGCGACGTTGCGCCGGGGGCTGAAAAGGGAAGCCGGTGGGAAGCCGGCACGGTCGCGCCACTGTGACCGGGGAGCGAACCCGAGCGACGCCACTGGGACGCCGGTCCTGGGAAGGCACGGGGGGAGCGTTGATCCGGAAGTCAGGAGACCTGCCCCGGGCCAGGAGATGTCGAGCCTCGCGTCAGGGTCAGCGGCTGCACGGTGCAGCGCCTTCGGAGCCCTCCGGAGGTGGTCCCGCTCCAGGTCGGTGAGGCCGACCGATCGGCCGCGCGTCCGGCCAGGAGGAGCGGGACATGGAACAGCACGACCCATTGGCTGAACGCCGCCAGCCACGGCCCCGGCCGGGCCCGGGGTGGACCGGCCCCTCCCGTCGCCACCTCGTCGCCCTCGCCGCGGGCTTGATGCTGGCGTCCGCGCTCGCCGGTACCGGCGCCCCGGCTGGCGCCGCCCGGGCCGGTTTCGCCAGCCGCCAACCGACCATCCCGGCGCGGTCGGCGGCCGTGCTCTCCGGCCTCGCCACCAAGACCCGGCCACCGCACCGGATCGTCTCGCTCTCGCCGACCGCGACCGAGATGCTCTTCGCGATCGGTGCTGGACCTCAGGTGGTGGCGGTCGACGACGACTCCGACTACCCGGTGACCGCGCCGCGCACCACCCTGTCGGGCCTCGATCCCAACGTCGAGGCCATCGCCCGCTACAACCCCGACCTCGTCGTGGTGTCCTACAACCCCGAGGGACTGGCGAAGTCGCTGCGAGCCCTCGGGGTCCGCGTGCTCCTCGAACCGGCCGCCACCGACCTGGACGGGACCTACGCGCAGATCTCGGCCCTCGGCAAAGTGACCGGCCACGACCGAGCGGCAGCCGCGCTGGTGCGGCGAATGCGCGCCGAGATCGCCGCCGCGGTCGCCGGAGCACCCCGTTTCTCGTCGCCGCCGACCTACTACTTCGAGCTCGAACCCGACTTCTACTCAGTGACGTCGGCAACCTACGTCGGCCAGCTCCTGGCGATGTTCGGGCTGCGCAACATCGCCGATCGCGCTAAGGGCGCCTCGAGCGGCTACCCGCAGCTTTCCGACGAGTACATCGTCAAGGCCGATCCGGAGATCGTCTTCCTCGCCGACACCCTCTGTTGCCACCAGTCGGCGGGTACCGTCGCCGCCCGCCCGGGCTGGCAGGCCCTGGCGGCCGTGCGCGACGGCGGGGTGGTTCCGCTCAATGACGACATCGCGTCGCGCTGGGGCCCCCGCGTCGTCCTGCTGGCCCGGGACATCGAGGCCGCGCTGTGGCGGTTCAAGCGGCACCGCCGCGGCTGAGCCGCCACCGCGGCGCGCCGGCGAGGGCCGGACTCGACCGGGCCCGGCTCGGCCGGTGGTTCTTTGCCGGCGCCTGTCTGTTCCTCGTCGGCGCGGCCTTGCTCGCCGTGCTCGTCGGACCGGCCGACCTGTCACCCGGCACCGTCCTCGGCGTGCTCGCCGCGAAGCTCCCGCTGGGCTTCCACAGCCACGCCTCGGCTCTGGACGCCGGGATCGTCTGGGAGATCCGCGCCCCCGCGTCGTGCTGGCGGCCATCGTCGGCGCCACCCTGGCGATGGCCGGCGCCTCCTACCAAGGGGTGTTCCAGAACCCGCTCGCCGATCCCTACCTGCTGGGGGTGGCGGCGGGGGCCGGACTCGGGGCAACGCTCGCCGTCGCCCTGGTGGCCAACCCGACGGGGTGGGTGATCGACCCGGTGCCGCTGGCGGCCTTCGTGGGGGCGCTCGTCGCCGTCGCCCTCACCTACGTCCTCGGCCGTTCGGGCCAGCGCCAGCGCACCACGACCAGCCTGATCCTGGCCGGCGTCGCGGTTGGCTCGTTCTTTACCGCCATCCAGACCTACACCCAGCAGCGCAACACGCCGACCCTCATGCAGGTCTACTCCTGGATCCTCGGCGGGCTGTCCACCGCCGACTGGCAGGAGGTGGCGCTGGTCGCGCCCTACGTAGCCATCTGCGGCGCGGTGCTCCTCGCCTCGCGTTCGTCTCCTCGACGTGATGGCGGTCGGCGACGAGGAGGCCGACAGTCTCGGGGTGAGCACCAGTAGGGTGCGGCTGCTCGTCGTGGCGGCCTCCACGCTCGCCACCGCGGCGGTGGTGGCGGTGAGCGGGCTCGTCGGCTTCGTCGGGATCATCGTGCCGCACACCATCCGCCTCGTCGTCGGCCCGAGCTACCGGCGGATCCTGCCGCTGTCGATCCTCGTCGGCGCCGGCTTCCTCATCCTCGCCGACCTCGTCGCCCGCACCGTGCTCTCGCCGGCCGAGGTGCCGCTCGGCGTGGTCACCGCCTTCGTCGGCGCGCCCTTCTTCCTCCTCGTCCTTCGTCAGTCGAGGCGAGCGCCGTGAGGGTCACCGTGGCCGACCTCCACGTCGCCTATGACGGATGCGAAATCGTGTCGGGGGTTTCCTTCGCGCTGGGGTCGGGCGACTGGCTCTGTCTCATCGGACCGAACGGGGCTGGCAAGACGACGCTGCTGCGGGCGCTTTGCGGGCTGGTCGAATTCGGCGGCGAGGTCCGCTTCGACGGCGAGGCCGTCGCCGCCACGAGAAAGCGCCATCTCGCCCGGCTCGTCGCCTACGTCCCCCAGCGTCCGGTGCTGCCGGCGGCAATGACCGTCGGCGACTACGTGCTGCTCGGCCGGACCCCGCACATCGCCTTCTTCGGCACCGAGAGCCGCCACGATCGCGCCGTCGCCGCCGAGGTCCTGACACGGCTCGACCTCTCGTCCTTCGCCGACCGGGGGCTCGGCTCGCTCTCGGGTGGCGAGGCGCAGCGCGCGGTGCTGGGACGCGCCCTCGCCCAACAAGCGCCGCTGCTCCTGCTCGACGAGCCGACCGCCGCACTCGATCTCGGCCACGGTCAGCACGTGCTGGAACTGGTCGACGCCCTGCGGGAGGAGCGCCGGCTCAGCGTGGTGAGCGCGATGCACGACCTCACCTTGGCCGGTCAGTTCGCGGACCGCCTGGCGCTCCTCGCCGCCGGGCGGGTCATCGCCGAGGGCACCGCCCGCCAGGTCCTCACCGAGGAGACCCTCGCCCGTCACTACGGTGCCGAACTACGGGTCATCGAGGACGGCCCCGAAGGGATCGCGGTCCTCCCGCGTCGCCGCCCCCGGCCGAAACGGAACGGCGAACCCCCCGTTGACCGGCGCCTCGAGGGGCCCGACTAGGGCGGTGTTGGACAAAGGCCTCTCCCGCCACCCAAGACCGGCGTAGCGTTGCTCTTGGGTCCTCGGGGGTAAGCCCGCACCGAAGAGCCGGGGTAGAGGGTGTGAACCGGCCGCGCTGGTAGGTCTTTCGACCACAGGTGTCGTTCCCTCCTTGGGACGCTCCCGAGGACCCACTACGTGGTGTCGAGCACCCAGCCATCCTCGAAGGCGAGCCCGAGCGCCAAGAGACGGCGGAGATCGAGGGCCGCGAACGCGGATCTGGAGCCAGGAGTTGTTGCGCTCGATCCCCCGATAGCGAAGGCGGCGGTTTCCCTTCGCGACGAGCCAGGAGATCGAGCGCTCGGCCATCGGGCGGTGTCTTCGATAGGTCGCCTTCACCTCCGGGTCACGCCAGGCGGCCCGGGCGGCGACGAGCTCGGCGTCGTTCGGCCCGATCGTGAACGAGCGCGCTGGCGCCTTCGTGCAGCGGGAACGCAACGGGCAGGGCCCACAGTGCGGGACGAACTTCGCCACCCCGGTCGGGGAGAACCGGGCGGTGTGACCGGCCGGGCAGGTGACGGTGCGCGCTTCGTGGTCGACACAGAACTCGTCTCGCTGCAACCCGCTTTTGACGGCCGGGTGCGACGGGATCGGCTTGATGACGAGACGGTGGCGCCGCCGCTTCAGTTCTCTCCTCGTCGTGCCCGATCCATAAGCGGAGTCGGCGAGCACCTCGAGTCCGGGGGGCTCGTCCTTTATGAGCGCGACACCGATCGGCCCGTCCGGGGCGTTCGCCGGCGTGATCGCGGCCCTCGTGACAAGGCCGGTGTCCGGTTCGACACACAGGTGCGCCTTGAACCCGTCTTTCCTCACCGAGACCGATTTGTGGCCGTGACGGGCCTCTTGGTCGACGACCGAGATGAGGCGGTCCTTAGCCACCCGACGGGCGATGCGCCAGGTCCCTTCTTTCTCTCCGGGCTCGACGTCTTGGGCAGAGACGAGGGCGAGCAGGCCCAAGGCATCGGCTTGGTCTTGGTCGAGTGCTTCGTCGCCGACGGCGTCGATGAGCGTCGTCGCATCCTTAACGAGCACCGAAACGAGCCCGTCGCGCACCTCGGCATCCGACCAGTCGATGACGGGCTTTCTCGCCGTCGAGTAGTCCTGGCCGAGCTCGAGCGCCTCGAGCCGGGGGATCTCAGCCCGCACCCGGCGGATCGCCGAGATGATCTGGGTGACGGTGTCTTGGGTGGCGACCGAGTCGTCGAGGATCGTCGAGTCGAGCGCCCGGCGGTGCTTTCTCGCGAGCACGCCGGTCTCGGCAACGACCCGGCGGACGGCATCGAGGATCCGTTCGGGACGAGCCGAGTTGCGGAGCCGGGCGCGCCAATAGGTGAGGTTCGTGAAGTCGAAGCCCGGATCGTCGAGCGCCAGGCCGCAGGCGACCTTCCAGTCGATCCGCGTCCTTAGCGCCCGGATCGCGTCGCGGTCAGAGAGCCCCTCCAGGGCCTGGAGAACCATCACCGAACAGATGACGTCGACCGGGATCGAGGGCCGCCCGCGGCCCGACGGGAAGAGGTCGGCGAAGTCCCCATCCTGGAAGAGCTCGCCGCGGTGGTCGGCGAGGAAGGCATAGATCGTGCCCTCTTCGACGAGGCCGCGGCAGAACGCCGCCGCGTCGAGCATCTGACGGCTGGGATTCGATTTTCCCTGCATGTGCCCAGTCTTGTGGGTGCACGGGCAAATCGCGAGCACCCTCAATCGGGCGGATTAATCAACACCGTCCTAGGGGATGCGGATGACCTCCAGCGTGTTCGACACCACCACCTCGGAGTGCGGCGAGCCCGCCAGGACGACGACGACGTCGCCCGGACCGGCGGCACCCGTCGCCACCGTGGCGTCGACCGCCTGTTTGATGACGTCGTCGGTCGAGACCGAGCTGCCGACGGTCACCGTCTCGACGCCCCAGCTGAGCGCCAGCTGACGCTGCACCCGCTGGGATGTGGTCGCCGCGACGATGCGGGTGCGCGGCCGGAAGCGCGAGATCGCCCGCGCCGTCGCGCCGGATCTCGTGCAGGCGACGATGGCGACGGCATCCATCTCCAGCGCCGCCCGCCAGCCCGCCGCCGTGATCGCCGCGGTCACGTGCGCCGGCGCCGTGGCGTCACCGGCGACCTCCTGGGGATCGAGGTGCGATCCCCAGCCGAAGTAGTCAAAGTCCTCTTCGGCGCGCAGCACGATGCGCGCCATCGTCTCGCAGACCCGCACCGGGTCCCGCCCGATGGCGGTCTCGGCGGAGAGCATGACGGCGCTGGTGCCGTCGAGGACCGCGTTGGCGACGTCGGTCACCTCGGCCCGGGTCGGAACCGGCAGGTTGATCATCGACTCCAGCATCTGGGTCGCGGTGATGACCGGCATGCCGAGACGAACCCCGGTCCGGATGATCTCCTTCTGGAGGTGTGGCACGTCTTCGAGTGGCACCCGCACGCCGAGGTCCCCGCGGGCGACCATGACCGCGTCGCTCGCCCGCAGGATCTCTTCGAGGTGGGCGATGCCGTCGGGCGTCTCGATCTTGGCGACCAGCATGGTCTTGTCGCCGCCGAGCGCGGCCCGGGCGGTCTCCATGTCACCGGGATTGCGCACGAAGGAGACCGCGATATGGTCGACGCCCTCGGCGACCAGTTCGTGGATCCTGTCGATGTCCTCCGGCGTCGGCGTGGTGAGGGAGATCCGGCTCGACGGGATAGTCACCCCGGGTTGACCCTGCACCCGGCCTCCGCTCACCACCGCGCAGATGGCGTCGTCGCCGCGACGCCCGACGACGACGAGGGAGACCCCGCCGTCGCCGATCGCGACCCGGTCATCCTCTTCGAGATCGGCGACCGCCTGATCGAGTGCGAGCCCGATGTGGGCCGCCGTGCTCGAAGGCGCCGCCGAACCCGGGGAGAGCACGATCTCGGAACCAGCGGTGATGGTGACGCCGCCGTCGGTGAAGCGGGTGCAACGGATCTTCGGGCCAGGCAGGTCAGCGAGCACCGCGACCTGCGGGGTGACGGCCCGAATCCGCCGGATGCGTTCGATCGCCTCGGACATCGAGGAGTGGGCGAGCGGGATCCGGGCGACGTCCATCCCCGTCTGGGCCAAGCGGACCAGGGTCTCGGCGGCGTCCGAGGCGGGGCCGATGGTCGCGATGATCTTGGTGCGCCGGCCCGAGCTGCGTGCCGCGCCGTCGGTGACGCCGGCGCGCGCGAACGCCCGGAGGGCCACCTTGCGCCGGGCCCGCACGACCGGCGGGGCGTCGTCGGTGCGGCTCATGTCCCTAGCATGCCGGACTTCGCGCCTTTCTCGGCGCGCCAACCGCAAGGATTGATCCGCTCAACTCGCCGGGCTGACCGAACTCATGTTGAACTCGGCGACCCGTAGTCCGGGCATGGCGGTGCGGTTGGCCCATTCGTGCCATTCCCGCGAGAGCGCCCGCTCGGTCCGGCTGGCCTCGATGGTCCGGCCGAGCATGTCGAGGGGACTCTCGTTGAACCGGAAGTTGTTCACCGTGCCGACCACCTCGCCCCCCTCGACCAGGTAAACGCCGTCACGGGTGAGCCCGGTGAGCAGCAAGGTCGAGCGGTCGACCTCGCGGATGTACCACAGACAGGTGAGGAGCAGGCCCCGTTCGGTGCGGGCTACGAGATCGGAGAAGGGGCGGTCCGCACCGGGGAGGGTGAGCAGCAGATTGTCGGCCGGTGGGGCGAAAGCCACCTTCGACCGCCGCGCCCCGGCCCGGTGGTAGCGGAGCTGGCTGAGTACGCCGCCTTGGATCCAGTGCACCTCGCCGATCGGCAGGCCGTTGTCGAACACCGAGCTGTCGGCGCCTGAGGCCGGCGCGACGACGAAGGCGGCGCACTCGAGGCCCGGTGCCGCCGGGTCGCTCCACAGATCGAAGGGCAGCCCGGTCAGCCTCTCCCCCACCCGGGTGCGGCCCGGCGGCGCCGAGTAGACGGTCCCGCCGTCCTCGGCCTCCCGACCGCTCGCCGCGAAGTCGAGCTCCAGCACCAGGTCGGCGACGGCGTCCGGCGGGAGGATCACCTCGTAGCGACCGGGTGGGAGTTCGATTTTCCGCTCTGCCCAGCCCAGCCGGCGGGTGAGGCGCGCCTCGAGCGCGGCGAGGGACACGTCGGTGAAATCGGGCGTGCCGACGCCCGCCCACGACGAGGCCGACCCGTCGGCGTTGCGGGCGACGAGTTCCAGGGCGCCCGTCGCCTGGAGGTGACGGTGACGTCCCCCGGTCGATGAGCCGAGGTAGGTCGTACGCATCTCGTGAAGGGCGAAGCCGGCCAGCACCCGACCCTCGGCACGGGCGGCGGCGAACGCCGGGGCCAGGTCCTCGAGCACCTGAGCCAACACGCCGAGGTCGGTCCTTTCGGGCGGTTGTGCGAAGTCCGGGTCGCAGCCCGTCGCCTCCAGGGGCGAGGCGTCCTCGGCCGGCCCCGAGGCGGCGGCGTCGGCCTCCGACACGGCCACCAGCCGGCCGACATCGACCGGGCCGCTCGCCGAGGCCACCCCGGCGCCCATCCCCGTCGCCTGGCCGACGAAACTTACGACGCTCACCCGGCGGTCCCGGCGCAGCCCGTTGGTCGTCGTCGTGTTGTTGGCGAAACGCACGTTGGCGTCGCTCACCTCCTCCACGATGACCAGGCAGGCCGCAGCGCGGGACTTCTCGAGCGCCTCGTCGACCACCTCCGGGGCGGGGGGCAGTCGCCGGATCTCGGGTCCTTTCACCGTCCCGCCTCCGCCCGGGTGTTGAGCACGCGAATCTGGCCAAAGAGCGCGCTCGGCGCGCCGTGACTCACCGGCGCGACCTGGCCCGGCTGTCCCTTGCCGCAGTTGAAGGCCCCCCCGAGCAGATAGGTCGACTCGCCCCCGAGGGCCGCCAGCGCCCCCCAGAAATCGGTCGTGGTGGCCTGGTAGGCGACGTCGCGCAGCTGTCCGGCGAGGCGCCCGTGCTCGATGCGGAAGAAGCGCTGCCCGGTGAACTGGAAGTTGTAGCGCTGCATGTCGATCGACCAGCTCTTGTCCCCGACCACGTAGATCCCCCGGTCGACCGAACCGATCAGCTCCTCGGTCGTCGGGCTCTTACCGGCGGCGGGGCGGAGCGACACGTTCGCCATCCGCTGCAGGGGGAGGTTGAGCGGCGAGTCGGCGAAGGCGCACCCGTTGGAGCGGCTGATCCCCTGCCGGGCGGCCATCCGCCGGTCGAGCTGGTACCCGACGAGCACTCCCCCCGAGACGAGGTCGAATCGCCGGGTGGCAACCCCCTCGTCGTCGTAGCCGATGGTGGCGAGACCGTACGGGGTGGTGCGGTCCCCGGTGACCTCCATGAGCTCCGACCCGTAGCGCAGGAGGCCGAGCTGGTCGACGGTGGCGAACGAGGTCCCGGCGTAGGCGGCTTCGTAGCCGAGTGCCCGGTCGAGCTCGGTGGCGTGGCCGACAGATTCGTGGATGGTGAGCCAGAGGTTGGTCGGATCGATGACCAGGTCGTACGGCCCCGGTTCCACGCTGGGGGCCCGCAGCTTCTCGGCGAGCAGTTCCGGGAGCTCGGCCAGCTCACCTGAAAAGTCCCAGCCCTCCCCGTCCAGGTACTCGTAGCCCCGGCCGACCGGCGGCGCGAGGGTCCGCATCGTTTCGAAAGACGAGGAGTCCCCGGCTGCCGCGAGGGCCTCCAGGCTCGGCTGGAGCCGGACCCGCCGCTGAGTGGCGACGGTCCCGGCGAGGTTAGCGAAGTACTTGTCCTCGGCGACGCAGAGCAACGAGGCGGTCACGTGGTCGACCCCCGGGGACCCGAGCAGATCGGAGCTCCAGGCCCCGAGGCGCGCCACCTTGTCCGCCAGGGGTACCACCGTCGGGTCGATCCGGTAGGGGGCCGTCCACTCCACCGTGCCGTGATTCGGCTCGTCGGCGAGCTCGACCACTTCTCCCCCGGCCTTGGCGGTGACGGCGGCCGCCTCGATGGCCGCCGAGGCGAGGTTCGCGGCCGCGTCGACGTCGATCTCCACGGTGGACGCAAAGCCGATGGCCCCGTCACGCACCACCCGGACCCCCATGCCGATCAAAAGATCGTCCACGGCTCCTTCGAGGCACGCGTCTCTCAGCACCACCGACTGGGTCCGAATTTTTTCGACGCGCAGGTCGGCGTGACGACACCCGTCTGACGCCGCCTTCTCGAGCGCCGCGGACCGGAGGGCGTCGAAGGGCAACGCCGCGAAGTCCTCGTCGTCACCCGCCATCAGCCCTCCTCGGGCCCCGACACTCGTTTCCCGGTGATCTGCCGACGACCAGCACCGCTCGGTCGCCGCCGGCCGCCCCCAGCACCTCGGACGCTAGGCGATGACCCCGGGCGAGCCGTCCTCGCGCACCACCGGCAATCCCTCGTCGGACCAAGCGTGCATCCCCCCAGCCAGGTTCATGGAGACGTAGCCCCGCGTGGCGAGCGTCTTCGCCGCTTGATACGAGCGCCCCCCGGATCGGCACACCACGATGACCGGCCGGCCGATAGGAACCTCGTCGAGCCGGTCGTCGAGGGAGTTGAAGGGGATGTGGTAAGCGCCTTTGGCGCGGCCTTGCAAAAACTCGTCGCTGGCACGGACGTCGAGGATTACCGCCCCGGCGTCGAGCATCTGCGCGGCTTCGAACGGTTCGATCTCCTCTATCTCGGGTCGAGTGGAGCGGGGCACTGACAACGGCGTGAACCTCCTCGGCAGGTCATGACCTTAGTGGCCGACCTCGGCGGTCCGGTTCACCGCCGTTTTGGGCCGCGTTCTTCCCTTTCGCCACCCGACTCGAGGAGACCGGCGCCTGATCCCGAAGCACCCGGCCTGGTTGCGAGACCGCCTGCCTCGGGGTGCGGCGCAGCACCACCCAGGTGAACGGCTGCACTGCGCCCGAGGGAGTGGTGTGCTCCTCGCGCTCGGTGTGCTCGAGGACGAAAGCCGGACTAAAGAGACGAGAGAGCCCGTCGGCGTCGTAGCGGACGGTCGGCAGTTCCAAGCACGCCCTCGGACCGTCGGTGGAGAAGGTGGCGAGCACCATGACACCGCCAGAGCCGACGGCGGAAGCCGCCAAGGCGACATACCCGTCTCGATCGGCTTCGTCGACCAGGAAGTGGAAAAGGGCCCGGTCGTGCCAGACGTCGAAGGTACGTTTCGGACGCCAAGAGCGAAGGTCGCACGCCACCATGGACACCCCCTCGGCGCGAGGGCCGAGCCGGTCCCGCACCTTGCGCAACGCGCCTGCCGAGACGTCAACGAGCGTGAAGTCGGTCCACCCAGCGTCGAGCAGCGAATCGACCAGGGTCGAAGTGCCCGCGCCGACATCGACGGCCGATGCGGCGGGTGAGCTCCATCTCGTCAGGAGTCGCAGCGAGGTGACCGGCTCCGCCTGGAACCAGCTGACTTCGTCTTGCCGTTTGGTCGCGTAGACGGTGTCCCAGTGCTGGGAGCGAACGACCATCGGCTCGACGCTAACCCGCGGGTTCCAACGGCAGATCGCGAAGCCGTAACCGGCGGGGTCACGGGCGGCCTCGAAGCCTTCTCGGGCGCGCCCTCGAGATGATCCCTGGATCGGTCTCTCCGTATTCTGAGGGCCGGCCCGGCCGCAGGCCTTTCTCCATCGCTCCCTACCGCGGGTGGATTTGGTCTACTCCGGAACGCCGCGGTGGCCGGGGCGACGTCACTCGCTGGCGCTCAGCTGACCGGGGAGCGGAACCTGGCCGCGGCCTGGGCGAACCGATCGCCGAGCTCGGCGTCGTCGGCCAGGTCGAGCACCACCGTGAGAGCCGCAGCCCAGCCGTGGCAAAAGAGCCTCCATCCGTCATGGACGGCGAGGTGCGCGGTGCCAGCCTGGCGGCGGGCCTGCCGGAGAAACTCGAGCTCTCCCCGGTAGTTGAGCTCCCACACCACGGCGCGATCGGGGAAACGCACCGCCTCCGAAGTCGGGGCGCCCGGGAGGTCTTTACCCAATCCGGTGGCGTTGACCACGAGCGACCCCGGAGGCGACGACGCCACGAGATCGTCCCAGGGACCCTCGCCACACTGTCCGACTACGCGCCCGGCACCCTGGCGTACGAGCTCGCGGAGCGCGGCCCGGTCCCGGTCGGCGCAGACCAACTCCACCCGCGGTCGGGTCGCGAGGTGGTGCACGAGGGCCCGCGCCGTGCCTCCCGCGCCAAGGCAGACGACCCGTCCTCGCCTTTTCGGCCAGATGCGGTCGACGACCCGTCCAACCGAGATCGGGTCGCGAGCCCAGCCCCACAGGCCGGCGTCCGTGCGGCGAATCGAGTTGACCTCCCGGCAGGCGAGAGACAGCCGGTCCAGATGGGAAAAACAGTCCTTCCCGGCCTCGAAGATGCGCGTCTTGTGGGCAGTGACGACGGCGCCGACCACACGATCGTCCTGCCGGAGGCGATCGAGGAGCCCGACATAGGAGCCGTCGTCGGCCGCCAGGCGAAGATCGGCGCCACGCAGCCCGCAGGTCGTGCCCAACAGGGGCTGCCAGGTCGGCCAGACCTGGTGGACGGCCGACTGCCCCGTCGACACCCCGACGAACACGACGTCGGCCACGGACCGACCGTACCCGCCAGGCCCGGCGGCCGGAGGCCGCGACCCGGATGCTTGGTCGGTGCGGGACGGGATCAGCCTCTAGCGTCTTATCCGGACTGTCGGAGGGGCCGGAGGACCAGAGGAGCTGCGTGGCGAGTTCTCCACCGACAAGCTCGCTGAGGACCGTGCTCGCCGTGTGGGCGCTGCGGGCGACGAGCCGGCTCTCGCGCGCCCTACGAGTCGGTAGCGGATCGACCATCGGCGGTCGGGTCGGGCTGTTCATCGCCCCCGACCTCCTCGACACGCTCGGACGAGGGCGCCGCGTCGCCCTCGTCACCGGGACCAACGGCAAGACCACGACGACGCGATTCCTGGTAGAAGCGCTCGGAGGTCCCGGGATGGTCGCTTCGTCCGGCTTCGGGGCCAACATGCCAGCCGGCCTGGTGAGCGCCCTCGCCAGCTCGCCCAAGGGGGCACCGGCCGTCCTCGAGGTCGACGAGCGGTATCTCGAGATCGCGGCGCACGTGCTCAACCCGACGGTGATCGTTCTCCTCAACCTGTCGCGCGACCAACTCGACCGCATGAGCGAAGTCCGGATGGTCGCGTCCCGTTGGCGACGCGCTCTCGAGGGTCTCGAGGCGACCGTCGTGGCGAACGCCGACGACCCGCTCGTCGCTTACGCCGCCGCCACCGCCTCGCGCGTGGTGTGGGTCGCGGCCGGTTCGCTCTGGCACGAGGACGCCTACCACTGTCCGGTATGTGACGAGCGCATCGTCTTCGAGCCGCCCGCCGACTCCACCGCCAGCTCCGCCTGGCACTGCGCCTGCGGCTTTTCCCGCCCGACGCCCGACGCCTCGGTCGTCGCCGAGAACCTCCTTCTCGCCGGCGGCGGTTCGTCTCGGATCGAGCTCGCGGTGCCGGGGCGTTTCAACCGGGCCAACGCGGCGATGGCGTCGCTTGCCGCGCCGGCCCTTGGCGTCGCCGTCCCCGCCGCGCTCCGGGCCGCGCAGCGGGTCACGGAGGTCGCCGGACGCTTCGCCGTCGTCGAACACCGCGGTCGGCGGGTGCGTCTGCTGCTGGCGAAGAACCCCGCCGGCTGGACCGAGCTCCTCGGTCTGGTCGAGTCCGACCGCGTCCCGCTCGTCGTCGGCATCAACGCCCGTTCGGCCGACGGTCACGACCCGTCCTGGTTGTGGGACGTCCCCTTCGAGAGGATCGGTGACCGGTTCGTGGTGGCGACCGGAGATCGCCGGCTCGATCTGGCGGTCCGGCTGCGCCACGCCGGGGCGCGCCACGTGGTCGAGGCGGACCCTCTGCGGGCGGTCGAGATCGCCGGGGACCACCACGCCGACCACGTCGACTACATCGGGAACTACACGGCCTTCCAGGTGATGCGCCGACGACTCGCCCACCACCCGCGGGCGACCTCCCCGGTGTCCGGTGGCACACCGGCGGCCTCGCGCACAGGACCGTCTCATCACCCGGCGTCTCGGCACCGCACCGGGGAGTCACGTCTGCGGGTCGTCGTCGTCCATCCCGACCTGCTCGGCACCTACGGCGACTTCGGCAACGGACGCGTGCTGGAGAACCGAGCCGCCTGGCGGGGGATCCCTGTCGAACTCGTCACCGCGCCGTCCGACCGAACGCTGCCAAAGGGGGGCGACATCTACTGCCTCGGCGGGGGCGAGGACGGGCCGCAGATCCACTCCTCCGTCTGCCTGCGCGACGGCGCGTTCGCCTCGGCGGTCGCGCACGGCGCGACGGTCCTCGCGGTCTGCGCGGGTTTCCAGATCATCGGGACGGTCTTCCCGGGAGCCGACGGGCGTGACCACCAAGGCGTCGGCCTCCTCGACGCCACCACCTCCCGCAGCGACGAACGACGGGCCGTCGGCGAGGTCGTCGCGACCCCGATCGGCGACCAGGGGTGGCCGGTGGCGCTCGAGACCTTGAGCGGCTTCGAGAACCATCAGGCTCGCACCCGACTCGGCCAGGAGGTCCGGCCGTTGGCGCGGGTCACCTCTGGGATCGGGAACGGCTTCGACTCCGTCGACGGGGCCGTGGGGGGCAGGGTGTTCGGCACCTACCTCCACGGCCCGGTCCTGGCGCGCAACCCGGGCTTCGCCGACCTGTTGCTCGCCCTGGCGACCGGCGCCACGCTCGAGCCCCTGACCGACGAAGAAGAGGGGGCGTTGCGCGCCGAGCGACTGTCCGGCCGGTTGCGCCGCCGTCCTCCCGGCCACCGGACACTTCACCCGGGGTCCTGAGGGGCCGGCCTCCCGCCTCCGGCGGTGGCGAGGACCGACGCCCCAACGCGACAACAGGACCGGGGCCCGAGGGGAAGCTGGGCCCCGGTCCTGTGTCTACCTCGGGAGCCGTGCGACCCCGGCTCTCCTTCCGCCAGCCATCGGCGGGGTCGGGAAAAAAGCTGCACCCGGACCGGACGGTGGAACGAGCAGTCCCCGATGCCGGTACGACCCGCGGCCTCGTCCTACGCCGGGTGCCGGTTGATCCATCGCTCGACGCGCCCCAGGTCGGCCCGCGACTGCACCAGGTCGATGCGTCCGTGGAGGATCTGCACCCGCGCCTGGACGAAGACGTGCCAGTTGCCCGGCCACCCGGCAGGGGTCTGGGCCAGCACGTCGGTTGAGACCCCGGTCATCAAAGACTGCGCGGCGGTCGCCTTCGCCGTCGAGAAGGCGAACAGGGCCTCGGTGCGGGCGTAGCCCTCATCGGACACCCGGGCGTTCAGCTCGGTGGTGATGGTGGGGCCGTTGGCGAGAATGGTGCCGGCGTGCGCGTAAACGGTGTCCGCCGCGATGGTCAGGTGGACCTGCGGGCTCATCACGACGAAAACCCGATTGTCCTGGAGCATGGCGGCCTGGTCGGCGCGCAGCTCGGCAATCGTCGTGTCGTTCGGCACCTTGGCGATCAGCGCGTCGATGTTGGAGGTCTCCGTCGACAATCTCGACTGCAGCGTGGCCGCGTCCGTCGAGGTAAGCGTCGTCGAATCCGAAACCTCGGTCGTGAGCGCGGCGAGCCGGCTCTGGCGCACGGCGAGCTGCGCCTCGAGCTTGGCCTGCAACTGCGAGAACGACGGCGGTGTCGTCGAGGTGGTCCTCGGACCAGCCAACGCCGCCGGGATGAATCCGAGCGAGGCGATGGCGACCATCCCCGCCCCGACGACCACCGAAGCGATGTGTCGAGACTTCATCGTGCTCTCCTCTTGTCCGGCACTTGGCAACCGAAGGAACCTCACGATCGTGCAGCACGGCTGTCAGAAGGGATCGATGAATCCATAAGGTAAGTGTGAGGGACCGGCCACCAGTTGTTAAGCCGCGCAGCTGCACCGGGCGCCGACCTGAAACGCTCGTTCTGACGCCCGCCTACGATCATCGCCAGTGTTCGATCCCTACCTCACCGGTGAACCGTCAGAGGACTTTCACCCAGACGACGACTCCGTCGGGGCTGAGGCGGAGCCCGACGGCGGACACATCGGGGACCTCGTCACCGAGGTGTTGCGCCGCGCCGCGGAGTCGTTCCTCACCCACGACAGCGATCGGCCCGACGACAACCGCGACGCCGAAGATCTCCACGCCGCGCGGGTGGCGCTCCGTCGGATCCGGTCGCTGCTGCGCACCTTCCGGGTCATCGTCGATCCCGAGTGGGCGGCCGCGGCCCGCGGGGACATCGGCTGGTTCTCGCAGCTCCTCGGGGAGGTCCGCAATCTCGACGTCCTCGCGCTGCGGATCACCTTGCACACCGAGCGTGACGCCGACCCGCTCGCCCTGGAGGGTCTGTACGCCGCCGTCGCCCTGCAACGCAGCGACGTCACCTTCCGCCTGGCGAGTGCGCGGGCGCTCCCCCGCTACGAAGCGGTCCTCGGCCACGTCAACCGGCTGGTAGCGGCGCAGCCGCCGCTCACGGCGGGCGCCGACGAGGTGGCCCGCGCCGCCCTCGGACAGCTGCTGCGACGCCCCTGGCGCAACGTCCGGCAGGCGGCCCGCCGGGCGCGGCAGTCACCAACCGAGGCCAACCTCCACGCCCTGCGGATCCGCTCCAAAGAGCTCCGCTACGCGGCCGAGCTCGCCGCGGGGGTGTTCGACCGGCCCGCCGCTCGGCTGGCGACCACCGCGGCCGCGGTCCAAGACCGACTCGGGGACCACCGCGACGCCCTCGCCGCCGAGGTCTTCCTCACCCGCGCCGCCAAGGAACGATTCGAGTGTGCCTTCCTCGCCGGCCAGCTCGTCGTCGTCGAACGGCTCGACGCGGCGCGGTCACTACAAGGTCTCGGCAAGGACCTCGCCACCTTGAAACGTCGTTGGAAGGCCTTTTCCGGGTGGCAGGGCAGCCCTTCGGACCCGCTGTGATCCCGCCCTGCCCGGGCCACGGACTCCTTCCGGTTAGGGCGAGCGGTGCTCTTTGTCGGCGAGGCGCGCCGCGAACACCGCCGCCTCGGTCCGTCTCTGCATGCCCAGCTTGGAAAGGATGTTCGAGACGTAGTTCTTGACGGTCTTTTCCGCCAGGTAGAGCTCGGCGCCGATCTCCCGGTTCGTCTTGCCCTCGGCGACCAGGTCGAGCACGTGCCGTTCCCGGGTCGTCAGACGGGCGAGGCGTTCGTTTTCGGGCACCCCGGCTCTCATCCGGTCAAGGAGCTTCTGGGTGAGCGCCGGGTCGAGGAGCGACTCCCCTCGGGCCACCCGTTTGACACTTCCGACGATGTCCCGTCCGCGCACCTCCTTCAGGAGATACCCGGCGGCACCGGCCATGATCGCCGCCAACAGGGCCTCGTCGTCGGGGAACGAGGTGAGGATGAGACAGGCGATCTCCGGATGCGCCGAACGGATCTCCCGGCAAACGGCGATCCCGTCGGTGGCGCCCTCGCCGAGCCGGACGTCGAGGATGGCCACGTCCGGTCGGGTGGCGGCGATGCGGGTGAGCGCTTCCTCCGCCGACGAGGCCTCGCCGACCACGGCAATGCTCTCGTCGGCGTTCTCGAGCAGGTCCCGTAGTCCCGCCCGGACCACCTCGTGGTCGTCGAGGAGAAAGACGTTGATCATCGGGACTCCAGTCTGGCCGAGAACGCCGGCACCACAGGACGCGGCCAGCAACTCGCCACCCTACGACGGCGCCTCCCCCGTCGAGGCCGCCGGGGAACGCCGGGCCAGCAGCGCCCGGACTCCGTCATCGACAGTCGGGTAGAAGTTGTCGGGACCGATCACGCCCACCAATCCGATGCGTGCGAGCTCTTGTTCGACGACGGAGGTGGCCCGGGCGATCCCGACGCGCACCCCCGCGGCGACAAGATCCCGGGCCACCCCGGTGAGCTGGCGACCCGCGGTGTAGTCCACGTCCGAGATGGCGGCGGCGTCGAGGACGAACGAGTCGACGCCGGTGCCCGGGGCGGTGAGGGCGCGGATCCGTCCGGTCACGTGGTCGACGTTGGCAAACCACAACGGCGCTTCCAGCATGTAAACGACCACCCCGGGGAGCTGTTCGACCGGGAGACCGGCGGTCGGCAACACCCAGTTCGAGGTGTTCGGGAGGTGCCCGAGCAACGCATCCCGCGGGCTCGCGGTACGGCGGGTCCGGTCGAGGACGGCGAGCGTGACCGCCAGTCCCATGCCCAGCTTCACATCAACGAGGGCGACGACCAGCATGGTCACGAACGCCAGGCCGAACTCGAGGCGGTCGAACCGGAAGATGGCGCGCAGCTCCGGCACCCGAACGAGACGCACGCCGATGAGGGCGAGGATCGCGCCGAGCGTGGCGTGCGGGACGTCGTCGAGCCACGAGGCCGCGAAGGCAACGAGCACCGCCACGATGGCCGCGGCGCTAAGCCCGGCAAGCTGGGTCCGGCCCCGGGCGTCCGCCACGATCTCGGTGCGCGGCGGGCTGGCGTCGAGGGCGAACGAGCCGACGAATCCGGCCAGCAGCGATCCGGCGCCGATGCCGACGAGGTCCCGATTGAAGCCGGTCTTGTCGGAGCCTGCGCCGCCGAGGCCCCTCACCGTCGCGGCCGACTGGGCGAGCACGACGAGCGAGATGGCGAGGGCAGGCAACAGCAGGGCTCGTAGCGCCGCGAAGCTCGCGGCGGGGACCGCCAGGTGGGGCAGCCCGGAAGGCACGACACCGAGCACCTCTACTCCGTGCACTTTGAGGTGGAACGCCCCGACCGCCACCGCCGAGGCGACGAGGGCGAGGATCGCCCCCGGGAACCGCCGGCTCCACCGCTCGGCGCCGCCGACGCCGACGATGACCACGGCGGCGATCGCCACCGTCCAGCCGTTCGCCTGGCCGATCGACCGCAGTGTCAGCCAGGTGGTCTCGACCGGCCCGCGGCCACCGGGGGGCGTGATACCCAGCACCACCGGGATCTGGCGCAGCACGATGGCGATGCCGACCCCAGCCAAGAAGCCGGTCACGACCGGAGTCGACAAGATGTCGGCGATCCACGCCATGCGGGCGAGCCCGATGACCATGACGATGAGCCCGACCAGCAGGGCGAGCAGGGAGGCGTCCGCCCGATAGGTCGGCGTCGAGGACAGGGCGATGGAGGAGACGCTGGCGGCGATGACCGGCGCGATGGTGGAGTCGGCGCCGACCGACAACGGACCGGTCGAGCCGAAGACAGCGATCGCCAGCGAGCCGACGATGAAAGCGGCGAGGCCCGCCATCGCCGGCATTCCGGCGAGCCGGGCCGTGGCGATCTGCTCCGGAATGGCGATGGCGGCGAGCAACAGACCGGCGAGAAGTTCCGGGCCGAGGGAGCGGTGACGCCACGGCAGGATGGTTGGGAACAGTGCCGGCAGGGTGCCGGCGAGTCGTCGAGCGCGCCCCCGCTGGTCCACCAACGCTCCCCCGGTCAGCCGCTACCCCGTATCGGCGACGGGGCGAAGCCGGCGGGCGTGACCAGGCCACCGTCGCCCACCCGGTGTCGGCGGCGCGGACCAGAAAGCGGCAATCGCGGGACCAAGTGTCCTCCTCCTGTGCGGCTACCGAGACTAGGGCGCCCGAGGTCGCCGGGTCAGGCTGCCGGTGATGGCGTGGTCGCGCCCGCCTACGGCATACTTCCCCTGGGATAGGAGCGACAAGCTCTCTGGTTCTTGGTGGCCATGAGCATTCACATCGCCGCAGATGAGCTGGGCGGTGGACACCGGGGGTTCCGGCGGCCAAAGCGGGCCGTCCGCAGACGGCGGTGGCACGGGAGCGCAGTCCCGCCAGCGACGAGCCGGGGAGGATCAGGCGTGAGGCGTAGGTTGCGGTGGTGACCCGCGCCAGGTCGGCAACTTCCCGCGTCGGGTCGACCCCTCGTGCCCGCTGTCCCTGCGGCGCCGTCCACCGCCTCCCGAATCAGGTGATCGTGGTGGACGCAACCGCCATCGACCAGCTGGGCGACTACCTCGGGGGGCGCCGGTGGCAACGACCCTTCGTCGTCATGGACGCGAACACCGAAGAGGCGGTCGGCGGGCGGGTGGTGGCCGAGATGTCCCGTGCGCACCTGCGCGTGGTGACCTTCTGCTTTCCCGAGCGTCGCGGTCTGCTCGCCGACGAGACCAGCGTCTCCCGCGTCCAGGAGGCGTTGGACGAGGCGGGCTCGGACTCGATCGTCGCGGTGGGGTCCGGGGTGATTACCGACATCACCCGCTACGTGGCGAGTCGCTCGGGTCGCGAATTCGTGAGCGTCCCGACCGCCGCCTCAATGGATGGATACGCCTCCAGCGTCGCCGCCATGGAGTTCAAAGGCATGAAGGCGACCTACCCGGCGGTGGCCCCGGTGGCGATTTTCGCCGACATGGCGACGGTTGCCGCCGCCCCGGCGGACCTGACGCGATCCGGTCTCGGTGACCTGCTCGGCAAGGCGACGGCGCGGGTCGATTGGATGATGTCGCACGCGCTCTATGACGAACCGTTCTGTTCGGAGGTCGAACGCCGGGTGATCGAACCGGCCATCCGCGCCGCCACCCACGTCCACGAGGTGCTCGGCCGATCGCCGGAGGCGGTGGCCCAACTGCTCCGCGGCTTGATCGAATCCGGGGTCGCCATGGCAATGGTCGGGAGCTCCCGACCGGCGAGCGGAAGCGAGCACCACGCCTCCCACTTCTGGGACCTGCTCGCCTCCCAAGGCCGGCGACCCCACGCTCCCCATGGCCTCCAGGTCGGCTATGCGACGCATTTCGCCATGCGTCTCCAACGCTTCGCCTTGGCGGGAGGCGTCGCCAAGCTGGTGACCCCGCGTCCGGTCGCCAGCCAAGGAGAGGCAGCCGACTCGTGGTTTGCCAGCCACCAAGCCGAGGTGGCCGCCGTCCTCGCCGACAAGCGCCGGTTCGTACGCCAGCACGCTTCGGCGTGGCCCCGGACCGCGGCCCGCTGGGAGGCGATCCAAGACCGGCTGGGTGAGGCGATGCGCATCTTCCCGGTGGTCGTGGCGGCCCTGTCATCGGCGGGCATCCCGTCTCGTCCGGGGTTCCTCGACCTCGACGTCGCCACGCTGAAGTCGACTTGGCATTGGGCGAACCGGCTCCGAGCCCGTTATACCGTGCTCGACTTTCTGGAGGGCCAGGGCCGGCTCGACGAAGCGATCGAGACGGTCCTTCCGGCGACCCCCGCGGACTGAGGGCCCTGGCACCCTGCGGTCCGGCACCGGTGGGGTCCCGCCCCGGGCCGGGGACAGTCGGTCAGCCGGGTTGTCCGTAGTAGGCGCCGGGTCCGTGCTTTCTCGTGAAGTGGCGATCCACCACCACCGCCGACAGGGAATCGGCCCCGGGGCGGATCAGGAGGGAAAGCAAGGCCATTCGCGCGACCGCTTCGAGGGTGACGGCCCGCTCCACCGCCTGGACGACGTCCTTCCCCCAGGTGAACGGGCCGTGACCGGGGACGAGGGCGCAGGGAACCGCTTCGATCCCCCGGTCGCCGATCACCTCGCACAGCACGACCCCGGTGTTCTCCTCATAGGCACCCCGGACCTCGTCATCCGAGAGAGGGCGGGCGATCGGGACGGCACCCGGGCACAGGTCGGCATGGGTCGTCCCGAGGATCGGTATCTCCCTTCCCGCCTGGGCCCACGCGGTCGCCCAGGTGGAGTGGGTGTGGACGACACCTCCGATCTCGGGCAAGGAACGGTAGAGCAACAGATGGGTGGGGAGGTCGGTCGAAGGGCGCCGGGCGCCGTCGACGACGCCACCGGACAGGTCGACGACGACGATGTCCCCCACCGCCATCTCCTCGTAGGGAACGCCGCTCGGCTTGATCGCCACCAACCCGGCCGCCCGGTCGATCCCGCTGGCGTTGCCCCAGGTCAAGGTGACCAGACCGTGACGCACCAGGGAGAGGTTCGCCTCGAGCACCGCCTCGCGCAGGTTGTTGGGATCACTCATGGCGACCGCTCAGATCTCGACGAAGTCGACGTCGAGCAGCTCGGCGAGCCGCTGCCAACGTTCGACATGATCACCGAGGTTCAGGCAGAAGTGGTGCAACCCGCCGTTCCGCAGCCAGGCGGTGAGGAACGAACGCATTCCGGAGTCCGGCCGGAAATGGAAGTACGGCATCTGGACCTGGGGAAGTTCCGGGGTGTCGAGCACCTCACCGCGGGCGACGGCGAGCCGGAAGAGATCACCTTCGAGGGCGATGAGCGTGGCTACCGTCGCGACGCCGGGCTCGGCGGAGAACACGGTCGTGGGCGGGTTGCCGAGACCGGCGATCCCGAGCGGCCGGTCGATGAGGCGGATCGGACGGTCGTGACGTGCGATCTTCCAGTTGCCCTCGCCCATGTGGCTGATGAGCACCGAGTCCAGCTCGTAGTCCATGGCGTACATCTCGCTGAAGTGCGCGTCGCCGATGAGCGTGTGGCCGGCGCTGATGAGGGCGGCGGTGTTCGTGTCCCCTTCGGCGCCGTAGCCGTAGCCGTCCGCCATGAGGTCCGAGGCGGCCAGCAAGGGCAGCTGCTCGAAGCGCCCGTCCCGCCCGACCGGCTCGAAGTGCACCGAGAGCCCGTCGTAACCACGCTCGGACAGGATCTCCCGCAACGCCAGCTCGAAGCGGATGGCGTACTCGTGGCTTTCGGGGGGAAGCTTGGGATCGATCTCGAACTGTGCGGCGTGCTGTCGGCGCACCGACTCCACGGCGTCGGCGCTCGCGGCCTGCATCCGTCGGTAGACGTCCCCGAGGTTCTCGTTGACGATCATCGGCCCGATCTGGCGGAGCAGCGCCGCGGCGTCGTAGGTGATGTCCTCCATGCCGTTCATGGGGTAGCCGAACAGGGCGATCTTCGTGCGCCGCAGCTTCGTCACCGTCTGCGCGACCCTCGCCCAAGCCTCGAAGGACGCCAGGAATTCCGGTGAGCGCCACTCGTTGGTGAGGACCGAGTAGGGCAGTCCGGCGCGCAGCAGGGCGTTCGACTGGTCCTGGGCCCCGTGGATGCCCTGGTTGTAGGTGAGGTCGTCCATCGTCCAGGACGCCGAGACGACCCGCTCCGGCTGGATGTTGGCGAGCAGGATGGGCAGAGGGTTCTCCTCGAGCGCCCGCAGGGTGCGCATGGCGGGCCCGTAGGTGAGCATGACGATCATGATCCCGTCGAGGTTGCGGCCGACGAGGTCCTTCACGATCGCCTCGACGTCGTCGCGGTTGCGCGCCGGGCGGGTGAAGACGACCTCAGCAACAGGGGCGAGTTGGGCGCAGAGCTCGCGGGAGAATTCGGCCTGGTGCTCGGTGATGCGCGGGATCATGTCGTCGTAGAGCTCCTGCATGATTCCGAGCATCCCGATCCGCGGTCGCTCGTTGGTTGGCATCACATCCTCCTTCGCAGCCGCGTCCGCGGGCCCTTCATTTCTGACCCTAGTACCGCGACCTTGCGGTCCCGCCGAGGCGAATCGTGCGGCGATCAGCACCTCGAAGACCCCTTCCTGGCGGGTTCAGGGATGGCTCGCCAGGGCAGCTCGACGGATCTGCTTCAACCGGTGCAGCCACTCCACGTGCTCCCGACCGAGCTCGTCGTGGAGGGCACGGAACACCGCATAGACCTCGTCATAGGTCGCCCGGCAGCGCGGTGCCGGTTGGTAGCGAAGGGCGGTGGCCGGTCTGAGCTCGGCGACGGCCCGCTCGATGTCGTCGAAGCCGCCGCGGGACGCCCCCGCGGCCAGCGCGCCGAACAGGGCCGCGCCACGGGCGGGAATCTGTTTCGAGTCGGGGATGGTGAGCGGCATCCCGGTCACGTCGGCGAGCAGCTGCATCATGAGCGCGCTGCGCTCGGCGATCCCGCCACAGGCGACCACCTCGGAGAGGGCGATGTCGTGCTCCACGAAGTTCTCGACGATCCGCCGGGTCCCGAAGGCCACCGACTCGAGGAGCGCCCGATAGATCTCCGCCGGCGTCGTCGCCAGGGTCAGGCCGGCGAGGACCCCGGATAGGTCGGCGTCACCGAGAATCGACCGGTTTCCGTTCCACCAGTCGAGGGCGACGAGCCCGCTCGAGCCCGGCGCCAGGGCCGCCGCCGACCGCTCCAGGTTCGTGTACCAGTTTTCGTTGCCACCAGCGTGACGGCGGGTGAAGCCCAATAGGCGCCCCCCAAACCAGGCGAACATATCTCCGACCGCGGCTTGTCCCGCCTCGTAGCCGAAGAAACCGGGAAGGATGCCGTCTTCTACCACCCCGGTGATCCCCGACATCGGGACCTCACGTCGGTCGATGACCAGGTCGCAGATCGACGTGCCCACAACCATCACGAACACCCCTGGACTCTGGACCCCAACTCCGGGGAGCGAAACGAAAGAGTCGACGTTGCCGACCGCCACTGCCACCGTCGAGGGCAGGCCGAGGCGGGCCGCCACTTCGGGTCGCAGAGTTCCCGCGCACCGACCGGGGGGCGCAAAATCCGTCCCCAGTTTCTCGGAGGGGTCCGGAAAGCCCGGATAGGCCGCCTCGAAATAGGCTCGCGACGGCAGGCCCTCCCGCGGGGACCAGCAGGCCTTGTAGCCGGCGGTGCAACTGGCGCGCACCAGCGAGCCGGTGAGATGCCACACCACCCAGTCCGTCGCCTCGACGAATGCGGCCATCGCGTCGTAGAGGGCGCGGTCTTCCTGCCAGGTCTCGATGAGCTTCGGGAAGTACCACTCAGAAGACAGACGCCCCCCACAACGGCCCAGAAAGTCCTCCCCACGGGCGACGGCGACCTCGTTCAGCCGATCGGCGATCGGCTGAGCGGAGTGGTGCTTCCAGAGCTTGACCCAGGCGTGGGGGTGGTCCCGCCACGCCTCGAGCTCGCACAGCGGCGTGCCGTCTTCGGTCACCGGCAACACGGTGCAAGCGGTGGAGTCGATACCGAGGCCGATCACCTCCTCGGCTCGGGCCCTCCCGGCCTCGAGCGCCTCGGGGATCCCCCGGTAGAGGACCTCGAGATAGTCGCCGGGGTCCTGCAGCGCGGTGTCTGGCGGCAGCTCTGCGTTGTTCGAGGGAAGCCTGGAGTCGATGACACCGTGCGGGTAGCGGATCTCCGAGACCGCGACCTCTTCTCCGGAACCGAGATCGAGGAGCAGCACGCGGCCGGACCGCGTCCCGAAGTCGATGCCAATCGCCAGTCGCCGACCGTTAGCCGGCACCGCGGGGTTCATGCCCCGCCCGCCGAACGGGATCGCCTCGGCAGAACGCGCCCACGCAACTGCATCTCCCACCCTCCTTAGCTGGGTTCTCGCTTACGATTTCCCGGCACCGCCTGGTCGGGCCGTGCCCGGCCCCAAGCGGGACTGGCCATCAACACGGTCCGGTGGCGAACGCGGCCCTCGGCGCAGGGTACCTGGCCCGATGCGGCCCTCAACCGGACGCCGTCTCTTCTGCTGGCACGCTCGCCGTCATGTCGCAGACCTCGGCGTAGCGGGCCCGGACGAAATCGAGGGACTCGGCTTCATAGGTCGTGCTCCGCCCGGCGCTCCACGCCGGGGGAAGGGCCTCACCGCTCAGTGCCCATGCCGCCTGCCGGGCGGCGCCAATGGCGACGTGCTGTGCCGCCGCCGGCACCACGACGGGCCGCCCAAGGATCCCGGGGGCGATCCGACGGACGGTCTCGGAGCGGCTGGCCCCCCCGATGAGGATCACGCGTTCGGCGCGCACATCGTGCGCGGTGAGGGCATCGAGTCCGACCGCGAGTCCGCACAGCACGCCTTCCACCACCGCGCGCGCGAAGTAGGCCGGGGTCGCGGTGGGAAGACGGAGGCCGTGCACGGCAGCCGTGGAAAAGGGCCGGTTCGGCGTCCGCTCGCCTTCGAAGTAGGGGACCACCACGAGGCCGCCCGCCCCCGGCGGGGCCCGGAGGGCGAGTGAAAAAAGCTCGTGCTGGGCGACCCCCAGGAGTCGAGCCGCCGCCTTGAACACCCGGGCCGCGTTGAGCGTGCACACGAGGGGCAGGAAACGACCGGTCGCGTCGGCAAAGCCGGCGATGATCCCGGTGGGGTCTTCGACCGGATGGTCACAGACGGCGAAAACGGTTCCCGAGGTCCCGATGGACACCACGACGTCTCCGGAGGACGCACCAACGCCGAGCGCCGCGGCGGCGTTGTCCCCGGTGCCGCACCCCAGAATCAGGCTGTCGGCGGTCTGGCCTGCAGGCTGCGAGGGGTTGAGGATCCCCGGTACCTCAGCCACCCGTCCGAAGGCCCGCTCAAACAGGTCCAGGCGGTACTGGCCGGTGGCCGGAGAGAAGTAGCCCGTCCCGCTGGCGTCACCCCGGTCGGTCGCGAGGGCGTTCGCACCGAGCTTCCGACCGGTTCTCGCCCCGCCGAGCTGCCAGGTGAGCCAGTCGTGGGGAAGGCACACCGAGGCGGTCGTGGCGGCATGTTCCGGTTCGTGTTCGGCGAGCCAACGCAGCTTCGTCACGGTAAATGACGCCGTCGGCACGCTGCCCACGGCCTCGGCCCACGCCCGACCCCCTTCAACCGGACCGCCGAGCTCGTCGAGGAGGTCGGCGGCCGCCACCGCCGAGCGGGTGTCGTCCCAGAGCAGCGACGGGCGGACGACCGAGCCGTTCCCGTCCAGGCACACCATCCCGTGTTGCTGCGCCGCCACGGCGACGGCGGCAACGTCGCCCAGGCCTCCGGCCTCATCAAGAGCCTTGCGCAGTGCCGCCAGCCAGAACGCCGGGTCGATCTCGGTCCCGTCAGGATGCGGCGCGCTTCCCGAGCGGACGACCGTGCCTGTCGCGGCATCGCACACGACGACCTTGCACGACTGGGTGGAGGAGTCGACGCCGGCGACGAGGGTCATCGCTCCGCACGTCCCGCGACGAGACCGCACTCGTCGACGGCACGACGGAAGCGCTTTACGAGCCGGTCGCGCTCGGCCTGATCGCTCCCGAACGGAACGAGGTCGTCGTCATGGAAGCTCACGCCCCAGGCACCGAGCTCGGCGAGGTGAGTAACAGATTCCACGGGATCGAGAGGACGCCGCGTCGCGTCGCCGAAGTTGTCCCGTGCCTGCCAGCCGACCGTCCGCAGACCGAACGAGAACCTGTCCTGCTTGGTCGGAACGGTCATCTGGCGAGCCTCTCCTGATCCTCCCCATGCCTTGCTCGACCGGTCGGCTCCCGGAGCCGATGGGCGCGATGGCCCGTCAACGACGCCTGTTGGCGTCTCCCGAAGGTGCTCATGCTCCGAAGCGCCCGGAGGTTCTAGTGGTACGGGCGCAGTAGCGCTTCATCGGCCGCACTGAGTCGCTCCGAGGCGGTGTTGGCCTGGTGCCAGTAGGGGTAGATGAGGCGCGGCGCACTGACCTCGTCGAGCCGGGCCCGCTCGTCATCGCTCAGCGTCCATTCGACGGATCCGAGATTGTCGAGGAGCTGCTCCTCGTTGCGCGCGCCGACAATCACCGAGGTGATTGCCGGGCGCCCGAGCAGGTAGGCGAGCGCCGCCTGCGCCGGGGAGACGCCGCGGGCCGAAGCCACCTCCACGAGCTTGTCGATGATGCGGTACATCCGGTCCTGGTCGTAGACGGGTGGCTCGCCCCAGGGCGTGGTCTGCCGCGAACCCGCCGGCGGTTTCACGTTCCGCCGGTACTTGCCCGAGAGCAGTCCACCGGCCAGCGGGCTCCAGATGAGCACCCCGAGCTGCTGGTCGATCGACAGTGGGATGAGCTCGTACTCGGCGTCCCTATCGAGCAAGGAGTAGTAGATCTGCTGGGTGACGTAGCGCTGCAGCCCCAGGCGCTCCGAGATGCCGAGCGCCTTCATGAGGTGCCACGCCGAGTGGTTCGAACAGCCGACGTAGCGCACCTTCCCCTGATGCACGAGGGTGTCGAGCGCGTCCAGCGTCTCCTCCATGGGGGTAAGGCCGTCCCGCTGGTGCACCTGGTACAGGTCGATGTAATCGGTTCCCAGGCGGCGGAGGCTCGCCTCGCAAGCCCGCAGGAGGTACCGGCGTGACAGCCCGGCGTCGTTCTGGCCTTCCCCCATCGCGAAGCGCGCCTTGGTGGCGAGCACGATCTCGTCGCGGCGCCCCTTCAGCACCTCACCGACGATCTCCTCGGACCGTCCGTCCGAATAGACGTCGGCGGTGTCGATGAAGTTGATGCCGCCTTCGAGCGCCCGATCGACGATGCGCCGAGCCTCGTCAACCTCGGTCTCGCCGACCATGGCGAACTTCCCACGGCCCCCGAAGGTCATGGTGCCTAGCGCTAGGGCGGAAACCCGCACACCCGTATAGCCAAGCTGGCGATATTCCATAATGGCGGCCCCTTAGCGGTCTGAGATGATCCATTCATTCGAGAGCCGTCGATCGAAGATGCAACCACCGACATCTGCTGCGCCCGGACCCGGCGGTGTCAAACCCGGAGCTCCTCTTGGCCGAGGGTGATGCGACGACGGTACTCGGCGACCATGAGCGCGGTCAGGTCCTCCATCGTCGTGTCCTCGACGCTCTGGTCGAGGGTGATGCGGCCTTCCTGCAAGACGTTCAGCCGGTCGCAAAGCTCGAACAAGTGCTGATAGTTGTGGTCGATGATGAGCATCGACACGCCGAGATTGTGCGAAAGGTCTTTGACGAGGTCGATGACCAGCGCTGACTCCTTGGCGCCCATCGCGGCGAGCGGCTCGTCGAGCAGGAGAATCTTCGCCTGCTGGTGCGTCGCTCTCGCCAGGGCGACGGCTTGCCGCTGGCCACCGGACATGCTCTCGACGAGCGCGTCGACGCTGGAGACCTGCACGTTGATGTCGGCGAGGTACTGGCGCGACATCTGGCGCATCTTCTTGTTCGACAGCCAACGCAGCCACCCGAAATGGGTCATCTCGCGATTGAGGAACAAGTTCTGGTAGACCGTAAGCGCCGGAACGAGTGCCAAGTCCTGATAGACGGCCTCGATGCCGTGTCGGCGAGCGTCTTTCACCGAGTGGAAGTCCACCGCCTCTTCCTCGACAAAGATCCTCCCCGCGTCCTGGCGATGGAAACCACAGAGGACCTTCATGAAGGTGCTCTTGCCACTGCCGTTGTCGCCCACCAAGCCGAGCACTTCGCCGCGCCGAAGGTAGACATCAAGGCCCCTCAGGACGATAAGAGCACCGAAGCTCTTCGTGATCCCTTCGGTACGAAGGATGACGTCCTGGCCCTCCACCGCTTGGCGGCGGGTGAGCGCCGCGTCGACACCGCTTGCCGGCGAGTCTCCGCCGGATAGCTCGACCTCAGACGTCCCTGCCAGCTGGACTTCGTTCATCCCATCATCATTACTCATCGTCGCATCGTCTTCGCCGTCACGCGTCCGAGCTGGACGTTCACCGCCATCGCCAAAAGGATCACGGCGCCTTCCACGAGGATGAACCAGTTCGCGCTGATACCAATGAGGTTGAATCCGTCCTCGAGCACGCCGAGCACGATCGCTCCGATCAAGGTCCCGAACACCGTGGCCTTACCACCGGTGAGAGCGGTTCCCCCGATCACCGCCGCCGTGACGCCGGCCAGCATCTCGTTAAGTCCGGGAGCCGCCGGGTCGAGGCTTCCGATTCGGATCGCGTCGACAATGCCGATCAGAGCGGAAATGAAGGCGATGATGACGAAACACCATATCTTGACCTGCCGGGTGCGGACACCGGCCTCAGCGGCACCGAGCTCGTTGCCGCCCGTCGCTGTCGTGTGGAGACCGAAAACGGTCCCCTTGAGCAACGCCCAGACGATGAGGAGGAGCCCTAATCCCCACAGGCCCTCGGCCCAATTGCTGATTCCGGCGACGGCACCGAACTTGCCCGTCGTGCCGACCATGTCGGTGGTGATGTCGCTCGAGACGACGAGAACGTACCCGGCGAGCACGTAGTTCACGCCTAGCGTCGCGACGAACGACGGCACCTTCAGCCAAACGACGATGGACCCATTGAACGCGCCGATGAGCGAGCAGATCACCAGCGACAGGCCGATCCCCCAGCCCAGTGCCAGACCGTGTTGCCTGAGGAGCACGACAATCCACGGAGCCGTGAGGAAGACCTGGCCTGAGGACAGGTCGATCTCGGCCAGGTCGAGCAACAGCACCTCGCCCGCCCCGATCACCGCGATCGGCGCGGTGTACTGCGTCATCGTGACGATGTTGTAGTAGGAGTAGAAGGACGAGTTGCGGTACGAGAAATAGGCGATCAGCGCGATGGCAACGACGACGATCGTCGCCTCCGGTCGGATGAAGAACACATCCGAGACACGTCGCACGAGCCCCCGCTCCGCAAACCGCGGAGCGGGGGCTGCGACCTCCCCTTCAGGAGTCGAGGACTGCACTAATTAGAACCCGATCTTTGACGGAGGCGCGTACGCCGTCTCGGTTGGGCTGGCTCCCTCGAACCGCGTCGCGTGCACAAGGTACGGCTCGACGTTCGCCGAGGTAATGAAGCCAAGGCCGGTGTCGGTGTTGCACGGCTTCATCAGACCAGCCGAGATGTTGTACAGGAACAGCTGGACGGTCGGTACGAAGCCCTGCAGGTACGCCTGCTGGTCGATCGAGTACTCCAGGGCGCCGCTCTTGATGCCGTCGAGCACCGGGAGGCTGACGTCCCATCCCCCACCGCCGGTAATCCCGTGCAGGTGGTTGACGGTGATGCAGTCGGCGACGGCGGCAGAGTCACCGTTGTCAACGGCGTACAAGAACTTCACGTCCTTGTGGCCTTCCCACCATGCCTGGACCGCCGTGACCTCGGCGGCAAGTAGTGCGCCACCGGCAACGACTTCGGTCACCAGTCCTGCCTTCTTGAAGATCGGCAGAGCTCCGTTGATTCGCGGCTGGATGTTGCCGGTACCCGGGGTCGCGATGACCATGCCGATCAGGTCGCCCTTCTTCAGGGTGGCCACGATCCGCTCCGCGGCCGCGGCACCTGCCGTGAGGTTGCTCTGTCCGACGTAGCACATCGCGTTGTTGAGGGGCTCCCAGGCGTTGTAGGCGACGACGGGAATGCCGATACTCAGCGCATGGTCGACCGGCGCGTTGAAGGCCGTCGGGTCGATCAGCGTGGTGGCGATCCCGTTCACCTTGGCGGCAATCGCGACGTCCATCGCGGTCACCATGTCCGAGACCGCAGAGACCACCGATCCCGTCCATTGCGGCGTTGGGATACCGAGGATGTGCGCGGCGTCTTGGGTGCCGTAGATGGTAGCCGTGAAGAACGGGTTCGTCGTCACGTGGTTGTCGAACGTGAACTTGTAGGCCGGGTGGTGCGCGAAGAGTGGATTCGACTCATCGTGGTACGTCGCGGCCGACGCTCCCCGTTCTTCCAGAATCTCGGTCAACCCACCGAGGAACGGCACAGAGGCCGTCACCAGGCCGGCATTACGCAGGAACCGGCGCCTCGATATCTCATACTGCTTTGGGTCCACCTCATGGGGTTCAAACTTCGCCATATTCATGTCCCCTTTGGCTTGTCTATATGCATGTTGCGACTTCGGGGCCCTCTCGACCAGATTCTCCTGGTCACCGAGGGCTTAGTCGACAATGTGAATTGCACCTTCTCACGGCCCCTTCCAACCCGGCTGAATCGCCTGAGCGCTTCAACCGAAAGCGCTGGACCAGAGCGAACGCAAAGCGCTCACCCGACAGAGCCGCCTATGCCGACCCCCTTTCTTGTAGCTGCTGACTGTACGTCAGAGTGGTGATGGCGGGTCCCGCGGTGGCGACGGAGCGAACCTGGCGAGTTGTACCGATGGTCCGACGTCCGTCGGAAGTCGCGATCGGGTGGCGGAACCGCCCCGGTGCGAAACTGGATTCCGCTCCTAAATCGCGGAAACGACGCCTGACTTCATCGCGAGCCCGGTCGGCGTTCGCCCCGGAGGAGTCGGGGACAACGACCTCAACAGTCGTCCGCGGCAGACAAAATCGGCCGCGTATCCCTTTTACGGGAAGTCCTGAGATCATTGACACCTGGTTTCACGGAATCTTCGAGATGTCACGTTACTGACATGCGGTGCGACAAGCAAGGCCTCCCGGGTCCGGTCGGCCGCCCCATCTGAACTGGGTGTTTGTACGCCAAACCCGCCGGGCGCCGCGTCGGGCTGCCGCCCAGTCACGCAATCGAAACCCTTCGCCGCGTGCCCCGTCGGCCAGTTCGCGTCAACTTCGAGCCCCCGCAAGGCCGATCTGGGTCCGAGCTCACGGTGCAGCCCGCGAAACGGCTGCTGCAACCTCTGACGGGAGGTGCGAACGGGTCACGGTGCGTGACCGCACGAAGGATCACCCTGGCACCGACGTGCCGCCGAAGCTCCGCCAATTCCCCGGGGCTCGACAGCTACACCGACCTGCCCCCTACGTCTCGCCGGCCGGTCAGCTGCGCCTATCAAACACCCAAATCATGCATACGGAGTGCTGGATTCAGTCGAGCTCTATCGCCAGTCGGCAGATCGCTCCACCGGAAACACGATGGCGTGCTCGCCTCCGTCCCTGACCGGGAGCAGCGAACAAGCGACGGCCCGGTGGGAAGAGAGGGGTTGTCCGATCACCGAACGATTATCCCTCGTCCCGACTCTTCTTTTCGTCACCCGCGTTTGATGTCATGACACCGGTCCCAACCGGACAAGCCACTCCGGTACCACCGAGACCGCAATAGCCCCCCGGGTTCTTCGCCAGGTACTGCTGGTGGTAATCCTCGGCGTAGTAGAAGGGTCCCGCCTCGGCGACCTCGGTCGTCGGGGACCCGAAGCCGGCCTCGGCGAGCTGCTTGGCGTAGTGGTCGCGCGTCGCCACCGCCTCGTCGTGCTGTGCGGCTGAAGAGGTGTAGATCACCGATCGGTACTGCGTACCTACGTCATTGCCCTGCCGCATGTACTGGGTCGGATCGTGGCCCTCGAAGAAGCGCTGCAGCATCGTCGCGTAGGAGGTGCGCGTCGGGTCGAACACGACGAGGACCACTTCCGCGTGACCGGTCTGGCCCGAGCAGACCTCCTCGTAGGTCGGGTTCGGCGTGAACCCGCCCGCGTAGCCGACCGCCGTCGTGTAGACGCCTGGGGACTGCCAGAAGATGCGTTCGGCCCCCCAGAAGCACCCCAGCCCGAAGAGGGCTCGATCCATCCCTTCCGGGAACGGACCACCGATCGGCGTGTGCAGGACGACGTGGACTCCCGGCTCGACAATCGGAGTGCTCCGACCTGAAAGGGCGCGGAAGGGGGTGACCAACTCCCGTTTGTGCGACGAGAAGAGCGCCATGTCCCAAGGTTAGGAGCGTTGGCGCCCGAACGAGCGCGGTGGTGCGGGCCCTCCGGCAAGGCCGCGACCCACGCCGTCCAACCCACCGGTCCGGCCGGCTCGGGTCGGGTGGTCAGGCCACCGTTGGGACGGGGCGCCGCCGCAGGATGCGCATGTAGGCGTCCTGGCCGACCGGACGGGGGACGACGCGCACCCGGCAGTCGACGGCGATCGCCTCTTTCGGCGTGGCGAGCACGGGGTTGAGGTCGAGCTCGACGACCTCGGGCAGCTCCTCGGAGATGCAGCTCACTCGGTTGACGACGTCTCGCACCCGGTCGATCGCCACCGGCTCGGAGCCCCGGTAGCCGTGCAGGAGCTGCGCGCCACGGATGGCGTCGACCAGGCGTGCCGTGTCGTCCTCGGAGAGCGGGGGAACCGCGAATTCGTGATCGCCAAGCAGCTCGGTGACGACCCCGCCGAGCCCGAACATCAACAACGGGCCAAAGTCGGGATCGACCGTCAGCCCGACGATCGTTTCGACGCCGACGGGGATCATCCGTTGGACCAGGACCCCCTCGAGCTGCTGGCCGAGGCGTTCCGTCATCGCCCGATACGCCGCGGCCACCGCCTCGTCGGTACCGATCCCGAGCGCGACCCCCCCGACCTCCGTCTTGTGGAGGATGGCCGAGCCCTCCGCCTTCAGGGCGATCGGGTAGCCGATCTGGCGCGCGGCGGCCAGCGCGTCCTCCAGGGAACCGGCGCTGACCAGTTCGGCGAAGGCGATCCCGAAGGCCTTTAGCAACCCGCTCATGCGATCGGCGTCGAGCCAGCCGCCTTCCGGATGCTCGCCTAAGAACCTGGCCACGATCCCCCGGGCCGCGGCAACGTCCACCCCGGCGGGGTCCGAGGGCTGGGCTTCGGGTCGCGCCCGCCACTCGGCGTACGACGACGCCCGCTCCATGGCCGACGCTGCCCGATCCGGCGACGGAACGACAGTGAAGCGCGCCGAGGACAATCGGTCGATCTCGGCGGGAACCGGCTCGCCGAAGACACAAGCGATAATCGGCTTGTCGCTCTCTTTCGCCACGAGGTCGATCGCGTCGAGGGTCTGCGGGCGCGACAGCGAGATGAGCGGGGTGACCACCGCGATAGCCGCGTCGACCTCTTCCGCACCCAGGGCGAGGCGCAACCCCGCCGTGAGATCGGCGCTCCCGCCCCCGGCCGTCGTGTCCACCGGGTTCGCGACCGCACTGGCCGGGTTCAGCGCTTCGCGCAGAGCCCGCTGGGTGGTCCCGCTGAACTCCGGCACGACCAGCCCTGCCTTCGTGCAGGCATCCGCCGTAAGAATGAGTGGCCCGCCGGAGTTCCCGACGAGGGCTACCCGACGCCCCCGCGGCAGCGGAGCCGCCCCGAGCAGCGCGACCACGTCGAGCAGCTCGTCGAGCCCCTCGACGGCGACGACGCCGGCCGCCACCAGCAGCGCGTCGGACGCCGCGGTCGGGGTCGCGGCCGCGGCGGTATGTGAGCGGGCCCCCCGTTCCCCGGCGACTGTTCTTCCCGCTTTCAAGGCGACGATCGGCTTCTTGCGCGCGACACGGCGTGCGATCCGGAGGAACTTCCTCGGATTGCCGAACGATTCGAGGTAAAGCGCGATGACCTCGGTGGCCGGATCGTCCTCCCAAAAACACAAAAGGTCGTTACCGCTGACGTCGATCTTGTTCCCGACCGAGACGAAGTTCGAGACGCCAATCCCAGCCCGCGAAGACTCCTCCAAAAGGACGATCCCCACCGCTCCCGACTGCGTGTACAGCCCCACCCGCCCCCGGACCGGTGCGATAGGCGAGAAGGTCGCGTTGCAACGGACCTCGGGATCCGTGCTGCTCACGCCCAGGCAGTTCGGTCCGACGATCCGCATCCCGGCGCGCCGCGCCACGTCGAGCAGCTCGTTCTCGAGCGACGCTCCATTGTGGCCGGTCTCGCCGAAGCCAGAGGTGATGATGACGAGGGAACGCACCCCGGCGGCTGCCGACTCCTCGACGACGCGGAGCACCTGCGACGGGGGCACCGCGACCACGCCGAGGTCGATGCGCGGCGGCAGCTCGCTCACCGAGGCAAAGGCGCGAACCCCGCAGACCGAGCGGGCCTGGGGGTTCACCGGGTAGACGATCCCGGCGAAGTCGCCGGCGAGAAGCGACCGCACGATCTCGTGACCTATCCCGCCGGGATGCCGGCCGGCGCCGATCACCGCGATCGAACCCGGACGGAGGAACGAGGCGACACTCGCCGCCATCGCGACACGCTCACGCTCTTCGCGGCGGGCGAAGTACGAAGGGGTAGGCGTGAGGTCGAGCCGCACGCGCACCACGCCCTCGACCAGTCGACTCGCCTCGCTCATCCCGGCGTCCTCGAACACCCCGAGCATGACGGAGTTCTCCGGCAGCGTGTCGGCGAGGAACCGGTTGATCCCCCGTTCCCTGGCGTACGCCGCGAGACTCTCAAGGAGCAGCGTCCCCACCCCGTGGCCCTGGAACTCGTCAGCGACGACGAAGGAGACGTCGGCGTCTTGTGTCTGCCGGAGACGAACGTACCGTGCGACCCCGATCAGCTGGTCTCTCACCAACGCGACGAGCGCCATGGTGTCCACGTAGTCGACACGGACCAGCTTCTCGAAATCTCTCGCCGTCGGGTGGGCCTTGGTGCCGAACAATCGAACGTGGGCGCTCTCGGCGGACAGCAGGCGGTGGAACTCGGTGAGTCGAACGGTGTCGTCCGGCACAATCGGACGGAGGTGAACCCCGCTCCCGTCAACGAGGAGGGAGTCGGCCTCCCAAGAAGCTGGGTAGCCAGCGGGCTTGCTCACCAAGCGCTCTCTCCGGTCAGAAACGCTCACTCTCGGCCTCCTCATCTCCTGCCGCGCGGATGGTCTCTCGGTCCTGTCCGCGTGGCCAGTGCCACAACTCCCCGACCACGGTGCCGACCAATCGGCGGTTTTCCGACGACTGCCCCGGCCAGCTCTGGTCCGAACCTGCCGCCCCACGAGACAGTAGGGTCTTGACGCGGTGTGGTGTGCCTGTTCTCTCGCAGAGGCCTGGCGAGCCGCGTCCCCGAGCGACCCGTCCGGCGCGCTGGCTCGAAAGCGGAATCTCCTCGATGAGCTCTTCTAGTCGACGAGAGAACTGGCTGACATGCGCCGTCGGGGCGGAGGCGGATCCCCTGCCCTTCGAACCGGGACGGTACCTCGGGGCCCTCTACGTCTCGGCCGCGGTCGTGACCCTCGTGCTCGGGGCACTTCCCAACCTGCCGTCCCCGGATCGCCTCGCGGTGCTGATCTCCGGGATCGTCGCCGTCGCCCTGGGGGTCGCGCTCGCCCGACGACGGCTTCCAATGCACCACCTCGCGCTGGTGGGCCTCTTCGCCGTCGGCACAGCCTGGATCGGAGCCGACGTCTACTCGATGAGGGCGGGGAACGTCCTCGCGCTGCTGTGCTGGTTTGGGCCGGCCTCCTTCGCCCTGCTGCCCACGCGTGCCGCGCTCGTCGAGGCTGGCTACGCCGCCATCGTCCCCGGCGTGATCTACGGCGCCACCGGACGATTCACCCAGCACGGCGCGGCGACCGCCGCCCGGGAGTGGATCGCCGTCGCCGCGGTGATCGCCGCGCTGAGCGCCGTCGCCTACCTGCTGCGCGAACGCCTGCGGGTTCGAAACGACGCTCTCGGCAGGCTCGCCAACGAACTGTTGATCGGCATCGAGGTCCTCGGGCCGGACGAACGCTACTGCGCCGTCAACTCGACCTTGTCGGGCATGCTCGGCCGGAAACGGGAGGAGATCGTCGGCCGACACCTGCGTGACCTCGCCTTCCCCGAAGAAGCCGAGACCCTAGACGGGGCCATCGGCGGCCTGCTGGCGGGGACGGCGACGTCGACGGTGTTCGAGCGGCGTTACCGGCGTCCCGACGGCGAGACGGTGCACGCCATCGTGACGGCGGCGGGCGTCGTGCCCGAGCCAGACGGCCCCCGCTTTGTCCTCGGGCTCGCACAGGATGTCTCCGAGCAGCGCCGTCTCGACGAGCAACGAGCCGAACTGGCGCGGCAACTCCTGCGGGCCCAGGAGAACGAACGGCGGCGCATCGCTGACGAGGTCCACGACGATCCCCTGCAGACGCTGATCGCGCTGTCAATCCAGCTGCAAATCCTCGAGAGCAGGCTCCAGGATAAAGACGCCCTCAGCGTCGTCGATGACCTGAAGACAGCCGTCGCGCAATCGATCGAGCAGATGCGCAGCCTGCTTTTCGAGCTCCATCCCCCGGCGCTTCATCTCGGCGGTCTCACCGAATCGCTGACCGAGTTCATCCGCCGCTACGAGGGGGCGGGTGGTCCGAAGGTGCGCTTCGAGAGCTCGATCGCCTCCGAGCCGACGGCAGACGAGGCGATCACGCTGTTCCGCATCACCGCCGAGGCGCTAACCAACTCGCGCAAGCACGCCGACGCGCGCCATGTCACGGTCAGCGTGCTCGACAGCCAGGGCGGGATCGCCCTCACCGTGAGCGATGACGGCATCGGCATGGACAACGTCAGCGAGGTCGTCCCGGGACATCTCGGTGTGGCTTCGATGCGGGAACGGGCGGAACGGGCCGGGGGAAGTTTCGAGATCTCCTCGGCGCCGGGCGCCGGCACCACGGTGCGGGCTTGGATCCCGCGCGGCGGCGCCTAACTCGCGACGCCCTCGTCCTGCGAGGGCTTGGCCGCGGCCTGACGGATCGCCTCGAGCAACTCACCGACCGGCTGATCTTTGAGCACATAGGAGACCGCGCCTGACGCCATCATGTGATCTCGCGTCACGTGATCGTCAAACGCCGAAAGTGCGACGACGCGCGTTCTAAGGCCGCGACCCCTGATCTCCAGCGCGGCGACTTCACCGCCGCCTTGCGGCATGCGGACGTCGACCACCGCGACATCAGGCTCGTGCTCGATGCACAGCCGGAGAGCTTCCTCGGCGTTGCGGCCCGTTCCCACCAGCTCGATGTCGGGTTGCTCGGTGAGGAGGCGGGTTAAGGCGTCGACGATCGCGCGCTGGTCGTCGGCGAGCACCACCTTGATGCGCCGCTCGGAGGAGCGGTGCACGCTAGGTCCGATCTTCGAGCGAGATGATGCCGTCTCGCGCCGCCACGGCGACAGCTTCGAGCTTCGAGTGGGCACCCAACTTGGCGAGGATGTTGCGCACGTGATTCCGCACCGTGTGCTCCGACAGGAACAGCAGCGAGCTGATCCCCTCGGTCGACATGCCCTTGGCCAGGAGTCGCAGTACTTCGAACTCGCGCTGGGTCAGATCCCCAGCTTTGCCCTGGGGCGCCCGGCGCAGGCGGTCGAGCAGGCCCGAGAGAACGGAGGTCGGGATCAGCGATTCACCGCGGTAGGCGGCCCGGACGGCACTTACGACTTCATGGCCGCTCCGGTCCTTGGGCAGGAACCCCGAACAACCCGCCTCGATCGACCGCGCCAGGAGCTCGTCTCCGCCCGCGGCCGACAGCATGACGATCTTGGTCGATGGCCAGCGGCGCAGGATCTCGGTCGCCGCCGTCGCCCCGTCGCCGTCCGGAAGCCGGTAGTCGAGGAGCAGCACGTGCGGGTGCCGACGTTCCACCAGTTCGATTGCCTCAGCGACGGTCGCCGCGATTCCGACTATCTCGAGATCATGCTGCTCCCGGAGGAGAACCCCGAGACCCTCGGCCACCATGGCGTGGTCGTCGACGATGCCGACCCGGATGCGCTCCCCCGCGACCTTCTGAGGGCTGGCCTCTCCAGAGGGTTCCACAAGACCGATGATCTCACGCTCCGACGCCACGTTCACGTATTGGACGTCGTCAAGCAGCATTTCAGCTATCGGGCGCATGCTCTCTTCGGGCGCCTCTACCTCCACAACGTTCTGCATGGCGGACCACTCACCTTGTGGATTGAAGATACATCCTCACGTGAGTTTCCCTCCCATATGTAGTCACGTACATGACACAGCCGCGTCATTCACCATGACGTACATTGTCGAGACGTGGCAACCCACTTAGAGCACTTAGGCGTCGCCCAATACCTCGTTCGCGGGGAACTTGAAGAAGTTGTCCCGGTAGTAGCGAAGCTCGGCGACGCTCTCACGGATGTCGCCGAGTGCCCGATGTGATCCGGCCTTCTTGGGAGCATGCCCGTAGAGGGAGGGGTACCAGCGCTTGCACAGTTCCTTCACCGTCGAGACGTCAATCGACCGGTAATGGAGGTATTCCTCGATTTCCGGCAGGTATCGACTGAGGAATCGTCGGTCGACCCCTATCGAATTCCCGCACAGTGGCACCCGACGCGGTTCCGGCACGTGAGTGCGGATGAAACCGAGCGTGGCAGAACCGGCGTCAGCCAAATTTAAGGTGGAGGCGGCAACCGCGGCAAGCAGCCCCGATTCCGTGTGCATTTTGCGCACGACGTCGTCCATCTTCTCGAGGTCATCCAGCGTGGCGGCCACGACCAGGTCCGGGCCCTCGGCGACGATCTCGAGTTGGTCATCGGTGACGAGCGTGGCGATTTCCACGATGACGTGGCGCGACGGGTCGAGCCCGGTCATCTCGAGGTCCATCCAGACCAGCATTGCCAGGATGGTAGTTCGGACCTGTTCGTGCGCCCTCATCGACCCAAGGCAGAGCGCTACCCTGCCGCGGTGCTCGATATACCCTTCACCACCCTGGAAGCCGACGCGACGGCGCCCGCCTATGCGCACCCCGGCGATGCCGGAGCCGACCTCGTCGCCACCCGTGACGTCGTTCTCGATCCGGCCGGCGGGAGGGCGCTCGTCCCGACTGGCCTCGCGATCGCGATCCCCGAAGGTCACGCCGGGCTGGTGCTCGCCCGCAGCGGTCTCGCCATTCGCCACGGCGTGACCTGTCTCAACGCTCCTGGGCTCATCGACGCGGGCTTCCGCGGCGAGGTCCGAGTCGTCCTCGTCAACACCGACCCGCACGAGCCGTACACCGTGCACCGCGGCGACCGGATCGCGCAGCTCGTGATCGTCGCGGTCGAGGTCGCTCGCTTCCTCGCCGCGGAGTCCCTGCCGGAGAGCGCGCGGGGGCCGGACGGCTTCGGCCATTCCGGACGCTGAGGTCTCGCCGGCGAGTCGGGACTCAACCGTCGGGCGCGCGTCACACCTGGCCGCTGGGTATCATGACCCCCGCGCGGACGTGGCTCAGTTGGTAGAGCATCACCTTGCCAAGGTGAGGGTCGCGGGTTCGAGTCCCGTCGTCCGCTCTAAAATAGTCCTGGTGAGCGGCCAGAGTGATGGAGTTCCGCCAATGCGGATTGTGCTTCGGTCTACTGACTTGGTCTACTATCTCACCCGTGACCAGCCGATCTACTTCCCCAAACCGGTCCGCGCCAGGAGGCGATCGCCGTCGGAAACGCGGTAGTGGAGGCGTCATCCCCCTTGGTAGGGATGTGTGGCGAGTCGACGTTGAAATTCGCCGCGATCCGGTTAGCGGGCGCCGTCGCCGAGTGTCCCGGCGGGTGCATGGGACGCGCGAAGACGCCGAGGTAGCGCTTGCCCGACTAAAGGTCGCAGATCACGAGCGGCGACTTCCGAACGCCACAAACGCCAGGTCGGTCCAGGCCGCCTTCACGCTTTACCTCCGCACCGTCGAATCGGGGGTTATTGAGCTTGCACCCAAGACCCTCGTGACAACTCGTTCGGCAACTCGGACGATGGCGGATGCCGTATTAGTTGACGGCAGACGGTTCGGCGACATCCGCTTGTCGCGCCTCACCTGGCAGGACATTGAACAGTGTTACGCAACTCTTCGTGCTTCCGGTCGTGGAACCGAATGGATCAGGCGATGCGCGACGGCGCTCAATCGGTCACTAGAACTCGCCCGAAAGCGGGGCCTCATCGATTCGAACCCCTGCAAGGATGCCGCCAGACCTCGCACCACGAGATCGAAGCCGTTCGCCCCGACAGCGGTTGAAGTGCGCGCCCTGCTCGACTGTGCCGCAGAGCGCGACCCCGAACTCGGGGATATGGCAATCGTGCTCGCAAGCACAGGCATGCGAAAGGGTGAGCTGCTTGGCCTCCGATGGCGAGACGTGAACCTAGAGGCAAATGAAGTCCACGTCGCCGCTTCGATCAGCGACGGTGGACCTGGTGTGGGGCTGGTCCGCAAGCCAACCAAGCGATCAGACTGGCGCGACGTGCCGCTCACGAATGCCGCTGCCGCTGCGTTGGCTCGGCAATTTGACCGGCGTCGCGCCCTTAGCGGTTCAGATCCCGGTGCGGGTGAGTATGTCTTCCCCGGGGGCCTTGATAGCCAGGTTCCCACGCGCCCCGAGTCGCTCAGCAACCGCTGGATGTCGATTAGAGGAGCGTCGTCCGTCACGCTGCTTCACCTGCGGCACTTTGCGGCAACGACGATGCTCGACGCCGGCCAGTCGTACCGTACGGTCGCCGACATCCTTGGTAACAGCGAGTCGACGCTGCGTCTCCACTACGACGGACGCACGAACGTCGGAAAGCGCTTGGCCATTGCTGCGCTCGAGTTCGAAGCTTGATGTCGCGGGTGCACGAGCAACTTCACCCTGAGCCCGGGAGTTAAGTGGTAATAGTCGTTTACCGGCGACTGCGACAGAAAAGCTTGAGCACTGGGATTGCGCAGGCTGTTACCACGAGTGGGATCAGTAGCCGGACATCGAGCACTGGAACATGGACAAGCACCGCCATCTACACGTCGTCAATGCGACGGCAGAGCTCTACGAGGTACCGACCGTCAACCCCGAGCCTGCCAATCAGTGTTTTGAACCATGCCCGTCGCCACCGGCAGCAGCCCGGCAGAGGCGCTTTGCTGCCACGTGGATACTTACAGTCAGTATTCAGCCGGTGGCGACAACTCAGAGCTGAAAGCCCCATGACTGCCCCCGCTCCTCTGCCGGGACGCCGCGCCGGCTGATCTCCGACACCGACTCGCTCCAGCTCCACGCACGTCGCGCACTAGGAGAATGCTGATTTATTCGCCCCCGAGCCAATTTTCCGGAGCGAATACCCTGGTCACTGCGTTGCCCGTTTCAGCCCGAGCGATTATTTCAACACCGTCCTAGCCACTCTGCCTAGTTGTCTGGTCGTCACTTGCTCAGGCTGAACGCTTTCAGAATCCTGCGGGTGAAGCTCCCGCTTGCTCGGTAGGCCTTGCGACGTACCTCGCGCTTCGCGAGGGCCCCTGGTCCGCGGGAAACGGCACGAAGGTTGTTGCTGATGCGGGCCACTCGGTAAAGCTGGCTGGTAACTGATCTGCGCCGTGGCACGTCGACGCTCCTCCAACCTTGAGATCGCAGCGGAACCAATCGTACGAGCGGCGCCCGCCTCAAGTGCCGAACCGACGTCCGTCAGACAGGCCCGCCGTTCAGTAGCTGCGCCGTCACGGCGGGACCGTTCATCGTGTTCTCGCGGGCGAGTCGGAGGTATGACTCCTCGGACTGGTCGTCGAGCAGCCGGAACGCCGTCAACCATCCTTCTTCGGTCGCTGGATCGTTCTGGCACTTCGCCCAATAGCGCCCGTAGTCGTCCTTGAAGTAGACGACGAGCGCTCCACCGCAGGTGCACCGTCTCGTCACGAGGCTGTAACCGGACGCGGCGATGTGACACGCTGCGTTTTGGATGGCGGCTGGCGCGTTCACCCAGTCCACCCTGCCATTCGCGCGGACCCACCTGTTTCCCGTCTCGGTGTCGATGATCTCCTGGCGATCAGCAACGCGATCTGGCCCCCACACCTCGTCCGCCTTCGCCTTCGCCTCCTGCTCGGTGTCGGCGTAGATGGTCCAGTTCCGTCCGTGGGGCGGTGTGCTCGTGAGGTGCTGCAAGAAGTATCGATCGGGGACACAGGTTGGGTGGTGCTCGAGGTACTCGGCACGGGAGACTTGCACGTAGGCTTGGCCTCCATCGATCCTCAACGAACCATCGGAGAACGTCCCGCGGTTCAAGCCGTCTCTGATCCACTGGAACGACGGAAGCAAGATGGCAATCGGCTTTGGCACCCGCACGACCTGACCGGCTGATCGCGTCTCGAAAATCGCTTGCACCAGTGCGTCCTCATCCTCTTCAGCAAATCGCTTCTGCGCTCCCTGCTTCGTGATGCCGAGGGCGCGGCCGATGTCGGCCCACGCAAGGCCGTGATCGCGAGCGTGAACGACAGCATTAAGGATCGCCTGCGTCGTCGCCTGATTCGCAACGTTCGCCGCCTTGATCTCCTCGAACGCGGTCGAACCATCGCGGACACCAAACCCGGCCTGTACCGCGCGCTCGGCGATTGAGGCAGCCTCGCTGCGCACTCGTCGGAAATCGACGTAGCCCTGAGTTTTTTCCACAAAAAAGAATGTTAGGTTGCCATCTCGTCGACGTCAAGTTGACGTTTCGTCTCCGAAACGACGGTCACCCCCTCCATGACCGCGCGTCATTTTGGAGCAGGTGGCTTTGCCGGCCGGCCCAGCTCTGGTGTAGCGCCGGTGGACTGGTCAGTGACCTCGCCATCGAAGGCAGAGGCATCATCAGCCGCTCCGCTCTGCTGCGGTGTACGTAGCCTGGACCTATGCCTATGCCGGACACGACGTGGAACGGGGTGTTCTGGTTGCCTGAGTACCCGCAACGCGGACTTCGCGGATCAGTGCAATTTGGGGCTCATCTGGAGCTAGCACTGAATCTTCAGCTTGAACCTCCAACTCCATTGCCTCCTGGGACGGTTATCAGCTTTCCAGCAAGCATTGAGAATCGTCAGTACCCGGTCGTCTTCGGACGTGTCGATGATGTCGGTGACGTCACGCTCGTCGACGTCTTGAGCTTGTTCTGGCCAGGTCCGCTCGAAGCAAACCACACTGACGCGTTTCGGTATGCGATTGAAGGCGCTCACGTTCCAGCAACGAACCTCGCTTGTGACCAGTTCACCTTCGAAACTGACTGTCTGTTGGATTGGGTCAATCCGCCTGCGATTCACCTGTCGTCGAAGCATTCAATCGAGGTGCCGCGGACGGAACACTTGGACTTCGCATCACACGGAGCCAGGGTCAAGCTCGTCACTTATCCAGAAATGCATGTCTCTGCTACGAAGGCCAGCGCACAGGCCACGACTAGTTGGTCGATCGACGTCGAATCACCGATGTCCGTGTACGAAGGTCTGAACAGCTGGATCGCGCCACTTCGAAACTTGATTTCGTTGTTGACGGGTGCCGCCAATCGAATCACCTTCTTGATGGCTAAGTTCCAAAGCACCCCGCGACCGCTGCCGATCCACATGCCGTTACTCGGAGATGATCTGAAGCAACGAGACAAATCTCTCCTCGAAGTCCGTCAAGTCGGTCCGCTGAGTGCGCTGGCCAACGCACAGCAGGCAATCGACCTCTGGCTAGACGCACAAGAGAAGCTAGAGGGCGTTGTCACTCGAGTTATCGTCGCGACGTACGCGCCGTTCATGTTCGAAGACGATCGTGTAACGAACATCGCGCAGGCCGCGGAAGCAATGCATGTCGCATTGTGGAATCATCCGAATCTGCCAACGAATCAGCATGAGGCCCGTGTTCGGATCATTGTCGACGCTGCTCCAAGCGAGCTGCGAGAGTGGGCTAGCTCGGTGCTTTCGCCAGCGAATCAGCCCTCGTTCAAAACGAGGATGGTTGAACTTGTCGAGCAGGCTATCAAAGCCGGCATGCCGCTAGCTCCGGGAGACATTGACACATTCGCGAATCACATTCGCAACGCTCGAAATCTGCCATCGCATGGCTCGAACCTGTACGCGGGCTGCAAGGACCCTGAGGAGTTGTACTACGAGCTCTTGGCGCTGGACTGGATCGTGAGGCTGATCTTGCTGTCCAATATCGGTCTCTCCCCGGCGTGGATCCACCAGCGCTTATGCAAGAATGAGCAGTTCATCCTCATCGCTAAGCGCCTTTCGTGGACAGCCCAACCATTTCCACCGACCCCAGCGTTTGATGGCGAACCGATAGGCGAATGACCTGCCGCCGGTTCTCCAGGCAGGTTGGCTAAGTGGCCGCAAAGGCGACGGCGGTGAAGCGGCTTCGAACACGTGTTCGTATGGTGAGATAGGATCTTCGATCAAGCTAACTAGGAGGTCTGTCATGCCAACAAGTAAGCCTGACGCGTCCGAAGCCGGCAGACTACTTCGCAACCCCAAGACACCCAAGAAAGTCAAGGAAGTAGCCGGTAGCGACCTATCTCAGGCTAAGTCTGGCAAGAAGAAGAAGGGTAAAGCGAAGAAGTAAGGTGTAATTTGCGCGTGGCGCGCTGGACTCCGTTCACGACGTGAGAGTAATCGCGAGACTGAGAACTGCTGCGAAGGACGGGTCAGGCGATGGTTCGCGAACCGTTCGATTAGGTCTGCCAAGCCCTTCGGGTCGTGGCTAACGCTTGTATCACTCGCAGGGTGGGTCAGCGGTCTGGCCCCGATGAAGAATCGCTTGCAGTTCTTCGGCACGGGCCAGAAATGTTGTCGCCCCACGTCGAACGAAGAACTCCGACTGAACCGCGCTGGATCTGGTGGAGGCTCCAAGGCATGACCCGCACCGGCCGTGTCAACGACGGCAGCATCGCCTCGGGACAGGAAGTCCGCAACGTCGATCTTCTCGAAGGGTTTCTCGGAAGTGCGGGATTCGACGCGGAGCGCTTCGAAATGTCGACGTTGCTCGCCAACTCGAGTGAGTCAGGTCGCGACGCGTGAGATTGCGATCAGATGGCAGGTGAATGCCGCAATCGTGCACGCGTGGAACAGCTCGTGGTAGCCGAAGATGCGTACCGACAACCTCGGACGTCGTCAGCGCGTAGACGACGGCGCCAGCGGTGTAGAAAACCCCCCCGAAGACGACGAGCAGGATCGTGATCGCGCCCGCGAGATGCCACAGCTCAGGGAGCCAGAAGATCGCCGCCCAGCCAAGACCGACGTACATCGCCGTGTAGAGCCACCGTGGAGCAGAAAGCCAAGCGACACGGAGCAGAACTATCGCCAGCGCGGTGACCCAGACGATGCACAGCATGACGATGGCCTGAGAGGAAGGCAGCACGGCGACCCCGAGGGCCGTGTACGTGCCCGCAGTGATCAGCGCGATGTTCGAGTGGTCGAGACGCCGCAGCAGGTCCGCCGTGCGTGGACTCCACTTGCCCCGGTGGTAGACAGCGGACGTGACAAAGAGCATGCACGCCGTGAGCGTGAACATCGCGCACGCGACGCGGTCTGCATGCGTCGTCCCATTGGCAGTGAGCCAGAGGCCCGACACGAGCGCGAACGGGAATGCGCCGACGTGGAGCCACCCGCGAAGACGCGGCTTCGGAGGTGCAATCGTGACGGTCACCTCCTCAACCTAGAACCTCTCGAAATTCAGCGGGCGCGGGCACGACGCTCGTTCACGTCGCGTCCAAGCCAAGCGCCCTGGTCTGCCCGATCATTCGTCAGCGAATCCCGGAGTGCCATGCGCGTAAGCGTGCTCGTCTCTTTTTCGATGAGGGAGACCGGACCGAACGTCGTGGGGAGAGAGCGACAGGCGCGGGAAGTGTCGCGTCAGGCACTTCGCGGGCGTACCCGACACAGGACCGCCATGCGGTGATAGAGGGAGGGCGAAGGCACGCGGAATGGGATCGCGGGCTCAGAACCGCTCGAGCTCGCCCCCGTCGAACAGCTGTTCGATGCCGAACGTATCTCGGTCAGTCGCCATCTCCTTGTCGGACGGCACCGGTGCTGGGTGCGAAGCCGCCTCGAGGATCTGGCGCAGCAGGCGGTAGTCGCTCGACAACGCGAGAAACAGGCCGGGGCGACCGAGCACGTAGTGCACGGCGCGGGCGATCGCGTCGGGGTCGCCGATCGGCTCGTACCAGCTGCGGCGTTCGGAGGGACCGTCCTGCGGCCAGCGCCTGCGCGCGACGGACTTGATGGTCTGTACTGCGACGTTGCGTTCCGCGCACACGGCGAGCAGCTCCTCGACGTCTGCCCGAAAGTTCGGGTCGGCGCGCATCGTGAAGTTGTACGGCAGCATGACTGAGTCGTAGTCGAAGCGCTCGAGACTGCGGAGGTGCATCCGGGGGATCCGCATCCCGTGGCCGGTGACCCCGATGAAACGGACGAGTCCTTCGTCGCGCGCGATCATGAGCGCGGCCAGTGCTCCGTCGGGCGAGTGTGCCTGCATCCACTCGTCCTCCTCGACCAGGTTGTGCAGTTGGATGAGGTCGACGTGGTCGACGCCGAGGCGCGTGAGCGAGCGTTCGAGCTCCACCCTCGCCGCGAGCCCGTTCCGCTCGCCAGTCTTTGTCGCGAGGAAGTACTCGTCCCGGCGGCCGACGAGCCACGGGGCGATGCGCAGCTCGGAATCCCCGTAGCTTGCCGCCGTGTCGAGGTGGTTCACGCCGTACTCGCGCAGCACATCGAGTACGGCGTCGGCTGTGTGCTGGCTGACATCCCCGAGCGCCGCACCGCCGAAGATGACGCGCGTGCTCGAGTGTCCCGTCCGCCCGAAGTCCGCGTGCTCGATCATGGGGCAAGCCTATGGCCCTCCCCTGATCAAGGGCGCCCAGGAATGCCGGGAGTGTGCCGCTCTTCAGCACCTTGGGGCTGAGAGAAGGTGGCGCGTGCACCCCTGACCGCCGGTTCGCGGTCACGCACGAACGGTTCAGGCTACGACCAGAGTGCTTCTGCCATCGCTTCGGCCGCCTGTTGGCGCTGCGGATCGAGGGTGTAGCCATAGACGTCCGCAGTTATCCGGATCGACGAGTCGGCTCGCGAATTGGCTCGCGAGACCTGCCAAGAAGCAGTTACTCGACTACCGCTACGGCTCTGGCCTGCTATTTCTTGTCGGGCTGCCGGGATTTGAACCCGGGGCCTCTTGACCCCCAGAGAAATCGAACCGGTATCCGGGTGTCCATCAGAGTCCACCGAGAGAATCTGACCAGGTGCTTGTGTCCTCTGACGTCTGTCCGCGTCCAGTCGGGTCTGAGCGCTTGGCTACACAAATGGCTACACACGAAGGTTGTCTGGGTGCCTCGCCGCCAACTTTGCATTCGGGGAAAAGAAGGACAGGCGCGGGAAGGCGAGCCAAAGACGGGAAGGGGACGACCGGCGCACCGGGGCAGGAGTGACGGACAAGGGAGCGAGGGGCGAGCAGGCCGACCGAGGGGGGCAACACGAAACCGGCCGGGCACCGGCAAGGGCGAGCGCCCGGAGCGCACGGACGGCGGGAAGACGAGACGACCCCAGCCAGCCAGCAGGGGGGCGCAGGGCGAGGGCGGCGTCACGACGCGCCGAATGGTGACCTGCACACAGAAAAAGCCGTCCATACGATAGGGATTAGAGGCGATTCCGTTTAGCGGAGGGACGAGAAGGTGGCAAGGCGTGTCGGTTGTGGCCCCGAGATCACCGTCTCTCGGGCGAGCCGGCGAGCGACGCAAGGCGTCGGTGGCGACCGGCGTCCTTTTGACATGAAGAGGTGGCGCAGCTACTGCTGCGGTGCCGCGGTGATCGCCACCGCTGCGGTCTTGCTTGCCGCCTGTTCGAGTGCTTCAGTTCAGGCCAGGGCGGTGCCCTGGCTAGACAAGCCGGTGACTCGAGCGTTCATGGAATCCCTTCTGGTGAAGCCTTTGCCGACGAAACCGCCCCTTGCCAATGCACCTCCCTGCGCCGCCTCGCAATTGGTCGTGGCATCGGTGGACCCGCTACAGATCACCCAGGATGTTGGCTTCAGCGTGGCGCTTCGCAACACGGGTCGGACGGCGTGTCTCCTTCGGGGAAGGCCGCACGTGGTGGCGAGTAAGCCCGGCAAACCGACGGTGACGGCGAGGCCGGAGGGCATGGCACCAGACAGCGAGATTGCCAACACCGACCCGGGCAAGCTTGTGAGCGTCTGGATCGATATTCCGGTCATCTGTGCCGCCGATCCCGGCGGCGGGAACCAGGGACTTCCTGGCTACAACCACCTGTTGATCAGTTTCCCTGGGGGTGGAAGCAAGTTGATCGCCGTGCGCTCCGTGACCATGGCGTGCGGAATGGGGGTGACGCCGTTCTTCACGGGGAAACCGCCGCCCGTTTATCCGCCGGACCCGCTCGTGCACCTCGTTTCCCGCCTGCGGCTCCCCGCCGCGGTGAAACCGGGCACCATCCTCAGGTACCAGGTTGAGCTGTTCAATCCCGGAAGCCGCGCTGTCCCGTTGTCGCCGTGCCCCGGCTACATCGAGCACTCGTACATCCCTACCAAGCTGGAGTACGAACTGAACTGCCGGAGTGTGCACGCCATCCCGGCGCATGGAGAGGTGACCTACGACATGGAGATGGCGATCCCGGACAGTGCGTCGGCGGGGTCGGCCGAAGTGTTCTGGGGTCTTTTGGTGTGCTGCATGCCGCAAGCCCGAGGCGTGGTGCATGTGCGATAGAAGCTGCCGCCCGCCCGGCCGGTCTACCCGTGCTCGTCTCGATCGGCATCACCTCGGGCGGTCCGCAGGGCTCCTGGTCGCTACAGGTGGGCGGAACCCGATCGGGCCGCCAGCGCTTGCGGTCGAGGAGCTCGAGCTGGAGCGTGCCAAGAAAGCTCTCGGCCATCGGAACACTCGTTGAATGCCTCACGCGGTCCCGCTCAGGGAGGCTTTTTCGGCTAATTCTTGTCATGAATCGGGCGAGGCAACTTTGAACAGCGGGACATCGAAGCCCGGAACCTGCACATTCGCGCCATTTCGTCGCCGCGTCCCGCTCTGCGGCTTCGCACTCCATGTCGCGCCCGTGATCGCAGGGCGGTCGGATCGGCAGTGGTGGTCGGAGGTAGTCGGCTCCTAAGCGGTTGTAAGCCCGAGACTAGGACGTCACCGACAGATAGTTGGGCGAGAAGTAGATTCCCCAACCGACGGAACGAAGAGCGACATGCACCGATGCAAGTTCCATCAATCGGACCACGACCAGATCGCGCCACCCGGTGCAGGTGACGGCCAACGAACTGCGCCTCGGCGGTGGGCTCTTCTGACGCAGGGTGTTCTCGTGGTTGCATTGATCGGCGAAGTGAGTTCGGGAGCATTTACGTGGCGCGCGGACGCAGCTCCCGGGGCCGGAGCTGGGAGCAAAGGGAAGTCGCCGATGACTTCAGTTGCCCGACACCAGAGGTATCCGATTCCCCCTGTCGGAGCTCCGGGTTTTCCTTCGGCCATCTATCCTGCGCCGAGCCCGCGTCCCGTGGTGAACCTCATTGGACACTGTCCATCCGTGGAAGGAGTGCAGCCATTTCGGGCTCGAGACGTTGAAGACGCACGTCGTCTGCTTCGAAACCTCGGGCGCAGCTTCACCAATGATTTGCGGCTGACCGATCGAACGCTTTGGCCTGTCATCGCTCACGGCTGGCGAATTGGAACTCCAATTTTCGTCCACTCATCGAAGCAAACAATCACGATAATCTTCAACGGACGGCTGGAGTCCTATCGCTCTTCTGAAGGGCCTCCCGATCTCACACACCTCATTGCAACAAGATGCGGAGAGCGCTTAGCCCGTGACTCGTGGATGTTCGTGACCGGGCCACGTTCAGGACCCGCGCTCCAAGGCGAGTTTCTGTTTCTCGATCGCAGGCACCACGTCCTTCTCTACTTCGTTGAGTAAGCCTACCTAGCAACGCGCGTGGGGTGCGCACCAGTCCTGCTGTCGAACATTCTGCGGGTGCCCCCGAACGCCTGCTCCAGCGGGGCACGTGGTGGGCACCTTGGCGACCGTCCCCTACCGGCACTTTCGGGCGACCCCGAGGCACCCTGTCGGCTGCGTTCTGGGACAGTTCCGCGGATGCAAATCGCTGATTCGGCGCGCCTCCGAGCCGGGGCTGCGGTGCCGAACGACGGATATTGGTGTTGCAAAGCCCGCAAATCCCGACCTGAACCCGCGCCAGAACCACCGCACATAAAACGGTCGTCGCTCCGACAAGCTGTGACGGGCCCGAAAAGACGACCCGACCTTTGGTGCTATGGCCGCGGCGCTCCCGCTAGGTTCGACAGCCGACGCGAGGGCGGCGGCCGGTAAGGTGCGTCTCGTGCCGGACGCCCCGCCCCACCTAGAGCCGTTTACCCCACAGACCGCCCCGGCGGTGCTCGAGGATCTCCACGCGCGGCTGCGCGCGACTCGTTGGCCGGACACGCCCGAGGAGGCTGGGTGGTCGCTCGGGACCGACCTCGCCTATCTACGCGAGCTCGTCGCCTACTGGGCAGACGGCTTCGACTGGCCGGCACAGGAAATGGCGCTCGCCCAGCTGCCCCACTTGCACGTTCGCCTCGGTGGCCTCGGGATCCACTTCCTGCACGCCCGGGCGGCCGCTCCGGCTGGGCCCGTCCTTCCGTTGGTCCTCAGCCACGGCTGGCCGGACTCGTTCTGGCGCTACATCAAGGTCATCCCGCTACTTTCCGACCCCGGCGCCCACGGCGCCGACCCCGCCGACGCTTTTGACGTGGTCGTGCCAGACATGCCGGGCTACGGGTACTCCGACCGCCCCGTCGGCCCGGCCCTCGACTCGATCGCTGTCGCTCGCCTGTGGGCCGAGCTCATGGGCGTCCTCGGCTACGCTCGCTTCGGTGCGGCTGGCGGGGACATCGGCAGCCACGTGAGCCGCTATCTCGCGCTCGACCACCCCGACCGGGTCGTGGCCGTCCACCGCACCGACGCGGGCCTGCCCGTCTTTACCGGCGACCCAGCCGACCTCAAGCCCGAGGAGCGCGCCTGGCTCGAGGGCGCCGCAGCCTGGGGCGCGACCGAGGGCGCCTACGCTGCCATGCACCGCACGAAGCCACAGACCGCCGCCGTCGGCCTCACCGACTCGCCGGCCGGGCTCGCGGCGTGGATCGTCGAGAAGCTTCGGGCGTGGAGCGACTGTGACGGGGACGTCGAGAGGCGCTTCACAAAGGACGAGATCCTCACGAACGTCACGCTCTACTGGCTCACGGGCACGATCGGCTCGTCGATGCGCATGTACCGCGCCAACGCCGCTATCCCGCCCGCGCAGCTCGCCCGCCGGGTCGAGGTGCCATCCGGCTTCTCTCTCTTTCCCGGCGACATCGTCCGCCCGCCGCGGGCGTGGCTCGAGCGCACGGCGAACGTCGTGCGCGTGACCGAGCCCGAGCGCGGTGGGCACTTCGCGCCGTTCGAAGAGCCCGAGCTATACGCGGAGGAGCTCCGCGCGTTCTTCCGCCCGTACCGGGCGTCGACGGGCTAAAAGCTCCGCCGCGCTCGAGTGGCGGCTCTCGCCCACGCAGGTCCGGCGGCGGGCTGCGACCATCGTCAACACGGTCCTCGCGTGTTCACCCCGTACAAGAAAGTTCTTTATGTACAGCCAGAATTTGGGCTCAGATCAGCTCAACATCGCGCCATAGCGAGACGGATATGGAGTGCAGGTCGCGTCCCATAATGTTCGCCGACTGGCGCGTCGAGCGCGAGGCTGATCGCCGGGTAGGTGCGGCAGTACGGCACTTCTGCCGAGCAGTTGTTGATCGAATCAACGAGCGTTATGGGCTTACGATCGCAATTCAGAACGACGAGGAATCGCGTTAGTTGAACGGCACCGAGACGCATGCCACGCGCCCCCCGGTGGCACGCGACTGGATCACCACGGAGTTTGCTTGGCCGGGGTTGAACGCCCAGTACTGCCATACTTGAGAGCTGGCGTCGCCACGGCGGTTGGTCTTGAAGTTGAGCCAGACCTCGTTCTGCGGATAGTGCTCCTTGCTCGGCCCGTTCTGCGTTCGTCTGCCCGCGGCGGCGGGTGTGGCGCCGCATCTTTTGGTGTACACGTACGCGTCGTACCTTCTGTACGGGTCAAGCCCCCAGACCCTGAGCGTGACGACCAGCCCGCCTTTGTCGTTGGGCCGCTCCATCACCTCCACCTGACTGCCCGTGGGCACGCTTTGCCGGTCGTAGGTGACTGCGGGGTGCGTTCTGTACTGCGCCGGTGAGGCGAACGACGCGGTGACCTTGGCGCGGTGATCGGTTGATGCGGCCGTGGCCGTGGCCGCGGCCGCGATCAAGACTACGGGTGCGGCAAGCACGAATGCGATGGCGAGCCTTCTGTCCCTGCGGTGAAACTGCTTCGTAGGGTTCGTCTCTGCCGCGCGGTCAGCACGATCGGAAGGTTCGCTGGAACCCCACGTCGACATGCAAGTAGCCTACCTTGTCGTAAATGCGCACCGTCCGGACGTCGATTGCGTTCGCTCGACGGGAACGGCGTCGGGGATCCAAGACCGTCTCATAATCGCGACTCAACCGCCTCGGTCGTGGGTGTCCCTTATCGCCGGGAGTGCGCCACCATTCGGCACTTTCGGGCTAGACCGAAATGTCAGCAGATCCGAGGTCCGGCCGAGCTTCACAGTGCGCCTTCTCGGATGGCCTGGTACACGGTCGGCACTGTCGGCTGGAAGCCAAGGCGGCGAGCGAGGGACCCATCCGCGTGGCCCTTCCACGGGTTGGGAAGGGGATCGCCCGACTCTTCACAAGCGGCGCCGACGAGGCTGGCAATCTCGTAGATGGTGGTCGGTGCTTCATCGACGATGTTTACGATGTGCCCGTCCATGGCTCCCGTCAATGCAAGTTCGACCGCGGTTGCGACGTCGCGCTGATGGATCAGACTCAGGGTCTGGGCTGGGTGCCACTTCCAGGCCGACAAGAGCTGAGGGGCCAATGCAAGGTGTCCGTCCCCGTCGCCGTAGACAAACCCAAGGCGGAGAACACTCCACGTCAGTCCGCTGTCTCGGAGTTCGTGTTCGGCTGCAAGCTTGCTCGCGGGGTAGGCGGTGGTCGGAGTCGCCGGGTCATCCTCCAAGGCCGGATGCACGGCATCCTCGTCGTAGACCAGCCCGGTGCTCGCCATCACGAAACGTGCCTCAGGTGCGTGTAGCTGTGCGGCGGCGATGAGATTGCGTGTGCCCTCGAGGTTGACCTTCCAGATCGCGTCGGAGTCGGGCGTGCCCAGCAGCGCAGCGAAATGGACGATCGCCGAGACGCCTTCCACTGCGCGCGACAATGACTCCGGATCGAGGATGTCCCCCTCCACCGGCGTAACCCCGTTGGGGACGCCTTTGCCAACCCGCACTAGCGCGCGACACTCCACTCCCGCATCCACAAGGTGCGGTATAAGCCGCGACCCCACGCGGCCGGTACCACCGGTGAGCAAGATCGTCATGATTCGTGTCCCTTCGATAAGTGGTCCTTGAGGCGTTGCGTCGCGGCCTGGAGCACCTTGACGACCGTCGCGAGCTCTGCGGCGTCCACACCGTCGAATGCAACTGCCTCAATGAGGGCGAGAGCGGGTAGTTCATCCCAGACCTTCAGGCCCGAGGCTGTGATTCGAAGCATCCGCTGGCGCTGATCAGCGGGGTCGGGCGTTTGTTCGACGAGGCCCTTACGCACGAGCGTGCTCACGATCCCGCTCAGCGTCGCCCTCTCGATCTGGAGCATCCGACCGAGATCGCGCTGCATCGTTGGTCCATCGTTAGCCAGCTGGTACAGCACGTACCACTGCGTCGATCCGATGTCATATGGCCGCAGGACCGACTCCATCACGGCTCGGCTTGCGAAGTACAACCTCTTTGCCCACGCTCCCGCCGACGAATGTCTCGGGTCCTGTAGTTCGTCAGCCACCTAATGAATAATGCTAGGTACCGAACGATTTGTCCAGCGACGGCACTCAGCCACATGGGTGGACTGAGCAAAATAGGTTCACGTCGCAGCCGACCAGTTCGGTACGACGGGGTGCCCCATAACGCCGGCTATTCCGCCGAGCGGCCCTGAGGCGACACCCCACTCTTTAGGGGCCAGAGATCGTTGACTAGCGTTGTAAAGCCGTCAAGCAATCGGGCGGCGAAATGTAGCCTGGAGCCCGATGACGGACGAAACACCGGCTATTGAATGGATCATCGTGGGCTTTAACGCGCACCTACCGTCTGGCTTCGAAGCTCGAAGCTGACCGAACGCACAACGAGACGCACATGACCGCGCTCCTCGCACTCATCACGGTGGTGGCGTGGGGCACCTGGATACCGATGGCTCAGGTCGCACGCGGTGTGCCCCAACGCTTGCGGACTTTCTACGTGACCGTTGGCAACTTCGCTTTCGCAACGATTGCGCTCGTCTCCAGCGGTGGTCATCTCTCTTTCGGCTGGCGCGAGTTCTGGCTGCCTTTGGCCGGGGGCTTGGTGTGGACGGTCGGAAACTATTCCGCCTTTCGGGCCACCGAAGCAATCGGACTGGCCCGTGCCGCTGGGTCCTGGACGCCACTGAACATCATCACCGCGTTCGTGTGGGGCGCCCTTCTTTTTGGCGAATTGAAGAGCTTCAGCTCCACCCGCTTCACAGTGGTAGCGCTGGCGCTCGTGTTCATCCTTGTCGGGGTACTGCTCATTGTGCGTTCGCAAGATGCTGCTGGCATCTCCCCGTCTGTCGTCACGTTGGTAGGACCGCCGGCGTTGACTTCAAAGGCCAGCAACACATATCAACGCGGCCTGCTCTGGGCCGTTGCGGCAGGATTGCTGTGGGGTAGCTATTTCGTGCCAGCTCAGTGGGCAAAGGTGCCGACGCAGGTGGCCAACTTTCCCCTCTCGCTCGGCATCCTCACTGGCGGGTTCCTTCTCGCGCTGCCTGCCCGCAAACCATTCAGATTGAGTCTCAGGGTGACAACCTTGGAGTTGGCGGCTGGGCTTCTATTCGGCGTCGGCAATCTCGCTCTGCTTGGCTTGGTCTCGCGAGTGGGCACTGGAGTGGGCTTCACCATCGCCCAGCTAAGCCTGCTCGTTAATGCCAGCATTGGGATCTGGGTTTTCAAAATGCCTGAGCCAGGCTCTCGAGCAGCGCGGATTGCCCTGACCGGAATCCTGATTGCCGCCATTGGCGGAGGTGTGATCGGCGCCGTGAAGTAGTTGCTGTGTCCAGTGGGCGCCTTCATCTAACGGAGCCCAACGCTCCGAGGAACCTCGGCCAGGGCGTCTCCGGGTACCCCTGATCGCCGGGTAGGTCAGAGGTACCCGTCGACCCTTCGTTTCCCCATCCAATTGGGTTCACTCCGATTCTGCAGCCCTCTTGATCGCTAAAAGGGTCGCTGGGATCCCCTGATGGGCAGCCTCGGTTCGATCAGCAATCTGGACGAGAGCGTCATCACCGAATCGCTCCTCGAATCGTGCGATGCCAGCCGGGAGGAACTCCCAAGACTCAGTCACCCTCGTCCCACCTTCAACCGGGGTGAACGTGTAGCCCCAACGAACCCACGAATCACCAACGACAAAGGCGAACTCTCGACCCCGATCTGCCGCCACGACTTCGGAGCGCGTCTCCCACGTCCGCGCGGAAGTCTCGTTGCGACCGGTGAACCGCCCACCTACTCGTGGGCCGTCACCTTCGTCCCACCAGCAGGCTTTGCAAACCGGACTCCATTCGCCCATTCGAGTGACGTCGGAGACCATGTCGTAGAGCAGCTCTGCTGGGCGGGCGATCACGATCGACTCTGAGTAGCTCGGATTTGCCATTCGCACATTCTCGCGCCTGGCGATGGAGTGCCCCCGAACGCCGGCTGGATCCAAATGGCGTGCTTCATGCAGTCCCGCCCGGGGGACGTGACCAGTCGGGATCGCGGCCGTAACCGCGCAGCACGGCGATCCATGGGTCGCCGGGGCCGACGGCCCGAAGCACGGCTTGTTGTCCATTCGCAATCATCTCGGCATCGCTAGGGCGGTGGTCGATGCCCGCCGACCGGGCGAGATCCCAGGCATGCACGTGCCATTCTCCGAGAACCACCCCTGTGTGCTCACCGACAGAAAGAGGACCGAGACCCGACCAAACTCCGAGGGTCAGGCTCCAGTCGATGTCGCGGAGGCGCGCTGCGTAGCCTCTTGCTTCATGAACAAACCGGCGGCTGCGCTCCGCGCCTTCAGTTTCGGAAAGACCGGAGAGGTCGTCGGCATTCATCGCCGCGAGTCGCCCGCCTCGGGGCAATTCGATCAGCGGCCTGCCTGCAGAGGCAGCGTCGAGAAGGCGATGGTAGTAACGGACAATGGCAAGGAGATGGCCAACGAGTTCTACGACCCGCCATTCGCCACAGGGGGTCGGAGCCTCCCAGTCCACGGTCACGGCAGCGGCTCGTTCGATCGCGCAGACTCCCTCGGAATACGAGGAAAGTACGGCCTCGGGGTCAAAAGGGTTAGCTGCCTCTACCGGGTTCATCTGAACAGACTGCCCCACAACGCCGGATCGACCGACATGCCCGCGACGGTTTCGCTACGGCGCATCGCAGAAGACGGGCTCATCAATCGTTTGACCCGGCTTCACCACTAATGAATCGGGTTGGCCTCTGCACGGCCATTCTGTGCCAACCGAAATAAAGTTTGGACTCCTCGCCTCTACTAGGTACCGACCGGGTGGGAGGATGAGCGAGAATTCGCCGTCCGATGCCGGGCTTGTCTCATAGGAAGCGCCGGAGCTGGCTTGGAATCGGACGGTCCCTGGAATCGGTTTGTCCAGCCCGGGGGCGGGACCACCGACGAAGTGCAGGTAGCCCGTTGCAGCACCTGGTACGCGAAAACTGAGTCGGGTGACCGCGTACGCGAAGCCAGATCCGAGCGTCGCGACGAGCACGCAGTTCGTCGCCGTGCATGGAAACGTCCGACCACGAGAAGACGAAAGCGCGCGGCCAGCGGCAACGTAGGTCACGGACGCCGTCCCGTTCTTGTTGACATGGATCAAGGAATCGGAATTGAGCGCCGTGCCACAGCCCGATGTGGCGACAACCCCAAAGAACGCGCACTCAGAAAGAGAGACGACCCCTCGTACGCCGAAGCCTGACACATTGACTCGGATGTGCTTGCCGTCCCGCAAGCCCGAAGACGGGATGGCTTGCACGGAGACGTCGTTCGAGGCCGAGAGCGTCGGCCTCGTCGACAAGACCTGGACCTCGCTGCAGAGGTAGGCGCCCTTGTTGGGGTAGTGGCCCGGGAGGAAGGAGCCGTTGCCGCCGGCAGGGCTGAAGTAACTGGCCAGACGATAGGTGCCGCTGCGGACGTCAGGGATGCGGACCTCGATCGGCGCGTAGGTGCCGACGCCGAGGAATCCCGCGGATCCCCTTGCCGAGACGACGCCATAATTCGTCGCGGTCCCGTACGGAGAAGTCAGGTAGTCGGCGAGGATCCATTGGCCGAGCGATCTCGATTCGAATTCTGTGACCGTGCCCCCGATGAGAAGGCGGGTATTGCCGACGTTCGGTGAAAGGCTCACGACTTCACCCGGATGCACTTCGCTGGGAGTCACGGTGAGCAGAAGCGATCCTGACCAGCAAGCAGGAGCGAGCGATTGACGAGCCGAGTGAACCTTGGCGCCGTTGTTGACGAGTCCGGGCGCTCGCGTCGGCAAAGCGAGTCCGAGGAGCAATACGACAGCCGAAACGAAGATCGCACCCACTAGCGGAATCTTGCCATTGGCCACCGACACGCTGTGCCGCGGCCCCCGCCTCCGTCAATTGCTCACCGTCGGCCGTGCCCCAGAACGTGAGTCCTCCAAAGTGGGTTCCGGTGCCCCTAATCGCCGGATCGTTCAGTCTCGGGGAGCGAGGAAATACACGGCCTTCAGCGGAAGTAGTTGTCGTCCGTCCTCGGGGATTGCGTCGTAGTGCTCGACCCACAGATCGAATAGTCGTTCAAGGTCAATGAGAGAGATGCGACGATTCTCCTGGCTCCGGACCTCCCGCTCCGCTTCCGACGTAAACCCGCCTGCAGAGATGAAGATTCCCACATCCTGACTACCGAGGAGAGCCATGAACGCGCGGACACCATCGACGTTGATCTTGTCAGCTCGACGCTTGACCTGAACCTTGATCCGCGGCCCAGCCGCCCCCAGCGGGTCGTTGAACGCAAGGATGTCAAGCCCCCGATCTGGGCCGGGTGGAGACACCCACGCCGTGTAGTAGCCCATCGCGCGCAGGAGCGCCGCGACCATTTCTTGGAACTCATAGGGATTCATGTCCGCTAGAAACCCCGATACCTCCTGCCAAGCCGACTCCTCGGCTTCCTCCAGCGTGCTCGAAGGCGTCTCTACGGTTTCTTCGATGTCCTGGCTGTCGACTTCGGGCTGTTCCTTCTTCCACGCTCGGTAGAGGCGAACCGACTCCAGCATGAACTTCTCAGGGTCAGGAAACGCGTCGAGTGCCACCAGACCGTCAGGCGTAACCGACCAGGTTCCTTTGCTCTTGGTGAGCCACCCGGCCTTCACGGCATTGATCGTCATAAAGCGGATGATTTTTTCGTACCGCCGAACACCAGGTCGATTCGGGTAGAAGCTCTGCTCAAACGGCGTAGGCGAAACTCGCTGCTCAAGTTCGGTCAGAACATCACGTGCCTGGAGACCGTCAGGATGCTCAGCGAGGACTTGAAGCACGCCGCGCACAAGTTCGCCCGAACGTCGACGAGTGATCTCCGCCATGCCGTCACCCTACTCAAGGCGTACCAGAGGCGCCCCTGACCGCCGGGTGTGCATTGCGGCCCGATCCCCATAGATACGCGCCCTAAACGCTCTTGCGAAGATAGGCGGCGAGGAGGCGGGCGCCAGCTTGTAATGCTGCTTCAGCCTCTGCCATGTCGGTGACCTCGCCGTTGACAGTGGCCGGCTTGTATTCGATCTCTCCCGGCTCCGAAAAATCGTCCTCCGATACGAGGATCCCGAAAGTTCGATCGATCTGCGGCTCGATGACGTCGTCGAGGGGATGTTCGCCACGTTCGTTGGCGTCTAGGGCAATCAGCGCACCCGCCTGTTCCAAGGTCGTCTCTGTCAGCCCGATGACGATGATCTCGCGGGGATTGGCAACGTTGAGCATGGTGAGCATCTTGTTGGCCGTGCCGAAGCCAACCGAGTGGTACCAGGCGTGGCGGAAATCGTCGTAGGTCTTGCCCTGTCTCAAGGTCCTCTTGATGATCGAAACCTGGATCATGCGTCCTCCTTCGGGACCTTCTCCGATTGCCAAGACTCTCATCGCAGATTGATCCGCCCCAGATCGCCGGACGCGGGCTATGACTTTGCTGAGCCTTGGCTAGGCAGTTCCCTGCGTCGTTTGATCTCGTCGAGCACGCGAGGCGGGATCGGTCGACACGCACAGACTTTGGCGTGTTCGAGGTGCCACCGCACACGATCGTCAAGGCTCGCGGCCGTTCCCAAGCGGTGTTGCTCGTGCCATTGCCGGTTCAACTTCGTGACGGTCAAGTGCGCTCTCTCATGGGCGACCTGGACACTAGTGACGGATCGCGGACTGTCACAGAACGCCGTTCATAACCAGCTGTTTCCGTCGCGGCGTCCAGTGCAGGCATCGGGGAGCTTCCGAGGACCCGGTGTCATGATTTCGATCGGTGAGACGTCGCGATGGGCCAGCGCTCAGCGGTGGTGCCCGGCTGCTCCGACTCGTACACAATGCAATCGGCGTCGGTGAGCTGGGGTGTTTGGGTTACTTGTGGTTCTGCGCGCTCGTTCGGAGACGTGACGCGTGGCTCCGGCTGGCAGAAGTCGTTCTCGTCGGCGAGGGACTCGCGCTAATCGCCGCCAAAGGATGTCCACTTGGGATCTTCCAGCGACGAACCGGAGACGACGTCCCGATGTTCGAGCTGTGGTTCGGAGCCCGACTCGCGCCCTTCGCGGTTCCAGTCTTTGCCTCAATGACGTTGGCCGGAATGGCCCTGGTCATCGTTCGCCCGCCCAAGGACAAAGGTGCCGAATCCGTCCGCCAGCCGACAGCTACTCGCTAGGCGCTTGACGAGGAGCGCCGAGATTCAATCGACGGCATCAGGCTGCTATCCCTGAATGCCAATCGAGCCAAGTCGTTCCGGGTATCCCCGAATATCAATCGCCTTACCGCTGTCATGTGCCCCTGACCGCCGATTCGGTGCAGGTTGCCGACAGGAAATACTCGGCCGCTGAACTGTGACTTCCCCGTCGGGCTGCCGGGATTTGAACCCGGGGCCTCTTGACCCCCAGGGAAATCGAACGGGTATCCGGACGTCCACCAGAGTCCACCGAGCGGCTCTGACCAGGTGCTTGTGTCCGCGGATGCCTGTCCGCGTCCAGTCGGGTCTGAGGGCTTGGCTACAGAAATGGCTACACGAACGCGCTTCTTAAGGGGCATTGGACGCTCGACGGTCGACAAAAGAGGTAGTCGCCTTCATCGACACCCAGCGGTCCAACCCGTGGTCAGGCTTCACTAGTTGGCAGGTCCCGCCTGCACGCCCCGAGGCTCTTGCCATAGCAGGTGTGCCTGGCCCGCCTTGAAGGCGATCAGCTGCTGGTGCGCTTCGAAACCGCCGTCTCCGGGTAGCTCATCGGCGTAGATGACACCGCCTGGGGCGAACGAGAAGGAGGTCAGTCAGAAGTACTCGCTGCGAAGGTTGATCTTGCTGAGGTTGTCCGCCATGACGAGTCCCGAGCGACCGAGCCGCATGATTGCCGAGAAGCTGTCGACGTAGATCGCCCCGCCCGGTCCCTCGGTTAACAGGCCATGGTCACCACCGCTTTGTCGCGCGTAACCGAGGTAGTAGGCATCGCCGTTGGGTTCAACTCGCCAGACACCCCAGCCGTTGAAACCGGTGACGTCGAGGTTCCCACGTGCGTCGATGGCGATCGCACCCAGATTCATGTCGAGGCTGTTTGGCATGTAATGCACTTTTCTGAACGACATTCGATGGGTGGCGATCTGCTCGAAACGGCCATCTTCGAGACGCAGCAGTTGGCGAGTGGTAGCGACCACGAGCTGACCGTTGCGTCCAACTGCGAAATTGGGTTGCCAACCGAGCGACGTGGATGGGGCGGGGGCGCCGTTCACAATTAGCGGCAACGGATGTGCGGGCAGCGCCGCGGAATCCACCCCGTTTCCAGCGATCGTCTGGATGGTTCCGTTGGAGTGGATCTCTCGGATGCGACCGGCGTCGGCGAAGTAGAGGCTTCCATTGGGTCCAAAGGTGAGGTCGTAGGGATTCGAGAGATCGGCGTCGATCGCGGGTCCGCCGTCCCCGGCGTAGCCGCTTTTCCCGCTCCCCGCGACGGCGCGGAACTTGCCATCTGGCAGGAGAACAAGAATTCGGTGCTGCAAGGGAGCGGCGACGTACAGCGCGCCCGTCGGACCCACGGCGAGTGAACCGGCGAGTTGCAGGTTGACCATTGCTCCAGTCGGGAGCGCGCCCGAATTCGGGGGAGCCAGAAAACCCTTCGGCCTCGAAGGCGGCGTCATGACAAGGGCGACGATCGTCGCAGCTAGGCCCAGGACAAGCACGGTCACAATGGCGAATCCGAGCCGGCGTCGGCGCGTCCTCCGTCTCGCCTCGGCGAGGAGCGCTTGGGGCTCCATCGGGTCGCTGAGGTCGCCGATCCGTGACCGCGGGTCGAGAAGTGTCATTGCCGCTCCTAGCCGGACAGGTGTTGCAGGAGCTCGACAAGGTCCTCGGGTCGGTACCCGGTGCGGCGACCGAGTTCGATGAGTTCCTTCATGCGCTCGATGACCTGGCTGCGCTCCGGCGTGCCGGCGACGCGGATGGCGCGTCCTCGTCCGACCTCGAGCAGTCCTTGGTCCCGGAGGACCCGAAGGGCACGCAGCACGGTGTTGGTGTTCACGCCAAGGACGGTCGCGAGATCCTTCGCCTGGGGGATGCGGTCGCCCGGGCCGGCTTCACCATCTGCGATCGCGCGACGAATCTCGACGGCCACCTGTTCGTGGAGCAAGGTGGGGTCGTTGCGGTTTACTGCCGCCAGACGGAGACGCGACTCTTGGGTGCTCCTGGAGTACTTGTTCGACGCGGCCATAACACTACTAAGCTTAACGTCATCGTATCAATGAAGGCAAGTGGGTACAGCACGGGGTTCGGTTTTCAGGCTGACCTGCCTGAAGGGTCCAACAACCCGGTCGTGAGCTTGACCAGGCACGATCGGAACGGCGATCCTGCCACGTCGTGGCGCTCAGTTTCCTCTACCGCCTGGTCCGTCGCGTCGCCGATGTCTTGCGCATCCATCACATGGACGCCGTCGCCAAGGATGCGGAGATCCTGGTCCTCCGCCAGCAGCTGGCCGTCCTGCGCCGTCAGGTCGCACGGCCCCGGTTCAGCTGGTCCGACCGGGCCATCGTTGCCGCCCTGGCCAAGGTCGTGCCTCGGGAGCGTTGGGCTGCCTTCCTCATCACGCCTGAGACGATCCTGCGCTGGCATCGGATGCTCGTCCGGCGCCGCTGGACGTACCCGCACCACCAGCCGGGACGACCTCCCCTATCGGAGGAGACGGTCGAACTGATCCTCCGTCTCGCCCGGCAGAACCCGCGCTGGGGCTACCTGCGCATCGTCGGCGAGCTGAAGAAGCTCGGGGTCACCGTCTCCAAGGGCAGCGTGACCAATGTCCTGCGACGTCATCGGCTTCCGCCAGCGCCGCGCCGAATCGGACCGAGCTGGACCGAGTTCCTCCGCGTCCAGGCCAAGGGCATCGTGGCCACCGACTTCTTCACCGTCGATACTGTGCTCCTTCGCCGCTACTACGTGCTCTTCGTGATCGAGTTGGAGCGGCGGGTCGTGCACATCCTCGGCGCCACCACCAACCCCAACGGCCCCTGGGTCACTCAGGCCGCTCGCAACTTCTGTGCCGACCTCGAGGACGCAGGACGGCGGGTGCGGTTCCTCATCCGTGACCGCGACAGCAAGTTCAGCGCCAGCTTCGACGAGGTCTTCGCTTCGATTGGCGCCGAAACCATCATGACCCCGGTACGTTCCCCGAAGGCGAACGCGTTCGCCGAGCGCTGGGTGCGCACCGTGCGCGAGGACTGCCTCGACCACTTGCTCGTGCTCTCCCGGCACCATCTGGAGACGATCCTCACCGAGTACGTCACGCACTACAACCGGTCCCGACCGCATCGCGGTCTCGACCTCACGCCTCCGCGGCCAGCGGTCGTGGCTAACGAAGCCAAGAAGATCCGCCGCCGCGACCTCCTCGGCGGGCTGATCCACGAGTACGAGCTCGCCGCCTGATCAGTCCCCCTCGCGACTCCCTCGGCTCTACCGCCGCCACACTTCCCAACGCTTCGGGAGCAGAAGACCCGGATCTCAATGCGCACGCTGCTGACAGCGGCATCGCCCTTGGCGCGTATAGGTGCTTCTTTCAGACGCGTTCGTACGGGCCAGGCAAGATCAGGATCAAGCTATTGGACCCTTCACCTTGTGATGGTCGGGACCTTGCGGTCCAGCTGAAAAGGACGCTTGTCGGCCGCTTGGCCCGGCAGAGCCACTCACCGCATGGCAACACCGCTCAGCCCCCGCGCTCACTGGCGGCGCAAGAGGACATTGAGCACGATGAACGGTGTCGCCGACAGGAGCGCGGCAGTCGTTTAGCGCCTCGTCAGTTCCAGATTGCGGACCCCCTGTCGAGGTCGAAGAAGTGCAGCTGCTCGGTGTCGACGGCGAAGGTGGCGCGTGAGCCGGCTTTGAGCTCGGAGCGGGGCGCTATCCGCGCCACCCCTTCGGACTTCGTCCCCCCGGGCTGGAGCTTCGATGCCTCGCCCAGCTCCGAATCCCCGCTGGCTGCGGCGGTGTCCTCGGAACGGGCGCGCGTGGCGTCGATCAGGAAGTGCACTTGCAACTCGTTGCCGAGCGACTCCACCAGCTCCACGTCGGCAACCAGCGTGGACCCTGGTGCGGGCGGCGGTCCCAGGGCGGCATCGGCGAGCTCCTCGGGGCGGACACCGACGACGACCTTGCGGTCCCGGTAGCCGCGTAGCGCCGGATGAGCCGCCAAGACATGCTCGGAGAGGGCCAGGGACTGCGCCCCGAGCCGCACCTCGTCGGCCTCGGGGGAGACGACGGCCTCGTAGAGGTTCATTGCAGGCGAGCCGATGAAGGCAGCCACGAAGAGGTTGTCGGGGTGCTCGTAGAGGGACTGGGGTGAGCCGCACTGCTGGAGCTTTCCCAGGTGCAGTACCGCTACCCGATCGCCCATCGTCATCGCCTCCACCTGGTCGTGGGTGACGTACAGGGTCGCGACCCCGACCCGGCGTTGGATGCGGGAGATCTCAGCGCGCATCTGGACGCGCATCTTGGCGTCGAGGTTGGACAGCGGCTCGTCCATCAAGAACACCGAGGGCTCGCGCACGATCGCCCGGCCCATGGCCACGCGCTGGCGCTGGCCGCCGGAGAGCTGGGCGGGCTTTCTTCTCAGGTATTCCGCGAGACCCAACAGGTCAGCGGCGGCGCGGACTTTCACCCTGATCTCCTTCTTGGGGACCTTGCGGAGCTTCAGGGCGAAGCCGATGTTCTCTTCCACGGTCATGTGGGGATAGAGGGCGTAGTTCTGAAACACCATGGCCACGTTGCGGTCCTTGGGGGACATGTCGTTCACCACTTCGCCCCCCAGGCGCAGGGTCCCCGAGGTGATGTCCTCCAGGCCCGCGACCATCCTCAACGCGGTCGTCTTGCCGGAGCCAGACGGTCCGACCAGGACCACGAGCTCCCCCTCGGCCACGTCCAAATCCAGATCGGTCACCGCAGGGAAACCATTGGGGTAGACCTTGCCTATCTTCTCCAGACTCACCTCTGCCATGAGACCTCCTTGGTGTTCATCAACTGCCCTTCCCTGGCGACCTTCGCGCCTTCCGGACCTTCGCCGTCTCGGGGGAGCGCCGGACCGACGAAAAGCTTTTCTCGTTTCTGCTGGCGGAACACGTGATGCAATTCTTGTCGCTTCTGTCGAGCATGCTAAGCGCCAACGTGGCCAGCTATCGAAGTAGGGTCTGTCGTCCCGCTATGCGACATGCTCTTCGGTTTCTCGACCCCGCAAGTCATAGCGTTGCGGTCCTCCGATAGGGAGGCGCGCCCCATCGCGGACGAAAAGAGGGATCTGCTCCAGAGGCGCCTCGACAATTACCATTGCACCGCCCGGTGCGCCTGCGCCAGACCGAGCGTTCGTCCACTCGGCCCCAGCTGGAAGATAGACACTGCGCTCCCTGGCCCCCTGCTCCAACACCGGCGCCACGAGTAGGTCTCGGCCGAACATGAACTGGTCGTCGACATCCCAGGAGCTTTGATCCTCCGGGAACTCGAGGAAGAGCGGGCGCATGATCGGCATTCCCGTCCTGCTGGTTTCCCTGGCCTGGTCGTGCAAGTACGGTCGCAGCCGTTCCCGCAGGAAGATGTAGTCCCTCGCGATGCGGTAGGCCTCGTCACCGAAGGACCAGATTTCGTTCGGGCCGCCGGTCATATCGGACCTCATCGGCATATTGGGCATGCGGTCCCCGTGCAGGCGGAACAGCGGGCAGAACGCCCCGAACTCGAACCAGCGCACAACGAGCTCCCGGAAGCTGGGATCCTCAGGATTCCCCCCGAAGAAACCACCGATATCAGTCGTCCACCACGGGATGCCACTCATGGCCATATTGAGACCCGCACGAACCTGGATGGCAAGCGATTCAAAGGTGGACGGTATGTCCCCTGACCAGACCGCTGCTCCGTAGCGCTGGCTGCCGGCCCAAGCAGACCGGCACAGCATCAGCACCTCTTCCTCTCCGCGTCCGACCATGCCTTCGTAGAAGGCGCGGGCGTGCTCACGCGGATAGAGGTTGGCAACCTCGAGCCCCGGGCCCGCGGCGAATTTCAGGCTCCCCGGGCAGGCGGGCTGCATCTCGGGTTCACAGGCGTCGAGCCAGAAGACCCGGACTCCCGCCTTGTAGTAGCTCTTCTCGATCTGCTCCCAGAGGTACTCGCGCGCCTCAGGGTTTGTCGGGTCGTAGAAGGCGGCGCCAATGAAATTGTTAAGACCCCGCTCGGGCCAGGTGGTATGAACGGTGACGCTCTGCTCGCTAGAGATCAGTAAACCACGCTCCAACATAGGCTTGAAGTTGGCCGAGAGAGGGCTGAGGGAGGGCCAGACCGAGACCATGAGCTTGGTGCCCATGGATTCGAGCTCGCTCACCATTGCTGCCGGATCGGGCCAGTCCACCAAATGGAAGCTCCAGTCCCCGAGATATTCCCAGTGGAAGAAGTCGCTCACGATCACCGCCAGCGGGACCCCTCTGCGGTGGTATTCCCGAGCGACGGCCAGCAGCTCCTCCTGGGTCCGGTAGCGAAGCTTGCTCTGCCAGAAGCCACTTGCCCAGGACGGTAGCTCTGGCGAGTGCCCGGTGGCGTCGGCGTAGTGCGAGAGGATCTCGGCGGGGTTGTCGCCTGCGGTCACCCAGTAGTCAATCTGGCGCGCGCTATCTGCCACCCAGCGAGTGCCGTTGACGGCCAGCTCCACGCGTCCGACAGCTGGGGAGTTCCACAGGAACCCGTAGCCCCTGTCCGACACCATGAACGGGATCGAGACCTCCGCGTTGCGTTGGACCAGATCTATGACCAAGCCCTTTTGGTCGAAGCGCCCATGGAGGTGCTGGCCGAGTCCGTAGAGCTTCTCCCCGCCGTACGCCTTGAAGCGTTGCTCTATGCGGTAATGCCCATTGCCATTGGCCAAGAACAAGCGCGAGCCAGGCCACCAGAAGTGGGCCTTCTCTTCGGATAACAGCTCCCTGCCGTCATCAGAGCGCCAGAAGCTGACCAGTCCTTCGCGAGAGATTTGCGCCCTGAGTTTCCCGTTGACAAGGGTTGCCTCGTCGCTGCTCGCCCCAGCTGCAGCAGGCGAGCCGGCCGCGATGAGCGCGCCCGGTATGTCCTCGGCTACCTGCCCCCGGCTGGCACGGACTCTGATCGAGTCGTTGCCCCAAGCCTCCAAGCGCAAGCGCTCGTGGCCCGAGCAGTACTCAATCACTGCGGCGCTGTCGTCGAACATTTAGGCACCTTTCTAGAAGTCGCACTTCTTATCAGCCTTTGAGCGCTCCGGCTCGCATCCCGCCATATACATAGCGCTGCCCGAAACCTAGGATCAAGCCTGCCGGGACGGCGGCAAACACAACCGAAGCCAGTATCGGGCCCCAGTTGATGTGGTCGTTGGTGAAGAACTTGTATATCCCCAACGTCAACGGGGTGAGGCCGCCAGTACTGAGGGTATACGCGTAGATGAAATCGCCCCAGGCGAACAGGAAAACGAACAGCCCTGCGGTGACTATCGCCGGCAACACAAGGGGTGCGATGACCGAACGGAACGTGCGCCACTCGCTGGTGCCGTCGACGTAGGCGGCGTCTGACAGCTCGACAGGTGTCGACGACATGTGGGCCCGCAGGACGAGCACAGCAAAGGGCACACCGCTTGTCGAGTCGCCGAGGATGGGGCCGGGAATGGTGTTGGGGAGGTCGATGTGCTTGAACAGGTTGTAGAAGGACAAACTCAGCGATATCCCGGGAACCATCTGGGTCACCAGGAGCACGATCGGGCGTTTTTCTTAACCGGGGCCAGCGTTCGGCGACCCAGGTGGCGACGGCGGCGTCATCGCGCTCCGCCGCCCGGCGTGTCGGGCGTTGGGACTCCAGCCGAGCTGCCCCATGAGGCGCCAGACGTGACCGGGGTGATACGTGACCCCGAGCAGGGTCTCGATCACCTCGGTGATGCAGGGAAGCGTCCACAACTCGGTCGGATAGCCGTTCGCCCGCGCGCCGAGCCGTAGCACCCGCTCGAGTCGCTGCAGGTCGGAAGCCGTGAGCCTCGGCCTGCGCCCGGCCCGACCGGATCCGCGCAGCGCCGCCGCGCCACCTTCTCGAAAACTCGCATACCAGCGGCTGACGCTCTGGCGCGAGACGTCGAGCTCGCGAGCAACTTCGGCCTGCGAGACACCACGCGTGAACAGCTTCGCCGCCCGTTTTCGCCGCTCCTCCATCGCCTCGAAGTCCCGACGCCGCCGCGCTGATGCCATGACATCAGTATCCCATCATCGGGTCAGAATGTCACCCTATTACGCGAGTCTCGTGAGGTACTCGGGCTAAATGTTACGAATGAAACGTCACATCTCTACGAATGAAACATCGCATCTCAGGGTAGCGGAAGTTAACCTTGCGATGGCCTATGCCCCCAGTTGTGGCCGGTGTCGCCAAAGGTGTTGATGACGACACGTTCAGTGCAGGTCCCCTCAGTGCAGGTCCCCTCTATGAGAATACACAAGCAGCCCATGGGTCCAGTTGGGAATCGTCAGTTCAAGTTTAAGTCCTAATTCCGAAGATTCACGTGAAAGGCTCGCAAGTTAGCACTATCATCTGCAGCAACATGAGCGGAAGCCATATACTCGCGCAGACCCCGATCGAGAGGGCCCTAGCCGCGTCGGAGGCTACGTGGACCCGACGACCGGCGCGGCAAATTCGGACCTACGCCCGTCAGCGGGTCACCCTTGCTCAGATCGCCCAAGAGACCGGCTTATCCACGGCAACGGTGTCCAAGGTCCTCAACGGCAAACCCGACGTTTCTGCCCGGACCCGCACCCTCGTCCGACAAGCGCTCTTGACTGCCGGCTACCGCAAGCGTGCGAACGATAACGCGCCGCCGCTCATCGACGTCGTGTTCAACGACTTCGACAGCCCGTGGGCGACTGAGATCGTCCGGGGTGCCGCCGCCGCCGCGCAAGCGGAGGGGTTCACGGTCGCGTTCACAGCGCTGTCGGAGGGAGACGAGCGCCGGGTCTGGTTTGACCACATCACATCTCGCGGCACCCGGGGAATCATCCTCTTGCTCTCTCAGCTCACGGAGCGCCAGAAGGCAGTGCTCGTGGCCCGCGGTCTGCCGTTCGTCGTGATCGACCCGACGGCAGAGCCCGGTCCGGAGGTGAGCTCGGTCGGCGCCACAAACTGGTCGGGCGGGCTGGCGGCAACCAAACACCTGATCGACTTGGGACACCGGCGGATCGGGATCATCACCGGCCCTCCGGAACTCCTGTGCAGCCGAGCGCGCCTCGACGGTTATCGCGCCGCCCTGGAAAGAGCCGGCCTCTCCGTTGACGACGAGATCGTAAGGTCGGGCGACTTCCGCGCCAGAGGTGGATACGAGCAGGCGAAGGCGCTGTTCAACCTGGACGCGCGCCCGACGGCGATCTTCGCGGGAAATGACCTGTCGGCGCTTGGCGTCCTGCGTGCGGCGCGCGAAGCCGGCCTCCGTGTCCCCGAGGACCTGAGCGTCGTCGGTTTCGACGATATCCCACTCAGCGCGTGGAGTACCCCCCCGCTGACGACAGTGCACCAGCCGCTGACGGAGATGGCCGCGGTGGCCGTGCGCACGCTGCTCGAGAGCACCAACAGCGGCGGAATGCTCAGGCATCGGGTGGAGCTCGCCACCGACTTGGTCGTACGCGAGAGCACGGCACCACCCGGGGAATGGTAGGTCCTGAGCCATCGGGCTGGCACGACAGTCAGGGAGCATGCCGGACTCTCCCGATCGAAGCCCCGACGACAAGCTCGAACGGCAGCAACAGAGCCGCGGCCGTCTCTTCCCCGGCGATCCGCCTGACAAGCACCTCCACCGCCCGGACGCCAGTCTCCGCGAATGAGATGCGTACCGTGGGAAGGCGTGGCGCCAATTAAGCGGCGAAGGGAGGATGCCGCTGACGCGCCGCTCTGTGCGCCACCGCGACCACCTCTCAAGGTTCGTCGCCCTCCCCGGCCCAGGAATGTATCGCTTTGCCACCAATTCAGAGTACGGCATCAACGTGCCGGTGGTGATGGCGTTCATCTTTGTCACTATGGTACCGATATTGATCTTGTACATAATTCTACGCCGTCAGTTCGTAAAAGGCATCGGCGGGTTTGCCCTTCGATGAATATGTGCAGCCCGCGGCGGGTCGGAACCCTTGGTATCAGCATCCATCTTCCTATAGAAAGTGACGAGGTGAATTGATAATGGCCGCCGCCTATACGAATTCTGCCTTGGCGATCGAAGACCGCGTGAACGACCTCGTCGACCGCATGGACGTCGATGAAAAATTGGCGCAACTGGGTGCAGTCGAGTTCCCGCACTTGCTGAACGGTGACCACTTTGATGAGGAAGCAGCTTTAACCGTCGTCCCCCACGGCATCGGCGAGGTCACGCGCATAGGTGCGACGACAGGCCTTTTGCCGGCACAAAGTGCCCAGCTGTTCAACCAGATCCAACGGCTCATGGTGGAACGCACCCGGCTCGGGATCCCGGTAATGGTGCACGAAGAGTCACTTGGCGGCTACTGCGCGCGGGGCGCTACCGTCTTCCCGCAAGCGCTCGCTCTCGCCTGCTCCTGGGACCCGGTGCTTGTCCGTGAAATAGCAGACAAGATCCGGCGGCAACTGCTCGCCGTGGGCGCGCGGCACAGCTTGGCGCCAGTGCTCGACGTGGCCCGGGACCCCCGGTGGGGGCGCCTGGAGGAGACGTATGGTGAGGACCCGGTGCTGGCCGGGACGCTGGGGGTTGCGTACGTGCGCGGCCTCCAGACCGACGACTTGTCGCAGGGTGTCCTAGCCACCGGGAAACATTTCCTGGCTCACGGACTGTCCGAGGGTGGCCGCAACCACGCGCCCGTACAAATCGGGCCGAGGGAGCTGCGCGAAGTCTTCGCAGAGCCTTTCGCCGCCGCGATCCGCGAGGCAGGCTTGAGCTCGGTCATGAGCTCCTACAGTTGCATCGACGGGCTTCCTGGCAGCGGCTCGGCGGAGATCTTGACACATCTGCTCCGTGACGAGCTCGGATTCGACGGCATGGTCGTGGCCGACTATTACGCGGTTATCCTGCTGATGCGCTACCACCGGGTGGCCGCCGACCGCTCCGGGGCCGCCATCAAGGCTCTCACGGCTGGCTTGGACCTCGAACTTCCCGCCTTGGACTGTTTTGGCGCGCCCCTCAAGACTGCGATCAAGAAGGGGCAGGTCGCTATGGCTACGGTCGACACCGCCGTCCGCCGGGTTCTCACTTCCAAGCTGCGCCTAGGCTTATTCGAGTCCCCCTACGTGGATGCCGGCCGAGCCGAGCTCGTCTTCACCGACGCGGCGAACGCCAAACTTGCCAGGCGGGCCGCCACCCGAGGAATTGTGCTCTTGACCAACGACGGCGTGCTGCCGTTGGCAGGGCAAGTATCGAAAGTAGCGGTCATAGGCCCGGCGGCTGATGACCGGCGCTTGCTGCAAGGCGACTACCACTACCCGGCGCACCAAGAACAATTCCTGGACCCGAGTAGGGCCGCCGCTCTTGAGGAGCCTTCCTTCGCCGACGCCCATTGGGAGGCAGGCACCACCGTGGAACCTGCTCTCAGCAGGTCGGCTGACGGCAACTCCGACGACCAGATCTCCGACCTTGTTTACTTGCCGAGCGGCAAAGGGGCGCTCAAGCCCGGTGAGTACTTCACTGAACATGTCACCCCACTGGCGGGGCTCAGGGCCGCATTGGGCACCGAGGTTGAAGTGGCGTACGAAAAGGGCTGCGAGTTGACGGGGTACGACCGCGCAGGCTTCCCGACCGCGGTTGCGGCAGCCGCGCAAGCCGACGTCGCCGTTGTCGTGCTCGGAGGCCGCTCGGGGTTGGACCTTAACTCAACGGTAGGCGAAGCGCGCGACGCTACGGACCTCAGGCTGACGGGCGTTCAGGAAGAGCTGGTGAGCGCCGTGGCCGCGACAGGTACTCCCACTGTGCTCGTGGTGATGAGCGGGCGGGCGCATGTGTTGACCGAGGTAGCAAACCGCGTGCAAGCCCTGTTGGTCGCCTGGCCCCTAGGAGAACAGGGGGGCAATGCTTTGGCAGATGTCCTGTTGGGCCGGGCGGAGCCCACCGGCAGGCTGGCCGTTACCCTTCCTCGGGCTACCGGCCAGGTCCCGCTTCACAGCAGCCATCGCTCCGGAGGTGACAGCTCGGTGTTCTACGGCGATTACACGGACTGTCCCCACACGCCATTGTTCAGTTTTGGCCACGGCCTCGGATACACCACCTTCGGTTACTCGGACATTGCTGTCGAGGGCGCTGACACCTTTTCCCGTGTCACCGTGGGAGTAACGGTGACTAACACCGGATCGCGGGAGGGCGAGGAGGTCGTCCAGCTTTACGTCTCAGACTTGGTGGCGTCGGTTGCGCGACCGGCGGCCTCCCTCATTGGCTTCACCCGGCTGAAGTTATCCCCTGGCGAATCTGCCAGGGTTACCTTCGATGTCCACCCGAGCCGCCTAGCCTTTTATGACGAGTCCATGCGGTTCGTTGTAGAGCCCGGCTCGTTCCGCTTCGCCGTTGGCGCTTCATCGACTGACATTCGCCAGCGGGCCGTCATTGACATAACGGGACCGGTGGCTTCTTATTTGCAACGTTCCATTGTGGCCGTAACCGCTGTGGCTGACGGATGACGTCGAACGGATTCCCACTCATGACCGTGGAGGTCCTGCACGCGATCGCGGACGCGAACCTCGCCATCCCCACCGATATCGCCAACGTCAATTCTGACGACATGATCTCGTCGTCGCTGTTGCGGCCCCCCTACGGCGGTGGCTCAACCGGCCTGTGACCTCGGGTGGAGAGCGCTCGGCTGCTCTCCCGGCTCGAGGGCACTTGGGCCGGGCCAGGATGGTAACCCTCTCGCCCACGCTCGTGACAAAGGGGAGTCCCGTACCCAAGGGGCCCGCGGCCAAACGACGGCGAGCCCTTGGCGCACCGAAGCATACGGGGGCCCGTCCGGGCGGCGGACGTAAAAGGTCCCCAACAGGACCGAGAAAGGAGCTATGAGTGCCGAAGGGCATCCACCCCGTTATTGACGCTCGAACAGCGGCAAGTGCCGCCGGCGGCGGGCGACTGCGACGCTGCGGCCGACGGGCCTCCGGAGGTACAGAGGCAGGTCCAGGCGTTGAGCGACAAGTCAGCCGGGCGTCACTGGCCGATCGCGGCAGTGGAAGGGTTTGATTCCTGCGATGCGGCCCGCAGTTGCGCGGTGGTCCTGTCCGGAGGAGCGCGGCCGGGCACGCTCCGAAGCTTTCGTCATAGGCCAGCGGCTTTTGGCACAGCAGACTCCGCCGTCGGACCCCGGAGGAACTGCTGGCCGCAGCCCGGGAGCACCACCTCTGAGGGGTACCCCTCTCCGTGATCGTGCGCGAGTCGTCCCACTGGGGTACTTGGGGATCGGAGCATTCAAACCGGCGAGTGGCCGAATCACGCGGTCATGGTAAGCGAGCTCGAGTCCATGGGGACCAGGCTTATGGTCTCGGTGTGGCCATGCCTGAACCCTCTCTCGGCAAGCTACGAGCCGATATCTGAGCGCGGCGCGCTCGTATCGAGCTCACCGAGCCCCAACTTCCACACCACCAGGCCGGAGCGGGGAATGAGCTCTCGGATCGGCACGTCGTTCTGCGACCAGGCAGATCCCAAGGCGCGCCAGTACATCTGGGAACACGTCCCGAAGAGCCACTGTGAAGCCCGGGCCCGGGTCTTCCGGCTTGGCGCCAGCGAACCCGGGCACCTCCTGCACCACCTTCATCTGATTTGTCAACGTTGGTAGTCAGCCAATGAGAGGACACATGAAACCTGTAACCGGGAAAACCGCCCTGACAGCAAGGTGTGTGAGCCCGTGAGCGTCGACTCCGCTCTCGTCCCTCAGCGCAGGCTGAGCAGCGGAGCTCTGATGCCCGCCATCGGGCTCGGAACTTTCGGCTCAGACCGATTCGGGGCTGACGAAATCGCGCAGGCCGTCGCCGACGCATTCGAGGTGGGTTACCGCCATTTCGACTGCGCATCCGCATACGAAAACGAGGCGCAGATCGGCGAGGTGCTGAAGGGACTCCCCCAGGAACAGCTCTGGGTCACCTCCAAGCTCTGGAACAACAAGCATTCTCCCGGCGACGTCGTCCCCGCCTGCCGGCAGTCCCTCGCCGACCTTCACCTGAATGCCATGAAGAGGGGCCTCCCCGGTGAGAACAGACTTGGGTTCTCTCCGGAACCAATCACCAAGGAGGCCCCCGCGCATCATGTTGCATCTTGGACTCGACCTCAGCAGGAAACGACTCGACGTCTGCGTGCTCGACGAGAGCGGCGGGAGGCTCGCGGTCACCCAGGCACCCCCTGACCTCGACGGGCTCCGCCACCTGGCGCGCGAGATCGCGCCGCTCGGAGGACCGGTGCACGCGGCGATCGAGTCGATGAACGGCGCTCGCTTCGTCCACGACAGCCTCGAGTTGCTGGGCTGGGAGGTGGAGATCGCCGACGCACAGAAGGTGAAGGGTCTCGCGCCGCTCGCCTGCAAGACCGACAAGATCGACGCGTGGGTCCTCGCGGAGCTCTCCCGACGCGACCTCGTGCCGGCGATCTGGCTGCCCGACCCGTCGGTGCGCGCCGAGCGGGAGCGGGCACGCTTCCGCCTGCATCTCGTGCGCCACCGGGTGATGCTGAAGAACCGCATCCACGCGAGCCTGCTCGCCTTCGGCAAGCCCTGCCCGGTGTCGGACCTCTTCGGAACGAGCGGCCGGGAGCTGCTCGCACGCCTCGAGCTCCCCGATCCGTGGACGCGGAACATCGCGACGGCCCTGGAGATGATCGACGACCTCGATGCCGAGATCGACCTCTGCGAGCGCGAGCTCCGCGCCCTCGGGGCCGACCACCCCTACGTGTCCCTGCTCCAGAGTGCTCCGGGCATCGCCTGGGTGCTCGGCTTCACGATCGCCTCAGAGATCGGCGACATCTCGCGCTTCACCTCGGCGAAGAAGCTTGTCGGCTACACCGGACTGTGCCCACGCGTCTACCAGTCCGGGGGCAAGGACTTCCGCGGCTCGCTCGCGAAGAACGGTCCAAAATACCTGCGTTGGGCGCTCATCGAGGCCGCGACCCACGCCTCACGCCATGCGGTCTACAAGGACCACTACGACAAGACCAAAGCCCGCTTCGGCCACCAGCGCGGTGCGAAGGTCGCGCGCGTCGAGGTGGCCCGCAAGCTCGCCGAGGCTATTTGGTACATGCTCCAGACGGGCTCGTACTTCGCTCCGGCAAGGTCCCGCGTTGCAGCTCTGGTCCCCTGAGGACCCTCACCTGAGATGGACCAGCCGGAGTTCTCCCACCAGACCCGATCCTCCCTCGAGGAGGCGATAGAGAGATGAGAACTCACCCCCACCACCCCCGGGTGCAGGTCAACCCGTCACGTTCGCCAAGGAGGCATCAGCGAGAACAGAACGATCATTGACAACCGGCCCCTCTTCATAGAGAGAGCTACCTGGACGCGTACCTGGTGCACTGGCCGTACCCGAACTTCCACCCGCCGGGTTGCGATGTCACCTCCCGCAGCCCCAACGCCCGGCCATACATCCACGAGGAGTTCATGGCGACCTGGCGCGAAATGGAGAGGCTCGTCGACCTGGGCCTCGTCCGCCACATCGGGACTTCGAACATGACGATCGCCAAGCTCAAGCTCCTCCTGCGCGACGCCTGCATCGCTCCTTCGGTCAACGAAATGGAACTGCACCCGCACTTCCAGCAGCCCGAGCTCTTCGACTACGTACGCTCCCGGGATATCCAGCCGATCGCCTTCTGCCCGATCGGGTCGCCCACCCGCCCCGACCGCGACCGGTCACCCGACGATACCGTTGACATAGAAGACCCCGTGATCGTCGTCATCGCCGCCAACCACGGCGTGCACCCGGCCGTCGTCTGTGTGAAATGGGCGGTGCAACGAGGTCAGACTCCCATACCGATGTCGGTCAAGCGCAACGAGTACGAGTCAAACATTGAGGCCGTCGTCAACGACCCACTCACGTCGGCCGAGATGGCCGTCATCGCAGGGATTGACAAGAACAACCGCTTGATCAAAGGCTACGTTTTTCTTTGGAAGGACGACCAGCCCTGGGAAGACCTCTGGGATATCGATGGGAGCATCAAATCATGACCAAGACCATGAAGGGTGCCTTTCTACCGGGCAACAGCACCACCGAACTCAGAGAGGTCCCCGTTCCGGTGCCCGCCCACGGCGAGGCACTCTTGCGAATGAAAGCATGCACGATATGTGGATCGGATATTCGCGCCATCTACCACGAGCACCTGGGCAAGGGCCCTGAGGGTTACCAGGGAGTCGTGGCGGGCCACGAGCCAAGCGGGCAGATCGTCGAGGCAGGGCCGGGATGCCGCCGCTTCGGGGTGGGTGACCGGGTGATCGTCTACCACATCTCTGGGTGCGGGGTCTGCAACGATTGCCGGCGGGGCTACATGATCTCATGCACCAGCGAGTACCGCCAGGCCTACGGCTGGCAGCGCGACGGGGGCATGGCCGAGTACCTGCTGGTGGAGGAAAAGGACCTCGTAGCCTTACCGTCGAAACTCAGTTTCGCTGACGGTGCACAGGTGGCGTGCGGTTTCGGCACGGCCTACGAAGGATTGCGCAAGATAGGCATCAGTGGGGACGATGCCGTGCTCATCACCGGTCTCGGCCCGGTCGGCCTGGCCGCAGGGGCGCTGTGTCGCAAGCTCGGCGCCCGGGCCATTATCGGCATCGACATCGTGCCCGAGAGGCTGGAACTGGCCCTGGAGTTGGGGATTTGCAATGAGGTACTCGCAGCTGGGCCGGACAACGTAGCCGAGGTCCGCAAGCTGACCGGTGGGGCGGGCGTCGAGCGCGCCGTGGACTGCTCAGGCAACGACGCGGCTCGCTCCACTGCGGTGCGGGCGACGGGCAAGTGGGGCCGCGTGGTGCTGCTCGGCGAGGGCGGTGGGTTGCAATTCAACCCGTCGCCCGATCTGATCCACGACCAGAAGACCGTGTTCGGTTCTTGGGTCACCTCCACCTGGCTCATGGAGGAGCTGGTTGACCGGTTGGTAGCCTGGCAGCTGCACCCGGCCGACCTTGTCACGCACCGATTCTCCCTGGACGATTCCGGCGAAGCCTACGCCCTCACGGCCTCAGGGAAGTGCGGAAAGGTCGCAGTCTGTTTCGACGAGGAACTCGAGCAGTGACCGGCCCAGGGGCGGATCTGGGCAGAAAGGCGCCGTCTAGTTGGCTGGTCGGTAATTCTTGCATTCGAGCAGCTCAGCGAACCGAACAGTGTACGCGATTCGTAGGGCGTCGGCTGAACTTCATGTATGAGAGGAACTGCTGAGCAGAGGACAGCTTCACCTCGATCGGCTTCGTCTGCGATGGACTGCTCGACGGCGAGGGCTTCCTCGCGACGCTACGGGAAGCGCGGGCACGCTGTTCACCGACGCCGACTTCGACGTGCCCGCGCCGGCGCGCTCAACCTCACGCACCTCGCCGCGCTCGGGCTGCGCTCGCCACCGAGCGGCTGGGACCTTGCCGCAACCTAAGAGCCTTGGCGGCCGGGACCATCGCATCGTCGCCGATGCTGCGGATCCTCGTCGCGGGGTTCAGCACACCAACACCGCACCAAAGCGCTCCAGCAGCCACTGGTGCCCCTAAGAACACTCTTACTTCAGCGCCGCCCTAGTTGGCTGGTCGGAAATTCCTGAGAATTCCCAGCTCAGCGCGTTGACCGGTGCTCGCGATTGC
>CAVXGQ010000001.1:0-26596 GCA_963761425.1 uncultured Acidimicrobiaceae bacterium | reverse complement strand
CCGTCGATCTGCGACGGAGCTGAGACTAAGTGTGCGACGTTCGGGGGCGGGATCTGTCTTTTCAGGCCCTTACCCGATGTCCTGATCGTAAAGTTACGGTTCAGACAGGGGCCTCGAATCGAGAAGAAGGGCCCGTGCAGTCATCGCCGAAGTCGGTTCCGTGGATCGTTCGGCAATTCGTCACCAACTACGGGTGGCGACACGTCAAGGTGATAGCAGGCGTGCGAGCTGTAGTCGCCCTGTGGTTGCTCGTCCTCGGGATCATTTTTTGCGCCTACGGATACTGGTGGGGAGTACTTCTGTTCGTGGCAGCCGCACTCGTAGGTTGGCTCGCTTATCAGATGCCACGTTGGAAGCTGGCGCTAGAGGCCGAGACGGGCCACCAAGCTCCCAAGGCCGCGTGAGGGGAGAAAGCTTCGTTACCGGCCCTATCCCATAATCGCGGCTTGAGTGCGATCTCGGCGTGCCCTCCACCGATGGAGCCGGGCGTACCGACCGTTCCAATTTCAGAATCTTGATCCGCATGGCGGCCGCGCAAGAGTCGGCGACACGCGCTTCATCCAGTGTCCCAGCACGCGTGGGTCAATCGGTCCCTTCCCTCGCCCCGAGGTGCCGTACTGGGGCAGCCGCGACTAGTGAGCGACCACATCGAATACTGACCTTGGATTGACCGGTCGGGAATCTCTTGGGAATCTGCGGAGCGACATTCGCTGGCGCGGAACGAACTCCGGGGACGGCCACTCGCACAAGGGCCAGTTCAACGGACTGAACTCGTTTCGGTGGACCTTCCCGGCCCGATTCCTAAACCGCGTATCGCAGGTTCGAGTCCTGGCGGGGACGCAAGATCGATGAGCGCGTCGATAGCAGGCGGAAGGTTGACGCGTTCACTTCTCGTCGTCGGCAACGAACTGAGCGTCCCTCGTGGGGTCCCCGGTTGTGTCCCCCGACGGACCCCTACCGGAGGTTCAGCTATGTGTCTAAAAGAACTCGCTTGAGAGCAGCGACTCTAGTGACAACTGACCTTCGGCGGCGGCGAGCGAGCACAACTGGTCGCCTATCGTCCTTCCACTGCGCTCCAAGCCAGCAGTAGGAGGAACGCTGAGCCGAAAGCGTTACGGCAAGATGACTTTTAAACGGTCACGAAGTTGTGCTCGGGGACTTCGGGAACTCCTCAGCCGGGGAAACCCGGCCCAGGTGGACAAAGCCGAGGATGCTCAAGATGAGCATCACGCCCGCCAAGATGAACGAGATGATGCTCGCCCATAAGGCGACGGTCCCGAGCGTCGAGAAGGCGTAGGCCTCGAGTAGAAGACCCTGCAGGGTTACTCCTTCGAAGGCAACGGTCTTGTCCGCGGCGAGCGTCTGGTTCTTCGGATGCGCTATGGAAGCCGTTGCGATTCTGGCGTAAACGCCGTGGTACGGCAATCCGTAGATGTCGGAGGCGATCTTCTTGGCGTACGCATCGGCCTGCGCGCCGGTGAGCACTTCCTGCCCCGCGTACTGAAGGAGGTAGGGCCTCTGTGCCGGGGGGATCTCAGCCTTGGATGGGAAATAGATCTGCTGGGCGGCGAGCTGGCTGTGCACGTTGTCGCTCGTGTAGGTGTACCCCCACAGCGCCAGTGCGCCCGCGGCACCGAGGACGACGACCAATAGCGCCCCCACCGTCGACACGATCAGATCAAATGTCCTGCGTCGCATGATTCCGCTCCCCTAGCTAGTGCCTAGCCGCATTGACGATCCAGATCGGATCTTCCGTTGGTCAGATCTCACGAACACCAAGCGAGGATGTGCTCGCGATCACAATCACTCGGCTTGTGGTCGTGATGTTCCGTCAGTGTACATAAGCACTTCGAGATCGCGTTCGGAAGTTGTGCAACGTAGTGCAATAAGCATCGCATACGTCCCGTCCTGGGCCAGCCGTGACTACCGAGCGATCACATCGACCGCTGATCTTGGATTGACCGGTCGGGAATCTCTTGGGAATCTGCGAAGCGACATTCGCTGGCGCGGAACGGACTCCGTGGACGGCCACTCGCGAAAGGGCTAGTTCAACGGACTCGACTCGTTTCGGTAGACCTTCCCGACCCGATTCCTAAACCGCGTGTCGCAGGTTCGAATCCTGCCGGGGCGCCCAACGATATGGGGCCACGGCAGAGCCGCCCCCACCGCGGTGCGATCAGCCTCGCCGACCTCTCCGAAAAAGCAGGTCGGGAGCCGCGGCGGTGCGTTCCGCACCGCCGGCGAAGCCTCGAAGCCGCACGGACATGCCCTTCTCCTATCCCGCCTCGGGCGCGACCGCGTGTCGGCATCCACTCCAACGCTTCGCTGACCTGCGGCGCGCGGCCCGGCGAGGCGCGGCAACCGCCGAAGGAAACCACCCATCTCGAACAAGTGGTCCGGGCATGACGGCGGCCCGCTGTCGCGTCGGGCCGCGCACAGGTTCCCAGTGAGGGTTGAGGTTCAGTCCGTTACGACCGGGATCCGCTTCCGAGGCTCGGCGACCGCGATCGGCACACGGATCTCGAGCACCCCGTTCTTGTAGGTCGCTTTGACTTCGCCCTCGGACGCTCCCTCTGGAAGCGGCAGGTCCCGATGGAACGACCCGTACCGGAACTCACGGCGCACGTAGTCCCGGTCCTCGGTCTTCTCTTCCTCTCGGCGTTCCACGGCAATGTGCAAGATGCCGTTGTGCACCGAAACCTCGACGTCTCTTTCCGGATCGAGTCCGGCCAACTCCGCCTTCACGACGTAGGCACCCTGCTCGCGGAACTCCTCCACCCGGAAGCCGGCGAAGCCTCGTTCGGGCCAGAAGAGAATCGGACGCCTCAGCATCTCGGGCCAGTCGTCGAAGAACCGGTCGAAGAAGTCGAAGCCCTTCGGAACAACCTCGCCGCGGTGGCTTTCACGCTTGATCACTGCTATCACCCCTTCTCCGCGACCGGAGCATAGGTCCGGCTATCGGCGGTTCGACCGCGGCGCGAACCCAGGGCTTTCGCATTCGACGCCGACCCCAGCCGACGGTGCCAGCCGAAGGTCGCCGGGGGGTCAGCCGACCTCAGGCGGGCACTCGGCCGTCCACCGACCGTAAGTCCGACGGGACCCACGAAGATCGGTGAGGAGTGCTCGAAGGGTGACGACGGCACTCAGGAAAGTGCCGCCCGCCCGGAGGCTTTCCTTCCCTGTGGGGTGGCGACGCCTCCCCAGGCACCTGCTTGGACCGACAGTCACCGCTGCAGGTCCTCGTCGCGCGTACCCAAGGTGCCGCGGGAGGCCTGGTCGCGCCCCTCTGGACGCCCCTCCTGTCCAGATCAGCCGTGTTGCCAGAACCGGCTCCGGAGGCCGCGCACACCGGGCTGGGCGACCGCGTCGAGCCGGGCGAGATCGTCTTCGTCGATGCTCCAACCGAGCGCCCCGGCGTTCTCCTCGGCCTGGTGCCGATTCTTGGCCCCGGGTATCGGCACCACACCCTTGGCGATCACCCAGTTCAAGGCGACCTGACCCGGGGTCTTCCCCCCGTGCTTGTCCCCGACCCGCCGCAGTTCGGCCAGCACGACGTCGACAACCTCCATCGGATAGCGGCCGAAATTCCTCCCGGCGGGGGGCGGATGCGACACCGAGTACTTGTCGGTGAGGCGGCCCTGACCGAGCGGCGAATACGCGATCGGCACCACGCCCAGTTCCTTGCACTTTGCGAGCAGACCACTCGTATCCGGGAAACGCCGCAGCAGCGAGAACTCGACCTGATTGGTGGCGAGTCGTATTCCGCGTTTACCCAACGCCGAAGCGATGGATTGCATGTCGCGGGCCGAGTAGTTGGAAACGCCCACCGCCTTCACCAGGCCCATCTCGTGGGCAGCAGCCAGGGCGTCGGCCAACACCTCGCGCGAACGCAGGCTGATCGGGCCGTGGATCTGATAGAGGTCGACCGCACCCACGCCGAGGCGGCCCAGCGAGGCCCGAAGGGATTTCAACAACGAGCCGCGGACCCGCAGTTTCCACGGAAACGGCATGAACTTGGTGGCGATGACGACTGACGCGGCCCGTTGGGGGTCACGTGCCAGCATCGCCCCGATGAGGCGCTCGCTCTCCCCCTTGCCGTACACCTCGGCGGTGTCGAACAAGGTGACCCCGGCGTCGACCGAGGCTTCCCAGGCCTCTTGGATCGATTTGCGGGTGAGGTCAGCGTCGTAGCCACCCATGCCCCAGGTGGAGCGATCGCCCCACGCCCAGGTGCCCACGCCGAGCAAGGGGATCGAGACCTCGGATCGACCCAACCAATACCTCTCGGGGGTCATCTCGCCACCGAAAGTAACTCTACGGTCTCCTAGCAAGGAGCGACTCGTGATGTGTCTCCTGCCCGGTCATCGACGCCCGAGACGTACGGCGATCCTTCGACGGTGCGACCCCACCATCGCGCCCACTCCCGATGGGCTCCTCCCGATTCGGCCCGTCCCGGAGGAAGTTCCGATGGGTTCCTTCTCCGTGGCTCAAGATCCGGATACGGTATCCACGACTACTGGTCGAAGTCACCCGCGCCCGAGGTTGCCCTGAGCGAATGGACCGATCCGCGATGAGTCCACTTCCGCGGCCAGGGCCGCGGGGACCAGGCGACCTACCGGCGCAACCGGGACTCCCGCTGGCTCTCTCGGCGTGCCGGGACCGGGGTCATCCGATGAGGCAATCGACGAAGCGGTCGGTCCGGGTCGACGGGTCAGGGTCCGTCGGGTTCGGCACCGGCGCTCTGCCCGGGGAGCGCGGGAAGACGGCCGCGCGGCGTCGAACCGGGAAATCCGAGACGACCGGACCAACATGCTGAGCCGTCTGCTGCGCACCTACGTGCGGCCATATACCGCACAGGTCACGGTGGTCGTCGCGCTGTTGGTGGTCCAGACCGCCGGCAACCTCTACTTGCCGAACCTCAACGCGGACATCATCAACAACGGGATCGTGAAGGGGAACCTCCACTACATCTTCACGACCGGTGGCGTCATGCTCGGCATCACCCTGGTGCTCGGCGTCATCTCCATCGTGGCCGTGTACTGGGCGAGCCGCGTGTCGATGAGCGTCGGCGCGGACCTGCGCGGCGCGGTCTTCACCCGAGTCCAGGGTTTTTCGGCCCGCGAGATGAACCACTTCGGGACCCCGTCACTCATCACCCGCAACACGAACGACATTCAGCAGGTCCAGTTGTTCCTGCAGATGGCGCTCACCCTCATGGTCATCGCCCCCATCATGAGCGTGGGGGGCGTGATCCTCGCCATCAGAGAAGGGGGCACTCTCTCGCTCCTGTTGGTGGTCGCTGTGCCGGTTATGGCCCTGTTCATCGGGACGGTCCTCACCCTGGTGGTGCCGCAGTTCCGGACCATGCAGGTGAGGATCGACCGGATCAACCAGGTCCTGCGGGAGCAGATCACCGGAGTCCGGGTCATCCGCGCCTTCGTGCGCAACGAGCCCGAGCGTCAGCGTTTCGGCGAGGCGAACACCGATCTCACCTCGACCGCGCTGAGGGTGAACCGGATCTTCGCGCTGGCGCTGCCAACCCTCATGGCGATCCTCAACCTGTCGAGTGTCGCCGTTCTGTGGTTCGGCGGCCGCATGGTTGCCGAAGGGTCGATCCCGATCGGCAACCTCACCGCGTTCATCACCTACATCCTGCAGATCCTGTTGTCGGTGATGATGGCAGTGATGATGGCGATCCTGGCCCCCCGCGCGGTGGCCAGCGCGGAGCGCATCGAGGAGGTGCTGAGCACCGTGCTGTCGGTCGCCGACCCGCCGAGCTCCGTCGCCCCGACTCGGGTAACCGGCCTGGTCGAGTTCCGCGACGTTGCGTTCGGGTACCCGGGAAGCGAGCGTCCCGTCCTGCATGACCTGTCGTTCACGCTCCGACCGGGTGAGACCAACGCCATCATCGGCGGGACGGGGAGTGGCAAGACGACGCTGCTCAACCTCATTCCCCGGTTCTTCGACGCCACGGAGGGCAGCGTCGTCGTCAACGGCGTCGATGTGCGAGATCAGGATCTCGAACAGTTGTGGAGCTCGATCGGCCTGGTCCCCCAGACTGCGTACCTCTTCAGCGGCACGGTCGCCGACAACCTGCGCTACGGCCGGCCCGAGGCGACCGACGCGGAACTGTGGAGCGCCCTCGAAGTCGCCCAGGCGCGAGACTTCGTCGCCCTGATGCCCGGAGACCTCGCGGCCCCGATCGACCAAGGCGGCACCAACGTCTCCGGAGGCCAGCGTCAACGACTGTCGATCGCCCGAGCACTGGTAAAGCAGCCGAGCCTGTATTTGTTCGACGACTGCTTCTCGGCACTCGACGCCGCCACCGACGCCCGGTTGCGCGCCGCGATGAGGGTGAAAACGCTCGACGCGACGGTCGTCATCGTGGCGCAACGGGTCAGCACGATCATGCACGCCGACCGCATCATCGTGCTCGACGACGGACAGATCGCAGGGATGGGCACGCACTCTGAGCTGCTATCGAGCTGCGATCCCTACCGGGAGATCGTCCGGTCCCAACTTGGCGAGGAGGCCGCCGCGTGATCGGGGGACGGCCCGGGGGCCGTCGAGCGGCCGGCACGACATCGCCCGGAGAACGCACCAAGGACCTCCGGGGAACGCTGCGACGGCTGCTCGCGCGGCTGCGTCCCGACCGTCTCCGACTGGTGCTCGTCCTCGCCCTCGGGGTGACCTCGGTGGGGTTCACCGTGTCCGGTCCCAAGATCCTCGGCAACGCGACGAACGTCTTGTTCGACGGGGTGGTCGGCAAGGCTCTGAAGCCGGGGATCACCAAGCAGCAGGCCATCGTCTCGCTGAGGGCTCACGGCAAGGGTCAGCTCGCCGACATGCTCTCCGGGATGAGCTTCACCCCGGGAAGAGGCGTCGATATCGCGCACCTCGGTTTCGTCCTCGGCCTGGCGGCCCTCGTCTACCTGCTCGGTGCCGCCTTCAGCTACGGCCAGGGCTACCTCATGGCGGGGGTCACCCAGCGCACCATGTTCGGGCTGCGTCGCGAGGTCGAGGAGAAGCTGGCGCGCCTGCCGCTGCGGTACTTCGACAGCCACCCGCACGGTGACATCCTCAGCCGCGTCACGAACGACATCGACAACCTCACCACGACCCTGCAGCAGGGGCTAAGCCAGCTCCTCACCTCGGTGCTCACCGTCGGCGGGGTAATGGGCGTGATGTTTTGGATCTCGCCCTTGCTGGCGACGGTGTCCGTCGTCATCATCCCACTCGCCATCGTCGTCACCTTCTTCATCGCGAGGCGATCGCAGGTCCAGTTCGCGGCGCAGTGGAAACGGACCGGCTCACTGAACGGACTCGTCGAGGAGACCCATACCGGACACGTCCTCGTGCAGATCTTCGGCCGACGTGACACGACGATCGACGAGTTCGAGCACCAGAACCGGCACTTGTTCGACGCGAGCTTCCGCGCCCAGTTCCTCTCAGGGATCATCCAACCGGCGATGCAGTTCCTCGCCAACGCCAACTACGTCGTCATCGCGGTCTTCGGCGGCTACCGGGTGGCTTCTGGCGTGATGTCCCTCGGCGACGTGCAGGCCTTCATCCAGTACTCCCGCCAGTTCACGATGCCGATCACGCAGATCGCGAGCCAGATGAACCTGTTGCAGTCGGGCCTCGCCTCCGCCGAGCGGGTGTTCGAGTTCCTCGACGCGCCCGAAGAAGCCGCCGACCGAGAGCCGCCTCTGGCGAGGGTCTGGACGCGCCCTTCGACGGGGAGGGTGCAGCTCGAGCACGTGTCGTTCCGCTATGAGCCAGACAAGCCCCTGATCGAGGACTTCAGCCTCGAGGCCGCCCCCGGCGAGACGGTGGCCATTGTCGGCCCTACCGGGGCGGGCAAGACCACCATCGTCAACCTGCTCGTACGCTTCTACGAAATCGACGCCGGGCACATCCTCCTCGACGGCACCGACTATCGGGATCTCACCCGCGACGAAGTGCGCCGTGCCTTCGGCATGGTCCTGCAGGACACCTGGCTGTTCGCGGGCACGATCTGGGACAACATCGGCTACGGCCGGCAAGGCGCCACCCACGACGAGATCCTCGAGGCGGCCCAGGCGGGCCACGTCGATCGCTTTGTCCGTACCCTGCCCGACGGCTACGACACCGTGCTCGACGCCGACGCGTCGAACCTCTCCTCCGGGCAGAGACAGCTGCTCACCATCGCGCGGGCCTTCCTCGCCAGTCCGGAGATCCTCATCCTCGACGAGGCCACGAGCAACGTGGACACCCGCACCGAGGTCCTTATCCAGCAAGCGATGAAGCGACTGCGGCACGGCCGGACCAGCTTCGTCATCGCCCACCGCCTGTCGACGATTCGCGACGCGGACACGATCGTCGTCATGGATGCCGGGCACATCGTGGAACAGGGGGACCACGAGGAGCTGCTCCGACGTCGTGGATTGTACTACGCGCTCTACAACAGCCAGTTCACCGAGGCCGCCAATGTGGCGAGCTGATCTGGCACTGCGCTAGTAGAACCCGCTCACCGGTTCGCGATGGACGGGACCACCGGGGCTTACCAGGATCCCCGTCGTTGATCTCCTGGCCGATTGCCGGGTTCCCGCCTATCCGACCGATGGTTGCGACGTGGGCCCCGGCTGGGAAAAGCCGAACACATTGGCACCGGCGGGAACGATGACGACCTGGGTCGCCTTCACCGTCAGCCCGCTCCGGGAGCCGAGCACGAGGACGTGGGCACCGCGGGTGACCGCGCTCGCCGAAGCCGAACTCGCCCCCTTGCGATAGGTGGTGGAGGACTGCTCGTCCACCGTCAGCTTCTGGCCGGCGGAAGTCGTCATCGTGAACTTCGAGGCGGAAACGCTGTTCACCGTGCCGATCACCCCGGCGCCGAATGGACTGCCGACTCGGGTACGACCCGGGCCGGTGCCGAAGTAGCCATACGGCCCGATCCCACCTGCCGGGATTCTTGCCGTGACCGGTGCCGTGGTCGTAGGCGAGGTGTTGGTCAAGGCGACGGCAAGTCCGACGACAGCGCAGGCCAGCGCGGCTGCCACCACCCAGGCGGTCACCCGGCTGCCGAGCAGCTGCCGAGGCCTTCCGGCGCGTCCCGCGGGTGGCGGCATCGGAGCCGCGGTCCACTGACCCGGAGGCACCGAATAGCCCGGAGGGGTCTGCTGGCTGGCCTGAGGCGCTTGCTGGTCCGCCTGGCGACCTCCGTCTGATCCGAGCCGCTCGAACGGCGTGGTCGGCTCGGAAGAGGCTTGCTCGTGCTCGTCCATATCCGATAGGCCTCCCGGTCACACCTTGATGTCCATACCATGCCCTGATTCCCTGTGAATCCCCTGATAACCGCCTTAGGTACTCCGCACAATCCCCGTGGGGCTACGCGTCGGGCGGTGTCCCGGAGCCACCCGGCGATACGACCGCCCGAGCATCGGGACAGCTCGGGCCCCATCGCCCCACCGGGGGATCACCGGGCCTCGATCGACGGCCAATCGTTGCCAGCCGGGGATCACCGGTCCGATCCCCCGGTGCACGAGCTACCGAGAATTCCGACGCCGGCTCACCGCACCCGCGCTCTTCCCGTCCGAGGCGATCTCTGAGGCGGGCGCCAAAGAGGCACCGCCACCGGGAAGCGGGAGCCTCTGGAGAGGTGTGTCGAGTCGATGGGCTCCTGGTCCGATCGACGCGCCGGTAGCGCGGGAAGTCTTGGGAGCCGATCGGGTCACCGCGGGCCGCCACTGCCACTCTTGCTTCCACGGCGTGGGCCCAATCCAAAACGGTTGGGCCCTCGTATCTCCATGGTGCGATGCCCATCCACGCAGTTCCTCATCGCCCGGCCCACCGGACAAGCCGCGGCCTCAACCGCGGCTCTCGTGGTCGCGGGCCGCGGGCCTGATGGCGAGGCGTCGCTGGCTCCGCTGGCTAGCGGCCAGCGTGATCCTCCTCGTCGCGCTGGCGGTCGCCGGACCCTTCGTCTACATCCACTTCATTGAAGGACCCCCCAAACCCAAGCTCACCTTGCCCAAGTCGGGCGGCGCCCGGCCATCGCCCGCCGGCACGACTTCGTTGACGGGAACCTGGAGCGTCACCTCGGGATCCAAGGCCGGCTACCGGGTACAGGAGGTGCTGCTCGGCCAGAGCGCGACCGCCGTGGGCCGGACCTCCGACGTCTCGGGTGCCCTCGTCCTTCAGGGATCGATCCTGCGCTCGGCCCGTTTCAGGGTGGCGCTCGCCACGGTGGTCAGCGACCAGAGCCAGCGCAACGCCCAGTTCCGCGGCCGGATCATGGACGTCGCCCGCTATCCGACCGCCAGGTTCGTGCTCACCTCACCGATCCCGCTCGGGCGTCTTCCGGACGCGGGCCACATCGTCAAGGTGGAGGCTGAGGGCGATCTGACCATGCACGGCGTCACCCACCCGCTCGAAGTCGCGATCAGCTCCGAATGGACGGGCTCGTCGATCTACGTGCTCGGGGACGCGACGGTGGTCTTCGCCGACTGGCACATCCAGAACCCGAGCATCGGCGGGTTCGTAACGACAGCCAGCCAAGGCACCCTCGAAGTCCTGCTCCACCTGGTGAAGGGCACCGTCCCGTCAACCACGACGACGACCACGCCGAGCCCGGGCAGCCCGGGAGTCGTGACGCTCCCAGCCACAACCATCCCGCCGCTTTCCATCCACCCGAAGCACTGAATCGCTCGCCAGCGGGTCTCGACCTGGTCGGCAGCCCCGGCGGGGATCTGGCGGTCTGGACATTTCGGAAGGGTCCGACAGGCGCCGTCTACTGCCGCCAGACCACCCTTACTGGAGCAGGCTCCTCAGCATCCAAGCCGTCTTCTCGTGGACCTCCATGCGCTCGGTGAGCAGATCCGCGGTCGGCTGATCGTTCGCCTTCTCGGCAACACCGAACGCGGCGCGAGCCGTCCGGACCACCGCTTCCTGCCCGGCGACCAGGCGTCGGATCATCTCGGTGGCGTCCGGCGAGTCAGTGTCCTCGGAGATCGAGGAAAGCTGGCCGAACTCGCGGAAGGTGCCCGGGGCGGGGGCGCCGAGGGCCCGAATGCGCTCGGCGATCTCGTCTACGGCGAGCGCCAGCTCGTTGTACTCCGTCTCGAACATGAGATGGAGGGTCTGGAACATCGGACCTGTCACGTTCCAGTGGTAGTTGTGCGTCTTCAGGTACAAGGTGTAGGTGTCACCGAGAACCTTCGACAGATGGCGCACGATCTCCTCGCGCCCCTCTGCAGGAATCCCGATGTCGATGCTCGCATCAACGCTTGGCATGTTCCTCCTCGTCCGGAGGTTCTCCGGCCCTCCGGCGCCACCAATGCCCGGTGAACGTCGATCCGGATGGACGATCGACCAGAGGCGACGGCACCAGACACGGTCATCGTAGTGCCGGCACCCGCCCCCGAAACCCCGAAGATCGCGGGTTTCACCTTCCGAGTGGACGATCCCGACCCGACCCCGATCCGACCAGCACGCCGCAGACCAACTACCGGTCGGCCAAGGACCCGCCGCGGTGACTGAGGAGAGGCGCCCGGTTCAAGCGGTCACCACGTCGCGTCGGCGCCAGGCCACCGTCCCGATCAGCACGCCGCCAAGACCGATCGCGACCATCACCACGGCCGCCGCCAGCTCGACCGGAGCGGCCGGTGACGGCGCGACGTGGTGGAAAGCCGACAGGTCGAGCACCCAGCCGGGAACGTTGGCGATCGCCCCGACCAGCTCGAGGAGATAGGAGACGACGACGGCTCCGACCCCGACCGCCGCGGTGTGACGGGGAAGAAGGCCGAACGCCGCGGCGCCGATGCCCAGGAACAGGACCGCCGCCGGCAGACAGTTGAGGGCTGCCGTCAACATCGACGGAAGTGGCACCCCGGTGTCGTGGACCGCGGCGCCGACCCAGGCGAGCGCCCCCGCGACAAGCGCAACCAGCACCACGCCGATCAGCACCGCCACCAGGCGGGTGAGTGCCCAGCGACTCCGCCCGATGGTGCGGACGAGGATGGCGTCGAGTCGCCCGCTCGCCTCCTCCTCGCGGACCGCGCCCACCTGGATGACCGCGAACAGCGCGATCGGCAGGGCGACGAACACGAACATCAGCCCGAGCAGATCCTGAGGTCGGTCGAAGCTCAAGATCCCGAGACGCCCGAGAAGCTTGTGCACGGCCACCTGTTGGCGGATGACGCTCGTCACATCCTTGGTGAGCAGTCCCAGGACGAACGTGTACAGGCCGATGCCCGCCGACCAGCCGATGACCGCCCCCCGTCCGGTGAGCGCGGCGAAGCCGGCCATGCCACCGACGAGGTGGGCACGGACACGATTCCGGTCGCGTTCGGCAACCAGTCCGTTGCCGAGGTCCCGCACGGCCGTCAGACGCCAAGCGGCGGTGGCGAACACGATCGCCCCGCCGATCAGCGGGATGCCCGCGAAAAGGTTCGTTCCCGCGAACGGCCTCGTGTTCTCCAGCCAACCGAGGGGGGTCGCCCAGCGGAGCCAGCCGAGCGTGCGGGTCCCGTCAGCCAGCACGCGGACGAGAAACGAGATGCCGAGCAGCGCGCCAGCCCAACCCATGGCCTGGCGTCGCTCCGCGAAGATCTGCGAAGTGATGGCTCCCAATCCCGCGAAGAAGGCACCCACGGCCAGGGTGCCCCCGGCGACCACGAAGGCGCCCCCGGCCGGAAGCCCGACCGCGGTGAGCGTTGCGCCGTAGATGACGAAGCTGCCGACGAAAAGTGCCCCCAGAGCGCTGAGATCCGCCAGGAGCGCCCCACCCGCCGTGATCACCCCGGACAAGACCAGTTCCCGGCGCCCCTCCTGCTCCTCGCCACGCAGGACCCGGGTGCTTGACAGCAATCCCCAGGCCCCGGCGAGCAAGCCGAGCATCCACGTCATTCGCCAGGTCGTGAAGCCACCGATCGTGTCGATATGGCGAGCAACCCCGTAGAGACCCTGGAGGCCGTAGTTGTCCTGAACGCTCCGGACGAGCGCCAGGCGCGAGGCCTCCGTCGGATACGCCGACTCGTACGACTTGGCGGTTGCCGCACCCGCGATCGCGAACACGGCGGTCCAGGCGGCGGCCTGATGCCACTGGAGGCGCAGAGAGTGCCGCCAGGCCCGCACCCAGGGGGTCGTTGCCGCCTTCACGTCTCGTCCGGCCCGTAGTGGGAGAGGAACACCTCTTCCAGGGTCGGCTCCCGGCTCTCGACCGAAACCGCGTCGTAAGGCGCCAGGGCCCGCAACAGGGGCGCCGTACTGCCCTGCACTTCGAGGCGGACCAATCGGTCGGTTCGAACGAGGCTCGACACGCCGTCGACGGCCGCCAGGTCGGGCACCTCGCCTTCGAACCGGATCTCGACGGTATGCGTCTCGAGGTGGCGCAGCTGCGCCAGCGTGCCGACGTCGACCAGGCGCCCGCTGCGGAGGATGCCGATGCGATCGCATAGCGCCTCCACCTCGGCCAGGATGTGCGACGAGAGGAAGACGCTCTGACCCCGTTCGCGGGCCTCACCGATGCAGGTTCGGAAGGTCGCCTCCATCAACGGGTCGAGCCCGGCGGTCGGCTCGTCCAACACGAACAACTCGGCCCTGGTCATGAGCGCGGCGATCACCGCGATCTTCTGGCGGTTGCCCTTGGAGTAGGAGCGCCCCCTCCTCGAGGGGTCGAAATCGAACCGCCCGCACAGCTCATCTCGGTAGTCGTCATCAGTGAATCCGTGGAGCGAACCGAGCAGCTCGAGCATCTCGCCCCCGGTGAGCTGCGGCCAGATCGCGAATTCTCCCGGCACATAGGCGACGCGGGCGTGAAGGCGGGTGGGATCGCCCCAGGCGTCGAGACCAAGAACGCGGGCGCCTCCCGAGGTCGGTTTCAACAGACCGAGCAACAGCCGCACCGTCGTCGTCTTGCCGGCGCCGTTCGGACCGAGGAATCCGAACACCTCGCCCCGGTCCACCTCGAGCGTGAGGCGGTCGAGGGCGATCGTGCGCCCGAAGCGCTTGCTCAGCTGATCGGTGGTGATCACGGGTTCCATTTGACCTGCTCTAAAGGCGTCCGGTCGCCACAGACCCTAGAGGGCGTACGGGCCGTCAGCCTCTTGGGTCGCGCCGCCAACAGGTGTATAGGTAGGGCGTGGATCACGAGGTGGCAACCAGCGACGTTGTGCTCGTCGGGGTCGACGGGACGCCCTCGTCCGTCAACGCCCTGCGATGGGCCGCCCGTCAGGCCGAACTAACCGGGGCGACCCTCCGAGTGGTGACCACCTGGGAGTTCCCGGCCACGGTGGGCTGGACGCCTCCCTACCCAGAAGACTTCGACCCCGAGGCGGACGCCCGCTCGGTGCAGGCCGAGGCCATCGTCGAAGGGCTCGGGGACGACCCGAGGATCCCGATCGAGCGCGTCGTAGCGGAGGGCCACGCCTCGGCGACACTCATCGAGATGTCACACGAGGCCAGCCTCCTCGTCGTCGGCTGCCGCGGCCACGGGGAGGTCACTGGGCTTCTCATCGGGTCGGTGAGCGAGCACCTGGTGTGCCACGCCAGCTGCCCGGTCGTCGTCGTCCGCCACTGAGCCGGAACGATCCCCCGCGGCACCCGCCCAAAGAAAACGACGCGGTCAGAGCTTCGCCGTCATCGCCGCCAGATCCTGCCGCGCCTGGGGACTTGCCAACGCCCGGCCGATCGCCCGGGCGAGTTCGGCCGCCGAGGCCGCGCTCAACTCCAGGGCGACACGTGCCGACGGCGGCCCGAGGTCCCCCCAGAAATCGATCACGACGACGTGGTCCCGGGTCCCCTGGGCCGGATGGTTGTAGTAAACCGCGGCCGACTTGACCCGGATCCACTCTTCCGGGCCCTTCCCGTGGCCGTCGACGGCGAGACGCTGGCCCGTCCAGGTGCACATGCTCCCCCCCTTGGTCTTTGGCTCCCGTTCGATCAGGTCCCCTCGGGCCCGCCGAGGCGGGCCCGGTAGAAGGCGAAGACCTTGTCCCACCCGTCGATCGCCTGCTCCGGTCGGTAGGAAGCTCGGTCGGTCGCGAAAAAGCCATGTCCGGCCCCGTCGTAACGGTGAAACTCGTAGTCCTTGCCTTGTCGGCGCAGCTCGGACTCGATCTGGTCGACCTCGGCGGGCGTCGGGAACTGGTCGTCATTGCCGAAAATGCCGAGGATCGGACAGTGCAGGTCCCCGGTCAGTTCGAACGGTGAAACCGGCTGCAGCGGGTTCAGTTCCTCGGGCGGCATGACGACCCGCCCGCCCCAGCAGTCCACGGCCGCGTCGAGGGCGGTGCTCGTGCAGGCCGCGAGGTAGGCGTGGCGACCCCCCGAGCAGAACCCGATCACACCGACCTTGCCGTTCGAATCGGGTCGGGAACGTAGAAAGGCGGCCGACCCTTCGACGTCCCCGACGACCTGCGCGTCGGAAACGCCACCTTGCGCCCGGGCGGCCGCCGCGAGGTCGTCCCAACGACCCGGACCGAGACGTGAGTAGAGATGGGGCGCGATCGCGGCGAAACCGTGGAGGGCGAGCTTGAAGGTGACGGTACGGGTCCACTCGTCCCAACCCGGCATGTGGTGGATCACGACTACCCCGGGGCGCGACCCGGCGCCGACCGGACGGGTGAAGTACGCCTCGATCGGATCTCCGTGGTGACCGGGCACCGTAATGACCTCGGAGCAGAGCTCGTCTGGCATCGAAGACTCATCCTCTCTATCTGACCGGCCCGGACTTCTTCACACCGATCATCGCGTCGACTGGTCTCGAAGCGACGGCAGTGTACCGCCGCGGCCTGGCCTCGCTCCGATCGCCCACCGTGCCCGCCTGGACAAAAAAGGCTCGCGACCAGCCCGCTTACCTGCCGGGCGCAATGGCTTGCTCGGCGCGCCATCGCCCACCCGGCCAGGTCACGACCGTCGGCGTCGGATCGCAGCCGCGGCCTTAGCCCGTCTCGGTGGCGTTCGCCAGAACGACCGAGGGCGACCCCCACCCGTGTGGCGCGTTCGACGCCCGGACCACGAACTCATAGGGGTGTCCGGGCACGATCCCGGTCAGCCGCGCGGTGCGGACCCGGGGTCCGAACCGCCACCGACGCGTGGCCGCGCCGGGTGTCGACGCGGCCACCGAATAGGACACGATCCGGGAGCCACCGTCGCTGGCGGGGGTCTCCCAGTGAAGCACCACCACCGAGCCCGTTCGCACAAAACGGACCAATCGGGGCGGACTTGGGGCGCTCGGCAGGTAGTGGTAGGAGGCATTCGCCAGCGAGGCCGTGCGGTGACCGGACACCAGGGTCGTGATGGCGACCCGCCTCCCGGCGGTGCCCGGCGGGGTGCGCACCTCAGCCAGGTAGGGGTCCTGCCGCGGGTACCCGGATACCGGCACCACTGGGCCCGAGCCGGCCGAGCCGAACAAAACGCCCCAGATGTCCCCGACGCCCCGGCCGAACAGCACCACCCGGGTCCCGCCGGAAGCTGGTCCCGATAGTGGAGACGCCGCGACGAGCGACCGCTGGGCCGGCCCCACGAAAACGAAGGTGTCGACCGAAGAGTCGAAGAGCGCACACTCCGTCGCCGAGCACGGCAGGACGTCGACCGGCCCGGCCGGGTGGGCGGGAGTTCTCACCGTCAATGCGTCCGCGGCAAGGTGGGTGATCGCCGCGCCGGTCGAGATGGCGAATTCGAAGGGTTCCAGCTCGCTCACGAACACGACGAACCGGGTAGCGACCAACCCCGAGCCGGTGATCTCGAGCTCCGTCCCGCCCGTCGTCGAACCACCCAGGAGCGACAGGCGTGCCACCGTGAGGGTTCCAGCCCGCGGGGAAGTGGCCACGTTGCTCAGTCCTCCCGCGGTCTGGACGCTCACCCCCCCGGTGAGCACCGTCGGCGAGGCGCCGGAGGAGTCTTGCGAGGTCGGCGTGACGACGATCGAGGTCGGCGTGACGTAGTCGATCTTCGTCTGCTCGCTTTCCACCGAGGTCGCCGACCCGAGGTTCACCCAATCCAAGGAGAGAGCCGAGAAGCCCGATCCGAAGATGCGCACGGGCGACGCAGAGGATCTCCCGGCCACGACCAGCGTCACCCTCGGGGTCGGAACGTAGTCGTACTCCGTCGCCGCCGGCGCCTCCTCGGTGCCCCGTTTCGGCTCGATCACCCCCAGCGGATCAAAGTGGATCCGCCCGACCTGTGCCGGCAGGATCGATTCCGTCGCACTCGAGCCTTCCGCCGTGGCGACGACGACCTGAACCTGGCACACGGTCGAGGCGTCGAAGCTAGCTCCGGTGGCGCAGGCGGTCGCGGGGGACTCGGCAGGTACGCGCGCCCTGATCTCGTCGTTGTGGACGACGGTGACCCGGGATGACGCGACCCCCCCGAACCGGACCGACGGCGCACCACCGGCGGCGAAGCCACTCCCCCAGATGGTCACCGTGTGACCACCTCTCACGTTCCCCGCGGACGGACCGATCGCCGCCACGCTCGGTGCCGCCAGGCTTGAGGCGTTCTCGGCGACGTAGTGGTAGAGCGAGGCCAGGGTTGTCGGGCTCGTCGCCTCGCCGGAGCCGCCGGTGACCGTGACCGAGATCTCGACGGATCCCGCGGCGCCCACCGCCGCGGTACCCGGTGGCAGGTCCGACGGGGGCGTGGTCACCGTGATGGCGGTCGGCGAGACGGTGTCGATGGCCGCGACCGAGGTGCCGAACTCGACGTGGACGGTGGTGCCCGGGGCCGAAAAGCCCGTACCGGTCAAGGTGACGGCGTTACCGCCCGACGTCGGGCCGTATCCCGGAGCCACGCCGGTTACGAGCGGGGTCGGAAGGGCGACGCCACTAGCAGTCGCGACCGCGCAGAGCTCGGTCGCCAGTCCTCCGCCCGAGGGGTCGGTGACGATCGGGGAACCGAGACCGGAAGCGAGGTCGTACCCGGGTCCGGCCTCGTAGCCGAGCCCCAGATCGAACACGTCGTTGTTGCCGATGGTGATGTCGTTGAAGGACGTCGCGTAGCTCGAAGCCGCGACGGCATAGAGCTCCGGAGCAACAAAACCGAGGTCGTGCCCGCCTGCCGTCACCGGAAGCGTACTGCAGGCGCCACCCGACGCGATATCCGCGACGATCGCGGCCCACGTCGGCGCGGAGATCGACGTCCCGCCGATCGTGGACCACCCCGAGCTCGACACAGGCAACCCCGGCGACGAACCGGACGAAGACTCGAAGCTGGCGCTGTAGAAGGTGAGCCCTCGATCTTCGTCCGCCGCCGAACTCACGTCGGGAACCAGCCGGTTCACCGCATCCCCGATACCTCGGACCCCGGACTGCGCCTGCCACACCGGGCTCGCCCAGGAGTTCGACACCCCGCCCCCGGTCCCCCCTCCCGATGCGCCGTCATTCCAGACGCGCTCCCCGTCACTTCCGAGCGGTGGCGTGTCGGATCGGAGCGAAGTCCCCCCGACCCCCACGACGTAGGGCTGAGAGGCCGGGTCGTCGACGGACACGTAGGGCCGCACGGGTTTGGTGGATGAGAACTGGGTTCCCCCGCAGTCGTCCGACCCCGTGTCGCCCGAGGAGGCGAACACCGTCTGGCCCTGCGCCGCCGCCTCTTCGAAGATGTAGTTCTCGATCTGTTGGGTTCCCGGGGCGGAGACCTGCAGCGAGGTCTCGCACGCGCCCCAGCTCGTCGACAAGATGTTCGCCTGGTCGGCGCTCACCATCGCGTTGTAAGCGTCGATCGGCCCGAACGAGGTGTTCGGGGCCTCGTAGACGTCAAGGCGCGCCTTCGGCGCCAGGGCGGCCAGCGTCTCGAGGTCGATGACCGCCTCTCCGGTCCCCGCGCCGTGCAGGTCGAACCCGTCGACCGGGATGGTCCGGATGACGGTGGTGTGCCCCGGACCGAAGAAGCACTCATCGAAGGTGGCGATGTCGCTGGCAAGGAAGGGCTCGAGTTCGAGCACCCCGATCGTCTGGCCTGCGCCGAGGCCACCGGCCGCGTAGAGGCCGGTCAGGCCGTAGGCCTTGGCGACCTCGTCCTCGGTCCAGCCATTGTTGGCAGCCGCGGTCGCCGACGCGGCCGCACAGGCCTGCGGCGTCCCCCGCTCTCTTTTGACCGCGGTCGACGTGATGGCATCGGTGCCGGCAGCAGAACGCTCGTGGCGTGAGCGCAACATGAACGAATGAGGAACGACGAGATTGTCAAGGCCGAGAACCCCCGAGACGACATGCGCCATCCAACGGGGAAGACGAGGAGCCGTCGTTGGGGCCCAACCGGTCCCACCCTTCGCCAGGCGGTAAGCGACAAGCCGGGTGTGAAAGGCGGCGTCGACCTCGCTGACGGTTCCAGTCACCGAAACCATGAGGCCGTTTGTCGACACCGCCCCGACGCGCAGTCGCGATTCTCGCAGAGCCCGCTCGACCGCGGTCGTGCTCGCAGTCGTAGGACCAAACTCAGCGGCGAACCTCGCCGGGGTGAGATAGCGGTGATAAAGGGGCGAACCGGGTGTCGACACCGCTTCGGCGTACGAGCTGAGCGCTTCCGGGTGGCGCGGTCGCAAAGCCAGATCGAATGAGATCACCCGCGCCCGGCTAAGCAGCCCGGCTCGCTGAGCCCCGGGCGGCCGGCTCGGCACTTTACCGATCGCGACCAGGGACATGGCCCGGGGGATCGCCCGGGCCACCGGAGGCGACACTCCCGACGCCGGGACGGCGAGCGGCGACAACAGGAGAAATAGGACTAGACAACCGATGGTTCGCCCCGGATGGCGAGTTACCCGGCGTAAGAGCGCGCCGCCGGAGCCCGTCCCCGAACGACCCGCGCCGGACGTCTGCGCCGATAGCGACAAGGGTTCTCCTCGCATGCCGGTTAGGGGCCGTTTCAGCCTGCGGCTGCCGACGATACCCGTTCGGGCTCCCGACGAGCCCTCGGCTAACAGCTTGATCAGCTCGACTTGACTACCCTTGGTTCGGTCCTCGTGGTCGAGACGCCGCCGGACCGAAGCGCACGTTGGGAGAGGTGCGAGAGCGGCCGAATCGGGCTCACTGCTAATGAGTTGACCTGGGAAACCGGGTCCGAGGGTTCAAATCCCTCCCTCTCCGCCAACGAACCGCAACACGCACCGTGACGGGCCGTCACGCCTTGTTCGCTCGCTCAGCTCTTGGTGCCCACCACCCACCACTGCATGGGGCTCCAGCGAGCATGGTGGGTCCAAGGTCGGATCATCGCCGAGACACCCCGCTCACGAAGGCACTCGACGACCGCCGAGGCCTTGACCCGCGATCCACGCCAAGAACGGTTCAGTGTCCGCCGACCCTTCGTCAGGTGTGCGAGATGCCCCGCGTAGCTCAGTGCGACGGCGACGGGGGTTGTCGAGCGGATCTGGACCGCCATCTTCCCCCCCGCCTTCAGAACTCGGGCGGACTCTTCGAAGTATCGCAACTGAGTGGCCACGCTCGGGAGGTGCTGGAAGGTGATGTAGGAGAACACGACGTCGACCGTTCCGTCTCCAATTCCGTCCAAGAAGCCGTCTCCGTCGACCAACCGGTAGATGACGTTGGAGTGGGACCGAAGGTTGTCACGACACCGGCGAAGCATCTCTTCGCTTACATCGACGGCGGTGACGCTCCCAAACAATTCGGCGAGTCGAAGGGTCATCCGGCCGACACCACACCCAATCTCCAGCACAGCCGCACGCGGCTGGGGAGCCACGTCGCAAAACGCCAGAAAAGCATCGGCCTCGGCGGCACCCTGGCGGAAGAACTCCTCCGTCTCCTGGAGGTGGCCCGTCGATACGTACCACGCGGCATTGTTCTGCGCCGCGTGATTCCAAAACCTCCGCGATCGACACGCTTCGGTCATTGGGGCCGCGGCGGTGCAGTCGCCGCATTCGGCACAGCGCCTCGTCGAAGTCTCACCCTCACGAATCCTCCGCCGTCCCGGGCGTCTCGTCTGACGGCGGGCCGATGTCCCCCGGTGTCGAAGCGTCGCGGTGGGGCGCCGCATCGCCCGGAGCCGGCGGCTTCGGCGAAGGGGCCGGCCAGCCTGCCGGCTTTCCCTGCCGATCTCTGGTGTCAGGCGCCTCGTAGGGAGTCGCGGCCGGCCACGACGGACCCGGCGCTGGCCCCGACGAAGGGTGCGCCGGTGTCTGCCACGACGGTGTGTCGCCGACGGTGTCCCCGCCCCACCACAGGCCGGTCGGCGTCGCCCCTTCGCCTGCGGCACCTGACACGAACTCCGCTTCTCGGGCAACGTCGGCCGGCGAGATCCCTTCCTTGCCCAGTCGCAGATCGAGATAGGCGATGACGACGAACATGACGACTATGGGGGACAGGGCGAGTTCGATGAACACCGAAGCGAGCTGTTCGACGACGGTCTGGCTCGCGGAAGAACCGTGAAAAACGAACCCGATAGCGGTGCTGGCGACGATCGCCCAGATCACCAGGAACAACTCAACCATCAGGTAACCACCGAAGACGGACCACCATCTCCCCTTGACGAGATACGACGACCGGCTGAGTGCCTCGCGGCCAGAACACCCCTCCAGAACGACCACGGGCATCACGACAAGCCAACTGATCCACAGGTAGACGCCCGGCAGGATGAACAGCACCAGCCCCAGGCTGCACAGCACGCCGACCTCGATGCTGACCGTGACGGCCGCGCCGGCTCGCGCCGCGGCAACCTGCCTCGATCGGCGCCAATCCGCCGGACGGCCCACGGCAACGCTGGTCGCGACCTGCGCGCCAGCCGCCTGGGCGAGGAGATTTCCGAGAACCAACACGACAAGACCGGTCAACTCCGCCAGGCGCGCGGCCCCCGTCGGGTTCAGACGTGTCGCGCTGTTCGCCCACCAGTATCCGAGGGCCGCGCCACCGATGACGAATGTCGGCGCGAGGACCACGACGACGGCGCTGACTAGGGCCCGATAGTTTCCGAAGGCCAGACGGATCGCCATCGAGGCGAGTTCCGTCGCCGTCTTGGGCCGCGGAACGCTCTCGGTGGCAAAACCAGCCACGATGTCGGACCGTACCAGGTCCGGCCTGGGGCCTCTCTACAAGGAGTGCGGGCCCGGGTAGGATCCAGGACTCACAAGGTCCCGCGGTCGCGCAGCATGATGGCGTACGCGAGGTGAGCTGCGCTCGTAGCTCAATTTGGACAGAGCATCTGACTACGGATCAGAAGGTTGGGGGTTCGAGTCCCTCCGAGCGCGCTAGCTGGGATTTCAGGTTCGAGTTGGGCAAGCGAGCAAGCGCATAGCGCTTGCAGAGCGTCTCGCAGGCGCGAATGCGCGTTGTCGGAGAACATTCGATGGCGCTGCGAGCCGAACACAAAGTCATGCGTGCAGCCGGGATCGTTGTCAGTACCGAGCTTCCATCGCAGAGCCCGCGTCTTGGCGGTCGCAAGTTCCAGCTTTGCGGCGAGAGTCTTTGCCGTCCACGGGAACCTCTTCTGTAGGTCTACTTCCCGAATCGCGGGCCGCCCCGGCATGCTGGTACGAGCGCAAGGCGAAGGCATCGATCTCCTCCCGGGTCAGTCGTAGCGGTCGGAGACATTCTGCGCCGTTTTGATCATCTCGACGTGGGCGTTTCGCGCGACGAGTACGGGATTCAGTGGCCCACCGGCTCCGGCCCACATGGTGTCGAGTAAAAGGATGGGACCGCGCGGGCTGAATGGCGCGTCGCCCTTCATCTGGGCCTATCCCGAGCGCGACATCGACTCGACCCCGGCCGCCAGGCCGATGCCAATTTCGTTGCTTCGGATGGCGTGGGCGATGTTGATGGCGCCGGTGAACGATGAAGCGCAGAATCGATTGACGGTGACAGCCGGTACCGAGTCCGGGAAGCCCGCGGCCAAGGCGCCCCAACGGGCGATGTCTCCCATGCCTTCGTGAGCGACGTTCACACAGCCAACCGTGACGTCCTCGATCCGGTCCAGCGGGAGCCGACATGTTCGCAGGCCCCCACCATGGTCTGCCCCAGGAGATCATCGGTGCGCAGGTGCGACAGCGAGCCGCCGTAGCGCCCGATCGGCGTTCGTTGGCCGCCAAGGATGAATGCCTCGGTCATTGGATGGTTCCTTCCTACCGGACCAGGGAAGCGTCGAGGATGATGTCTGGCACCCCGGCCAATGCCCTGCTCACCGGACAGCCCACCTTGGCGGCCAAGGCCTTCTCCACGAAGGTGGGCTCGTCGATGCCCGGCACCCGTCCCACCGTGACCAGTTCGATCTTGGTGATAGTCGGGGAACCATCGACAGGCCTCAGGGTGACCGTGGCGTCGGTGTGCACCGAGTCCGGTGGATGGCCCGAATTGGCGAGGAGGTCGGCAAGGGCCATCGAGAAGCAGGCGGCGTGTGCCGCCGCGATCAGCTGCTCCGGGTTGGACCCGGGTCCGTCCTTAAAACGGGACTTGTAGGTGTAGCCGCCGCTGATGGTGTCACCCGCGCTGAACGTGCCAGTACCAGTGGGCACGTTGCCTTTCCACTCAGCGCTTCCCTTTGCCGGCATGAAGGCCTCCTTGCTGTGTTGTGGTCGCTGTCTTGGTGAGAATCGTCCACTCTCAAGAGATGAACTGTTGACGACTCGCCCTCGGTGAAAAATCCGTCGGTTTCGCCCGTCTCCAGTACCCGGATGTCATGAGCGAACAACAGCTCGCCCCTTTATTCCGGGGCCCGCAGGGGCGGCCTGCCGGCCCGGAAGGTCGCCGGCCTGAGCGGCGGGATCACTGGGATCGGGTGCCGACGAGGTCCCGACCACAATGCCGGCGGAGCGTCGACAGCGCGGGCGATGGCGTGGGCGGCCGCCTCGTAGTTGACCCGCCAACCTACGAAGTCGAGCCACGCCTCTTCGCTCGAGCGCTCGAGGGGAAAGTTCACTTTTCGTAAGCGGTCGATGGCGTCGCGGAATTCCTCGGAGGTGAGGGCGATGCCGTCGTTGGGATCGGCCTCGTCGGGGATGGCGAAGCCACTGGCCCGGGCGATGGCCGTCAGGCAAGTGAAGCCGCCGCGCAAGCACAGCCGGGCCGATATTGCACTAGGAGCGTCGGGCAACAGCGACAGATAGAGCGCGGCCGCATCGAGCACGGCCAGTTGTGCAGTCACCCAGGAGGAGAGCGCTCGTGGGGAGCGGAAGTTGACGAGGGTCAGGTAGGTGGTGTGGCTCTCGGCCACGTCGGCCGACCAGCGTTCCCACTCCTCAAATAACTCTGGCAGCTCTCCCACGGCCGAGATACCGGTGCCCAACCCGTAGTGGGTGCGGGCCAGTAGTTCCGGACCCCAAGAAGGCACCCCGGCTCGGGAGTCCAGCAACGTCACGAGCGCTTCGCGCCGGTTGAAGGCGGCGTAGAGCGTGGGGAGGTAGCCGATCTGGAGGGCCACTGTGCCCAGACCGGAGAGTGCGGCGAGGGAGTCCAGTGCTGCCACAGGGCTGGAGCGAGGCGTCAGGTAACCCAGCGTGCACAGCGCGGACCCAGCCTGCTCCAACGCGCCGGACAGCCCCGCGGCGCCCACGAACGGCCACATCAGCAGCCCGAAGCCAACCTCAAAGGCCGCCAGCCACGCGACAATCTGCAGGATGAGTTGAATCGGGGCCTGGCCAGCCAGAATCCGATCGCGCGGCTCGTAGGAGTCGAAGTGGTCGGCGACGAAATGGAAGGTCGCATCGACGGCGATGGCGACGGTCCTCGGAAGCCGGCTGCGGATCCGGCGGGGGACGACGACTGTGCCGATCACACTCCATCCGGTGGCGAGAATCAGGAGCGCACCAACCAGCGCCGCCAGGTCACGGCCGACAACCATGCCTCAGCTTCCCATGGATCGGCTGAGTGGTGACGACGACTTGGTCGGGCCTTGGTACCCCTACGGGTTCGTCGATCACCGACAACATCTCGGGTCTACCGAGATGTGCGGCTGCGACCATTGTGGCCGTCCGAGCGAGCGTACCTTGGCGGCGACGGCCGGGCAGCCGACGCGCTGATAACCATCGGCATCGACGCCGCTGACGCGGCCCAGCTTGTAGCCCTTCGTGCCAACCTCAGTTGAGACAGATCGCGCTGCCGATTCATTGAGCTGAAGGGCGGGGAAGGACACCCCCGACGATGACGTGCATAACACCCATGACACGTTTGCAGTGCCCGACACAACTCGGTCCCGGCGTCGAGTCGCCCGATGTTCGGCATGTGGGCACTGGGCCACCCGCCTCGCCATGGCCTCGAAGGAGACAACTACTCTTGTCAGTTGTGCCTGGCGGAGCCGTCGACGATCTCGGCGTGGCTGCAGAGGCGAGCCGCCGGGAACCACGAACTGAGGAGGGCACGATGCCGAAGAAGGTCGGGATCCTGACGGGTGGTGGCGACTGTCCCGGCCTGAATGCGGTCATCCGTGCGGTCGTACGAGCCTCGGACGTCGCCGGTTGGGATTGCCTCGGCGTGCTGGAGGGCTGGCGTGGGCTCGTCGACGGGCTCTTCTGCGACCTCGGTCCGGCCCAGGTCTCCGAGATTCTCGAGCGCGGGGGCACGATCATCGGCACGAGCCGTACAAATCCCTACAAGATCGAGGGCGGCGTGGAGAAGTTGCTTCAGAACGCCCACGAGCGCGAGTTGGACGCGCTCATCGCCATTGGCGGCGAGGACACGCTCGGTGTGGCCGCCAGGCTCTACCGTGAGCACGGGTTCCCGGTCGTCGGCGTGCCGAAGACGATCGACAACGACCTCTCCGGCACCGACTACACCTTCGGCTTCGACACGGCGGTGAGCACCGCGACCGAAGCGATAGACCGTCTGCGCACCCGGGCCGAGTCACGCCACCGAGTCATGATCGTCGAGGTGATGGGTCGCCACGCCGGTTGGATCGCGTTGATGAGCGGCATTGCAGGCGGCGCCGACCTGGTCCTGATCCCCGAGCAGCGGATGACCGTCGAGACAGTCTGCGAAGAGCTGCGCCGAGGTCACGCATGCGGCAGGGCCTCCTCGATGGTCGTCGTCAGCGAAGGCTACGAGCTCTCATTCGAGAGCGGTGAGAGCCAGCTGGTGGGCCACGATGCGCCCACGACCGACCACTTCGGCCATGTCCTCCTCGGCGGTGTGGGTGAGGAGCTGGGGCGGGAGATCGAGCGGCGCACGGGGTTCGAGGCGCGAGTGGTCGTGCTCGGCTACGTCCAGCGTGGAGGTACCCCCACGCCGCGCGACCGCGTCCTCGCGACGCGTTTCGGCCTGAAAGCGGCAGAGCTCGCGCACAACGGCGTCTTCGGTCAGATGGTGGCGCTGCGCGGCGATGACATCGTCGTCGTATCGCTGGACGAGGCGACGGCGGAGCTGAAGACGGTACCACCAGAGTGGTACGCCGTCGCGCAGGCGTTCTTCGACTGAGTTCGTCGCGCTCGCGGCGCGGTCGCCCGGTGAGACGAGCCGAGAGGTGCTCCGTCCCCCACGTAAGGCAACAGGACGGAGGTGACGACCAGGCGCTTTTGTTCAGACGCGCCCATCCGATGAGGCGGCGTCGGCTCTTCGGGATCCAAGCGAACCGGATCGGCTCGAGTGAGGTCGAATTCTCCCGGGTGTTTGAAGGGGGAGTAGATAGACTGTCGCCTCTAGGCGATGCGATCCGGTTGGAAAGCCCGCAGGCCGTGCGCGAACCT